>NZ_PJME01000018.1 GCF_002954775.1 Streptomyces geranii
AGAATCCGTCCACGTGACCGCCGCACCCGCAAAGCCCCGCATCCCGAACGTTCTCGCCGGACGCTACGCCTCCGCCGAACTCGCCACCCTCTGGTCCCCCGAGCAGAAGGTGAGGCTTGAGCGCCAGCTCTGGCTCGCCGTGCTGCGGGCCCAGAAGGACCTCGGGATCGACGTCCCCGACGCCGCCCTCGCCGACTACGAGCGCGTCCTCGACACCGTGGACCTCGCCTCCATCGCCGAGCGCGAAAAGGTCACCCGGCACGACGTGAAGGCGCGTATCGAGGAGTTCAACGACCTCGCCGGCCACGAGCACGTCCACAAGGGCATGACCTCCCGCGACCTCACCGAGAACGTGGAGCAGCTCCAGATCCGGCTCTCCCTGGAGCTGATGCGCGACCGCACGGTCGCCGTCCTCGCCCGCCTCGGCAAGCTCGCCGGCGAGTACGCCGAGCTGGTCATGGCCGGCCGCTCGCACAACGTGGCCGCCCAGGCCACCACCCTCGGCAAGCGTTTCGCGACCGCCGCCGACGAGTTGCTCGTCGCGTACGCCCGGGTCGAGGAGCTGCTCAGCCGCTACCCGCTGCGCGGCATCAAGGGCCCCGTGGGCACGGCCCAGGACATGCTGGACCTGCTCGGCGGCGACGCGGCCAAGCTCGCGGAGCTGGAGCAGCGGATCGCCGGCCACCTCGGCTTCTCCACCGCCTTCACCTCGGTCGGCCAGGTCTACCCCCGCTCCCTCGACTACGAGGTCGTCACCGCGCTGGTCCAGCTGGCCGCCGCCCCCTCCTCCACCGCCAAGACGATCCGGCTGATGGCCGGGCACGAGCTGGTGACCGAGGGCTTCAAGCCCGGCCAGGTCGGCTCGTCGGCGATGCCGCACAAGATGAACACGCGGTCCTGCGAGCGCGTCAACGGCCTCATGGTGATCCTGCGCGGCTACGCCTCGATGACGGGCGAGCTGGCGGGCGACCAGTGGAACGAGGGCGACGTGTCCTGCTCGGTGGTGCGCCGGGTGGCCCTCCCGGACGCGTTCTTCGCGCTCGACGGCCTCCTGGAGACGTTCCTGACGGTCCTCGACGAGTTCGGCGCCTTCCCGGCCGTCGTGGCCCGCGAGCTGGACCGCTACCTCCCCTTCCTCGCCACCACGAAGGTGCTGATGGGCGCGGTGCGCGCGGGCGTCGGTCGCGAGGTCGCGCACGAGGCCATCAAGGAGAACGCCGTCGCCTCCGCGCTCGCCATGCGCGAGCAGGGCGCCGAGCGCAACGAACTCCTCGACAAGCTCGCCGCCGACGAACGCATCCCCCTGGACCGCGCCCAGCTCGACGCCCTGATGGCCGACAAGCTGTCCTTCACGGGCGCCGCCGCCGACCAGGTCGCCTCGGTCGTCGCCCGGATCGAGGAGATCGCCAAGCAGCACCCGGAGGCCGCGGCCTACACCCCCGGAGCGATCCTCTGACCCGCACACCCCGCTTCACCCAGGCAGACCTGGAGGCCGCCCGCGACCGTCTCGTACCGGACGTCGTCGCGGGCGGCCTCCAGGTCCTGTTCTGCGGCATCAACCCGGGCCTGATGACAGCGGCGACGGGCCACCACTTCGCCCGCCCGGGCAACCGTTTCTGGCCCGTCCTCCATCTCTCCGGCTTCACACCGAGGCTGCTCAGGCCCGCCGAACAGGCCGAGTTGCTGTCATACGGCCTCGGCATCACGAACGTCGTAGCTCGGGCGACCGCCCGAGCCGACGAACTCTCGGCCGAGGAGTACCGCGAGGGCGGACGCCTGCTGACCGAGAAGGTGACACGACTACGGCCCCGCTGGCTGGCCGTCGTGGGCGTGACGGCGTACCGGGTCGCCTTCGACGACCGCAGGGCGCAAGTGGGCCCTCAGGAGCGGCAGTTCGGCGACACGCGCGTGTGGGTGCTGCCCAACCCGAGCGGCCTGAACGCCCATTGGACAGCGGCGACCATGGCGGAGGAGTTCGGCCGCCTGCGGGAGGCGGCTTCCTAGCCCGTGTACGGGGCGGGCGGGGCGGCGCGTACGTCCGTCCCGCCTTCACGCATCCCGCTGCCGTACGCTCCACGCTCCCGCCAGCAGCGCGCCGCCCGCCCACAGCGCGGTCACGGCCAGCCCGGTCCAGGGGCCCAGTGACCCGTCCCAGCTCGCATGAAGCACCACCTGACCCGCCTTGTCGGGCAGGAAGTCGGCGACCGTACCCGAAACCCCGCCGACCACGAACGAGACGATCAGCAGGAACGGGACCAGGACGCTCAGCGTGGCGACTCCGCTGCGCAGCAGGGCGGTCAGGCCTGCCGCGAGCAGGCTCATCAGGGTGAGGTAGAGACCACAACCGATCACGCCCCGCAGCCCCTCCGCCCAGGACAAGCTGTTCGCGTCGGCGCCGAGGGCCGCCCTGCCGACCGCCAGGCTCACTCCCCCGGCGATCAGGCCGACACCCATGACGTGTACGGCGACTGCCACCACCATCGCCGCGAACCAGCGGCCCCGGCGCGGCACCGCCGCAAGCGTGACCCGGAGTCCACCGCCCTGGAACTCGGACGACACCGCCGTCGCGCCGAAGGCGACCGCCGCGATCTGGCCGAAGCTGACGCCGAAGAAGGACGCGAACAGTGGGTCGAAGTCCTTCTCGTCCGTGCCTGAGTCGAGTCCGGCGAGCGCCGAGAACAGGGCCGTGGCCAGTACGACCGCGCACAGTGCCCCGAGCAGCGACCGCAGGGTACGGATCTTGAACAGCTCGGCGTGCAGTACGGGTACGAAGGGCATGGTCAGGCCTCCTGGGGCTGCGGGGCGATGGTGGTCGTGAACTCCGTCGCCGAGGCGGTCAGGTCAAGGTAGGCCTGCTCCAAGGTGCCCTCGTCGGCGGCCAGTTCCAGGACCGTCAGGCCCGCCGCCGAGACCAGTCGGCCGATGTCGTCCACGCGCGCGTGCTCCACGGTCCAGTGGCCGTCGGCGTGCGCGGCGGCCTCGTATCCGTGCTTCGCCAGTACGCGGCGCAGGGCCGGGCCGCCGTCCGAGATGCGCACGCGCACGCGTGGCCTCACCCGGGCGTCGATGAACTCGCGCATCGGGGTGTCGGCCAACAGCCGTCCTCGCCCGAGGACGACCAGGTGATCGGCGAAGGACGCGGTCTCGTTCATGAGGTGGGACGAGACCAGGACCGTACGACCCTCCCCCGCAAGCCTGCGCAGCAACCCGCGGATCCAGACGATGCCTTCGGGGTCGAGGCCGTTCGAGGGCTCGTCGAGCAGCACCACCTCCGGGTCGCCGAGCAGCGCCGCCGCGATGCCGAGGCGCTGGCGCATGCCCAGGGAGTACGTCTTCACCCTGCGCCTCGCGACCGAGGTGAGCCCCGTCTCGGCCAGCACCTCGTCGACCCGGCGGTCCGGGATGCGGTTGCTCACCGCGAGGGCCCGGAGGTGGTCGTAGGCGGTGCGGGAGCCGTGGGCGGCCTGGGCGTCGAGGAGGGCGCCGACCCTGCGGAGGGGCTCGTCGAGGGTGGCGTAGGCCCGGCCGCCGACGGTGGCGGTGCCGTGGGTCGGGCGGTCCAGGCCGAGGACGAGCCGCATGGTCGTGGACTTCCCGGCGCCGTTGGGGCCGAGGAAGCCGGTGACCCGGCCGGGTTCGACGGTGAAGGTGAGCCGGTCGACGGCTCGTGCGGTGCCGTACTCCTTGGTGAGGTCCCTGACGTCGATGCTGGTCATGGCAGCAGCCTGGCCGGGCCGGCGGGGGTGGGGCCTCCCCCGTCCGTGGAGAGCCTCTCCCCCGCTCGGGGGAGGTCCGTTGTCAGTGGTGGCTGTCACGATGTCCGCATGGCCCGCTTTCTGCGCCCGTTGTCACGGGGGACGACGTACACGCGCTTGCTGCACCTGTGGGTGCCGATGCTCGTCGTGAGCGTGTGGATGTTCATCGACATGTCGACTCCGTGGGTGCCGGCCGCCGTTCTGCTGGTCGTCGGGCTGATTCCCGGCGTGCGGCTGGGTGAGGGGGTGCAGGCCCGGCTGCTGCTGACGCCAAGTGAGCCTGCCTCGGAGTCTGCGATCTCCGTCGCCCCTTCGGCGAGTTGGCGGGACCGGCTGCGAACCGTGCTGTGGCTGGAAGTGCGGATGGTCCTCGGGCCGGTGGCCATGGGGGCCTGTGTCTGGCTGCCGCTGACCTCCGTCGACCTCGTCCGGGCCGCTGTCGGGCACTTCTCCGCCGAGAATCCCTTCCTGCCCGCCTCGCAGCCGCCGTGGGCGTACGCCCTGCTCGCGCCGCTGCCCCTGCTCGCCCTCTACGGTGTCGTGGTCGGGCTCGGGGAGCTGATCACCGTCGCCGCGCGGAGCCTGCTGGGGCCGTCGGCGTCCGAGCGGCTGGCCGCGCTGGAGGAGCGTACCGAGCAACTGCTGGAGCGCGGTCGGATCGCGCGCGAGCTGCACGACTCCATAGGGCACGCGCTCACCGTGGCGGTGGTCCAGGCGGGGGCCGCCCAGGCGGCCGGTGACCCGGAGTTCACCGATCGGGCCCTGGGCGCCATCGAGGAGACCGGGCGGGCCGCCCTGCTCGATCTGGAGCGGGTGCTGGGGGTGCTGCGCGAGGCGGAGCGTCCGGCGGGCAGCCGTCCTGCCCTTGTCGAAGCCGATCGGCTGCTGGAGTCGGCGCGGGCCTCCGGGGCGAAGGTCGACGCCGAACTGACCGGGCCGCTGGGCGAGTTGCCGGGGCCCGTGTCCCGCGAGGGGTACCGCATCCTCCAGGAGTCGCTCACCAACGTGCTGCGGCACGCGGGGTCGGTTCCGGTGCGGGTCCGGGTGGCGGTCGCGGACGGCTCGCTGGTCCTCGACGTCCGCAATCCGCTCATCGCCCCGATATCCGGGCCGATACCCCGGCCCGGCCTCGGCGGCGGCGGTCTGCGCGGGATACGGGAGCGGGCCGCGCTGCTCGGCGGGCGGGCGTCGGCGGGGGTCGACGAGGAGGCCGGTGAGTGGCGGGTGCTTGTCCGACTGCCGGTCGGGGAGGGCGGGTTGGGGCCGGGAGCCCGGCGGCGGGTCGGTCTGCTTGATCTACGCTGACCGGATGCCCGTAACCGTGCTCCTGGTCGACGACGAGCCCCTCGTGCGGGCCGGTCTGCGGGCCGTGCTGGAGGCTCAGCCCGACATCGAGGTCGTCGGGGAGGCCGCCGACGGGGCCGCCGTCATTCCGCTGGTGCGGCGGTTGCGGCCCGATGTGGTCGCCATGGATGTGCGGATGCCGTTGATGGACGGGATCGAGGCCACGCGCGCGGTGCTGCGGACGGTGCCGGAGCCGCCGAAGATCCTGGTGATCACCACCTTCGAGAACGACGAGTACGTGTACGAGGCGCTTCGGGCCGGGGCCGACGGGTTCCTGCTCAAGCGGGCCCGGCCTGCCGAGATCGTGCACGCGGTGCGGCTGGTCGCCGAAGGGGAGTCGTTGCTGTTTCCGGCCTCGGTGCGGCGGTTGGCGGCCGAGTACGGGGGCGAGGGCGGTGGGAATCGGGCCGCCCGGGCCGTTCTGGAGCGGGCCCGGCTGACCGAGCGGGAGGCGGAGGTGCTGCGGCTGATGGCCCGGGGACTGTCCAACGCGGAGATCGCCGCCCGGCTGCTCGTCGGGACCGAGACCGTGAAGTCGCACGTCAGCGCGGTGCTGGCGAAACTCGGGGCCCGGGATCGTACGCAGGCGGTCATCGTGGCGTACGAGTCCGGGTTCGTGGCGCCCGGATGATCCCCACCGGTCCGACAGGTCGGGGACGTCCGGCTCTCGCCCGACCGCTCCGCGCCGAGTACGATCCGCCCCACACGCGCACGAGCGCTCCGCTGGAAGCGCGATGATGAACCCGCGGGCCGGTGGAGGCTTGTCGCGCCCCCGCAGCGGAGCCACAGATGGACGACAGCCCCGCGCCCCTTTTCGGGGCGCGGTCGCACACCCGCCTTCACCAGGTCGGCTTAGCTGGGAGGACGTACGTTGGGGCAGCTGACCGGCGGGGATCCCTCGCTGCTGCGAAGGATCAACTCCGCGGTGGTGCTGCACGCGCTGCGTGCCACGGACTGCGCGACGCTGACCGAGATCACCCGGGTGACCGGGCTGTCCCGGCCGACCGTCGAGGGCGTCGTCGAGGGGCTCATGGACGGCGGGCTCGTGGTCGAGAAGGCCGCCGACGAGAGCGTCGCCCGGCGGCAGGGGCGGCCCGCGCGGCGGTTCAGGTTCCGGGCCGAGGCCGGGCATCTGCTGGGGCTGGAGATCGGCTCCCACCGGGTCGCCGCGCTGCTGTCCGACCTCGACGGGCGGCTCCTGGGGTCGATCTCGAAGGACGTCGACGAGGCGGCCCCCGCCGACGAGCGGCTGGAGCGGCTGCGGTCGGCGGTCGCCGAGCTGCTGCGCCGGGCCGGGGTGGCCCGTGACTCGCTGCGGGCCGTGGGCGTGGCCACACCCGGGATCGTGGAGGCCGACGGGGTCGTACGGCTGTGCACCGCGCTGCCCGAGTGGACCGGGCTGCGGCTCGGCGAACGGCTCGGCCGGTCCTTCAAGTGCCCGGTGCTCGTCGAGAACGACGCCAACGCGGCGGCCGTCGCCGAGCACTGGAAGGGCGCCGCGATCGGCTCCGACGACATCGTGTTCGTCCTCGCCGGGCTCAGTCCCGGCGCCGGTTCGCTGATCGGCGGGCGGCTGCACCGGGGTTACGGCGGGGCGGCCGGGGAGATCGGCGCGCTGCATCTGCTGGGCCGGGAGGCGACCCCGGAGGCGCTGCTGTCGACCACGGGCGAGCCCCTGCACCCGCTCGACGAGGTGGCCGTCGCCTCGGTGTTCCGCCGCGCGCGCGAGGGCGACGAACAGGCCCGCGCGGCCGTCGACCGCTTCATCCAGCGGCTCGTCCATGACGTGGCCGCGCTCGTGCTGGCCCTCGACCCGGAGCTGGTCGTCGTCGGGGGGTGGGCGGCGGGGCTGGACGGGCTGCTGGAGCCGTTGCGCGACGAGTTGGCGCGGTACTGTCTGCGACCGCCGGGCGTGTCCCTGTCCCTCTTGGGGGAGGCCGCTGTGGCTACGGGTGCGCTGCGGCTCGCTCTCGATCATGTCGAGGAGCAGTTGTTCGCGGTGGAGGGGACTGTGACGGCCCGGCGGTAAGTGTTCCCCTGAAGGTGGTGTGAACACTGCGGGCGCGTCGTGGCTGGTCGCGCAGTTCCCCGCGCCCCCTTGGGGCGCGGGTGAACCTCGGATGTTGTACGGCCGTCAGGACGCCTGGCGCTCCGGGCCGTGGTGTATTTCCACTCCCCCGCTGTCGCCGAACGTCAGGCGGCACGTGTCAGCGCGATACGTGGCGACGGAGAGCGCCGCCGTACGGCCCCCCGCGAAGAAGCGGGTCGTGACGACCAGGACCGGCGCCCCGGGGAGGCGGTCCAGTTCCTTCGCGTCGTCCGCGCGGGCCGAGCCCAGTTCCACCGCGCGGTCCTGGCCCTCCAGCTCCAGGCGCTGGAGTTCACGCAGCACCGCACGCGCGCGTGCCGCGCCCGACGGAGCGTCGATCGCCGAGAGGTCGGGCACCGAGAGGGCCGGGACGTAGAGGAGTTCGGCGGCGACCGGCTGGCCGTGCGAGACGCGGGAGCGGCGCACGGTGTGGACGGGCTCGTCCCGGCCGGTCTCCAGGGCGGCGGCGACCGCCGCGGACGGGACGGCCGGCGCGCTGTCCACGGGCTGCCAGGCGTCGTCCGCCGCCCCCGGCCACGCGTGCCGGGCCGTGCCGACGGCGACGCCCATGCGCGGCGGCGCGACGGTCGTGCCGACGCCCCGGCGGCGCTGCAGCCGGCCTTCGAGTTCGAGCTGCTCCAGTGCCTGGCGGAGCGTGGCGCGGGCGACGCCGAAGCGGGCCGCGAGATCGCGCTCGTTGGGCAGGATCTCGCCCACGGTGAACTCGGAGTCCAGTGCCTCACTGAGCACGGTCTTCAGATGCCAGTACTTCGGCTCCGGCACCGTTTCCAACTGCGTGGTCCCCACCCTGTCCTCCGCAATCGCCGTGGTCCGGCGGCTTTTTAGTGCCCTTGTTTATTAAAGGTTGTTGCACTTTCCTGCGACCATAGGACGGCCCCGATGCTTGGTCAAGACCAATCAGCGTTCCTGAAGAGGGGTCAGAAAGCGCACCTTGTCCGGGTTCCGGATGATGTACATGCGCTGGATACGACCGTCCGCCACATCCAACTGGAAGACGGCGTCGGGCCTGCCCGCGGCCAGCACGAGCACGGCGAATCCGCCGTTGACCTCCAGGAAGCGGAACGACACGTCCGCGAGCCCCTTGGCCGCGATGCCGAGGGCGAAACGGCTCACGTGATCGGCCGACTCCAGGACGCGGCGCGGTGCCTGCGCGAGGCCGCCGCTGTCGGCGACGAGGCTGACGTCCGGGGCGAGGAGTTCCATGAGGCCCGCGAGGTCGCCCCGTTCGGCGGCGGCGAGAAAACGTTCGGTCAGATCCCGACGCCGGGCCGGGTCGACCTCGTACCGCGGACGCCGTTCGTCCACGTGCCGCCGGGCACGCCCGGCGAGCTGACGTACCGCCGGCTCCGCGCGGTCGAGCATGGCGGCGATCTCCGCGAAGGGGTAGCCGAAGGCCTCCCGGAGGACGAACACCGCGCGTTCCAGAGGCGAGAGGGACTCCAGGACGACCATGACGGCGAGGGACACGGTGTCGGCGAGGACGGCCCGCTCGGCCGCGTCCGGGACGGTGCCTGTCACGTCGGTGAGTTCGGTGACGTACGGCTCGGGCAGCCACGGGCCGACGTACGTCTCGCCGCGCGTGCTCAGCTGGCGCAACCGGTCGATGGCGAGCCGGGTCGTGACGCGCACGAGGTAGCCGCGCGGTTCGCGTACGCCGGTCCGGTCGGCGCCGGCCCAGCGCAGCCACGCGTCCTGGACGACGTCCTCGGCGTCGGCCACCCGGCCGAGCATGCGGTAGGCGACGCCCATGAGGACGGGCCGGTGCTCTTCGAAGACGTCGGTCGCGGTGTCGGCGGTCACGGCCCCATCCCAACCCGCCGCCGCGGACCGTGTCCAGCGAGTTCACTGCCGGCGGCCACCAGGGGCTACCGGTCGGTAGCAATTGCTGACAAGCTGTCTACGCGGTGCTCTGGACCGCCGCCCGGACACACCGATGTGTACATGTGTACGACGAGGAGCAGCCCCATGTCCGCCACCGTCTCCTTCGAGGTCCCCTCTCCGTACGGCCCGCCGGCCGAGACCAGGACCGTGACCCTGTCGTACGCGCGCGTGGGCGTCGGCGAGCCGCTTCTGCTGCTGCACGGCATCGGGCACCACCGGCAGGCCTGGGACCCGGTGATCGACATCCTGGCCACCGAGCGCGAGGTGATCGCCGTCGACCTGCCCGGGTTCGGCGCCTCCCCGGCGCTGGCGGACAGTTTCACGCACGACCTGCCGACCATGACCGCCGTCTTCGGCGGCCTGTGCGACGCGCTGGACCTGGACCGGCCGCATGTGGCGGGCAACTCGCTGGGCGGGCTGCTGGCCCTGGAACTCGGGCGCGAGAAGCGCGTACGGTCCGTCACCGCGCTCTCCCCGGCCGGGTTCTGGTCGCAGGCGGAGCGGCGGTACGCGTTCGGGGTGCTGCTGGCGATGCGACGGGCGGCGCGGAGCATGCCGGTGCCGCTGGTCGAGCGGCTGTCGCGGTCGGCGGCGGGCCGGAGCGTCCTGACGAGCACCATCTACGCCCGGCCCGGCCGCCGTTCACCCGAGGCCGTCGTCGCGGAGACGCTCGCCCTGGCGAACGCCCAGCGGTTCACCGAGACCCTCAGGTCCGGCCGCGACATCCGGTTCACCGACGACGTCCCCGGCATCCCGGTCACCGTCGCGTGGGGCACCCGCGACCTGCTGCTCGTGCGCCGCCAGGGCGTCCGCGCCAAGCAGGTCATCCCCAAGGCCCGGCTGATCCGGCTGCCCGGCTGCGGCCACGTCCCGATGAACGACGACCCGGCGCTGGTCGCCCGGGTGATCCTCGACGGCAGCCGCTGACCGGCGCAGCCGTACGAGGCTGAACGCGCCCGACCCCAGGGCGACCCCGGCGCCCACCAGGGCGCTTCCGGCGGCCTGGGCGGGGCCGTAGGAGCCCGTGCCGACGAGCGGGGCGGTGCAGGCGGCGGCGACCGGGATGAGGCCGGAGAAGAGCGTGGCGCGCTCCGCGCCGATCCGCCGCAGGCCGATGTACCAGCACACGAAGCCGACGACCGTGACGACCGCCGCCTGCCACAGCAGCGCGGCGGTCTCGGTGACGTCGGGCACGCGCAGCCAGCCCGCGCCGTCGAGGACCACCCCGGCGAGCGCGGACTCGGCGGCGGCGAGGCCGCACACGGTCGCGGACAGCAGCCGGGGCCCCAGGGGCCGCACCAGCGGTACGGCGAGGACCGCGAAGCCGACCTCACCGGCGAGCGCGCACCCGGAGAAGGCGATGCCCACGCCGTCCGTACGACCCCACCCCTGGACCGCGAACGCGCCCGCCGCGACCGTCAACGCCCCGTACAGCACCACCCGTTGGGGCCGCCGCCCGTCCAGCAGCGGCACCAGGACGGCCACGACCACCGGCGCGCAGCCCACGAACACCCCGGGCACCGCCGGTTCCGCGCTGCGTTCGGCGGCGATGACGGCCAGGTTGAAGCCGACCATGCCGACGGCGGCGAGCAGCGCGAGGCGGGTCCACTGACGGGCGGTCAGGGCGCGCAGCGGGGCGGCGGCGCCCCGGCCGACCAGGGGCAGGAGCAGGATGCATGCCAGGCCGTAGCGGAGGAACTGGCCGCCCGCGTACGGGTAGTCACCGAGGACGCTGTTGGCGGTGAAGGAGCAGCCGACGAGGACGGCGGCGAGGGCGGTGAGCAGGGCCCCGCGCGCGGGGGTGATGTCGGACGGGTCGGCGGTGGTGTTCATGGACGTCACGCTAGGGAGCGCGGTGGACCGGATTAAGGTCCACTTCCATGACGTCATCGGGGACCAGTCCGGGCGGCCTGCCGGGCTCCGCCGCCTGGGAGTTGCTGCTCCCGGCCGCTTCCGCACCGGCACGCGCGCGTGGGCGTTCGCTTCAGGAGGCGCTCAGGGCGGCGGTCCGGTCGGGGCGGCTCGTACCGGGGACGCGGCTGCCGTCCAGCCGGGACCTCGCGGCCGACCTCGGTGTGTCGCGGGGGCTGGTCACGGAGGCGTACGAGCAGCTGACCGCGGAGGGCTATCTGCGCAGCGGGCGCGGGGCCGGTACCTGGGTGGGCGGTGCCGTCCGAGCCGCGCACCCACGCGCGCGGGACCTCGCCCCGCGCTCCCCCGGCACCCTCGCGGACTTCCGCCCGGGCACCCCCGACCTGTCGCTGTTCCCGCGTGCCGTGTGGGCCGCCGCCCAGCGCGCGGTGCTCGCCGAGGTCCCGCATCACGCCCTCGGCTATCCGGATCCGCGCGGGCTCCCCCGGCTGCGGACGGCACTCGCGGAGCTGCTCGCGCGGCGGCGGGGCGTGGTCGCGGACCCGGAACGGCTGATCGTGGTCTCCGGGGTGGCGCAGGCGACGACGCTGCTCGGACACGTGCTCCACGCGCGCGGGATGCGCGATATCGGCGTGGAGGACCCCGGGAGCCCGGAACACGGCACCCTGTACATCGCCGCCGGGCTCGGCGCCGTACCGCTGCCCCTGGACGAAGAGGGGCTCCGCCTCGACGCGCTGCGGGCTTCGGGCGTACGCGTGGTGATGACCACGCCCGCCCACCAGTTCCCCTCCGGGATCGCCTACTCGGCGGGCCGCCGGACCGAACTCCTCGACTGGGCAAGGTCGGTGGACGGGCTGGTGATCGAGGACGACTACGACGGGGAGTTCCGCTACGACCGCGCCCCTGTGGGTGCCCTGCAGGGGCTCGATCCCGAGCGTGTCGCCTACACCGGGTCCGTCAGCAAGTCGCTCGCGCCCGGGCTGCGGCTCGGCTGGCTTCTCGTGCCGGAGTCGGTCGCCGAGGAGGTCGTCGAGCGGAAGCGGACCATGGACCTGGGGCATCCCGCCCTCGACCAGGAGCTGTTCGCGCGGTTCGTGGAACGCGGTGACTACGACCGGCATCTGCGCCGGTGCCAGCGCGCCTACCGGGAACGGCGCGACAGCCTCGTAACGGCGCTGGAGGAGCACTTTCCCGGGGCGGAGGTGTCGGGGATCGCGGCCGGGCTGCACGTCATCGCCGCGCTGCCGGAGCGGTACGGGCCGCAGGAGCGGTTCCTGGAGCGGACGGCGGCGGCCGGGGTGGCGGTACGGCCGCTGACGGACTTCGCGCACGCGCGCGTGCCCGGGGGCGGCGTGCGGCTGGTGCTGGGGTACGCGCAGTTGTCGCCCGCGCGGATCGCGGCCGGGGTGCGGCTGATGGCCGAGGCGGTCGGCGGCTGACCGGTCCCCGCCGGCTGCTCCTGTGCTCGCTTCCCTTGTCCGCGAGGGCAGTTGTTCACCCGTGGTTCGCGTGCGCGCTGCGGTGCCCGAGTAGTTGTGGCAGAGCACATTCGCCGGATCCTTTCCCCGGAGGCACCTCCCATGTCACCTGTTCCGTCGCCCGGTCGTCGCAGCGTGCTGCGCGGTTCGCTCGCCGCCTCGGCGGCCCTGACCCTGCCCGCCGCCGTCGGTGCGGCGGCTGCGCCCGCGTTCGCGCTGTCGGGGCGGCCGAAGGCCGGGTGGGGCGTCCAGACCGGCGATGTGACCGCCGACTCCGGGCTCGTGTGGGTGCGCTCCGACCGGCCGGCCCGGATGGTCGTCGAGACGTCCGCCACCGAGTCGTTCCGCAACGCCCGCCGCTGGCACGGGCCGCGGCTCGGCGCGGACAGCGACTTCACCGGTACGACGCGGCTGTGCGGGCTGCCGTCCGGCGAGCAGATCCACTACCGCGTGCTGCTCGCCGACCCGGACGACCCGCGCCGTACCGGCGAGCCGGTGACCGGCACCTTCCGTACGACGTCGGCGCGGCGGCGCGACGGGGTGCGGTTCCTGTGGTCGGGGGACCTGGCGGGGCAGGGCTGGGGCATCAACCCGGACCTCGGCGGCTACCGGATCTACGACGCCATGGGGAAACTCGACCCCGACTTCTTCCTGTGCAGCGGCGACAACATCTACGCCGACGGCCCGATCGCCGCGACGGCCGCGCTGCCCGACGGCTCCACCTGGCGGAACATCACGACCGAGGAGAAGTCGAAGGTCGCCGAGACGCTCGCCGAGTTCCGGGGCAACTTCCGCTACAACCTGCTCGACGAGAATCTGCGGCGGTTCAACGCGCAGGTTCCCTCGATCATCCAGTGGGACGACCACGAGGTGCGCAACAACTGGTACCCGGGGCAGACGATCCTCGACTCGGACACCCGTTACACCGAGAAGAGCGTCGACACCCTCGCCGTCCGGGCCCGGCGGGCCTTCTCCGAGTACTTCCCGATCTCCACGCTCCGGCCGGGCGCCAAGGACGGCCGCGTCTACCGGGTGATGCACCAGGGGCCGCTGCTCGACGTGTTCGTCCTCGACATGCGGACGTACCGCAACGCCAACTCCCCCGACGACCAGACCGTCGACCCGCAGGGCATCCTGGGCGCCGAGCAGCTGGCGTGGCTCAAGCGGGAACTGTCCCGCTCGCGTGCCGTGTGGAAGGTGATCGCCTCCGACATGCCGCTGGGCCTGGTCGTGCCGGACGCCACCGAGGGCAGGGCCAACATCGAGGCCGTCGCGCAGGGCGACCCGGGCGTGCCGCTCGGGCGTGAGCTGCAGATCGCCGAGCTGCTGCGGTACATCAAGCACCGGCGGATCACCGGCACGGTCTGGCTGACCGCCGACGTCCACCACACCTCCGCCCAGCACTACCAGCCCGCGCGGGCCGCCTTCACCGACTTCGAGCCGTTCTGGGAGTTCGTCTCCGGCCCGCTGAACGCCGGGGCGTTCCCCGCCAGCGCGCTCGACGGTACGTTCGGTCCGGAGCGGGTCTTCGTGAAGGCGCCGGAGGCGGCCAACGTGTCCCCGGCCGGCGGCTACCAGTTCTTCGGCGAGGTCGACATCGACGGCCACAGCGGGGAGCTGACCGTACGGCTGCGCGAGCAGGACGGGACCGTGCTGTTCACGAAGGTGCTGCGGCCGGGGCGGGTGGGGCAGTAACGGACGCCGCCGAAAATCGTGGAAAAGTTAACAAAAAGGGCGAAAGGCAACTTAACCCTTCGGTCACAGTCCGTTCGTGATCACGCAACACCGTTGGCGCATGGTGACTGCATGACTCGAAAAGTAGCTGAGCAGACCTGTGTGACGGATGGGCGCCCGGTACGCCGGTGGCGGCAGGACGTCGTCGAACTCGCCGCGCTGCTGCGCACATGGTGGACAAGCCGCCACGGTCACGCACCGCCGGACGGGACCGATACAGGCACCGGTCCCGATACCGGCACCGGCATGGCCGCCGGTGCGAGTGTGCTGTGGCGGATGCGGACGACGGTCAAGGACCAGCCGGGGTCGCTCGCCGCGCTGTGCATCGCTCTCGCCGAGCGGCGTATCGACATCCTGAGCCTGCAGACGCATCCGTTGGCCCGGGGCACGGTCGACGAGTTCCTGCTGCGCGCCCCCGCCGACCTCACCGCCACCGAGATCTCCGGGGCGGTGACCCGCGCGGGCGGCGCCGGGACCTGGATCGAGCGGGCCGACGCCCACGACCTCGTCGACGCGCCGACCCGGGTCCTCGGCCTGGCCACTCGTACGGCGCTCGACGCGGCCGAACTGCCGCTGGCGCTGCGCCAGTTGCTCGGGCGGTGCACGATCCGGTCGCTGCCCGGCGGCGACTCGGCGGCACGGGAGGGCGTACCGGTCGAGGGCGCCCTCGAAGAGACGGACACGGTGATGCGACTGCGCGCGCCGGAAGGCGGAGTGATCACCGTGGAGCGGCCGTACCTGCCGTTCACCCCGACCGAGTTCGCCCGCGCGCGGGCACTGGTGGAGCTGGACGCGCGGCTCGGTCCACGCGTCCCGAACGGCCAGGACGTACTGACGCTGCCCCGGGGCAACGCCATCACCGTACGGCGGGCCGACGCGGGTGACCTGGAGGCGGCGAAGGCGATGCACGAGCGCTGCTCGCCGCGCACGTTGTCGCTGCGCTACCACGGGCCGATGGGCGACGCCGATCGCTACCTCAACCATCTGTTGAGCCCGCGTTACGGCCGCACGCTCGCCGTCCAGACGGCGTCGGGGCGGGTCGTCGGCCTCGGTCATCTCCTCTGGGACGGTGACGAGACCGAGATCGCGCTGATCGTCGAGGACGAGTGGCAGCGGCATGGTATCGGCGGCGAGTTGCTTCGGCGTCTGGTGTCGATGGCGCGTGAGGCGAACTGCGAGCACGTGTACGCGGTGACGCAGTCGTCCAACACGGGGATGGTCGCTGCCATGCGGGGGCTTGGGTTGCCGTTGGATTATCAGATCGAGGAGGGGACCTTGGTCATCACTGCTCGGTTGGATGCGGCGCCTGTTGTTTCTCCGTTGCCGTATGACCACAGTTCACGCGACTGAGGGTGTGTTCTTGTCCTGCGGGTTCGTCGTGGCTGGTCGCGCAGTTCCCCGCGCCCCTACGGAGGCGCGGGGAAACCCTGCTTGGCAGTGTCCCGGGGCTCGTACGAGGATGAGTGCATGTCCGACACCAAGAACCCCCTGCCTCGTGAGGTCGCCGACGCCTACGTCGATGATCTCATCGCCCTTGACCCCGTCACCGGTACCTACCTCGGTGTGAAGGAGAGTTCCAGCAAGCTGCCGGACACCTCGCCCGCCGGTCAGGAGGCCCTGGCGGAGCTGGCTCGGACGACGTTGGCACGGCTGGACGAGGCCGAGCGGCGGCCTGGCGCGGACAGTGACATCGAGCGGCGCTGCGGGCGGCTGCTGCGCGAGCGGCTCGCCGCCGAACTCGCCGTGCACGACGCCGGCGAGGGGCTGCGTGCCGTCGGCAACATGCACACGGCCGCGCACTCGGTGCGCGAGGTGTTCACGGTGACGCCGACGGCCACAGAGGAGGACTGGGCGGCGATCGTGGAGCGGCTGCGCGCGGTCCCGGAGGCGTTCCGGGGCTACCGGGAGAGCCTGGCCCTCGGGCTGGAGCGCAAGCTGTACGCGGCTCCGCGCCCCACCGCCACCTTCGTCGGGCAGCTCGGCGAGTGGTCCGACCTGGACGGCAAGGGCGTCGGCTGGTTCGCGGACTTCGCGTCGACCGGCCCCGAGTCGCTGCGCGCCGAGCTGGACGAGGCGGCGCGGGTCGCGGACGCGGCCGTCGTCGAACTCCAGGGCTGGATGCGGGACGTGTACGCGCCGACCGTCGAGGGCGCCCCGAACACCGTGGGCCGGGAGCGGTACGCGCGCTGGTCGCGCTACTGGAACGGCACCGATCTGGACCTGGAGGAGGCGTACGCGTACGGCTGGGCCGAGTTCCACCGGCTCCTCAGCGAGATGAGGCTGGAGGCCGAGAAGATCCTGCCGGGCGCCGAGACTCCGTGGGTCGCGCTGGCCCATCTCGACGAGCACGGCACGCACATCGAGGGCGTCGACGAGGTCCGCGAGTGGCTCCAGGGTCTGATGGACCAGGCGATCGAGGCGCTGGACGGCACGCACTTCGAACTCGCCGAGCGGGTGAAGAAGGTCGAGTCGCGCATCGCCCCGGCCGGCAGCGCCGCGGCGCCGTACTACATGGCCCCCTCGGAGGACTTCTCCCGTCCCGGCACGACCTGGCTGCCGACGATGGGCCAGACCCGCTTCCCCGTGTACGACCTGGTCTCGACCTGGTACCACGAGGGCGTCCCCGGCCACCACCTCCAGCTCGCGCAGTGGGTGCACGTCGCCGAGAACCTCTCCCGCTACCAGGCCACCATCGGCGGGGTCAGCGCCAACTGCGAGGGCTGGGCGCTGTACGCGGAGCGCCTGATGGACGAGCTGGGCTTCCTCACGGACGCCGAGCAGCGTCTCGGCTACCTCGACGCGCAGATGATGCGGGCGGCCCGCGTCATCGTCGACATCGGTATGCACGCGGAGCTGGAGATCCCGGCGGACTCCCCCTTCCACCCCGGCGAGCGCTGGACGCCGGAGCTGGCCCAGGAGTTCTTCGGCGCCCACAGCAGCCGCCCCGCCGACTTCGTGGAGAGCGAGCTGACCCGCTATCTGACGATCCCCGGCCAGGCGATCGGCTACAAGCTGGGCGAACGCGCCTGGCTCCTGGGCCGCGAGAACGCCCGGCGCCGCCACGGCGACGCCTTCGACGCGAAGGCCTGGCACATGGCCGCGCTGTCGCAGGGGTCGCTCGGGCTGGACGACCTGGTGGACGAGCTGTCACAGCTCTGAGCCGACTGGGCGGCAGGGCAAGGTGGTTGTGGGGTGCGCAGGTGCACGCCCCACAGCCTCCTCCACTTCTCCCGCCACAACCCCCGCCGCTGTCCCGGCCGTTGTTCTCGCGCGTCAGCCGGTCAACCGGTGAGCCGCCGCAGTTGTACGAGTCCCACCCACGTCTCCGGTCCCGGCTCCACGTAGGCCGCCCGCACCGCGTACCGCCCCGGCGCCAGCTCGACCCGCAGATGGTCGGTCCGGTCCGTCTCCTTGCCCGGCCACGCCGAGTCGAATAGGAGTACGTTCCCCGGTGTCACCCACGCCCGGTCCGGCTCCCACTCCGCCGCCGCGAGCGCGGCCGGGACACTGGCGAGCAGCTCCTCCTCGGAGTCGGCGGCACACCACCGTACGAAGGTGTCGTGCTCCGGCAGGAACGCGGTCGCGGCCGGCTCGTCGCCGAGGACGAGGGCCGTGGTGTCGCCGACGGGCACGAACCCGATGAGACCATCCACCTCGCAGGCCCGGTCGTAGTCCGTCGACAACTCGTCGCCGTCCGCACCCGCCCAGAAGGGCAACACCGCTTCCGGTACCGCAATGAGCGGCCCACCGCCCGACTCCACCCACTCAACTGGCATGCGCAGCAACCTACACGCAATGCGCGCCCGTAAATTCGCTGTCCCCGGTCCCCGCAGGTGGGCCACCATCGTCTCCATGAACGCCCGAACTCTCTTTCTCTCCCCGCGCGTTACCGCCACCGGCCACGCACTGGCCGACGCGGCACGTCGGCGTGCGATGGGTGTCGAGGTGCTGCGCGAGTGGCGGGTGCCGGAGGAGTGCCGGGCGGCCGAGGGCGCGTCGCTGTACGCCGGTCCGCTGTTCGCGGACGCCGTGGCGGGCGAGTTGGGCCTCGGGCTCCTGGAGGCGGCGCCGGACTGGCTGGCCCGGCTGCCGTACGAACTCACGCACAGGGAGATCGAGTTCAGCACGGTCGCCGAGGCCCGGCAGCTGCGCCGACCGGCGTTCGTGAAGCCGCCGAACGACAAGAGCTTCCCGGCGCGCGTCTATCCGGACGGGAGCCGACTGCCGGGGCCAGACGCGGTCGACGACGGAACGCCGGTGCTGGTGAGCGACATAGTGACGTTCGCCGTGGAGTACCGGCTGTTCCTGCTCGACGGTGAAGTCCGCACCGGCAGCCGGTACTTGACCCACGGCGAGCTGGACGTCGCCGCGCTCGACGAGGACCCTCGGCGCGCGGAGGTGCTGGCCTTCGCCGAACGCCTGCTCTCGCAGGAACTGCCCGGCGCCGTCGTCGTGGACGTCGGTCTGCTGACGGAGTGCTCGGAGTGGGCCGTCGTCGAGGCCAACGCCGCCTGGGCGAGCGGGCATTACGCCTGCGATCCGGACGCCGCCCTGGACGTCGTCCTGCACGCGGCCCGCCCGGACGGGGAGTTCGGGGCGGCCGACCGCGCCTTCCTTCGCTCGCTGCCCGAAGTCGTGCGGGACTGAGGGTCGTTCGGGGGGGGAAGTGGCTCGTACAGGACGGCGTCCTGTACGAGCCCGAGGCCCGCGTTTGCTGCAGCAGTCTTCAGCAGCCGCAGTCCGTCGCGTCCACCGGGGCCGTCAACGCGTCGGTGTCGCGGCGGTCCCGGCCCTCCCAGGTCTCGAACTCGAAGCCCTCGCGCACCCAGTACTCGAAGCCGCCGAGCATCTCCTTGACCTGGTAGCCGAGTTGGGCGAGCGCGAGGGCGGCTCGGGTCGCCCCGTTGCAGCCCGGCCCCCAGCAGTACGTCACCACGGGCACCGCCTTGTCGAGCAGCCGGGCGGCCTGCTCGGGGATCAGGGCCGTCGGCAGGTGGACGGCGCCCGGGAGGTGGCCCTGGTCCCAGGACTCGGTGGAGCGCGAGTCGACGACGACGAAACCGGGGTCGCCGTCACCGGCCGCGAGGGCGGCGGCCACATCGGAGACGTCGGCGTGGAAGGCGAGGCTCACGGCGAAGTAGGCGGCAGCCTCGGCCGGGGCGGCGGGGGCGACGCGCAGGACGGGGTTGACGGCGCCGACGGAACTGACGGCGCTCGTGGCGTTCTCGACGGTCGTGGCGTTCTCGGCAGTCGTGGTGATGCTCATGGTCGGGCCCTCCCTTGACAGGGACTCGCGGCCGAGGTCCCTCACCGGAAAATCTACGGCCGGCGATCCGTTCACCTGAAGGTGTGATCCACGGCTGTTCTCTTGATCAGCCGGTGATTTCCCTGCTATTCCTCGGGCATGAGCACGTTTTCCCCGGACGCCACCGACTGGCGCATCCTCGATGTCCTCCAGCGCGACGGCCGCGCCAGTTTCGCCGAGCTGGCACGGGCCGTGGCAATGTCCCCGAGCGCGGTCACCGAGCGGGTGCGGCGGCTGGAGGAGGCCGGGGTCATCCAGGGGTACGCGGCGGTCGTCGACCCGGAGCGGCTCGGCCTGCCGATCGTCGCCTTCGTCCGGCTGAGGTATCCGAACGGCCACTACAAACCGTTCCACGACCTGGTCGCCGTGACGCCCGAGATCCTGGAGGCGCATCACGTGACCGGGGACGACTGCTTCGTCATCAAGGTCATCGCGCGTTCGATGCGGCATCTGGAGGAGGTGTCGGGCAGGATCGGCACGCTCGGCTCGGTGACGACCAGCGTCGTCTACTCCTCGCCGCTCCCCCGCCGCCCCGTCGGCCAGTGAACGCCGACGCCGCCGCCCTCAGCCACCGCCCCGCTGCCGCACCACCGACCCCGATCTCCCCTTCTCCACCTCCAGTTGGGCGTGGATCCGCCGCCGCAGATCCGGCACATGGCTGACGATGCCGACGCTGCGGTCCCGTTCGCGCAGTGAGTCGAGGACGTCGAGGACCTCGTCGAGCGTCTGGTCGTCGAGACTGCCGAAGCCCTCGTCGATGAAGAGGGTGTCGAGGCGGACCCCGCCGGCCTCGTCCGTGACGACGTCCGCGAGGCCCAGGGCGAGGGCGAGGGAGGCGAAGAAGGTCTCGCCGCCGGACAGGGTCGCCGTGTCCCGCTCGCGGCCGGTCCAGGCGTCGACGACATGCAGCCCGAGGCCGCTGCGGCCCCGCCCGGCCCGGTCGTCCGAGTGGACCAGGGTGTAGCGGCCGGACGACATGCGCAGCAGCCGTGCCGTCGCGGCGGCGGCCACCTGTTCGAGGCGGGCGGCGAGGACGTACGACTCCAGGCGCATCTTGCGTTCGTTGTCCGCCGAGGTGCCCGCGGTGAGGGTGGCAAGGCGGGCCACCCGGTCGTGGGCGGCGCGAAGCGGGGCGAGCCGTCGTACCGCCGACGCCGAGCGGGCGGACAGGCGGTCGAGTTCGCGGCAGCGGCCGGCGGCGGCGTCGCGCGCGGAGGCGGCCTCCCGCAGCCGCCGGGCGGCGGCCGAGGCGGCCTGTTCGGCGCCCGCGAGGTCGGCGGGCGGCTGCTGGGCGGCGGCCACCGTGTCGGGCTCGGCGAGGGCGGCCCGTACGGCGGCCTCCTCCGACTGCCAGGCGTCCAGGCGCCGTTGGAGTTCCCGGTGGGCCGCGTCGTCCAGCAGGGCGTCGGCCGCCGCGCGCGGGGTGTCGAACCCGGCGCGGTAGGCGGCGTCGGCGAGACGGGCGTCGGCGTCCTTGAGTCGCTGGGCGGTGTCCTCGGCGGCGCGGGCGGCCTCGGCCGTGTCGGTGAGCAGCGCGACCTGCCGCTCCAGCTGCCCGGCCCGCACGGCGACGCTCTCGGCGGTGCCCCGGGCCTGCGTCAACTCCTCCTCCAGCGCGGCCCGTTCACGGTCGAGCGTGTCCCGGCGGGCGACCCGGGACGCGGTCCGGACCGCCGCCTCCTGCTGGGCGGCGGTGCGCCGCTCGCGCTCCTGCTCGGCCCGGCGGAGCTGCTCGTGCGCGGAGTGCAGCCCGGAGGCACCCCGCCGCGCCTCCTCGTACCGCCGCTCCAACTCCTCCGCCTGCTCCGCGAGTTGGGCGGTGGGCGCGTCCCCGGCCTCGGCGGTGGCGGCGGCCAGCGCCTCGCGTACGAGGCCCAGTCGGCGTTCGTCGTCGGCACGGCGCTCGTCGGCCCGCTGGTAGGCGGCGAGCGCCCGCTCCTCCGCCTCCCGGTCGACGTGCCCGGCGATCTTCCGCGCGGGCGCGGGGTGTTCGGTGGCCCCGCAGACGGCGCAGGCTTCGCCGTCGCTGAGGTTGGCGGCGAGTTCGGCGGCGATGCCGGTCAGCCGCTGTTCCTTGAGGTCGAGCCAGTGCGCCTTGGCGTCCGTGGCTCGTTCACGCGAGGCGAGTACGTGGGTCTGCGTCTCGTCCGTGTCCCGGGCGAGCGTGTCGCGCTGGCGGGCGGCCCGGAGCCGGTTCTGGGCGGGTTCCCGCTGGACGGCGAGCTGTTCGGCCCGGGTGGCGGCCTCCTGCGCGGACTCGATACGGATCTGGAGGCCCGCCCGGGTGGATTCCCATCCCCCGAGCCAGCTCTCGGCGTCGTGCAGAACGTCCTCGTCGGCGCGCTCCTGGCGGTCCAGGCCGGTGCGCTCGGCGACGAGCTGGGCCAGCCGCTGTTCGGCACGGCGGGCTGATTCGAGCCCGCCCAGTTCCTCGGCGGCCCGGCGTGCTGCGGCGGCCAGTCCTCCGGCGCCGGCGTCCGTGAAGGTGTCCGGCAGCAGGGCACGCGTGCGTGCCTCGGTGTCGGCAGCGCGCCGGTGCTCGGTCTCGGCCGCCTCGCGCAGCTCCAGCGCGGGTGCCACCGCCTCGGCCTTGCGGGCCCGCTCCATCCGCGCCCGCGCCTCCCGGTGCGCGTCCGCCCGCTCCTCCAGCCGCCCGGCCCGCTCCCGTGCCTCGGCGAACCGCCGCTGCAGCAGGGCCACTTCGCGTACGTCGGCCAGCACGATGTCGGCCGCGACCTGTGCGGACTCGGCGGCGGAGCGAGCGCAGTGGGCGATGGTGAGCCGCTCCCGCGCGGTGGATCGGGCGACTGCGGCGGCGCCCATGATGGCCTCGGCCAGCCCCGGCTCCCCCGGTGCGAGGGCCGGCAGCTCCATGGCGTCACCGGCGGCCTGCTGCATCCGGTGGGCGTCGGCCAGCAACTCCGTGTCCCCGTCCCGCACTTCGGCCTCGGCGGCGCGGCGACGGTCGGCGAGGCGCTTCTCGACCTCGGCGAAACGATGGGTGTCGAAGAGGCGGCCGAGAAGCTTGCCCCGGGCCTCGGCGTCGGCGCGCAGGAAGCGCGCGAAGTCGCCCTGGGGCAACAGCACGACCTGGCAGAACTGTTCGCGGCTCATGCCGAGCAGCTGGGTGATCTCCTCGCCGATCTCCTGGTGGGAGCGGCTGAGGTCCTTCCAGGACCCGGCCGAGGAGTCGTACTCCCGCAGCCAGCTCTGCGCCTTGTCGAGGGTCGTGCCCTCGCCGCGCTTCTT
Source organism: Streptomyces geranii (assembly GCF_002954775.1). GTDB lineage: Bacteria > Actinomycetota > Actinomycetes > Streptomycetales > Streptomycetaceae > Streptomyces > Streptomyces geranii. The sequence goes on from NZ_PJME01000018.1 coordinate 22,729, forward strand.
GGGCCGCGCCCAGGGCGGCTGCCGGGTCAGCTCCAACCGGCGTCCGGAGACGGTGAGTTCGAGGGTGACCTCGGTACGGGTACCGGGCGCGGCGTGATCGCTGCGCAGGGATCCGCCCTGGCGGGCGCCGGGCACGGAGCCGTACAACGCGTAGCAGACGGCGTCGAGGATCGAGGTCTTGCCCGCACCGGTCGCACCGTGCAGGAGGAAGAGCCCGGCGGCGGACAACTCCCCGAAGTCGACCTGCTGGGCACCGCCGAAGGGCCCGAAGGCGGTGATGTCGAGCCGATGCAGCCTCACCGGGCGCCCTCCGTGTGCAGGTCGCTGTGCGAATCAATGCGGCGAGGGGCGCGGCCCCCGCCTTTCAGGGGCTCGGGGAACTGCGCGAGAAGCCCCACCGGCCCGCACCCGACGTGGTGTCCCGCACTGTTCCGCCCAACCCCCACAGCCCACACCCCGTTCACCGCGCCACCTCCCGTACCGTCTCGTCCGTCCGCACCGCGTCGAACGCGTCCCGCAGGACGCCCCGTTCGTGCTCGTCCGCGCCCGCGCCCCGCACATGCAGGACGAAGTCCTCCGCGATCTCCTGGTCGTCGCGTCCCGCGAGGCGCCGCGCGTAGGTCACGTCCGGGTCGTCCGGTGACCGTTCGGGGTCGAAGGCCAGGTTCAGCGTGTGCGGGAACCGTTCCATCAGCCGGGCCATGGGGTCGGCCGGGCGTACCGCGTCCGTCAGTGTCGCCTCGATCCAGGCGTCCTCGTGGCGGGCGAGGTCCGGATCGGCGAGCAGGTCCTCCAGGTGCCCCCTGATCCGGGCGAGCGCGCGGGGCACCGGGCAGTCGACGCGTTCGGCGGTGACCGAGCCGTCGCCCGCCAGGTCGATCAGCCACATGCTCTTGCGGTGGTCGGCCTCGGAGAAGGAGTACGGCAGCGGGGAGCCGGAGTAGCGCACGCGCGCGGTGATGGTCTGGCAGCCGTGCAGATGGCCCAGAGCCACGTAGTCGACGCCGTCGAACACGCCCGAGGGCACGGCGGCGACCCCGCCGACGGTGATGTCCCGCTCGCTGTCGCTGGCCTCGCCGCCGGTGACGAAGGCGTGGGCGAGGACGACGGCACGGGTGCCCTCCGCGCGCGTGGCGAGGTCGGCGCGGACCCGGTCCATCGCGGCGGCCAGGACGCTCTCGTGGCCCGCCTTCTCCACGCCGAACTCGTCCTTCACCAGCGCCGGTTCGAGATAGGGCAGGCCGTAGAACGCCACGTCCCCGGCGGCGTCCTTGAGGACCACCGGTGTCCCGGCCGCCGACGGGTCGGTGCGCAGATGGATGCCCGCGCGGCCGATGAGCCCGGCGCCGACACCGAGGCGGCGGGCCGAGTCGTGGTTCCCGGAGATCATCACCGTCGGCACCCCGAGGTCCGCGAGCCGGTGCAGGGCGTCGTCGAACAGCTCGACGGCGGCCAGCGGGGGCACCGCCCGGTCGTACACATCACCCGACACGACCACCGCGTCGACCTCGCGTTCGCGCGCGACGGTGACGAGGTGGCCGATGAACTCGGCCTGCGCCCCGAGCATGTTCACCCGGTGGAAGGCGCGGCCGAGATGCCAGTCGGACGTGTGCAGCAGTCTCATGATCCCCGAAACTAACAGCCGGGTCTGACATCACGGGCGGTTACTCCCGTATCGGCCCGATCTGCGGCCCCCGAGGCCGTCGTGCCGCTCACGCGTCCCCGTACGCCTCTCCGCCCAGCGCGAACCCCGCCGTACCCGCCGTCGCGTCCGCCAGCCATCCCTCGAACGCCGCCACCTCGGCGTCCGGCAGCCCGATCTCGATCGTGACCGCCTCCCCGTACCGCACCTCGCGCACCTCGCGCCCGGTCGACCGCAGGTCGTTCTGGACCTTTCCGGCCCGCTGGTGGTCGACGGTCACCGTGGCCAGCCGGAACCGGCGGCGGGTGCGGGTGCCGAGCACGTCCAGGGCCTCGCCGACCGCTCCCCCGTACGCCCTGATCAGACCGCCCGCGCCCAGTTTGACCCCGCCGTAGTAGCGGGTGACGACGGCGACGACGTACCGCATGTCGCGGCGCAGCAGCATCTGGAGCATGGGGACGCCCGCGGTGCCGCCCGGTTCGCCGTCGTCGCTCGCCCGCTGGACGGCGGCGTCGGCGCCGATGACGTACGCGTAGCAGTTGTGGGTGGCGTCGGCGTGCTCCTTGCGGACGGCCGCGATGAACTCCTGGGCCTCCCGCTCGGTGGCCGCGGGGGCGAGGGCGCACAGGAAGCGGGAGCGGTTGACCTCGGTCTCGTGCGTCCCCGCGTGGGCCACTGTGCGGTACTCGTCCGGCATCCGGCCACCCTAGTCCGTGGTCGAGGAGACGTTGTCGGGGGTCGCTGCGGAGGGGCCGTTGTCAGTGGTGGGTGGCATGCTCTGGCGGCATGGACAAAGTGGAGTTCTGGCAGCTCATCGAGGTGGCACGCGAGCGGGCGGCCGACCCGGACGCCAGCGGGGCGGTCGCCGGGGAGGCGTCGGCCCTGCTCGCCGCGCGCCCGGCCGAGGAGATCGTCGCCGCTCAGCAGGTGCTGTGGGACCTGATGGCCGACTCCTACACGAACCCCTTGTGGGCTGCCGCCTATCTCGTCAACGGCGGCTGCTCGGACGACGGTTTCGACTACTTCCGCGGATGGCTGATAGCCCAGGGGCGCGAGGTCTTCGAGCGCGTGGTCGCCGACCCCGACACCCTCGCGGAACTGCCCGTCGTGCGGTCAGCGGCGGCCGACGGCCCGGAGCCGGAATTGGATCTGGAGGGCGAGGACGTACTGAGCATCGCCTGGAACGCGCACATCGCGGCGACCGGTGAGCAGCTTCCCGCCGGCGCGTTCACGATCCGGTATCCGGAGCTGGACCCCGCCTGGGACTTCGACTTCGACGACCGGGAGGAGACGACTCGCCGGCTGCCGCGGCTGGCCGGGCTCCTCCTGGGGTAGCCGAGGGGTCAGTGGGGCGGTTTCCCGCGCGGCACGATCAGGTCCGTGAGCAGGGCGGTGCCGGGTGCGAGGTCGTGCCAGCCGGTGCCGCGCCAGGCCAGGACCGCGATCGCGGAGGTCGGGAACTTCTCCCGTACGACGTCCAGCGCGTCGTCGGTCCCGTCCCCGGCCAGTTCCAGCACCAGTTCCTCCAGGCCGGGGTTGTGCCCGACCAGCAGCAACGTCTCGACGGTGGACGGGACTTCGCGTACGACGGCCAGCAACTCCGGTACGTCCGCCCCGTACAGCCTCGGGTCGTGCCGGACCGGCGGTGGGGTGTCCCATTCGGCCGCCGCCAACTCCCAGGTGCGGCGGGCGCGTTCGGCGGTGGAGCACAGGGCGAGGTCGGGGAGGCGGTCGGCCTCGGCGAGGGCCCGTCCTGCGGCGGGGGCGTCGCGCAGGCCGCGGGGGCCGAGGGGGCGGTCGTGGTCTTCGACGCCCGGCGGCCAGGCCGACTTGGCGTGCCGCAGGACAACCAGCCGGCGGAGCGGGTTCCGGCCCTGACCCTGGCCCTGGTGGTCGGTCATGTCAACGTCCCGATGTCGCGGGTGAGTTCGAGGCCGAGGATGCGGTCGGCGTAGGCGTACGTCTCGAAACGGGCGCCGTCCGGCAGCCGGTCGAGGGTCTCCACGCGGCGCAGGACGTCCAGTACGGCGGGTACGTCCAGGTCGTTCTCCCAGGCGGCGCGCAGGTCGCGGCGCAGGGTGTCGGGCACCGGCCGGGACGGCTGCTGCGCCCAGACGGCGACCGAGCCGCGCCAGTGCGCGAGCGTGCGGTCCACGTCGGACAGGGCGGCCGGGGTGAGACGTACGGGCTCGGAGCGGGGGTGGGCGAGCAGGGCGAGACGGAGGACGGTGGGGTCGGTGTCCCCCGGGAGGTTCATGGGGACCGAGGAGTCGGCCCGGGCCACGTCGAGGTGGATGCCCTCCGCCGCCCGGTCGCCCCGGCTCACCACATGGAGCTGCTGGCTTCCCGCCGGTTCCGGCCCGACGTCGCGGCGGTCCTCGAAGGGGCGGATGCCGAGGGCCGCGGCGGCCACCCGGAGTTCAGCCATCTGCTCCTCACCGGCCACCACGGCCCACGCGGGGGTGCCGCCCACCTCCAGGGCGCGGACGAGGACGTCGGCGACCAGGAGCACGCGGAGGGTGGTGGCGTCGAAGCGCTGGGTGTGCGCCTCGACGCGGGTCAGGGCCCTGCGGGCCGGGGCGGCGACGACGGGGTCGCCGGTTCGGGCGTCGATGATGCGGAGCACGCTGCCGAGCGTAACGCTCCGCTGGTTCGGCGGGGTGTGTGGGCGGGGGTTGTCGTTGTTCGTCGGGTGCGGGTTCGTGGGGGCTGGGCGCGCAGTTCCCCGCACCCCTGGGAGGCGCCCCTTCGGGGCTGCCTCCCAGGGTCCCGGCGGTTTGGGTCCCGGTCAGCGGGACCTGGGGAGGTCGCTCGGGGGCTTTACGCGCAACTTATTGATTGTACCGACCGTTAGGTCTACTTTACCGGCACCAACCTCCCCACATCCCCAGAGTCGGAGCCGTGCTCTGGATGTCCCGCTCACCTCGGAAGGCCGCCATGTCCCAGACACAGACCGCCGCCCCACAGGAACACGAGAGATCCCTCTCCACCAGGCGCAACGTCCTCGTCGTCGTCGCGCTCGTGTGGACCGTCCAGCTGGTCGCGCTGATGGCCGCGCTGTCCGGCATCTCGCAGGCCGAGATCGCGATCCATTTCAGGACCACCGAGATCGCCTGGTTCACCCTGATGACCCTCCTGACGGGGACCTTCTTCCTGCCCTTCGCGGTCAAGGCCGCGGCGCTCTTCGGCAAGAAGAAGGTGCTGCTCGTCGCCACCGGGCTGGGCTTCGTCGGTGACCTGATCGCCGCCGTCGCCACCGACTACCGCACCCTGCTGATCGGGCGCGGCATCGCGGGCGTCTACGCGGCCACCGCCCCGCTCGCCTACGCGATCACCCGCGACGTGTTCCCGCGCCGCTGGGTCGGCCTCGCGAGCGGCATCCTGGCCGGCGGTGTCGGTCTCGTCGCCTTCGGCGGGCCGTTCCTGTCCGGCTGGCTCCTGGACGACTACGGCTTCCGCGGGGTGCTGTGGTTCATGGCGATCAGCACCGCCGTGAGCTTCGTGCTGGTGGCGTCCTTCGTGCCGGAGAGCCCGATCCGCGAGGCGGGCGGCCGGATGGACTGGCTCGGCGGCATCCTCCTCGGCGGTGGCATCACGGCGCTCGTCTACGCGGTCGGCCAGGGCTCGCACTGGGGCTGGGACAGCGGGAAGTTCGCCGCCTGGGTCGTCGGGGCGCTGATCGCGCTGTTCGTCTTCGTCCTCGTCGAACGCCGCGTCGCCGAACCGCTGTTCCCGCCGGCCATGACCCGGCGCCGCTCGGTGTGGACCGTGCTGCTGGCGACCTCCATCGCGGCCGGTTCGCTCAGCGCGGTCGGCGTCGTGATCCAGATGCTGATCCTGATGCCGAAGATCCCCAACGTCTCCGAGGGCCTGGGCTGGTCCGGCACCCACAACGCCATCGTCACCAGCCCGATCAGCGCCATGATCATCGTGGCGGCCGTCGGCACGGGCTTCGCCGCCCGCCGGATGGACGCCCGGATCATCCTGGGCGTCGGCTCCGCGCTCACCGTCCTCGGCTACGGCATCGGCACCCAGCTGCACCACAGCGCTCCCCAGATCGTGGGCATGGGTGTGATCGCGGGCTTCGGCACGGGTGTGGTGATGGCCATCGTGCCCATCATGATCATCGAGGTCGTCACCCCCGAGGAGCAGGCCCTGGCCAACGGCGCCCAGACCCTCGGTCAGGGTGTCGCCCAGATCATCGTGTCCCAGCTGGCCTTCGTGGTGATGGCCCAGCACGGGGCGATCCTGCACGGCACCCAGTTCTACCTCGACACCGGCTTCACCAACGGCCTCTGGCTGGTCGTCGGCTGCTGTGCGGTGGGCACGGCGCTGGTCTCCCTGATCCCCAAGAGCAAGCGCCTCGACGAGGTCCAGGCGGGGCAGGCGGTCGCCTGACCGAACGGCTTCGACACAGGACACCGGCCCGGCCGCTTCCCCGAAGCGGTCAGGCCGGTCCCGCGTTTCCTGGCGCGTCCGATGCACTTCGGTTCCGTCAGCCGAGCGCCGCGACCTGCGCGAAGGGCCGGCCTCAAGGGCCGGCCTCGACCGAGCCCGGCGGTCAGTCAGCGGGCAGGCCGAACCAGCGGAGGAGTACGGGTCGTGCGTCGTCGGGGGCGTCCTCGCGTCCGCGGGCGTAGCGCGCGAGCAGGGCGATGTAGTCGTCGTGGAAGGCGTCCAGTTCAGCCTTCGTGAGGTGGGCGAGGCTGCGTGAACCCCGCATCCAGCCTTCGGAGTCCGCCTGTGCGGCAGTGAACTGCCGGGCCAGCTCGACGTCCTCCTCCATCCTCATCCGGTCCAGCTCGGCCGACATGGCGCGCTCGGCCTCCGTCAGCTCACCCTGCGGCGGCCTGCGGATGTCGAGGCCACGCACCCCACGCCACCAGCGCTCACGCCCGGTGGAACGCTCGGGGATGTCCTCGATCAGGCCGCTGCGCTCCAGCATGCGCAGGTGGTAGCTGAGCGTCCCGGTGTTCTCGCCGAGGGCGGCGGCGAGGGTGGTCGAGGTGGCCGGACCAGCCGTGCCGAGGTGGCGCAGGATACGCAGGCGCAGGGGGTGCGAGAGCGCCTTGAGCACCTCGGGACTGTCGACCGTGCGCCGCGCTGCGGCTTCCTCTCTCCGCTCTTCCTTCATGGCGGCAGTGTACCCAGATGGCAGCGAATTCTCTGCAGACCTTCCTCTGCAGACAAATCTCTGCAATGCTGTGACGCATGACGCCGAACCGATTGACCTTGAACCGTGCTGTCCGCCGCCTGACCAGCGCCGCCGTGGGCGCCCTGCTGGTCGGCCTCGCGCTGGGAGCCGCACCTGCCCATGGAGCCGAACAGGCCGCGGATCCGCCCGGGTTCGACTTCTCCGCCTGTCCGACCGTCGACGAGTTGCCCCCGGGTGCGGTCCTCGGGGCCTGGCGCTGCGAGGTCATGCACGCCACAGGGCATCTCCGCATTGGCGCCGTCGACGAGGCGCTCACCGAGCCCATGAAGATCACCTTTGCCGAAGGCCGGGTCGACGGTGAGTTCCGCCAGGTCTTCGGGGAGATGAGCGCCGCGCCGATCCGGGTGACAGGCACCCCGTTGACCCTGACGCCGAGGTACGGCGGCTACTCGGACTTCCTGTCCGACGACACGCGGCGCGGCGAGTTCGACATCAGGTTCGCCATAGGCACGGTGCACGGGCCGGCCCGGCCGTCGTCGGGCTGCTCGGTGGGCAGCGACAAGGACCCGGTGCACCTGGTACTCAAGGACACCGATCCCACCAGGGTCATATCCAAGGACCCCTTGGTCGTCGCCTTCGGCGCCCAGGACGTGGAGTTCGCCGCCCCGGGCACCAGCGGCTGCGGCCCTCTGCGCCGCGCGCTCGACCGGACCCTGGCCCTGCCGTCCGCAGCGGGAACGAACGCCTTCGATCTGGATGTCACGGTGGCCATCCGGCCCTACGCCTAGCCAGTGCTGTACGTCTGGCCAGTGCCGTGACCGAGCCCGCCGGCCGCCTACCCGCGCAATGCGCGCGGCCTGCTGTGGGGGCAGCCAACTGCGGACTCAGGGTGAGCCGAAGGGCGTTCTCGGCCTAAGAAGAAGGGTGCCGAAATCCGTCGCTGGGAACTCCCCCAGCGACGGTCCGGCTCACCTGTGGATCGGGCCCGCGGTCACCCGCTGACCGCACCCGCCGCCCGGCGCTCGCCCCTACTCTGCCCCGGGCACCGAGAGGTGTCGGAACTGGTGCTTGAGGAAGGAGCCGGACCACGCCATCAGGTCGGTCGGGACGTAGTAGTCCTTCTCGTCGTTGATGGTGTCCCAGTTCGCCGCGACGTCCTCGACCGTCGCCGGGCCGTCCTCGTGGACGTACCCTTCCGTCGACCCGATGAACAGACGGGCGAAGCGGCCCGCGCCCGCCGTGTAGATCTCCCCGTTGACCGGGCAGCTCTCGTGCGCGAGGTACGCCACCATCGGTGCCGCCGCGCCCGACGGCATGTACGGCTGGCCGGGGACCGGCTGTACGTCGTCCGGCTGCTCGCCCCCGCCCATGCGGGTCATCGCCGCCGGTGCGATCAGGTTGACCTTGATGTTGTGCGGCTCGCCCGCCAGCTTCGCGCTGCGGGCCAGGCCGACCGTGCCGGCCTTCGCCGCCGCGTACGACAGGTTGTTGTCGAGCCCGAACATGCCGCTGGAGGTGGTCAGTACGACCCTGCCGTACCCCTGTTCCACGAAGTGCGGCCACGCGGCTCGCAAGGTGTTGAACGAGCCGACGAGGTGGACGTCGAGATGACGCTCCAGGTTCTCCGCCTCGATCTCCGGCAGCCCGGCGTACCGGATGATCCCGGCGTTGTTGACGAGGACGTCGATCCGGCCGAAGGCGTCGATCGCCGTGTCGATGATCGCCTGGCCGCCGGCCGGCGTCGACACGTCGTTGGTGTCGGCGACGGCCGTGCCGCCCGCTGCCGTGATCTCCTCGACGACCTTCTGCGCGGGACCGATGTCCGCGCCGTCGCCCTCGATCGACCCGCCAAGGTCGTTGACGACGACCTTGGCGCCCCGCTCGGCCAGCAGCCGGGCGTAGGCCCGGCCGAGGCCCCGACCCGCACCGGTGACGACGGCGACGCGTCCTTCGAAGCTGAACTCGCTCATAGGTGACTCCTGTTGTACTGCGGTTGAAAGACGTTCGCCGTCTGCGGGGCGCTACCGAAACCACCGGCCCCGCCAGGCCCCCCGGGCCCCGGGCCCGGGCAGAGCGCAGGGTCCTGCCAGGACCAGCAGGTCCGGGCAGAACCACCGGGTCCGGGCAGACCACCAGGTGCTTCCGCGGCCACCACGCCCGGCCAGGACCACCAGGTCAGTCCCGCCGGGACCACCAAGTCGTGCCAGAACCACCGGGTCCGAACAGAACCAGCGGGTCCTGCCAAGACCACCGGGCACCGCCAGTGCCACCAAGCCCTGCCAGAACCACCAAGCCCCGCCGGAATCCCGGGTGCTACCAGAACTCCCGGGTGCTACCAGAACTCCCGGGTGCTACCAGAACTCCCGGGTGCTACCAGAACCACGAGTTGCTGTCCGAACCACGAGTGCTGTCCGAACCACCCGGCACTGCCAGAACGACCCGATATCACCCGGCACCACCCGGTACTACTCGGCACCACCCAGTGCCACCCGGCAGTAACCGGTGGTGCTACCACCCCCGACCACCCACTACCAGGTGACCGGCAGCTCGCTGATGCCGAAGGCGAGTGCGTCCGCCGGGCGGAAGTCCAGTTCGTCGCGGTCTACCGCGAGGCGCAGGGTCGGGACTCGGCGGTAGAGCGTGCCGTAGACGACCTGGAGTTCGATGCGGGCCAGCTGCTGGCCGAGGCACTGGTGGATGCCCCAGCCGAAGGCGACGTGGTGGCTCGCCTTGCGGGTGAGGTCCAGTTTTTCGGGGTCCGGGAACGCCTCCGGGTCCCAGTTGCCGGCGGGCAGCGCGGCGATGATGCCGTCGCCCGCCTTGATCTCGACGCCCTCGAACTCGAAGTCCTCGGCGGCGATCCGGCGCTGTCCGAGCTGCGGGACGGTCAGATAGCGCAGGATCTCCTCGACCGCGTTGGCGACGGCCTTCGTGTCGTCGATCTCGCGCAGGTTCGCCAGCTGCCCGGGGTTGTCCAGCAGCAGCGCGGTGCCCAGCGTGATCATGCTGGAGCTGGTCTCGTGACCGGCGATCAGCAGGATCATCGACAGCATGACGGCCTCGGGAAGGTTGAGGTCACCGTCCTTGATCCGCGCGGCGAAGTCGGAGAGCACGTCCTCGGCCGGCTCCTCCATCTTCTTCTGGAGCAGGTTGGCCAGGTAGCCGCCGAGCGCCGCGTTCGCCGCGTTCTGCTGCTCGACCGTCTTGTCGCTCCTGGTGGCCCACTGCGCGTGTTCCTGGAAGAAGTCGTGGTCCGCGTACGGCACTCCGAGCAGCGCGCAGATCATCAGCGAGGGCAGCGGCAGCGACACGGCGGTCACCAGGTCCGCAGGCTTCGGGCCCGCGAGCATCTGGTCGATGAGTTCGTCGGTGAACTGCTGGATCTGCGGGCGCAGCGCCTCCATCCGGGGGCGCGTGAACGGACGGGTCATCATGCGCCGGATCCGCGTGTGGTCCGCGCCGTCGGCGTTGAAGATCGTCAGCGGGTGGTGGGGAGCGCCCTCCGCCATGACGTGGTTCGGATACGGGAACCCGGCCTGCTTGTCGTTCGAGCTGACCCGGGGGTCGGACAGGATCGCCCGCTGGGCCGCGTGGCCGGTGACCAGCCAGGGGGTGCTGCCGTCCCAGATGCGGGCCCGGGAGACCGGTGCCTTGTCGTGCAGGGCGCGCAGTCCGGGCGGCGGGGCGAAGGGGCACTCGGCGTCCCGGTCGTCCTGGTAGAAGTACACCTGCTCGTCGGGGGCGAGCCCGGTCTCTGCCTCAGCCATGGATTCTCCTCAAGTGGTAAGGGCGGTACTCACTGGGAACGGGGCGTTCTATTCCTCGATGCGGATGGCCAGCGCCGGGCAGATCGCGGCGGCGTTGCGCACGTCGTCGGCCAGTTCGGCGGGCGGGTGCTCGTCCAGGACGACGACGATGCCGTCCTCGTCACGCTGGTCGAACACGTCCATGGCGGCGTTCACGCACTGTCCGGCGGCGACGCACTTCTCCTCGTCTACGACAACCTTCATGGGATCTCTCCTGAGCGTTCAGTGGGTGGGAGCGGGCGTGATGACAGGGGTGGGGACGGGGACGGTCGTGGGCGTGGGGACGGCGGGCTCCTGGAGCGCGTCCACCACCTCCTGGCGGCGCAGCCGGGTCTGCTTGGGCATGTTCCAGCCCAGGACCCCGGTGACTCGGCCGCCGACCCGGTACCGGGCGACGAAGCGCCGGGCGGCCAGGTCGCCCTCCACGACGTCCACCTCGGCGTCGGCCGGCAGGAAGCCGTGGACCTGGAGCTTGGCGTCGTACTGATCTGTCCAGAAGTACGGCACGGGCGCGTAGGGCCGGTCCTCGCCGAGGATCACCCCCGCGACCGCCATCGCCTGCTCCGTCGCGTTGGTCCGGTTCTCCAGGCGGACCGACCGGCCCAGGCCCTCGTGGTGCCAGCGGGCCACGTCGCCGACGGCGTAGACGCCCTCGGCGGCCCGGCACCACGCGTCGCACACCACGCCGTTGTCCAGGGCGAGGCCGCTGTCGGCCAGCCACTCCGTCGCCGGGACGGCACCGATCGCGACGACGACCACGTCCGCGGGGAGCACCTCGTCCGAGGCCAGCCGCACCCCCGACACCCGGCCGCCCTCCTCCCCGGTCAGCCCGACGACTCCCTCGCCGAGCCGGAGCGTCACCCCGCGCTCGGTGTGCAGTCCGGCCAGCACCCCCGACACCACCGGGCCCACCTGGAGAGCCATCGGCGCGGCCAGCGGTCCCGCCAGCGTCACCTCCAGGCCCAGCGTCCGTGCCGTCGCCGCGATCTCCGAACCCAGCACGCCCTCACCGACGACCACCAGCCGCCGTCCGGCGACCAGCTCGCCGCGCAGGGCCAGTGCGTCTTCGAGCGAGCGCAGCACATGCACCCCGGTCAGGTCCGGCGCCCCGGGGAACCGCCGCGCCCGTACACCGGTGGCGATGACCACGGCATCGGCGGTGACCTCCCGCCCTGAGGCGGTACGCACGGTCCGCTTCTCGGCGTCCAGCGCGACGGCGGTCTCGCCGAGCAGGAACTCGGCGTCCAGCGACGTCAGTTGCTCCTCGGCGCGCAGTGCGGCGCGCTCCGGCTCCCAGGCGCCGGACAGCACCTGCTTCGACAGCGGCGGACGGTCGTACGGAGCGTGCGGCTCGTCGCCGAGCACCGTGATCCCGCCCGCGTACCCCTTGCGCCGCAGCGCCTCCACCGTGGACAGTCCGGACGCCGAGGCGCCCACCACCAGGACGCGGGCCGTCACGCGGTCACCCCGCGGGGGCCGTTTCTGACGTCGTCGTCGATGCTCATGCGTGCTCCATTGCAGCCTTGGCCCGATGTCTCGCTGAAAATTATACCTGCCGGTCGGTATAACGAACACCCGAACAGAGTTTCCGGCGGCGGCACCCTCGCCCGGCACCGCCGAGGCAGCGCAGGGATTCCGCCTGGGCGCCGCCGGGACACCGCTCACGCCAGGTAACGGCCACCGTTCGCGCTGAGCGTCTGGCCGGTGACGTAACTCGCCTCTTCGGAGGCCAGGTAGGCCACCGCGTAGGCGATGTCCTCGGGGGTACCGGCCCGCTTCATCGGCATCATCGCGGCGACCGCGTCGACGTCCACGGGCCCCTGGCGTACCAGCGGGGTGTCGATGAACCCGGGCGGTACGTGGTTGACGGTGATCCCCTTCTCGATGTACTCGACCGCCAGTGCCCTGGTCAGGCCGATGACACCGCCCTTGGAGGCCGCGTAGTGCGCCATGGAGGGCGCGCCGGTCTGCGCGGAGGACGAGGAGATGTTGATGATCCGGCCCCAGCCCGCCTCGACCATGTCCGGCACCAGTTCCTTGGTGACCAGGAACGGGCCCTTGAGGTTGATCCCGATCATGCGGTCCCAGGCGGCCTCGGTGATGCTCGTGAAGGGCTCGTAGGCGGTGGTCCCGGCGTTGTTGACCAGGATCGTGACCGGGCCGAGTTCCGCCCGGGTCCGGGCGGCGGAGGCCGCCACGCCCGCCTCGTCGGCCGCGTCACCGCCCACCGCGATGGCCGTACCGCCCTCCTTGGCGATCAGGGCGACGGTCTCCTCGGCGCCCTCGACGTTCAGGTCCCAGACGGCGACGGCGGCCCCCTTGGCCGCGAGCACGGTCGCGATTCCACGGCCGATCCCCCGGGCGCCGCCGGTGACGACCGCGACCTTTCCTTGCAGTGTCATGCCTACTCCTCGTGTGATGTGAAGTGCCGACGGTCGGAGGGCCTTCAGCCCTCCAGGGCCTCGCGCGCCGCCGTGCGGGCGGCCACGGCCCGGGGGAAGCCGGTGTAGCCGCTGGAGTGGTAGATGACCTCGGCGATCTCGGCCTCGGTCAGTCCGTTCGTCAGGGCGATACGGACATGGGTCTTCAGCTCGGTCTCCGCGCCGAGGGCGATGAGGATGCCCAGCGTCACCAGGCTGCGGTCGCGCGGCGCGAGCCCCTCGCGGCCCCACAGTCCGCCCCAGACGCTGACGAGGCCGATGTCGACGAGATCCTCGCCGAGCCGCCCGTCCTTCAGATCGATGTCACCCTCGGGGAACACACCCGGCAGGGCGGCCCGCATGGCCTTCCAGCCCGCGGCCCGCAGATCGGCGGTCTCTTCGACACCCTTGTCGCTCATGCCTGTACTCCCGTTGCGCGGTTTCACGTCCTTGAGCGAAAGTTAGATCAGACGGTCGGTACAATCAATGTCCCCGGCGAGATTCACATCCATTGCCCGGACCCGCCGCCTCATCTAGTCTCACTTCTCACCGAGTATTCGACCGACCGGTCGACAAAACGAATCAGGCTCACGCGGGAGAGCACATGAGCGACACGACGAAGCCGGGCCAGGACCAGGTCGGAGCGGGCGGTACAGGCAGTACGGGCGACACCGGCGGCACGGTCGACGTGCTGGTCATCGGCGCCGGTGTCACCGGCATCTACCAGCTGTACCTGGCCCGGGAGGCCGGGTTCTCGGTGAAGCTGCTGGAGGCGGGCACCGGGGTGGGCGGCACCTGGTACTGGAACCGCTATCCCGAGGCGCGTTTCGACTCCGAGAGCTACACCTACGGCTACCTCTTCTCGAAGGAGCTGTGGGAGGAGTGGGAGTGGTCGGAGAAGTTCGCCGGCCAGCCGGAGATCGAGCGGTACTTCAACCATGTCGTCGACCGGTTCGACCTGCGGCGCGACATCGCCTTCGGCGTCAAGGTGACCGCGGCCGTCTTCGACGAGGCGTCCGGGACCTGGACCGTGCGGGGCAGTGACGGCACCGAGGTCAGGGCCCGCTTCGTCGTCGCGGCGACCGGCAACCTGTCGGTGCCGTTCATCCCGGCGATCCCGGGCCGCGAGGACTTCCGGGGCGCGCAGCACCACACCAGCCGCTGGCCGAAGAACCCCATCGACTTCACCGGCAAGCGGGTGGCGCAGATCGGCACCGGCTCCAGCGGGGTGCAGATCATCTCCGCGATCGCGGACGACGTGGCACAGCTGACGGTGTTCCAGAAGGACGCCGACTGGCTCACGCCGCTCAACAACGGGCCGATCACGCCCGAGGAGCAGGCGGAGCTGAAGGCCAACTTCGAGTCCATCCGCGAGACGCTGAACACCTCGCCGAGCGGGTTCCTGCACCAGATCGTCATGCGGTCCGGTCTGGAGGACAGCCCGGAGGACCGCCAGGCGTTCTACGAGGAGCGGTGGAACGGCCCCGGCTTCACCAAGCTGACCGAGCACTACTACGACATGCTCTCGAACGAGACCGTGAACGCGGAGTGGTGCGCGTTCCTGGCCGACAAGATCCGCTCCATCGTCAAGGACCCGGCGACGGCAGACAAGCTGATCCCCAAGGCCCACGGCTACGGCGGCCGGCGACCCCCCTTCGGCACCGGCTACTACGAGACGTACAACAAGCCGAACGTCTCGCTCGTCGACATCAACGAGACGCCGATCACCCGTATCACGGAGGACGGCATCGAGACCGCCGCCGGTGTCGAGGAGTTCGACATCATCATCTGGGCGACGGGCTACGACTTCGGCACCGGCGCCCTCAACAGGCTTGGCGTGCAGGGCCGTCAGGGGCTCCCGCTGAAGGAGTACTGGTCGGACGGCCCGCGCACCTACCTCGGGGTCGCTACGGCCGGCTTCCCGAACTTCTTCTTCCCCGGCGGACCGCACGGCGCCACGGGCAACAACCCGCGGTACGCCGGTGACCAGGTGGAGATCATCACCGACGCGATCATCCACGCGCGTGACTACGGCCACGACGTCATCGAGGCGACCGAGGCCGCCGAGGAGGAGTGGACGGACAGCGTGAACTCCAGCACGATGTCGTCCTTCCTGGAGAGCAGCTACTTCTCCGGGGGCAACATCCCCGGCAAGCCGATCAAGCAGTTGCTGAACCCGACCGGGCGGTGGAACCTCCAGGAACTGATCCGCGACCTGGTCCAGAACGACTTCCCGGCCTTCACCTTCTCCAAGGCGGCGGATCCGGAGACCAAGGCCTGACCGACCAGCCGGAAAGCCGATGCTCGTGCCGCCCGATCCGTCGGGTGGCACGAGCATCGGCTTTCCGTGTCGTGCGGCGCGCGCTACTGCAGGAAGGTCGTGACCCTCCGCTGGAACTTCCACGCGCCCTCGTGGTGGCGGAGCGTGTCGTCGTAGCGGCCGACCATCTGGACCGCCCAGCCCGCCTCGCCGCGCTGGAAGAAGGCGAGGTTGCTGACCGCGGTGGCCTCCTCCTCGGTGTACGAGGTGACGACCGTGTTGGCCACGAGGTGCAGCTGCGGCTGGGTCGGCGCGAAGGCCGCGAAGCCTTCGCGGATGGCGTCGCGGCCCTCGAAGGTGGCTATGCCGGCGATCTCGGCGACGCCGTCGGGGGTGAAGAGGGCGGCTACGTCGTCGTTTCGGCCGGTGTCCAGGGCCTGGGCGTAGGCGGCGATGGCCGCCTGTACGCCTGCGGCGACCTGTGCTTCGGTGTCAGGGGAAGTGGTGGGCATCTTTCTCCAAGGTCCGGGTGTACGGGGGGACAGGTCGTGGGCGAGCTGCGGGTCCGTTGTGGCTGGTCGCGCCCGCGCGGCGGAGCCGCAAATTGGCACAGCCCCGCGCCCCTTATGGGGGCGCTCCTCGCTAGACCTGGTAGGTCGTCTTCCTGCGACTCAGCAGCCAGGTGCCGTCGGCCCGGGTGAACTCGTCCTCGTAGTGGCCGACCACCTGGACCGCCCAACCCGCCTCGCCGCGCTGGAGGAAGGCCACGTCGCTCGTGGCCGTCGCCTCGTCGGCGGTGGAGGAGGTGACGACCGTGTTGGTGACCAGGTGGAGCTGCGGCAGCTCCGGCTCCCAGCCCTTGAAAGCCGCGCGGAGGGCGTCGTGGCCCTGGAGGGGGTCCGTGCCCGGGAGTTCGAGGACCCCGTCGGGTGTGTACAGCGCGACGATGTCGTCGGTGCGGCCGGCGTCCTGGGCCTGCGTGTGCGTCCCGATCACGGCACGTACTCCGGCAGCCACCCACGCCTGTGTGGATTCGCTCATCATCTCCCCAACAGTCGATGTTTCGACCACTGAGTCTATTGCCGACTGCAAGACAATATAAAGGGCTGAACGGAAGCAGTTCTGATTGTTGACCGACCGGTATAATCCCAAATAGCATGCCGCTGATCGTCAACGGGGACGTCGCCTGAGGAGGCATTTGTCATGACGAAGCGTTGGAAGCAGCGTCCGCCGGGTTCGACCTGGGGCGACTGGGGCGAGGACGACGAGCTGGGCCGGATCAACCTGGTCACGAAGGAGAAGGTCCTCCAGGGCGTGCGCGAGGTCGAGCACGGCATCGCCTTCAGCCTCAGCCTTCCCCTGGACTATCCGGGCGGCTCGGCCATGAACCAGCGCCGCTACCCGCCGATCCTGCGCCCCACCGAGGACCTCCAGCACAACCAGGACGTCTTCTACAACATCAAGGCGAGCGAGCACTTCTCGCCCGACCTGATCGACGTCTGGTCCGACGACGTGGTCACCCTCTGGCTGCAGTACTCCACCCAGTGGGACGCCCTCGCCCACCAGGGCGCCGAGTTCGACGCGGATGCCGACGGCGCCAACGAGGCCGTCTACTACAACGGCTACCGCGCCGGTACGGACCTGGTCGGACCCCAGGACGACGCCAAGGGCGACGGCAGCGGCAGCCTCGGCTTCGCCCGCCACCTCGGCCTCGAACACATGGCCGAACACGGCGTGCAGGGCCGCGGCGTCCTCATCGACATCGCCCACCACCTCGGCACCGGCTACCAGGCCGTCAACTACCGCCAGCTCCGCGAGATCATGGACGCCGACAACGTCACCGTGGAGCCCGGCGACATCGTCCTGCTCCACACCGGCTTCGCCACCCAGATCCTCAACTGGAACAAGAACCCCGACCCCGTCGCCATCCACCAGACCGCCGCCTACCTCGACGCCCACGACCCCGAGATCCTCCAATGGATCACCGAGTCGCAGCTCGCGGGCCTGGTCGCGGACAACTACGCGGTCGAAGGGGTGGCCGTCGGCAACGAGACCGGACCCCACTCACTCCTCCCCATCCACCACCTCTGCCTGTTCAAGCTGGGCGTCCCCCTCGGCGAACTGTGGAACCTCGGCCCGCTCGCCAGCTGGCTCCGCGAACACAACCGCAGCCGTTTTCTGCTCACCGCTCCCCCGCTGAACCTCCCGGGGACGCAGGGCAGCCCGCTGACTCCGGTGGCCACCGTCTGACACGGGCCGCACAAGGGAGGGGCCCCGGGGCGACAACCCCGGGGCCCCTCCCTTGTGCGGTCAGACCGCCGCGATCCGGCGCAGTGTGTCCGCGATCGTGTCCCGGGACGGCAGCCACGCCCGCTCCAGCGAGGGCGCGTACGGGGCCGGTACGTGCGGCGGGGCCACGCGGGTCACCGGGGCGTCCAGGTGCCAGAAGCCCTCGTCTACAGCGAGGGCCGACAACTCGGCGCCGACGCCGAAGTCCCGTACCGCCTCGTGGGCGATGACCAGGCGGTTCGTCTTGGCGAGGGAGGCGAGGACGGTCTCGCGGTCCAGTGGGGCGATCGTGCGCAGGTCGATCACCTCCACGCTCAGCCCCTCTTCGGCCAGCAACTCGGCTGCGGCCAGGCCGTCCTGGACCATCCGGGACCAGGAGACCAGGGTGATGTCGGTGCCCTCGCGGACCACCTTGGCCTTGCCCAGCGGGATCAGGTGGTCGGCC
Source organism: Streptomyces geranii (assembly GCF_002954775.1). Lineage (GTDB taxonomy): Bacteria > Actinomycetota > Actinomycetes > Streptomycetales > Streptomycetaceae > Streptomyces > Streptomyces geranii. The sequence continues at coordinate 40,746 of NZ_PJME01000018.1, forward strand.
GGCGGGCGCGGGCCCTTGAGGCCGTACTGGAGCCGGTTCTCGACGAAGACCACCGGGTTCGGGTCCTGGATGGCGGCGCGCAGGAGGCCGTACGTGTCGGCCGGGTTGGACGGCATGACCACGGTCAGGCCGGGGATGTGGGCGAGCAGGGCCTCCAGGCTCTGCGAGTGCTGGCTGCCCGAGGAGCGGCCCGCGCCGAACTGGGTGCGGACGACGAGGGGCATCGAGGCCCGGCCGCCGGTCATGAAGCGCAGTTTGGCCGCCTGGTTGAGGAGCATGTCCAGGCAGACGCCGATGAAGTCCATGTACATGATCTCGACGACCGGCTTCATCCCGGCCATGGCCGCCCCCACCGCCGTACCGATGATGGCGCTCTCGCTGATCGGCGTGTCGCGGACCCGGCCGGGGAAGGCGTCCGCCAGGCCTCGGGTGAGGCCGAAGACGTTGCCGCCCGCGCCGACGTCGATACCGGCGATGAACACGCTGGGGTCGGTGGTGAGTTCGTGTTCCAGGGCGAGGCGTACGGCGTCCATGGAGCGGAAGACCTCGCCGGTGGCGGGGGCCGGTTCGGGGACCGTCGAGCGCGGTGCCGAGACGAAGTCGTGCAGGGTCTCGGGGGCCGGTTCGGGCAGGCTCCTGGCCCATTCCACCGCCGCCTCGATCTCCTTGTCGATCTCCTCGTCGATCGCGTCGGCCAGTACGGCCGGGACGCCGGCCGCCGCCAGGTGCTTGCGGGCGACGAGCAGCGGGTCGCGTTCCTTGGCGGCGGCGACCTCCTCGGCGGGGCGGTAGCGCTCGGGGTCGCCCTCGTAGTGGCCGTGCCAGCGGTAGGTCTCGGCCTCGACGAGGACGGGTCCTGCGCCGCCGCGCAGGCGTTCCACCACGTCGTTCATCAGCCCGGCCACCGCGAGGACGTCGTTGCCGTCGACGTGCGCGTAGTCGATGCCGTAGCCGGCGGCGCGGGCGGAGAGGGTGGCGCGGTGCTGTTCGGAGGCGGGCGAGAACTCGGAGTAGTGGTTGTTCTCGCAGAGGAAGACGACGGGCAGGTCCCATACGGCGGCCAGGTTGACGGCCTCGTGGAACATGCCCTGGGCGACCGCGCCGTCGCCGAAGAAGGCCACCACCACGTCTCCGGCGGCGCGCAGCTTGGCCGCGGTGGCCACCCCGGTGGCGATCGGCAGGCCGGCGCCGACGATGCCGTTGGCACCGTAGATGCCCAGGCGCGGGTCGGCGATGTGCATCGAGCCGCCGCGGCCGTGGTTGGTCCCGGCGTCCTTGCCCATCAGCTCGGCCATCATGGACGCCGTGTCCAGGCCCTTGGCCAGGACGTGGCCGTGGCCGCGGTGGGTGGAGGTGATCCCGTCGCGGGCGGTCAGGGGCCAGCAGGCGCCCACCGCGCTGGCCTCCTGGCCGATCGAGAGGTGCAGGAAGCCGGGGATCTCCGTCGCCTTGTAGAGCACGGAGGCCCGTTCCTCGAAGCGCCGGATTCGGCGCATCCGGCGGTACATTTCCAGCAGCTGTTCCGCGTGCGCGGAAACGGCGGAACCGGTCGTGATGTGCTGGGGTGCCTCGGTCGTCATGCGCGTCCTCGCAATGCTCGCGCGGGCGGTACAAGGCCGCGCCGCCGGAGTCCATCTTTTAATGTACCGTCTGGTCTAGCAAACTGGTCAAGCACAATGGAACGAGGTCCCGGGCCCGCTTCCCCCCGGACGCGCCGTCGGCCGTCCGGACGCGGGCCCGAGGTCATGTCTCATCGGTACGTCGAAATGTCGACACATCAGGCGGGGAGAACCACATGCCACGACCACCGGGCCACGGGCCGGACTACGAGGTCCGACGCCAGAAGATCATCGACACCGCGGCCACCCTGTTCGCCCGTCACGGCTACGCGGCGACCTCGATCAACGAACTGGGCCGCGCGGTCGGGCTCGCCAAGGGCGCCCTGTACTACTACATCGGGTCCAAGGAGAACCTGCTGATCGAGATCCAGTCGCGGGTGATGGACCCGCTGCTGTCCCGCGCCCGGCAGATCGCGGGCCTCGACGCGGACCCGCTGGTACGGCTGCGGCTGCTGTCCGAGTCGCTGCTGACGATCATCTTCCGCCGCCTGGACCACATCTGGGTCTACGAGCACGACTACCGCAGCCTCACCGGCGACTACCTCGACACGCTGCTGGGCCAGCGCGCGGAGTTCGAGCAGCTGGTCCGGGGGCTGCTCACGGAGGCCGTGGAGGCGGGCACCTTCCGTGCGGTCGAACCGCACCTGGCCACCCTGCAGTTCCTGAATCTGCACAACCACACCTATCAATGGGTGAAGCCGGACGGCCAGTGGGACGCCTCGTACCTGTCCGGCGAGTACTGCGACACCCTGCTGCGAGGGTTCGGAGCGCCCGGCGCCGCGCTGCCGGACGTGGAGGGGGAGGCCGCCGCCTTCAAGCGCGACCGGCCCGACCTGCCGCTCGACCCCGAGGCCGCGTGGCAGCCGGCCGCGCTGGCGGCGAGCTGATCCCGGTACCGGGTTCCCGGGGCCCGCGGCGTGTGCCGCGGGCCCCTTCGCGTCCCCCACGCCCACTTGCTCGTGTCACGCCTGCTTGAGCAACGCCCGGGCGATGACGTCGCGTTGGATCTCGTTCGTGCCCTCGCCGATCTCCAGGATCTTGGCGTCGGCGTAGAAGCGGGAGATCTCCGACTCCCGCACATAGCCGTACCCGCCGTGGATCTGGACCGCCTGGGAGGCGGCACGGTTGGCGACCTCGGAGGCGTACAGCTTGGCCATCGCGGCCTCCGTGCCGTACGGGCGGCCCTGGTCGGCCAGCCAGGCGGCGCGGTAGACCATCCAGCGGGCGGCCTGGTACTCCGTCCCGATGTCGGCGATCTTGTGCGCGACCGCCTGGAAGGCGGAGAGCGGGCGGCCGAACTGGTGGCGTTCCGTGGCGTGTCTGACGGCCAGGGTGAGCGCCGCCTTCGCCAGCGAGAGGCCCAGCGCGGCGACGCTGATCCGGCCCTTGTCGAGGACGTTGAGGAACTGGCGCAGGCCGTTGCCCTCCTCGCCGATCAGATGGTCGTCGGCGATCCAGCAGTCCTCGAAGACCAGTTCCCGGGTGTCCATGGCGTGCCAGCCGAGCTTCTTCAGCTTGGCGCCGCAGCTGTAGCCGGGGGTGCCGGTGGGGACGTAGAAGGTGGCGAAGCGTTTCCGCCCGTCCTCGTTCTTGCCGGTGGTGGCCAGGAGCGTGACGCCCTGGCTGATGTCGGTGCCGGCGTTGGTGATGAACATCTTGGTGCCGTTGATCACCCAACCGCCGTCCGCCCGGCGGGCGGTGGTGGTGATGCCGGCCGCGTCGGACCCGGCGCCGGGCTCGGTCAGACCGAAGGCCCCGATGGCCTCGCCCTTGGCGAGCGGGGCGAGCCAGCGCTGCTTCTGGGCCTCGGTGCCGTACGTCAGGAGCGGCAGCGTCGCGATGGTCGAGTGGGCGTTCCAGGAGGAGGCCACCGACTGGTCGGCGGCGCCGAGTTCCTCCATGACCGCGACGTAGGAGACCGTGTCGGAGCCCGCGCCGCCGTACTCCTCGGGCACCAGCATGCCCATCAGGCCGAGTTCGCCGAGCTTGGTGAAGATCTTGGTGGGGAAGGTCTCGGTCTCGGACCACTCCGCCGCGTTCGGGGCGATCTCCCTCGCCGCGAACTCCCGGACCATGTCCTGGAGATCACGGGTCTCCTCCGGCAGGTCGAAATCCATGTCACAGTCCCTTCGGAGTCAGCAGCACCTTGAGGTGCTTGGCCCGGTCGGCGGCCAGGTCCGCGAAGACCTCGGCTCCTTCCGTGAGCGGGAAACGTCCGGTGACCAGAGCGGAGGCGTCCAGGCGCCCGGTGCTCATCAGGTCGATCACCCGGGGGATGTCGAAGTTGTAGCCGAGCGTGCCGACCACCGAGCGCTCGTAGAAGACGAGTTGGCCCATGTCGAACTCGACACTGCCGTGCCCGACGCCGGCGAGCACGACCCGGCCGCCGCGCCGGACCGTGCTGACGGCCTGCCCGGCGAGCGCGGGTACGCCCGTCGCGTCGATGACGACGTCCGGGCCTATGCGGCCGGTTCGTACGAACACCTCTTTGCGTACGTCCGTCTCGCGCGGGTCGAACGCCTCGGTGACGCCGAGTTTCAGCAGCAACTCGCGGCGTCCTGCGAGGGGTTCGCTCACATAGAGACCGGCGGCGCCCGCGATGCGGGCCGCGAGGACGACGGCGACGCCGATCGGGCCGCCGCCGACGACCAGGACGTTGTCGCCCGGCCGGACTCCGGCGCGGGTGACGGCGTGCAGGCCCACCGCGAGGGGTTCGGCAACGGCCGCCATCTCGTCGGTGACGTTGTCGGGGAGGCGGGTGAGGCCGGATATCGGCACGGTGACGCGGTCCGCGAAGGAACCGGGTGAGGCGAGGCCGACGGAGCCGCTCCTGGGGCAGATGTGGTACTCGCCCCGGGCGCACCAGAAGCAGGTGCCGCAGTGCCAGACGGGGTCCGCGGTGACTCGGTCGCCGATCGCTATGCCGGGTGTCTCCGAGCCCAACGCCAGGACTGTACCGCTGAGTTCGTGGCCGAGGGCGAGAGGTGGGCTGGCGCCGGTGAGGGGGTGGGGGCTGGCGCGGATCATGTGGGGGCCTTCCAGGAACTCATGGAGGTCCGTGCCGCAGATTCCGGACCAGGCGACCTCCACGACGGCCTCGTGGGGGGCGGGGGTGGGGGGGTCCGGGACCTCTTCCAGACGTAGGTCCCGGGCGGCGTGCCAGCGGAGTGCTTTCATGTCCTGTCGTCCTCTTGTTGTGATCTGCGGGCCGGTGGGGGCTGGGCGCGCAGTTCCCCGCGCCCCTGAAAGGCGGCCCCTACGGGGCGCCTCTCCCAGGGCCTTCGAAGCGGGCCTTGCCCGGGCCCTCCGTCAGGAACGACTCGATACCCGTCGTCGCGTCTCTGGTGCCGAACACCCCGGTGAACAGGGAGCGTTCGAGGGCGAGGCCGGTCGACAGGGAGGTGTCGGTGCCGTGGTTCACGGCCTCCTTGATGGCCTCCAGGGCTGCCGCCGGGCCCTCGGCGAGCTTGCGGGCGTAGTGGAAGGCCGCCGTGTGGACCTCGGGGGCGGGGACCACCTGGTCCACCAGGCCCAGTCTCAGGGCCTCGGCGGCGTCCACCCTGCGGCCGGTCATCAGGAGGTTCTTGGCGCGGGACGGGCCGATCAGCCGGGTCAGGCGCTGGGTGCCGCCCGCGCCGGGGATGATGCCCAGCTGGATCTCCGGCTGGCCGAGGAGGGCGTCGTCGGCCGCGACGCGGTAGTCGGCGGCCAGGGCCAGTTCGAGGCCGCCGCCGAGTGCGTAGCCGGTGATCGCGGCGATCACCGGCATGGGCAGTTGGGCCACCTCGTCGAAGGTGCGCTGCAGGGCGCGGTTCCAGCCCCGTATCTCCTCGATGTCCATCGCGGCGAGCGCCTTGACGTCCGCGCCGGCGGCGAAGAGGCGCTCGCCGCCGTAGAGCACGACGGCCCGTACGTGGGGCGAGTCGGCCAGCTCGCGTACGCGCGCGGCCAGTTCGTCGCGCTGGGTGGTGTCGAAGGCGTTCAGCGGGGGGTGGTCGAGGCGGACCGTGACAACGGGTCCGTCGGTGTCCAGACGGATGCGCGGCACCAAAGCCTCCTGATCGAGGTCATCCAGTTCAGCGGGGGGAAACGACTCGAACTCATCGGCGCGCGGATGGTTGTCGATGTGTTCGCGTCGTCGTACAGTTCGGCGACAAGTTTTATAGACCAAGAGGTACACTAAATCATGGGAGCGGGCAACCAACCGGCCGGAACCCGCCTTTCCGACACAGAGCGAGAGAGAGCCGTGCACAATTTCGCGAGCATCCTCGATTACCACCTGACCCAGCGGCCCGATGCCGTGGCCGTCACCCAGGAGGAGCGCCGTCTGACGGTGCGCGACCTCCATGACCGGGTCAACCGGCTGGCCGCGGGCCTGACGGAGCTGGGCGTCCGGCGCGGTGACGTCGTCGGGCTGCTGCTCTACAACCGGCCGGAGTTCCTGGAACTGGTCTACGCGGCGAACCGCGTCGGGGCGGTCTTTCTCCCGCTGAACTACCGCCTGTCCGAAGAGGAATGGGCGTACATCCTCGGCCACTCCCAGGCAAAGGTGATCGTCACCGAACCGGAGTTCGTCCGGGCGGCCGACCGTATCGCCGGGAAACTGACCGATCTGGAGCACCGCGTCCTGGTGGACGGCGAGCCGGAGTCCGGTGAGTGGACCGGTTACGAGGCGCTGCTCGGGTGGCACGAGGGCGCCCGCGTCGACCCCGTGGAGGTCGGGCCTGAGGATCTCCAGCGGCTGATGTACACCTCGGGCACCACCTCACGCCCCAAGGGCGTGCGCATCACGTACGGCAATCTGCACGCGAAGAACGTCTCCCAGATCGTCCACTTCGGGCTCACCGCGGCGGACACCACGCTCGTGGCCGGGCCGCTCTACCACGTCGGCGGCCTGGACATGCCCGCCCTCGCGGTGCTGTACGCGGGCGGCGGAGTCGTCCTCCAGCGGAAGTTCGACGCGCCGGGTGTCCTGCGGGCGATCCAGGAGCACCGGGTCACCAACGCCTGGCTGGCGCCGGTGATGGTCAACGCCGTGCTGGAGGTGCCGGACCGGGAGTCGTACGACACGACGTCGATGCGGTTCATCGTGGGCGGCGGCGAGAAGACCCCGGAACCGGTGCTGCGGCGCATCATGAACGCGTTCCCGAACGCCTGGTTCGCCGACGCCTACGGTCTGACCGAGACCGTCTCGGGCGACACCTTCCTCGACCGCGAGCACTGCCTGTCCAAGCTGGGCTCGGTCGGCCGGCCCGTGCCGCACACCCGGATCCGGATCGTCGACGACACCGGCGCGGAGGCCCCGGCGGGCGAGCTGGGCGAGATCACGCTGCGCGGCCCGAAGGTCTTCGCGGGCTACTGGCGCGACGAGAAGGCGACGGCCGCCGCCCTGCGCGACGGCTGGTTCCACACCGGCGACATCGGCCATGTCGACGAGGAGGGCTTCCTCTACATCGACGACCGGAAGAAGGACATGATCGTCTCCGGCGGCGAGAACATCGCCACCCCCGAGGTGGAGCGGGTGCTGTACGAGCACCCGGCCGTCCTGGAGGCGGCGGTCGTCGGGCTGACCCATCCGCGCTGGGGCGAGGTCCCGCGCGCCTTCGTGGTGTTCCGGCCGGGGACCGAGGCGGGCGCGGAGGAACTGCGCGGGTTCTGCCAGGAGCGGCTCGCCAAGTTCAAGGTGCCGGCCCGTTTCGACATCGTCGACGAACTCCCCCGTACCCCCTCGGGCAAGGTCCTCAAGCGGACCCTGCGCGACATTCCCACCGGGAGCTGACCATGGCCGATGTGAACACCGACCTGCGCCTCGACGGCCGTACGGCCTGGGTGACCGGGGCGGGGAAGGGCCTTGGCCGGGCGATCGCGGTCGCGCTCGCCCAGGCCGGGGCGAACGTCGCGGTGACCGCCCGCACGGCGGCCGACCTCGACAGTCTCGAAGCGGAGCTGGCCGGGTACGGCGGCAAGGCGCTGGTGCTGCCCGGCTCGGTCGCCGACTCCGATGCCGTACGGGGCATGGTGGAGGGGGTCGTCGAGTGGGCCGGGCGGCTGGATGTGGCCGTCAACTGCGCCGGGGTCAGTCCGCACTTCAACCGGAGCGAGTGGGTCACCGACGAGGACTGGGGGCGGGTGCTCGCCGTCAATCTCCAGGGGACCTTCTACTGCTGCCGGGAGGCGGGGCGGGTGATGCTGGAGCAGGGGGCCGGCTCGATCGTCAACATCTCGTCCGTGCACGCGAGTACGGGGTTCGAGCGGATCGCCGCCTATGCGGCCAGCAAGGGTGGGGTCGAGGCACTCACCAAGTCGCTGGCTGTGGAGTGGGCGGATCGGGGGGTGCGGGTGAACGCGCTGGCGCCCGGTTACTTCCGTACGGATCTCAGTTCCGGGTTGCTGGACAGCCGGTGGGGGGAGCGGATTGTCCGGGGGACGCCTTTGGGGAGGGTGGGGTCTGTGGAGGAACTCGGGGGTGCGGCGGTGTTTCTCGCGTCGGAGGCGTCTCGGTTTGTGACGGGGACGACTGTGACTGTGGATGGGGGGTGGACTGCCTGGTAGGGGTGGTTCTTCGGGTGCGGGACGGTGGGGGCTGGTCGCGCCCCGCGGCGGAGCCGCTGATCGATACAGTCCCGCGCCCCCAAAAGAGGGGCGCGTTGCCGCAGGGCTAGTTGAACAGGTCCTCCGCTACCGCCTTCACCGTGTTCACCACCAGGGGTGCCACCAACTCCAGGCTCGAACTGCCGTCCCCCACCACCGAGATCGCGGCTATCGGGCCCTCGGGGCCGCGCAGGGCCAGGCCCACGCAGCCGAGGTCGGGGAAACACTCGCCGCGGTCGATGGCCAGGCCGTTGCGGCGGCGGACCGCGCGGAGTTCGTGGTGGAGGTGGTCGAGGTGGCCGATGCTGTGGTCCGTTCGGCGTTCGATCAGGTGGGCGTAGCGGGCGTCGATCTCCTCCGGACTCAGCCAGGCCAGCATCGCCTTGCCCAGGCCGGTGCAGTGCGCGACCGCCCGGCCGCCCACCTTGGAGGGGATGTCGACGGCCGCCCGGCCGCCCACCTTGTCCAGGTAGTAGATCTCCGGGCCGTCCAGCACCGCCAGGTGGACGACCATCCGGGTGCGGACGGCGAGGTCCAGGAGGTGGGGTGCGGCGGCCGAGCGCAGGGCGCTGTGGCCGATCTCCCGGCCGCCGAGGCCCAGCGCTCGGCGGCCCAGGGTGTAGCCGGCGACCGTGTGGTTCAGCCAGTCCAGGCGGACCAGTTGGTCGAGTATGCGGTGGGTGGTCGAGCGTGGGAGATGGGTACGGCGGGAGACCGTCTCCAGGGTCAGGTGGGTCTGCGGACGCTCGAAGAGGTCCATGATCAGCGTGACGCGCTCCATCATCGACGGAGGCAGTACCTGCCCGACGACCTCGGAGGGTCGCGAGTCCAGGCGCAGGGCAGACGTCATCGTCGGTGCCTCTCTGCTCAAACTGAAATCAATTCTAGTTCGGCTTCGGCGTCAAGGTACCAATGCCTCGGGCGGTAGAGAAAGAGTCGTGCACCGATTAATTGGGGTGGTCGGTCTAATCTATAGCGGACGCAAAAAAGTGCCGCTCCCCGGAAGGAATCTTCCGAGGAGCGGTAGGGCGGGTCGGAGGTGGGCGTCAGGCCCGGGCGGTGAGGTCCAGCGCGATGTCGACGATCATGTCCTCCTGGCCGCCGACCAGTCCGCGCCTGCCGACCTCCTGGAGGATCGTGCGGGCGTCGAGGCCGTAGCGGTCCGCGGCCGCTTCCGCGTGGCGCAGAAAGCTGGAGTAGGCGCCCGCGTAGCCGAGGGTGAGGGTCTCGCGGTCCACGCGGACCGGGCGGTCCTGGAGCGGGCGTACCAGGTCCTCGGCGGCGTCCTGGAGGGCGAACAGGTCGCAGTCGTGCTTCCAGCCCTGGAGGTTGGCGACGGCGACGAACGGCTCGATCGGGCAGTTGCCCGCGCCGGCGCCCTGTCCGGCGAGCGAGGCGTCGACCCGGGTCACGCCCTCCTCCACCGCCACCACGGAGTTCGCCACCGAGAGGGAGAGGTTCTCGTGGGCGTGGATGCCGATCTGGGTCTCCGGGTCGAGGACATCCCGGTAGGCGCGGATGCGGTCGCGTACGCCGTCCATGGTGAGCCGGCCGCCGGAGTCGGTGACGTACACGCAGTGCGCGCCGTACGTCTCCATCAACTTGGCCTGCTGGGCGAGGACTTCCGGGGTCGCCATGTGGGCCATCATCAGGAACCCGGAGACGTCCATGCCGAGTTCGCGGGCCGTGGTGATGTGCTGGGCGGCGACGTCCGCCTCCGTGCAGTGCGTGGCGATGCGTACCGAGCGCACGCCCATGGCGTAGGCCCGCTTGAGTTCGACGATCGTGCCGATGCCGGGGAGCAGGAGGGAGGTGAGGGTGGCGCGTTCGATGGCGTCGGCCGCCGCCTCGATCCACTCCCAGTCGGTGTTGCTGCCCGGCCCGTAGTTGAGGCTGCCGCCGGCCAGACCGTCGCCGTGCGCGACCTCGATCGCGTCCACGCCGGCCTCGTCGAGGGCCTTGGAGATCTTGCCCACGAACTCGGGGGTGATCCGGTGCCGGATGGCGTGCATGCCGTCCCGGAGGGTGACGTCCTGGACGTAGAGCCTTGGGGTGGCGGTCACTTGGTCACCTCGTCGATCGCTTCGGTGGTCGCCTTGGTGGAGAATCGCTCGGCCAGGCGTTCGGCCACGCGCAGGGCCGCCGAGGTCATGATGTCGAGATTCCCCGCGTAGGCGGGCAGGTAGTGGGCGGCGCCCTCCACTTCGAGGAACACGGAGACCTTCGTGGTCGCCTCGGAGCGGTCGCCGGTGAAGAGCGTGTGCACCGGGTCCTCGTCGGGGACCGGCGTGAACTGGACCTGCTGCTTCAGGCGGTAGCCGGGCACGTACTCGGCGACGGCCGCGACCATCTCCTCGACGGAGGCGCGGATCGCTTCGTGGTCGGCGTCGCCGATCAGGCAGTACACCGTGTCCCGCATGATCAGCGGCGGTTCGGCCGGGTTCAGGACGATGATCGCCTTGCCGCGCCGGGCGCCGCCCACCTTCTCGATCGCCCCGGAGGTCGTCTCGGTGAACTCGTCGATGTTGGCCCGGGTGCCGGGGCCCGCCGACTTCGAGGCGATCGAGGCGACGATCTCCGCGTAGGGCACGGGAGTCACGCGGCTGACCGCGTGCACGATCGGGATCGTGGCCTGGCCGCCGCAGGTGACCATGTTCAGGTTGTCGACACCGTTGTCGCCGTCGCCGGCGTTCGCGAGGTGCTCGTCGAGGTTCACCGGCGGTACGACGTACGGGCCGATCGCGGCCGGGGTGAGGTCCACGAGGCGTTTGCCGTACGGGGCCAGCTTCTTGGCGTTCTCGACGTGGGCCTTCGCCGACGTGGCGTCGAAGACGATGTCGATCTCGTCGAAGTCGGGCATGCGGATCAGTCCGTCGACGCCCTCGTGGGTGGTGGGGACTTTGAGGCGGGCGGCGCGGGCCAGGCCGTCCGAGTCCGGGTCGATGCCCACCATCGCGGCCATCTCCAGGGTGTCGGAGAGGCGCAGCACCTTGATCATCAGGTCGGTGCCGATGTTGCCGGAGCCGATAACGGCCACCTTGGTCTTGGTCATCCGTGCTCCTTGGCTTCCGTGCGGTCCTGGCGTTCTGTGGTGGAGAAGGTCGCCGTCACCGTGCCGAGGCCCGACATCTCCGCTCGTACGGTGCTGCCAGGCGGGGTGGGGACGAGTGGGCCCAGGGCGCCCGAGAGGACGATCTGGCCGGCGCGCAGGGGGTCGCCGAACTCGCGTGCGGTCCGGGCCAGCCAGAGCAGTGCCGCCAGGGGGTCGCCCAGGCAGGCGGCGCCGGTGCCCTCGGAGGCGAGGACGCCGTCGGCGTACAACTTCATGGTCACGTCGCGGGGTTCGAACTCCTTCAGGTCGACCCGCTGGTCGCCGAGGACGAACAGGCCGCTGGAGGCGTTGTCGGCGATCGTGTCCGTGATCGCGATGTCCCAGTCGGCGACCCGGCTGTCCACGATCTCCAGTGCGGCGACGGCGTGTCCGACGGCCGCGCGGACCCGGTCGACGTCGAGGTCGTCGTCGTCCAGGTCGGCGGCGAGTACGAACGCGATCTCGGCCTCGACCTTGGGCTGGAGCAGGCGTTCGCTGGGCACTCGCGGCAGCGCGGAGACGTCCATGTCGTCGAGCAGGACGCCGAAGTCGGGCCGGTCGACGCCCACTTGGCGTTGCACGGATTCGGAGGTGAGACCGATCTTCCGGCCTACGACCCTGCCTCCGGCGGCCAGGCGGGTGGCGATGACCTGTTGCTGGACGGCGTAGGCGAGGGCTATGTCTGTGCTGCCCAGGAGGTCCCGTACGGGGGCACAGGGTTTTCCGGCGTGGGCCGCGTCGGTCAGTCGCGCGGCTGCCTCGGCGACGGGCGTCGGTTTCCCGGTGTCTGTCATTCGCATCCTCAACTCGTGCACGGCGCTCCGCTGTTGGGGCGGTTCTTCGGGTGCGGGTTCGGTGGGGCTTGTCGCGCAGTTCCTCGCGCCCCTGAAAGCGCGCCCCCTGTTCGTCCGGACCGTTCGTGCACCCAGCCTGAGCGGGGTCGGTGTACGGCAGGCTCGTGTGTTCCGCTCAGCGGGACTGGGGTGCTGGTCCGGGGGTCTCGGTGAGCGAGATGGCCGAACTGTGGGGGCGGGGCGGCTCGTTACCGTCGGCGGCTAGCTGCTGAACGGCTGGAGGAGGGTCCATGGTGAGCATCAACGAAGATGTCTACGACGTGGTGGTCGTAGGGTCCGGCGGAGGGCTGGTCGGGGCGTATGCGGCGGCCTCGCGTGGGCTGCGGACGCTTGTCGTCGAGAAGACCGACCGGGTGGGCGGGACCACCGCCTACTCCGGGGCCGGGCTCTGGTTTCCGGGGTCCGCGCCGATCGAGCGGGCCGGTGTCGAGAACGACGTCGAGAAGTCGCGGACGTATCTGCGCAGTGTGGTCGACGACAGTTCCCGGGAGCGGCTCCAGGACGCCTATCTGCGGGCCGGCGTACAGGTGATCGACGAGTTGGAGCGCAACCCGCGGTTCGGGTCCTTCGTGTACGGGCCCGTGCCGGAGTACTACGCGGCGGCCCCCGGCGCCTCCCCCGCGGGGCACACCATCTTCCCGGCGGAGGTGCCCGCCGCCGAACTCGGCGAGCACGCCCAACTGGTGCGCGAGCCGCTCCCGATGGAACGGTGGGGCCGTGACCAGGGTCCGGTGCTCAACGGTGGGCGTGCGCTGATCGGCCGGACGCTGGCGGCGTTCCTGGAGACCGGCCACGGCACGATCCGGCTGAACACCGCGCTGGAGAGTCTCGTCGTCGAGGACGGCAGGGTCGTCGGAATCGATGCCGTGAGTGAGGGTGAGCGGGTCCGGATCCGGGCCACGCGAGGGGTGATCCTCGCCGCCGGCGGGTTCGAACGCGATCCCGACCTGCGCGCGAAACACCAGCCGCCCCTCACCGGCGAGTGGTCCAACGGCGCCCCGCAGAACACCGGCGACGCCCTGCTCGCGGGGATGGCGGTCGGTGCCGCCACCGAACTGCTCGACCAGGCCTGGTGCATACCGGGGCTGGTGTGGCCGGACGGACTTCCGCTCTTCCACACCGGTACCCGGGGCGGTATCTGGGTCAACGCCGCCGGTGAGCGCTTCATGAACGAGAACCTTCCCTACGACCAGGCGGGGCGCGAGATCCTCCGGCTGCACAGGACCACGGGTGTCTCGCACATCCCCGCCCACTGGGTGTTCGACCAGCGGCAGCTGGACCGGGACGGCTTCGGTGGGCCTGCCGACCAGCCCGTGAGCCCCGAGTGGTTCGAGTCCGGCTCGCTCAGGAAGGCCGACACCCTTGAGGAGTTGGCCGAGCTGATCGACGTACCGGTCGAGTCGCTGCGGAAGACCATCGAGGAGTTCAACACCTACGCGCCCACCGGGGTCGACGAGCGGTTCCATCGCGGTGAGACGCCCTGGGACCAGATCGCCAACTACGTGCTGGGCTTCCCCGCCCATCCCGAGCTGAGCTTCCCGGCGCCGCCCACGACCGAGTGGCCGAACGCGCTGCTGCCGCCGCTCGACACCCCGCCGTACTACGTCGCGACCATTCTTCCGGCCGACATCGGCACCAAGGGCGGGCTCAAGACCGACGAGCACGCGCGCGTGCTGCGGCCCGACGGGAGCGTGATCGACGGGCTGTACGCGAGCGGGAACACCATGGCCGCGATGTCCGGGCGGGTGTACCCGGGTGCGGGGACACCGATCGGTTCCAGTGTCGCCTTCTCCTATCTGGCGGTGCAGGACATCGTCGGCGCGAAGGACTGACCGGTCGGGCTTCATATCTCATGGCTGTGCCCGGGACACCCTTTCGTGTCCCGGGCACCAGCTCGTTCAGGGGGCGGCGATCAGTCGCGCGGCCAGGTGCAGGTCCGCCGCCGCCTGTTCGGTGGTGATCTCCTCGGTCAGCAGCGCCACGAACAGGCCCCACCAGCTGTAGACGAGCAGTCGTACCCTGCTGCGGGCGGTCTCCGGGTCCGTACGGCGGCCCAGCAGGTGCAGGAGCCGGCGGCCCAGGGCGCGCTCGACGATGTCGAAGCGGCTCGGGACCGCGTTCGCGTACTCCGTGAAGGAGGAGAGGGCCACCGCCGACGCCAGCAGCGGGCTGGCCAGGAGCTTTCCGCTCAGCGCGATGAGTGTCTCGGCCACTTCCGTCGCCGGGTCGTCCCCGGCTCCGGGAGAGCGGGCGGTGGTGTCACGGCCGCCCAGGAACTGCTCGATGTGCCACTCCAGGACGGACAGGAACAGGTAGGGCTTGGACGGGAAGTAGCGGTACAGCGTGGCGATGGCGACGCCGGCCTCCTTGGCCACGTCGTGCATCTGCACCCTGGCCAGGCCCTCGCGCGCGCCCAGGTCGGAGGCGGCGCGCAGGATGCGGACCTGGCGGGCGGCCTGGCGGCTCGACATCGGGGCGGCGGGTTGCCGTACCGCTGCGGGTCTCGCCACGTCGTCGCCCCCCATGTGGTCGGGTTCCCCCGGCGGTGTCGCTCAGGAGGAGCCGTCCGGGCGGGTCAGGAAGGCCAGTACCGCGCTCTCCCAGGCCGCCTTCTGCTCGATCATCGCCCAGTGCCCGCAGTCAGGGAGAACATGCAGCTCGGCCTTGGGGATGGTGCGCATCGGCAGCAGCGCGTTGTCCAGCGGGGTGACCCGGTCGTCGCGGCCCCAGGTCAGCAGCGTGGGTGCGGTGACCTTGTGGAGGGCGGCCCAGATCGGCTGGTCGGAGTGGGCCTGGGCGGCGATCATCGCGGCCATGGCCTGGCGGCCGTAGATACGGCGGGAGGCCTCCAGGGTCGCCGGGTCGGTGGCGCTCGCCCAGCGTTCCTCGATCAGTTCGTCGGTGAGGAGCGCGGGGTCGTAGACCATCGAGCGCAGCCACTGGACGAGGTTCTCGCGGGTGGGGTTCTCGGTGAACTCGACGAGGAGGTTGAGGCCTTCGCTGGGCGCCGGGGAGAGGATGTTGCGGCCCACCCCGCCGATGGTGACGACCCGGCGGAACAGGTCCTTGTGGGCGACCGCGAGGCCGACGGCCACGAAGCCGCCCATGGAGTTCCCGACCACGTCGACCTGGCTGAGCCCGAGGCCTTCGAGGAAGCGCAGTACGGCCTTGGGGGCCGCCAGCATCGGGTTCTCGTCGGTCGGGTCGCTCACGCCGAAGCCGGGGAACTCCAGGGCGAGGGTGCGGAAGTGCTTCGCGAACACCGGCAGGTTGCCCCGGTAGTTGCGCCAGCCGGTCACCCCGGGCCCCGACCCGTGCAGCAGGAGCAGCGGCGGACCGTCGCCGGCCTCGTGGTAGCGCAACACGCCCTCGTCCGTGGGGAGTTCGCGCAGGGTGTCCTCGTACGTCAGGGAGGTGAGTGTCATGGCAGCACGGTGGCACCGGGGCGGTGGCGCCCGCCGGTGGGCTCCCGATCAGTGGGACGGTCCCGGCGGGGTGCGGCGCGGGCTGTCTAGCGTCGGGAGGGTAGCCGTACCGGGGGCTCTCGGGCCACCCGGACCTGATCAATGCGAGGGGAGGACCTGATGGGTGTTCGCTCACTCGGGTACCTGCGTCTGGAGTCCAACGACATCGACAAGTGGAAGGCCTTCGGGGGCGACTTCCTCGGTCTGATGCCCGTCGAGGGCGCTGATCCCGAGTCGCTCACCTTCCGGATGGACGACCATCCGGCCCGCATCGTGGTCTCTCCGGGGGCGCAGCCCGGGATGACGGCGCTGGGCTTCGAGGTGCTCGACGAGCGGGAGTGGGCGGCCCTGGTCGCCGATGTCGAGAAGGCCGGGATCAAGGTGACGGCCGGTACGGAGGCGGAGGCCGCGGCGCGCAAGGTCACCGGCTTCGCCAAGTTCAACGACCCGGGCGGCAACCCGGTGGAGTTGTACTACGGCACGACCCTCGACCATGTGCCGGTGCAGACGCCGCTGGTGTCGAAGTTCGTCACCGGTGACATGGGCTTCGGGCACGCCATCATCTCGGCCGAGGACGCCCGGACGACGTTCGAGTTCTATGTCAACGTCCTGGGCTTCATCGAGCGCAACACGATGCGCTCACCGGGCGGCACGACCTGGTTCATGGGCTGCAACCCGCGCCACCACACGCTCGGTGTGACGCCGATGCCCGGTCCCGGGCGGCTGCTGCACTTCATGGTCGAGGGCGCGACGCTGGACGACGTGGGGCGCGCGCTGGACCGGGCAGGCAAGTACGAGGTCCCGATGATGCACACGCTGGGCAAGCACACCAACGACCACATGGTGTCGTTCTACGTCTGGTCGCCGGAGAACTACGCGGTCGAGTTCGGCTGGAACGGGCTGCAGGTGCCCGAGCCGGTGCCCGTCTACGAGATCACCGACGGCGCCTTCTGGGGCCACCACTTCACTCCGCCGCCGATGCCGCCGAACGCCGGCTGAGCGCGAGAAGCCCTGAGCCCCACGCCCCCTGGAGACCGGTCCGGGGCGTGGGGCTCAGTCATGTCACCTGGTGTCATGTCACCTGGTCAGGTCACCGCCGTCTCACTCGACGGTGATCGCCCGTTCCGGGCAGGCCCGTTCGCCGTCGTGGGCCGCCGCCGCGAGGCCCTCCGGCACCTCTCCGTCGAAGGGCAGCGCGTAGCCGTCGTCGTCGAGGCGGAAGACCTCGGGTGCCGCCGCCGCGCACCGGGCGTGGCCGGAGCACGACGACCTGTCGATGGTGATCTTCACTGAACTGCTCCGTTCTTACGGCTTGTTGGTCGACCCCGCGTCCACGGTGAACTGCAGGCCGGTGACGTACCTCGCCTCGTCCGACGCGAGGAACAGCACCGCGTTGGAGACGTCCCGCGGTTCGACGTACGGGGCATGGGTGTTCATCGCGGCGAGGGCGAACATCGGTTCCCGCTCGGCGAGTTCCTCGATCGGTACGCCGACCGTGATGCCGGTGTCGCTGACGCCGGTCGGGTGGACGGTGTTCACCCGGATGCGGTGGGTGCCGAGTTCGTTGGAGAGGGCCTTCATCAGGCCGACCACTCCGTGTTTCGCGGCCACGTAATGGGCGTACGGCACATGGCCGCGGATTCCGGCGGCCGAGCTGGTCATGATGATCGACCCGCCCGCTCCCGCCTCGATCATCCTCGGGAGCGCCGCCCGTGCGGTGTTCCAGGCGCCCTTGAGGCAGACGTCGACGACGACGTCCCAGGCCTCGTCGGTCAGCTGCCAGGCCGAACCGGAGCTCATGACGCCCGCGTTGGCGACGACGATGTCGAGCCGCCCGAACTCCTCGTAGGTCGCGTCGACGGAGGCCCGCATCTCGGCGATCGAGCGGACGTCGGCCTGTACGGCGACGCAACGGCGGCCGGTCGCGCGCACCAACTCGGCGGTCTCCTCCAGCTGTTCCTTCGCCGCGAGGGAGTAGGGCAGCGCGTCGCTGATGTCCCGGCAGACATCGGTGACGACGATGTCCGCGCCCTCCTCCGCCAGCCGCACGGCGTGGGAGCGGCCCTGGCCGCGCGCCCCTCCGGTGATGAGTGCGACCTTGTTCTCGACTCGCCCCATGGCAGCCTCAGTTCCTCGAATGGTCGGTCGGGTCGGACGGGTTCAGCAGGTCGTCGGCTGCTTCGCGCAGCGCCCGCAACCGGCGTTCCAGGAGGTCGCGTTCGGCTTCGGCCCGGTCGTCGGTGCCGAGTTCGGCGAGGCGTACGTCCGTGTCCGCGATCTCCGCCACGAGCCGGCCGTGGGCCTCCTCACGGGTGAGCAGGTCCAGGTCGGTCCAGTCGGAGCGCTCGGACTCCGGGAGCCTGCTCATGCGGGGAGGTTGTAGAGGCGGCGGGTGTTCAGCTCGACGATCTTGTGGACCTCGTCGTCGGGTACGTCGGCGAGCACCTCGGCGGCGTAGGCACGGCTCTTGGGCCAGTAGGAGTCGGAGTGCGGGTAGTCGCACTCCCAGGTGATGCGGTCGATGCCGACGTGGTGGCGGACCTCGACGCCGAAGCGGTCGTCGATGAAACAGCCGTGGAAGTGCTTGTTGAACAGCTCGGAGGGCCGCACGCTCTGGTTGACGTTCTGGTAGAAGCGGTGCCGCTCCCAGGTGCCGTCGGCGCGCTCCAGCAGATACGGGATCCAGCCGATGCCGCCCTCGGACAGGCCGATCTTCAGCTTGGGGTGCTTGTGCAGCACCGGGGAGAAGAGCAGGTCGGCGGTGGCGAACATGGCGTTGCAGCCGAACAGGGTGATGGTCACCGCGAAGGGGGCCTCCTCGGCGGTCTTCGGCGGCTTGCCCGAGGTGCCGAAGTGCAGGCACAGGGGCATGTCGGTCTCCTCGGCCGCGGAGAACATCGGGTCCCAGTAGTCGGTGTGGAAGGAGGGCAGGCCGCGCGGGGCGGGGTTCTCCGGGAAGGAGATCGCCTTGGCGCCCTTGGCGGCGGTGCGGTGGATCTCCGCGACGCAGAGATCGACGTCCCACATCGGCATGATGACCAGCGGGATGAGCCGGCCGGGCGCGGTCGCGCACCACTCGTCGAGGACGAAGTCGTTCCACGCCTGCACGCACAGCAGGGCGAGTTCACGGTCCTTGCCGTCCAGGAAGACATGGCCGGAGAAGCCCGGGAAGGACGGGAAGCAGAGGGCGCCCCAGACGCCGTCCAGGTCCATGTCGCGGATACGGGCCTTCGGGTCGTAGCAGCCCGGGATCATCTCGTCGTAGCGCGTCGGTTCGAGGCCGAACTCCTCGGGGCTCTTGCCCGCGACCGCGTTGAGGCCGATGTAGGGGTAGATCCGGTCCTCGTAGACCCACACCTCGGCCGGTGACTGGCCCTCCCCGCGCGGCTGTTCGACGCTGCGCGGGCCCGCCTCGCGGTACCTGGCGGGCAGGCGGTCGGTCCACAGTCGTGGGGGCTCGATCAGGTGGTCGTCGGTCGACAGCAACTTCATCCATGGCTGCAGCGGCATCCTTGCGCTCCCTCGGTCACGGAACTCTCTAACACTGGGGGGATTGCGTGCACTGTTCAGGTCTCACTGACCGGGATCTTCACCCCCAGGCCCACCATTCAGGCTACTCTTTTATTCGACGGAAGGAGACCCCATGGGTCGAGTGCAGGACAAGGTCGTCTTCATCACGGGTGCGGCACGCGGCCAGGGCCGGGCCCAGGCGATCCGGCTCGCGACGGAGGGCGCGGACATCATCGCCGTGGACCTCTGCGCGGACATCGCCACCAACGGCTACGCGCTGGCCACCGAGGCCGACCTGGACGAGACCGTGCGTCAGGTGGAGAAGCTCGGGCGGCGGATCGTGGCCCGCAAGGCCGACGTACGCGATCCGGCGGCGCTCAAGGCGGCCGTGGCCGACGGGGTGGCCGAACTCGGGCGGCTCGACGCGGTGGTGGCGCAGGCCGGGATCTGCCCGCTGGGCCCGGGGCAGACCGCGCAGGCCTTCCTGGACGCGGTGACCGTCGACTTCAACGGGGTGGTGCACGCCGTGGACGCGGCGCTGCCGCATCTGCGCGACGGTGCCTCGATCGTGGCGACGGGGTCGATCGCCGGGCTGATCCCGGCGACCGTCGACAACCCCGCCAACGGGCCCGGGGGACTTGGCTATTCGTTCGCGAAGCGCCAAGTGGCCGCGTTCGTCCATGACTTGGCGACGGTGCTGGTGTCCAGGAAGATCCGGGTCAACGCGCTGCATCCGACGAACGTCAACACGGACATGCTCAACAGCGACCTCATGTACCGGTCGTTCCGCCCCGACCTGGAGGCGCCGACCCGCGAGGACGCGCTGCCCAGCTTCCCGGCGACGACCGGGTTCGGGGTGCCGTACGTGGAGCCCGAGGACATCGCCGACATGGTCCTTTTCCTAGTCTCCGACGAGTCCCGTTACGTCACCGGGATGCAGATGCGGGTCGACGCCGGCGGGTATGTGAAGCGGCGACCCCAACTGCCCACCTTCTGACCACGGTTCACGCGCCGCCCGTCATGTCGATGACCACCTTCCCGGTGGTCCGGCGTTCGGCGACATCGGTCAGGGCGGCTGCCACCTCGGCGAGGGGGTGCACGCGGGAGACGAGCGGGCGCATCCCCTCGCGGACCAGGTCGGCGAGCGCCCGGTCGCCCGCGGCCACCGCGTCCGGGGCGTACTGGCGCAGCATGCGGATCTCGAAGCCCCGTACGACCGCGTCCTTGAGCAGCACCAGGTTGAGCGGGATGCGCGGGATCTTCCCGTCGGCGTAGCCCACCGTGACGAACCGGCCGCCCCGCCGCAGTGCGCGCAGGGCGGCCTCCGCGTGGTCGCCGCCCACCGGGTCGATCACGAGGTGGGCGCCCTCGCCGTCGGTGAGTGCGCGGAGCCGGGTCTTCAGGTCCTCGCGGAGGTAGTCGACGCCCGCCTCCGCGCCGAGTTCGCGGGCGACCGCCAGCCGTTGTGGGCTCGACGCCGCCGCGACCACGCGCATCCCGAGCCGGGTGGCGACGTCGACGGCCGCGGATCCGACCCCGCCCGCCGCCCCGAGCACGGTCACCCACTCCCCCTCCGCGCCGTGCCCGACGGTGGTCAGCGCGTGGTAGGCGGTCGCGTAGGTCACGTGGAACGCGGCGGCGTGGACCATGTCGAGTCCCTCGGGGACCGGCCGCAGCCCCGCCACCGGCACCACGACCTGCTCGGCGAAGGCGCCGGTCAGCACCGCCCCGGCGACCGGTGTACCCACCGGCGGGCCGGACACCCCGGGTCCCAGTGCGGCCACGACCCCGGCGAACTCGCTGCCGGGCGTGAACGGCAGGGGCGCGGGGACCTGGTAGCGGTCGGCCACGAGCAGGACGTCGGGGAAGTTGACGGCCGCCGCGTGGACGCGGACCAGAACCTCGCCCGGGCCGGGTTCGAGGTCGGCGAGTTCGACGACGGACAGGCCCTTGGGCGGCCCGTACTCCGTGCAACGTGCGGCTCTCATCGGGGCCTCTCGGCTCGGGTTCGGTCGGCTCGGGTGCGGTCGGGTCCGGATCTGTCGGCGGTGGGCATCGCCGGGTCGCGGGGCAGGCCCAGTACCTGTTCGGCGATGGTGTTGCGCTGGATCTCGGCGGTGCCCGCGCCGATCGTGGAGGCCCGGGTGCGCAGGAAGCCCCACACCCAGCGGCCCCGCTGGACGGCGTGCGGATCGCGGCGGTCGAGGATGCCGTACGCGCCGAGCAACTCCATGGCGAACTCGTGCAGTTCCTGCTCGAAGGTCACGATGAAGAGCCGTGACGTCGAGGACGCCGGCCCCGGCTCGCCCTTCGCCATGATGTCGGCGATGGTCCGCATCCCGGTCAGCCGCATGATCCGTACCCGGATCTCGAAGTCGGCCAGCCGGTCGCGGACCAGGGGGTCCGCCGTCGCGCCGCGCTCCCGCGCCAGCTCGATCAGCTCGTCGAGGACGCGCCGGTACAGGGCCGCCTGGTTCATCGCGCCGGCCGCGCGCTCATGGCCGAGGCTGGTGCGTACGAGGGGCCAGCCGCCGTTCTCCTCGCCGATCCGGTCGGCCACCGGGACGCGGACGTCGTCGAGGAAGATCTCGCAGAAGTGCGCGTCGCCGGTGAGGTCCCGCAGCGGTCTGACGGTCACGCCCGGGGCGTGCGCGTCGATCAGGAGGTAACTGATGCCGTCCTGGCGGGAGTCGGGCGGTCCGGTGCGGACCAGGGTGAAGAGGATGTCGGCGATGTCGGCCGAACTGTTCCACACCTTCTGCCCGTTGACGACGTACACGGCCTCGGGGCCGTCTCCCTCGCGGCGGGCGGTGGTACGCAGCGCGGGCAGGTCCGAACCCGCCTCCGGCTCCGAGTAGCCCTGCGCCCAGACGGAGTCGCCACGCAGCATGGGGCGCAGGAAGCGCTCCCGCTGTTCAGGGGTGCCGTACTTGACGAGGGTCGGGGCCGCGATGCCGAGGCCGGTGCCGAGCGGGCCGGGGACCCGGGCGCGGGCGTACTCCTCCTGGTAGACGACCTGTCGGTCGAAGGGCAGGTCCATGCCGCCGTACTCGCGCGGCCAGCCCGGGCCGGCGTACCCGGCGTCGTACAGGGTGGCCAGCCACTTCTTCTGCCAAGTGAGGCGTTCTGCGCGGTCCTTGGGGCGGCGGCCGGGATGATGGTCCGTCAGGAAGGCGCGCAGTTCGGTGCGGAAGCGCGCGTCGGTCATCGCGGGGCCATGCGGATGGCGCCGTCGAGGCGGACGGTCTGGCCGTTGAGGTAGGGGTTCTCCAGCATCTCGATGGCCAGGCGGGCGTAGTCGTCCGGGGTGCCCAGGCGCTTGGGGTGCGGGACGGAGGCGGCGAGGCCGTCGCGGATGTCCTCGCGGAGCCGGCCGAGCATGGGGGTGTCCATGACGCCGGGCGCGATGGTGTTCACCCGGATCTGCCAGCTGGCCAGGTCACGGGCGGCGACCAGGGTGATGCCGTGCACGCCGGCCTTGGAGGCGGTGTAGGAGGTCTGGCCGATCTGCCCGTCGAACGCGGCGACCGACGCGGTCAGGACCACCGCGCCCCGGTCGCCGTCGACGACCTCGTTGCCGGAGAGACGGGCGGCGGCCAGCCGCAGCACGTTGTAGGTGCCGATCAGGTTGACCCGTACGACCTCGGCGAAGGTGTCGATGTCACCGGGCTTGCGGTCGCGGTCGATGATCCGGAGCCGGTCGCCGCCGCGGCCCGCGCAGTGCACGACGAAGCGCAGCGGGCCGAGTTCGGCGGCGGCGTCGAGGGCCGCCGTGACGGCGGCCTCGTCGGTGACGTCGGCGCGGACGAAGCGGGCGGCGTCACCGAGGTCGGCGACCGCCTTGACGCCCTGCTCCTCGGAGATGTCGGCGAGGACGACCGTGCCGCCGCGCTCGATGATCCGGCGGGCGGTGGCCAGGCCGAGACCGGAGGCACCTCCGGTGACCAGCGCCGACGATCCGTCGATGTTCACATCAATCTCCTTACAGCCCCAGGGACTTGCTGATGATGGTCTTGAGGACCTCGCTGGTGCCGCCGTAGATCCGGGTCACCCTGGCGTCCGTGTAGAGCCGGGCGATCGGCGATTCGAGGATGTAGCCGTAGCCGCCGTGCAGTTGGAGGCAGCGGTCGACGACCCGGCCCTGTGTCTCGGTGCAGAAGAGCTTGGTCCTGGCCGCGTCGACCGGGCTCAGCTCGCCCGCGACGAGCGCGGTGACCGCCGCGTCCAGGAGTGCCTGAGCGGCCGTCAGTTCAGTTTCCAGGGCGGCGAGTTCGAATTTTGTGTTCTGGAAGTGGGCGACCGGCTTTCCGAACACGGTCCGGTCGCGTACGTAGGTGACGGTGAGGTCGATAGCGGCGCGGGCCTGGGCGACGGCGCCGACCGCGATGGCCAGCCGTTCCTGGGCGAGGTTGCGGCCGAGGAGGGAGAAGGCGGCGCCCTCCTCGCCGAGCAGGTTGGCGGCGGGGACGCGGACGCCGTCGAAGGACAGCTCCACGGTGTCCTGGACCTGGAGGCCGATCTTCTCCAGCTTGCGCCCGACGGTGAACCCGGGCATGCCCTTCTCGACCACCAGCAGGGACAGCCCGGCACGCCGGTTGTCCGGATCGGTGCCGGTGCGGGCGACGACGATCACCAGGTCGGCGTGGTGACCGCCGGTGATGAAGGTCTTCGCTCCGTCCAGGACGTAGTGGTCGCCGTCCCGGACGGCCCTCGTCGTGACACCGGCGAGGTCGGAGCCGGTGCCGGGTTCGCTCATCGCGACGGCGGTGTACAGCTCGCCCGAGGCCAGCCCCGGGAACCAGCGGGCCCGCTGCTCCGCATTGGCCAGCCCGGTGAAGTACGGGACGACGACGTCGAGATGGGTGCGCAGACCGCCCAGGGTCACCCCGGCACGCGCGCACTCCTCCTGGATGACGACGTTGAAGCGGTAGTCGTCCTGACCGCCGCCGCCGTACTCCTCGGGGATCGCCGTGCCGATGATGCCGAGCTTGCCCAGTGCGGTGAACAGTTCACGGGGGACGAGGCCGGCGCGGCGCCAGTCCTCGTACACCGGGAGCACTTCGCGAGCGAGGAAGTCACGGACCAGGAGACGGAAGTCCTCGTGATCCTGTTCGAACAGGGTCCGGCGCATCGAAGCTCCTTCAGTGGACCCTATTAAGTATACGTAATTGCCTTCCTCGGTCCAGAGCGATCAGGAAAGTGGCAGCTCCGCCTCGGCACTTCTCAGTGCCACCAGGGAATGAGTGCATCCAAATGGCGTCCCATACGGTGGCGGGCGACCCCGGCGTCGCCCTGCACGATCGCGTCGAGGATGCGCTGGTGCACATGCTGGACCTCTTCCGCCGCCGTGTCGCCGGGGAGTGGGCGGTCGTGGCCGGCGGCATGGCGGCGGAACAGCTCGGTGATGATCGAGAGGAAGAGCGACAGCACCGGGTTGTCGGCCATGGCGGCCAGTTCGGTGTGGAACAGGTCGGCCTTGCGGGGGTCGTCGGCGGGGCCCTCGGTGGTCCAGCGGACGGCCTTCGCGAGGCGTTCGGCGACCTCGGTGTCGCCCGAGGCGTGCCGGGCGGTCACCCTGGCGACGATGCCGAGTTCGATGGCGTTGCGCACGATCCGCAGGTCGTCGGCGGTGACGCCCTGGTATTCGAGGAAGAGGGCCATCGTGTCGATGCTGGCCTGCGGTTCCGGCGCGGTGACGACCAGGCCGCCGCCGGGGCCGCGCCGCATCCGGGCCACCGAGTGGTACTCCAGGAGCCGGACGGCCTCCCGCAGCACGGCCCGGCTGATGCCGTACCGGGCCAGCAGATCGGCCTCCGAGCCGAGCACCATGCCGACCTGCCAGCCGCGCGCGGCGATGTCGTCGTGGATGCGCGAGGCCACGACCTCGGCGAGCTTGGCCCGCAGGCCCTCGACCAGCTCCGGCTCGATCACGTTGCCCGCGATGCGCTGGCCGCGCCGGACCCGGTGCTTCTCGATCCAGGCGGCGACCGACTCCAGATGGGCGGTGAGTTCGGTCTGCGCGCGGGCGCCGTCGTCGGCGATCACGGCCTCGACGACCGCGCGGTGGGCCTGGTGCGAGACCTCCTTCGCCGCGTGCATCTCGGCCTTGGAGACCCGGCGGGAGGTGTGCGCGTACCGGGCGGTGAGGCGCGTGAGGACGTCGACGAACAGGTGCAGCACCGGGTTGCCTGACAGCCGGCCGAGCACCGGGTGCAGGGGGTCCTGGGAGTGGACCGACGGGTCGTCCCAGTGGGCGAGTTCCGCTTCGAGCGTGGCCCGGAGGGTGGCGATGCCCTCCTCGGTGATGCGGTCGGCGGCGAGGCCGGCGGCGATCGGTTCGAGCAGCTGGCGGGCCTGGAGGAGGTCCGTGACGCTGGTCCCGACGTATTCGAGGTAGATCACCATGGCCCGGGTCGCCGGTCCCGCGTCCGGGGCGCAGACGATCAGACCGCCGTTCGGGCCGCGCCGCATCCGGGCGACCTGGTGGTGCTCGACCAGTCGTACGGCCTCGCGCAGCACCGCGCGGCTCACCCCGAGGCGCTCGCGCAGGTCGACCTCGGAGCCCAGGGACTCGCCGACGGGCCAGCCCTGGCGGATCACGGTCGCCTCGATGCGCTGCGCGGTCTGCGCGGCCAGCTTGCCGACCGGGACACCGGCCTCGCCGTCGGCGGGTTCGCGATCGACGGCAGTCGCCATGGGGCCAACTCCTCAGAGGGGGTATTGCGGATCCCCAGTCTATTCGCGGGTGGCGCGGGTGATGTCCGGGTCAGGCACCTGCTGCCGAGATCGGGTCGGTGTTGCCCGGTCCCGCTGCTGCTTCGTCCTGGGCTCTGGTGGGAGCCGGTAGACGCCGTTAGAGTACCCTCATTTCTAGATCGTGCGCATGACGACGACGTTAAGGGGCTGGGCAGCGATGCGACTGGAGTCCACACCCGAACTCGAAGCGTTCCGGCGAGAGGTACGGGCCTTCGTCGCGGAGCACTCCCCCGGCGTCAAGACCCACTCCGGCGTACGCGCCCCCGAGCCCGCCCTGATGCCGGCCATCCGGGAGTGGACCGCGAAGCTGTACGAGGCCGGTCTCCTCGGCATCGACTGGCCCGCCGAGTACGGGGGCCGGCCCGACGCGCATCCCCTCGAACCGTTCGTCGTCGCCGAGGAGATCGCCCGCGCCCGCACCTGGCCACCGGTCGGCGCGGCCTCACTGGCCTCGGGTGCGCTGCTGGACTTCGGGACGGATGAACAGCGGGCGCGGTTCCTGCCGCGTATCCGGGGGTGCGTGGATGTGTGGTGCCAACTGTTCAGCGAGCCCGAGGCCGGGAGCGATCTGGCCTCGCTGCGGACGCGGGCACGGCTCGAAGGGGAGGGCGACGACGCGGTGTTCGTCGTCGACGGGCAGAAGGTGTGGACGACCAACGGGCAGCATGCCGACATGGGGTACCTGCTCGCCCGAACCGACGGTGACGCGCCCAAGCACAAGGGGATCACCGCGTTCGCGCTGGACATGCGCAGTCCGGGAGTCGACATCCGGCCCTTGCGGGAGATCACCGGGACCACCGACTTCAACGAGGTGTTCCTCGACGGGGTTCGGATTCCGGCCTCGAACGTCATCGGGCGGGTGAACGACGGATGGCGGGTCGCGATGAGCAGCCTCGGGCGCGAGCGGTCGGGGGTGGCCGCTCGGGGCGCCGAGTTGTTCGCCGTACTGGATGATCTGGTGCGGCTCGCGGGGGACGCGTTGGAGGACTCCGCGACGCGGCAGGTCGTCGGGGAGTTGGCTGCGCGGGTGCAGGTGAATGCGGCGATGGTTTCGCTTGCTCAGTCCCGGGTGCTGCACGGGACCGAGGGGGGTGTGGATGCGCTGCTCGGGAAGATCTTCTTCAGCGAGCTGAATCATGATCTGGCGGATTTCGGGGTTCGGTTGCAGGGGGTTGACGGGTTGCTTGTCGAGGGGGATGCGGGGGTTTTGGCGGGTGGGTGGTGGCAGGACGCGCATCTTTATTCGCGGGCGTTCACCATTGCTGGTGGGGCGAATGAGGTTTTGCGTACGCAGGTTGCCGAGCGGGGGTTGGGGTTGCCCCGCTAGACGCTCCGCGGGGGGACAAAAGGTCGTTTGGCGTCTGCTGCGCCGTCGTGGCTTGTCGCGCAGTTCCCCGCGCCCCTAAAAGCAAATGCCTCGCACCGCCCGCTGGGTCAGATCAGCTCGATGATCGTTGCGTTTGCTGTGCCGCCGCCTTCGCACATCGTCTGGAGGCCGTACCGCAGGTTCTGCTGGCGCATCCTTGCCAGGAGCCTCGTCATCAGGATGGCGCCCGAGCCGCCCAGCGGGTGGCCTACGCCTATCGCTCCGCCCAGGGGGTTCAGGCGGTCGGGGTCTGCGCCCGTTTCTGCCAGCCAGGCCAACGGGACTGGGGCGAAGGCCTCGTTGACCTCGTAGACGCCCATGTCCTCGATGGTCAGGCCGGATCGGCGCAGCACCTTTTCCGTCGCCGGGATCGGGCCCAGGAGCATGGTGATCGGGTCAGCGCCGCTCACCGCTCCCGTGTGGTAGCGGGCGATCGGGGTCAGGCCGAGGTCGCGGGCTCGTTCGGGGGTGGTGATCAGGAGGGCGGCGGCGCCGTCGGAGATCTGGGAGGCGTTGCCCGCGTGGATCACTCCGTCCTCCTTGAAGGACGGCTTGAGCTTGGCCAGGGTGTCGGGGGTCGTGCCGCGTCGTAGGCCCTCGTCCGTCGTGAACTTGGTGCCGTCCACCTCGATCGGCACGATGTGGTCGTCGAAGACACCCGCGTCGATCGCCGCCGCCGCCTTCGCGTGCGACTCCGAGGCGAACTCGTCCAGCCGGTGGCGGCTCAACTTCCAGCGTTCGGAGATGAGTTCGGCCCCTACGCCCTGGCTGAACTCGAAGCCGTCGTAGCGGGCGATGGCGGCGGGGCCGTACGGCTGTCCCGTGGTCCGGTGCGAGCCGAGCGGCACCCTGCTCATGGTCTCGACGCCGCCCGCGACCACCATGTCGTACTGGCC
Source organism: Streptomyces geranii (assembly GCF_002954775.1). GTDB lineage: Bacteria > Actinomycetota > Actinomycetes > Streptomycetales > Streptomycetaceae > Streptomyces > Streptomyces geranii. Next base: position 68,893 of record NZ_PJME01000018.1, read on the forward strand.
CGACATGACGGCGTGTGCGGCCTGGTCGACCGCCTGCTGGCTTGAGCCGCAGGCCCGGTTGACCGTGACGGCCGGGACGTGTTCGGGCCAACCGGCCGCGAGTACGGCGAAGCGGCCGACGTTGCTGGACTGGTCGCCGATCTGGGTGACACAGCCCCAGACCACGTCGTCCACCGTGCCGGGGTCGATGCCGGTGCGTTCGGCGAGGGCCTTGAGCACCTCGGCCGAGAGATCCGCCGCGTGCACCGAGGCCAGCGAGCCGTTGCGCTTGCCGATCGGGGTGCGTACGGCGTCCACGATGACGGCGTCTCGCATGACAACTCCCTTGTCAGTCGGTTTGGTTGAGTGGGTGGGTGGGTGCGGTCGGTTACCGCGTTCGCCCCGGTTGTTCCGGGAAGCTCACTCCCCAGTCCCGGAACACCTCTTGGGTGTCCGCGCCCACTGCCGGTGCCACCCGGCCCGCGCTCGAAGGCGTCGCCGAGAAGCGCGGCGCGGCGGCCGGCTGGACCACCCCGTCGCGGGTGAACAGGCTTGCGCGGGCGGCCAGATGGGGGTGGGCCGCCGCCTCGGTGAGGCTCAGTACGGGGGCCACGCACGCGTCGGTCCCCTCGAACAGTGCCGCCCACTCGTCCCGGGTGCGTTCCGCGAACCGCTTCTCCAGCAGTTGCCGCAGCTGTGGCCAGGTCGAGCGGTCGTGCTGGCGTTCCGGGTCGACGCCCAGGTCGAGCAGCTCGACCAGGCTGCGGTAGAACTTGCGCTCCAGGGCGCCGACGGCGACATGGCGGCCGTCCCGGGTCTCGTACACGGCGTAGAAGGGCCAGCCCCCGTCGAAACGGTTGACCCCGCGCTCGTCGGTCCACTCGTCGCGCGCGAGCTTGGCGAAGGTGCTGGCGAGGAGGTGGGCGGTGCCGTCGACGATCGCCGCGTCCACCACCTGGCCCCGGCCGGTGCGCTCGGCGGCGTGCAGGGCGGCCAGGACGCCGATCACCAGGTAGGCGCCGCCGCCCCCGAAGTCGCCGACGAGGTTGAGCGGGATCTGCGGCGGGCCGCCCGCCGCCCCCATCGCGCCGAGCGCGCCCGTCAGCGCGATGTAGGTGATGTCGTGTCCGGCGGCTGCCGCCAGCGGGCCCTCCTGGCCCCAGCCCGTCATCCGGCCGTAGACCAGACGGGGGTTGCGGGCCAGGCAGTCGTGCGGTCCGATGCCGAGCCGTTCGGTGACTCCGGGACGGAAGCCCTCGATCAACACGTCGGCACGTTCGATGAGTTGGAGGAGCCCGGCGGCCTCCGCCGGGTTCTTCAGGTCGAGTACCACCGACCGTTTTCCCCGGTTCAGGACGTCCGCCGGTCCGCCCGCGTCCGGTTCGGCCGCCCGTCCGGGGCGGTCCACCCGGACTACCTCCGCGCCCAGGTCGGCCAGCAGCATCCCGGCGAACGGGCCAGGTCCGATGCCGCCCAGTTCGACCACCCGGCAGCCGACCAGAGGCCCGGTTCCCGTTCCCGTCGTCATGGTCACACCCTCCCGACCCATGGCCAGATTACGGATACTTAATTCCCTGACCCTGCGTAGGTCGTGGTCAGCGGCCCTTCCAGACCGCCGCCCGCTTCTCCGCGAACGCGGCGGCCCCTTCCCGGGCGTCCTCCGACCGGAAGACGGGAGCGGCGATCTCGAACTGCCGCGTCCAGCCCTCCTCCAGCGTCCAGTCCGTCGCGTGGCTCGCGATCTCCTTCGTGGCCGCCACGGCGAGCGGTCCGTTGGCCGCGATCGTCGTGGCGAGGGCCAGGGCTCCTTCGAGCGAACCGCCCTCGTCCGTCAGCCGGTTGACGAGGCCGACCTCGGCCGCCCGTACGGCGGTGATCGGTTCGCCGGTCAGGAGGAGTTCCAGGGCGATGGCGTACGGGATGCGGCGCGGGAGCTGGAGGGCGGCGCCGGCGCGGGCGACCAGGGAGCGTCGTACCTCGGGAACGCCGAGTCGTGCCGTGCGGGAGGCGACCACCAGGTCGCAGGCCAGCAGGAGTTCGAAGCCGCCCGCCAGCGCCCAGCCCTCGACCGCCGCGACCAGCGGCTTGCGCGGCGGGGTGAGGGTGATGCCGCACAGGCCCCGGCCCTCGATCGCCGGTGACTCGCCCCGCAGCCACGCCTTGAGGTCCATCCCGGCCGAGAACGTGCCGCCGGCGCCCGTGAGCACGCCCGCCCGCAGGTCGTCCGACTCGTCCAACTCGTCGACCGCCGCCGCCACTCCGGCGGCCACCCCGGCGTCCAGGGCGTTCTTCACCGCCGGGCGGTTGATCGTGATGACCTGGACCGCGCCCCGGCGCTCCACCAACACCTCGTCCGACACGCCTACCTCCTCGAATCGTTCAACTGATCGCCGGTGACGGCGAATTGGGCCAGTTCATGGGCGACCATGCCGTCCAGGTCCGCGGCGGGCGGCGCCGGGAGTTCGACGGCGCGGTCGCGGGTCGGCAGCAGGACGACCGCCGTACCGGGCGTGGTCACCTCACCGCGCTGGTTCTCGCACCGCACCTCGATGTGCACCTCGGCCCGCCCGTCCACCCGCCGCTTGTCGACGACCGTGCCGCGCACCCAGGTGGTGTCGCCGAGGTAGTTGAACTTGCGGTGCTCGCACCGGAGTCGCCACAGCCAGCCGTCGTCGCCGATCCAGTCGGTGAGCAGATGGCACAGCCAGGTCTCGCGCATCCCGCCGTAGTCGTACGGGTTCGGCAGTCCGAGTTCCTTCGCCCGTGCGGGTTCCCAGTGCAGGCGTTGCACGGTGTCCGGGATGTTCATGGGGTTCGGCGGATACAGTCCCGGGGCCTTGCGGCGGACGCGGGCGGCGATCCCGAAGGCGCCGGGCGGGGTGAGCTGCATCCCCCAGCCCAGATGCCAGACGACCACGTCCGTGGTGGTGAGCGGTCCCTTCACCCGGGGCTGGAGTTCGTCGCCGATCTCGACGTCCTCCCAGTGGCGGGGTTCGGCACCGCGCCGGGTCTCGGCCGCGTAGGCGGCGTCGATCTCCGCCAACTGGTCTGCTGTGTACGGCTCTTGGGCGAGGTGTTCCTTGGCGCGCTTCTTCGACGTGTGCCGTTCGGCGTTGATCCAGGTGCCCCGGCGCAGGGCGTGCATCTCGCCGCGCCCGTTGGCGTAGAGGTAGTCCTTGACGACGTGTGCCGTGCGTCCGCCGAAGCGGCTGGGCTTGAGGTTGACGCCCACCTGGGTCTGCAACACCCGGCAGCGGTCGCCGAGTTGCAGCGGGCGCCACCACTCGAACTCCATCACCGCCTGGTAGGAGCCGAGCCCGGCGAAGGGGTCGCCCCTGAGCAGTGCCTTGGTCTCCGGGTCCGGCTTCGGGGCCGCGTCCTCGCCCATCGTGTAGAGGAAGGTGGGCGGCGCGACGAGCGCGCCCCAGCGGGTGCGGGCCGCGTGGTCCGGGTCGCAGTACAGGGGGTTGTCGTCGCCGTAGCCGTACGCGAAGTGGCGTACGCCGTCCCAGGTCACCTCGTAGTTGTGCGGGGGGTTGTGCTGGGGCTGCGGGACGCCGAGGCGGCGCCGGGAGCGCTCGACCGCCTCGTCGGTGAGTACGCCGAACCGCTCGGCGGGCTTGTCCGCGGTGTCCGCCGTGTCCGTGACTCCCGTACCCGTCATCGCTGTTCCTCCTTGACGCGCTGCTGCTGTGCGAGCCGGGCGCGGACCAGTTCCAGCAGGTCCACGCGGCTGACCTTGCTCGACGGGGTCCGGGGCAGGTCGTCGACGACGACGATGTGCGCCGGGACCTCGTACGGGGTGAGCCGGGAGCGGCAGAGGGCGACGAGGTCCTCGATGTCCGGGGCGGCCAGGCCCGGTTCGGGCTCGACCGCCGCGACCGGTATCTCGCCGAGCCTCGGGTCCGGCAGCCCGGCGACGGCCGCCTCGCGGACGGCGGGGTGGGACTCCAGGACGCGCCGCACGGTCTCCGGCTGGACCTTGAAGCCGCCGCGGATGATGGCGTCGTCCGCGCGGCCCTCGATCCACACGAACCGGTCGGCGTCGATCCGGGCGAGGTCGCTGGTCCGGGTCCAGGCCCGGCCGCCCCGGGTGCTCTGCTCGGTACGGACCTCAAGGCGTCCCGGCCTGCCGAGGGGCAGTTCGGCGCCGTCCTCGCCGGTCACCCTCAACTCGACGCCGTCGAAGGCGCGTCCGGCGCTGCCCGCCTTCCGCCGCCACCAGTGCTCGTGCAACGGGAGCGTCCAGCCGACCACCGCTCCGGCGAACTCCGTCGCCCCGTAGGTCATCAGGACGGGGATGCCGTAGGTGCGGAAGAACGCGTCGGCGAGTTCCGCCGGGCAGGGCGCGGTGCCTGAGGTGACGACCTGGAGGCTCGCCAGCCGTTCCTTCGGGACACCGGAGTCGAGTACGGAGCGGATGGCGGCCGGTACGAGGCTCGCCGCCCGCAGTCCGTGCCGTTCGACCGCGCTCACCCAGGGTTCGACGGCGAACTTGGGCATCAGCAGCATCCGGCGGCCGGTCGCGAGGCAGGCGAGCGCCCGCCACAGGCCGCTGATGTGCACGAGCGGGGTGGCCACCAGCGCCGCCGAACGGGACAGCAGGCGGGCGTCCTTCGGGGTCTGGCCGCCGGAGACGAGGGCCTGGTCGAGCTGGCCGATGCGCAGGTGTACGCGTTTCGGGGGGCCGGTGGTGCCCGAGGTGAGCATCTCGACGGCGACGTCGGGGCCGGCCGGGGGTGCCTCGGTGTCCGCAGCGCCGCCCGCGAGCTTGACGATGCCGTCGGGGCCGGCCTGCAGAGCGGCGCCCCGGGCGGTCACCGTGCTCAACACGCCCTCGCGGGCCAGGACTTCGGCCCCGGCGACGACGACGGGCGGCGCGCAGCGCGCGATGTCGGCGGCGAGCCGGGCCGCGGGCTGCAGGGGGCTCAGCATCACCAGGCACCGGCCGGAGCCGATCACCGCGGCGACCACGGCCACTTGCTCGGGCCGGTTCTCCAGAACGACACCGACGCGGGCGCCGACGGGCAGCCCGAGCGCGTCGAGCGCGTCGACCACGCCGCGCGCGGTGTCCTGGAGTTGGCCCCAGGTCCACCAGTCGCCCTCGTACTCGATCGCCTCGGCGTCGGCGGGTGCCTCGGTCAGCAGCCGGGACAGGCGGTCGCGAATTCCCACGGAGCAGCCTTTCCTGAAGGGGGGTCAGATGCCGGCCAGGTCGGCCAGCCGGGCCCGGTGCTCGGCCGGGCTGCCGAAGAGCTGCTCCGACGACTTCGCGCGCTTCAGATACAGATGCGCGTCGTGCTCCCACGTGTAGCCGATGCCGCCGTGGAGCTGGATGTTCTCCTTGGCCGCATGAGTGAAGGCGTTGGCGCAGTAGGCGGCGGCGAGCGCGGCGGACACCGGCAGTTCGGCCGGTTCCCCGGCGGCCACGGCCAGCGCGCGGTAGGCGGCCGAGCGGGCGGCCTCGACCTGGAGCAGTGTGTCGGCGCACTTGTGCTTGACCGCCTGGAACGACCCGATGGGACGCCCGAACTGGATCCGGACCTTGGCGTACTCCACCGAGGCGTCCAGGCAGGCCTGCGCCCCGCCGACCTGTTCGGCGGCCAGCGCGACGACCACGCGGTCGACGACCGTACGGAGGTACTCGGTGGCGTCGCCCGGTGGGCCCACCCGCACGGCGAGCGCGCCGTCGAGGTCGATCCGGGCCAGGCGTCGGGTCGGGTCGAGCGTCTCCAGCCGGGTGCGGGTGACCCCGGGCGCGGTGCCGTCGACGGCGAACAGACCGGGGCCGGTGTCCGCGCGGGCCACGATCAGGAGCAGGTCGGCGCTGTGGCCGTCGATCACGAACATCTTGGTGCCCGACACCCGCCAGTGCGCCGCGTCGGCGGTCGCCGAGGCCGCGACGTCCTCGACGCGCCACGACCCGCCCGCCTCGGCGAGCGCGAGGGTGCCGGTCAGCGAGCCGTCGGCGATGCCGGGCAGCCAGCGGGCCTTCGCCGAGTCGTCGCCGGACGCGGCGAGGGCCTGGCCCGCGAGGGCGACGGTGGCGAAGTACGGGGAGGGCAGCAGGGTCCGCCCCAGTTCCTCCATGACGATGCCCAACTCGACCGGGCCGCCGCCCGATCCGCCGTACTCCTCCGGCAACGCGAGGCCGTGCAGGCCGAGTTGGTCCGCCATCTGCCGCCAGAGCGCCGGATCGTGACCCTGCTCGGACTCCATCGAGCGGCGTACCGCCTCGCTCGGCGCCTTGTCCGCGAGGAAGCGGCGCAGCGTCGAACGAAGCTCCTCCTGCTCCTCGTCGAAAGTGGCGAAGGTGGTGTCGGTGGTGGTGAACGTCGGTGCCACGGGTGGTTCATCCGTCCCTGTGGGGTGTCTTCGACCGCAGGTACTCGGCGAAGTCCGGCATCCGGGCGCGGTCTACGATCTCGATGCGCAGGCCCGACGGCGCCAGGTGGTACGCAAAGATCGAGAGCGTACCGTCGGGGACCGCGCAGGCCTCCAGCTCGAAGCCCGCTTCCGTCAGCCGCTTGGACGTCGTCGGGAGGTCGTCGCAGAAGTAGCCGAGATGGTGGGTCGCCATGTGCCCGGTCGCCGTCCAGGGTGTGCCCGGGATCTCCTGGGCGAGTTCGATGTGCGGGGCGTCGAGCGAGTAGGTCCAGCGGAGGCTGAGCACCCTTTCGCCATCGGCCATGCGCACCGGCAGTTCGGCGGTCATGGTCTCGGTCCAGCGGTAGCCCGCGACCTCGGTCAGCCGGGCCTTCCACCCGTCGACGTCCCGGACCACGATCCCCGTGTGGTAGAGGTCGGCCGCGGCGAGCGGGCTGTCCGTCGCGCCGCTCACCAGGTGAGCCGCAACTGCTTGACGCCGTACATGTTGCCGTGCGCTTCGAGGCTCTGGCCGGGCTCGATCTCGTAGTCGGGGATGCGCCGGTGCCACTCCTCGATCGCCACGTTGAGTTCGAGGCGGGCGAGGTGCGAGCCGAGGCAGCGGTGCGGGCCGGAGCCGAAGGCGATGTGGTTGGTGGTCTCGCGGTGCAGGTCGACCTCCAGCGGGTTGTCGTACCGTCCGGGGTCGCGGTTGGTGACGGCGACCGGGAGCATCACCATGTCGCCGGACCGGACCGGGCAGCCGCCGATCTCGACGTCCCGGGTGGCCTTGCGGGCGGGCACGACGGGCGAGTACACGCGCAGGATCTCCTCGACGGCCGTGGAGATGAGCGCGGGGTTGGCGACGATCGCCTTGCGCTGCTCGGGGTGGGTGGCGAAGTGGTAGAACGACCAGCCGACCGAGATCGGCACGGTGTCGAAGCCGGCCTGGAAGAACAGGACGCAGAACGCGTGCATGTCCCGGTCGCTGATCTTCTCGCCGTCGATCGTCCAGGTCATCGCCTGTGACAGCAGGTCGTCGCGGGGGGCCTCGCGGCGCAGGGCGATCTGCTCCTCGAAGTACTGCGACACGGCGGTCATGGCCGCCAACTGCCGCTGTCCTTGGGGGTCTTCGCTGTAGGTGAGATGCAGCAGATCGTGGGTCCAGTGGAGGAACTGGCCGAGGTCCTCCTCGGGCAGACCCATCAGGTCCATGAAGATCCGGGTCGGGTACTGGCGGGCGAAGGCGTCGAGGACATCGGCGCTTCCGGCGTCCTTCAGACCGTCGATGAGTTCGCCGGCGATCCTGCGGAACTTGGGCTCGTCGGCGGCGGCGGCCTTCGGCGAGAAGTGCTTGCCCAGCAGCCGCCGCCACTCGGTGTGGTGGGGCGGGTCCAGCATCTCCGGAATCCACAGGAACTTCGGATTCGGGTTGAGGACCGTCACCGACTCACTGGAGAACGTCCGCCAGTCCTGGAGCGCCCGCTGGATCGCCTCGCTCTCGGTGACGACCCAGTACCCCTGCGCGATGGTGCTGCGAAACCCCGAGTGGGTGCCGGCCAGTTCGTCCCAGCGCCGCTGATGGCTGAGGACCGGCCCGCTGAGCCGGTTGTCGAAGTGGTAGGCGGGCACTCCGTCGTGGGTTCCGTCGGGTTCGAGCGTCGTACTCATCACGGCTCCTCTCGTCGTACGTTCGTCACGTCGTCCATCGGTCGCGCGGTACGGGCGTTCAGGTCGCCGCGCCCTCGATCTTGAGCTGGATCAGCTCCTCCTCGCCGAGGCCGAGCGAGCGCAGGACGTCGTCGGTGTGCTCCGCGAACTGGGGCGCCCGGGTCAGCACGGCCGGCGTCTCGTCGAACTGGACGGGATTGGCGATGAGTTCACGCTCGACCCCGTCGGCGTCCACGACCGGCGCGATCAGACCGTTGGCGCGCAGCGCGGGGTCCTGGCCGACCTCCCAGGCACTCTGCACGGCCGCCCACTGCCCCTCTCCCCGGGAGAGGATCTCGACCCACTCCTCGTACGGGCGGGACGCGATGAGCCCGGCGACGATCTCGGCGGCGTCGGCGGCGTTCGCCATCAACTTCTCGGTGCTGTCGAAGCGTTCGTCACGGGCGAGTTCCTCGCGCCCGGCCAGCTTGCAGAACTCGGCCCAGTAGCGGCCGGGTTGGAGCATCGACAGCTCGATCCAGCGGCCGTCCGAGGTGCGGTAGGCGCCGATGAGAGGGTTGGTGGCCGAGCCGTACCGGGGCGGGGTGTTCACCGGCAGCGGACCGTTGTTCATCAGCGCCATGTTGACCGTGAACTGCGTCGCCCAGGCGCCGACACCGATCAACGACACGTCCACGACGGAGGGTTCACCGGTGGTGGCGCGGGAGTAGAGAGCGGCGGCGATGCCTCCGGCGATGGTCATGCCGCCCATCGAGTCGCCGTACGCACCGGCGGGCATCCGGCTCATCCGGTCCGCGCCGGGCGGGGTGACACCGGCGGCGCTGCCACCGCGCGCCCAGAAGGCGGTGCTGTCGTAGCCGCCCTTGCCCGCCTCCTCGCCACGGGCGCCGAAGCCGCTGCCCCGGACGTAGATGATGTCGGGGTTGACGGCCCGGACGTCCTCGACGTCGATGCGCAGCTTGGCCCGCGCGCCGGGCAGGAAGTTCGTCAGGAACACGTCGCTCGTGCGGATCAGTTCGTCCAGCACCCGGCGCGCGGACGGCTTCTCCAGGGCGAGGCCGACGCTGCGTTTGCCGCGGTTGGGCCCCTCCATGATCGGGAAGAACGACGAACCCTTGCTGACGGCCTCGTACCCGAGAACACGCACCAGACCGCGCTGGCCGTCACCCCGTTCGGCGTGCTCGACCTTGATCACGTCGGCGCCCCAGTCCGCGAGCACGGCGCCCGCCGCCGGGACGAAGGTGAACTGTGCGACCTCAAGGACCCGCACACCTTCCATGGGCCTCTGCATCGGACCAACTCCTCCGAGCCTGAACGCTCCTTGACACCCAAGAACCCTATTGCGCATACCCAATCAGCGAAGAACGGGCTTCAGTATGGACCGAGGGCCGTAAAAAGTATACTGTTTTCGTCATGCTGGATTTCTCGATCGAACCCGATTTCCAGGCCAAGCTGGACTGGGCGACGACCTTCGTACGCGAGGAGGTCGAGCCGCTCGACCTCCTGTTCCCCCATGGGGGCGACCCGTACGACACCCGCAACGAGAAGGCCCGCGCGATCCTGCGGCCTCTCCAGGACCAGGTCCGCGAGCAGGGCCTGTGGGCCTGCCATCTCGGCCCCGAGCTGGGCGGCGCGGGGTATGGCCAGGTCAAACTCGCGTACCTCAACGAGATCCTGGGCCGCTCCTACTGGGCCCCGACCGTCTTCGGCACCGCCGCCCCGGACACCGGGAACGCCGAGATCCTCGCCATGTTCGGCACGGAGGAGCAGAAGGCCCGCTATCTGCGCCCCCTGCTCGACGGCGACATCGTCTCCACGTTCTCGATGACCGAGCCGCAGGCCGGCGCCGACCCCAAGGAGTTCGTCTGCCGCGCCCGGCGCGACGGCGACGAGTGGGTCATCGACGGGGAGAAGTGGTTCTCGTCCAACGCCCGGTACGCGGCCTTCCTCATCGTCATGGCCGTCACCGACCCGGACGCGCCGCCGCACGCCCGGATGTCGATGTTCATCGTGCCCGCCGAGACCCCGGGCATCGAGATCAGGCGCAACGTCGGCACGATGGACGAGCGCGACAACCTCGACGAGGGCATCCACGCCTACATCCGCTACGACCAGGTCCGCGTCCCCCTCGACGCCATGCTCGGCGGCCCGGGCGAAGGCTTCAAGGTCGCGCAGGCGCGACTCGGCGGGGGCCGGGTGCATCACGCGATGCGTACGGTCGGCAAGTGCACACGTGCCTTCGACATGATGTGCGAGCGGGCGCTGTCCCGGCGTACGCAGGGCGCGCTGCTCGCGGAGAAGCAGGCGGTGCAGCAGTTCATCGCGGACTCCTGGGTGGAGTTGCAGCAGTTCCGGCTGCTCGTGCTGCACACCGCGTGGATCATCGACACGCAGCCGCACGGCGCAGCCCGTACGCAGATCGCGATGTGCAAGGTCCAGACGGCGAAGGTGCTGCACGACGTCATCCAACGGGCCCTGCATGTGCACGGCTCGCTCGGCACGACGAACGAACTGCCGCTCGCCAAGTGGTGGATGGCCGCACCGAACCTGGCCCTCGCGGACGGGCCCACCGAGGTGCACCGGACGACGATCGCCAAGGGACTGCTGAGGAACTACCGGCCGGCGGAGGGGCTGTTCCCGAGCGAGCACATTCCGCCGAAGCGGGAGGCCGCGCGTAAGCGGTACGCGCACATCGTGGAGGACGAGAACCTGGCGGGGCGGGCGGACATATGAGCGATGGTCTGTTCGACCTGACCGGCAAGGTCGCGCTCGTCACCGGCGGCAGCCGGGGGCTGGGGCGCGAGATGGTGCTGGCCTTCGCCGCCGCCGGGGCCGATGTGGTGATCGCCAGCCGGAAGATGGACGCGTGCGAGGCGGTGGCCTCGGAGGTACGTGAGTTGGGGCGGCGCGCTTTCCCGGTCGCCGCGCATGTGGGGCACTGGGGGGACCTCGGGCTGCTGGTCGACGCGGCGTACGGGGAGTTCGGGAAGGTCGACGTCCTCGTCAACAACGCGGGGATGTCGCCTCTGGCGCCGTCTTCCGCCGGGACCAGTGAGGAACTGTTCGACAAGGTCATCGGGGTCAACTTCAAAGGGCCTTTTCGGCTTGCCTCGTTGGTCGGGGAGCGGATGGCCGAGGGGGGTGGGGGGTCGATCATCAACGTCTCGTCGTCGGGGGCGTTGTTCCCTCAGCCTCGGTTCGGGCCGTATGCGGGGGCGAAGGCCGCGTTGAACGCGCTGACCACTGTGTTCGCCTTGGAGTACGGGCCTACGGTGCGCGTCAATACGATCTCGGCGGGGCCGTTTCTGACGGATGTCTCCAAGGCGTGGTCCGAGGAGAAGCGGCAGGTCACTCGTAGTGCGGTGGGGCGGCCTGGGCGGCCGGAGGAGATCGTCGGGACGGCGCTCTATCTTGCGAGTGACGCTTCCAGCTATACGACCGGCGCCTTGATTCGGGTCGATGGTGGGTTGTATTGAGTCCTGCGGTCGGTGGGGGCCGGTCGCGCAGTTCCCCCGCGCCCCTAGGCGAGCAGGTGTGAAGCCTCGTTCAGAAGTACCGGGAGTGCTGGGAGCATTCGCTGGTGCATGTCGGTCAAGTGGGCTGCTTTTCTGCCCCGCTTGATCAACAGGGCCGTTGCCGCCGACTCCTTGTACTTCGTCAGGGCCTCGAACCACCGCAGGTCCGGGAGGCGTTCGCCTCGGGTCTCCTCGTACACGTCGATGAGTTCGGCCTTGGTGGGCATTCCCGTCGGTTCGTTCGACGGGGATGCCGGGTGGTGGGCCTCGTCCGTGAAGAAGGTCAGCCAGGTGATGTCGACCCGGGGGTCGCCCAGTGCCCAGATCTCCCAGTCGATCACCGCGTTGACCGAGTCCGTGTCGCACAGGGTGTTCCCCAGGCGGTAGTCGCCGTGGGTGAACGCCGGCATCATCGCCGGTGGCATCGTCTCGCGCAGACGTTCCGCCACCTTCTCGTAGCCGGTGCGGAGGTCCTCGGGGACCGTCGTGAACGCCCTTGTCCAGCGGTCTATTTCGGCGCCCGGGGTGACAACCGGCTCCACCGCCAGGGGAGTTCGCTTGGGGTCGGCCCGGTGCAGGTGGGCCAGCATGCGGGCCGCGTCGAGGGCGCGGGCCCGTACCTGGGCCGGGGGCAGGGTGCCGCGCGGGACCAGTATCGGCTCCACACAGTCCCCGGGCACCAACTCCATGGCCACGAACGGCTGATGGACCGGCGGGGTGCCCTTCTCCCAGAACAGCACCTGCGGTACCCGTACGCCGGGTACGCCCGCCAGTACCTGCATCAGCCGCGCCTGGCGCAGTACGTCGCGGTTGCGGACCGGTTCCAGGCCGGGCGGGGCCACCTTGAGGACCACGCGCTCGTGTTCGGCGGGGACGCCGGACAGTTCGGCCACGTAGGTGAGGCTCGACGTGCCGCCGGTGAGCGGCTCGACCGACCTCACCGTGCCCTCGGGGGCCCAGGAGCGCAGCGCGGCGGCCGTGCGCCGCGTCAACTCCGGTATGGGGTCAGTGCTGTTGGCGACGGTGCTCATGGACCGGTCTCTCATCCCTGTCGGCCGACGGTCTCGGCGGTCAGCGCCGCCACGATGTCCCGGCGGACGAGCTTGCCTGTCGGGGTACGGGGCAGTTCGGGCCAGCGGGTGATGCGCTCAGGCGTCTTCGAGCCGCGCAGCGTGCCGCGTACCTGCGCGCGCAACTCCCCGGCGTCGATCTCGGCGCCGTCGCGGACCACGACCACGGCCTCGATCCGCTGGCCCCACTCCTCGTCCGGGACGCCGACGACGACCGCGTCCAGCACGTCCGGGTGGCACAGCAGGACGTCCTCGATCTCGGCGGGCGCGATGTTCTCGGCGCCCCGGATGATCGTGTCGTCGGCCCTGCCCTCGATGTGGAGATAGCCGTCGGCGTCGACCCTGCCCTGGTCGCGGGTGTGGAAGAAGCCGCGCTCGTCGACCGCCGAGCCCTGACCGGCGTACTCCCCCGAGACCTGCTCGCCGCGCACCCAGATCTGCCCGGTCTCGCCGGGCGCCGCCACCGCGCCGTACGCGTCCCGGACCTCCAACTCGACGCCCGGCACCGGCAGTCCGGCCGACCCGAGCCGGGCCCGTACGGCGGGATCGTCGCTCGCGACGGCCGTACGGTGCTCCTGCGGGCCCAGGATGGTGATCGTGGACGAGGTCTCCGTCAGCCCGTAGGCGTTCACGAAGTCGATGTGCGGCCAGGTGCGCAGCGCGGTCTCGATCACCCGTACGGGCATCCGGGCGCCGCCGTACGCGAGCGCGCGAAGCGAGGGCACCGACCGGTCGAGGCCGTCCGTGTCCATGATCCGGGCGAGCATCGTGGGCACCACCATCGCGTTGGTGATGCCCTGTCGGCGTACGAGGTCCAGCCAGGACTCCGGGGTGAACTGGTCGAGGCACAGGGCGCGGCGCCCGGCGTAGAGGTTGGTGAGGATGTTGGAGACGGCGGCGATGTGGTAGGGCGGCACGCTCACGAGGGCCGCTTCCTCCGGGCCCGCGCCGGCGAACTCCACCGTGCCGAGTACGTACGACACGAGGTTGTGGTGGCGCAGGACGACGCCCTTCGGGGTCGACGTCGTGCCGCTCGTGTAGATGAGGACCGCCGGGGAGCCGGGCGGCGACGCCGGGTCCTCGTCCTCCGGGGAGGCGGTCGCCTCCGCTGCCTCCTTGAGCCACTCGGCCGGGCTCCGTACCGCCAGTCCCGCCCTGCGCAGTGCCTCGCCGTGTTCCTCGTCGGCGATGCCCAGGGCGCGGGGGTGGTTGGACAGCAGGGCGGCCAACTGGGCTTCGCCGAGGCGGTAGTTGACCGGGATCAGTGGGACTCCGGCGCGGGCTGCGGCGAACAGGGCGACCGGGAGGGCCGGGCCGTTCACCGCCAGGTAGACGATCGCGTCGGCCTCGGCCGCGCGCACCGACCCGGCTCCGCCGGCGGCCAGTTCGCGCAGACGTGGGGCGGTCAGGCCGTCGTCCGTGCGGCCGATCACGATCCGGTCGCCGAAGCCCTCGGCGGCCATGTCCAGCAGCATCGATATGTTCATGGGTTCCGCTTCCCCGCCCGTCAGTCCGAGGCCGGGAGCGGCTTGGGACTCTTCAGTGGCAGCGGTACGCCGTTCAGTGCCAGCGTGCCCTGTCCCGGTTTCGTGCAGAGCAGTTCCAGGCCGAGTTCGTCGTCGGCGTACCGCTTGCCCAGCAGGGAACCGCCCATCTGGTCGGGGTCGGCGGTGCCGGTGGCGGCGGGTCCCGGCCCGTTCGCCTCGGCCATGGCCGCACCGCCGCAGGTGATGTCCAACTCGCTGTCCGGGCATCGAACGACGATCACCGCCGTCGTGTCGACCGAACTGGCGAGCATCTGCCCCACACGTGGCCTCATCGCAGCTTCCTCCGCGGATCTTGTTCCGTTCCGGCGCCCGAAGACCATAAAAAAGTATACTACTTACCTCGATCACGTCGAGATGACGGACCAAGCAGCGTCACGAGCGGAGTGCCGGATGGAACTCAAGACCGTCCTGTTCGAGGTGGCCGACCATGTCGCCACGATCACCCTGAACCGGCCCGAGGTCATGAACGGCTTCAACCAGGAGATGCTGGAGGAGTTCGCGACCGTCTGGCAGACCGTGAAAACGGACGACGACGTGCACGTCGTCGTGTTGCGGGGCGCGGGCGAGCGGGCCTTCTGCACGGGCATGGACGTCAAGGAGGGCATCGACCGCCACCCCAACGTCTGGTCGCAGACCGACCCCGGCGAGTACCTCTCGCCGAAGCTCAACCAGGTGTGGAAACCCCTGGTCTGCGCGGTGCACGGGATGGCGGCCGGCGGCGCCTTCTACTGGCTGAACGAGGCCGACATCCTGATCTGCTCCGAGGACGCCACCTTCTTCGATCCGCATGTCAGCTACGGCCTCACCGCCGCCCTGGAGCCGATCGGCCTGGCCCGCCGCATCCCCCTGGGCGAGGCCCTGCGCATCGCCCTGCTCGGCCTGGACGAGCGGGTGTCGGCCGCCCGCGCCCTGCAGATCGGCCTGGTCAGCGAGGTGCTGCCGCGCGAGGAGCTGTGGGCCCGCGCCGACGACATCGCGCGCATCATCGCCGCCAAGCCGCCCGCCGCCATCCAGGGCACGGTCCGGGCGATCTGGGAGTCCCTCGACTCGACGCGCACCCAGGCCCTGCGCACCGGACTGGCGTACACGCAGATCGGCAATCCGATCGGGAAGGCCGAGGTCGACCGCGCGGAAGTGCCCCGGAGGCAGTGGACACTGCGCTGACACTCCCCTAGCCTGCTTTAAAAGAGTGCACTTTATAGACCGCTCTTGAGGTTCATCGGCACTACGAGGGGGAGGCTCCCTATGCTGTTCGGCATGCCCTGGCCCGGCCGGGACGTCGCACGGGAGGCCGAGCAGGCCGGGGTCGGCGCCTTCTGCGCCGGGGAGTTCGTCGACCACGACGCCTACCTCACCGTGGCCGACATCGTGGCGAACACCGAGCACGCCCTCGCGGGCCCCGCCATCGCCTACGCCTTCGCCCGCACCCCCTACGCCCACGCCACAGCGCTGCGCCAGTTGCACGCCCAGGCGCCGGGCCGGCTGTTCCTGGGGCTGGGCAGCGCGGCGTTCAAGATCAACCGGGACTGGCTGGGCGTACCCGGCGAGCGTCCCGTGGCCCGGATCGCCGAGACCGTCGGCGCGGTACGGGCCTGGCTGCACGCGGAGAACGGCGAGCGGGTCCGCTACTCCGGCGAGTTCTACGGCATCGACGCCGACGTCCGGGCCCCGGTGCTCGGCCGACTCGACATCCCCGTCCTGCTCGCCGCGTTCAACTCCGGGATGGCGGCCACGGCGGGGCGGGTCGCCGACGGTGTGGTGGGGCACGGACTGTTCACCGCCTCCTGGTGGAACGACGTCGTACGGCCCTCGGTGGCGCGCGGCGCGAGCGGCGGCGATCCGGAGGCCCGTTTCCTCGAACACGGCTGGATCATCACGGCGGTCGACGACGCCGCGCCCGAGCGGGCCGTCGCCGACGCCCGCCGGATGATCGCCTTCTACCTCACGGTGAAGACGTACGACCCCTATGTGGCCCACCACGGCTGGGAGGGGCCGGTCGCCGAGCTGCGTACCGCGTTCCGGGCGGGCGACACCGATGCCATGGCGCGGGCGGTCACCGACGAGATGGTCGCCGAGATCGCCGTCTGCGGGACGACCGCCGAGGCCAAGGACACCCTCGCCCGCCGGGCCGGCTCGCTCCCCCGCGACGTCGGCTATTTCGCGCCGCCGAGTTTCCTGGTCGGGCACAAGCGGCGGGCGGCGTACGGCCGGGCCGCCCTCGCCCTGATCGGCGCGGTGCCGGACGTGACGGAACCCGCCTGACCCGGGCGGTACGGAAGCGACCGGCCCCGGAGCGTGGCTGCTCCGGGGCCGGTCCGTCGCGCGGTCGTGGCTCAGGCGTCCTGGGGCAGCGGCGCGAGCTTCTTGCTCTTGTCGAAGTGGACGACGTCGGCGAGCGTGCCGCCGAGGATGGCTGCGCGGTCCTCGTCGTTGACGTCCTCGAAGTTCTCCGCGATGCACTCGGCGCTGTCGCGGAAGGTGCCCTCGGCGTGGGGGTAGTCGTTGCCCCAGATGACCGTGGAGAGGCCGGTGATGTGGCGGGCCTTGACGGCGGTCGGGTCGTCCGCGAACTGCACGTGGATCTGGCGGCGGACGTAGTCGGTGGGCTTGAGCGGGTAGGGCCACTTGTCGTTGATCGCGAAGAGGCGGCCCATGGAGGACTGCTCGGTCGGGGGGCGGTTGTCGTCCCAGAAGCCGAGCCACCAGTCGGGGTCCTGGCCGGTGCCGGTCTTCCACGCCTTGTCCATGTAGCCCATGAAGGAGACCAGCCAGCCGGCCGTGTACTCGATCAGGTTGAAGTGCAGGTCGGGGAAGCGCTCGCACACCCCGCCGCCGACGAGGCTGGCGATGATGCCCTGCGGGCCGGCGACGGCCGAGCCGACCGCGAAGCCCATGGTCCGGCCGGTCACCATCTCGTCGGTCAGGTTGCCCTTGCCCATGTTCATGGCGTTCATCAGGCCCCGCACGGTGACCGCCGTCTCGGACACCTCTTCCTTGACCTTCACCCCGCCCGTGGCGACGTGGATGAAGACCGGCAGCCCGTGCGCCTGCGCGGCTGCCCAGACCGGGTCGTACTCCCGGGCGTAGTACGGCAGCGGCGGGATCTCCGGAATGAGGATCGCGCCGAGTCCCAGCCGCGCGATCCGCTCGATCTCCGCGACGGCCTCGGGCACGTTCGTCAGCGGGATCGCGGCCGTCGGGCGCAGCCGGTCCTTGTAGGGGAGGTAGCGCTCGACCAGGTAGTCGTTCCAGACGCGGGCGTGCGCCATGGACAGTTCGTGGTCGTCGGTGAACAGGACGAACAGCGAGAGGTTCGGGAACATCACCGAGGCGTCGACGCCGTCGATGTTCATGTCCCGGAGGATGTGCTCGGGGTCGCCGTCCGGGGTCTCCCCGCCGGTCTGGCGGTACTTGGAGATCGTCCAGCCGTCGAAGCCGATGGTGTGCAGTTTCTTGAACTCCGTGTGCCCGCCCGGCACGATCGGCTCGTCGAGCGTGAACTCCTCTTCCCAGAGGGCCCGTTCACGCAGATTCTTGGGGAGCCGGGTCTTGAAGAGATCGACCGGCTCGATGATGTGCGAGTCACCGGAGACGACAAATTCCTTGAACACAGGCGGTACCTCTTTCGAACCTCGTCGTTCGCGCAGAATCCACCCCGCGGATGAGGCCGAAGTTACCTGTACCGATCGGTCTAGTCAACGATTCAGCGCACCGATTAGCGGGGTGCATCACGTCAAGAACGCCTGACATTTGACTGACCCAGGGACGATCAACGCACCCCCTTCCCTCCCGCATCCAATTAAGTACACTCAACTCCATGACGACGGCCTACTCGTTCTCCTCGCAGCTCTACGTCGACGGGCGCCGCACGGACGGCGACTCGGAGACCTCCCTCGTCGTACGCAATCCGGCGACGGAGGAACCGATCGCCGAGGTCCCCCAGTCCTCCCCCGCCGACGTGCGCCGTGCCGTCGAGGCGGCCCGCCGGGCCTTCGACGAGGGTCCGTGGCCCCGACTGAAGCCCGCCGAGCGGGCTGCGGTACTGCTGCGGATGGCCGAGGAGATGGAGCGCCGGCTCCCGGACCTCGTCGCCGTCAACATCGCCGAGGCGGGGTCGGTCAGGGCGCTCGCGGAGAGTCTGCAGACCCGGGTGCCGGTGACGCATCTGCGCGACATGGCGGAGCGGGTGATGCCGGCCTTCGCCTGGGAGCGCCCGCTGGAACCGACGGTCGCGCCGGGCGTCGGCATCTCCCAAGGGGTGCTGCGCCGCGAGCCGTTCGGCGTGTGCGCCCTGATCTCCGCCTACAACTTCCCCTTCTTCCTCAGCATGATGAAGGTGATCCCGGCCCTCGCGGCGGGCTGCACCGCCGTACTCAAACCGGCGCCCGCGACCCCCCTGGAGTCCCTCCTCATCGGCGACTTCGCCGACGCGGCCGGACTGCCCCCGGGCGTACTGAACATCGTGACCGGCGACGTCGAGGCGGGCCGCGAGCTGACCACCCACCCGATGGTGGACCTGGTCAGCTTCACCGGCTCGGACACGGTCGGCCGCACGGTGTACGTCCAGGCAGCCGCCTCCCTCAAGAAGGTCGTCCTCGAACTCGGCGGCAAGTCGGCCAACATCGTCCGCGCCGACGGCGACCTCGACGGCGCGGTACGCTCCGCGCTGATCGGCATGACCACCCACGCGGGCCAGGGCTGCTCGCTCCTGACCCGCACCCTCGTGCACGAGTCCGTCCACGACGAGTTCGTCGCGCGGCTGAGCGCGGCCCTCGCCGCAGTGAAGGTCGGCGACCCCGCCGAAGCGGCCACCACCATGGGCCCGTTGATCAGCGAGGCCCAGCGGGACAAAGTGGAGAAGCTGATCCGGATCGGCGAGGAGGAGGGGGCCCTGCTCGTCCTCGGCGGCAGGCGCCCTGCGGGCCTCGACCGTGGCTGGTACGTGGAACCCACCCTCTTCACCGGCGTCGACAACTCGATGACCATCGCGCGTACGGAGTTCTTCGGGCCGGTCGGTGTCGTCATCCCGTTCACGGACGACGAGGAGGCGGTGCGGATCGCGAACGACAGTCCGTACGGGCTCGCTGCGGCTGTGTGGAGCGGGGATCCTGTGGCCGCGCTTGCGATCGCGGCGCGGGTTCGGGCGGGTGGCGTGGCTGTCAACGGGGGTAGTGCGGGGGTCAATCCGCGGGTCGCCTTTGGTGGGTACAAGCAGAGTGGGCTGGGGCGGGAGTGGGGGGAGTTCGGGTTGGAGGAGTATCTGCAGACGAAGGCGGTTTGCTGGGCGGCTCGGTAGGGGTTCGGGGGGTGCGGTTGTGTTTTGACCGCGGGTTGGTGGGGGCTGGTCGCGCAGTTCCCCGCGCCCCTTTCGGGGCGCTCCCCTCAGGGCGGTTCTAGCTGACCGTTACCTTCACGCCGGGGATCTGCTCTCCGCACGCCGGTGAGCCCTGCGGGTCCGGGACGAACTTCTCGTCGCGCAGGATGGAGATGAAGGTGCAGTCGCCGGGGCCCCCTACCGAGTACGTCCCCTTGTTGGCGAAGTCGGTGGGCTTCGGGAAGAGGCCTCCCGCCGTCCAGCTCTTGTCGGCGCGCAGGGCGGTCATCAGTTTCTCCTGGCTCGCGGTGCAACCCGCCTTCTCCAGGCCGTAGATGAGCAGGTCGGCGCTGATCCAGCCGACGGCCTGGGAGAACGACGGTATGCCGGACTCCGACTTGGCGTACTTCTTCAGGGCGGCGGACCAGGTGCGGGTGGCCTCGGTGTTCATCTCGACAGGTGAGTACGACGTCATGAAGCCGACGCCCTGCGCGACCTTCAGCGTGGGCGGCGACTTGAGCAGGTCGGCGCCGTAACCGGTGGCCAGGAGCACCGACTTCATCTGTACGCCGGCCCGGCGCAGCCCGGTGGCGAGCGCGAAGCCGGTCTCGGGGATCACCGGGGCGTACAGCACGTCGGCGCCGGACTTCTTGATGCCGAGGACGATCGCGCCTACGTCGCTGCTCCCGAAGGGGACGCGTTCGTTGACGTAGCCACGGGCGAGTCCCGCGTGTTCCGCCGACAGCGCGGCTCCCTCGGCGGCCTTGGCGGCGCTCGGGGTGTTGGAGGAGACGACGGCGACCTTGGTGCCGCCGAGCTTCTTCCAGTACGCGCCCAGGGTGGTCGCGGTCCGGTCGTAGTCGGTGCCGGACATCGCCGGGAAGAGGTTGTCGTACTTCGGGTTGAACCACTGCTCGCCGCCGTCGAACGCGCCCCCGAGGAACGGCGTCCCGCCGGCCCCCGTACCGGCGTACTGCCCGGCGCCGTAGAAGTAGGTGCTCACGGGCAGTACGGCGTACACGTGTTCCTGCTGCACCAGGCGCTGGGCGGCGGTGAGCGCGCCCTGCGGGGTGGACTGGTCGTCGGCCATGACCACGTCGAAGCCGCGCGAGGCGCACTTGCCGCCGGCCGCCTTGTAGGCCGCGAAGCGGGCCTCGACGCCGCTCTCCGTACCGGCGTAGTGGGCACCGGCCGCGCCGCTCAGCGCGGTCAGGACGCCGACCTTGACCGGCCCGCTCGTGTTGTCCACCCCGCTGGAACCGCCGCTGCCGCACCCGGCGAGCAGGAGTACCGCGGCGCCGGTCCAGGTGGCGATGGCACTGACTCTTCTCATGTGCACTCCTCAGGCAGGGGTCCGCGAGGCACAGTGCAGCATATTAAGTATCCTTTGTCACCGGTTGAAGCGGCGATATCGCCCTTCAGGGTTGACGAGAACGCTATATGAGCGCACTTTAATCGATGTCCGCTCTCCCGGGCATCACCCTTCCAGGAGGCCGTCGTTGCTCTCCTACGTCGTCGCGGGCCTCGCCCTCGGGGCCATCTACGCCATCGCCGCCGCCTCGCTCGTCGTCACCCATGTGTCGTCGGGCGTCTTCAACTTCGCGTTCGGCGCCATGGCGTTCGCCGTCGCCCGCTTCTACTACTTCCTCCACATCGAGCAGGGCTGGCCGCTGCCGCTGGCGGCCGTCGTGGCGATCGGCCTGTTCGGCCCGGCGCTGGGCGTGCTGCTGTACGCGGTGCTCTTCCGCCATCTGCGGCAGCGCTCGCCACTCGTGAAGATCGCCGCCACGATCGGCCTGTCGGTCGCGCTGCCGCCCCTCGTCAACCTGGCCCTAGGGCAGCTGGTGAACGTCACCGCTCCGGGCCTCGCGCCCCAACCGGTCGCGGTGTACCGGCCGTTCGGCACGGTCGTCGACGCGAACCAGCTGATCACGTACGCCGGACTGGCCCTGGTCCTGCTCGTCGGCACCGCGCTGCTGCGGTTCACCGACACCGGGCTGAGGGTCCGCGCGCTGGTCGACTCCCCCGCCCTCACCGCGATGTCGGGGGTGAGCCCGGCGCGGGTGTCCCTCGGCGTGTGGGCGTTCAGCGCGCTCCTTGCGGGACTGGCCGGCGTACTGGTGGCACCGACCGCCGGACTCTCGGTGGAGGGCATGACCTTCCTGATGGCGGCGGCCTTCGCGGCGGTGGTCGCGGCCCGGTTGCGCAGTCTGCCGACGGCGGTCGGGGTGGCCCTGGCGATGGGCGTCGTCACGAGCGTGATCCAGCGCTATCTCGATCCGGAGAGCGCGCTGTCGGCGCAGATCGTGCCCAGCGTGCCGTTCCTGTTCATGCTGGCCTTCCTGCTCGCGCACGCCCTGCGCGGCCGGGCGGGCGACGCGCCCACGGGCGGTGTCCTGGACCGCGCGATCCGCACGGAGAGCGGTACGGCGCCCACCGCCACCACCGGCTCGGGATACGTCGCCCCGTTGCTGACCATCGCCGTAGTCGCCTGCCTGCCCCTGATCCTCGACGACTTCTGGACCGGCCTCGTGGCGACGGGCATCGCCCTGGCGACGGCGCTCCTGTCCTGCACGCTCGTCACCGGTGAGGGCGGCATGATCTGGCTGTGCCAGATCACCTTCGCGGGACTCGGCGCCCTGTTCGCGGCGGACCTCGCCACGAACTCCGGCTGGCCCCCGCTGGCGGCGGTGCTGGTGAGCGCGGTGTGCGTGGTCCCGGTGGGCGTGGTCCTCGGCCTGCTGACGATCCGGCTGGGCAATCTGTACGTCGCCCTGGTGACCCTGACCTTCGGTCTGCTCGCCCAGAACCTGATCTTCATGCGGGACCGCTTCTACAACTCGGGCCAGGGCATCTACATGCCCCGCCCCGAATGGGCCCTGGACAACAGGACGTTCGCGTTCCTCTCCCTCGCGGTCTTCTGCGCACTTGGCGTCTTCGCCGTGAACCTGCGGCGCTCGACGGCAGGCCTGGCCGTGACGGCGGTCCGCTGGAGCGAGACGGGCTCCCGCACCCTCGGTCTGGGCGTCGTACCGGTCAAGGTGCTCGTGTCCGCCGTCGCGACCTTCGTCGCCGCGGTCGGCGGCGGTTTCCTCGCACTCGCCTACCAGTCGGCGCTGCCCGACTCGTTCAGCCCGTTCACCGGCCTGGTCTGGCTTGCGGTCCTGGTCACCGTGGGGGCACGGCCGGTGGTGGGCGCGCTCGTCGCCGGTCTGGCGTTCGCCGTGCTGCCGAGTGTGTTCCAGACGTATCTGCCGACGCGCTGGGCGGAGGTCCCGGTCATCATGTTCGGCTTCGGCGCGGTCATGCTGGCCCGCGACCCCGAGGGCGTACTCGCCATGCACGCCCGCCAACTGCGCACGGTGAGCGGCTGGTTGCGCACCCGACGCACACCGGCCGCCGACAAGCCCTCGGCTCCGACTCCCCAGGGAGAACTCGTATGACCGCCCTCGCCGGTACGACGCCACCACGCATCGAGGCCCGGGGCGTGACCGTCCGCTTCGGCGGGCTCGTCGCCCTCGACTCGGTGGACCTGGCGGTGCCGCCGGGTGCGGTGGTGGGGCTGGTCGGGCCCAACGGGGCGGGCAAGAGCACCCTGTTCGCCGTACTGTCGGGGCTGTTGCGACCCAGCTCGGGCGCGGTGCTGATGGACGGCCGCGATGTCACCTCGGTGAGCGCGCAGGCGCGGGCGAGACACGGGCTGGCCCGGACCTTTCAACACCCCGAGCTGTTCCCGGGGTTGACGGTACGTCAGCATGTGGTGCTGGCGTACCGGTTGCGGCACGCGCGCCGACGTATCTGGACCGACCTCGTCACCGCGGGCGGCTTCCGGCGGGCGGGCGCAGAGGAGGACCGCCGGGTCGACGGGATCCTCGCGGCGCTGCGGCTGACTCCGTATGTCCATCTCCCGGTGGCGGGGCTGCCGTTGGGCACCGGCCGGCTGTTGGAGATCGCCCGCGCGCTGGCCGTCGACCCGAACGTCCTCCTGCTGGACGAGCCGTCGTCGGGGCTGGACGCACGGGAGACGGACGAGTTGGCGGCCACGCTCACCGGCCTGGTGGCCGAACACGGGGTGTCCCTGCTGCTGGTCGAGCACGACGTCGAACTCGTCCTGGGCATCAGCGACTTCGTCCATGTCCTCGACTTCGGCGTCGGCATCAGCGCGGGCACTCCGGCGGAGGTGCGGGCGGATCCGGCGGTTCGGGCGGCGTACCTGGGCACGGAAGAGGACGAGCACGACGGACCCGACGAAAACGTCGAGCACGACAGGCAGGACGAGGAGAGGGCCACGGCATGACGGTTACGACGTCACCCTTGCTGACCGTCCAGGACCTGACCGTCCGGTACGGCACCGCCCAGGCGCTGAGCGACGTGACCTTCAGCGTGGCCCCGAACACCGCACTGGCGGTACTCGGCGCGAACGGCGCGGGCAAGAGCACCCTGGCCAGAGCCCTCTCGGGACTGGTACCGCCGGTCAGCGGCTCCGTCGTACTCGACGGCGACGACCTGACCGGCAGGCCTCCCGAGTCGATCCGCAGGGCGGGCGTCCTCCATCTCCCGGAGGGCCGGGGCGTGTTCCCGTCCCTGACGGTCATGGAAAACCTGCGGATGGCGACGACCGGCGACCGACGCGGCAGACCGGCGGCAGTGGACAGGGCCTTCACCGTCTTCCCCGCACTGCGGGACCGCCAGCGCCAGCAGGCGGGCACACTCTCCGGCGGCGAACAACAGATGCTGTCCCTCGCCCGAGCCCTGATGATCGACCCCCGACTCGTCATCGCCGACGAACTCTCCCTGGGCCTCGCCCCGAAGATGGTCGACGTCGTCTTCGAAAGCCTGCGCCGGGCCCGCGCGGCAGGCGTGGCGGTCATCATGATCGAGCAGTTCGCCACCAGGGCCCTGAACTTCGCCGACGACTGCCTGATCCTCCAACGAGGCCGAGCAGCTTGGTCGGGCCCGGCAACAGAGGCGGGCCCGGAGCTACTACACCGCTACCTGGGCTCCTGAAAGAGGCGGCGCAGCCGCCTACTTTCAGGGGCGCGGGGAACTGCGCGACAAGCCACGACGAACCCGCACCCGCCCACGGCGAAATCCCACCACCCCCTCCCGCGCCCGCGCTGTCACACCGTCAGAACCACAGCCGACCCCATCCCCCCACCCGCACACATCGCCGCCACAGCGATCCCCCCACCCCGCCGACGCAACTCATACGCCAACGTCACCACCATCCGCGTACCGGTCATGGCAATCGGATGCCCCAAACTGCACCCACTCCCGAAGGGATTGACCCGCTCCGGATCAAGCCCCAGCTCCCGAGTCGTAGCGACAGCCACCGCGGCGAACGCCTCGTTCACCTCGAACAGATCAACCTCCCCCACTCCGATCCCCGCCCGCCCGAGCGCCTTGCGGATCGCGGCGATCGGCGCCAACCCCGTCTCCACCGGATCGACTCCGACGCTCGCCCAGGCCCGGACGGTCGCCAGCGGCACAATCCCGTGTTCGGCGGCGACGTCCGACCCGGCGACGACGACCGCAGCCGCGCCGTCGTTGACCCCGCTGGAGTTCCCGGCGGTGATGGAGAAGCCCGGGATCTCGGGGTGCAGCACCTTCAGCGCCGCCAGCCGCTCCGCACTGGTGTCCCGCCGAGGGTGCTCGTCGGTGTCGAAGACGGACGTCACCCCGTCCCGCCCGGTGACCTTCACCGGCACGATCTCCTCGGTGAACCGCCCCTCGTCGATGGCCCGCACCGCCCGCGCGTGCGAGCGCAGCGCCCACGCGTCCATCTCCTCGCGGGTGAGGCCGGCCAGCCGGGCGGTGTTCCAGCCGACGAGGACGCCCATGTCGTCGTTGGGGGCCTCGGGCGTCGGCACATGGGTCGGCGCCATCCAGGGGTCCTGCCAGTCGTCGGTGCCGGGAGTGCGCCACCGGGACACGGGCGCCGTGGACGACGAGTGCGTCCCGCCCGCGACGACGACCCGGTCCATCCCGGCCCGTACGCTCCCGGCGGCGGTCGCCACGCTCGCCAGCCCGGAGGCGCAGTGCCGGTTGTGCGCGAGACCCGGTACGTGGGTCAGCCCGGCCCGGAGTGCCGCGTACCGGGCGATGTCACCGCCCCCGGCGAGTGACTCACCGAGGACGACGTCGTCGATCGTCTCCGGCGGCAGCCCGCTGCGGAGCACGGCCTCACGGACGACGACGGTGGCGAGATCGAAGGCGCTGGTGTCCCGCAGGGTTCCCCGTCGGGCGGTTCCGATCGCGGTGCGGCACGCGGAGAGAAGTACGGCATCAACCATGCAATTAAGAGTACTCAAATAAGCCTGAGGCCAACAAGGCTCTGCGAATCCCGCCGGTGATCTCGCCCAAATCGAGAATAGAGGATACCTTGTTCGGGTGAACTTCGAGCTCAGCGAAGAGCAGCGCATGCTGCGCGAGGCCTCGCGCGACCTGCTGTCGGACCGGGCCCCGATCGAGCACGTCCGGGCCTGGATGGACCGCGACAAGGACGACGACGCCGATGTCGACCCCGAGGTCTGGCAGCTGACCGCCGACCTCGGCTGGCCGGGGCTCGGGCTGCCCGAGGAGTTCGGCGGCAGCGGCCAGGGCCTGGTCGAACTCGCCCTCGTGGCCGAGGAGATGGGCCGCGCTCTCGGGCGGGGCCCCTTCGCGCCTACAGCGATCGTCGGCAGGGCGCTCACCGACTCGGGTTCGCCCGAACTGCGTTCCGAGGTGCTGCCCGCCCTGGCCGCCGGATCGTCGTACGCCACCTGGGCGTTCGCCGAACCGAGGTCCCCCTGGTCCCTGGACGGAGTGAACACCACCGCACACACCCACGACGGAAACGGATCCGGGGCCGAATTCGTCCTCGACGGCGTCAAGACCGCCGTACAGGACGCGGGCGGCGCCCGGTGGCTCCTGGTCAGCGCACAACACGACGGCGTGCCCGCCTCGTTCCTCGTCGACCGCGCCGCCCCGGGCGTCACCGTCCGACGCCAACGCACCCTCGATCCGACGCGCGCGTTCCACGAGGTCCGCCTGGACGGCGTACGTGTGCCGCACGGCCGTCGGCTCGGCGCCGGGTCCGTCGAGATCCAGCGGCTGCTCGACGAGGCGTCGGTGCTGCGGTGCGCCGACGCGCTCGGGGTGATGCGGCGCATGCTGGAGCTGACCGTCGAACACACCACGTCCCGCGTGCAGTTCGGGCAGCCGATCGGCGCGTTCCAGGCCGTCAAGCACGCCGCCGCCGACATGGCGCTCCTCGTGCACGGGGCCCAGGCCGCCACCCATTACGCGGCGATGGCCGCCGACGCGGGCACCGACGACGCGGCCCGCGCGGCCTGTGCGGCGGCCTCGTACGTCTCGGCGGGCGCGGGCGAAGTCGCGGCGAGGGCGCTCCAGTTGCACGGTGGGATCGGCTTCACCTGGGAGCACGACCTGCATCTGTATCTGCGCCGCGCCAGGGCCGACAGCGTGCTGTACGGCGACGCGGCCGTCCACCGCGACCGTCTGTGCACGCTCCTGCGGCCGTCCACCGGCGTCAACTCCCCCACAACCGCCGCTTCCTGACAACCACCGCGTCCTGAACCGGCGAACAGACCCGAAAGGTTCCGATGGAGATCAAGGGCAAGAAGGCCGTGGTGTTCGGCGGCGCTTCCGGCATGGGCCGGGCGACCGCCGAGCTGCTCGCGGCCCGGGGCGCCGAGGTCGCCGTGCTCGACCGTCCGGCGTCGGCCGGTGCGGAGGTCGCCGCCGCGTTCGGCGGGAGCTTCCACCCCGTGGACGTGACCGACTTCGCGGCGACGGAGGACGTGCTCGGTGCCGCCGTCGAGGCCCTGGGCGGGCTGCATGTGTCGGTCACGACGGCGGGCGGCGGCAGTGTGAAGCGCACGCTCGGCAAGGAGGGGCCGCACGACCTGGAGACCTTCCGCCGGGTGCTCGATCTGAACGCCGTGGCCACCTTCAACATCAGCCGGCTCGCCGCCGCGCACATGAGCCGCAACGAGCCCGAGGAGCCGGACGGCGAGCGGGGCGTCATCGTCAACACGTCGTCGATCGCGGCGTTCGAGGGGCAGATCGGGCAGGTCGCGTACTCGGCGGCGAAGGCGGCGATCGCCGGTATGAGCCTCACCATGGCCCGCGATCTCGGCTCGCTGGGCATCCGGGTCGTGGCCATCGCGCCCAGCCTGTTCGAGACGGGCGCCACCGAGAAGATCCCCGCCGAGGTGCGGGCGGCGCTGGTCAAGGACGCCGCGTTCCCGCGTCGCCTGGGCCGCCCCGAGGAGTACGCGAAGCTCGCGCTCGCCGTCGTCGACAACCCGATGCTGAACGGCCAGTGCCTGCGTCTCGACGCCGGCCAGCGGTTCGGCCCGAAGTGAGGTCCTGATGCCGGAAATCTCCCAACTCGCGGAACACCAGGGCAAGGTGGCCCTCATCACCGGCGGCGGCCGGGGCTTCGGCAAGGCGTTCGGGGAGGCCCTGTCGGCCCTCGGCGCGCATGTCGTGCTGGCCGACATCGACGGCGCCGCCGCGACCGAGGCCGCCGCCGAACTCACCGCGAAGGGCCTCGGCGCGACCGGCGTCACCTGCGACGTCGCCGACGAGGACGAGGTCGGCGCGGTCGTGGACGGGATCGTCGAACGCCACGGCGGGCTCGACATCCTGGTCAACAACGCGGGCCTGCACGCCGCCTACAACAAACCCTTCACCGAACTGGGCCTGGCCAAGGTGCGTCGCGTCCTCGACGTCAACGTCATGGGCACCGTCATCTGCACCCTCGCGGCCCAACAGGCCATGCGGGGCCGCCCCGGAGCCTCCGTCGTCAACATCTCCTCCTCGGCCGCCTACGCGAACCGCAGCATCTACGGCGTCTCCAAACTGGCCGTACGCGGCCTGACCGTGGCGTTCGCAAGGGAGTTCGCCGCCGACGGCATCCGTGTCAACGCCATCGCCCCGGGCCTGATCTTCACGGACGCCGTACGGGCCCAGCTGTCCCCGGCGGAGGCGGACCGCGTCCGCGGCGAACAGATCCTGCCCCAGGAGGGGTTGGAGCAGGACATCGTGGAGGCGCTGCTGTATCTGGTGTCGCCGAGGGCGTCCTTCATCACGGGCGAGACGCTGCGCGTGACGGGCGGATTCGCGCTCTCGGTGTAGGACATGCCGGACGTGGAACCGGCCGGAGTTCTCAGGCATATCCCTACACTTGCGGCCCAACTGTCCGTCATAGTGAGCGAAGGAGGCTGCCTGAAGGGGGACTTGGCATGTCGTTCTTCATCGTGCTCGTGGTGCTCGGCATCGTGGGTTTCGGCGTCGTCTCGCTCCGCGCGTCCCGCGAGAACGACGACTCGCCCGCACCGGGCCGGACCGGGGCCGACCCCTCGGGGGAACCGCGTGACATTCCGCCGCTCTTCCCTGACTTCTTCCACGGGGTGCTCTTCTCGGTGGGCAAGGAGCCCACTCCGCAGAACCTGCTGGCGCTGTCCGAGTACATCTCCCAGATGATCAGCGCCAACGCCTACGGCTGGTTCCACCAGTTCGGCGACGCGGCGGCCGAGGCGCGCTTCAGCCGCCGCTTCCGTGGCGGGGGCCCCGAGGATCAGGCGCTGGAGAAAGTGCCCGACGACATGATCGACTTCCTGTGGGCCTGGAACCCCCGGGCGCGTGACGCGCTGCGTGAGTGGATCCCCCGTCTCGAAAGCGATCTCGCCGCGCCGAGCAGCAGACTGTGGCTCTACGGCGACGAGTTGCCGTTCGGGATGTGGGAGGACACCTGACGTGCACGGTTCCCCTCTGGACGCGGTACGGGCCCGGCTGGACGGATTCCGCACCGGCGACGCGTGGGCGGTGCTCGCCCCGGAGGCCGAGCAGGACGCGGCACGCGCTGTGGAGCACCCCACCGCCGAGTCGGTGGCCGCCGTCGCCTGGCTCTACCAGTACCGCGCGGTGGCGACGGACGAACTCGGCGGCGCCGACGCCCGGTTGGCGTTCCAGCTGTTCACCAAGGTCGCGAAGGCGCTGCCCGACGAACTGCCCGCGCATGTGGAGGCGTTGCTGCGGGCCGCCGCCGGGCCCGAGGACGCCCCCGCCGGGCGGCTGCAACAACTGCTGACCGACGCGGAGAACGCCCTGGACGACCCGGCGACAGCGACGGATCCGGTCGCCCTCGACCAGTGGATCGACGTACTGCGCGCCTTCGACCGGACGGCCGTGGAGGAAGGCAGGCAGTATTCCCTCCTGGTCCTCCTCGGCATGTTCCTGCGCCGCCGGTTCCCCTGCGATCCGCAGGAGATCTGGCGGCTGGAGCAGGCCGCGGACTGTCTGCGGACCGCCGCCGGTGCCGTCCCGCCGCGTGATGTCCTGGCCCATCTGCCCGCCTACAACCTCTGCGTCACACTCCTCGACCACTTCGAGGCGACCGGCGACACGGGCAAACTGAGTGCCGCGACCGACGCCTCCGAGCTGGCATTACGGAGCATCAGCCCCGCCCACGCCCACTACCCCCGGCTCGTCGTCCAGCGGGCGGACCTCCTGTGCACCCGGGCCCGCGTCGACGCCACCGAGGGACTGCTGAGCGAGGCAACTGAGCTGTGCAGGGCGGCCGTTCGGCAACTGCGTCCGGACAGCCCCATGGCACCGTTCGTCCACGCGACGGCCGCCCGCGTCCTGGGCGACCAGTACGTGGTCGGCCAGGACCTCACGCTGCTCCAGGAGGCTCTGGTGTCGGCGGAGGCGGCGGTGACCGGCCTGTCCGACGACGGCGAGGCCCACCTCGCGTACGCGCGCCACGGCCGGCTGCTGTTCCTGCTGGGCCAGCGCACGGGTGACGTCGACGCCCTCGTGCGCGCGGTCGCGGCGCTCACCCTCGCGGCGGAGTCGTTGCCGCCCGGCCACGCCATGCGCGCCGTACACCTCAGCGACCTCGCGGACGCACGGTTCGAGCACCATCTCCGCACCGGCGACGAGGAGTTGCTGCGCGCGGCCCGGGAGAGCGCACTGGCGTCCGTGGAGGTTCTGCAGCCCGGGGACACGGCCAACCCGCCGATGCTGGACACCCTCGCCCGCGTCCTGATCCGGTGCTACGAGGTGCAGGGCGACCCGCGTGAACTGGACACCGCCGTCGAACGGTTCAGGCACGCCGAGGAGTTGTGCCCGCCCGGCAGCCGCTCCCGCGCGCTGGCACTGCTGCACCTCGGCCACGCGCTGATGCTGCGTGCGGCGATCCTCACGGACGTGGGGGCGCGGAACGCCGCGTTCGACGAGGCGGAGGAGGTAGCCGAACTGGCCGTGGACGCCTGTCCGCCCGCCGGTCCGGATCAGCTGACCGCGCTCAACAACGCCGCCGCGGTGGCGCGTCGTCGCAGCGAGGGCGACCCCGTGGTCATCCGCCGTGCGGCGGACAGGTACCGGGACATCCTGCGGATGGGGGAACCCGGCACCGACCCGGTCCGGCTCGCGACGTTCAACCTGGGAGCCACGCTGCTCGACCTGTTCGAGACCGAGCGGGACCCCGGTCTCCGCGACGGCGCTCTCCTCGACGAGGCCGAACGCCTCCTGCGCGCCGCGGTGGCTGCGGCGCCACCGGGCCAACGCCACCACGCCACGGCTACGGCGACGCTCGCCCGCTGCCTCGTCCTGCGGGCCGGAGCGCCCACGGCCGAGAGCGTGGGCCTGCTGCGGGCCCACATCGCCGAGGGCGACGGGACGACGAGCGCGGAGCGGGTCTCCGCGGCCGTCGCGCTCGGCCGCATGCACGCCGACGCGGGACAGTGGCGGCCGGCCCGCGACGCCTTCGCCGACGCGATCGACCTGCTGGCCGCCCGGCTCGCCGACCGGGACGACGCCGTACGGGAACACGGGGTCGCCTCGTTCTTCGGTCTCGCCTCGCAGGCCGCCGCGTGCGCGCTGGCGGCCGGGGACCCGGTGGCGGCCGTCACCCTGCTGGAACGGGGCCGCGGACTTCTCCTCCCCGTCGCCGCCCAGCCGCGTGACGAGGTGCTGGACACCGCCGGACGGACCGTCGCGATACTCAACGTGAGCCGTTACCGCTGCGACGCCCTGCTCGTCCGCGACGGACAGGTCACCGTCGTCCCTCTGCCCAAGGTGACGTACGACGCCGTCAACCGGCAGGCGGGCACGTTCCTTTGGGGCGTACAGCGGGGAGTCGAGCCGTTGCGCTCGGCCGAGGACCGCGACAAGGGCACGCGCGTCGCGGTGAACGGCGCGCTGCGCTGGCTGTGGCACACCACGGTCCGCCCCGTGCTCGACGCGGTAGGCCAGACCGGCCCGCACGGGCTGCCGCGCATCTGGTGGTGCCCGACCGGCATGCTGTCCTTCGTCCCACTGCACGCGGCCGGCGAGTACGCCTCCCTGTACGGCGGCAGCGGCGGGGAGTCCGCCGCGGACCACGTCATCTCGTCGTACACGACCACACTCCGCGCGCTGCGAGTGGCGGCGCACAGGGGATCAGTCGTCCTCGCCCCGCCGCCCGGCAACCCCCTCGTGGTCGTGCCCGAAACCCCGGACACGCGCCAACTCACCGCAGCCATGGCCGAGTTGCAGGCTCTACGACGGCTCTACCCGGGCTGTACGGAGCTGACCGGCCCGCAAGCCACGAAGGCCCGCATCCTGACGGAGCTGCCACGCCACACCTGGTTCCACTTCGCCGGACACGGCTCGCAGAACGTCCAGGTCGCCGGAAGCGCGCACCTCGTACCCCACGACCACGCGCTGCACGGAGGCATCGACGCGGACACCCTGGGCGCCCTGAACCTCGACCACGCGGAACTGGCGTTCCTCTCCGCGTGCAGCACCGCCACCGGTCAACTCACCCTCGCCGACGACCAGGTCCATGTGGCGGGCATGCTCCTGGGCTCGGGGTTCCGCCATGTCGTCGCCGCCCAGTGGCCCGTACGGGACTCGGTGGCGGCGGAGGTCGCCACGGCGTTCCACCGCCGGGTCGCCGCAGCACCGGCGGGAGGCGTCGAGCCGGGGGTCGTACTGCACGAGGCTGTACGGGAGGTGCGCCGCTCGCATCCGGACCCGTACACGTGGGCTCCGTTCACGCACTACGGCCCGTGAGCGAACCGGTCAGGGATCGGGGACGTACAGCAGTGCCCGGTCGTCGGACCCCCGGAGCACGGCTGCGGTCAGGCGCTCTCCGGCAGGTATCTCGGCGGCGGCATCGGCGGGGAGCGGGTGCCGCAGGGCCCGGTACAGATCCCCGCGATGGAGATCGAACGCGGCGCCCATCAGCACGCCGAACTCCCGGCACGCGCCGGGCAGTACGCCGCACCACATCACGTACACGAAGGGGAGCGCGAGCAGCGCCCAGGGCGTGCGGAACGCGGCCGGCAGCAGCAGAAGTCCCCACACCCCGGCCGCCACCGCGCTGTCCACCTGCCGTCTGGCCGCCGCGAGGTCCTGACGCAGCAGGTCCGGCAGAAGTGTCCACAGATGCGGCCACAGGACCGTCGCGTCGAGGCCGTACTTGTCGAGGGGTTCCGTCTCGGCGGCGCGCAGCGTGTTCCCCAGGGGCGTGGCAAGTGTGCGTTCGGGGCGGGGCGTCCAGCGCAGCCTCTCCTCCAGCCGACCGAGCCGAACCAACTCGCGGACATCGAGCGGCGGTCCTCCGCCCTGGGCGGCGGGCAGTCCCAGGCGCCGCCGCAACAACGCCTCCACCTCGGCCTCGTAGGCGGCGGCCCGGCGGATGTACCGCTCCCGCAGCCTGCGGCTCAGGGGCTCCGCCCAGCGGGGCCAGTACCCTTCGAGCAGCCGAAGCGCGGGCAGGGTCAACTGCTGCATGAGCAGGCTGGACGCGGCCAAGACCACCAGGCCGATCAGCAGCAGCGCCACCTGCTCCCCGGCTCCCAGCCCACCGAAGTCCCGCAGCCGCAGGGCGGCCTCCGCCCGGGGACGCCCGGTGCCGAGCAGCCACAGCACGGACAGCACCAGCCAGTAGACCGAGGCGGCGAACCCGGTGGCGAGCCAGCGCTCGACAAGCTTGCCGGCCGCCGCGTTCCAGAAGACCGTCACGAGGGAGCCCGGCTGAGCAGGCGGTTGCAGGACGCGCAGTAGGGAACCTGTTGCCGGAGGTTCCTACGGAGGAAGCTGTCGGGCGCCGCACAACCGTCCGTCCGACAAACGAACAGGGTGGCCCCGGACAAACCTGCGGCCGACGCTCGACCGATCGGCGCCGAGTACCCGCTGGGCAGCGCCCGGTACTCGTCCTCGCCGCCCGGCCGCACCCGTATCCATGCCACCAGCCGGTCATCGGCGACGAGCACCCGCCGCAGCGCCTCGTCCCCCGGCACGGCCAACGCCTGCCGGATCTCGTGATCGACCCGCCCGGCGTCCGCACCCACGATCCGCGGCAGCGCCGCCAGCAACTCCCGGGCCAGAACCCGCAGCCTGGTGCTCTCCGTCACGTGTCCCCCAGCACTGGTACGAACGGGTCACGAGTGTGGCACGCGACGCCACCACCGGGCGACGGAAATCGCCAACTCCCGTTCAGAACCGTGCAATCGCCTTCATACTCTCCCTCATCGACCCCGTGCACCTGTGAGGAGCGGCCGAGTCCATGGCTTCCCGCAAACCCGGAGACAACGGCACCGACCTGTACGTGAAGCTCTACGGCCGCCCCAAGCCGAGCCCGCCGGCCGCGCCCTCACCCCGAGCCGGGCTCGGTGAGGCCACGTCGCCCTCCGCGCCGGTGTCGTCCTACTGGGCCGACGGGGACCGCGACCCCACGAAGAAGCGGGACGTCCCGCATCTTTTCCCGTACTTCTACCACTCGGTTCTCGCCCGCAACGGGAAGCCCCTGAGCGGGCAGAACATTCTGGCGCTGATCGAGTACGTCGACGCGATGCTGATCTTCCAGGGCAACATGTGGATCGCCGAGATCGACGATCCCCGCACGGGCGAGGTCTTCAAACAGCGACTCTGCGGTCCGCTGGACGAATACGAGTTCCTCGAACACCGACCCGACCACGTGATCGACTTCCTCTGGGCCTTCCGCACGACGGTCCGTCCCGGACTGCGGCAGTTCGTCGACCAGACCTACACCGCCCTCACAAGCCCCGACAGCAGGCTGCTCAAATACGGCAGCACACTGCCCTTCGACATCTGGCACCTCGACTGACGTACCCGGTCGCGCCGGTGGCCCCACGACCGTCGTCGCGGGGCCACGAAGTCACTTCTGTGACCGGCTTCCTACACGGTCACCGGTTCGTTCGCCGGTTTGCTCGCCAGTTCCTTCTCCTCGTCCGTGATCGCCTTCAGCAGTACGTACGGTGTGGCGATCTTCCACAGGGCGTACGCGATCGACGGGACGATGTTCGCGAGCAGGCCGTTCCAGGCCAGGGGGCCGTCCTGGTTGAGGAAGACGAAGGCGCCCGGGATGAGGGTGACTCCCAGCACGATGCTCAGCCAGCCGTACCAGCGGGGGAAGAGCGGCTTCTCCCTGGTGTGGTCGATAAAGGCCGCGTAGCCGATCGACCAGACCTGGAGGACGAAGATGCAGGCGTTGCCCACGAACATGAGCCAGAAGGTGTCGACCATCGCGGTCAGGACGTCGACCGAATGGGCCTCGGGGCGGTAGGCCGCGGCGGCGAGGATGGCGAGCGGGAAGAAGAAGCCGATCGGGGCCACCACTCCCGTGGTGAGCTGGATCATCGAGAGCAGGCCCCAGCCGCCCTCGACCCGGCGCAACTGCATGCTCGTCACGACGACGTACGGATACTCGAACGGGACGAGCAGCACCATCAGGGCGACACAGGTGAGAATTCCCGTGCGGTTGTCCTTGAGAAAGGCGACCACGTCGTCGGGGCTCTCGGTCGGGCTCATCGGCGGCGTGAGATGGCCCACCGCGAACGCGACGATAAATCCCACGAAGAGGATGACGCCACACCACGCCGAAATTCTCTGCAGTCTTATGTGCAGGTCCTTCTTCATCTACGGCTCCCCTTTGAGCTCGTTGGCATTCGTTACCAGCCGACCAGTCTGTCCAGCACGAGCGTCGCGCTCGCGAGATAGTCGCCGTATCCGCCCCGGAAGAAAAGCAACGGGGTTTTCAGGGATTCGACGCGGAGGTCGCGGACCCGTCCCACGACCAGCCAGTGATCGCCGATCTCGACGAACTGCTCCACCGTGCAGTCGACCCACGCGACGACCCCGTCGAGCACGGGGTTTCCCAGTGCGGAGGCGCTCCACTCGGTTCCCTCGAACCGCCGCGCCGCCGCGCCCGCCAACTGCCGTGACAGGCGTTCCTGGTTGCCCGCGAGGGTGTTGGCGCAGAAACGGCCGGCGGTGCGGATCGTCGGCAGGGTCGACGAGGAACGGTCGACGAGGAAGGACACCAGCGGTGGGTCCAGGGAAACGGAGGTGAAAGTCCCGACCACCATTCCGTACGGGCGCTGTTCGGCGTCCGTGGTGGTGATCGCGACCACGCTCGTGGGGAAGTTTCCCAGGACGTCACGGAATTGACGTCCGTCGATCGAGTCCGCCGGGCGGCCGGAGCTGTCGCTCATCCGGTCTCCTCAGAAAAGAAGGCGCATCAGATGAGAATGCGCATCGGCTCGGGCAGTTCGAGTCCCATCTGGGCCAGCGCGTTCGCGTGGTACGCCGATCCGGGCACATGGATCATGTGCTGGAGCCCGACGTGCGCGTCCCGCCAGAACCGCTGCATCGGATTGCCCCGCCGGATCGCGTTGCCGCCGGACCGGGCGAAGATCTCGTCCAGCGCGGCGACGGCCCGCCAGGCGCAGCGCACCTGGTTGCGTCGTACGTCGGCCCGGTCCTCGATGCTGATCGGCTTGCCGGCCTCGACCTGGTCGTACAACCGGCTGATGCCGTCGATCAGTTGGACCCGGGAGGCGGCGATCTCGGCGGCGGCCTCACCGGCGGCGTAGAGGACGTACGGGTCGTCGCGCACCTGGACGCCGGTCACGGCGACCCGGTCGCGCTGCTGGGCGAGGTGCACCGCGAGGGCGCCCTCGCAGATGCCGATGACGGCGGCGGTGATGCCGAGCGGGAACATCGAGCTGAACGGCAGTTTGTACAGGGTGTCGGTGAGCCCGATCGCCTCGGCGGCGGTGCCCTCCTGGACCGCTTCCTGCCGGATGGCTCGGTAGGCGGGGATGAACGCCTTGTCGACGACGACGTCCTTGCTGCCGGTGCCCGCCAGTCCTACGACGTCCCAGGTGCCGTCGATGATCTCGTAGTCGGAGCGAGGCAGCACGACATGGAGGACGGTGATGGGTCCTGCGGGTTTGCCCTTGCCGTCGCCGAGGAGCGCGCCGAGGAAGTCCCACTGGCAGTGGTCGCTGCCCGAGGAGAACGGCCAGCGTCCGCTGAGGACATAGCCGCCTTCCACGGGTTCGGCGATGCCGTTGGGCATGTAGGGGGAGGCGATCCAGGTGTCGGGGTTCTCGTCCCACACCTCGTGGGCGAGCCTGGGGTCCAGCTGGGCCAGCTCCCAGGGGTGCACCCCGACGACCCCGCACACCCAGCCGGCGGCGCCGTCGTGCCGGGCGACCTCCATCACCGCTTCCGCGAAGTCCCTTGGGTGGGCGCCGAATCCGCCGTACTCCTTGGGCTGCAGCAACCGGATCACCCCGGCCGACTTGAGCAACTCGACGGTCCGGTCGCTCAGTTTGCCGAGTGACTCGTTCTCGTCGGCGAGTGCGGCCAGTTCGGAACCCAGCTCCTCGACACGACCGACCACTTCATGCGTCACGCCGCACACCTCCTGGTGACTGATCCATCGCATGCGCCGCGCGTCCCGGCGGCGGGATGTCCTCAGTGTCGTGACGTGGTCCGGGGCCCGCTGAGCGCTTTCCGGTGACCGGGACAGGGCCGGTTCAGCGGGTGACGCGAGGCCGCAGCGCGGCGGTGGAACGGCCCTTGAGCGCGGAGAACCACACACCGGCGCCGTACGCGAGGTCGTCGAGCCGACGGGCGACGCCGTACCGGAACGGGTCCAGTGAGCCGTCCCCGCCCCGATACTCAAGTGCGATGTCGGCCAAAGCGGCGACCGCGGTGGCCCGCCGCATCCGCCGGGACACCAGGCACCCGACGGCGGTGAGCGGCCACCAGTGCCGGGTGAGCAGCGCGGAGGTCTGGGCGAGGGTGGCGAGAGCGCCGTTGCCGACGAGCGGCACGGCAAGCCGGTACGGATGCCGGGTGCCGTCGAACTTGCGCCCGATGCGCAGTACGACGCCTGCGAGGACGGCTCCCGCGACGGGCACCGCCCAACACCGCTGGACGAGCAGCGTGACGGCGAACGCCGCGCTCCAGGGGGCGAACACGGCGGGCGCGATGTGCGCCGGGTGCCGTAGGGCGAGGGGATGCGCCCCGCTCCCGTACACGGCCTTGCGCAGGAACCAGTCCCCGAGCCGCGCCCGGTGCTCGTGCGAGGCGCGGACGGCAGGCTCGTACCGCACGCTCGCCCCCGCCGCGACGAGCCGCCAGCACAGGTCCACGTCCTCGCCGACCCGCATGCTCCCGTCGAACCCGCCGACGTCCCGCAGGGCGTCGACTCGGGCCACCGCACAGGCAGTTGGCGCCCAGGAGACGGAGGTACCGGGGCGTACCGGGGCCGGATGGGCGCCGAGGTCGAGCGAGGAGCGGGTGTTCTCGTACCGCTCGATCCAGGTGGTGGTGGCGCCGGTCAGCCCGGTGACGCGGGGTACGGCCATGGCGACCCGCGGATCGGTGAAGTGCCGGAGCAGGGTGGGCACCGTATCGGGGTCGAGCACGATGTCGGAGTCGGCGAAGACGACGTACGGCGTCGTGACGAGGCGCAGTCCGGCGTTGCGCGCACCGCCGGGTCCGGCGTTGGCGCGGAGGGCGACCAGCCGGGCCCCGTGGCGGGCGGCGACGGCGGCGACGGGCGCGGGGCGGTGGGAGGCGTCGTCGACGACGATCACGGGCGGGCCGGCCCCGATGCTGCTGAGCAGCCTGTCGAGTTGACGGGGCCGGTCGCGGACCGGGATCACGACGGTGTACCGGGGATCGGGCGGCGCGGGCAGCGATCCGACGACGGGATGGGCGAGGCCGCGGTCGACGAGCCGCTCGGCGAGCAGCGCACTCGCCCGGTCCCGCACGGGGACGGTCCGGCCGACGAGGAGCTTGCGGGCGCGTGGGGTCAGCCGCAGCAGCCGCGTCGGGAACCCGCCGACGAGGGCACGCCCTCCGTCGACGACCCGGGTGTGCCGATCGAACGCGACGACGACACCCGCGCCGACGGGGAGGGTCATCGGCGCGCCTCCCCCGACTGCCGCCCCGGA
This sequence comes from Streptomyces geranii, assembly GCF_002954775.1. Taxonomy (GTDB): domain Bacteria; phylum Actinomycetota; class Actinomycetes; order Streptomycetales; family Streptomycetaceae; genus Streptomyces; species Streptomyces geranii. The sequence goes on from NZ_PJME01000018.1 coordinate 107,632, forward strand.
TCGACAAGCCGCCCCCGCCCGTCGATCGCCCACCCGCCGATCCGTCGAAGCGTGGCCGCCACCATCGCGTCCAGCGTCCTGCCCCCCTCCTCGGCCGAGGCCCCGGTCGGGTCGCCGAGGACGCCGGAGGGCGAGACCGCGCGGACTCCGTCGGCCATCAGGGCGGGCAAAAGGGCGGCCAGCGGGCGGGTGTTGCCCGCGACGGCCGCGTCCAGGCGTACGCGGTCCGGGTCCAGGTGCAGCATCAGGGACGTCTCCGTGCGGCCGGCGTGGGCGTCGCCGTTGGGGGTTTCGCAGGCGGTCCACGCCACGGTGTGGCCCTCGGCGCGGAGTTGGGCGAGGGCCGTGTCGAGGGTCGCCGTGTTGCCGCCGTGGCCGTTGACGAACACCACGCGGCCCGCCCACAGGGCGAGGGAGCGCGTCAGCTCCACGACCACCGCGCGCAACGCCTCGTGCCCGATCGAGACCGTGCCCGGGAAGTGCGCGTGCTCGCCGCTCGCGCCGTAGGCGATCGGCGGCGCCACCCATGCCTCGGGCAGCACCTCCGCCGTGCGCTCCACGACGGCACGCGCGACGAACGTGTCCGTGTCCAGCGGCAGATGGGGCCCGTGCTGCTCGGTGGATCCCACCGGGACGAGGACCAGTGCGCCGGAGGACGGTACGGCGGGCCAGACGGCGTCCGCCAGGACGTGCGCCACCGTCCTCAGCCGACTTGGGCGGGCGGGGCCGCCGGTGCTTCACCGGCGCCCAGCGTCAGCGGAAAACCGGGCGGGATCACCAGGTCCTCGGGCGACAGCTCGTGGACGGAGGAGTGACCGAGGCCCAGTACCGCCGAGTCGAGGCCGCCGCGCAGGATGTCCAGCACATTCTCCACGCCCGCCTGGCCGTTGGCCGCCAGGCCCCACAGATAGGCGCGGCCGATCAGGACGGCCCGGGCGCCGAGGGCGAGGGCCTTCGCGACGTCGCTGCCGCGCCGGATGCCGCCGTCCAGGAGGACTTCGACCTGGTCGCCGACCGCCGCCGCGACCGAGGGGAGTACGCGGATGGTGGCCGGGGTGGTGTCCAGGTTGTTGCCGCCGTGGTTGGACACGGACAGGGCGGTCACCCCGGCGTCGACCGCGCGTCTGGCGTCGTCGACCCTGGTCACGCCCTTGAGCAGGAAGGGGCCGCCCCACTCGGCACGCAGCCACTTGACGTCGTCCCAGGTCGGCGGCGTCGTCTGCATCCACTCGCCGTAGGCGCCGAAGAAGGTGGGCGAACCGCCGCCGGGGGCACGCAGGTTGGGCACGCTGAGGTCGGGGAGGCGGCCGGAGCGGGCGTACTGCCAGAGCCAGCCGGGCCGGGGCAGCACATCGGGGGCGAACCGCAGCGCGGTACGGAGATCGAGCCGCTCCGGGATCGACGGGCTCCCCCAGTCGCGGCCGTGCGAGAACGACCAGTCCAGGGTGACGATGAGCGCCTTGGCACCGGCCGCCCGGGCCCGGTCCATGCGCTGGACCATCGTGTCGCGGCTGCCGCTCCAGTACAGCTGGAAGAACAGGTCCGGCTGGGCCTCGGCGACCTCCTCCACCGGCTTGCTGGCGAACGAACTGAGGCTCATGACGACACCCCGGCTCGCGGCGGCCCGGGCGACGGCGACCTCGCCCTCCGGATGGACGGCCTGCACCCCCGTCGGCGAGATGAGCACGGGCAGCGCGGTGGGTACGCCCAGCACGGTCGTCGACAGATCGCGCTCGGCGTGATGCCCCACGACCCTTGGGGCGAGGCCGAGTTCGCCGAAGGCAGCGAGGTTGGCGTCGATCGTGCGCCCACGCTCGGACCCGGCGACGAGCGCGCCGTAGACCGAACGCGGCAGCCGCTTCTTGGCCCGGCGCTGCGCCTCGGCGACCGTCTCGAACCAGGGGTTCCTAGGCATGGGCCGTGTCCTTTCCTACGGTCGTCAAGTCCAGCCCGGCCAACGGGTGTTCGGCACATTCACTCACCGGCGGCCTGGCCGGTGACGTGACGGCTTCCCGGCGGGTGAGGACGAGATCCACCGTCGTCCTCTTCCTGCTGCCGGTCCCGCGCGAGTGGTCCCCGGACGGCTTGGGCACCCGGGTCCCGTCATCCCGCCGGGCCAGCAACTCCTCGCCGTACCCCTGCACACACTCGGGATCGGGCCCGTCGAGCGGCAGCCCGGTGAAGAACTTGGCCGCCATGCAGCCGCCCTTGCAGGTGTCGTAGAAGGCGCAGGAGGCGCAGGCCCCGCCGTGCTGCGGGGTCCGCAGCCGCCGGAACAGCTCGGAGTCACGCCAGACCCCCGAAAAGCCGTCCGCCGTACGGACGTTGCCCGCGAGGAACTCGTCGTGGATGGCGAACGGGCAGGCGTACACGTCGCCGACCGGGTCGATCAGGCAGACGACGCGTCCGGCACCGCACAGGTTGAGACCGGGCAACGCCTGGCCGTAGGCGGAGAGATGGAAGAAGGAGTCCCCGGTGAGCACGTTCTCACCGTTGGCCAACAGCCAGTCGTACAGCTCGCGTTGCTGCGCGGCCGTCGGATGCAGCTCGTCCCATACGTCGGCGCCGCGCCCGGAGGGCCGCAGCCGGGTCAGGCGCAGTTGGGCGCCGTAGCGGTCGGCGAGAGCCTTGAAGGCGTCCAGTTGGGGGATGTTGTGCCGGGTGCAGACCACGGAGATCTTGAAGTTGCGCATTCCGGCGGCGGCGAGGTTCTCCAGCGCCCGCAGGGCCGTCGCGTACGAACCGGCCCCGCGCACCGCGTCGTTGACGTCGGCGGTGGCGCCGTCGAGGGAGATCTGGACGTCCACGTAGTCGTTGCGGGCGAGGCGGGCGGCGGCGTCGGGGGTGATGCGGACGCCGTTGGTGGAGAACTTGACGCCCACGTGGTGGGCGGTGGCGTAGTCCAGGAGTTCCCAGAAGTCGGCGCGGACGGTGGGCTCGCCGCCGCCGATGTTGACGTAGAAGACCTGCATGGCCTCCAGTTCGTCGATGACGGCCTTGGCCTCGGCCGTGCTCAGCTCGCGCGGGTCACGTCGGCCGGAACTGGACAGGCAGTGGGAGCAGGCCAGGTTGCAGGCGTAGGTCAGCTCCCAGGTGAGGCAGATCGGCGCGTCGAGCCCGCGCTCGAACAGGTCGACGAGCGGCGGTGGCGCGGGCGCGGTCATGGGAGCAGTCACAGGGGCAGTCATGGGGTCCTTCCGACGACCATCGACGACTGGACGAGAACGGCCAACGCACGCCCGTAGCGCGGGAGTTCGTCCTCGCCGAGGCCCGCGCCCAGACAGGCGGCGCGGGCCGTGGGCGCGTCCGCGAGGGCCTGTACGACGGCCAGCAGACGCCGGTCCTTGAGGAACGAGAGCTTGCGGGTCCCGAAGTGGTAGAGCAGCGCGCCGAAGGGTTCCGGGCGCACGGAGACCTGTGGATGCAGGTCCCAGGCACGGTCGAGGTCCATGGCGATCGTCGCGGAGTCCGTCGTGGTCATGGCGGGGCCTAGTAGACGCCGCACATGCCGTCGATGGAGACCTCTTCGATCAGGTCGTCCGCCTCGATCAGCGACTGTTCGTCCGTGTTCTCCTCGTCCTGGATCTCGGTGGCCGGGACGGGCGAGGTGGCGTGAAGCTGGCTCATGCGACTCTCCTTGACGACGCTCCCATCGGACCCCTGGAGACTAATGGCACCAAGTGCCGAAAGTGAAGAGCCCGTACCGGCGCACCCCGATGTCATCGTGATAGGGGCCGGCGGCAGCGGAGCGGCACTCGCGGCCCGGCTGTCCGAGGACCCCGATCGCACGGTGCTGGTACTGGAGTCGGGACCAGTTCCGCAGCAACTCTCGGCGTTCCCGGCGGAGTTGCTGGACGCCCGCCTCGTCCCCGGCGCCCGGCCCGGCCATCCGGCGGTCCAGCGCTACCCGGCGCACCTCACACCGGACCGGCCGTACACGGTCGTCCGAGGCCGCTTCCTCGGCGGCTCGACCACCGTCAACGGCGGCTACTTCGTCCGGGCCCGACGCGAGGACTTCGACCGGTGGTCGGCGGCGGGCGGTACGGCCTGGTCGTACGAGGGCGCACTGCCGTTCCTGCGGGCGCTGGAGACCGATCTCGACCTGGGCGCAGACGAGTTGCACGGATCGGAAGGACCGGTCCGGATCCGCCGTACGGACCTGCGACACCCGGCGGCCGACGCGTTCCGGGCAGCGGCCCTCCAACTGGGCTTCCCGTCGGAACCCGACAAGAACGCCCAGCAGCCACCGGGTTTCGGCCCGGTCCCGTCCAACGCGGTGGACGGAGTACGCCTCAACACCGGGATCAGTTACCTGCTGCCGGTGCTCGACCGCCCCAACTTGACGGTGCGGGGCGGCAGTACAGTCCAGCGGATCGTCATCGAGCACGGCCGCGCGACGGGCGTGATCGTCGAACGAGCCGAACGCGACGGGCACCCCCGGATCGATGGGCGCGATGGGCGCGATGGGCACCGCGAGATCCTGCGGTGCGGCGAAGTCGTCCTGTGCGCGGGGGCGTTGCGCTCCCCCCAACTGCTGCACCTCTCGGGCATCGGCCCGCGCGACGAACTGGCCCGCCTGGGCATCCCCGTAGTCCGGGACGCCCCGGCCGTCGGGGTCAGCTTCGGCGATCACCCCCAGATCGCACTGGAGTGGACTCCCCGCCCCCCGCTCCCCCACCCCGAACCGCCGGCCGACTCCTGGCTCGGCGGCGCCCTGCACCTGCCGTCGTCGGACGGCACCCACCCGGACGGCGACCTGGAGATCCTGCAGTCGCTCGCCCCCCTGCGCGCACTGACCGACGGAACGCCGAACCTCCCCGACGAACCGCTCGCCCCCCTCGCGTTCCTGGTGTCCGTACAGTCACCGGTCCTGGGGGGCCGCATGCGCACCTGCTCCCCCGACCCCGCCGTACCTCCGAGGCTCGACTACAACTACCTACGAACCCCCGAGGACAGACGCCGGATGCGGGAGGCGGTCCGCACGACGGCAGCACTGCTCGCCACCCCCGCCTTCAAGACGCTGTCCGACGGCCTCGTGGACCCGGGCCCCGAGGTCCTGCACGACGACCGCTCACTGGACACCTGGATCCACACCCACCTGGGCACCTCCCACCACACCTGCGCCACGATCCCGATGGGCCCGGCGGTCGACCCCTACGGGAAGGTGCACGGCATAGACGCCCTACGAGTAGCGGACACCTCGATCCTCCCCACGCCCCCACTACGGGGCCCGGCGGCGACGGCGGTCCTGATCGCGGAGATCATCGCCCAAGCGATGGGATGAACCGCGCTGGTCAGGCGGTCCGTCGACTACGGACGGCGGGGCCGGCCGAAAGGCAGGGGCGCAGCCCCGCCTTTCAGGGGCGCGGGGAACTGCGCGACCAGCCCCCACCGACCCGCGGCCAACGAACCGCCGAAGCTCACTTCACCCCTCGAACCCCTCGAACCCCACCGCAAGCTGCCCCACAGCCCGATCCAACAACACACCCAGATCCGCGCCCTCGTCACCCAACCAGTGCTCGTACGCAGCGATACACGCGGCCAACGCCGCATGCCCCAGCAGCCGGGGCAACAGGTCGGACACCGGCACCCCCATCCGCCGCGCCGCGAACGCAGTGACATGCTCCCGCCACGTCGTGTACCGCACCGTCGAGTCCGCCTGCAGCGTAGGCACCCGCAGAATGAGCGTCATCCGCTCCCGATGCCACGGCACCACCGCCGGGTCGAACCGGTTGAACTCGACCACGACCCCCCGCAACGCGTCCATCATCGGTACGCCAGGATCGGTCGCCGCCAGCAGATCCTCAAGCCTCAGCAGCTGCTCCTCGAAGTCGCCCCACACGAGGTCGTTCTTGGAGGCGAAGTAGCGGAAGAAGGTACGCCGGCCGATCCCGGCGGCGGCGGCGATGTCGTCGACCGTCGTCGCGTCGAAACCCTGCCGGGCGAACAGTTCGAAGCCCAGGCGTTCGAGCGCGGCCCGTGAGGTCACCCGGGGCCGCCCCGTACGGCTCACCCCGACCCGGGCGTCTCCGCCCGCCACGCTCTCCCGCCGTCCCGTGTCAGCAACCACACCGCACATCATGCATCGGGCGGGCGGAATCACCGCACGCCGTCCGCTGTTGTCCCGCACAGCAGTTCTCGCACGAGTACGAGTACGTGTACGAGGACGACGACAACGAGTGCGTACCAAGGAGGCCGGGCGTGTACGGCGACCCAGCGACGATCGGCAAGATCCTGACCCAGCTCGGCGACACCTGGGCCATCGTGGGCCTGTCGTCGAACGAGCGGCGGGCCGCGTACGGCGTGGCCGCGGTGCTCCAGCGCTACGGCAAGCGGATCATCCCCGTCCACCCGAAGGCCGAGACGGTCCACGGCGAACAGGGCTACGCCTCGCTCGCCGACATCCCCTCGGACATCCACGTCGACGTCGTCGATGTCTTCGTGAACAGCGACCAGGCCGGTCAGGTCGCCGACGAGGCCGCCGCGATCGGCGCCAAGGCCGTCTGGTTCCAGCTCGGCGTCATCGACGAGAAGGCGTACGAGCGCACCCGCGCCGCCGGACTCGACATGGTCATGGACCGCTGCCCGGCCATCGAGATCCCGCGCCTCGGCTGACGCGTGATCCCGGCGGCACCGGTACGGAGATCACCGCCCCCGCCGACGCAGCAGCAGAAGCCCGCCCGCGAGCGCGGTGACACCGGTCGCCGCGGTCCAGGCGACGACGTCGGTCGTACCGGTAGCGGCGAGATCGTCACCCTTGCCACCTTGAGGAGTGGCACCCCCGACCGGACGCGCACCCGCAGCAGGACTCGCTTCAGAAGACACACCAGGAGTCACGTCAGGAGCGGAGTCAGCAGGCGCGTCAGAAGTCGCGTCCGGACCAGGACTGACGCCACTCCCACTCCCCTTCTCCCGACTGAACGCCAGCGTCCCGAACCCCAGTTGGTCGTACCCGCCGCTGTTGGGCCCGTAGTCGCCACCGCCGCCCTCGGGCGAAGCCTGGGCGGCGATCCGGGTCAGGTAGGTCGCGGACAGCCCACGCCGCTTGGTGTAGTGGTTGGCGATCATGGCCCAGATCGGGCGGGTCATCGCCGGGTCCACCGCAGCGGCAGCCGACGCGGTCTCGCTGCCCGACCAGCCGTTGATCGCGCCCTTCTTGCGGGTGTTGGCCGTGTACGGCACCTCGCCGCCCATGCTCCACTTCGCCACGTACTGGGCGCCCTTGAGGAAGCGGCTGTCGTCGTAGCCGTACAGGTCGATGCCCTGGTTCCAGGCCATCTCGCAGACCGTGCCCATCAGTCCGACGCCGAGCAACGCGTGCCCCTGGTCGCGGCCCGCCTCGATCCATTCGCCGAGTTCGAGCCCCTGGTCGTCGTACACGACGGGGACGGCGTTCCTGACCGAGCCCATGCCCGCGCCGTTCTTGAAGTACTCGACGGCCCGGTCGATCTTGGCGCGGTCGTCGCAGAGGATGCCGACGGCCAGGACACAGGCGATTGCCGTGAGGTCCCAGTTGGCCCAGTAGTTGCTGATGACGGCGCCGTTGTGGTTGGCCAGGAAGTCCTCGCTGAGCGGGTGGAAGACGTCCAGCATCATCTTCTGGAAGCGGGCGAGGTCGAAGTCGGCGTGGTCACGGACGAGTTCGGCCGCGTTGGCGAACTGGTAGCCGTACAGGCCCGCCGCGAGGAACCGGTCGGCGGAGCCCTGCAGTGAAGTGAGCGTCGCCGACCAGGCGTTGAGGATCGCGACGGCGGTGTCGCCGTACGCGCTCTCGCCGGTGACGTGCCAGCGCAGGGCGTTCTGGTAGGCCGCGTGGATGTCGTTGTAGAGGGTCCGGTAGTTCTGCGGTGAGCCGCTGCCCCGGTAGACGACGGCCTGCGGGTTGGCCGTCCAGCCGCTCTGCGCATGGGAGTTGGCGGTCAGCCGGGCGAAGCCCGCGGTGTACGGCGCCGCCCCGGCCCGCACCTTCTTCGCCATCCGGTCCAGATCCGTCCGGGTGTGCAGCATGCCCGGGTGTACGAGACTCGCGCCGGCCGCCGTGGCCTGCGGGGCGGCGAGGGTCGTACCGATGGCGACGGCGCCCGCCGTCGCACCGGTGAACTTCAGCATGCCGCGACGACTGATCCTTGTGTTCAAAGCTGCGGTCCTTGAATCGGGGGGTGCGGTGCGTACGGAGAGGAGACGCGCCCCAGGACCGCCGATAACGAAAAGTGCGGTTACCCAACCAGGCACGGCAGTCGACATAATGTGAGCGTGACCTTCGCCTCACCGCTCCCCGACGCCACGCCCAACACCCCCTCCGCGCAACGCCTTCCGGTCGTGATCGTGGGCGCAGGCCCCGCCGGGCTCACCGTCGGGAACATCCTGCGGGCCGCCGGTGTCGACTGCGTGGTGCTGGAGACGGAGAGCCGGGAGTTCATCGAGCAGCACCCCCGGGCCGGGTTCATCGAGGAGTGGGCGGTGCACGCGCTCCACCAGCGGGGGCTGGCCGACACCTTGCTGGAGCGGGCCGGTACGCACACGCGGTGCGAGTTCCGGTTCGACGGCCGACGCCACCGCTTCGAGTACGCCGAACTGTCGGGCCACCGCCACTTCGCCTACCCCCAGCCCCTGTTGGTGACGGACCTGGTGCGCGAGTACGCCGACGTGCGCGGCGGCGACATCCGCTTCAACGTCCGGGACGTCCTCGTGCACGACCTGGACACGGACCGCCCCGCGGTGTCGTACATCTCGGCCGAGACAGGCCAACGGGAGTACGTGCAGGGCGAGTTCATCGCCGGATGCGACGGGGCACGCGGGGTGACCCGTACGGCGATCCCGGCGGCGCACGCCCGGGTCGCGCGGCACGACTACGGCATCGGCTGGCTGGCCCTGCTCGCCGAGGCGCCGCCGTCCAACGACTGCGTGATGTTCGGCATCCATCCGCGTGGCTTCGCCGGTCACATGGCCCGTGGCCCCGAGGTCACCCGCTACTACCTCGAATGCCCGCCCGGCGACGACCCGGCGAACTGGCCGGACGACCGCGTCTGGGCCGAACTCCACGAACGGCTCGGCGCGTTGGGGGCGCCCCCGCTCAACGAGGGGCGTCTGATCGAGAAGCGCGTCCTCGACATGCACAACTACGTCGTGGAGCCGATGCAGTTCGGGCGGCTGTTCCTGGCGGGCGACGCGGCCCATCTCACCGCGCCCATCGCCGCCAAGGGCATGAACCTCGCCCTGCACGACGCCTTCCTGCTCGGCGACGGACTCGTCGAGTACCTCACGAAGGGCGACCCCGACGCCCTGAACGGCTACTCGAAGGCGTGTCTGCGGCGCGTCTGGCAGTACCAGGAGTTCTCCCTGTGGCTGTCGGACATCTACCACGGGGCGTCGTCGGGCGACCCGTTCCGCTCGGGCACGACCCTGGCCCGCCTCCGCCGCGTCCTCGACTCCCCGGCCGCCGCAGCGGCGTTCGCCGAGGTGTACATCGGCCGCGACGCCGACCACTGACCTGGACCCACAAGCGGCCGTCAGAAACGACGACCAGAGGCGACCGTCAGAGCCAACTGCCAGAAGCGACTGCCGAAGCCAGCCGTCAGCCGATGCCCAACCCCAGCCCCTCCACCACCACCGCACCCGGCAGCTCGGCGAACGCCTTCCCGGGCACCAGCAGTTTGCCGCGCCGACGGCCGCTGCCGACCAGCACCCAGGGCAGGTCGACGACGGCCGAGTCGACCAACAGGGGCCAGGATTGCGGGAGTCCGATGGGCGTGATGCCCCCGTACTCCATCCCGCTCTCCCCGACGGCCGTGTCCATCGGCGCGAACGAGGCCTTGCGGGCGCCGAGTTGGCGGCGCACCACGCCGTTCACATCGACCCGGGCGGAGGAGAGGACGAGACACGCGGCGAGGGTGGTCTCGCCGCCGCGCTTGCCGGCCACGACCACGCAGTTCGCCGACTGATCGAGCAGCTCCCGCCCGTAGTGCTCCACGAAGACGGCGGTGTCGGCCCACGCCGGGTCGGTGTCGACGTACACGATCTGCTCGGCGGGGGTGGAGCCGGTCCACCGGCGTACGGCGTCGGCGACCGGGCCGACGAGTTCACCGAGGCACTCGGGGGCCGGGGTCGCGGTGTCGAAGTCTCCGATGGGTGCGCGCATGACGGCACGCTAACAGCCCTCGCCGGTCCCCCGGCCGGGCGGCTCAGCTCACCGGCGGGACCGACACCGACATCATCATCTCCAGCGGTTCGGTGCCGTCGTTCCCGTACACATGGGGGACGTTGGCCTCGAAGGTGGCGCTCGCGCCCGCCGGGACACGGTGTTCGACCCCGTCGACCGTGAGGGTCAGTTCACCCGCCGTCACATGCAGGATCTCGAACGTACCCGCCGGGTGCGGATCGGACGGACTGCTGTCGCCGGGCATGAGCCGCCAGTCCCACAGCTCCAGCGGACCCGGCGCCTCGGTGCCCGCGAGGAGCCGGTTGTAGCTGCCGGCATCGGTGTGCCACAGCCGGACGGCCTGCTCGGCGGAGACGACACGGACCTTGGGGCCCTGTTCGTGGTCGAGCAGGGTGGTGATGCTGACGCCGAGCGCGTCACCGATCTTCACGACCGTGCCGAGGCTGGGGTTGGTGCGGGCCTGCTCGATCTGGATGAGCATCCCGCGGCTGACTCCGGCCCGGGCGGCGAGCGCCTCCAGGGTGAAGCCGCGCTCGGCACGCCAGCGCTTCACACTGCGCGCCAGCGACTGGGTCAGCAGATCGAGGTCCGACACCGTTCCACCCTGAGTGCAAAATTATGAATGACAGAGTTCACTTCACTGGACTACGGTGTGGTGCACCGAATCGTTCAATCCACTGTACTGCGAGGCGTCTCCATGACCGCATTCTTCGCCCTGGCCACCAGCCTGCTCTGGGGACTGGCCGACTTCGGCGGCGGTCTGCTGACCCGGCGCATGTCGGCGTTGACGGTGGTCGTGGTCTCGCAGTCGATCGCGGCGGTCGTCCTCGGCGTGATCGTGGTGCTGACCGGCGGCTGGACCGAGGCGGGCCCCCGCCTCTGGTTCGCGGTCGCCGCGGGCCTCGCGGGACCGGTGGCGCTGCTCTCCTTCTACAAGGCGCTCGCCCTGGGCCCGATGGGGGTCGTCTCCCCGCTCGGCTCCCTCGGCGTCGCCGTCCCCATCAGCGTCGGCCTCTTCCTCGGCGAGCGTCCCGGGCTGCTCCAGTTCGCGGGGATCGCGGTCGCCGTCGTCGGCGTCGTCCTCGCGGGCGGACCGCAGCTCAGGGGGGCGCCCGTGCAGCGCCAGGCGATCCTGCTCAGCCTGCTCGCGGCGTTCGGCTTCGGCACGGTGTTCGCCCTGATCGCGGAGGCGTCGACCACCGTCACCGGCCTGTTCCTCGCACTCTTCGTCCAGCGCGTGACGAACGTCGCCGTCGGCGGCACTGCCCTGTACGTCTCGGTCCGCCGAGGCGGCACGGCCCTCCCGCCGGGCGGCTTCCCCTGGCAGACCCTCCCGGCACTGGCCTTCGTGGGCCTCGCGGACGTAGCCGCGAACGGCACCTACTCGGTGGCGGCCCAGCACGGCCCGGTCACAGTGGCCGCCGTACTGGCATCCCTCTACCCGGTGGTCACAGCCCTGGCAGCACGCGGCTTCCTGAGCGAACGCCTACGCGCGGTACAGGCGGCGGGCGCGGGCCTGGCCCTGGTGGGCACACTGCTACTGGCAACGGGCTGAGTGGAGCGCCCCGTCAGAGGCGCGGGGAACTGCGCGCCCAACCCCCACCGAACCCGCAGCCAGCCACCGAACCGACACCACCCCGCACTACTCGGCATCCAACTCCGCCAGCCGCGCCGCGACCCCCGCATCCAACTCCGCCAACGCCCGCAACTGCTCCGGAGTGATCCCATCAGGAATCGGCACAGGCGCCGGCGTACGCAACGGTGGCCGCCAGCCACCGTCCGCCGTCCACCTGCGTACGACCTTGGCCGGAGCCCCCGCCACCACGGAGTGATCCGGCACAGCCCCACGCACCACCGCACCGGCCGCCACCACCACGTTCCGCCCGATCCGCGCCCCCGGCAGAATCACCGCGCCGGTGCCGATCCAGCAGCCCGGACCGATCTCGACGGGCTCCATACGCGGCCACTGCTTGCCGATGGGCTCATGCGGATCGTCGTACGAATGATTGGTGGACGTCACATAGACATACGGTCCGAAGTAGCAGTCGCTGCCGATGGTGACCGTCGTGTCGGCGATGACGTGGCTGCCACGGCCGAGGACGACTCCGTCGCCGATGCGGAGTATCGCGTCCGGACCCATGTCGAGGTCGGGCATCAGACCCGCCGTCAGGGTCACCTGTTCCCCGACGATGCAGTGCGACCCCAGCTCGATCCAGGGCTCACCGAAGACCGTGCCCAGCGGGAAGGCGAGCCGCGTGCCCGCGCCCATCGCCCGGAAGTTCAGCCGCCCGGGGTTCTCGGCGGTGACGGAACCCGTGCGCTGCACCCAGGCCCAGCCCGCGTGCACCGCGCGCTGGGCGAGCCGACGCCGCCATGACGAGAACGTGTTCTTGGGCTTGGGCACCCGGACACCGTACTCACGGCCGGGCGGGGCCAGCATGCGCGGGACCTGTGATCTTCACCCCAACAGGCGTGGCGTACGGTCTGTCTGACCATTCGAGGAGCAGGAGGCGAGATGACGCACAAGGCGTTGATCACCGGCATCGGCGGCAGGGAACCGAAGGTGGACGAGGGGGCGTTCGTGGCGCCGACGTCCTCGGTGATCGGGGACGTGGCCCTGGAGGCGGGCGCGAGCGTCTGGTACGGCGCGGTGCTGCGCGGCGACGTCGAGCGGATCTCGGTCGGCGCCGAGAGCAACATCCAGGACAACTGCACCCTGCACGCCGACCCCGGTTTCCCGGTCACGATCGGCGCACGCGTCTCCGTGGGTCACAACGCGGTCGTCCACGGCGCGACGGTCGAGGACGACACCCTGATCGGGATGGGCGCGACGGTCCTCAACGGCGCGGTGATCGGCGCGGGTTCACTGGTCGCGGCCCAGGCCTTGGTACCGCAGGGAATGCGGGTCCCGCCGGGGGTGCTGGTGGCGGGCGTACCGGCGAAGGTCCGGCGTGAGTTGACGGCGGAGGAGCGGGAGGGCATCTCTCTGAACGGCACGATGTACGCGGAACTGGCCAAGGCCCACAAGGAAGCCCACGGCTAGACCACTTCGACGTCCCGCTCCACATCCCGCGCGACAGCCCCCTGGGCCTTCTTCGCCTTGCGCTTGAGCACCAGCATGGACGTGACCCCGAACAACACCGCCAACACCAACCCCAGCCAGGAGAACCGCTTCAACCACGACTCGGCGACGATCCCGAGGTAGTAGATGACGGCGGTGGTCCCACCTGCCCAGACGATGCCGCCCAGCACGTTGGCGATCAGGAACTTCCAGTAGGGCATCCGCAGCACACCGGCCAACGGCCCCGCGAAGATCCGCAGCAGGGCGACGAACCGCCCGAAGAAGACGGCCCACATCCCCCACTTCTCGAACGACCGCTCGGCCGTCGCGATGTGCCCCTCCCCGAAGTGCCTCGGGAACTTCCCGCCGAGCCAGGCCAGCAACGGCCGCCCGCCCTTGCGCCCGATCGCGTAACCGATCGAGTCACCGATGATCGCACCGGCGCTTGCACACGCACCGAGGACGAAGGGGTCGATCTCGCCGTGCTGGGAGGCGAGCAGCGCGGCGGAGACCAGGATGATCTCGCCCGGCAGCGGAATGCCCAGACTCTCCAGCCCGATGACCAGCCCCACCAGCGCGTAGATACTGACCGCCGGGATCGTCTCCAGCCATTCCTGCACGTGCAACGCCGGTTTCCTTCCGATTTCGCCGTACGCCCGGTACGTCTGCGTTCTTCCGCGCTCTACCGCGTCCCCGGTGACGCCCGTGGCCGGGAGCCCGCCGGGAAGCCTACCGGGTCACACCGACACCGGGACGGCGTCTCCGGGCGGCGAGCACGAGGCTCGGCTGGAGGCGTCGAGGTGGTCGGCGGTCCAGATGACGCGTACGGCGGTGTCGGGGGCCGGTGGTCCGGGTGCGTCGCCCAGGAGGACGAGACGGGCACCGGCCCGGTCCGTCCCGAGCCGTACCTCGGGCGCGCGCCGTCACAGGTGAGCGTGCGGGGAGCCGCGCGGGGCGTCGAACAGGGTGGCCGCCTCGTCGGGCTCGTCGACGAACTCCGCGCCGGGAGCCCGGAGCCCCATCCGCCGCCCCTCCACGGAGACGGGCATCGACGCGTACGGCCACAGATCACTGCCGCACACACAGGAACGCACGACACGTACGACGGCGTCCGTGGGGTGCTGGATCCCCGGATCGGGGACATCCTCCACGCGTACGTCCCCGGCGCCGTAGATCAGCGTTGCTCGCACAACACTTCTCCCAGCTGTGTCGGTCGGACGCGGCACCGGTCCGCACCGGTTCCTGCCTCTCGATCATGTCCACGACTCTTCCCGGGTCGCACGCCGAGTGGCAGGCCGGGCTGTGCCGGGGAGCGGCGTTCAGGGGTGTGCCAGAGCCCCCAGGCGCACGCCGCGCCCCGGTGCCCCCCTCTTGCCGAGGGAGGCCCGACCACAGTCCCCGACCACGCAGTCAATGACTCGTGTCAGCCACCCGGGCGGAGCAGCGAGCCGACAGCTCCCGCGATCGAGCCGACCGCCCCCAGCACCGACGCGACGACCGGCTGGACCGCGTCCAGCGGCTGCGGCGGCTGGGGCGGCTGGGGCGCCGTGGCCGGGGCGGGCCCGGGCGCGGGCTCGTCGCAGCAGTCGTCGACGACGACGTAGCGCGTCTCGAACTGCCCGTCGGACGTGTCCTCGGGCGAGGAGGTCGGGGACGGCGTGGGAGAGGGAGTGGGCACGGAGGACCCACCGGATCCCGAACCGCCCTCACCGGCACCGGAGTTCGGCCCCGGCTGCCCCTTCTCGCTCTGCCCGGGCTCGCCGGACTGGCCGGACCCGCCGGGCTGGGTGCCCTTCGCGTCCGGGTCGCCCTTGCCGGTGGTGGAGTCGTCGGAGGTGACCGGTTCGGAGGCGAGCGTCCAGGTCTCCCCCACCGCCCCGGACCGCGTCCTGACGACGACGTCCGCGCCGGCCCGGAGCGAGACGGGCGCGACGACCAGTTCCTCGCGCCAGCGGGGCAGGAGTTCGCCCTGGACGGTGAGGTCGTAGCGGACCTCGTCGGCGCCCGCCGCGCCGGCCGCGACACAGGCGGAGAGGGCGACGTCCCCGTCGGCGGCGTGCGAGTCGAGGCACAGGCCGGGGTTGGCGAGGCTGCGCAGGAGGCCGTCGTACTCGTAGGCCCACTGCTGGGTGACGGCGGACGTGCACCCGGCGAGCCGGGTGTCCGCGCCGGCCACGGCCCGGCCGCCCTGGATGTCCAGGCACAGGCCGGTGGCGAGGTTGCGCAGTCTGCCGCGTTCGGCCGTGCCGGGGTAGGCGGCGGCCGAGGCGGCGGGGGTGTCGGGGGACGGCGGCCGGGAGTCCCGGCTCTGGCCGTCGGCCTCCGGTGTGGCGGTGTCCGGGTCGGCCGAGTAGCCGCTCGCCGTGCCCCAGGTGGCCGTCGGCATGGTGCTCGGGTCGGACCAGCCACGGGCGGTGACCACGGTCGCGAGCAGCGCGAAGGACATGGCGCCGACCCCGACGGCGACGGCCCGCGTGCGCCGCTTCGGCAGGCCGAACCGCTCTTCGGACAGCGGGAGATGGGCCATCAGGCGGTGCCGGCCACCGCTGCCGGGACGGCCGCCGCGACCGGTCGGCTTGCGGGGGAAGGCGCCCGGACCGCCGCGCCCCGGGCGGGATTCGAGATAGCGCCGGGCTCCCCAGCCGAGCATCGACTCGGCCAGCAGCGTGCCGAGTTCGCCCTCGAAGTGGCTGAGTTGCTCGGCGGCGTACCGGCAGTGACGGCACGTCAGCAGATGCTGCTCGACATCGGGCAGCAGGGCGCCGCCACGGCGGATCGGGACGTCGAGGAGACGGTTGTGGAAGCGGCATTCCTTGCTCGGCGCGAGTTCGCGATGCGCGTGCACAAGGGCGGTACGGAATTGCTCGCGCGCCTGCTCCAGCGCCGCCGAAGCGCTGGCGGCGTCCACGCCCAACAGACCGGCCGGTACGGAAATGGGCTCGGCCTCGACCTCGGTGTGCCAGAGGAGGCACTGGGCGGCTCTCGGCAGGACGCGGAATGAGCCCTCGGTCAGTTGCCGCTTTTCCGATGTGCGGGCCCTCGCCGCGCGTAGACCGCGCGCTCCGGTGGGTTTGCGGAGTTCCGGAAGCAGCACCGAAATTCCGTCCTCGGCGGACCACTCACGGACCGTTTCCCTTACTGCCACGAGGAGTTGGGGCCGCAGGGCCTGACTCGACTCGTTGCGCTCAAGCCGCCCGAGCACCCGGTGAAAGGCGGACGTGGCCGCCATGGCGGCGAGGTCCCCCTCGGCCGCGAGACAGATGGCCGCGTAGTCGTACGTCGACTGCCAGTGCCGTGTCAGCAGCAGCGCGACGGCGTACGCGCTCTCGCCCTCCACCCGGCCGCGCAGTTGCGCGGCGAGGTTCATGTCGGATTCCCCCGGACCGGTGCCAGGACGTGGGGGGTAGGGCGGGCGCGGTGGGTGAGGGGATTGCACAGAACCAATTCCTTCCAAGCCGCAGGACGGCGCGAGCGAATTGCACATCCACCGGAAAGCAGGTGCCTGATTGGTGCGTACCTACGACTCGTCACCTGTGGGACTTCGGGTCGACCGGCACGGAATCCCGAGCGGGGGAAAAGGGGGTCTGACCTCTTGCCCCCGCGCGAGTTGGCCCACACTCGCACACACGTCTCACAGTAAACAAGCAGTTCGGATGACCAAAGTTCAAAACGAAGAGAATTCAGATGTGTTACCAGCGGTATCCGCACCGACATTCGAAATCCAGCCCCGACGGAAGCCAAGTTGTGTGCATGAGCACCCGAATGGCACACACAATCTTCAACTTCCGGTCCGGGAGGGGGTGTACGACACGCCACCGGACCCGGGACCGACCCACGGGACGGCACAGACAGGCCATCGAGGACAACTTCGACAAAGCCGCGAAACCGGAACAGGCGCCGCCCGCGAAGGGCGACGCCGTACGCCTGGGCTCCGAATTCGCGCCCTGGCTCAAGGAGTTGACCACTGGACTGAGGAGCGGCGAGGAGTCGCCCACCGGCGGAGGTGCGCGGGCGGGGTGGCAGCCCACGGTTCCGGGTGCCGGGCAGGGCGCCGGGCGGCAGCGCCCTCGTCACGCCGGCGACAGGCCCTGACTCACAGCCGGAACATCACAGAACCGGACGCCGCGCGGTACTCCACCCGACCAAGCCCGCCCCGAGCCTCCTCGCCCCGTCCCCGCCCCCGCCCCCCTGATCAGCCGTCCCGTCGGAGACTCGCCCTCAACTGTTGGGGCGGAGGGTCCAGATGACGGTCATTTCGCCGGTCACGGCGCCGTCCTCACGCTGGATGGCGACCCGCACCGGGAACTCGGGGCGCTTGCCCTCGTCGAGTTCGGCGACGACCTCGGCGGCGGGGCGGCCGAGGGTCGCGGTGGCCCGTACGGGGCCGAGGGCGATCTTCTTGAAGGCGATCTCCGCGGTGACGGGCAGCGGTACCGCACGGGAGAGCTGGTCACCGAAGGCCGCCAGCACCACCGCACCGCTGGCCGACTCACCGAGCGTGAACATCGCCCCGGCGTGCGGTCCGCCGACGTGGTTGCGGTACTCGTCCTGGTCCGGCAGAGCCAGGACGGCCTTCTCCGGAGTGGTCTCCAGGTACTCGAGGTTCAGCGTACGAACCATCGGCACCGTGGCGGTGAGAAGTTCGCCTATCGACATCTGGTCTGCGCTCATGACCGCATGTTACTCGCGAGTAGCCCGTTCTGGCCAGAAACCCGCCCCCGGCCCCCGTTATCGTTACCGGCCATGTGGCCAGAACAGCAGCCGCCCGGGGGCGAGCAGAACCCGCAGGACCCGCAGAGCCCGCAGCACGCGCAGGTCCCGCCGCACAATCCGTATCAGCAGCCGGGCTATCAGCAGCCGAACCCGTACCAGCAACCCGGATACCAGCAGACCGGGAATCCGCAGGCCGGGTACCCGCACACCGGGCATCCCCAGCCCGCCCATCCCCAGCCCGGGTATCCCGCGCCCAACCCCTATGCCCAGCCCCCGCAGCAGCAGCCGGGCTGGGGCACCCCCGCCCCGATGGGCACCCCGCAGCCCCCGTCCGGCGGAGACGGCGGCGGCGACAACCGGACGAAGATCACCGCGATCGTCGCGGCGATCGCGGTCGTGCTCACGGCCGGGGTGACCGGATTCCTGGTCCTGGGCGGCGACAAGGAGGACCAGGCGGGCTCCGGCGACAAGGGCGGCCAGTCCGCACCCGCCTCGGCGGCCACCGACACCGGCGATTCCGCCGCCCCGTCCACCTCCACCTCCGCCTCCGCTTCCTCCTCCGCCTCGGACGACAACCCGAGGAACTCCGAGGCCGAGCAGCCGACCGTCGCCGGCTGGAAGGTCGTCGTGAATCCCAAGTGGGGCACGGCCTTCGACGTACCGGCGGACTGGGAGGTGAAGTCGCCCGGCACCCTGATCGGCTTCGAGGAGACCGACGCCAAGGCCGACGCCAAGCCGATCATCACCATGTCGGCGCCCGCGTTCTACAAGTCGAAGTGGTGCGTGTCGGACGACGACAAGGACGGCCGTACGTCGGACACCGCGCTCGCGGCGGTGGGCACCAAGGGCGCGAGCGGCGCGAAGAACGCCGACGAGGTGGCCGTCAACCAGGTCCCCTGGTGGGTCTACGGCGGCTACACGCAGCCGGACAAGAAGAGCCTGGTCTTCGACGAGAAGGCGACGCCCTACACGACGAAGTCCGGTGTCGTGGGCGCCCTCGCCCGCGCCCACTCGGAGAACACGCCCGCCAAGGGCAAGTGCGCCAGCGAGGGCAAGGCCATCACCTTCGGCTTCAAGAACTCGGCCGGCGACTACGTGGCGTGGAGCCTGTACGGCGCCTCGGGCGTCACCGGCGAGGTCCCCGAAAAGACGATCATGCAGATCCTGAGCACGGTACGCCTGCACGGGGACCCCACCGGGGCGTGAGCGGCGGGAGTGCCAGGTCCTGTCGTCGCATTCCCGTCGGCGCCCGAAGGGTGGCTCCGCGGCGTCGTGGGGCCCCGGTCGAGCGCCGTCGAGAGTGGGGAGCGTGCGCTCGGCGTGCCGGGCCGTGACCCGCGTGCTCTCCCGGCGGACGACGGGACCTTACGGACACGACCTGGGGCGGGGCCGGTTCCGGTGACCGGCCGAAACCGGGAGGTCGCGGGCGCCGCAGGTCGTCGTCGGTCGGAAAACGGATTGGCAAGTCGTCGGCGGCCCGCGATAGTCGCCCGGTGACCTCCGCCGACTCCCGCACCTCCCCCGGCTCCCCGGGCTCCCCCGCCGGACGCCCGCGGCGCCGCCCCTCATGGGCGAGCCGCAACTACGTCCTGCTGACCGTCTCGGCGGGCGTGACGAACCTCGGCAGCAACGGCAGCCTGGTCGCCGCCGCGTTCGCCGTGCTGGAGGCGGGCGGCGACGCCGGTGACGTGGGTCTGGTGGCGGCGGCCCGGACCCTGCCCCTGGTGCTGTTCCTGCTGATCGGCGGCGCGGTCGCGGACCGGCTCCCCCGGCACCATGTGATGGTCGCCGCCAACGCTCTCAACTGCCTCTCGCAGGCGGCGTTCGCGGTGCTCGTCCTGGCCGGCGACCCCCAACTCTGGCAGATGATGGCCCTCACCGCCCTCGGCGGCACCGCGCACGCGTTCTTCAGCCCGGCGGCCGAGGGCATGCTGCTGTCCTCGGTGGAGGGCGAGCAGGCCGCCCGTGCCTTCGCGGTGTTCCGGATGTCGATGCAGAGCGCGGCGATGGGCGGCGCTGCCCTCGGCGGCGCGATGGTCGCCGTACTCGGTCCGGGCTGGGTCCTCGCGGTGGACGCGGCGGCCTTCGCGGTCGCGGGTGCCCTGCGCTCCTTCCTCGACGTGAGTCACATCCCGGCGCGCGAACCGGGCGGCGGCATGCTCGCCGATCTGCGGGAGGGCTGGCGGGAGTTCGCCGGACGTCCGTGGCTGTGGGCGATCGTCGTCCAGTTCGCCGTCGCCAACGCGCTGATCGGTGCCGCCCAGTCGGTCTACGGCCCGCTCGTGGCCCGCGACAGCCTCGGCGGGGCGGGGCCCTGGGGGCTGGCGCTGGCCGTGTTCGGCGCGGGCACGGTCGCAGGCGCCGTACTGATGATGCGCTGGAAACCACGCCGTCTGCTCTTCGCCGGAACCCTCTGCGTGTTCCCCCTCGCCCTGCCGGCCGCCGCGCTCGCCGTACCGGTACCGGTGGCCGTGCTGTGCCTGGTCATGTTCGTGACCGGCCTGGCGGAGGAGGTGTTCGGCGTGAACTGGATGACCGCCCTGCATCAGGAGATCCCCGAGGACAAGCTCTCCCGGGTCGCCGCGTACGACTGGTTCGGCTCGGTGGCGATGCTCCCCCTCGCCATGGCCCTGGCGGGCCCGGCGGAAACCGCCTTCGGCCGTACGGCGTCCCTGTGGGGCTGCGCGGCCCTGATCACCCTGGTGACGGCGGCGGCCCTGTGCGTACCGGACGTACGGAACCTCACCCGCCGTACGAAGCAGGTGACCCGGGAGCAAGCTCAAGAGACCTTGGCACAGGGCGAGTTGAAGAGCACGGGCAGCTGATCCCCACACCCCGTCCCCTGTCTCTCGCACCTCACCCGATACCGAACGCCCCCTGCGGCGGCTCGGGCGACGGCACCGCGTCCTCGTCCCTGACGGGTGCGGCTCCCCCGATGAAGTCCCGTAGCGCGGGCCCGTGTTCGAGGCGGGCGGGGAAGGCGTCGGCGGCGACGCGCCGGGACAGCGCGGCCGGGTCCAGAGGCCGGTGCGCGGCGACGAGGACCGCGTTCCCGAACCGCCGCCCCCGCAGCACACCCGGTTCGGCGATCAGCGCCAGCTCCTCGAACACCTCGGAGAACGTGGCGAGTTGGGACCGCAGAAAGGCGAAGGGCGCGGAGTCGGCGAGGTTGGCGAGATAGACACCGTCGGCGCGCAGCACCCGCTCGGCCTGTTCGGCGTACCCGAGGGACGTCAGATGCGCCGGTACGCGCGAGCCGCCGAACACATCGGCGACGAGCACATCGGCGGAGTCGTCGGGGGCGGCTTCGAGCCAGGCCCGGGCATCGGCCGCGTGCAGGGCGACGCCCGAGCCCTCGGGCAGGGGCAGCTGCTCCTCGACCAGTTCCAGCAGCCCCCGGTCGGCCTCGACGACATCCTGCCGGGACCCGGGCCGCGTGACGGCGACGTACCGGGGCAGCGTGAGCGCACCCCCACCGAGGTGCAGCACGTCCAGCGCCAGCCCCGGCTCGGCGACGGTGTCCAGCACATGCCCGAGCCGCCGCGCGTACTCGAACTCCAGATGAGCCGGCTCATCCAGATCGACATACGACTGAGGAGCCCCGTCGACGGTGAGCAACCAGGCACGCTCCCGGTCGACATCGGGCATCAGCTTGGCAAACCCATGATCAACGGCACGGCCAACGGGAAGAGACTCGGTCACCTCCCAATTGTGCCTGGAGGCAGTCCCGGGAAGGGGCGCGGGGAACTGCGCGACCAGCCACAACCGGCCCGCAGTCCCCCACGCACCCAAGCCCCCTCACTCCACGGCGGTCACAGTCCCAGCCCCCACGGTCCGCCCACCCTCACGAATGGCGAACCCGAGCCCCGCCTCCAAGGGCACCTCCCGCCCCAGCTCGACGGTCACAGCGACCGTCTCCCCGGGCCGAGCCACCCCCACCGCACCGAGATCCACATCCCCCACGACATCCGCCGTACGGATGTAGAACTGCGGCCGATACCCGGTGGAGACGGGCGTGGAACGCCCGCCCTCCCTCGTCGACAGCACATACACCTGCGCCGAGAACCGCCGCCGAGGCACCACACTCCCCGGCGCCGCGACCACATGCCCTCGCCGCACCGCGTCGCGCGCCACCCCGCGCAGCAGCAGCGCGACGCTGTCCCCGGCCTGCGCCTCCTCCATGGGCTTGCCGAAGGTCTCCAGTCCGGTCACGACGCTCTCCAGCCCCGCGCCGAGCACCTCGACCCGGTCGCCCACCCGCACGGTGCCGCGCTCGACCGCGCCGGTGACCACGGTCCCGCGGCCGGTGATGGTGAGCACGTTCTCGACGGGCAGCAGGAAGGGCGCGTCCAGATATCGCTCGGGCATGGGCACGTACGTGTCCACGGCGTCGAGCAGCGCGTCGATCGACGCCGTCCAGCGCGGGTCCCCTTCGAGCGCCTTCAGCCCCGAGACCCGTACGACGGGTACCGTGTCGCCGCCGTACCCCTGCGAGGTGAGCAGGTCACGCACCTCCAGCTCGACCAGGTCGGTCAGTTCCTCGTCGCCCGCGTCGGCCTTGTTGAGGGCGACGACGATGTGGTCGACGCCCACCTGCCGGGCCAGCAGCACGTGCTCGGCGGTCTGCGGCATGATCCCGTCGAGCGCGGAAACGACGAGGATCGCCCCGTCGAGCTGCGCGGCGCCGGTGACCATGTTCTTGACGTAGTCGGCGTGGCCCGGCATGTCCACGTGAGCGTAGTGGCGGGTGTCGGTCTCGTACTCGACGTGCGCGATGTTGATGGTGATGCCGCGCGCGGCCTCCTCCGGAGCGCGGTCGATCCGGTCGAACGGGACGAACGTGCCGGAGCCGCGCTCGGCGAGCACCTTGGTGATGGCGGCGGTCAGGGTGGTCTTGCCGTGGTCGACGTGGCCCATCGTGCCGATGTTGAGATGCGGTTTCGTGCGGACGTATGCCGTCTTGGACATGGCGGTACCTCGAAGCCTTTTCCAGCGGTACTTCACTGATGGCCCCGGCGCGGAGAACGCGGCCGGGACGGGGACCCCGAGGAAGTTCGCCGACCCTCCCCCTGCGGGGTCCGCCGGACGATCCGGGAAGGGTCAGCTTCGGGCGCCGTCGACGGCTGCCGCGATGATCGGGACGGCAGCCTTCGGGGCATCCGCGACCGCGGATGCTGCGAGGAGGAAGGCGTACCGGAACATGAGGCCGATCATCGCCGACGCGTCACCGGACGTCGAATGGTTTTCCGCCGGTTCCTCCGCGGACCAGTGGCGCATGTCACCGGTGTGCCGTTTCCGCAGCGTGCGGGCGCACGTGTCACTCGACGCGCCGGGAGTTCCACTCACTGTTCCCCCGTTGAGACGAACCATACGGCGATCACACATGCTCCTCGGATAGCCTCGCCGAATGCTCGATGCCCACACCCGCTCTGGGGGCACCGCCACGGCCACTCCCCAGGCCACCGCCACGGAGCTTCCCCCGCTCACCGCTCCCGTGATCATCGTCGCCCCACCCGGCGGCCTAACCGCGCGCTGCACGAGAGCACTGCTCTCGCCATGGTCCCGGCTGTCGCTCCTCGTGGCGCTGCTCGCCGCCGCGGCGTCGTGCGTGCTCCTCTTCAAGCCACAGCACCTGCTCGCCGACGGCTGGCCGCCACAGGTCGGCGGTGCCGCCGCAGCGGTCGTCTTCGGAGCGGCGTACGGACTGTGCACCGTGGCGTTCGTGCCGCGCCCGCTGCTGAATCTCGCGGCGGGGGCGCTCTTCGGCTCCCAGGTGGGCCTCGCGACCGCCCTCGCGGGTACGGTCCTGGGGGCGGGGGCCGCCTTCGGCCTGGGCCGCGTCCTGGGCCAGGACGCGCTGCGCCCGCTGCTGCGCGCCCGCTGGCTCCGGGCGGCGGACGGCCAGCTCAGCCGGCACGGCTTCCGCTCGATGATGGCGGCGAGGCTGTTCCCCGGGGTGCCCTTCTGGGCCGCGAACTACTGCGCCGCCGTCTCCCGTATGGGCTGGCTGCCGTTCCTGCTCGCGACGGCCCTCGGCTCGATCCCGAACACGGCCGCGTACGTCGTCGCGGGCGCCCGTGCCTCGTCGCCGACCTCCCCCGCCTTCCTGATCGCGATGGCCTTCATCGCCGTACCGGCCGTGGCGGGCACCGTGGTGGCCTGGCGCAAGCGACATCACCTGCGCGCGGCCTGAGCCGGGCAAGGTCCCGGGCGTCCCTCCTTACGGGGCGCCCTGGTGGACGTCGTACACGTCCAGTCGCCCGCACATCCCGAACTTCCCGTGCGCCGAAGGCTGTTCGGCCCGTACGACGGCATCCGCGAGGTGGGACGCATCGCCCCGTTCGAGCCGGTCGAGCTGGTCGCCC
The DNA here is from genome assembly GCF_002954775.1 of Streptomyces geranii. GTDB lineage: Bacteria > Actinomycetota > Actinomycetes > Streptomycetales > Streptomycetaceae > Streptomyces > Streptomyces geranii. Next base: position 131,930 of record NZ_PJME01000018.1, read on the forward strand.
GTCGCACCGGCCGCCGCCTCGGCACCGCGCCGCCAGCGTTCGCGCCAGTCCGCGAGCCTGGGCCGTACGAGAGCAGCCGCCGCCTCGTGGAAGGCGGCCAGCGCCTCCGGTCCCTCCGCGTCCCGCAGCGCCCGGTACCCCTCAAGGGCCAGATCGCGCCGGGCGCGGGCGACACGTTCCTGCTCGGCGACGGGCGCGTCAGCCGGGATCACGGTCGCGGCGGCGTACGTCTCCGGGTCGGCGAGGTACTTCGGCGGCAGCGTGAGCACCGCGTCGCCGGCCTCGGGCAGCCCGCTGTTCTGCATGAGGACGGTGATGCGCAGGTCGTCCTCGTTGACCAGCCGGTGGATGGTGCCCGGCGTGAACCAGGCGACCGTACCGGCGGCGAGCGGTGTCACCTCGTACCCGGAGGTGGTGAGCGTCTGCACCGCGCCGCGCCCGCCCGTGACGACGTACGCCTCCGAACAGGTCAGATGCATATGGGGAGTTCCGCCGCAGACACCGTCGGCGGCGGGCCAGTCGTAGACGGAGAGACGCGAGACGGCGACGCCACCCGGCAGCCCGGCGAAGGCGGTTGCGCCGGTTCCGTCCGCCCCCGGGCTCACCACGGGTGCTCCGCGAGGTACTTGGCGACGCCCTCGCGCTCCCACTCGCCGTCGGCGACGACGATCCGGTAGCGGCGGGTGAGGGTGTCGCCGGGCGCCAGCGCCAGTTCGTCGTAGAAGGCCCAGGAGGGCGCCATGGCGGCGAACGGCTCGTTGCGCACGAACCAGTGGGCGGGGTGGGCGCCTTCGGCACCCAGGTGGTCGTTCTCGGGCGCGTGTGCGAAGACGAGCGTGGCGTGGCCGTCGGCGCCGTCGAACTCGCCGGAGTACGCCAGCCACGGCGTCTGCGCGCCCATCAGCTCGGGTCCCTCGGCGTCGGGGCCGACGATCCGACCGTCCCGGAAGGCGCGCGGGCCGCGCCAGAACAGGCCGGTGTAGCCCGCCGCCTCGCGCCCGGCGGTGGTCGGGCTGCCGAAGAGCAGCGGCTCGGCACGCCGGTTGGTGATCGCGCTCGTCCAGGTCAGCGCCCAGGACCCGGCCGCCGGATCGACGTCGTGCACCTCGACCCGCCGCTCCTCCTCCGCCCACAGCTCCCCGCTGTACGGGTGCCAGGTGAGCCGCTCCGCGATGACGACCCGGCCGTCCGCCGAGGCGACCTCGTCGAAGCCGACGTGCGCCATCGAGCCGACGCGCTCGGGGAGGGCGAGGTAACCCTCGCCGTGCACATAGGAGTTGCCGCCCCAGAGGTTCGCCCCCGACAGGTGCGAGGCCGTCAGCTGGAGGCCCTTGTGCCAGCGGTGGTCGTTGGGCCGGTAGTCGGTGACAACGTTTCCGGCGAGCGTCCGGATCGGGTGCAGATACGGCTTCGGCGCCTCCCAGGCAGCCTCGGCGCCGTACACGTAGCTGAACAGCTCGACCCCGGTGACGGGTTCGGTCACGGTGATGCGGTCGCCGTGCGCGTGGACGATGCGCAGGCCGGTGGACGTGGTCACGCGGACGCCTCCTCGGTAGCTGATCCGGACACCTTGACGGATTCGGCGGGCGCCCAGCCGGACGCCCCGCCGTGCAGCGCCGCGTAATAGGGGTCGCCCGGTCCGATGTCGCCGGCCTTGACGGTCGTGTCGGTGAAGGCGGACTTGTACAGCGCGGTGATCAGCTCCAGGCTGGTCCGCCCGTCGGCGCCGCTGCTGCGCGGCCGTTCACCGGCGCGCATGCTCACGACGAGTTCGCGCAGCTGCGCGAGGTGCGAACTCGGCACGTCCGGGCCGAAGTCGCGCCAGGCGGCCACCTCCGCCGCCGGGACGTCCGGCGCCGGGGTGATGGTCCAGTCGGCGTTGGAGTGCCCGTAGAGATGGGTGAGTTCGACGGTGGCGCGCTCGCAGTCGATGCGGATACGGCTGACCTCGTCGGGGCTGAGCACACTGTTGACGACGGTGCCCAGCGCGCCGTTCGCGAACCGGACGAGCGCGGTGGAGACGTCCTCGGTCTCGACGTCGTGCACGAGCCGCCCGGCCATGCCGCGCACCTCGCTCCAGGGCCCGAGCAGGTCGAGAAGCAGGTCCATCTGGTGGATGCCGTGTCCCATGGCGGGACCGCCGCCCTCGGTCGCCCAACGCCCGCGCCAGGGCACGGCGTAGTAGGCGGTGTCGCGGTACCAGGTGGTCTGGCAGTGGACGACGAGCGGCCGGCCCAGAGCGCCCTCGGCGAGCAGCCGCCGTACATGGGTGGAGGCGGAGCCGAAGCGGTGCTGGAAGACGATCGAGGCGTACGGGCCGCCCCCGAGCCCCTCCTCCGCCTCGATGGCGTCGAAGTCGGCGAGCGTCGGCACCGGCGGCTTCTCGCACCACACCCAGGCCCCGGCGCGCAGCGCGGCCACCGTCTGCTCGCGGTGCAGGGTGGGCGGCGTACAGATGGTCACCAGGTCGGGCCGCTGCTCCCGGAGCATCTGGTCCAGGTCGGTGTAGCCGTGCGGGATCCCGCTCTCCGCGCAGAACGCCTTCACCGCGTCGGCGCTGATGTCGACCGCCGCGACGACCTCCGTCTCACCCTCGGCGGCGAGCTGCGCGAGCGCCGGGTGATGCGACCCGCGCCCGATGGCGCCCGCCCCGATGATCGCGGCGCGGATACGGCGGCCGGTGAGGGGCGGGAGCGGCGCGGGGGAACCGAGTGGGGGCGGTGTGGGGGCGGGGCTGCTTGCGGGTGGGGCCATGGGCGTGATCAGCACTCCATCGGACGTGACGTCTGACGCGGGCAGGCGCCTGACGACTCCGGACCCGCAGGGGGCAGCAAGCGCTTTCCCCAAGCTGGCAACGTATGTTCCGTTTAAGCGGTCGGTCAACACCACGGCAGGGGTGTCCACCGGGTGGATGAGGCGGGCGAGCGCCACGACGCACTCGGCCCTTTGCCACCCCTTGACCCCGCCCCCTGTGCTCGGCCTGTCACCGGGGGCCGCTAGGCTGCCCCCAACACACGTGATCTCCGCCGATCTTCACCTCTCACAAACGGCCTCGTGTGTCCGTCGGCCCTTCCACGATCAGCGCTTGGACCACGTAACTTCATGTCTTGGTTTGAATCCCTCATCCTCGGACTCGTCCAGGGGCTGACCGAATTCCTCCCCGTCTCCTCCAGCGCGCATCTGCGCCTGACGGCCGCTTTCTCCGGCTGGGAGGACCCGGGTGCCGCGTTCACCGCGATCACCCAGCTGGGCACGGAGGCGGCGGTGCTGATCTACTTCCGCAAGGACGTGGGGCGGATCCTTTCGGCATGGTTCCGCTCGCTCACCAACAAGGCGATGCGCAGCGACCACGACGCCCAGATGGGCTGGCTGGTGATCGTCGGCTCGATCCCGATCGGCGTCCTGGGGGTCACCCTGAAGGACCAGATCGAGGGCCCCTTCCGCGATCTCCGGATCACGGCGACGATGCTGATCGTGATGGGCATCGTCATCGGCGTCGCCGACCGCCTCGCGGCCCGCGACGAGACGGGCGGGAAGCACCGCGCGGCGAAGGAACGCAAGGGCCTGAAGGACCTGAACGTCCGGGACGGCCTCATCTACGGCCTCTGCCAGGCGATGGCACTGGTCCCCGGCGTCTCCCGCTCGGGCGCGACCATCAGCGGCGGCCTGTTCATGGGCTACACCCGCGAGGCGGCGGCCCGTTACTCCTTCCTGCTGGCCATGCCGGCGGTGCTCGCCTCGGGCGTGTTCGAACTGAAGGACGCGTCGGAGGGCGGCCATGTGTCCTGGGGACCGACGGCGTTCGCGACGGTGATCGCGTTCGCGGTGGGCTACGCGGTGATCGCATGGTTCATGAAGTTCATCTCGACGAAGTCGTTCATGCCGTTCGTGTACTACCGGATCGTCCTGGGCATCGTGATCATCGCCCTGGTGGCGACGGGCGCACTGAGCCCGCACGCGGCGGAGTCCTCGGGCTGAGCGGGGAAGTCCTCGGGCGGGCCGGGGAGTCCTCCTCCGGCTGAGCCGGGGAGTCCTCCGGCTCAGCCGGTACCGCTCCGGGTGGCGACCGTGACCAACCACATACCGATCGAGTAGCCACTTGGTAGCGCAGTGTCAGTCCTTGCGCCTACGCTGGTGCGCATGTCCCCCGACTCCCTCACCCCTGGTTCCGTGCGGTCCGCTGCCGTGTTGAACGAGCAGATCCGCGCGCTCTGGCTCCGCGCGGGCGGCTCGCTCTCGCCCCAGGAGCGGGAGGAGTACGAGGGGTTGGTGGTCAAGTGGGCCGCGGCGATACGCGGCGAGGTGATCGAGGCGGCGTGAGGGCGGGGGCGGCGGGCAGCAGGGCAGGCCGCCTGTCGAAGGCGGGCACGACAGCCTCGTAGACCACCAGATGGTGACAATGAGCCACCACTCACCACCCGCTGCCCACTGCCCCCTGCCCTTGACGCGGCGTCAGCGCCCGCCCGACACCCGAAGGACCGCGCCGGTCGCGTACGAGGCCTCGGCGGACATCAACCAGGCGACGGCAGCGGCGATCTCGTCGGCCTGCCCCGCCCGGCGGAGCGGAATGGTCGCGGCGGCGCGTTTCGCCCGGTCCGGATCGCCCATCGCAGCATGGATCTCGGTGTCGATGACGCCCGGGGCAACGGCGTTGACGCGGACGCCGTCCGGCCCGAGTTCCTTGGCCAGCCCCACGGTGAGCGCGTCGACAGCGGCCTTGGTGGCGGCGTAGTGGACGTACTCGCCGGGGGCACCGAGGGTGGCGGCGGCGGAGGACACGTTCACGATGACGCCGGTACCGCGAGCCGTCATGTCCCGCGCGGCGCGACGCGAACAGAGCAGCGTGCCAAGCAGGTTGACGTCCACGACGCGCCGCAGATCGGCGGAGTCGGCGTCGACGAGCTTGCCGAGCCGACCGGTGACCCCGGCGTTGTTCACCAGCCCGGTGACGGGCCCGAGCCGCTCCTCGACGACATCGAACAGCCGGTCGACATCCGCCTCGACGGAGGTGTCCACCGCGACGGTCACACAACGCACCTCCGCCGCCCGCACCCCCTCGGCGACCGCCTCGGCGGCGAGAGCGTCCCGCACGTACCCCACGGCGACGTCGTGCCCATCGGCGGCGAGCCGCAGACAGATCGCGGCACCGATACCACGACTGCCACCGGTGACGACGGTGACGGGTGACGGGCTCATGGACGTACCTCCTACTTTCCAAGGCAATGGATCTAGTGGATCTACGGTCGCAGGTGCGCGAGCACGTCGGCGTCGAGGGGGTAGGGCCGCTCGACCGGCAACAGCTCGGCCGCGAGGTCCAGTTGACCCGCCCGCACATGCCCGTGGATCTCGGCGGCGAGCGCCGTCACATCCTCGATCCCGACGATCCACTCGTCGGCGTACCGCGCCGCAGCCTCCCCCGAAAGCCCCAACTGCAGGGACCGGTAGGGCAACGGATCGAGCCGAAGACTCCGCTCAGGGTCCCACTGCACCCGCGTCGCCGCCCGCCTCAACTGCCGTTTCCAGTCGGCCCGGTTCCCGTGCAGCGCGGGAACGTAGTGCGACAGACACGAGTTCCGCAGCGCCCACACGAACCCCTCACGGCTGATCTCGACGGCCAGCACGGTCTCCTGGCCCTCCTTGGTGCCCCAGCCGCAGCGGTACATCATCCAGGTGAAGGAGGGCTTGATCCATGTCATCCGGTCCCGCTTCCACGCCGCCGGAAACCGCCCCTCCCGTGCCGCCGCCAGCCCGATCTCCGGGCGGTAGGCCTGGTAGACGGTCACTGTGGACGTCGTATGGCGGGCGCGCACGCGGAACTTGGGTTCCTGTTCTGCGGAGATGACGGGATTCTGTTCGTCGGGCAGGTTGACTGTCTGATCATTCACGCGACCAGCCTCGGAGCCGGACACCCTCCACCGCCACCGAATATCCGCGATATACCCGCACTCCCCTTGGCTCCACCCGCCCCGTACCCAACACTGAGCCGATGACGCAGCGTGTGGAGCTAGCGACCGTGATGGACCGGCTCTCCCTGGACGGACTCGTCACCGAGTACGCGGTGGCCGTCGACGATGGTGACTGGGAGGCGTATCTGGGGCTGTTCGCGCCGGACGGGCGGGCGGACTACCGGTCGGCCGGGGGGATCGAGGGGGACGCGCCGCAGGTTGCCGGGTGGCTTGCGCGGAGCATGGAGCTGTTTCCGATGCGGCAGCATCTGATCGTCAACCGCCGGGTCCGCTTCGGCCTTCTGGAGCAGGACACCGGTGACACGGCCCGCGTCCAGGCCGACTACGTCAACCCCATGCGCCTCGCCGACCGGAACGGCGAAACCGGGTCCACCGCGCCCGACTTCGTCTGCGGGGGACGGTACGACTTCGCAGTCGTACGTACGCGGGACGGGTGGCGGCTGCGTGAGGTCGTCGTCCAGGAGAAGTGGCGGCGCTCGCCGGCCGACGTGCCGGGGGCCGCCCGCCACTGAACACCCGATCCGAGGCCTCCCTCGCCTCTCCTCGTCTCCCCCGGACCGGCCGCCGTACGCCAATACGAGGAATCCCCGTCCCTGGCCGGAGTCCTGCTGGCCCGAGATCGTCCACACCGCGCACACTGGACCCACCGGCCGGGTAACCGACCGGGGAGTTGAGCGGGTGATCGATCCCGGGGAATCGACTGGTAGGAGGCGCCGTATGAACTTGCCCGGCCACTGGACCGCCTCCCCTTGGCGTCGTTCCCTCGTCGCCGCCCTCGCCGGTGCGCTGCCGATGTTCGCCTTTCCCGCGCCCGCCCTCTGGTGGTTCGCCTATGTCGCCCTCGTGCCCTGGATCCTGCTCGTCCGGTCCGCGCCGACCGGCAAACGGGCCGCGTACGACGGCTGGTTCGGCGGGCTCGGGTTCATGCTGGCCGTGCATCACTGGTTGCTGCCGAGCCTGCATGTCTTCACGGTCGTCATCGCGGCGCTGCTGGGCGCGCTGTGGGCGCCCTGGGGTGTGCTTGTACGACGGTTCCTGGCGGGGCGGGCCTCTGCCGGGCGGATCGCCGCCTCGCTCCTCGTACTGCCCTCGGGGTGGCTCATGGTCGAGCTGGTGCGCTCGTGGCAGGGGCTCGGTGGGCCCTGGGGCATGATCGGATCCAGCCAGTGGCAGGTCTCGCCCGCGCTGCGGCTCGCCTCGGTCGGCGGGGTGTGGCTGCTCAGCTTCCTGGTCGTCGCCGTGAACGTCGCGGTCGCCGTCCTGGTCGCCGTGCGCGAGGCCCGGGTTCCGGCGGTTGCCGGGCTCGTTGCCACCGCCGCCGTCACCTCCGCCGTATGGGTGTGGTCGCCTCGGCCGGACGTGGACGGGCGGGTGCGGATCGCCGTCGTGCAGCCGGGGATCGTCGACGGGGCCGGCAGCGCCGAGAAGCGGTTCGCTCGCGAGGAGGCGCTCACCCGGCGGCTGGCCGGTCAGGACCTCGATCTGGTCGTCTGGGGCGAGAGCAGCGTCGGCTACGACCTCGCCGACCGTCCCGATCTCGCGCAACGGCTCGCCTCGCTCTCCCGGACCACCGGCACCGACATCCTGGTCAACGTCGATGCCAGACGCTCCGACCGGCCCGGTATCTACAAGAGTTCGGTGCTCGTCGGTCCGGACGGACCCACCGGTGACCGGTACGACAAGATGCGGCTGGTGCCGTTCGGTGAGTACATTCCGGCGCGTTCGCTGCTGGGCTGGGCCACCTCCGTCGGCAAGGCGGCGGGCGAGGACCGCAGGCGCGGCAGCGCGCAGGTGGTCATGGACGTCGGGGGCGGGCTGCGCGTCGGGCCCATGGTCTGCTTCGAGTCCGCGTTCCCGGACATGAGCCGCAACCTCGCCAAGGACGGCGCCCAGGTGCTGATCGCCCAGTCGTCCACCTCGTCGTTCCAGCACAGCTGGGCCCCCGAGCAGCACGCGTCGATCGCCGCCCTGCGCGCCGCCGAGACCGGCCGGCCCATGGTGCACGCCACGCTCACCGGCGTCTCCGCCGTCTACGGCCCGAGCGGCGAACGCGTCGGCTCCTGGCTCGGCACCGAGGCGAGCACGGCGGCGGTGTACGACGTACCGCTGGCCCGGGGTGTCACGCCGTACGTCCGTCTCGGCGCCTGGCCGGTGTACACGGCCGTGCTCGTGCTCCTCGTCCTCGGTGGCGTCGAGGGCGTACGCGGGCTCAGGCGGCGTCGATCCGTGCCCGCACCGCTCGTACCACCCGCTCGCACAGTTCATGAGTCGCCAGTGCGTCCCGGGCGCTGAGCACCTTGCCCGCGCGCACGGCGTCGAGGAAGGTCAGCACCGCCTGTTCGATGCCGCGCTGCCGCGCCACCGGCACCCAGTCGCCGCGCCGCCGTACCGTCGGCTGCCCCTTGTGGTCGATCACCTCGGCGAGGTTGACGACCTGACGCTTGGTGTCCTGTCCGGACACTTCGAGGATCTCCTCGGCCGAGCCGCTGAGCCGGTTCATCACGCCCAGCGCGGTGAAGCCGTCCCCGGACAGTTGGAGCACGACGTGGTGCAGCAGTCCGCCCTCGGTGCGGGCGCGCACGGTGACGTCGTCGACCGGGCCCGGCACCAGGAACCGCAGTGTGTCCACGACATGGATGAAGTCGTCGAGGATCATCGCGCGGGGTTCCTCGGGCAGGCCGATGCGGTTCTTCTGCATCAGGATCAGCTCGCGCGGGTGGTCGGCGCACTGGGTGTAGCCGGGCGCGAAACGCCGGTTGAAGCCGACCGCGAGCGACACCCCGCGCTCCTCCGCCAGCCGCACCAGCCGCTCCGATTCGGCGAGTTCGTAGGCGAGCGGCTTGTCGACGTACGTCGGTACGCCCGCTTCCAGCAGCCTCGTCACGATCTCCGGGTGCACGGTCGTGGGCGCGTGCACGAAGGCGGCGTCGAGGCCCTGGGCGATGAGGGCGTCCAGGTCGGTGTGCCGCTGCCCGGCCGGCAGGCGCAGTTCGTCGGCGACCCGGGTCAGGGTGGCGGGCGTCCTCGTGTGCAGGTGCAGTTCGACCCCGGGCCGGGCGCCCAGCACCGGCAGATACGCCTTCCGCGCGATGTCACCGAGTCCGATGCAGCCGACCTTCACGGGGTCTCCTTCAGCGGTTGCCCGGCGGGGGCATGCCGGGTCATGGCGGGGTTCTGCCGGAAGCATACGGCCGCCGTCGGCCCCGCCGACCGGCCGGGCCGACGGAAAACGCGTGGTGGGGGCGGCCTGGGTGGGCCACGATGCCCGCATGACAGAGTCGCAGACGCAGCGCAGCGAACCCGCCCAGAACGCCGACGAACGCACCATGCTGGAGGGCTGGCTGGAGTACCACCGGCAGACCCTGGCGTGGAAGTGCGAGGGCCTGACCGACGCCCAGCTCCGCACCGCCGCCGTGGAGCCCTCCGAGCTGTCCCTCATGGGGCTGGTGCGGCACATGGCGGAGGTGGAGCGGGGCTGGTTCCGCAAGGTGCTGACGGGCGACGATCCGGGGCCGATCTACTACACCGAGGAGGACCGGGACGGCGAGTTCCATCTCACCGAGGCGGACAGCTGGCAGGAGGCGTACGGCACCTGGCAGGCCGAGATCGAGATCGCCCGGCGCAACTGCGCGGGCTTCGGCCTTGACGATCTCACCCGGGGCAACAGCCGCTACACCGGCGAACCGTTCAACCTGCGCTGGCTCTACACCCACATGATCGAGGAGTACGCCCGCCACAACGGCCACGCCGACCTGATCCGCGAACGGCTCGACGGCGCGACGGGCGACTGAGCAACGGCGACCGAGCGAGCGCACACGGCACAGCGGGGATGCGCGTCGAGGCGCGGGGCGGCCGTCAGCCGGAGCCGCCCCGCGCACTCCGTACGGGGCCGGAGATCACCCGTGTGGGGCATCCTCCGCCTGTCCACGGGTTCCGAATCGGCGCCGACCCAGCAGAGTTGCGCGGGTGCATCGAACGACGACCACCGCAACGCTCCTTGTGACCGTGGCTGTCACGGCCCTCTCCGGCTGCGTCACGATCCAGCACCCGACCGCTCCGGGCCCGCTCCCGACACCGTCCCGGACGTCGGTGCCCCGCCCGGCCGTCCTGGCCGAACCGCAGATCGTGCAGGCGCCCGCCCGGGAGGCCCTGGAGCTGATCGGCCCCGACCACACACCCACCCAGGCCGTACGGACGCCACGGTCCCCGGACGAGCCGCAGCACCCGGCGGCCGTGGCACCGCCGCCCGCACCGGCCGCCGCTCCGGCGCCCCCGCCCCGCCGCACCAAACCGAAGCAGCGCCCGCCGAAGCCGGAACGCCGCCACAGCCAGCCCCGCGTCGAACTCCCGGACGTGTCCCGCCCGGTACGCGAGAACGCGGACGTGTGCGCGCTGGGCAAGAAGTACGGCGGCTGGGGCAAGGACAGTCCCCAGACGGTCATCTGCAAGGAGGCGTACGGGCGTTGAGGCGCCGGGGCGGGGAGGTGGTGCGGGTGTCCCCGTGCCACGGTCGCCCCAGGCCCGCTGCCGCCGGCGTATCGCTGGAGCCGCTGTCGCGGGCGGGTCGCTAAGGCCGCTGTCTGGGCGGGCCCCAGGAACCCCCGCCCAGCCGACCGCCCGACCCACGGCCCGACGGCCCACCGCCCGGCCCGCCACCGCGCCCACCGCCCGATCCCCCGTCGGCTCCTCCCCCGCCTCCGCCTGTTCCTCCGGAGGAGTCCTCGTCTCCCTCCCCCTCCCCGTCCCCCAACCGCAGCTCCAGCCGCCCGATGGCCGCCCTGACCCCGTCGCCGTAGCTGTCGTCGCCCAGGGCGTCGGCGGCGGCGCGGGCGCGGCGGAGGTGGGTGCGGGCGGCGTCGGGGCGGTCCAGCTTGACGTAGTCGGCGGCGAGGTTGAGGTGCAGCGAGGGGTACAGGGCTCGTACCGCGAGCGCACCTTCGTGCCGGACGACCTCCGCGACCCGTTCGTCGGACAGTTCCTGCGCCGCCGACAACGCCCGCAGGTCCCACGCCAGTTCGTCCGAGGGGTCGTCCTGGGTGTCCGCCATGTAGTGCGCCAGGGTGCAACGGTGCAGCGGGTCGCCGTCCTCGCCGATCTCCGCCCACAGCCCCAGGAAGCGCCCCCTCGCCTCCTCGCGGTCACCGCCGTGATGCAACATGACGGCCTGTCCGATCCGGGTCATCAAGGGATCCGACGCCACCTGCTCCTGCCGCTCCGTCACCGCACCCTCCGCCCTGTCCGACGCGCACTGCCCACTGTCCCTGGCGACGCTAACGGCACCCACTGACAATCCCGGTGAGCCGGGCCGGTCCGGCGGCGGACCGGCCCCGTGACGGAGGGGGACCGGCCCGGCGGCCCGGCTCACCGCCCGGGCGTCAGCCCAGGTTCGGGATCGTCCAGTCGATCGGGTCGTGGCCCTGGCCGGCCACCGCCTCGTTGATCTGGGTGAACGGACGGGAGCCGAAGAACTTCTTCGCCGACAGCGGCGACGGGTGCGCCCCCTTCACCACCACGTGCCGCTCCTCGTCGATCAGGGGGAGCTTCTTCTGGGCGTAGTTGCCCCACAGGACGAAGACCGCCGGGTCGGGACGGTCGGCCACGGCCCGGATCACCGCGTCCGTGAACTTCTCCCAGCCCTGCCCCTTGTGCGAGTTGGCCTCACCGGAGCGGACCGTGAGCACCGCGTTGAGCAGCAGCACGCCCTGCTCGGCCCACGGCATCAGATAGCCGTTGTCGGGGACCGGTGTGCCCAGCTCCTCCTTCATCTCCTTGTAGATGTTGCGGAGCGAGGGCGGGGTCTTCACACCGGGCCGCACGGAGAAGCACAGGCCGTGTCCCTGGCCCTCGCCGTGGTAGGGGTCCTGACCGAGGATCAGGACCTTCACCTGGTCGTACGGTGTCGCGGCGAGCGCGGCGAAAACCTCGTCGCGAGGAGGGAAGACCGGCCCCCGTGTCCGCTCCTCCTCGACGAACTCGGTCAGCTCCTTGAAGTAGGGCTGCTGCAGCTCGTCACCCAGGACGCCGCGCCAGGACTCGGGCAGCATGGCGATGTCGGTCACGTGAACTTCCTCCGATGTGCGGTGTGTTCCACTCACCGAAGAACCTACCGGCGCCCACTGACAACGGGCCCCGGAGTCCGCCGTACTCGGACCTTCGACCGCGCTACCAGCTGGTCTTCCAGTACAGCTCCCACATCACCATCATCGTCGCCGGGTCGATGGACACCTCGGCGCCGCCGATCTCCTCGTTCGCCGCCACATGCTGCTTGCCCTGCCACAGCGGCAGCAGGCGGGCGTCGTCCAGGAGGATCTGCTGGGCCTCCTCGAACTGCTCGCCCACGGCCCCGCGGTCGCTCTCCCGGCGGGACTCGGGCAGCAGGGTGTTGGTGATCTGGGGCGAGGTGTACGGCGTACCGAGGGCGTTCTGCTCGCCCACGAAGGGGGCGATGAAGTTGTCGGCGTCGGGGAAGTCGGGGAACCAGCCGCGCCCGAAGACCGGGTACTCGCCCTTCTGGTAGCCGTCCACGTAGGTCTTCCAGGGGCGGCTCTGGAGCGTCACGGTGAACAGGCCGGAGTCATCCAGCTGGCGCTTCAGTTCCTCGAAGGCGGGCTTGGTCTGGGAGCCGTAGCGGTCGCTCGTGTACCAGAGGGTCAGCGGGACCCGCTCGGTGATGCCGTCCTCCAGGAGGATCTGCCTGGCCTTGGAGGAGCTGGGGTTGCCGAAGTCGTCGAAGAAGCCCGTGGTGTGGCCGACCAGACCCTTGGGGATCATGGAGTACAGCGGCTCGACGGTGTCCTTGTAGATGTTGTGCGCGAGCGCCGGGCGGTCGACGACCTGGGCGATGGCCCGGCGGACCGACAGCTTGTTGGACCAGGGGTCCTTGGGGTTGAACACCAGGTAGCTGATCTCGGTGGTGGCGTTCTCGACGAGCTGGAGGCCCTCCTCCTTCTCGTTGTCCTGGATGTCGACGATGTCCGCGGCGGCGAGACCGCGGTAGATGACGTCGATCTTCTTCTCCCGCAGCGCGTTGGCGATGTCCGACGACAGCTGGAAGTAGCGGATGGTGACGGCGTCGTTCTTGGGGTCCGCGATGCCCTTGTAGCTGTCGTTCCTGACCAGCTCGGCCTTGTCGCCCTCCTTGTAGGACTCCAGGGTGTACGGCCCGGAGCCGCTGACCTTGCCGTCCTCGCGGAGCGACTTCGCGGGGTAGTCGTCGGGGTCGACGATCGACATGGCGGGGGTGGAGAGGACGAAGGGGAAGGTCGCGTCGGCCTGGTTCAGATGGAAGACGAGTCCGCGGTCACCCTTCACCTCGATCCGGTCGAGGCTGGTCAGCAGTCCGGCGGGACCGCCGTTGACGTTGATCCTCTTGATCCGGTCGATCGAGTACTTGACCGCCTGCGCGTTCAGCTCGTGCCCGTTCGAGAAGGTCAGGCCGTCGCGCAGTTCACAGCTGTACACCGTGCTCGAACTGTCGGTGAACGCGCAGCTCTTGGCGGCGTCGGGCTTGGGCTCGGTCCCGCCGGTGGTGAAGTTCAGCAGGGTCTGGTGGACGTTGCGGAACAGTTCCCACGAGTTGTCCCAGGACGCCGCCGGGTCCAGGGTGCTGGGCTCACTGGTCGTCCCCACCACGATCGGCCCGCCGTCGCCGGAGGAGTCGGAGGAGAAGACCCCGCATCCGGCGACCATGGATATGGACGCGGCTGCCGCCACCTGCCGCAGGCCCCGGTTCCGGTTGAACACGTGCACGCTCCTCGATCTGCCATACCAAGCCAACGGTCGGCAGACCATACCGCAGTGCCCCAGTGGGTGGTCCAGCTTCCTGGTAGGCCACTTGATCAGCGTGAATCGGACGACGGGGTCCTCGGAGGGTGTGACCTCGCACGTCGACACAGAAGCATTTTCTGTCAGCCGGGGCGCATAACTTTGCGGTGGTCGACATGGAGACTTATCGCCGCTCATCTTCCGGTAAATGGCAAAGCAGACGTAAAAATCGACTCCGGAGGAAACGGCGACGGGCGCCCGTCTCCCGACGAACGCCCGCCCACTCCGTACCGGTCCCGGTTACGTCAGTTGTGCCCGGCCTTGAGGAAGATGCCGCCGTCGACCACGAGGGTCTGGCCGGTGATCCAGTCGGCCTGGGCCGAGGTGAGGAACGCGGCGGCGCCGCCGATGTCGGCGGGTACGCCGAGCCGGCCGAGCGGGTAGGCGGCAGCGGCCTCCTCCTCGCGGCCCTCGTAGAGCGCCTGCGCGAACTTCGTTTTCACGACCGCCGGCGCGATCGAGTTGACCCGCACCCGGGGCGCGTACTCGTGTGCCAGTTGCCGCGTCAGGTTGTCCATGGCGGCCTTGCTGATGCCGTACGCGCCGATGAACGGTGAGGCGGAAAGTCCGGCGACGGACGTGATGTTGACGATCGAGCCGCCGTTGTCCTTCTGCCAGGCGTGCCAGGTCTTCTGGGCGAAGCCGAGCGCCGAGACGACGTTGGTCTCGAAGACCTTGCGCGCCACGTTGAGGTCGAGGTCGGCGATCGGCCCGAACACCGGGTTCGTACCGGCGTTGTTCACGAGGTGGTCGACGCGCCCGAACGCCTCCAGGGTGCGCTCGACGGCGACGGCCTGGTGGGCCTCGTCGTGGGCCTTGCCCGCCACGCCGATGACCCGGTCGGCACCGAGTGCCTCGACGGCCTCCTTGAGGGCGTCCTCGTTGCGCCCGGTGATGCAGACCCGGTCCCCGCGCGCGAGGAGCGCCTCGGCGATGCCGTATCCGATGCCCCGGCTGGCGCCCGTGATGAGCGCGACCTTGCCCGAGAGTTCCACAGTCGTCATGTCCCTAAGTCCCTAAGCCCCGGTTGTCCCTGAGTTCCTCAGCCCTAGTCGAGCGGTCCGCCGGCGACGTACAGCACCTGGCCGGAGACGAATCCGGCGGCCTCGCCGGTGAAGAAGGCGATGGTGTTGGAGATGTCGTCCGGGTTGCCCACGCGCTGGACCGGGATCTGGGTCGCGGCGGCGGCCTTGAAGTCCTCGAAGCCCATGCCGACGCGCTCGGCGGTGGCCGCGGTCATGTCGGTGGCGATGAAGCCGGGGGCGACGGCGTTCGCCGTGACGCCGAACTTGCCGAGTTCGAGGGCGAGGGTCTTGGTGAAGCCCTGGAGACCGGCCTTGGCGGCGGAGTAGTTGACCTGGCCGCGGTTGCCCTGGGCGGAGGACGAGGACAGGTTGACGATCCGCCCGAACTTGGCGTCGACCATGTACTTCTGACAGGCCCTCGACATCAGGAAGGCGCCGCGCAGATGGACGTTCATGACCGTGTCCCAGTCTGACACGCTCATCTTGAAGAGCAGGTTGTCGCGCAGGACGCCCGCGTTGTTGACGAGGATCGTGGGTCCGCCCAGTTCCTCGGCGATACGGGTGACCGCAGCCGCGACCTGCGCCTCGTCGGAGACGTCGCAGCCGACGGCGATCGCCCTGCCACCGGCGGCGGTGATCGTCTCGACGGTGTCCTTGCAGGCGGCCTCGTCGAGGTCGATCACCGCGACGGCGCGGCCCTCCGCCGCCAGTCGTACGGCGGTCGCGGCGCCGATGCCGCGCGCCCCGCCGGTGACCACGGCGACCCGCTGCTCTGTGGTGGACATTGCTGGTTCTCCTCGCCCTTGAAAAGTTCGGCCTTGAAAAGCCTGCGGTCCACGGTACGCCCTCGGGTGAGCGACCGCTTAGTACCTTCAGCGCATGTGACGCTAGAAGTCCTGGCACCCGGTGTCAACGCATGTCACGCCGGTGTGAGCCATTACCTGTCGTCACCTGACCAGCAGGTCGAGGAGTCGCTCCGCCTCGGCGTGCGGGTCGGTGGTGAGCCCGGTGTGCACGGGGCCCGGCTGGACGACCGTGGAGCGCGGCGCGATCAGCCAGCGGAAGCGCCGCCCGGCGTCGTCGGGCGCCGCCTGGCCCGCGGCGTCCCCGCCCGCGCAGACCCCCTCGACGGCGCTCAGGGCGGCCCGTACCCCGGCGATGTCGACGGCGGGGTCGAGCGCCCGCAGCCTGCCCTCGTCGAGATGCGTACGGGCCGTGACGAAGGACTTGGCCCGGCAGTACACGAGGACACCGGCGTTGACGCACTCCCCGCGTTCGATCCGCGGTACGACCCGCAGCAGCGCGTACTCGTAGACGTCCCGGCCGCTCATGCGGTCCTCCCGTGGGTGATCCGCTCGTGGATGACGGGGGCGCGCGCGAGGAGCGGTTCCGCGTAGGCCCGGCGGAGGGCGTCCGGCGAGTCGAACCCGGGTTCGTCCGCGAGCCATTCGTCGGGGATCTCGGCGGTGACCTCGGCGAGCAGTTCCCCGGTGACCAGGGGGGCCAGTTCGGCGGCGGCGGAGGCGAGGTCGGGGCCGAACCGGGCGAGGGCGTGCTCGGAGACGTCGTACGGCTTGGCGGCGGAGGCCTTGGCGCCGGGCCAGTTGTGGTGCCAGATCATCGTGGCGCCGTGGTCGATGAGCCACAGCTCCTCCCGCCACATCAGCAGGTTGGGGTTGCGCCAGGACCGGTCGACGTTGTTGACGAGCGCGTCGAACCACACCACCCGGCCTGCCTCCTCGGCGCTCACCGCGAAGGCGAGCGGGTCGAAGCCGAGCGCCCCCGACAGGAAGTCCATGCCGAGGTTGGTGCCACCGCTCGCCCGGAGCAGCCCCTGCACCTGCTCGTCGGGCTCACCGAGCCCCAGCACCGGGTCGAGGCCGACGGTCACCAGCCCCGGCACCCGCAGCCCCAGCCGCCGGGCCAGCTCCCCACACACGACTTCGGCGACGAGCGTCTTACGACCCTGCCCCGCCCCCCTGAACTTCATGACATACGCTCCGAGATCGTCGGCCTCGACGAGCCCCGGCAGCGAACCGCCCTCGCGCAGCGGCGTGATGTAGCGGGTCGCGATGACTTCCTTGAGCATCGCCCCAGGTTACTGGGGCCTTCACGGCAGGATGCCCGCGCCGCCTGAACGGCGCGGACACGGGGTTCGTATCTCCCGACAGATCC
The DNA here is from genome assembly GCF_002954775.1 of Streptomyces geranii. Taxonomy (GTDB): domain Bacteria; phylum Actinomycetota; class Actinomycetes; order Streptomycetales; family Streptomycetaceae; genus Streptomyces; species Streptomyces geranii. The sequence goes on from NZ_PJME01000018.1 coordinate 148,920, forward strand.
AGACAACGCCTTCGGAAGGAAACGCCAGCATGAGCAGCGCCTCGCTTCAGCCCCTATCGGGACCGGCACGTCGTACGGTCATGGCCGCGGCCGGCGCGGCGGGGCTCACCGTCGCGCTCACCGCGTGCGGGTCGGGTGACGACTCGTCGGACTCCGCGACCGAACAGGGCGCCGCCGCGGGCACGGCCCTCGCGAAAACCACCGACATCCCGGAGGGCGGTGGCAAGATCTTCGCGGACCAGGGTGTGGTCGTCACCCAGCCGACGGCGGGCACCTACAAGGCGTTCTCGTCGAAGTGCACGCACGCGGGCTGTGCGGTGACGGGCATCACCAACGGGGTCATCACCTGTCCCTGTCACAACAGCGAGTTCTCGGTGACCGACGGCAGCGTGAAGAAGGGCCCCGCGACCGAGGCGCTGGCCGCCGAGAAGATAACGGTCTCCGGGGACTCGATCACGCTCGCCTGACCCGCGCCCCGAGACAGGCCAGCACCTCGTCGGTGGTCGCGACCGTGGCGACCAGCGCGAGGGTGTGGCGGATCATCGCGGGGGTGTAGTCGGAGGGCACCCCCGCGATGGCGTCGCCGGGCACGACGACGGTGTAGCCGCGGTTCACGGCGTCGAACACGGCGTTGGGGATCGCGACGTTGGCCGAGACCCCGGTCACGATCAGCGTGCGGCAGCCCAGATTGCGCAGCAGGGCGTCCACGTCGGTGCCCTGGATGGGCGACAGGCCGTGCAGTCGTCGTACGACGAAGTCCTCGTCGGCGACCTCGATGGGCGGTGCGACGCGCACCGCGCTCGTACCGGTCAGTTGCTGGACGGGGAGCCGTCCGGCGGCGCGGAACAGCCGGGCGTTGTGGTTGGCGCCGCGGCCGTCGGGACGGCGCTCGGCGACGGCGTGGACGACCTGGATCCCGCTTTCGCGGGCGGCGGCGACCAGTCGGCCGATCCGGTCGAGCACGCCCGACGACCGCGCCTCCTCGGCGAGTTCGGGCAGGGCGCTGCCGGGTCCGACGACGCCCTGCTGGCACTCGACGGTGAGCAGGACCGTGGTCGCGGGGTCGAGGAGTTCGCTGAGCTGTTCGTACGACGGCATGGCGCCGGAGACTAACGTCCGCCGCACAAAGGTGGAAGACGCACCATTTTCTTTTCTGACGTGATGTCAGAGGATCCCCTCTGACACGACGTGGGAGAACAAAGGGGGATCGTATGACCGCCACTCAACGCCGGGGCCGGAAGATCATGATGACGCCGGGCGAGCTGGACGAGTTCCTGTCGACCCAGCGCACCTGCCGGGTCGCCACCGTGTCGACGGAGGGCGCTCCGCATGTGAGCACGCTCTGGTTCGCCTGGGACGGCACCTCGATGTGGCTGTACTCGGTGGTACGCAGCAAGCGCTGGACACACCTGTGCCGCGATCCGCGGGTCGCGGTCGTCGTCGACACGGGCGAGGAGTACGACGAACTGCGCGGCGTCGAGCTGTCCGGCACCGTCGACTTCGTGGGCGAGTCCCCGCGCACGGGCGAACTCCGCGCGGAACTGGACGTCCCGGAGACCCTGTTCGCGCGCAAGAACTTCCACCTGGACGAGATGCCCCACGACGGCAGACACGCCTGGATACGCCTCACCCCGGAAAAGATCGTCTCCTGGGACTTCCGCAAACTGCCCGCGCAGTAACCTGCAGCCCAGGCCCCGCACTTCAGCCCGTCTGGGGGCGCAGCCCCCAGACGGATGGGAACGGGTAGGGGCGGCGAGGGCGAAACAGAACTCACCCGATCCCCCGCCCCACCACCCGCAACGCATCCACCGCCGCCCGAATGGACGGCCTCCGATCCGCATCCGCCCGCCACACCACATACACATGCCGCCGCACCCGCTGCCGAAGCGGCACAGTGACCACCCCGGCCGGCACCGGCTGCCGGCCGAGCAGCGGCGCAATGCACACCCCCAGCCCCGCCGCCACCAACGCCAACTGCGTATGCGTCTCCGCCGCCCGGTGCCCGACACACGGCTCGACCCCCATCGACCGCAGCGTGAACATCAGCCACTCATGGCAGAACTCCCCCTCGCCCCAGGTGATCCACTCGTCCTCGGCGAACTCCCCGAGATCCACTTCACCCCGCCCCGCGAGCGGATGCCCGACCGGCATCGCCACATCCGCCGGATCGTCGAGGACGGACGCCTTCACCAGCCCGTCCGGCAACGGCATCGGCTTGTTGTACCAGTCGAGCACGACCGCCAGATCCAGGTCCCCGCGCACGACCCCCGCGACCCCGGCCTCCGGCTCCAGCTCGCACGACCGCACCCGCAGCCCGGGATGCGCGGCGCGCAGCGCGGCCAGCGCGGCCGGAAACAGCCCGCGCGCCGCTGTCGGGAACGCCGACAGCCGCAGCTCGCCGACCACCTGCCCGCGCTGCGCCTCCAGATCGGACTGGGCCAGCTCGACCTGGGACAGGATGCGCGCGGCGTGGTCGGCGAGCAGCCGCCCGGCGTCGGTGAGCCGCACCCCCCGGCCGTTCTTGGCGAGGAGCTGCTGCCCCACCTCCCGCTCCAGCTTGGACATCTGCTGCGAGACGGCCGACGTCGTCACATGCAGCCCCTCGGCCGCCCCGCTGACCGAGCCGTGCCGGGCGAGGGCGTCGAGGGTGCGCAGGCGCTCCAGATTCAACATGTAAGCGATTCTACGAGATCACCCGAACAAACAATCGCTTGTACTACGCGATCAACTCCGGAATCGTGGAGTCATGAGCCGCCCCACCACCTCGAACCCCACACCACAGCCACGCACACCCACGCCTGCACCCACACCCACACCCACACCCACACCCACACTCTCGCCGACTCACCGCACCCCCACCCTCGACTGGCGCATCCGCTTCGGCGCCCTCTCCCTCATCTGGGGCTTCAGCTTCCTGCTGATCAAGGTCGGCACGCAGGGCTTCGCCCCGTTCCAAGTCACCTTCGGACGGCTCCTGTTCGGTACGGCGGTCCTGGCGGCGGCGCTGGCGGTGAAGCGGGAGCGGCTCCCGCGCGGCACGCGCACATGGGGGCATCTCGCGGTGGCCGCCTTCCTGCTGAACGCACTGCCGTTCTCCCTGTTCGCGTACGCCGAGCTGACGATCCCGTCCACCCTCGCGGGCATCTGCAACGCGACCTCACCCCTCTGGGGCATGGCGCTGTCCCTGATAGCGCTCTCGGAGGACCGCCCGACGCGGGTGCGGGTGGCCGGGCTCGGCCTGGGCTTCCTGGGCGTACTGACCGTCCTCGGCACCTGGCAGGGCTTCCACGGCCTGGACACGAGGGGCACGGCACTGGCACTGCTTGCCTCACTCAGCTACCCGATCGGCTGGATCTACGTCCGCCGCACACTCGCGGGTTCGAGCCACTCCCATCTGTCGCTCAGCGGCGCCCAGTTGCTGCTGGCCACGCTCCAACTGGCCGTGGTCACGCCGCTGTTCACCGGGATACCCGACGGCCTCCCGCTGGGCCCGCTGCTCGCGATCGTCGCCCTGGGCGCGCTGGGCACGGGCTTCGCGATGCTGCTCCAGTACGGCCTGGTCGCCGAGACGGGCCCGACGACGGCCCAGATGGTCACGTACTTCATCCCGGTCATCGCGACGGTCGCGGGCGTCACCCTGCTCGGCGAGACCCTGACCTGGTCGACACCGGTGGGCGCGGTGGTGGTGCTGGCAGGGGCGGCACTCACGCAGGCCGGCTCCGGCCGACGGGCGAGGAGCGAACACTGACCGGCTCCCCCTCTTCACCGGCCCTCCGGGAACACCGAAAGCCCTGCCCGTCGGACCAGGCCGCACGGCTCGCGATCACGCCCTAGACGTGCGGTCACGTCCTAGACGTACGACCGCCCGCCCTCCACCGGCGCCACCGCCAGCGCGATCGCATCCGCCAACGGCCCCGTCTCCTCCGGGGTCAGCGTCGCGACGGTCACCCGGATTCCGGGCGGCGCGTTCATCCGGAAGCGGGCGCCGGGGGCGACGGCCCAGCCTGCGTGCAGCAGCCGGGCGACCGCGCCGGTCTCGTCCGGGACCGGGATCCAGACGTTCAGCCCGCTGCGCCCGTGGGCCGCGACCCCGCGCCGCGCCAGCGCGTCGATCAGCGCGTCCCGGCGCCGCCCGTACGCCGATGCCACGGCGGGGGCGTCCAGCGCGTCGTCGGCCCACAGTCGTACGACGGCCCGTTGGAGCAGTCGGCTGACCCAGCCGGGCCCGAGCCGCTGTCGGCCCAGGACCCGGTCGACGGTGACGGGGTCCCCGGTGAGGACGGCGAGGCGCAGGTCGGGGCCGTACGCCTTGGCGACCGCGCGGACGAACGCCCAGTGCCGGGTGACGCCGGCCAGCGGGTGGAGGGGCTGGTCGACGATCCGGTAGCCGTGGTCGTCCTCGACGAGCAGGGTCTCGGGGTGCTCCTTGAGCACGGAACGCAGGGCACGCGCACGCGTGGCGCTCAGCGCAGCCCCGGTCGGGTTCTGCGCCCGGTCCGTGACGACCAGCGCCCGCGCCCCGGCCGCCAGGGCCCGCCGTACGTCCTCGGCGAGCGGCCCCTCGTCGTCGACGCCCACCGGAACCATGCGCAGCCCGAGCGCCGGTACGAGGTCGAGCAGCCCGCCCCACCCGGGGTCCTCGACGGCGACGGTGTCACCGGGCTTGAGGTGTACGGCGAGGACGCGCTCGATGCTGTCCAGCGCGCCGGAGGTGACGGCGAGGGGCCCGTCCGGCACCCCGTCGGCGTCGAGGTCGGCGCGGGCGATGCGGGCCAGCTCCGGTTCGACGGTGGCGTCGCCGTAGAGGACCGGCTCGCGGTCCGCCTGCGCACCGGCCGCCGCGAAGGCCGCCGCCAGTGACGGCAGCAGCGCCGGATCGGGGTTGCCGTTCGCCACGTCCCGTACGCCGGAGGGCACCTCCACGCGGATGTACTCGCGCCCGGTGGTGGCCGGCTTGGAGCGCACCCGGCTGCCGCGCCGCCCATGGGTCTCGATGACCCCGCGCTCCCGCAGCGTGCGGTAGGCGGCGGCGACGGTATTGGGATTCACTCCGAGCCGCTCCGCCAACTCCCGCATCGGCGGCAGCAGTTGACCGGGTTCCAGCTCCCCGGCACCCACCGCGCGCTCGACGCTCGCGGAAATCTCTGCTGCGCCCCGACCTTCGATCCGATATTCTCCTAGCACAACACAGATTATGTACTAGTGCAATATGAATCGCAACCGTAACCGTATTCACGAGGAGACCACGATGCCGGGGACCCCCACACAGAACCCAGCCCAGAACGCAGCCCAGGGCTCGACCCAGGACACGGGCGGCGACACCTACCCCCCGACCGACCGCACGGTCCCGACCCGCTCCGCGAACCGGGCCTCGTACGACAAGGAGGCGGTGCACGCGATCCTCGACGAGGGGTATGTGTGCCACCTCGGCTTCGTCCGGGACAGCGCTCCGGTCGTGCTGCCGACGCTGTACGCGCGGCTCGGCGAGCGGCTCTATGTGCATGGGTCGACGGGTTCGCGCCCGCTGCGGATGACGGGCAAGGCGGACCCGGGGCTGCCGGTCTGCCTGACGGTCACGCACGTGGACGCGCTGGTCCTGGCCCGGTCCGCCTTCCACCACTCGATCAACTACCGCTCGGTGGTCGTGCACGGCATCGCCCACCAGGTGACGGACCCGGACGAGAAGCGCCTGGCCCTGGACGTCCTGGTCGACAACGTCGTGGCCGGCCGCTCGGCCGACTCCCGGCCCGCCAACGCCAAGGAGCTGGCCGCCACTTCGGTGATCCGCATCGACCTCGCCGAGGTCTCCGCGAAGGCGCGCACGGGCGGGGTGAACGACGAGCCCGAGGACCTCGCCCTCCCCCACTGGGCCGGTGTGGTCCCGCTCCGCAAGGGCTACGAACCCGCGCTCGCCGACGCCGAGTTGGCACCGGAGACCCGGCTCCCCGACTACCTCAAGGCACTCTGATCCCGATGCTGATCCATCCCTGGGACGCCTCGCACGAGGACGCCGAGTGGCAACAGTGGCTGTCCGCCCACGACTTCGGCCAGCTCGCGGTCACCGGCCCGCCGGGCGAGGCGCCGTACGTCCAGCCGCTGCACTTCGCCTACGATCCTGAACTCGACGAGGCGGTAACGCACTTGGCCCGTCCCAACCCGCTCTGGTCCGCGCTGGAGCGGAACCCGGCCGTGCTGCTCAGCGTGGTCGACGACTACACCTTCATCCCCGGCCCGTGGCAGGCGGCGCCGGAGGGCCCGCCCGAGCACGGCACCCCGACGAGCTTCTACGCGGCCGTCCAACTCCACTGCACCGCCCATGTGGTGGACGATCCGACGGAGAAGGCAGCCCTGCTCAACCGCCAGCTGGGCCACTTCCAGCCGGAGGGCGGCTCGGCACGGGTGGCGGCGGGCGAGGAGCCGTACGGCAGGATGCTCTCCGGCATCCGTGGCATCAGGCTCGAAGTGACGGACGTACGGGCGAAGTTCAAGTACGCCGAGAAGAAGCCGGTGGAGGTCCAGGACCGGATCGCGGCCGACCTCGCGGCGCGGGGCGGGCCACGGGACGCGGCGGCACTGGCGGTCCAGCGGCACAGACGGGGCCTTTAGCGGGCCCCTCAACTCCCGTTCAACTCCCGTCGCCGCCGGGCTCGTCGGCGACCGGCACATCGCCACGCCCCAGCCCCCGACCCTGCCCCTGGCCCGGTCCCAGTCCTCGCGGCTGTCCATGCGGCTGTCCATGCGGCTGTCCCTGCCTTCGCCCCAGCTGCTCGCCGGCCTTCGCGGAACCGGCGAACTCCGGGGCGTTGAGGCTCCCCAGCAGGGCGAGCAGTTCCGCGTCACGACTGCCGGGCTCGGCGTGGAAGACGACGAGGAGGAGGCCGTCCGAGCCGCCGATGTCGAGCTTGTCGCAGTGCAGTTCGAGGTCGCCGACCTGCGGGTGGTTCAGCCGGCTGACGCGGGCGCGCATGGGGACGACGTCGTGGCGCCCCCAGAGCACCCGGAAGCGTTCGCTGCGCACGGACAGTTCGCCGACCAGTTCGACCAGGCGCGGATCGTCGACCTCGGCACCGGCCCGCGCGCGCAGGTTCGCGACGATCCCGGCGGTCAGGTCCTCCCAGTCGCGGTGCAGTTCGCGGGCGGCGGGGTCGAGGAACACAATCCGCAGCAGGTTCACCCCGAGGGCGTAGTGCGGGGACAGGGCACGGCACAGCGCGTTCACCGCGAGCACGTCGGCGTACTGGTTCTGCACATAGGCGGGGGTGGTGGGCCAGCCGTCGATGAGCTGCCGGATGCTCATCGGCACCTGGGCCGGCTTCGCCGCACGGCCACGCGGCCCGGGCCGTCGCGCGGTCCCCGTCAGGCCGACCAGGTGGCGGGTCGCGTCGGAGTCCAGGAGCAGCACCCGGGCGACCGCTTCGAGCACCTGGACGGACGGATTGCGGTCCCGTCCCTGCTCAAGCCGTAGGTAGTAGTCGGAGCTGATGCCGGCGAGCGTCGCGACCTCCTCCCGGCGCAGTCCGGGCACCCGGCGCAGACCGCCGCCGCTGAGCCCGACGTCCTCGGGCCTGACCAGCTCCCGGCGGGCCCGCAGGAACTCGCCGAGCACGTTGTTGGCGTCCATCCCTCCACCGTAGATCGGCCGGCTCGGGATGTGGGTGTCCCTGTCGCACCCAGGAACAGCGGGGTACTGCCACGCGCGGGCGGGCCGGGGCAGGCTCGACGCAGTACGGCGACACCATCGGCGGCACGCGACGAGAGGCCCCACCATGACCGACACGACCCCCCTTCCCGGCGGAACCCTGACCCCGGCCGAGGGTCTGACCCTGACGCGCATGGGGTACGGAGCGATGCAGCTGGCGGGACCGCAGGTGTTCGGGCCGCCGAAGGACCCCGACGAGGCGGTGGCGGTGCTGCGCGAGGCCGTCGACCGGGGCATCACCCACATCGACACCAGCGACTTCTACGGCCCGACGGTCGTCAACGAACTGATCAGGAAGGCCCTGTCCCCCTACCCCGCCGACCTTCGCATCGTCACGAAGGTGGGCGCCCGGCGCGGCCCCGACGCCGGTTGGCTGCCCGCGCTGGACCCCGAGAGTCTCAGGGCGGCCGTCCACGACAACCTCCGGAACCTCGGTGTGGACGTGCTCGACGTGGTGAACCTGCGGGTCGGCACGGACCACACGGCCGGTGAGCAGCCGCTCGCCGAGCAGTTCGGGGTACTGGCCGAGCTGCGGAAGGAGGGGCTGATCCGGCATCTCGGGGTCAGCGCGGTGGGCGACGCCCAGTTGACCGAGGCGCAGGCCGTCGCCCCGGTCGTCACCGTGCAGAACCTCTACAACCTGGCCAACCGCGAGGACGACGCGCTGGTCGAGCGGTGCGCGGCGGAGAACATCGCGTTCGCGCCGTTCTTCCCGCTCGGCGGCTTCACCCCGCTCCAGTCGCGGACCCTCACCGATGTCGCCGCCCGCCTCGGCGCCTCGCCGCAGCAGGTCGCCCTGGCCTGGCTGCTCCAGCGCTCGCCGAGCATCGTCCTCATCCCCGGTACGTCCGCACGCGCCCACCTCCGCGAGAACATCGCGGCGGCTGACCTGAAGCTGCCGCCGGAGATCATCGCGGAGCTGGACACGATCGGCACCGCGAAGCCCCCGGCGCAGGGCGCCTGACTCTCACCTCTCCCTCAGCCGAACACCCGCACACCCTCCGTACTCTCCCCCGCCCCCTTCCCGGCACCGCGCGTCTCCGCGACCGCGAGCCCGGCCACCGCGCCCAGCATCAGCAGGGTGCCCACGACGGTCGCCGCCGTGAGCCGCTCGCCGAGCAGGGTGACGGCGAGGACGGCGGCGCTCACCGGTTCCAGCAGCATGATCACGGAGACGGTCGCCGAGCGGACGACGGCGGCCCCGGCGAAGTACAGCCCGTACGCCAGGGCGGTGGGCACGGCGGCGACGTAGACGAGAAGGCCGAGAAACCACAGCCCGGCACCAGCACTGGTGTGCGACAGAAGCCCCTCGGCGAGCGCGAACGGCAGCAGACAGAGCGTGGTGACGCCGAAGGCCCTGACGGACGTACCGAACGCGTCCGTCGCCCCTTCCCGCCCCCACCACCGGGTGAGGAGGGTCAGCACGGCGTACCCGACCGCCGCCAGCACGGCCCAGCCGACACCCGACGACCGCACCTCGGCGCCACCGCCGCCCAGCACCAGCACCGCGAGCCCGGCGAGCGCCCCGACGACGGCGACGGTCCCGCCCGCGCCCAGCCGCTCGCCCATGGTCAGCCGGGCGCCCAGCGCGATGAGAACGGGCCCGGCGCCGAGCGTGACGACGGTGGCGACCGCGAGGCCGGTGGCCTGGACGGCGGCGAAGTAGGCGGTCTGGAACACGGCGAGCGAGAGTCCGGTGGCCCCGGCGCGCAGGGCCTTCCGGCGCCAGGGCTCGGCCCTGACGGGCGTACGGCGGCTCAGCGACCGGGCGAGGAGCAGCAGCACGAAGCCGCCCGCGCAGCGCCAGAAGGAGAGGGCGACTGGGCCCAGGTCGCTCACCCGGTAGACGAGGGAGGCGGCGGCGCCCGCGGTGCCCCAGGCGGCACCGGCGACGATCAGGAAGAGCAGGCCTCGCCCGACGGGCAGGCCGGAGGCAGGGTTGGACACGAGAGTCTCTCCGCGGACGCGCGGAGACCGGCCGGAAAGGGGGCGGCGACCGCGCGGAAGGTGACGAAAGGACCCGGGCCCCTCAGGGCGCGACGGGATCCTCGGACTTCGTCTGCGGGCAACACCACGCGGCCCGACGTCGATTCATCGATGGGTCGATACATCAAGTCGATTCATCGATACGTCGGACAGGTTCTGGGGAGCCCGCCTCAGGCGGCCGGAGGCGGAAGGACGAGTGCTCGCGCGTGCATGACAGCGACCCTATGCGGCGGTCCGGCGGGCGGCCAAATCGGTTTCGGGGCCCCGGGCGACCGGCTCCGCCGACCCCTTGGCGGGCGCGGACGACTGCGCGATGAAGGCACCCACGAGCACCACCGCGCCCCCGACGATCTGCGGCGCCGACAGGTGTTCGCCCAGCAGCACCCAGGCCAGCCCGGTCGCGATGACCGCCTCCAGACACGCCACGACCCCGGCGACCTGCGGCGAGAGCCGCCGCACGGCGACCACTCCGGTGACGTAGGCGACGACCGTGGCGAGCAACACGAGCCAGCCGAGCAGGAGCCCGGCCGCGACCGGCGTGCCGTCCAGGTCGGCGCTGCCCGAGAGCACGGACCAGTCCATGCCCCACGGACGCGCGACGACGGTGAGTACGAGGGCACCGACCAGGAGGCCGTACGCGATGACGCCGAGCGGGTCCGGCGCCTGGTCGCCCGCGTCGCTGCCCTGGTCGGACAGGACGAAGTAGCCGACCTGGCAGCAGGCGGCGCCGAGCGCGAGCAGCAGCCCGAGCGCGTCGAAGCTCAGCCCCGACCACACCTCGACGACACAGGCGAGCCCGCCGACCGCGAGGACGACACCGAGGGCGGCGGCACGGGTCACGGGCCGCCGCTGCACGAACCGCACCCAGCCGAGCACGAGCGCGGGCGCGAGGTACTCGACGAGCAGGGCGACCCCGACGGGGATACGGGAGATGGAGGCGAAGTAGAAGGCCTGGACACCGGCCACGGCGAGCAGTCCGAACCCGGCGAGCAGCGCGGGCCGGCGGCGTACCAGCGCGCGGTGCCGTACGGCGAGCGGGAGCATCACGAGGGCGGCGCCGGTGACGCGCAGCCACACCACGTGCAGCGGTTCGAGGCCCGCCTCGATCAACGGCTTGGCCGCGACCCCGGACCCGCCGAACGCGACCGCCGACACCAGCGCGAGCCCCAGTCCGACGCCCCGGCCCCGACCGACCTCACCACTCCCTGACGTACCCACCGGCACATGATGACAGGCGACGACATGAGCGTCACCCCCGTTGACACCTGTCTCACCGGCTGGACGGCCCACCGGGGACAACAGAGAGGGCCCGCACCTCAGCCTCAGCCGCCATCGACACCCCAGACGTACTCCTCCCACGCCAACGCCGTCGCCTCGGCCTGCCGCAGCCGGGCGAGCAGTTCCTGCGCGTCGACCCCGCCCCGCCCGAGCACCTCGACGGCCCGGGACTCGGGATCCCCGACGATCGCCGCGAGCAGATCGACGCCACGCGCGTGCGTGTCACCGCGCCGCCCGGCCCGCTCGCACGCCTCCTCCAGCGCACCGGCCGCGACCGGCGACCAGCCCGCCGAAGCCGCAGCGCCAGGGAGTACGGGCAGCGCCCCGGAGTCCTCGACGGAACTCTGCCAGCGCAGCCCGTAGCCGATGCTGCGCTGCACGAGATAGCCGAGGAGCCGCGCGACCTGCGGGCCCTCGCCCTCGAACACGGCGCGCACCTCGGGATCGGACTCCAGGAGCGTGTGCAGCAGATGGGCCGTGTCGATCTGGCGGTCCCCGTCCCGCAGCGCCCGTCTGCGCGCACCGGCGACCACCGCTGCCAGCTCTGCGGTGAGCCTGGCATCGTTGTCCACGCGGTTCGCACCGTGCTCAGTGGTCGACTGCCGGGGAATACGGGGTTGCACATCCCCTACCTCATCAGTCCCCGCAGATCCGGTCATCCCCGTGACGCACCATTTCCGCGTCCCACGAAGGGTGGGCATCGGGGGCGGAATCTCCTCCTTACGGATGACATCACGCCGCTCCGACCCGAAATCGACGCAAGGGGCGCGCACACTCTTGCCGCGCGCCCCGGGCGCAACCGGGGCATCTCCGGATACGTCCCACTTCAACATGGAGAGCAGGTGCTGGCTGGTGGCACTGCCGGCCACGGACGGCAGGCAGTACGTGTACCGGGTCTACGCCCCGGAGGACGCACTGCTCGCCGACCTGTTCTGGGAGGCGTGGCACTGCCACGACGAAGGCCCCTTCCCGCGCGCGTGGGACCTGTTCGAGGCGGCGGTGATACGACGACTGGAAATCTGACGACTCGTCAGTATTGAATGTTCCGCCCCGTGGGGCTACGTTCCGCGACACCGCAGCCCGAGACACAGAGGTGGTCGCATGGCCGAAATAAGCGCGGAGGCCCGCATCCAGGCACCGGCGGAGAAGATCTGGGCGCAGCTGACGGACTGGTCGGCGTACGGGGAGTGGAACGCGACCCACACGAGCTTCCCGAAGGGCGGCCCCTCCGCACTGGAGGTCGGCGGCACCTTCGAGGAGAACATGAAGCTGATGGGCTTCCCGGCCGAGGTCGAGTGGACGATCGACGAGTTGGAGCCGGCCCGCACGCTGGCGATCAGGGGCAAGGGCCCGATGGCCGTGACGGTGGCCACGCGCTACAGCCTCACCCCTGACGGAGACGCCACGACGGTCCGCATCGACGGCGAGTTCACCGGCGCGGCGGTTTCCCTGATGGCGGGCAAGCTGAAGGACTCGGGAACGGCGGCCCTGAACGAGTCGCTGCGCAAACTGGCAGGCCTGGTGGCCTGACGACCCCAGGACAACAGGCCACCCACCACACCGAACGACACCCGGAGCGCCACACCGAACAGCGCACCGAACGACACACCAAGGAACGCACCGGACGACGCAGACGACACAAGGGCGCCCCGCGGACACTTCCGCGGGGCGCCTGTACGCACCTGGGGGACGCGCCGCCGGAGGCGGACGGTCTCCGAGGGCGGCCCATCAGTCCTCGTCGGCGAGGATCAGATACAGCTTCTTGCGGGCCTCGTTGATAACGGTGAGCGCCTTCTCGCGCTGCTCCTTGCTGCCCGTCTTCCAGACCTGCCCGAAGGCCTCCATCAGACCGAACCCGGCCTGTCGGATGTCGTTCAGGGCCTCCCAGTCGACGCCGCGCCCGGCTTCCTCCCAGGGCGCCTCGGGGCCCTCCTCGGCGGCCGTACGACCGGACTCGGTGAGCGAGAACAGCTTCTTGCCGCCCTCGGTCTCGTTGACGATCAGGCCCTCGTCCTCCAGCAGCTGAAGGGTGGGGTAGACCGAGCCGGGGCTGGGCTTCCACGCCCCTCCGCTGCGCTCGGCGATCTCCTGGATCATCTCGTAGCCGTGCATGGGCCGGTCCTTCAGCAGGGCCAGGATCGACGCACGGACGTCACCGCGCCGCGCCCTGCCCCGGGGACCACCCCGGCCGCCGCGCCCACCCCAGGGACCCGGGCCGAAGCCAGGACCACCGGGGCCGCCGAAACCGGGCCCGAAGGGACCGAAGGCGGCACGCCGCCCACCATGACCGTGCGGACGTCCGGGACCGAAGCCCGGACCGAATTCCTCTCCATGGGAACGCATCGCAACCACTCCATTCGTTGTCTAGTCGTTGATCTGTCGCGATGCTTCGACGATATATCGGAACAGCTCGTACGACAACCCCCAAGAAGAAGTGACCCAGACCACAGCAGAAACGACGCCGTTTCGATAGCGCGGCGAGCTACGCTGACGAATACCGAAGTGAACGAAACAGTTTCGTACAAGGAGAGTGCCCATCATGGCCTCTGTACTCGTCGTCCACAGTCAGTCCATGCAGCGTCTCGGCCTGCGCATGCTCCTGTCGGCCGAACCGGACCTGACCGTCGTCGGCGAAGCGGCGACCGGTGCGGAGGCGGTCCGTATGAGTACGGCACTCGCCCCGGATGTCGTCCTGATGGACAACCTCGTGGTCGACAGGGACGGGGTGAACGTCATCAGCCGAATAACCGGCTCCCCCACCCTGCCCCCGACCCCGACCAGAGTCACGGGCCACCGCCCGCGAGTCCTGCTCCTGACCCCCACCAGCCACGAACACCACGCGTACGCGGCCCTGCGCGCGGGCGCCGGCGGCTTCCTCCCCCAGGACGCCACCCCGGACGAACTGGCAGCGGCCGTACGCATAGTGGCGGCCGGAGACGCGGTCACCACCCCCAGCCTGACCCGGGCCCTGATCGACACGGTCCGCCACGAACACTCCGCCACCACGCTGCACCGCGTAACAGAACTGGACACCCTCACAAGCCGAGAACGCGACGTCCTCACCGCGGTGGCCGCCGGCTGGTCGAACACGGAGATAGCGACCCGCCTGTCCATCTCACCGACGACGGTCAAGTCCCACGTAAGCCGCATCCTGTCCAAGATCGGCGCACGCGCACGGGTACAGGCGGTGGTCTTCGCATACGAGTCGGGCCTGGTCCGCCCAACGGCAGCAGCCTGACACCGACGGACACCACACAGCCCGCCCGACGCACAAGGCCAAGCCTGCACAGACGGACGCTCTCCCCCACCCACCCAGGCCCGCCACATCCAGCCCGTCCGGCGGTTGAGGAC
>NZ_PJME01000019.1 GCF_002954775.1 Streptomyces geranii
GGGGGGGGGGGGGGGGGGGGGGTGTGGGGGGGGGGGGGGGGGGGGGCGGGGGGGGGGGGGGGGGGGGGGGGGGGGGGGTTTTTTCTTCGCCCCCGCCGCCCCTACCCGTTCCCATCCTTCGGGGGCTCCGCCCCCGAACCCCCGTTGTCGCGCTGAACGCGCTCGTCCTCAAACGCCGGACGGGCTGAAATGCCAAGCGCCGGCCGGCACCCCTCAGCCCGTCCGGCGTTTGAGGACGAGGCCGTCAAGGCCGATCAACCACCCACCCACCCCCGCCTTGCCCACCCACCCAGCGGGGGTCTGGGGGCGCAGCCCCCAGAAGGATGGGACGGGTAGGGGCGGCGGGGGCGAGGGAAATGGGGACGGAAACCCGTTTGCTGCCCGTGGGATACTGGGGGCATCCATCCGTACCCACCAGGAGAACGGCACCCAACCCCATGGCCCCGGTCAAGTCCCTCACCGCCTCCGTTCATCAGCGACTCGCGGACGCCCTCTCGGCAACCCTGCCGGAGGCAGCCCCCGTGGACCCGCTGCTGCGACGCAGTGACCGGGCCGACTTCCAGGCGAACGGCATTCTCGCCCTCGCCAAGAAGGCCAAGGCCAATCCCCGTGAGCTGGCCACGCAGGTCGTCGGGAATGTTGATTCCGGGGGTGTCATCAAGGAGATCGAGGTCTCTGGGCCCGGGTTCCTCAACATCACCCTTACCGATACGGCCATCATCGAGAATCTGGCCGCTCGGAGTGCTGATTCCGACGGGCGGCTCGGTGTGCCCTTCTCCGACAGTCCGGGTACCACCGTCATCGACTATGCCCAGCCCAACGTGGCCAAGGAGATGCACGTCGGGCATCTTCGGTCGGCTGTCATCGGTGATGCCGTGGTTCAACTCCTTGAGTTCACCGGTGAGAACGTCGTCCGGCGGCACCACATCGGCGACTGGGGCACCCAGTTCGGCATGCTCATCCAGTACCTCGACGAGCACCCGCACGAGCTGGACCACAAGGCCGAGGCCCAGGCGAGCGGTGAGGAGGCGATGTCGAACCTCGACCGGCTCTACAAGGCCGCCCGCAAACTCTTCGACTCCGACGAGGAGTTCAAGACGCGGGCGCGGCTGCGGGTGGTCGACCTCCAGGCCGGTGACCCCGCCACCCTCGCCGCCTGGCAGAAGTTCGTCGACGAGTCGAAGATCTACTTCTTCTCCGTGTTCGAGAAACTCGACATGGAGATCCGGGATGCCGACATCGTCGGTGAGTCCGGGTACAACGACATGCTTGACGAGACCTGCCGGATTCTCGAAGAGAAGAAGGTCGCGGTTCATTCCGAGGGTGCTCTTTGTGTCTTCTTCGACGACGTCAAAGGGCCCGACGGCAATCCCGTCCCGCTGATCATCCGGAAGTCCGACGGCGGCTACGGCTACGCCGCCACCGACCTCTCCGCCATCCGCGACCGGGTCTTCAACCTCAAGGCCGACAACCTCATCTACGTCGTCGACGCCCGGCAGTCCCTGCACTTCAAGATGGTCTTCGAGACCGCGCGGCGGGCCGGCTGGCTCAACGGCGAGGACGTCAAGGCGTATCAGCTCGCCTTCGGCACGGTCCTCGGCAAGGACGGCAAGCCGTTCAAGACGCGTGAGGGCGAGACCGTACGGCTGGTGGATCTGCTGGACGAGGCCGTCGACCGGGCGACCACCGTCGTACGGGAGAAGGACGTCCTCGGGCAGCTCTCCGACGCCGAGGTCGCCGAGCGCGGCGCCCAGGTCGGTATCGGGGCCGTCAAGTACGCCGACCTGTCCACCTCCGCCAACCGGGACTACAAGTTCGACCTGGACCAGATGGTCTCGCTCAACGGCGACACGAGCGTGTACCTGCAGTACGCGTACGCCCGGATCCAGTCGATCCTGCGCAAGGCCGGTGAGGTACGGCCGCAGGCTCATCCGGAACTCGAACTCGCCGACGCGGAGCGGGCGTTGGCCCTGCACGTGGACGCGTTCGCGGAGACGGTGGCGGAGGCGGCGGGGGAGTACGCGCCGCACAAGATGGCCGCCTATCTCTACCAACTGGCCTCGCTGTTCACGACGTTCTACGACAAGTGCCCGGTGATCAAGCCGGCTCCGCCGCAGAACATCGCCGAGAACCGGCTGTTCCTGTCCGATGTCACCGCCAAGACCCTTCACCAGGGCATGGCCCTGCTGGGCATCAGGACGCCTGAGAGGCTTTGACCCCCTTGGGGTCCAGTTTGATCCTCTTGGGGTCTAGTCGGCTCGGTGTCTGCCCGGCTTCTTGCGGGGGTGGAGGTGGGGGTGGGGGTACTCCGGGATTTCCTCGGTTACCTCCGTCCTCGCCTCGGTGCTTTCGGAGGTTGCGGCGGTTGCCGACGGGATCTTGAAGGACTCCAGTGCCTCCAGGACGTCCTGGACCCGGGTGGCCTCCGCCCCGATGTCCTCGCGGCGGCGGGCCAGGATCTCCAGTTCGCGGCGGCTCTCCTCCGCCGTGTTCTTCGAGTAGCGGAGTGCCTCGGCCCGTAGTTCCTCCGCCTCCTGGATCAGCGTGGCTCTCTTCTGGCCGGCCTCCTGCATGAGCCCCTCGGCCTTCTTGACCGCCGCGATCCGGATCCGTACCGCCTCGGAGTTGGCCTCCGACACCATGTTCTTGGCCTTCAGCTTCGCCTTTTCGAGCTGTTCCTCGGCCGCCGTGACCAGCGCGTCGCAGCGCTCGCCCGCCGACCTCATCGTCTCGGCGGTCTCGCGGCGGGCCTGTTCGTGCCGGTCCCTGATCTCGGCGGCGGCCCGGGCGAGGAGGGCGTCGGCCTGGTCGGCCGCCTCGGAGCGGCGTTTGTCGGCTTCCGCGCGGGCCGCCTCCAGGACGACGTCCGGCTGGTCCTGCCAGGCCGTCGCCTGCCAGGCCCGCCGGGTCCGCGTCACCACCCGCCTGGTGATGGAGTGGGCGTGGCCGAGGCGGGTGTCGGCGAGGAAGTACTCGCCGTCCGGTGTCAGGGCGTGGTCGACCAGGATTCCGCACAGTGTCTCGTGGACGTCGGCCGCGTCCGCCGGCCTGTCCTCCGGCTTCTTGGCGAGCAGGTGCAGGATGAGGTCGTCCAGCTCGGCGGGGATGTCCTTGGCGTGGACGGACGGTGCCTCCGGGGTCTCCTCCGTGTGACTCTGGGCCACCACCCAGTCGCGGTTGCGGGCGTCCACGAACGGCGGCCGGCCGGTCACCGCGTCGTAGAGGAGGCAGCCCAGGGAGTAGAGATCACTGCTGTGGTTGATGTCCCGGTGGCCCTCGGCCTGCTCCGGGGACATGTACGACAGGGTGCCGATCCGGGAGCCCGTGGTGGTGAGCCGGCGGGCGCCGAGGGTCTCGCCCATGAACTTGGCCACTCCGAAGTCGACGACTTTCACATCACCTTCAGGGGTGATCAGCACATTGGCCGGCTTGACGTCCCGGTGGACGACTCCCTCGCGGTGCGCGGCGTGCAGCGCGTCGGCCGTCTGGGCCGCCCAGCAGACCGCCTCCGGCCAGGGCGGCAGGCAGCGCTTGAGGCGCCGGTCCACCGACTCCCCGTCCACCAGCTCCATGACCAGGAAGAGGGTGCGGCGTTCGTCGACGAGCACCTCGCCCCAGTCGTGGACGGTGACGATGTTCGGGTGGGAGAGCCGTCCCGCCAGCTGCACCTCGCGTTCGAATCTGGCCCGGGTCTCCGCGTCCGCCTCGACCGTGCCGTACTGCGGATGGACCACCTTGACCGCGACGTTCCGCCGCATCCGCACGTCCTGTGCGGACCAGACCTGGCCCATGCCGCCCGCGCCGAGCCATTCGTCGATCCGAAACCGCTCGGCGAGCAGTACTCCCCGCACCGATTCCCTCCCCCTCGTCAGCCGGATTTCCGGCGTAGACGGATTTCCGCCGCAGTGCGGTGGTCCGGTCCGGAATATCCGCTACGAGTATGGCTTTCCGGCGACCCGGCGAGTGGCCCTTCGCCGCACATCGCCCCGCACCCCGCGGGTGTGTGTGCGGGCGGGTCATGAGCGTCCCGAGTTGCCCGAACTGCCGTACGAGCCCCCGGCCACCCGCCGCAGTCGCCGTACCTCCTCCTCGATGCGGTGGGCGACGCCTCCGGCGCCCGTCGTGCCGTCGTCCAGGCCGCTGGCGAGGATGCGGGCGGCGAGCGCCTCGAAGTAGTGGGCGGTGGAGAGGAGATGGCCGTCCACATGCACCCCCAGCGACAGGGCGGCACCCGGCGGGATGCGCTGGGCGTCGTCGAGTACGCGGCCGATCTGCCGGGTGATCTCGGCCCCGGCGTCCGGCGTCAGGGTCACCGCCCGGCTGACCTGGGCCAGGATGGAGTGGCAGGAGCGGCTCAGCTCGCCCAGCAGCAGGTCGTCACGGTTGCGGGGGGTCGTCCCCGAGGACTGGGGGCCGTGGGCGCCGGACGCGATGCGTGCGCTCAACGCCGCCAGCGGCTCGTACCGCCGGATGTCGATCGCGCTGGTCGCGCCGAGCGCCTCCCGGAAGCAGCGGTGGACGTGGAACTCCGTCTCGTGCGGCTGCACCGGCAGGTGGTCGTCCGCCGCGAACACGACGTCGTTGCCGCGCCGTACGCCGAGGAAGCCCACCCCGTACAGGATGTCGACGACGCCCTCCAGGGTCAGGGCCTCCGCGTACGCCGGGAACCGGCCGTGCAGGGTGCCGGCCGCCGCGTCGAAACGGCCGCCGAGCGTGCTGCGGGTGACGACGTACCCCGTGTTCTGGAACAGCGGGAACAGCTGCTTCAGGAAGGGGTGTGCGACCAGGTACTCCAGTGCCAGGTCCTTCAGCTTCCACGCGGAGAACTGGCGGCCCGCCCGCAGTACGTCCCCCTCCGTGATCCGCTCTCGGCCATGCGTCAGCCAGGCGGTCTCCTGGCAGAGGTTGAGGAACTGGATGGCGTCGCGCGGCCGGGGCAGGCAGCGGCCGAACACATGGCTCGCGGTGTCCTCATCGGCCACGCGCTCCGGGAAGATCCCCCGCCACAGCTCCGTCTCGGTCAGCCGCGCCCCGGCGGACGCCCGGGCCCGGGCCAGCGCGAGGTCCCGTAACGCCTGCTCGGTCCAGGTGATCCGCAGTTCGTCACCGTGGAACTTGTCCCCCTCCCCGAAGGTCAGGGAGTCGTAGATGTCGGCGCGCAGGAACAGCAGCAGGCGGACGGCCCGGCCGTAGCGGCCGGCGGCGTGTTTGGCCGCCAACAGGAGGCCGATGACCATGGAGTTGCTGTCGGGCTCGGCCGACCACACGACCTCCAGCTCGTCGACCATGAGCAGCAGGGGTTCATGTCCGGCGGCGCCGTCGCGACCGCCCGCGCACCCCAACTCCTCGAAGGCGCGGGCGACTCCCTCCTCGACGACGTCCAACTGCCGTGCCGCGCGCGCCCCTTCGGACGCCTCCCGGGTCATGTCGACCGCCGCCTTGACCCCGAACGCCTCCAGGGACAGCGACGTCTGGAGCCCCTTGGCGCCCTGCGCGAGCCGCTCGCCGAGGCGCCCCGCGTCCGCCGACTCCCCGTTCTGCCTGAGGAACCGGTGCACCGCCTTGACCGAGTCGGGAGTCCGGCGGCCGTGCGCGCCGTCGTCCTTCACATGGCTCACCAGATACCGGGCGGCGTGCACGGCGAACAGGTACCGCCAGATCAGCGCCTTGGCGGAGTCCCCGGGCAGGCCTTGCAGCTCGAACCGCCGGATCTCCTCTCCGGCGGCCTCGTCCGGGCTGACCAGGGCCTTTCCCCCGCCGTAGCCGCCGTCGGCGTCCGCGTCCGCCATCAACTGCATGCGGATCGCGCTCTTGCCGGAGCCCTTGCGCCCGATGATCAGCATCTTCCGCCCGGCCACGGCGGCACGGTAGGCGGCGTTCGGCAGGAACCCGCCGCGCAGCAACAGGCCCTCGGTGACGTCCCGTTCGGCGTCCTCGCGCCCGAAGTGCAGGTCGGCGAGCACCGGCAGCCGTGCGACTCCCTCCGCCATCAGTCCCCCCTGATGTCATCACTGGCACACCAAGGTAGCGACAGGGACTGACATACCGTCCGTAAACGGCAAGACTCCCCAAACGGCAGGACTTCCTGAACGGCAGGATTCCCCTACTGCGAAGGGGGAGGCGGGGAAGTGCGCGGGTGCCCGGGCCGCTGTCGTGCACGGCCGCGCGCGGTTCACCGCCTACGCCGCCCGCTGAACCACCCCCGCAACACCGAAAGCCGCCCGGAAGGTACCGGGCGGCCTGGGCAT
The DNA here is from genome assembly GCF_002954775.1 of Streptomyces geranii. Classification (GTDB taxonomy): domain Bacteria; phylum Actinomycetota; class Actinomycetes; order Streptomycetales; family Streptomycetaceae; genus Streptomyces; species Streptomyces geranii. Next base: position 6,249 of record NZ_PJME01000019.1, read on the forward strand.
GGGGACTGTGCCCTCGGGGTGAGCGTCAGAGCTTCGCGGTCGCGCCGTCGAAGGGGATGCCCTTCGGGTTGGGGCCGTGCTGGTTGTCGCCCGGGTCGCTGTCGAGGCAGACGAAGACCAGCAGCACGATCGCGCCGATCAACGTGAACGCGATCAGGATCCACCAGGCCGAGCGGCCCGTGTCGTGCAGTCGGCGCGCGGTGATGGCCAGGCCGGGGACGACGACCGCCAGGCTGTACACGGTGCTGAGGAGCTGCACGCCGATGGCGTTGTCGATGACCGTCAGCACGATGCTGATGATGATGGAGACCAGCGCGGCCATCCAGTACTGCTTGCGGCGCGCGCGCCCGCTGAACACCGCGTAGTTCTTGAGCATGTCGACGTAGTAGTTCATGAGATCCCCCCAGGGAACGATATGGGCCAACCGAGCGGATTAGGCCAGGGGCAGAAGCTACGGAGCCTGGCGGGAACTCGTCAATCCGGTTGCTCGTTGCAGGTCGTAGGCTGTTCGGAGTCCGGTGGGCGGGGTTGGCGGCCGTCCGTGGCCGTCGATTTCAGGACAGATCCGCGCAAGATCGCCGGTTGCACACGGCATCGACACCAACTGGCCCCCGAACCATGGCCGTTCCATTGCCAGTCCGACGCAAGTTCGAGGCCGCGCCGACACCGTACCGATCTCGAACCGTTGCTCCCGTCACGTCCCGCTCGTCCGCTTCCAGGGGCTTCCAGAGGCTTCCGGGAGCGTTGTCAGTGGCAGGCCCTACAGTCACGGACATGGCGACACTTCCCAATCCGCTGCCCAGAATCGCGGCCGACCCGACCGGCGGCACGCTCGGTCTCGCCCTCCCCGCCGGGAGGCTCATCGACACGACGGACGACGGGCGTTGGCACGAGCCGCTGCTCTGGCATGCCGACGCGCCGTCCGCGCCCGGGGACTGGGCCGCGCAGCACGACGCGTGCGGGGCCGCAGGGCTCGTACCGGTGGTCGTCGAGGTGGGTGGGGGTCAAGGGGGGCCGGAGGGCTGGGAGTTGATGCCCGCCGACAGTTCCTACCCGGGGGACCATGATCCCGAGGATGTGCTCGTCGGGTTCTGGGAGGAGTACGCGGGGGAGGGTGAGGACTGGCCCGGTCTTGCCGTTCCCGGTCCCGTTGCTGCTTCCGCTGACGACTCCGCCACTGTGCGGGTGGGGGCCGATGCCCTGGTCGCTCGGCTCGCCGACTCCCTCCTTGCCGCCGGGTCCTCCTTCAAGGAGCCCCGTCTCGCCCTCGTGCCCGCCCGGCGCTCCGCCGACATCCCCGCCGCCATCGGCTGGTCGGGGCCCGCCAACTACGAGAGCGACACCGCCCGGCTCTGCGCCGTACTCCGCTCCTGGGAGGACCGCTTCGGCATACGGGTCCTGGCGCTCACCTTCAACCAGCTGACGCTGTCGGTGGCGGCCCCGCCGGCCACTCTCGCCGAGGCCGAGGCGGTCGCCGCCGAGCACTTCGCGTTCTGCCCGGACAACATCACGCAGGGCACGCACGACACCCTGCGCGCCTACGCCGAGCACGAGTTGCTGGCCAGTGAGACCTGGTCCTTCTGGTGGGACTGAAATCCGCTGGCGGACTGTCGGCTGCCACTGCTAGCTTGCGGGTGGCCGTGCGACAGGACGAGGAGGTGGTACCCGTGAACGCTGTTTCGACGTGGGTGCTCCCCTCCGGGGTCACGGTCGGGCGATAGACAGGTCGTCGTCCGGGAGCGCCGTTCTCCGAGCCTCCCGAAAGGCACGATCATGGACTTCATCTCCGAACAACACCTCGACGACGGCGCCCTCGAACGCGAGTTCGTCCTCGGTGAGATTCCCGGCACCCTCTGGACGCCCGAGGCCGCCTCGGCCGCCGCTCCGGTTCCGCTGATCCTGATGGCCCACAACAACGGCCTGCCCAAGCGGGAACCCCGGCTGGTGGCCAGGGCCCGGCAGTCCGTGGCGTCCGGCTACGCGGTGGCCAGCATCGACGCCGCCGGGTGCGGGGACCGGCCCCGTTCCGCCGCCGACGAGCAGGCCCGGGCCGACATCCGCCGGGCCATGCAGGCCGGTGAGCCGGTCGACGGGATCTTCGAGTCGTTCATCGGCCCGCTGGTCGAGAAGGCCGTCCCGGACTGGCGGACCGCCCTGGACGCCCTGCTCACACTCCCCGAGATCGGCGGCCCGGTCGGCTACTCCGGCTGGACCGCCGTGGGCATCCGGCTGGCGGTGGCGGACCCGCGTATCTCTGCCGCCGGGTTCTTCGCCGGGGGGTATGTGCCGCTCGCCCAGCGCGAGGAGGCCCGCCAGGTCACCATTCCGCTGCTGCTCCTGCTGCAGTGGGACGACGAGGGGAATCCCCGGGAGCGGGCCCTGGACCTGTTCGACTCCTTCGGCACCAAGGAGAAGACCCTGCACGCCAACACGGGCGGCCACACCGGCACCCCGTGGTTCGAGGTGGCCGACGGGAACCGGTTCTTCGACCGGCATCTCAAGCGGGTGGACGGCGAGCGGCAGTAGCCGGTAGCTGGTAGCCGGTAGTCGGCAGGGGACGGGCAGGTAGTTGGTGGCGGGTGGTGCCGGGCGGGGAGGTCTCCCGGCGGCGCCACCCGCCTGCCGTACCGTCGTCAGGCCTTGCGGCCACTCGCTCCGTACACGTTGATGTCCGCGTCCGTGACGTCGTTGATGTCGCGGTAGCGGACCTTCTCGATGTCGTCCAGCGACTCGAAGTACGAGGCCTCGACCTCCTCCGGGACCGGTGCGTTGCCGTCCGGGCGCCAGTGGTGGGCGGGGACAACGCCCGGCTCGTCGAGGGTGAGGCCGTTCTCCTCGAAGAAGCGCTCCACCTCCGCCTTGGAACGGAGCACGAAGGTGAACCCGCGCTCCGTGTACGTCCGCTGGACCGCGCGGATGTTCTCCGGGTTCAGGTCCTCGGTGAGGTGGCTGAGGACCAGACGGCTGCCGGGCGGCAGCGCGGCGACCAGCTCGCGCACGATGTCGTACGCCTCCGGCTCCGCCACGAAGTGCAGGATCGCCGCGAGGACGAGCGCGATCGGCTGGTCGAAGTCCAGGGTCTTGCGGGCCTGGTCGAGGATCTGCGCCGGGTCGGCGAGGTCGGCGTCGATGTAGTCCGTACGGCCCTCGGGCCCGCTGGTGAGCAGGGCGCGGGCGTGGGCGAGGACGATCGGGTCGTTGTCGACGTACACGACCCGGGTGTCCGGGGTGACGCGCTGGGCGATCTGGTGGACGTTGTCCTGCGTCGGCAGTCCGGTGCCGATGTCCAGGAACTGCCGGATGCCCTCGTCCGCCGACATCGCGGTCACCGCGCGGCGCATGAAGTCGCGGTTGTGCCGGACGTCCAGGTACCCGCGCGGGTTGGCGGCGAGCGCCGCGGCTGCCGCGTTGCGGTCGGCCGGGTAGTTGTCCTTGCCGCCGAGGAAGACGTCGTACACCCGGGCCGGGTGGGCCTTCGTGGTGTCGATCCTCCTTCTCAGCTCGGCGGGGTCCTGACTGAGAGCATCGCCGCTCATGTGGCCTCTCCCTGGAGGGCAGTAACTTCAACGAACAACAACCTAGCTGGCGACCGGAGTTGATGTTCGAGAATCGAAAACCCACAGCATGCCGTCCCGGACCGTCCCTGAACGGGACGGCATCCTTGCAGGTCAGGTGGGTGATGGGTCGAGCGGCGTCCCAGAGTGCCGGTAAAACATGGCGTTGGGACGGATCGCGGCACAAGCTGGTGCCCGTCGAACGGCTCCGGAGTCGGCTTCGGCTCCGGGTTCCGCTTCGCGTTCGGCTTCGGTTCCCGCTCTGGTTCTGGCTCCCGCTCCGGCTCCGTGTCGGTCACCGCTCCCTCCCTCGGCAACTCTCGGAAAGGGCACCCCCATGTCCGTACGCGTTCCCCGTACCCGCCGCAGGCGTCTGCTCGCCGGCGTGGTGGTCGTGCTCGTCGCGCTCGGCGCACTCACGGCGTGCGAGGACGGGGAGGGCGTACGGGACGAGGGGCCCTCGACGGTTCACAGCATGCGTGCCGCCTCGGTGGCCCAGTAGGTGAGGATGTTCTGCGCGCCGGCCCGCTTGATGCCGGTCAGGGTCTCCAGGATGGCCCGCTCCCGGTCGACCCAGCCCTTCTCCGCCGCCGCCTCGATCATCGAGTACTCGCCGGAGATCTGGTAGGCGGCCACGGGTACGTCCACGGCGTCGGCGACCCGGGCGAGGATGTCGAGATACGGTCCCGCCGGCTTCACCATCACGATGTCGGCGCCCTCCTCCAGGTCGAGCGCCAGCTCCCGGAGGGACTCCCTGACGTTGGCCGGGTCCTGCTGGTACGTCTTGCGGTCGCCCTTGAGAGACGAGCCGACGGCCTCGCGGAAGGGGCCGTAGAAGGCGGAGGAGTACTTGGCGGTGTACGCGAGGATCGCCACGTCCTCGCGGCCGATCTGGTCGAGGGCGTCGCGGACGACGCCGATCTGCCCGTCCATCATCCCGCTCGGCCCGACGATGTGCGCTCCCGCGTCCGCCTGCACCTGGGCCATCTCCGCGTACCGCTCCAGGGTCGCGTCGTTGTCGACGCGGCCCTCGGCGTCCAGGACCCCGCAGTGGCCGTGGTCCGTGGTCTCGTCCAGGCACAGGTCGGACATGACGAGGAGGTCGTCGCCGACCTCGGCCCGTACGTCGCGGATGGCTACCTGGAGGATGCCGTCCGGGTCGGTGCCGGGGGTGCCGAGGGCGTCCTTCTTGTGCTCCTCCGGCACCCCGAACAGCATGATCCCGGAGACGCCCGCCTCGACGGCCTCCGCGGCGGCCTTCTTGAGGCTGTCGCGGGTGTGCTGTACGACGCCGGGCATCGCGGAGATGGGGACGGGTTCGGGGACGCCCTCGCGGACGAAGGCGGGGAGGATGAAGTCGGCGGGGTGGAGTCGGGTCTCGGCGACCATGCGGCGCATGGTGGGGGTGGTGCGTAGGCGCCGGGGGCGGGTGCCGGGAAAGGATCCGTACTTCGACATGGTTCCCACGCTACGCCTGGGGGGTGTGGGCCTTTACCGACGTACCGTCGAACCGACTTTCCTTCGCCCCCGCCGCCCCTACCCGTACCCATCCCTGGGGGCGCAGCCGCCAGGGATGGGTACGGGTAGGGGCGGCGGGGGCGAGGAAAAGGTGGCTGGTTGGAAAGGCGTTTTCGTTGTTCTGGGGGGAGCTGGGAGAATGTAGTGGTCAGTCGGGGGACCGTTCCGGCTGGCCTTGAGGAACTCTTAGATAAAGAGGACGTGCCGATCGTGGCTCAGAGCACCGAGACCACCGACTGGGTCTCCCGTTTCGCGGATGAGGTCATCGAGGAGTCGGAGCGCCGAGCCCCCGGCAAACCTGTTGTCGTCGCCTCGGGGCTGTCTCCCTCCGGGCCCATTCACCTGGGGAATCTCCGCGAGGTCATGACCCCACACCTGGTCGCCGACGAGGTGCGGCGGCGGGGGTACTCGGTCCGTCATCTCATCTCCTGGGACGACTACGACCGGTACCGGAAGGTGCCCAACGGGGTCGAGGGGGTCGACGAGTCCTGGAGCGAGCACATCGGGCGGCCCCTCACCTCCGTGCCCGCTCCCCGCGGGTCCGCCCACCCCAACTGGGCCGAGCACTTCAAGGCCGCCATGGTCGACGCCCTCGCCGAGCTGGGCGTCGAGTTCGACGGGATCAGCCAGACCGCGCAGTACACCTCCGGGGTCTATCGCGCGCAGATCCTGCACGCCATGAAGCACCGGGCCGACATCGACGCCATCCTTGAGCAGTACCGGACCAAGAAGGCGCCCGCCAAGAAGCCTCAGCAGAAGGCCGTTGACGACGCCGAGATCTCCGCCGCCGAAGGGTCCGGTGCCGCCGGTGAGGACGACGGGAGTTCCGGGTCCGCCGGGTACTTCCCGTACAAGCCCTTCTGCGGTGGCTGCGGCAAGGACCTCACCACCGTCACCGCCTACGACGACGACACCACCGAGCTGACCTACGTCTGCACGGAGTGCGGGTTCTCCGAGAGTGTGCTGCTCAGCGAGTTCAACCGCGGCAAGCTCGTCTGGAAGGTCGACTGGCCCATGCGGTGGGCCTATGAGGGCGTCGTCTTCGAGCCCTCCGGTGTCGACCACTCGTCCCCCGGGTCCAGCTTCCAGGTCGGTGGGCAGATCGTCGGCAGTGTTTTCGGCGGCAAGCAGCCGATCGGGCCCATGTACGCCTTCGTGGGCATCAGCGGCATGGCCAAGATGTCCAGCAGCAAGGGCGGTGTGCCCACGCCCGGTGACGCGCTGAAGATCATGGAGCCGCAGATCCTGCGCTGGCTCTACGCCCGCCGCCGGCCCAACCAGTCGTTCAAGATCGCCTTCGACCAGGAGATCCAGCGGCTGTACGACGAGTGGGACAAGCTCGACGCCAAGGTCGCCGACGGCTCCGCGCTGCCCGCCGACGTCGCGGCGCACTCCCGTGCGGTGCGTACCGCGGGGGGCGAACTGCCGCGTACGGCGCGGGCGTTGCCGTATCGGACGCTTGCCTCCGTCGCCGACATCACCGCCGGGGCGGAGGACCAGACGCTGCGGATCCTGAGCGAGCTGGACCCCTCCGACCCGCTCTCCTCGCTCGACGTCGTGCGGCCCCGGCTCGACAAGGCCGAGGCCTGGATCAACACCCAGGTGCCGGCCGATCAGCGGACCGTCGTGCGCGCCGAGCCCGACAGCGAGCTGATCAAGTCCCTTGATGAGCAGGGGCGGCAGTCGCTTCGGCTGCTGGTCGATGGGCTCGCGGACAACTGGTCCCTCGACGGGCTCACCGATCTCGTGTACGGCGTGCCCAAGGTCCAGGCCGGATTCCCCGCCGACGCCACCGCCAAGGAACTCCCCGCCGAGATCAAGGTCGCCCAGCGGACGTTCTTCGCCCTGCTGTACGTCCTGCTCGTCGGCCGCGACACCGGGCCCCGGCTGCCCACGCTGCTGCTGGCCGTGGGGCAGGAGCGGGTTCGGGCCCTGCTGGGGGAGTAGCGGCCAGTCGTGCGTACGAGGACGGGGCGCCCGGAGTCAGCTCTCCGGGCGCCCCGTTCGTCGTAGCACTGGGGTATGTGTTTCGTCGTAGCACCTGGGTGCCACTACGCGATGTGGTCCTCCTGCAGCTCCGCCGTGTGGCGGTTGGTGAAGCGGTTGACCATGCGGTCGGCCTCGCGCTGCGGGAGCTTCGTGCCGTACGTCGCCTCGACATCGCCCCTGAACTGGCCCGAGGTCGGGTAGCTGCCGTCTATCGACTTCTTGAAGACCAGGTAGAAGTCGTCCTCGGTCGGCTCCGGGGGGCCGCCGCCCGCGCCCATCTCACGGGTGCGGCCCGGTCCCGCCGGGATCGGGAAGGTGCCGGTGTCCTCCGGAGAGGGCTCCGGGTCGAGGGCCGACGGATCCTCCTCGAAGCGTTGCGGGAAGACCTGCTGCGGGAACGGCTGCTGCTCGTACTGCTGCTGCGCCTCGAACTGGGCCTGCTGGGCCTCGTACTGCGCCTGCTGGGCCTCGTACTGGGCCCACATCTGGTCCTGCTCGGGGTCGTACGTCGGGTCGTAGCCGCCCTCGTACACGACCTCCTGGGGGGAGGCCGCCGCGGCGAACCACGGGCTCTCCTCCGGCGGGACCTCCTGCGGCTGCACGGGCTGCTGCTGCCGCGGTTCGGCCTCGATCTCGGGGCGGCGCTGCTCCACCGGGGACACGACCGCCGGTGCGGCGGAGGCCAGTTCCGGCTGCGGGGCCGGCGCCGGGGGGAGCAGGGCCGGTTCGATGCCCGCCGCCGCCAGGCCCGAGGGGGCCGTTTCCGCGAGGGGGACGCCGTAGCGGGCCAGGCGCAGGGGCATCAGGGACTCGACCGGGGCCTTGCGGCGCCAGGCGCGGCCGAAGCGGGCGTGCAGGCGGGCCTGGTAGACGAGGCGTTCCTGCTCCAGCTTGATGACCTGGTCGTAGGAGCGCAGTTCCCACAGCTTCATCCGGCGCCAGAGGAGGAAGGTGGGGAGGGGGGAGAGCAGCCAGCGGGTGAGGCGGACGCCCTCCATGTGCTTGTCGGCGGTGATGTCGGCCATGCGGCCGATGGCGTGCCGGGCCGCTTCGACGGAGACGACGAACAGGACCGGGATGACGGCGTGCATGCCGACGCCCAGCGGGTCGGGCCAGGCCGCCGCGCCGTTGAAGGCGATGGTCGCCATCGTCAGCAGCCACGCCGTCTGGCGCAGCAGCGGGAAGGGGATCCTGATCCAGGTGAGGAGAAGGTCGAGGGCGAGCAGGACGCAGATGCCCGCGTCGATGCCGATCGGGAAGACGTAGCTGAAGTTCCCGAAGCCCTTCTGGATCGCCAGTTCGCGGACGGCCGCGTACGACCCCGCGAAGCCGATCCCGGCGATGATCACGGCGCCGAACACGACCACGCCGATGAGCACCCGGTGCGTTCGTGTCAGTTGGATTGGCGCGGCCACCCGTACTCCCCTCCCTGTGCGTGCTGTTGCGCGCAACAGGGTGGCACATGTGTGCGGCGTACGTATTGCCGAGACAAAGTCAGTTCTTCTTCGATGCGGAAGGACTGGCCGACGCGGACGCCGACCCGGACGGGGTCGCGCTCGGCTTCGCCGACGAACTCGCCGAGGAGGTAGGGGAGTTGGTGGGGGCCGGGGTCGCCGCGTCGTCGTTCGCCGCCGACACCTTCGTCACCGCCTCCTTGACCGCCTTCACCGCCGCCTTCGACAGGCTGTCCGCGGTCGGCGTCTTCTCGCCCGCGAGTCCGGCGCCGTTGTAGTCGAGGGTCACGACGACGTTCTCGACCCGGACGACCACCGTCTGCTGCCGGAAGGCGCCTTCCTTCTTCTTCAGGTCGTAGCGCACCGACGTCGCGTCGTCGCCCGTGCCAGGCACCGGCTGCGAACTGACGTTCTTCGCGCCCGCCACCGACTGGGCGTCGTCCACCTGGCTCTCGTAGTACGCCTGCGCCAGCTCGTCGCCGGAGCCGCGGGCCGCGGTCGACTCGAAGCGCAGCAGGGACACGTTCAGCCAGCGGAACTGGGAGCCCTTCACGCCGTTGTTGGTGAGGCTCGTCCAGGAGCAACTGCCGCGCGTGGAGGTGTCGTTGGACGAGCCCTCCTTGCCCGACTTCACCCCCTTCGGGACGAGTTCCTTCAGCGTCTTCGTCGTCAGCGCCGCACACGGCTCCGGGATCTTCTGGTACGCCGCCGCCTGCACGGTCGGCGACGCGCTGACCGTCTCGCCCGCGCCGGTGGCGTCCGTGTCCTTCGCCGCGTTGTCGGCGGAACCGGCCGCCGAGCCGGAGTCCGACCCCGAGTCGGAGGAGCAGCCGACGGCCGCGAGGAGCAGTACGGGGACGGCTGCGAGGGTGGCGAGGGTTCGGTGCAGTCGCCTCGGCGTCACGGTGGCGGTCCGGCCGGGCCGGGCGTCTCGGTGGTCTCGCTGTGCGGGTCGGTGCATGGTTCCTTCACTCATCGCGCGGTGGTTCCTGCGGCTCTCGGTTCCTGCGGTCGGATCGGGTCCGAGGGGCCACGGTACGCGGTGAGGGGCGCGCGTCGCCCAGCTTCACTCCCTTTGCGGAGGGGCGGTACGGGGGTCCGCGGGACGCCCGTCAGTCGAAGGCGCCGGCGAGCTGGGAGGCCAGTTTCCGCGCCCTGTCCTGCATTTCCTTGCTGTCCGGGACGGTGCCGAGCGTGGCCGGCTGCTCGACGTACTCGATGGTCACGATCACGTTGGACGTGCGGAACGCCACAGTCACCGTGCGCTGCTGGGCCGTTGAAGCGGCGCCGCTCAGCTCGTCGTCGAGGAACGCCTCGTCGCCGAGGCCGTCGAGGAGACGGGGCTGGAGGGCGGCGGCGTCCTCGGCGTCCTCGCTCGCGTCGGGAGAGGCGGACGTGGAGGTGGAGGGGGCTGTGGAGGTGGACACCGACGCCGAGGCCGCGTCCGTGGGGGTGGCGGAGGCGGTTGGGGAGGCGGACTCGGTGGGGGTGGGGGAGGCGACGGGCTCCGGCAGGTCGGCGGCGACCACCTTGTTCGCGAAGAGGTCGGTCGCCTGGCTGTCGTCGCTCACGGAGTTGTCGTAGGACACGACCCGTTCGAAGTCGACGAGGAGGTGGTCGGTGGCGTCCGTGGACTCCACCTTCCAGCGGCAGCCGACCTTGCGGTCCGTGTTGTAGGTGAGGGTCGACTCGCCCTCGTACGCCTGCTCCCGCTGCTCCTCGTCCGTGAGCTGGGTGATGCCGGGGAGGAGGGAGTCGAGGGTGCTGTGGCTGACCGCGCCGCAGGGTTCGGGGAGCGTGTCGTACCGGCCGGGCTGGGCCGCGGCGGTCGTGGTGCCGGTGTCGCCGGGCTTGGCGTCCTCGGCGGTGTCGTCGCCGCCGGAGCCGCCGGTGCAGCCGGCCAGCAACGCCGCGAGGAGCACGGCGACGCCGGGTACGTACGCCTTCCGCTGCACGGTCAGGTTCCTCTCGACGATGCGGACGATCTTTGCGTGGTGTGCCGGTACCAGTGTCCCCGCTGGTTAATCGCTTGCCGCACAGGGGCGCCTCCGGCAGACAATGTCTATCGCACGCACCACCGTGAACGCCGGTCCGGCATCCCTTTCGTTGACCTTGGCGCCGGTATTGCGATTAGAGACTTCTGTTTTGTTTGCCATAACTCCGGGGGAATGAGGACGAGATGTCGTACGTGGAAGTGCCGGGCGCGAAGGTACCCATCCGTATGTGGGCGGACCCGGCGTCGGTCGAGGACGTCGCGATGCAGCAGCTGCGGAACGTGTCGACGCTGCCGTGGATCAAGGGCCTCGCGGTCATGCCGGACGTCCACTTCGGCAAGGGGGCGACGGTCGGGTCGGTCATCGCGATGCAGGGGGCCGTGTGCCCCGCTGCGGTGGGCGTGGACATCGGCTGCGGTATGTCGGCGGTCAGGACGTCCCTGACGGCGAACGACCTGCCGGGGGATCTGTCGCGGCTGCGGTCGAAGGTGGAGGAGGCGATTCCGGTGGGGCGCGGGATGCACGACAGTCCCGTCGATCCGGGGCGGCTGCACGGGTTCGCGACCGGCGGGTGGGACGACTTCTGGGGGCGGTTCGACGGCATCGCCGATGCGGTCAAGTTCCGTCACGACCGCGCCGTGAAGCAGATCGGAACGCTCGGCGGGGGCAATCATTTTGTCGAGATCTGCGTAGACACGACCGATTCCGTCTGGCTGATGCTGCACTCCGGTTCCCGCAACATCGGCAAGGAACTGGCCGAGTTCCACATCGGCGTGGCCCAGAAGCTTCCGCACAACCAGGGTCTGGTCGACCGCGACCTCGCCGTCTTCATCTCGGACACCCCGCAGATGGCGGCCTACCGCAACGACCTCTTCTGGGCGCAGGAGTACGCGAAGTACAACCGCACGCTCATGATGGCGCTCCTGAAGGACGTGGTCCGCAAGGAGTTCCGCAAGGCCAAGCCGACCTTCGAACCGGAGATCAGCGCTCACCACAACTACGTGGCCGAGGAGCGGTACGAGGGCATGGACCTGCTCGTCACCCGCAAGGGCGCGATCCGGGCCGGCTCCGGCGAGTACGGGATCATCCCGGGCTCCATGGGCACGGGTTCGTACATCGTGAAGGGCCTCGGCAACGAGAAGTCCTTCAACTCGGCGTCCCACGGCGCCGGTCGGCGCATGAGCCGCAACGCGGCCAAGCGGCGCTTCTCGACGCAGGACCTGGAGGAGCAGACACGTGGCGTGGAGTGCCGCAAGGACTCCGGCGTCGTGGACGAGATCCCGGGCGCCTACAAGCCGATCGAGCAGGTCATCGAGCAGCAGCGGGACCTGGTGGAGGTCGTGGCGAAGCTCAAGCAGGTCGTCTGCGTGAAGGGTTAGCCCGGGTCTGGCTCCGAGTGCTGCGAGTACTCGCAGCACTCGGAGGACTCAGAGGGCGTCCCGGTGCACCTTCGTGTTCGACGCCTGGGCGCGGGGGCGCAGGACCAGGAGGTCCACGTTGACGTGGCTCGGGCGGGTCACCGTCCAGGTGATCGTGTCGGCCACGTCGTCCGCAGTCAGGGGGTCCGCCACGCCCTCGTAGACCTTTGCCGCCTTCTCCGTGTCCCCGGAGTAGCGGGTCAGGGCGAACTCGTCCGTCTTCACCATGCCCGGGGCGATCTCGATCACCCGGACCGGTGTGCCCACGATCTCCAGGCGCAGGGTCTCCGCGAGGACGTGGGCGCCGTGCTTGGCGGCCACGTAGCCGCCGCCGCCCTCGTACGTGCCGTGGCCCGCGGTCGACGAGACGATCACGATCGTGCCGTCGCCGCTGGCCGTCAGGGCGGGGAGGAGGGCCTGGGTGAGGTTGAGGGTGCCGAGGACGTTCGTCTCGTACATCTGGCGCCAGTCCGCCGGGTCGCCCGTCGCGATCGGGTCGGCGCCCAGTGCGCCGCCCGCGTTGTTGATCAGCACGCCGATCGTCTTGAACGCGCTCGCGAACTCGTCCACCGCCGTGCGGTCGGTGACGTCCAGGGGGTACGCCGTCGCCTGGCCGCCCGTCGCGTTGATCTCCTCGGCGAGCGCCTCGATCCGGTCCTTGCGGCGGGCCGTCAGGACGACCCGGTAGCCGGCCGCGGCGAGCCGGCGGGCCGTCGCGGCACCGATTCCGCTGCTCGCGCCGGTGACGACGGCGATGCGGGAGGCGGCGGACGGGGCGGCGGCGGTTGCCATGGCACTGCTCCTCGGGTTGGTTGTCGCGCGAACGAGGGGGCTCGCTCGCGCTGCCCAGGATAGGTCGGCCCGGGCGGCCGGTCCTGAGGTGTCCGCAGGGTGGGCCCGCGCCCTTCCCGGGGCTCAGTCGCCTCTCGGGGCGTACATGATCACCGCCATGCCCGCAAGGCAGATCAGCGCGCCCGTCACGTCCCAGCGGTCCGGGCGGTAGCCGTCCGCCGCCATGCCCCAGGCCAGTGAACCGGCGACGAAGACACCGCCGTACGCGGCCAGGATGCGCCCGAACTCCGCGTCGGGCTGGAGGGTCGCGACGAAGCCGTACGCGCCCAGGGCCAGTACGCCCGCGCCGATCCACAGCCGGCCGCGGTGCTCCCGTACGCCCTGCCAGACCAGCCAGGCGCCGCCGATCTCGAACAGGGCGGCCACGACGAACAGGGCTGCGGAGCGGAGGAAGGACATGCCCGCAGCCTCGCACGACCGCTCACCGTCACCTGTTGGAGGGCGCCTGTCGCGCGCCTCAGGTGGGATACATCGCTTCGACGACGGTGATGGTCTTCCGGGCTGGGAGTGGTGACGTGAGTTCCAGGATGTGGGCGCGGGTGCTGGTGGCGGGTGCGATGGTCGTCGGGGGTGCGGGGCTCGCCAGGGCCGACAGCGGGGGCCCCGAGGCCGATCTCGCCTACCACGGGGCCGTCTCGCTGGACCGCGGGCGGATCGATCTGCGCGTCACCCCGCGCAACCACGGGCCGTCCGCCGTCGCCGACGCGACCGTGCGGCTGAGCTGGTCGGCTCCGCTGGCCGCCCGGCAGCAACTGCCGGACGGGTGCGCGCGGTTGGGAGCGCGGGTGGTGGTGTGCCGTACGGGGGCGCTGGCCGCCGACGGTGTGGGCGAGCAGATCGGGCTCAGGGCGCGGCTCCGGGGTGCGCCCTCCGAGGTGACGCTGGAGATCGGCACGGTCTGGAGCGGCGGGGTCGTGGACCGCAATCACCGGAACGACCGGCAGCGTGTTCTCGTGCTCGACACCGGCGACCCGTACTACTTCTGACCCGTACTACTTCTGACGTGCGCTACCTCTGGGTGGCGCGGGGCGCCACCGTCACCTCCGGGATCGTGCCCCCGCAGCGCAGTACGGCCTCCAGCGTGTGCAGGAACTCGGACACGTCCAGCAGGTCGCCGGTCAGATAGCCGCGCTGCCGCCAGACCGGCACCACCTCGGCCGCGTACGTCATGTCCCAGCCGTTGTTGAACTCGGTGCGGGAGTCGCCCTCACCGCCGCCGCAGTCCCGGACCACGAACCGGGTGAAGCCCACCTCCGGGTGCTCGACCCGGTACGCCTCCACCAGCTTCTCCAGGGCCGCCTTGCTGACGTGGTAGCCCGCGAACCCCGGCCAGGCGGGCGTGATCGACGCGCCGACCGTGGAGAGGTAGACGGCGGTGCCTGCGGACTCCGTGAGGTGCGGGAGCGCGGCGTTCGTGACGAGCGCGGCGCCGATGACGTTCGTGTCCATCACCCGGCGCCAGGTGTCGGCGTCGGTCCTCTCGACGGGGGCGAGGGGGCCGATGCCGGTCGTGTAGACGAGGGCGTCGATGCCGCCCAGTCCGGCCGCCGCCTCCGCCATCGCCGCCCGGCAGGACTCCTCGTCCGTCACGTCGCAGGCGATGGCGAGCGCGTCCGGGCCCGCCTCCTTCGCCGCCTCGGCCAGCCGGTCGTGTCTGCGGGCGAGCAGGGCGACGCGGTTGCCCCGGCTGCCCAGGTCGATCCCCGCGCTACGGCCCAGGCCGCTCGACGCCCCGACCACCACAGTTCTCAGCGCGCCCGTTCGAGCCATTTGAGAACCTCATTCTCGTGAGATGGAAATTATCCTCCATCGCTTTGTAGCACGGCACGGAATGCCTGTGGAATACCTCTGGAGGGGGCGCGGTTGTCGCACTCGGACGCTATAGTTGAAGAGTTAACAACCTGGAGGATGAGCGACCATGCAGTTCGGGATCTTCAGCGTCGGCGATGTCACACCGGACCCGACCACGGGACGTACGCCGACCGAGCGCGAGCGCATCAAGGCCATGGTCGCCATCGCGCTCAAGGCCGAGGAGGTCGGCCTTGACGTGTTCGCCACGGGTGAGCACCACAACCCGCCCTTCGTGCCCTCGTCCCCGACCACCATGCTCGGGTACATCGCCGCGCAGACCGAGAAGCTGGTCCTCTCCACCTCCACCACCCTCATCACCACCAACGACCCGGTGAAGATCGCGGAGGACTTCGCGATGCTCCAGCACCTGGCCGACGGGCGCGTCGACCTGATGATGGGACGCGGCAACACCGGCCCGGTGTACCCGTGGTTCGGGCAGGACATCCGGCAGGGCATCAACCTCGCCGTCGAGAACTACGCCCTGCTGCGCCGCCTGTGGCGCGAGGACGTCGTCAACTGGGAGGGGAAGTTCCGGACGCCGTTGCAGGGGTTCACGTCGACGCCCCGCCCGCTGGACGACGTACCGCCGTTCGTCTGGCACGGCTCCATCCGCTCGCCCGAGATCGCCGAGCAGGCCGCCTACTACGGCGACGGCTTCTTCCACAACAACATCTTCTGGCCGGCCGACCACACCAGGCAGATGATCGAGCTGTACCGCTCCCGGTACGCCCACTACGGGCACGGGACGGCCGAGCAGGCGATCGTCGGGCTGGGCGGGCACGTGTTCATGCGGAAGAACTCGCAGGACGCGGTACG
Source organism: Streptomyces geranii (assembly GCF_002954775.1). Taxonomy (GTDB): domain Bacteria; phylum Actinomycetota; class Actinomycetes; order Streptomycetales; family Streptomycetaceae; genus Streptomyces; species Streptomyces geranii. The sequence continues at coordinate 21,695 of NZ_PJME01000019.1, forward strand.
GGAGTTCCGGCCGTACTTCGACGTCGCGCCGGTGTACGGACACGGGCCGTCCCTGGAGGACTTCACCGACCAGACCCCGCTGACCGTCGGGTCCCCGCAGCAGGTCATCGAGAAGACGCTGGCCTTCCGGGAGTACGCCGGTGACTACCAGCGCCAGCTGTTCCTGATCGACCACGCGGGGCTGCCGCTCAAGACGGTCCTGGAGCAGCTCGACATGCTCGGCGAGGAGGTCGTGCCGGTGCTGCGCGAGGAGTTCGCGAAGGGTCGCCCGGCGGACGTGCCGGACGCGCCCACGCACGCCTCCCTGCTGACGGCCGCGCGCAAGCGGCAGGACCAGCAGGGGCAGCAGGAGCAGCAGGAGAAGGAGGAGGCAGGCGTATGAAGCTCGTCGTCGTCTCGGCCGGGCTGAGTGTTCCGTCGTCCACCCGGCTGCTGGGGGACCGGCTGGCGGCTGCCGTCGCCGCGCAGGCTCCGGTGGACGTCCAGGTCGTCGAGTTGCGCGACCTCGCCGTGGAGATCGCGCACAACTTCACCAGCGGGTTCCCGGGGCGCAAGCTCTCGGACGCGCTGGACGCGGTGACGGCGGCGGACGGGCTGATCGTCGTCACGCCGGTGTTCTCCGCCTCGTACAGCGGGCTGTTCAAGTCGTTCTTCGACGTACTGGAGAAGGACGCGCTCGTCGGGAAGCCGGTGCTCGTCGCCGCGACCGGTGGGTCCGCCCGGCACTCGCTGGTGCTGGAGCACGCGATGCGGCCGTTGTTCGCCTATCTGCGGGCCGTGGTCGTGCCGACGGCCGTCTACGCCGCCTCCGAGGACTGGGGTGCGGAGGGGCTGCCCGAGCGGGTCGAGCGGGCCGCGGGGGAGCTGACGGCCCTGATGTCGGGGCTGTCCGGACAGCGGCCGGTACCGAAGCAGGTGGTGGGCGGGTTCGAGGTGGTCCCGTTCGAGCAGCAGCTGAACGCCCTGCGGGGCTGAGAGTGAGAGGCGAGTAAGAGCCCCCCTTGGCACACTGGGCGGGTGTCCCAAACTGTGCTGCTCGCCGAGGACGACCGTGCCATCCGACATGCCCTGGAGCGGGCCCTGACCCTGGAGGGCTACCGGGTCACCGCGGTCGCCGACGGGGTCGAGGCGCTCGCCCAGGCGCATCGCACCCCGCCGGACATCCTCGTCCTGGACGTGATGATGCCCGGCATCGACGGACTCCAGGTCTGCCGGGTGCTGCGCGCCGAGGGGGACCGTACGCCGATCCTGATGCTCACCGCGCTGGTGGAGACCGCCGACCGGATCGCCGGCCTCGACGCGGGCGCCGACGACTACGTCGTCAAGCCGTTCGACGTCGAGGAGGTCTTCGCCCGGCTGCGGGCGCTCCTGCGCCGCACGGGCACCGGCGAGAGCCTGCCCAAGGGCGTCGCTCCCGTCGGCGTACGCACATCACCCGCACCGAAGGAACCCGCCGTTCCCGAGCGGCAGCTCACCGCCGCCGGGCTGCGGATGGACCTCCAGGCGCGGCGGGTGTGGCGCGGGGCACGGGAGCTGGAGCTGACCCGGACCGAGTTCGAGCTGCTGGAGCTGCTCGTCCGCAACGCCGGCATCGTGCTCGACCACTCCACGATCTACGACCGTATCTGGGGCTACGACTTCGGCCCCGGCTCCAAGAACCTCGCCGTGTACGTCGGTTACCTGCGCCGCAAGCTCGACGAGCCGGGCGCCTCGCAGCTGATCCACACGGTGCGGGGCGTGGGTTACGTCCTCCGGGAGGACTGAGTGACCCTGCGGAGGGCGGGACTGGCCTCGCTCCGGACCACCTTCGCCGTGTCCTTCGCCGCAGTCGCGGCCGGGGTGACGGTCCTGGTCGGCTTCCTTTCGTACGACGCCGCCGCCCGGCTCGTCCGGGTCGACCAGCAGTCCGCCTTCGCCGAGGTCGTGCAGGACCTTCAGGACGAGGTCCGGCACAACACGATGACCCCGCAGGACTTCTCGTCGTCCGAGCCGGGGCACGACATCGTCCGGCCGAGCCGTACCGACGTGCAGGTGCTGGGGCCGGGCGGCGAGGTGCTCGACAAGGGCAGCCCGGGGCTGCCGGTCACCGCCGAGGACCGGGAGATCGCCGGGTCCCCGGTCCCCGGGCTCGCCTTACAGCACAAGGACGTCGAGGTCGGAGCCGACGTCTACCGCATCGCCACCGTCGCCCTTGGGGACGGCAGGGGGGCTGTGCAGGTCGCGCAGGAGTTCAGCGATACAGAGGATCTGCTCCGGGAGCTGCAGCAGCGGACGATCCTGATGATGGCGGCGGTCGTCGTCGCCGCCGGGCTGTTCGGGTGGTGGCTGGCCCGGCGGATCACACACCGGCTGCGCATCCTCGCGTCCGCCGCGGAGGACGTCGCCCGGACCCGTCGGCTCGGCATCCAGGTGCCGGTCACCGGGTCCGACGAGGTGGGCCGCCTCGGGCGGTCCTTCGACCGCATGCTCGGCCGGCTCGCGCAGTCGGAGGACGACCAGCGCAGGCTCGTCCAGGACGCGGGGCACGAGCTGCGTACGCCGCTCACCTCCCTCCGTACCAACATCTCCCTGTTGCGCCGCATCGACGAACTGCCGCCCGCGACCCGGGAGGACCTGGTCTCCGACCTTGCCCTCGAAGCACGCGAACTCACCGACCTGGTCAACGAGTTGGTCGACCTCGCGGCCGGCCAGTCCGACACCGAGCCCAAGCAGCGGCTCGACATCGCGGACATCGCGGACGAGGTGGCGGTGGTGGCTCGGCGGCGTACGGGGCGGGAGGTGGTCGTGCGGGTCAGCGGCGACACGGTCGCCGACGCGCGTCCGGCCGCGCTGCAGCGGGCGATCTCCAACCTTGTCGAGAACGCGGCGAAGTTCGATCGGGGGGGTACCGCGCCGATCGAGATCGCGGTCACCGGGGTGGAGCGGGTGCGGCAGGGGGTGATTCGGGTGGAGGTGCTCGACCGGGGGCCGGGGGTCGCGGAGGGGGATCTGCTGCGGTTGTTCGACCGGTTCTATCGGGCTGCTGACGCTCGTAGCCTGCCGGGGTCGGGGCTGGGGTTGTCGATCGTGCGGGAGGTGGCTCTTGCGCATGGGGGAGCGCCGTTCGCCAATCGGCGGGAGGGGGGTGGGGCGGTTGTCGGGTTCACTTTGGGGGGTGGGGAGTGAGGGGTGGTAGGGGGTGCGGGGTGCGTTGTCGGCTTGCGGCCGGTGGGGGCTGGTCGCGCAGTTCCCCGCGCCCCTGGGTGGGTGGGGGTGCGGGGGTGCGTTTTGGGTGCGGGTGCGTTGTGGCTGGTCGCGCCCACGCGGCGGAGCCGCAAATTGGATACAGCCCCGCGCCCCTGGGTGGGCGGGGGCGCGGGGACGCTGCGTGAGGCGGGTCAGCTGTTGGTGAGGAGGCTGGTCATCTCGGTGATTTCCGCGTTCTGGGTGCGGATGACGTCGTCGGCCATGGCGGTCGCGGGGGCGTAGGCGCCCTTGGTCTTCTCTGTCGTGGCCATCTTCACGGCGCCCTTGTGGTGCTCGATCATCATCGCCAGGAACGCCTTGTCGAAGTCCTCCGCCGCCGAACCGTGGTTCATCTCCGGCATCGCCTCCATCGACTCCATGCCGGGCATCGACTCCGTCGACGTCGGGACCTTCTCGTCCCAGCTCTTCAGCCAGGCGGTCATCTTCGCGATCTCCGCTGTCTGGGCCTTCTCGATGCGGGCCGCCAGGGACTTGACCTCGGGGGACGAGGCCTTGGCCGTCGCCTCCTCCGCCATCTCCAGGGCGCCCTTGTGGTGGGGGATCATGCCCTGCGCGAAGGTGACGTCCTGGGCGTTGTGGTCCTCGGTGGCGGTACCGGTGCTCTTCTCGGCGCCGCACGCCGTGAGGGCCAGCGCGGCCGTCGTGGCCAGGACGATGACGGTCTTGCGGGTTGTGCGCATGCTGGAACTCCTGCTGTGGGGAAGGGAATGGAACCGAGGCGAGGTGGGGCCTGTGCCTCTAGATCCGCAGGAGTTGGAGTTCCGCCAGGGACGGTGGTGCCCGGGCGCCCTCGGGGGACCGGGGAAGGGAGTGGGCCGCGTAGGCGGCCGGGTTCGGGGCGCCGGACGGGTCGGGGGTGAGCGCGGGGAAGGTGTGGCCCGCCGGGACCGCGCCGGACGCGCAGGTCGCGTCGGCGTGCGCGCTGTGACCGCCGTGCGAGTCGCCGCCGTGGCAGACCGACTCCTCGGCCGGTCCCGCCTGCCGCATGGTCATCGCCTGGGCCCGGTGGCCGTGATGGGCGCTGTCCGTCGTCCCGCCGCCCGGCCCCAGGCCGTGCATCGCCAGTACGCCCGCCAGCAGCCCCAGCACGACGCACGCACGCGCCCACCAGTGCGGTGGGTGCGGGCGTCGTGGTCGGCGCGTTCGCTGTGGGCGGGCTGTCACCCGGCCATGTTAGCCCGGCGGAAGCATACGGATACCGGGTACCCGTATATTCGTACCCTCTCGGCCGTACGTCAGGAGGTACGGCCGAAGCAGCGCTCCAGCTCATCCAGGTCGTAGAACTTGCTGCCCTTGGACACCGGACGGCAGCCCGCCTTGAAGGCCGTCTCCTTCTCGTTGTAGAGCATGCGTACGAGCGTGGTGTCGCCCTTGCGGAAGACGTCCCACTGGATGTTCGAGGCCATCGGCGCCACGGCCGCGCCCCGCCACGGGTTGCTCGCGTACGTGTACGGCTTCGCCGCCGTCACCCCCTGCGTGCTGCCCGGCAGGCCCATCAGGGCGGCCAGCGGGATGATCTCCTCGGCGTGCGTGAAGCGCAGTTCGGCGCCGAGGGTGTCGGTGCCGCTCTCCGCCCCCTCCGCCTTCTTGAAGAAGTCGTCGAGCAGGACGTTCGCCATCTTGTACGTGATGTCGCTGTCGGCGAAGCCGGGACCCTTCTCGTAGAAGTCCTCGGCGTCGCTCAGGTACCCGAACCACGCGGCGTCGTGCTGCGAGATGTACCGGTTCATCTCCCAGCCCTTGCCGCCGGGGCTCTCGGCGCTCATCGCGGGGGCGATCCCGTACAGGTTGTAGACCGCCTCGGCCGCGTCCACCGCGCTGCCGGCGGTGGTCGCGAACTCGCCGTCGACTATGCGTTGCGTGAACGACCGCGTGAAGATCTTCCGCAGTACGTCCGAGGCCGCGCGGTGGGTGGCCGGCTGGTCGGTGATCGACTTGAGGGTCGCCGCGAGACGCGTGTCGTTCGCGATGTAGTCGCGGTAGGCGGCACCGCCGGCGGCCTTGTGGAAGTAGAGCAGGTCCTTGTCCGTGCGGGGCGTGCCGATGAGCGGCTTGAGCGCCGGGTCGCCGGCCGCGAGGGTGTCCGCGAAGAGCTGGCCGCTGTCGACGGCCCGGCCCTGGCCCGAGCTGACGACGTCGATCTTCTCGCCCTTCGCGGCGATGCTGTCGAAGAGCCCCGGCAGCCGCTGCTCCAGCCGTACGGCCGTGCCCGCGATCTCGCTCTTGCCGCGTCCGCTGAGGTTGCCGTAGCCGACCTTCGACATGGCGGCGAGCAGGGCCCGCACCTTCGGCCCGAACTCCTTGCCGCGCGCGGTCAGCTGCCGCTCGCTCTCGGCCTGGTCCCACAGCTTGAGGATCAGGTCGCCGTCCGAGCTGTCGGTCGCGGCGCGGGAGCCGTGCCGGGAGACGTTCTCCGTGAACACCGGGACGAAGCCCTTCGGGGGCTTCTGGTAGGTGCGGAGGTTCTGCTGGGGGGCGTAGGAGCCCTTGGTGCCGTAGCTGTCGGCGGTGGTGGAGCGCTCCGCTGCGTGCGCGGGCAGCGCGGTGGCTGCCAGCAGGGCGCACAGAGGTGCGGCGGCGAGGACGAGGGTGGCGCGTTTCATGCGCGCATCGTGTGCGGCCCGGATGAACCGGGGGCGACCACGGAATGGCGGGGGCGGGGCGTAATGGGCATGTGCGGGGCAAATGGCCACGGAGAGTTCTGGTTGATTGATTCACCTTGTGTTGAAGAATTGGTGACTTCTATCATCTAAGTCCAGTCCGAGTCCTGTTCGTGAGACCCCCGTGAGACCCCAGAGGCGCCCGATGCAGCAGCATGAGTACTCCCTCGACGAAGCCGTCCACCGGTGCCTCGTCGCCGGATTCGACGGCACCGACGGCGTCCCGCACACCCTCAAGGGGCTCATCGACCGCGGCCTCGGCGGCGTCATCCTCTTCACCCGCAACGTGCGCGACGCCGACCAGGTCCGCCGCCTCACCGACGAACTGCGCGCCCTGCGCCCCGACCTCCTCGTCGCCATCGACAACGAGGGGGGCGGAATCGGCCATCTCGTCGCCGCGGGCGCCCCCGAGGTCCCCGGCTCCTACGCCCTCGGCGTCGTCGACGACCCGGACCTCACCGCCCGCTGCGCCGACGCCCTCGCCGGGCACCTCGTCTCGCTCGGCATCACCGTCTCGTACGCCCCCGTGGCCGACCTCCAGCATCACCCCGACAACCCGATCGTCCGCACCCGCTCCTTCGGCGCCGACCCGGAACTCGCCTCCCGGCACCTCCGCGCCTGGATCACGGCGACCGAGGCCCGCGGGGTCGCCTCCTGCGCCAAGCACTTCCCGGGCCACGGCGGCACGGTGACCGACAGCCACCACGAGATGGCGGTCGACCCGCGGTCGTACGACGAGATCCGCGCCGACGTCGAGCCGTTCCGGGCGTCGGTGACGGCGGGCGTACCGATGCTGATGAGCGCGCACGTGGTGTACCCGGCCCTCGACCCCGAGCGCCCGGCGACACTCAGCCGCCGCATTCTGAACGACCTGCTCCGGCACGACCTCGGTTTCGAAGGAGTGCTCGTCACTGACGCCCTGGAGATGAAGGCGATAGCCGACCGGTACGGCGAGGCCGCCGGCGCCCGGCTCGCCCTCGCCGCGGGCGCCGACCAGGTGATCGTGGCCGTACCGGACCTGGCGACCACCCTGGCCTGCCGGGACGCGGTGATCGACGCGCTGCACGAGGGCCTGCTCTCGGAGGAGCGGGTACGGGAGGCGGCGGGGCGGGTCCGGAAGCTGGCGGAGCGGTACGCGGGGGCCGTGGCGGAGGGCGCGGGGGAGGGGTGGGACTCGGAGGCCGGGCTCGACGCGGCCCGGCGGGCCGTGCGGGGTGCGGGAGGAGGGGGCTTCTCTCCGGCGCCGGGCCCGGGTGCCTACGTCGTCGATCTGTTCCCGCCGCCGCACCCCGCCCTGAACTGGGGCGGCGAGGATCTGCTCAGCGAGGTGCGCGCCCTCGACCCCACGGCTGTGGGCGTCGTGCTGAACGAGGCGCCGGTGGACCAGGAGGCCCTGGTCGCGGGCGTGCTGCGCCGGGCAGCCGGGGCGCCGCTGGTCGTCGCCACGTCGGACGCCGGGCTGTCTCCCTGGCAGGCGGAGCTGCGCGCGGCGCTGGTCGCGGGGCGCGCGGACGCGGTCCGCGTCGACACGGGACTGCCGGAGGGCGGCGCGCTGTGTTCGTACGGGCGCGGCAAGGTCAATCTGCGGGCGCTGGCCGAGGTGCTGGTGGGGGGCGTTGCCGGGAGCGCTGTGTGAGGTGTCGGCTGGGGTGTGTGGGGCCGGGTGATGTGTCGGCGGGGGCGCGGAGTGAGGCTGCGGGCCCGGTGGGGCTCTTCGCGCAGTACCCCGCGCCCCTGAGAACGCGGGCCCGCCGCCCGTTCGTCAGGGCTGTACGACTTCCTTGATGCCCCGCGCCGCCAAGTACCCCTCGTCCTCGGCCCGTTCCGCCAGTACGACCGCCGGGCGCACGCCCTCCGCCCGCAGTCGCGTCCACGCCTCGAAGTACGCGCCGCCGGGGCCGGAAATCGAACGGTTCCCCGGGGTGCAGTCCAGGACCAGGGCGGTCGTACGGGGCTCCGGCGAGGGCGGTGTGGTGCGCAGGTCGGCGACCGTCTCCGCGAGGGCCTCGGCGATCGGCTTCGGGCGGCCGGTGGAGTCGAACAGGCCGAGCGTGTACTCCAGTTCGGGGAAGTCCGCGAGGGAACGGTCCACGTCGTGGGAGCACCACCAGGTGACGCCGTACAGGTTGGCGCACTCGGCGGCGTTGCGTACGGTCGCGCGGGCGAAGTCGGGGGCGTCGGCCGCCGGGATGTGCGGTTCGGGGGCGCCGGTCTCCTGGACCCAGACGGGCCGGGCGGCGTCCTCGGCGTACGCGGTGGCCAACTCGACGCCGTACTCCGCGAGATGGCGGACCTGCGGGGAGCGGGGGCCGTAGCGGCGGGCGCAGTCGGCCGAGAACACCCAGGGGTGGACGGTCGTCAGATCGCCCTTGCGGGCCGAGGCCTCCGGGGTGAAGGGGTGGTCGTCGCTGTACCAGGCGGCGTCGTACGCGGAGTGCGTCGCGAGACCTGTCGTTCCGAGTCCCGCGCGGGCCGCTGCCAGCAGGGTGTCCAGGTAGTGGTCGATGTCTGCCACGGTCACGGGGTTGTGTTCGACCAGGTTGTTCAGCTCGTTGCCGAGCTGGAGGCCGAGGAGGTTGGGGCGGCCGGTGAGGGCGCTGCCGAGGGTGCGCAGGAGGGTGGCCTGCGCCTCGATCGCCTCCGGGTCCGTGAAGACGTTGCGGTGGTGCCAGCTGCGGGTCCACTCCGGGTAGAAGTCGAAGCTGGAGAGATGGCCCTGCACGCCGTCCACCATGACGTCGAGGCCCGCCTCCGCCGCCACGTCCACCAGTTGCGCCACCTGGTCGACGGCCGAGGCGCGGATCAGCGTGCGGTTCGGCTGGAGCAGCGGCCAGAGCGGGAAGATCCGTACGTGGTCCAGGCCAAGCCCGGCGATCTGGTCGAGGTCCTCGCGGGCCAGCGCCGGGTCGAAGTCGTACCAGGAGTGGAACCAGCCCCGGCGCGGCGTGTAGTTGACGCCGAAGCGAGGGGCGGAACTGGGGGCGGGGGGTGTGCTCACGGGTCCTCCTCGGACGTCCTGCTCGGACGTGCGTGACTGCGCCGGGCCGCGAGTCGGGTCTTGTCCTCGGCGAATGTATGAACCACCATAGTGCGCGATGAGCAATGAATTGAACCAGGATTCGGTTCGGGATTCCGACTGTGGCGAGGGCGCTCCTTCTGTGGGCGACGCCCTCGTCGTCGGGCTCGACGCCGGTGGCACCCGTACGCGCGCGGTGCTGGCGTCCGCCGCCGACGGGCGCCCCCTCGGCGAGGGCGTCGCCGGGCCGGGCAACGCCCTGACCGTGCCCGTACCGCAGCTCACCGAGCATCTCGTCGAGGCCATCGCCCAGGCTGTTCCGGTGTCGGACCGGCCCAGGGTCACCGCCGTCGCGGGCGGCTTCGCGGGCGCCGCCGGTACGGCCGACGAACCCGGCCGCGTCAACGCCCGCACGGCACTGACGGAGGCGCTGCGCCGACTGGGCATTCCCCCGCGTGGCATCCGGATCTGCAGCGACATCGAGGCCGCCTTCGCCGCCGCGCCGGACGCCCCGGCGGACGGTCTGGCCCTCGTCGCGGGCACGGGCGCCGTCGCGATGCGGATCACCGCCCGCCGCTGCGAGAAGACCGTCGGCGGCGACGGCTGGCTCCTCGGCGACGACGGCGGCGGCTTCTGGATCGGACGGGAGGCGGTCCGGGTCGCGCTCCGCATGGCGGACCGACGGGGTGACGACACGGCTCTGGCGGCGCTGGTGGGGCGGGAGTTGGGGGTGCTGGAGGAGGTTCTGCCGGAGGCGGTTCTCTCGTACGAGGGTGAGAGCGGCGCTCGTCTGCCCTGGTCCCGGGCCGCACGCGAGGCCTATCGCCGGTACGTCCTGCCCGCCGTCATGGGCGAACCGCCGGTCCGGCTGGCCAGGTTCGCCCCGCTGGTCGCCGGGGCGGCCCGGGCGGGGGACGCGCTCGCGGGGGCGATCCTCGACGAGGCCGCCGGTCATCTCGCCGACTGCGTACGGGCGTTGGAGCCGAGGCCGGGGGAGGCCGTGGTCGCGACCGGCGGGCTGCTCGGTCCGGACGGCCCGCTGACCGTGCCCCTGGACCGGCACCTCAACGCCCTCGGCCTGACGGCGCACTGGGTCCCCGACGGCAGCCGGGGCGCGGTGGCCCTGGCCCGCCTCCTCCATGACGCCGACGCCGACGCCGTCCCAGGCACGCACCCGGAGAAGGACCAGTGACAGTGACCCCCCATCCCCGCCCTCAGCCCCTCTACCGGGACCCAGCCGCCCCGGTCGACGCCCGTGTCGCCGACCTCCTCGCCCGGATGACCCTGCGCGAGAAGGTCGGCCAGCTCAACCAGCGGATGTACGGCTGGGACGCCTACCGTCGTCGCCCGGACGGGGAGTTCGAGCTGACGCGGGCCCTGTACGACGAGACCGACCGCTTCGAGGGCCTCGGCGCCCTGTACGGGCTGCTGCGCGCCGACGCCTGGTCCGGCGTCGACCACGCCACGGGCGCCGGTGCGGAGGCGGGCCCGCTGCTGGCCGACCTGGTCCAGCGGCACGTCCTCGAACGCAGCCGCCTGGGCATCCCCGCCCTGTTCGTCGAGGAGGTGCCGCACGGTCTCATGGCCCTCGACGGCACGGTCCTCCCCGTCAACCTCGCGGTGGGCGCCACCTGGGACCCGGACCTCTACGAGCGGGCCGCCTCCCACGCCGCCGCCGAACTCCGGGCCCGGGGCGGCCACTTGGCCCTGGTCTCGGCACTGGACATCGCCCGCGACCCCCGCTGGGGCCGTACGGAGGAGTGCTTCGGGGAGGACCCGTATCTCGCCGCCCGCCTCACGGAGGCGCTGGTGCGCGGCATGCAGGGTGAACTCGCCGGAGTGGACGGGGAGTTCGCGCCCGACAAGGCCCCGGTCGTGCTCAAGCACTTCGCGGGGCAGGGGGCCACGGTCGGCGGCCGGAACTCCGCCGAGTCGGAGCTGGGGCCCCGGGAACTCCACGAGATCCACCTCCCGGCGGCCCGGGCCGGTGTACGGGCGGGCGCCGCCGCGGTCATGGCCGCGTACAACGAGGTGGACGGCCTGCCCTGTTCGGCCAACGGCTCGCTGCTGAACGGGCTGTTGCGCGACCGCTGGGGGTTCCGGGGCCTGGTCATGGCGGACGGCCTGGCGGTGGACCGCCTCGCCCGTATCACCGGCGACAAGGTCTCCGCCGGTGCGCTGGCGCTCGACTCCGGTATCGATCTGAGCCTGTGGGACGCGGGGTTCACGCACCTGGAGGAGGCGGTGGAACGCGGGCTGGTGAAGGAGTCGGTGGTCGACGCGGCCGTGTCCCGGGTGCTGGCGCTGAAGTTCCGCCTGGGCCTGTTCGAACGGCCTTGCCCAGCAACCGAGTTGCCGTCGGCCGAGACCGGCCGCTCCCTGAGCACCGCCCTGGCCCGCTCGGCCGTCACCCTCCTCCACAACAGGGCCGGCGCCCTGCCCGTCGACCCGGCGCGGGTCTCCCGTATCGCCGTCCTCGGCCCGCACTCCGCCACCACGGCCCACCAACTCGGCGACTACACCGCCCCGCAGCGCCCCGGCACCGGGACCGGCGTTCTGGCCGCCCTCCGCGAACTCGCCCTCCCGGGAACGGAGATACGGCACGCCCAGGGCTGTGCCCTCACCGGCGACGACCTGTCCGGCATCCCCGAGGCGGTGGCTGCGGCAGCCGCCTCCGACCTGGCCGTGCTGGTGCTGGGCGGCAGCAGCGCCCGTACGCCCGACACGGAGTTCGACGCCAACGGCGCGGCGCGGGCGGTGGTTTCGGAGATGACGTGCGGCGAGGGCGTCGACCTCGCCGACCTGCGCCTTGGCCGGGCCCAGCACGCCCTGCTGGACGCGGTGACCGCGACCGGCACACCCACGGTCGTCGTCCTGATCCAGGGCCGCCCGCACGCGGTCCCGGAGGCGGCAGGCCACACGGCCGCCCTGCTGACGGCCTGGTACCCGGGCCCCTGGGGCGGCGAGGCCATCGCCGAGATCCTCCTCGGCCACACCGCCCCGACCGGCCGCCTCCCCGTCTCGGTCCCGCGCTCGGCGGCCCAACTCCCCGTCTACTACAACCACAAGGACACGGAGTACGGCACGTACGTCGACGAGGACGCCGAGCCGCTGTACTCCTTCGGGCACGGTCTGACCTACACGAGTTTCGAGTACGGCGTTCCGAACATCCGCCCTGGCGGCGGCAGTTGTGAGGTGGAGGTCACCAACACCGGGGGACGGGCGGGGCGTTCGGTCGTCCAGCTGTACGTGCGGCGGGTGCGCACGTCCGTCTGGCCGCGCACTCTCGAACTCCGTGGCTTCCAGGCCGTGGAGCTGGCTCCGGGGGAGCGGCGTACGGTCGTGTTCGCCCTCGGGGAGGAGCAACTCGCGCAGGTCGGGGGCGACTTGGCGACCGTGGTGCTGCCGGGGAGTGTGGAGATCAGGGTCGCGGAGTCGGCTCGGGAGGCGCTGGACTCCGTACCGGCCGTCCTTGATCTGTAACAGAACCCGGCGGTTCATCTCGGGCGTGCAACAGGGTGGGGTGTCGGTGAACCGGCTTGCGGCGTACGGCATTTAACAGGTTGAGATCCACAAGGAACGACGCCGAGAGGGCAACCTGACATGTCTTTCAGCCGCACCCGCACCCGCACGCACTCCCGTACGATCGCCGCGGTCGGTTTCCTGCTCGCCTCCGGACTCTTCCTCACCGCGTGCGACTCCGACAGCCCGGAGCCGACGGCCAGTTCCACCCCGGCTTCCACCCCTGCTTCCGCTTCGGCTTCTGCTTCCGTGAGTGCGGAGGCCAGCATCGCGGCCACCACCGACCCCAACGGTGACTCCGGCTCGGAGACGCCTTCCTCCGGCACCCCGGAAGGGTCCACCCCGGAAGCCTCCGTCGGCACCTCCGGCGGCGAGCAGGCCACCGTCGACAACCGGGTGGACGGCACGGTCACCGGCACGTTGACCTACCTGGCGCCGGGCAAGCTGGAGGTCGGCGGCCGGCCCTTCTACGTCGCCGTCGACACGGACATCCGGGGCGGCGACATCTGCGGCGACCCCGAGAGCCAGTCGGCGGAGGCCTGCACCCCCGACGAACTGGACGCGGCGGCACAGGGCGGCAACCTCACGGTCGAGGTGACCATCAAGAAGGGGATCGCGGAGCGCGTCGTACAGGCGTAGCTTCCGGCGGGGCGGTGGTGTGGACGTGGGCGGCGATGGTGCGTGCGCACTCCAGGGACTCGGTGCGGGTCGTGTCGACCTCCAGGTCGTACACCACGCCCTCGTGCACCAACTCCGCCTGCGCGACGGCCATTCCACGGACCCGGTCTCCCCGGGCGACCTCGCGACCGGCGGCGACGGTGCTCTCGCAGCGGACGCCAACCCAGAGCACGTCCAGGTCACCCGGTTCTCCCGATTTCCCCGGTTCGCCTGATTGGCGGAGGGCCTTCAGCCATCGCTGCTGGGAGGCGGCTCCGCCGAGGAGGACGTCGTCGATGACGACCCGGGCGCCCGCCCGGACCATCGCCGCGACGCCCTCCCGCCAGGCCGCCTCCAGCGCGAGGAAGTCCGCCCCGAGGCTCACCCCGCCGTCCGCCGCGAACACGATCCCGTCGCCGTCGGACTCCCGCATCCTCGCGGGCAGGGCGTCGACGAACGAGTCGCACCCGAACGCCAGCCACGGCTCGGGCAGGACGGCTTGCAGGCACCGTACGATCCCGGACTTCCCCGAGCTGGAGCCACCGTTGAGAATGATCATCTGGGTCGTCACCGTGCCAAGGTAGGGCGGTTCTCGGCGCGGCACGAAACGAATTACCTCTACCTCCTCTACTTCCTCTACCTCCTCTACCTCGTGAGTTCGGCCGGGTCGTCGAGCCGGGTCAGCTTGCGGGGGTTGCGCATGACGTAGACGCGGGTGACCCGGCCGTTCTCCACCGCGACGCTCACCGTGGTCGGTTCGCCGTCGATCTCGATCCGGGCCGCGGGGGCGCCGTTGAGCCAGACGGTCGACATCTCGAAGGCGGTGGCCACCTGGTTCGCGCGGGTGAGCAGCCTCGCCACGGGTTCGGCGCCGTGGATCGGCGCGAGTACGGCGGCGACGATCCCGCCGCCGTCGGCGACGAGGACGACGTCCGGTGCCATGACCTCCAGCAGCTCCTGCAACTGCCCGGTGCGCAGGGCGAGCAGGAAGCGTTCGACCACGGCCCGCTGCTCGGACCGGCTCACCCGGACCCGGGGCTGCCGGGCCGCCACGTGCTCACGGGCCCGCCGCGCGACCTGCCGTACCGTCGCCGCGGACTTCCCGATGGCCTCGCCGATCTCGCCGTACGGCATCGCGAAGACCTCGCGCAGCACGAACACGGCCCGCTCGGTGGGCCCGAGGGTTTCGAGGACGGTCAGCATCGCGATCGACACGCTCTCCGCGAGTTCGACGTCCTCGGCGACATCGGGGCTGGTCAGCAGAGGCTCCGGCAGCCACTCACCGACGTACTCCTCACGGCTGCGGGACAGCGTGCGCAGCCGGTTGAGGGCCTGCCGGGTGACGATCCGGACGAGGTACGCGCGTGTCTCGCGCACCTGCGAACGGTCCACGCCGGACCACCGCAGCCAGGACTCCTGCAGTACGTCCTCGGCGTCGGCGGCCGAGCCGAGCAGTTCGTAGGCGACGGTGAAGAGGAGGCTGCGGTGGGTGATGAAGGGGTCGTCGGTCATGGCGCCGTGGTTGTCGCGCCCGGCGTCCGGGTGCCTGCGGCGAGTGGGATGCCGCACGCGTCGGAGAAGCCCTGGGAGGTGATGCCGTGCGCCGTGTTGTTCCTGGTGGACAGGTTGGCGAAGCCGATGGCGGCGGTGAGTTCGACCAGCGCGGCCGGGCCGAGGCGGTCGAGGAGGCTCGCGTACAGGTCGTCGGTGACGGTGGGCGGCGTGCTCGTCATGGCCTCGGCGTACTCCAGCACGTCCCGCTCCAGCGGCGTGAACGCCTCCGACTCGCGCCAGCGCGGCACCTGGCTGGCCTTGGCCAGGTCCAGGTCCTTGTGCAGCGCCTGGAAGTAGTTGATGTCGAGGCACCAACTGCAGCCGACCTGCGCGGCGACGGCCATGTGCGCGAAGATCTTGAGCCCCTCGTCGGCCATGTCCCACTGACCGACCTTGCTCCCGAGGTCCGTGGAGTCCTGGGCGACCTTGGGGTTGTGCGCGGTGACTTCGAAGGGCTCGGGGACGGCGCCGAACTGCTTGAGCAGGCTCTCGCGGATCTCGGCGGGGAGTTCGGCCTTGGGGATGCGCAGGGTCACGGTGGTCTCCTTGTTCTTGTCTCCAGTTGGCCTGTCGGCCTGTTGGACATGGAGACACCGCTCGGCTCGCGAACGTGACAACGGCTATGAGGGCAGGGGCGGTTCGGGCTTCCGCGCCAGGACGGTGCCGAAGGCCCTCCTCGGGTCCATTCCTTCGTGGGGCTTCTGCACCAGCCGCGCGGTGACGACGAATCCGGCCCGCTCCAGGAGTGCGGCGATGCGCTCGGTGGGGACCAGGTGGGTCTCGTAGGACACGGGGTGGCTGCCGTAGGCCTGCGTCGGGCGCAGGTGCAGTTGCTCGTCGACGGCCACGTGACCGGCCAGCATCAGCAGGCCGCCGGGAGCGAGCGTGCGGTGGAACTCGGCGTACAGGGTGGGGAGTTGGTCCGGTGGGGTGTGGTGGGTGGAGTAGTAGGCGAGGACGCCGGTGAGTGCGGAGTCGCGGATCGGGAGAGCTGTCATCGAGCCCACGGTGAAGCCGAGGTCCGGGTGCGCCCGGCTCGCCGACTCGACCATCTTCGGGGACAGGTCCACGCCGAACACGGGCACCCCGAGGGCTGACAAGTGCGCGGTCACCCTGCCGGGGCCGCAGCCAAGGTCCGCGACCGGGCCGGGGCCTGCCGCCCGTACGGACTCCGCGAACGCCGTCAGCATCGAGCGGGACAGGGGGTCCAACTCCGCCGGGCTCATGACTAGTTGGACGTAGTCGGCGGCGACCGTGTCGTAGGAGGTGCGGATCGCGGTGAGGTAGGCGGGGGAGACGGGAGCGGGGGCCTTGTCGGTCATGCGGTGACCTTAGGGGGGCGGGTCAGCTCTCCGGGGCCTGGGGCGTCGTCCAGGCCGCCACCTGCCGTACGTACTCCCCGTATCCGGAAAGCGCGGCGGACACGATCGCCGCGACCTCCTCGGGTTCGGTGTCCAGGTACAGCTGGACGAGGACGTTGTGCGGGCCCTCCGGCGGTACGAGGGCTGCGGCCAGCTCCGTGTCGATCATCCCGGCCCGTTCGGCCGCGCCGAAGGAGGCGGCGGGCGAACCAGGGACCTCGCCAAGTACCGCCGTGGCGACATGGCTGTTGATCGTGACGGCCAGGTCGGCGAGGAGGGCCAGGATCCGCTCGGCGACGAGCCCGGCCGCCGGGTCGCTATCCAGGCGCGCGCGGTCCATCGGGCCGAAGGAGCCGAGGTGATCGACCGATCTGCGCATGGTGATGAGCCTGTGCTCGATCGCGGCCCGGTCAAGGCGCGGAAACACAGTCACGGGCACGGGCACGGGCACTTTCACGGGCGCGGGCCTGCCATTGCTCGACGGGGTCACCCGCGCATCGTCGCGCGTCGTCCGGCAGCCGCGCATCGTCGATCCCGTCTGATGGGACGCGCGGTGGACGACCCGGACGGCCGGGTGAAGAGTCGGTTCGCGTGCCGGTCGGCGAGGGCGCCGCAGGACAGCAGCGGCACAGGACAAGGGGGTCCGGAAATGCGGTCGTTGAGTGATCTCTTCCGTAATTTCATGCAGCTCGGATACGTGACCGACGACATCGACGCCGCCGCGTCCTACCTGGAGTCGAGGCTCGGGACGGTGGACTGCGTCCGGCACTACAAGTCCTCCCTGGGCGGCGGTCGGCCACCGGGTGACCCCGGAGGGCCGAGGGTGCCCTTCGTGGTGGTGGACGGTGAGCCCGCCGATGAATGGGTCATCGACGTCGCTCTCGTCAACGCCGGTCCGACCAACCTGGAGATCATCCGTCCGGTCGGTGGCGCCGTCGGCCTCTACCGGGGTGCCATCCGGCCCGGAGAGCCCGCGACACTGCACCATCTCGGCTTCCGCGTCGACGACTTCGACGAGGCGTCCGCCGTGGTCGCCGCGAGCGGCAGGGCCTGGAAGCAGTACGGGGACAGCGGTGGCATCCGGTTCGGGTACCTCGACATGACGGCCGAACTGGGCCACTTCGTCGAGGTCATGGAGCTGGACGAGGCCAGCGCCCAGGGGTTCGCCCACCTGGAGGCCGCGTCCGACGCGGTCCGGGACGGGGCGCAGGCATGAGCGGCCAGGAAACGGATGACGCCTACGACGTCATCGTCGTCGGCTCGGGCGCCGGGCTCGTCGGCGCGTACGCCGCCGCCTCCCGCGGACTGCGCACGCTGGTCATCGAGAAGACGGAGTACGTCGGCGGCACGACGGCCTACTCCGGGGCCGGGATCTGGCTCCCCGGCAACGCCGCCGAGCTGCGCGCCGGTGTCGAGGACGGGCCCGACCTCGCCCGCGCCTATCTCGACGCGATCGTCGGCGACGACTCGCCGGCCGCAGTGCGGGAGGCGTTCCTCCAGGCGGGGCCCCGTCTGATCGACGAACTGGAGGCCAATCCAAGGTTCGACCGGTTCGTCTGGCAGGGCGTGCCCGACTACTTCGCCGGGCGTCCGGGAAGCCTGCCGCAGGGGCGGACCGTCTTCCCGCAGAACCTCGACCGTGCCGAACTCGGCGACCTGGAGCCCCTGGTGCGCAGGCCGCTGTGGACCGAGCGCTGGGGTGTCGACCCCGGCACGGTGCTGGTCGGCGGCCAGGCCCTCATCGCCCGCGCCCTCCTCGCGTTCACGGAGACCGGCAACGGCACCGTCCTGACGAACACCGCGCTGGAGCGGCTCCTCGTCGAGGACGGCGCGGTCGTCGGGGTGGAGGCGGTGCGGGAGGGCGAGTTGGTGACGTTCCGCGCGGGTCGGGGCGTACTCCTCGCGGCGGGCGGATACGAGCGCAACGGCACCCTTCGGGAGCGGCTCCAGCCGGGGGTCGACGACGAGTGGACCCAGGGC
The DNA here is from genome assembly GCF_002954775.1 of Streptomyces geranii. Classification (GTDB taxonomy): domain Bacteria; phylum Actinomycetota; class Actinomycetes; order Streptomycetales; family Streptomycetaceae; genus Streptomyces; species Streptomyces geranii. Next base: position 39,691 of record NZ_PJME01000019.1, read on the forward strand.
TGCGAGGGGAACACCGGCGACGCGCTCACCGCCGGTATCGCCGTCGGCGCCGCGACCGACCTGCTCGACGAGTCCTGGTACGCGCCCGGCCTCGTCGTACCGCGTACGCGTCCGGTCTTCTACACATCGGTGTGGAGCGGCATTTGGGTCAACGCCGACGGGCGGCGGTACATGAACGAGCGTCTGCCGTACGACCGGGCCGGTCACGAGATGCTGCGAGCGCAGAGGGCCTCTGATGTGCAACACATCCCCACGCACTGGGTGTTCGACCAGCGCCAGCTCGACAACGAGCGTGCCTTCGCGGGGCTGCCCGTCGCGCCGCAGGTCCCGGGCTGGTTCGACGTCGACGAGTTCGTCGAGGCGGGGGTGCTGCAACGGGCCGGGACGCTTGAGGAGTTGGCGGCGCTGATCGGCGTACCCGAAGGCGCGTTGACCGAGAGCGTCGAGCGGTTCAACGGGTACGCCCGGGAGGGCAAGGACGCGGAGTTCGGGCGGGGCGAGGATCCCTGGGACCTCATGATCACGGGGATGGCGGGGGCGCACACCGACGGTCCCAATCCGTGCCTCGGCGTGATCGACAAGCCGCCGTTCTACGCGGCGACGATCGTGCTGTCCGACCTGGGCACCAAGGGGGGCCTCAGGACGGACGACCACGCGCGTGTCCTGCGGACCGACGGTTCGGTGATCGCCGGGCTGTACGCGTCGGGGAACACGATGGCGCCGATGTCCGGCCGGGTCTATCCCGGCGCGGGCGCCCCGGTCGGCTCGTCGATGGCGTTCTCCTATATCGCCGCGCTCGACATGGCCGACGGGGGCCGGTAGTCGGCTAGTTGGTCGGTCTCCTGCGGGCCGCTCGGCGCAGGTTCTCCGGTCAGGCGGACTCCGTCGAGTGGCCGGGGAACAGGGACTGCGCCGGATCCAGGGCGACCGCCGCGTTGTTGACGGCGGTCGCCACCTCCCCGAAGCCGACCGACATCAGCTTCACCTTGCCGGGGTACGCGGTGATGTCCCCGGCGGCGTAGACCCGGTCCACGGCGGTACGCATCCTGCTGTCGACGACGATCGAACGCCGGTCCAGTTCCACGCCCCAGTCGGCGAGCGGGCCGAGGTTGCTGATGAAGCCGAGGGCGGCCACGACCGCGTCGACCTTCAGCACGCGCACCTCGTCCTCGCCGTCGACCCTGAGGTGGGCCAGACGCAGCCGTTCGTCGCCGAGCAGGGCCTCGACCTGGGCCTCGGTGACGATCTCGACGCCGCGTTCACGCACCTCGCGCACGCTCGCCGCGTGCGCCCGGAACGTACCGCGCCGGTGTACGAGGGTCACCGAGCGGGCGATCGGGTGGAGCGCGAGCGCCCAGTCGACCGCGCTGTCCCCGCCGCCGACGACGAGGACGTCCTGGTCGGCGTGGTCGTCCGGGGCGGGGACGAAGTAGCTCAGTCCACGGCCGAGGAACTCCTCCCCGGCCGGGAGGGTACGTGCGGTGAACGCGCCGATCCCTGCGGTCAGGACGACCGCGCCCGCGTCGACCACGGTGCCGTCGGAGAGGGTGACCTGCGGGCGCCCGTCGGGCGAGCGGGCCAGCTCGACGGCCTGCCGGCCGAGCAGGTAGACCGGGTCGAAGGCGTCGGCCTGGGCCTTGAGGGCGGCGACGACATCACGGCCGCGCGCGCCGGGGACGGCCGCGATGTCACGTATCTCCTTCTCCGGGTACAGCGCGGTGATCTGGCCGCCGACCTGCGGCAACGCGTCGACCAGGACGGTCCGCAGCTCGCGGAAGCCCGCGCAGTAGGCGCCGAAGAGCCCGACCGGCCCGGCGCCGACGACGAGGATGTCTGTGGTCACAGCGGTCGCTGCGGTCACTGTGGTCGCTGTCTCGGCCACGGGCCGACCTCCTTGTGGGTGTGGTGCGCGCCCCGCCCGTCGGTACGGGCGGGGCGCCGCGTCAACCGGCTTTCAGTTCTTGGGTGTTACGACCGGCGGGGCGGACGGGTTCGTCATCGCCCCGACCCCGTCCCCGTCCCCGGCGGACACCGTGACCGGGACGCGCGCCTCGACCGTGAACTCCTCCACCGCCTCCTCGCGCCGCTCCCGCAGCAGCGTCACCACGATCACGAGCACCCCGACCGCCAGCGCGGACGAGATGAGCAGCCACTTGCGGAAACCGTCCTCCGCGTAGATCACCCCGCCCCCGGGCACGAGCGTGGCGTACGGAGTCAGCACCGCGAACATCACGACGGGCAGGACCGCCGAGAAGCCGGTCTGGGTCAGCTGGACGGTGCCGGCGGTCGAGCCCTGGTCGCCGACGGGCGTCGCGCGCATCACGAGACCGGGCACGGCAGCCGTCGTAAGACCGCCGCCGACCCCCACGATCAGCGCACAGACGACGAGTTCGCCGAAGGTGTCGTTGCGGAAGGCGAGCAGTGTCGTGCCGATCGCCCACGCGCCGAGGCCGAGCGTCATGAAGAGCCGGGGGTTGCGGCCACGGGCGGCCAGGTAGCCGACCAGCAGACCGCAGGCGACGGTCGCCAGTGCCTTCGGGGTCTCCAGGGAGGCGTATCCCAGGGTGGTCAGGCCGAGCCCGTACGTCTGGCCGGCCACCCGTGGGGTCATCGCCATCATGGGGATGATCTGGAAGACGCACGCGGAGATGGCGTACGCGGTCGCGCCCGCGACAGAGACGTACAGGAGCTGTTTCCGGCGGAAGAGGGAGAGGTTGACGATCGGCTCCGGCGTCCGGCGCGCTCGCCAGAAGAAGAGCGTGAGCAGTACGAGCCCGGCGACCAGGAGGGCTACGCCGGAACTCGCTGTCCAGCCCCAGGAGTTGCCCCAGCTGACGTAGAGCAGCACGCCGAGGACACCGGCGGCCAGCAGGGTGGCGCCGAGGACGTCCGGGCGGGCGGTGCGGCGCAGGGTCGACTCCGCCGTGGTCAGCCGTATCGCCGCGCACAGCCCGAACGTCCAGACCGCGTCGAACCAGAACATCCCCCGGAAGCCCACGTTCTCGATGAGCCACCCGATGAGGAGGGGCGAGAAGAGCGAGAGCGCGCCCATGCCGGTGATGGTGATGCTGGCGGCGAAGGCGGCCTGCCGGGGCGGATAGACGTCCCGGACGAGGGACGGGATCAGCGAGATCGTCGCCAGGATCGGGCCCTGGAGCGTCCGGCCGACCACCATGACGGCGAAGCTGGGGGCGAGTGCGCAGACGACGGCGCCTACGCCCGACACGAGCATGGTGAAGAGCAGTACCCGTCGTTTGCCGTAGAGGTCGGCCGCCTTGCCGAGCAGCGGGGCGCAGACGGCCCCGGCGAGGAAGTAGACGGTGGTCAGCCAGCCGCCCTGGGTCGTCGGGAACTCCTTGAGGATGCTGGGGAGTCCGATCGCGACCATGGACGCGCCGAGGGCCAGCGCCTCCAGGACCATCGCCAGGAAGACCGTCGACCAGACGAGCCGTGGGGTCCAGCCCGGGCCGTTCGGCGGTCCACCTGTGGGGCCGTTCGCGGGTCCGTTTCCGTTCGCTGCGTGAGGTATTGCCGTCATTGGAATCCTCCGGCGGGAAAGGGGGGATTGCGGGGAGAGGGGGAGAGGGGGGAGGGGGAGCGGCCGGTCGAGCGTATGGCGCGATCGATGCCCTCCGTGAGCGCGGATTCCGCTTGGTGGGACGGTCGGTGGACGGCCGGAGACCCCCCGGGGAGAGTCGTTTTCAGCCCCGCTGCGGTGGCGACCGACGGCGACACCGGAGCGTGCCGCGGAGGAGGAGGCCGAAGTCTCATGAGCGATGACTCAGATGACGTACGGGTGTGGATCGATCAGAAGCTGTGCACCGGGGACGGCCTGTGCACCCAGTACGCGCCCGATGTCTTCGAGTTCGGCGGCGACGGGCTGGCCTACGTCAAGGACGCCGACGGGGAACTGCTGATGGCGGAGGGCTCGCAGACCGACGTGCCGGAGAAGCTGCGCCTGGACGTGATCGACGCCGCCGACGGATGCCCGGGCAACTGCATCCACGTGGTGCGGAGTTCCGACGGGGTCGAGATCGCGGGCCCCGACGCGGCCTGACCTCATGAGTGCCTGACGTCATGAGTGCCTGACCTCACGAAGGAGTGATTTCTGGTGTCTGTGGAAACCGAACCCCGGCTGGAGCGGCGCGTTCCCTGGTTCGAGGGTGATGTACCCCCCGAGAAGGTCCCGGAGAAGTACCGGCTCTCGCGTGCGTTCGTGCCCAAGGGCCGTTATCTGGACCCCGAGTTCCTCAAACTGGAACTGGAGCGGGTGTTCACGAAGGCCTGGCTGATGGCCTGCCGAGTCGAGGAACTCCCGGGCGTCGGCTGCTTCGTGGAGTACGAGATCGGCGGTCACTCGATCCTGATCGTGCGGGAGGCCAAGGACTCGATCCGCGCCTACTTCAACGCGTGCCGGCACCGGGGCACCCGCCTCGCGCGCGGCCGGGGCCGTGTCGGCTCGCTCATCTGCCCCTTCCACGGCTGGCGTTGGAATCTGGACGGCTCGATCAGGCTGGTCCTCGACCGCGAGGAGTTCGTGCCCCGCTCGGACGACGACCTCGGCCTCGTACAGGTGCGGGCGGAGCAGTGGGGCGGGTTCGTGTTCATCAACATGGACCCGGAGGCCAGGCCGCTGCTCGAATACCTCGACCCGATCCCGAGGATCTTCGAGCCGTTCCAGTTCGAGCACATGCGGTACCGGTGGTTCAAGAGCGTGCTGCTGCCGTGCAACTGGAAGACGGCGCTGGACGGTTTCCTTGAGGCGTACCACGTGGCGGGGACGCATCCGCAGCTCTTCCGGTTCGACAAGTCGAACACCAACATCGCCTCGCTGAAGGAACTCGAGAACCGGATGTGGGCGCCCACGACGGTCTACGAGCGGCACGCGCACTATTCGAGCGTCGGCCAGAAGAAGAACGTGGTCGCCGAGAACGCCGCCAAGGACCCGAGCGACCGCGGCAGCACGGAGGCCATCACCGACGAACGGCTCGCCGTCGCGCTCAGCGTGCAGTACATCGCCGACGACATGCGGGGCCTGGAGAACGAGCGGAGCTGGCGGGCCGCCGAGGCGCTCAAGACGGCGGAGGTGCCGGAGGGTACGACCGCCGGCCAGCACTACCTCCAGCTGTACCGCGAGCTGTCCCTCGCCGAGGGCTACGACTGGCCGCAGATCACCGCCCAGCAGTGGGCGGAGGCCGGAACGGCGTGGAACGTCTTCCCGAACACGATCCTGCTGCCCAACCAGGGCTCGGTGTTCGGCTACCGGGCCCGCCCCAACGGCCTCGACCCGGACAGCTGCCTGTTCGAGATCTTCAGCCTCGACCAGGTCCCCGTCGCCGACTACGACAAGAAGCGCGACTTCCAGCCCCAGTTCTTCGAGGACTTCCGCGAGGCCGACCTGGGCGAGATCTTCACCCAGGACCTGATGAACGCCAAGGAGGTCACCGTAGGCATGCACTCCCCGAGCTTCGACGGCCACCGGCTGAGCGAGGAGCAGGAGATGACGATCTACAACCACCACCGGGTCGCGGACCGTTTCCTCTGGGCCGACTGAGTCGCATTCTTGGTGGAACGGCTGGGTCCGGCGCGTCACCTCAGCGCCGGACCCAGCCGACGTCGTGCCAGTACGTCTGAAGCTCGGTGACCGGCTTCGGCCAGGTCTCGATGTAGGTGACGCCTTCCGGCCCGGCGGTCATCGTGTACGGCGTACCGGCGCGACTGAGGAAGAAGTCGCCGGGCCCGACGCGCACGGTCCGCGTCCCGCCCCCCTGGTCCTCGTCCTCGTCGTACTCGATGCTGTACTCGCCCGCGAGGACGAAGAGCATCTCGTCCATGTTGTGGTGGTGCCGGGGCACGGTGAAGTGGGCTCGTACGCGCAGGGGGTTGCGGTTGAAGCGCGGCATGTCGATCGGCTTGCTGGTCACCCACATCGCGCCGTCGAAGGTCGCCCGGAAGTCCACCGGCGCGTCGCGCAGCAGACCGCCCGCGTGCCAGAAGTAGCTGGGAAAGTGTTGCTGGTCGAGGTCCATCGGGAGCCAGTCCGAGTCGGCCACCAGATCATCGAAAACAAGTGTCATGCGGCAACCGTAGGCACGGCCGCGGACGCTGTCGTCGCCCTGTTCCGTCCAATGGGACTGACGGATGACACCCCTGACGCAGGTCCCCAGAATCGATTCATGGCAATCGAATTCTTCAGTCTGCTGTCCGACGACGAGGGTGGGGACGACGGGAGCGGGGGCGGTGGCGGGGGCGGTGGTTGGATCGACCTGCCGGTCGACCAGTCCGCCCCCACCTACCTCTGGGCCGAGGGCGGCCTCCTGGCCGACGCCCCGGTCGACATGGCGAAGACCTTCGAGGGCAACATGTGGTTCGCGACCAGGGTCGACGGCTCGTTCAACCTCAACGGCCTGCGCTGCGCCCCGAACTTCGCGGTGCCCCGCCACCACCACAACCTCGACGAGCTGATCATCGTCTTCGCCGGCAGCTTCCACGTGACGTGGGGCAAGGACGGCGAGGAGGGCAGCAGGACGGTCGGGCCGGGCGAGTTCTGGATCAGCACGGCCGGCACGCCGTACCTGATGACGGCGGGTCCGGAGGGCGTGACGTACGTGGAGACGTGGCCGGAACCGATGGAGAAGCTGCTGACGTACTGGCACGACGAGGGCTGGATCCACAGCTGAAGGTCTGTTGGAGGCCTGTTGGAGGTGTGTTGAAGGCCTGTCGGAGGTCTGTCACATCCGGATGCCGGCGCTCCCGATCCTGAAGCTGGCGTTCCAGATGGCGGCGGCCGTACCGCGCACGGCATCGGACGCCATCCGCCACCTCATCCGACCGGCGGACCCGGTGACGGACACCGCCCCGATCGCGCGCCCCGCGCTGCGGATCGGGGCGGCGACACAGACGAGTTCCTCGTACGCCTCACTACGGTCGAACGCGACGCCGACCTTACGAATCTGGTCCAACTCGGTCCACAGGGCGAAGGGTTCGGTGATGGTGTTCGCCGTTCTCCTGGGCATCTCCGAGGAGACGACCGCGCGCATGGCCTCGCCGTCGAAGGCGGCCATGGCCTTGCCGAGCGCGGTGCAGTAGGCGGGCTGGCGTCCACCGCGCCGGGTGGGCAGCCGGACCGGGCCCACGACGATACGTTCGAGATACACGACCTCGGTCCCGTCGAGGATGCCGAGTTGCACGGACATCCCGGTCTTGGCGGCGAGGGCCTGCAGATGCGGGAAGGCGGCCTCCTGCAGCCTGTTCCCCTCGACGGCGAGTCCCCCCAGCTCGAACAGCCGCATACCGACCCGGTAGCCGCCCGGATCACGCTCAAGCCAGCCGACCTGGCAGAGCTGGTCGGCCAGCCGGTGCAGGGTCGACTTGGGCAGCGAGGTGCGCTCACTGAGATCACCGAGCCCGAGCACCTGCTGACCGCCGTTGAAGGCGTCCATGATGGTGGCGACCCGCCCAAGAACGGTCCGCTCCGGGCTGCGCCGCTCGCCGACTTCCTCGTCGTGGCCGCCGGTTCCCATCGAGAGGACGCATTCACGCGGAGGCTCGCTGACGGCTCCCACCGACGCCACCGACACCCCACGCCCCGAACTCCACGCCATGGCTGCCACCTTCCTGTTCAGGGCACCATTGCCCTCCTCAATTCCGCCACGTAATGGACGAATTGCCAGGCCACACCATGTTCATCACCTAATGAGTATCCTCTAATCAGAATCGCCCTGACGGTGTGCGTGCGTCAAGGGTCGTGCGCGTCCTGGCGGGGGCGGGGTCGACGGGGTGGAGGTTGTCCCCATCGCCGACTTCAACGCGCTGGAGGATGCGGCCGACGAACTGCCGGCGCGCGAGGCCGAAGTCGTTCTGGCCGAGAACGGCCCCATCGTGACCATGGCTGACCTGCTTGCCGACCTGTTCACTGAGCGTGGTGAGGGCGCGGCGACGGTGATCGCGCAGCTTGGGAAGGCGCCGCGATCTTCCACGAACTCATCCGCCTGACGTCCGAGGACGCCGACCCCTCGCCGCGGCCGTCTGGGCCCTGTGCGCCACCAGCTTCGAACATGCGATATGCGCGGCAGGCCGCCCTTGTTTCCCGGCGGCAGGGGTCTCTTGCGATGCATGCAGGACCGGGGCCCGCGGTTCGCCGGCGCGGTAGCCAGATATGCACATAAAGAGAAAATTTAGCAAAGCGCATCAAAAGAGACCGCGTGCAGAGGTCGGCCGACGGTTCCGGCTCGTCGTCCGCTCATGGCCTTTCCCGTGCTGCACCTCACGTTTCCCGGATCCTTCTCGAATCGCCGGCCGTGACGACTTGCCATCGACCGGCGACCGCCATATGGTCGTACGAACGTAAGACATACGGACGTACTTCAAAACAAGGGAGCTCGTGATGGCGGCAACTCGACCGGTGGCGCTTGTGACAGGTGCCTCATCGGGGATCGGCAAGGAGACGGCCCGCGCCTTCGTCGCGGCGGGTTTCGAGGTGATCGGAACCGGCCGCAGGGCCTCCGGGCTCACCCCGCCCGCCGGTGTGACGTACCTCGATCTCGACGTCGGCAGTGACGGCTCGGCCACCGCCGCGGTCGCGGAGGTGATCGAACGGTTCGGACGCATCGACGTCCTGGTCAACAACGCGGGCATCGGCTCGGCGGGCGCCGTCGAGGAGAACTCCGTCGCCCAGGCCCAGAACGTCCTGAACATCAACGTCCTCGGTGTCATCCGTATGACCAAGGCCGTCCTGCCGCACATGCGTGCCCAGGGTGGCGGACGCGTCATCAACATCTCGTCCGTCCTCGGGGTCGCCCCCCAGCCCTTCATGGCCCTCTACGTCGCCGCGAAACACGCCATCGAGGGCTACTCGGAGTCGCTGGACCACGAGGTCCGCGAGTACGGCGTTCGGGTCCTCCTCGTCCAGCCCGCCTACACCAGGACCAGCTTCGACACCAACGCCGCGCAGCCCGACACCCCGCTGGCCCTGTACGCGGAGCGGCGGCGCGTCTTCGACGAGGTGATGGCGCAGGCGATGAAGGACGGCGACGACCCCGCCGTCGTCGCCAAGGTGATCGTCACCGCGGCCACCGACAAGAAGCCGAAGCTGCGCTACACCGCCGGCCCGCTGGCCTCACGCGTCACCACGGCGCGCCGCCTCGTCCCCGCCGGAGTGTTCGACAAGCAGATCCGCAAGAACAACCGCCTGCCCGACTGACATCCCGGTCCGGCTTCAAAGGCGCCGATTCCACCCGGATGTCTCCGCCGTGCGCGACGTCACTGACATCCCTGATGTCCCCGCAAGTCCATCGATCAGTCACTCGTTGAATCACCGAGGAGAGTCATGCAGCAGCAGCACCAGCAAACGGCCCGGCGCAGTGCATCGCGCGCTCGGCGTTTCCTGAAGAGGAACGTCGGCATCGCGCTGGCGGTCACCGCGACGGCTGCCGTCCTGGTGTCGGCGCCGTCCGCGTCCGCGTGGACGGGCCACTCGAACCGCGGATCCGTTGTCACCGACGTCCGGACCGCGGCGACGTTCGACTTCGCCGCCGGCGAGATCCCGGAGAACATCACCGTGAACCCCGACGGCTCGGTGACCCTGTCCTTGCTCGGCAGCTGCGCGGTGTGCGAGCGCACCCACGGGCCGCAGCTGATGCGTATCTCCGTGTCCGGAGAGCGCACGGTGCTGGCCGGCGGGCAGGTGGGCGAGGCGATCAGCGGCAACACCCGCGGCAGTGACGGCAGCGTCTACTACAGCGTGTGGGCCCCGGGCAACGCGGCCAGGAACGGCGTGTACACGCTGGGTGCGGACGGTACTCCGCGGCGGATCGCCGCTCTGCCGGCCGACGCGGGCCCCAACGGGCTGGCCATCGATACGGCCGGACGCACCCTCTATATCGCGGACAGCCTCAAGGGCGTCATCTGGTCCGTTCCCGTCTCGGGCGGATCACCGACCCCGTGGCTGACCGACGCCGCTCTCGCGCCGGTACCCACCGAAGCCCTGCCGATCGGCGCCAACGGGCTCAGGTTCCACAACGGCGCCCTGTGGGCCACCAACTTCAACAAGGGCACCCTGCTGCGGATCCCGGTCACCGCCACCGGCACGGCAGGCCCCATCCGACAGGTCACCGGCGGCCTGCCCAACATCGACGACATCAGCTTCCTCACCCCCCACTCCGACGTCGTGTTCGCGGCGCAGAACGGCTCCTCCTCGAACAACGGCCCCGACAGGGTCGTGGTCATCTACCCCAACGGCACCTACAAGCCCGTCATGACCAGCGCGGACGGTCTCGCCTCGCCCTCCGCGACCGCGGTCCGCGGCAACAAGCTGTACATCACCGACGGCGGAGTCCCCGAGCCCCACGACCCGAAACTGCAGACCGCCAGGATCAACTTCCCCGCTCTCCTCGCAGGCGCGGCCCACTGACCCGACCAGCACGGCAGCCGGGGCACAAACCCGGCTGCCATGGAGGAACACATCGTGCGGTACACGAAAGAACACAAGCAGGAGACACGGCAGCGGATCATCGCGACGGCCGGCCGCCGACTCAAGCGCAACGGCATCGACGGCTCCGGCGTCGCCACGCTCATGAAGGACGCGGGCCTGACCAACGGCACCTTCTACGCCTACTTCCCCTCCAAGGACGAACTCGTCGCCACCGCGGTCGCCGACCAGATGCGCGCCCAGCACGAGAGCATCGTCGCGCAGGCGGCACCCGGCCGGGCCGGACTCGAACAGATCGTGCGCTGGTACTTCTCCCCCGAGCAGCGCGACAACATCGAGGACGGCTGCCCCAACGCCGCCCTGCTCGACGAGATCGCACGCTCCACGGATCCCACCCGGCAGGCCTATACCGACGGCGCGCTGGTCCTCATCGACGGCTTCGCCGCCCGCCTGGCACCCCACGATCCACCATCGGCACGTCTGCGGGCACTGGGCCTCCTCGGCATGATGGCCGGGACGCTGCAGCTCTCCCGTGCCCTGACCGACCGGCGGCTCGCCGACCAACTCCTCGAACAGGGCGTGCGCAACGCCCTCGCACTGCTGGATGTCGAGCAGCACAACTGAGACGCCATCCGCGTACCGATCAGCAGCTGGTTCGGTCGAACGAGGTCGGCGGCTCCCTCGAAACCGCATCCGCTTCGCCGTCGAGGTCGCCCGCGCCGTGGCAGACGAGATCGGCCACGCCGACCACTCCACTAACACCGCTGACAAACCCTGGCGAGACTGGTCCTGGCGGGCCGGTATACCCAAATAGCGCCATGGAGGTGCTAAATGTCTTACCGCGCTGCTGTTGAACTGAGCCCGGAAGCGATCGCATTCGTGGACTCGCTGGCCACAGGCCAGAATCCCCCGTCCGAGCTGGATGCGGCGCGCATCCAGGCGGAGCAGGTCCATCTCGCGACCACAAGAAAGATGGCTCGACGCTCGGGGCCGAACACGAACAGCATCCGAATGCTGACCGTCCCGCCGTTGCGTGGACGCAGTTCCCGCATGCTGCGGTAACGGCTTCTTTCGATCGCGCCGACAGTCGGGCGGCGCAGCGCTGGACCCACCATTTGGAGCCGTTCCAGTGCGGCTATCACGTGTAGATGACTGTCCGGGTCTTCTTTCGCGAGCGTCTTGATCCAGTCCAGTGCATCTTCGAAGAACCTCAGCTCATAGGGTCCGGCCACATCGGAAAATCAGCACGTCCTAATATTTCGGGCAAGCGGATGCGCCGCAGGTCGACAGTGGGGCCGACAGTCACGCGAGCGACGGCCACCGATCCGCGGCCCACTCAGGCCAACCCGGCCAGCCAGGAGGTGGATCGCCCACCTCGTGTCCGTCGAGTTCCGTGACGTCGGGTTCCTCGAACAGCGTTCTCCCGTGCGAGAGGTCCGCCTCGCTCATCCGGAAGGTCTGCTCCGGGGCGGTCGACTGGCGATGGGCGACCCGAGCGCTCTGGGTCTCAGGGGACACCGGCATGTACACCATGCGACAGGACGCACCCGCGTTCCCCACCAGCCAGCGGATCGCGGACCTCTCGTCACGGGACCAGCAGCTGTAGTCCAGGATCACGTCGGTGCCGACCCTCAGCGCCTCCAGGCCGAGCCAGAGCAGCCGTCCTTCCAGCACATCGCGCTTCCCGGCAGGCTGCGGATCGCCGAACAGCGGGAGCATCCACTCGTCCGGCGTCAGCCGCAGCGCGTTGTGCTCCTTGGCCAGTTGCCGAGCCCTCGTGGTCTTTCCGGCCCCTGGCAGGCCGACAATCAGGAACAACGTCGTCACGCACGGATCGTTCAAGGAAACGAAAGGGAGGGCAACTGCTTTCTTACGCGAAGATCGTCGGGACCTTTTCGCGCCTCGACGGCATGGCGACGAGCGCGACCTCGTCTCACCTGACCTCGCCTCACTGCCACCGTCACCGTCACTGTCGTGAGCCGTCGATCAGCTTCCTCACGGCGGGCGGAAGCTCGGTGCCGGAGGGGACAGCGACGAGTATGGCTCCCTCCGGTGTCTCTCCGACCGCGACGGCCGTCTTCGGGGAGATGCCGTCCACCGCGTACACGGTCAGCTTTGTGCCTGACCCGCCGGTTTCGTCCTGGCCACCGGTGTCGTCGCACGCCGGCAGGGTGGCGTTGCCGAGCTGCTCGCCGATGGTGAACTCCGCGTCGGCGACGTCCTGGTAGGTGCGGCCTTCGTACAGGATCTGGTAGGCGCAGGACGACGACCCCTCATCGGTACTGCTTCCCTGCGATGTGCACGCGGCCGACGCCATGGCGGCGACTGCCAGTACAACGCTCATGGATCGTCCGACCCAGCTCATTGACATCCTCCGGATGAATGCGGCGAGAGGCGAGAGACGAGACGTGAGGACGCGGCTCCTGCCGACTGTCCCCACCTTCCTCATGAGTACCGACGGAGCGGAGGATGTTTTCGTTCGTGCGGACGGACGCCGGCTTCGAGGCCGCGGCAAGTGTGTTGTGAACGCCCTCGTCCGGTTCCTCTGGTTCCTCCCCTCTTGCCTCTTGGCTGGGGGATGCCGAGGACAGAACACCTAGCGCTCCGCTTTCTCCCACGGTCTGACCCCGAGCTTTCCGGTGGTTCCGAGATCGAGGTTCGGGGTCACCGTCACCGGGGCGGCACCGGCCTTCGCCCGGACCCGCACATAGGGCACGTTCACCGGCGTGCCGGACCCGGTGGTGTTGCGCCAGACCAGGGCGGCGGTGGCCGACTCGCCGGGTCCGAGCGTGACGGGACGGGGCTGCTCGTCGGGCCCGGCGCCGGTGGTGATCTCGCCGCTGCCGTCGAGGATCTCGACGCTGTCGACAGGCTTGAGGTCGTTGTCCAACAGCTCCAGCAGCGGGTAGCCCTTGACGGTGTAGTCACGCGTGCCGCAGTTGTCGAGACGCAGCCCCATGGCCGCGTCGCCCTCGTCGGCGCTGACCCGGACCCCGGACGCGGGGCAGGTGCCCGGTTCGGTCGGCGCCTCGCCCGCGGGGACCTTGGTCACCTGGAGCACCTTGGCCTGCGTCACCCGCGGTGCGGCGGACGGCAGTTGCCCCGCTCGGACAGTGCCCCGCACGGTCTTGCCGGGATCGACGTCGCGCACGGTCGCCGTCTGGTTGGTCACGGCCCCGCCGTCACCGCTCATGAAGGTGAAGACGACCGAGTAGGTCATGGCCTCGGTGCCCGTGTTGGTGACCTCGTAGCCGGCGACGACCCCCGAGTCCGTGGCGAGGCTGTCGGCGGAGACTGAGTAGCTGCGGGTGGGCGAGGGCGAGGGCGACGGGAGGGTCAGCGAGGTGATACGTACGCCGTCCTTGCCCGGATCGTCGACCTGCGCGGCAGACGGCGGTACGGCCGTACCGGCGCCGGAGTTCCCGGCGCCGGAGTTCTCCGTCCCGCAGGCCGTGAGCAGCAGAGCGGTGGCGGCGAGAGCCGACAGGAGGGGGGCGGTGCTGGCGAAGGACGGGCGGAGGGGGGTGGGTCTGCGCATCCGGTCATCCGATCAGTGCGCGAACTCTCTGTGTGTGATGGAGGCCATAGTTCCGGCCACGGGGGTGTCACAAGTTCGACGGCGCGAGTCAGCAGCAGTGCGGGCCCGTGCGGGGTCTTGCAGCGCGGGGAAGATCATCGGTTCAGTTGTCTCGGAGTGTTCGCGGTGTTCGTCGTGCTTCGCGGCGGTCGACAACCTCGCGCCCGGGCAGCGGGCGGAGGAGACGGCGCAGGGCCTGGACACGATCGACGTGAAGATCAAGTGCCGGGTGACCGAGGTGACGCGGTATGCGTCGTAGCCCGTCGGAGCCGTAGCTCGCGGCCGTGTCTCGCGGCCGTACCCGAACCGGCGGGAGCCGAATTCGGGTTGTATGCGCGATTTCGCCGAAGGTCGGTGGGGACGACTGGTCGGACGCTACGGTCCGTTCAGCGGGGCTGTAGTTCTGCGGCTCGGCTGTTCACTGCTGAGGAGGACATTCATGTTGGCCGAAGCGTTGGCGGCGCTCGCCGCGGCCGGGGGCGGGGCGATCGTGCAGGCGGCGGGCAGTGATGCCTGGGAGGGGTTGCGGGCCCGGGTGGCTCAACTCCTGGGCCGGGAAGGGCAGTCGCAGCAAGCCGTCCTCGAACGGCTCGACCGGACCCGTACGGAACTCGAACAGGCCGCCGGGGCCGCAGGTGACTCCGGGGACGCACGGGCGGTCGCGCGGCAGGAGACCGTGTGGCAGACCCGTATCGAAGATTTTCTCGACGGTCTCGACGACGTCGAACGTGAGGAAGCAGCCGCCCAGTTGGAGGCTCTCCTGGAGTGGGCAGCCGCGCAGCGCGCGCAGGGTGGGGACGCCTCCGGCGCCGCCACGGTCGTCATGAACGCGCACGCCAGGGATCACGGCCGGGTCTTCCAGTCCGCCGGTGACATGACTGTCCACGAGGAACGGCGGTAGCGGCCTCGCTGCTCGGCGACGGTTGCCGAGAACGGGTTCACGGAGTCGGGGGTTCCGGGCTCTCCCCCATGACGGGCCGGACGTCCGGCCCCGGGACCCGTACGAGTGGGGAGACATCCATGGACCCGGCCACCGCCGCTGTCACCGTCGTCTCGATCGTCGTCAGCCAGGCATGTGCCCTGTTCAGCCTGTGGTTGCGGCTGCGCTGGCGGGTACGGCACGAGCAGGCGCAACGGCAGTACCTCGCCGGTACCGTCGAGGCGGTGGCCGCGGGAGGCCAGCTCAAGGTCGACGAACATCGGGACGACGGGGGCCGGTTGAGGGTGGAGCTGACCTGTGGACCGGCCCGCACGCGGGAGGGGGACGAGTGAACACCCACGAACCGGCGGACGGTGTCGATCCCCGCGCCGCCGCACCGGAGGCCGACCACGCCGCCCTCGACCGGCGCATCCACGAACGCCTCACCCTGGACGAGGAGTTCTCCGACTTCTACCGCCGGACCATCCGCGATCTGACCGGGTTCCTGGTCAACCAGGGCGCCTCGTTGCCGGAGGCCGCGGACATCGCCCAGGACACCATGACCAAGGCGTACCGCGGTTGGACCGGGATTCGTACGCCCCGGGCCTGGGTCCATACGGTCGCCTCACGCGCGTACATCCGGCAGGCCACCCGGGTCCGGGAGGAGCCCGCCGATCCGCTGCCCGATCCGCTGTCGCCGCTGCTGCGGCCGAACGCCGTGGCGGAATGGGAGGCCAGGCACGACGTGCTGCGGCAGCTCCCGGCGCTGCCGCCCCGGCAACGGCAGGTCCTCGCCTGGACCATCAGCGAGTTCACCCCCTCGGAGATCGCCGAGCAGCTCGGACTGACCTCCGACGCGGTACGGGCCAGCCTCAAGAAGGCCCGTCGCGCGATCGCCGCGATGATCGCCCACGGGGAGGAGGAGCAGTGACCGAGCACGAGCATGAGTACGAGCATGGGCACAAGTACGAGCACTTGCACGAGCGCCTTGAGACCGGCACCGGCGATCAGGTCATCGACGATCAGGCCGTGGACCGCTGGCTCGACCGGCAGCGTGTCCTCACGCACGACCTCGGCGCCTTCCTCGATGTCGAAGCCGGGCTGCGCGAGGTGCTGCTCCAGTCCCGCCCCGCCGCCATGACCGACGACCTCGACGCCGTCCTCGACGTCGAGGCGGGTCTGCGCGAGGTGCTTCCCACGGCTCCGCCCGAGTCTCCAACTCCCCCCGAGCCTCCCGCCCGACCGGAGCCGAGCACGGCGGACACTGGCACCGAAACCGGCACCGGTTCCTCGGCGGCCGAGCAACTCCTGCTGTCCGTCAGCCCGCAGACCCGTCTGCAACTGCGCACCCACCCCGACGTCACCCGCGCGTTCCACACCTTCGTCCTCGCCCGTGGCCTCGCCCTCGACGTCACCCACATGGGCGACCTTGCCCACGCCCTGGTCTTCAACCTCGACCTGGCGCACGCCCGCGCCCTCGACCTCGCCCGCAGCCTCGCCCACGACCTCGCCGAGGATCTCGACCTCGCCCACGTACGCGTTCTCGACCACGACCTCGCCGGCATCCGTGCCCGCACCTTCGACCTGACCCATGCCCTCCAGCTGGCCCACGCCCTCGACCTGGCCCGCACGTATGACCTGACCCGCGCCGACGACCTCGCCCGTGCCCGCGTCCTCGTCCACGATCTCAATCACGCCCTCGACCACGAGCACGCCCTGGCTCGCCCCTGCGCCCACGATCTCGCCCGTGCCCTCGACCGAGCCCATGCCCGCGCGTCCGCCCGCGTCGTCGACCGTCACTTCGACCTCGGCCTGAGCCTCGACATCGGCGGCTTCCGCGCACCGGACCACGGCCCCGCCCGTCCCCAGGCATTCAACCTCGCCCTCGCCCACGACCTGGTGAACACCCGTGCCGAGGACGTGAGGCAGGCCATCCGCAGCACACTCGGCCGCGAACTGCCCGGCCTGGACACGGACTTGGTCGACGCATTCCTCAACGACTTCACGACATCGGACCTGAGCGGCGTCGACCTGAACGGAATCGACCTCACCGGGGTCCGCTGGTCCCCGGACGGAACCAGCTGGCCGAACGGCGTCGACATCGAGGATCTCAAGGCTCGTTCGGAGGAGACCCCCGTGGGCAGCGGGGTGTGGACGGTGCGTTCGGGCACCGCGACGGTGGAGGACTTCGTCACTCACGAATAGGCCGTCGTGCAGGAGGCGGACGGCACCGCCCGGAAGGGTGCCGTCCGCAGGGGTGCCGTACGGAAAGGTGTCGTACGGAAAGGTGCCGGCCCACCGGCCCCTCAGATCTTCACCGCCCCCGAAGCCACCCCCCGATAGAACCACCGCTGCGTAATCACGAACAGCACCAGCACCGGCACCACAGAGATCACCGACCCCGCCATCACCATCCGCTGGTCGTAGCCGAACGACGACGACTGGAGGCGTGAAAGGCCCAGCGTCAGCGTCATGTTGGCTTCCGAGCGCAGCACGATCAGGGGCCACAGGAAGTCGTCCCAGGCGCTGATGAACGTGTTGATGACGACCACCATGATCGCGCCCCACGCGGACGGCAGATACAGGTACCTGAAGCGCTGCCACTCGCTCGTGCCGTCCAGCATCGCCGCGTCCTCGATCTCGCGCGGGACCGCGAGGAACGCGCCGCGCATCAGCATGACGTTGATGGCGCCGACGAAGCCCGGCAGCCATACGCCCGCCAGGCTGTCGACCAGGCCCAGGTCGCGGATGCTGATGAACAGCGAGACCATGATCGACTCGAAGGGGAACATCATCGAGGCGATCAGCACCACCCAGACCGCCCTGCGGCCCTTCCAGGCGGGCTTGGAGAGCATGTAGCCGGCCGTCGTGGAGAAGACCAGCTGGCTGGTGACCGACAGGGCGACCACGATCAGGCTGTTCTGGATGTACGACCACACCGGCACCTGGTCGAAGACCGTCCGGTACGCGCGCAGGGTCGGGTCGTGCGGCAGCAGGGTGGCGTTCGCGCCGAAGACGTCCTCGCTCGTGCCCTTCAGGGAGGCCAGCAGCTGCCAGAGGAGTGGGCCCACTGTGAGGCCGAGGACCAGGAGCAACAGCAGGTAGCGGACGAGGAGTTCGCGCGGGCGGCCGTAGTCCCGCCAGCGCGGCATCAGGCGTCGGCGCTTGTCGACAGCGGCCGTGCTCACGACTCGTCCTCCTTCGTCAGGCGTTGCGCCAGCAGGGTCAGGCCCAGGGTGAGAGCGAACAGGGCCACGCTGACGGCCGAGCCGTAGCCCGCGTTGCCGGTGATCGGGTCCAGGCCGACGTCCCGGATGTAGAACGGCAGGGTGCGGTCGGCGCCGCCGGGGCCGCCGGTGGAGCTGCCGAGCATGTAGATCTCCGTGAAGACCCGGAGAGAGCCGATGCCGGTGAGGGTGCCTACGAGCATCATGGCCGTCCGTACGCCGGGGACCGTGATGTGGAAGAAGCGGCGGACCGCACCCGCGCCGTCCATCTGCGCGGCCTCGTGCAGTTCCTTGGGCACGTTCCCGAGGGCGGCCAGGTAGAAGACCATGTACCAGCCCAGGCCCTTCCACAGGGTCAGGCCCATCGCGGAGAGCAGGATCAGCCACGAGTCGGAGAGGAAGGGGATCGCCGACTTGATCAAGTGGGCTTTCTCCAGCCAGGTGTTGACCAGGCCGTCGTCCGCGAGCAGCCACTGCCAGCTCAGGCCCACGACCACGCTGGAGGCCAACACCGGTGTGTAGAAGGCGGAACGGAAGAAGCCGATGCCCGGGAGGTTCTTCTCCACCAGGACCGCCAGCATCAGCGGCAGCAGCACCATCAGCGGTACGACGATCACCGCGTACAGGATGCTGTTGCGGGTCGCGAGCCAGAAGTCGTCGTCCTGGAGCATCCGTGTGTAGTTGTCGAGCCCGACGAAACTCGCGGCGCCGCCCAGCGGCTTGGCGTTGGTGAACGACAGCAGCACCGTGTTGAGGAACGGGAACACCCCGAAGACCACCGCGCACACGACCGCGGGGGCGGTCCACAGCCACGGCAGCCACCAACGGCGGTACATGGCCGCGCCGTTGGCCCCGGGAGCGGGCCCCGGCAGCGCGGCCCTGGCGAGCCGACGGAGGCGGGACGGGGGCGGGGAGGGGGCCGGGCCCGGCGTGGAGGTCAGGGCCTCCGCGCCGGACACCGGGTTCGTGATCTGTGCCGTCACCGTCAACTGCCCTGCTTCAGCAGCTCGTTCGACTTCTCCTGGGCGTCCTTCACGGCGTCCGCCGCGCTCTTCTTGCCCTGCATGGCCAACTGCACCTGGGACACGATGGCGTTCTGCACGGCCGGGGAGAGGTTGGTCTGGTTGGTGGAGGCCGTCTTGAGCTGGTCGGCGACGAGCTTGCGGGCCTGGGAGAACGGGTCGGTGCCGGTGACGTTCTGGAAGAACGGGTCGTTCAGCGACTCGGTGGTGGTCGGGAAGATCACCACGGCCGGGTCCTTGCACCAGGCCGTCTGGTTCTCGGCGTTGGTGAGGAACTCCGCGAACGACAGCGCGGTGGCCGCGTGCTTGCTGGTCGCGGCGACCGAGATGTACTGCGGGGCACCGGCGGAGGCGACACCGAGATCGTCGTACGGCTGCTGGCCGACGGCCGTCTTGGCGTAGACCGACGGGCTGTTCTGCTTGACGAACCGTACGAAGCTCGGGTTCGTCGAACCGTAGGCCACCTTGCCCTGGCTGTAGAGCGTGGACGGGTCGTTGCTGGAGGACAGCGAGTCCTTCGGCATCGCGCCCTCCTTGTACAGCTTCGCCATCCACTCCACCCACTCGGTGGTGCGCGGGTCGTCGCCGAAGACGGCCGACTTGCCGTCGCTGGAGAGGACCTTGATGCCCATCTGGTCGAAGTCGGCCGGGATACGCCAGATCGGGTTGGCCATCGTCGCGAAGTACTTGCCGTCGGAGGCCTTGGCGATCTTCTCGTAGTCGGCGAAGAGCCCGAAGATGCTCGTCGGCGGCTTCGCCGGGTCGATGTCGGCCTTCGCCAGCAGGTCCTTGTTGTACGTCAGCAGCACGCCGCCGGTGTACCAGGGCAGCGTGGTGTGGATCGACTTGCCTGCGGCGTCCGCGAAGGTGGCCGTCTTCCAGAACGACGGGACGAAGGGCTTGGAGGCGGCCGGGTCCTTGGTACCGATGTCGAGCAGGTAGCCGGCCTTGGTGAGGGCGGTCGCCGTCGGCGCGTTGACGTTGATGACGTCGGCCATCGTGCAGGCCTGGGCGTCGGCCACGGTCCGGCTGGTGAAGGTGTTGTCGCCGGGGTCGTCGATCCACTTGACCTTGGCACCGGCGTGGGCCTTCTCGAAGTCGGCGATCACGCCGTTGAAGAAGTCGCCGAAGTCTTTCTTCAGGTTGGTGGTCTGGAAGGTGATCGTGCCCTTGACGTCACCGGTCAGCTTCCCCGACCCGACGTTTCCCTTGTCGACCTTGCAGGCACCGGCGGTGGCGCCGCCGTCGTCGGAGCCTCCGGAGAGGCCGCAGCCTGCGGCCGTCAACGTCAGTACGACGAGACAGGACAGGGATCCGGTCAGTCTTCTTGCGCGCATTGCTGCTGCCCTCCTGGGAGCGTCCTGGATGCTCTGGATGTCCTGGATGCTGGTTCAATTCACCAACTTTGACTCCGATTGATGAAAAGGTGGACCAGAATTCATCGGAGGTCAATGGGGTGCCGTGTTGCTTTTAGGTTCCGGAACCTGTGTCCGCCGCCTCAGTGGCGGTGTTCGTGGTCCGGGTGGGACGGGTCGCCGGGGTGCTCGTACCCGTGCGCGTACACGACGTCCGCCCGCGCGAGGTCGAGCCACGAGAAGAAGGCAAGCCTGCCCGCCGCCTGTCTCAACTCGCCCTCGATTCCCGCCTTCACGTGCTCGTACGGGAGGAAGTCCGCGTCCTTCGTTGCGCCGAAGGGGTCTGTGCCCGCGCGTAGGGCGGCCACTGTCAGGAAGCGGTCCCTGTTGTGCTCGTAGTACTCCCGTAGGGCTGTCTCGGGGATGTGCTGGCGGGCTTCCAGGTGGGTGAGGAGGGTTCGGGCTGCGGGGGAGTAGGCGAGGGTTACGGCGACGATGCTGCCCAGGCTCGCTACGTCGGCCTGGGGGATGGGGCCCAGGGTCAGTGGTGCGTCTGGTGGGGGCAGTCCTCGGTCCTCGCATGCTCGTCTTGCCAGTACGTCGGCCACGACCACCTGTGTTGCCCAGCGGCGGCGTTGTCGTTCCGCGGACGGGGTTGTGGGTTGGCTTGCGGTCGGTGGGGGCTGGTCGCGCCCCGCGGCGGAGCCGCTAGTTGACACAGCCCCGCGCCCCTGAAGGGGCGCGTCACCGCGGGCCCGACCACTCCGCACCGGAATCGCCGCTAGGACCGCCTCCACATCCCCCCTCGGTATCGGGTCGCCGTCTACGACGGCGCAGGCGCCCTCCGGTGGATGTTCGTCCTCGTGTCGGTTCATGGGGTCACCTCCAGGACCACTGCCTCCGTGTACGCCACGCACCCGTGCCAGCCGGCCTTCGCCATCAGCCAGTACGAACCCGGCTGCAGGGCCCCGCCGTTCACCTCGATGCCGCACTCCACCGACTCCCCGGCCGGTACGGCGAACCCCCGCACCCCGGGGCCGACCCCCGCCCACGTCCCCCACGAGGACACCGCCCACAGCGTGCCGTTGATCTCCCCGAGGGTGGTGTTGCGCAGGTTCACGGGGACCCGTACGCGCTCTCCGCGCCGTACGACGACCCGGTCAACCCCCAGCTCTGTAAGCAGAGTTGGGCCGACAGGACCGCCGCCGCCCGGCACGTCCAGGGCCACCGTGTCCTCGTACACCTGGCCGTCGTACGGCAGGCGGGCGGTGAGCCAGTGGCGGCCCGGGGATGCGTCGGGGGGTGGGGTCACCGTGATCTCGGTGAGGGTGAAGCCTGCGGGGGCCAGGGCGTACGGGAGTTGGGCCGGGTCGGCGGACCAGCCCGGCGGGCCGCCGAGGGTGAGCGTGCCGGAGACGGGGGCGTCCGTCAGTTCGGAGCTGATGCGGACCGTCACCGTGACCGGGCCGGAGGCGGTGAGGGTGGTGGGGGAGAGGTAGACCCCCACCGGGAGGTTGCCGCGTGGCGCCGGGCCGGAGTTGTGCAGCCAGTACCGGGTGTGGACGGGCTGGGCGGGCTCGTGTGCATCCACACCGGCACCCGGGTCAACAGCCGTCACCCCGGCGGGAGTTGCGAGTACCGTCGCCACCTCGAAGCCGGTCAGGTGGGTGCCGAGCGTGCCGTCCGCGTCCGGGGGCAGCGGCTCCCCCGGCCTCTCCAGTACGTCGGCCCGGGCGCCGTCCGTCCACGGCACCGGCCCGCGCACCCGCGCCGCCGTCGAACGGCCGTTGACCTCGTGCAGTCGTACGACGACACCGCGCCCGGGGTCGGCGGGCGCCGCGCTCCCTCGCGCGAGCGGTGAACCGGCCGGTTTGAGCGCGTCGAGGATCACCTCGCCCGCGGGTTCGAGGCTCAGGAGGGTCGCGGTGCGGGGGAGGCGGTCGGCCTCCGGAGACCGCTCCCTCACCCTCGCCCGCAAGGGGTGGTTGTACGCGTGTCCCGTCTGCGGCAGCCGCAGTTCGCGCCAGTCGCCGGTGCCGCCCAGGACGGCGTACTCGAAGGTGTGCGACCAGCGTTGGAGCTGGAAGGCGGAGCCGTCGGGGGCTGTTCGGCGCGGGGGGTCGACCCAGATGCCCGAGGGCCAGCCCGTGCAGGAGCGCATCAGGCTCATGTACAGGTCGCCGGAAGGGGTGACCACGCAGCCGGGGGTGCCCCGGTTGAGGACGGCGAAGCCGGTGCCGTCCCAGGTGTCGCCCGGCGGCAGCGCCTCGCCGCCACCGGCAGCCGTGGCGTGTACGACGGAGTCGGCGAGGTCGGCGATCAGCGCGTGCACCGCCTTGGCGTCGTCCTCGGGGCCGCTGCCCGCCACCACGAGCAGCGGGAGCCGTTCGAGGTCGCGCAGGTCCGCCCCCGGTATCCATTCCTCGCGCAGGCCCGCACGCGGCGCGACCCACACCGACGCCGTGCCCGACTCGGCGAGCTGGCGCCGGAGTTCGCGTCCGGCGGCCGGGTCCATGGCGAGGGCCTCGGCGACGACGGAGTTGCGTTCGGGGGCGCCGACGGCGATGCGGAGGTCGGGGAGGTTGGAGTCGACTTCGAGGTCGCCGTAGCGGTGGCCGCCCGCGATCGTCGAGGTGGCCGTGACGCCCACGCGGACCAGCGCGGCGGCGAGTTCGGCACCGAGTTCGCCGGCCTCCTGCCAGGAGGGGTAGACCAACTCGGCTACTCCGACGGCCCGTTGGCCGAGCGGGCGGCCGGTGTCGTCGCTGAGCGCGACCCGGGCCGTCGCCCCCAGCGCGAACCAGTTGTTGGCCGGGTTGTCGAGCGTCCAGGGGAACTGTTCGCTGTCCACCTCCACGAACCCGAACCCGCGCCCGATGACCGCGTCGGCCACCTCGTGCACGGGCAGTCCGCCCTTGACGTCGGCGGGCCAGCGGACCCGGATGAGGCGGTCGGAGCCGTCGTACCCGTCGAGGGTCGTCGACACGTCCAGCCGGTCGATGCCCTTCCAGAGGGTCAACTGCTGCATGTAGGTGAGGAGTTGACCGAGGCGTGCGGTGACGGTGAGGCGCGCCCCGGCGGGCGAGTGCTCGACCTTCACGGCGTCCGCCGTCACGTCTCCGCTGCGGGCGGCCGTCGTGCCGGTCGGGGTGAGGTGCCAGGGGCCCTCGCCGAAGCGCGGGTGCCTCGGGTACTCCTCCTGGACGACCAGCTCGTTGCCGATGTCGCCGGGGCGCAGCAACTCCCGGCCGCCGTCGGCGAGTCGGCGCAGGCCGCTGACGGCGCCGCCGCGTGCGGGGTCGACCGTCACCTCGTAGAACTCGTTGTGGATGGTGAGGCCTTCGCCGGGGGTCCACTCGGGGGCCCTGCCCTCGGTGAGGGGGAGGGCCTTGAGACCGAGGCCCGGTATCTCCGGGGTCAGCAGCCGGAGTTTGCCGTCCGGCTCTCTGACCGCCGGAAGAGGCAGGCCGGTTGAGTCGTCGACGGGGACGAGGCCCTCGGGGAGGTCGGTGGTGAGGGTGTCGCGGCGGGGCCAGGTCGCGGAGTTGAGGACGACGAGGTCGGGGCCGCCGCCCGGCAGCGGGGTGACGCGGTCCGCGAGGGCCTGGGTGGCGTCGGCGTGCACGGACTCGGCGAGGTCGTACAGCTCGCGCCAGCCGGTCAGCAGGTCGATGTAGACCTGGTCGGACTCGGAGCCGGTGATCGCGTCGTGGTGGGCGCCGTAGACGAGCTGCCGCCAGGCCTTGTCCAACGCCGCGTCCGGATAGGGGTGTCGGGCGACCAGGGAGGCGAGGGTCGCCCAGGCCTCGGCGTCGGCGAGGAGTGTCTCGCCGTACCGCTGGGCCTGTTTGGTGTCGATGTACGAGACGTCCTTGCCGGTGTAGATCGGGTTCATGTCCCGGGTCTGGGGTGACGCCTTCCGTCCCTCGGCGGCGAGTTCGGCGCGGACGGCGGTGAAGAAGTCGCGGGGGATCGCGGAGACGAAGCGCGGCCAGACGTACCGCTCGTTCCAGTCGCGGTGGATGCCCATGACCCAGCGGCAGGGCGGCGCGTAGTCGCCCCCGACGGGCAACAGCACATTGCGGGTGAGCGCGACCCGCTTCAGCCCGGTGAAGAGCTTGAGGGCGGCGGCCTCCGCTTCCGGGAGCGTGGGCGCGTTGTCGATGGCCCAGCCGGCGCCGTAGTGATTGACCATGTAGGCGGTGAGCAGCCCGCGCCCGGAGGGGGCGATCCAGTCGAACTCGGCCTGGAACTGCATGCGTTGGGGATCGCGCGGTTCCTCCCCGAACACGGAGAGGGTGGGCCCCCACTGGTGGAAGGGCCCACGCGCCCAGGAGCTGGAGGAGAGCCCCGCGTCGGCCATCAGCCCCGGAAATTGGGGGTCGTGGCCGAAGGCGTCGAGCTGCCAGGCGGTGTGCGGGTCGGCGCCGAGGATGCCGCGCTGGAAGCCGTCGCCGTAGAGGGCGTTGCGTACGGTCGCCTCGGCGCCGGTGAGGTTGGTGTTGGGCTCGTTGTAGGTGCCGCCCATGATCTCGACGCGTCCGGTGCGCAGCAACTGCCGTAGGAACGCGCGCTCTTCGGGGAAGGAGTCCCAGTAGGGCTTGAGGTAGTCGACCTCGGCGAGCACGAAGGTGTACGCGGGGTCGCGGCGCGCGAGGTCGATGTGCGCGCGGACGAGGCTCATCCCGGACTGGCCGCGCGAGTCGAAGGTACGGGCGGGGAGACCGGAGAGGGCCGGGTCGTCGGCGACGTCCCAGGTCTCGGTGTAGGCGGCCTGGGTGTTCCACCACACCGGGTCGTAGTGGAAGTGGCTGACCATGAACATCGTCCAGCCGGGCTCGGCGACGAGGAGGGCGCCGGTGAGGGAGGCCCGTTGGGCGGGGTCGTCGGTGTCCTCGGCGGTGACCGTGATGTGGGTGCGCTCGCCGGGCGGCAGGTCGCAGAGCACGGGCAGTTCGGCGCGGAGGGTGCCGTCGTCGCCGACGGTCGCGCGGATGTCCCCCTCGCTGCGGACGCCGGGGCCCTCGGCGGTGAGCCGGACCGTACGGCCGGCGAGGTGGCCGACCTCGACGGTCACCACCTGACGCGGGTGCTCGGCGCTGCCGACGAACAGCTCGGTCGACTCGACTGAGGTGACGCGCATGGGTCTCCTGCGAGGCCTAGGAGGGAAGCGGACCGGAAAACGGGATGCCGGGATGCCGGGAAATCGGGACATCGAAATCGCGGGGCCCTATCGTGGCACCGATCGGATGGTTCAAACAACCATCTTCTTGTTTCCTTGGTGGTTCATCCATGCAAAAGCCGCCTCGGACCGGAGTGGTCCGAGGCGGCTCGTGTGCTGTCGTCGATCGGTCAGCGGGTGCGGCGGGACCTCACCGCGTGCTCCCTGGCGATGTGGTCGGTGAGGGCGAGGGAGGCGCTGGCGCGCTGGTAGGAGAGCTGCGCGACCCGGACGTAGAGGCAGTCGATGAGGACCAGCACGGAGTGCCGGGCGCCGATGCTCTCGGTGCGGAAGCTGGTCTCCGAGGAGGAGGAGATCAGCCGTACGTCGGCGGCGCGGGCCAGCGGGGACTTCGGGTCGGCGGTGATGGCGACGGTGGTGGCGCCGCGCTGCTTGGCCAGTTCGAAGGGCTCGATGGTCTCGCGGGTGGAGCCGGAGTGCGAGATGCCGATGGCGACGTCGGCGGGGGTGAGGAGGGCGGCGGAGGTGAGGGCCGCGTGCACCTCGGTCCAGCCGCGCACCTGGCAGCCGATGCGGAACAGGCGGGTCTCGGTCTCCTGGGCGACCGCGCCGCTGCCGCCGACGCCGTACACGTCGATACGGCGGGCGCGGGCGGTGGCCTGGCCGGCGCGCTCGATGGAGTCGAGGTCGATGCGGTCGATGGTCTGCTGGATGGCGCGCAGATCGGCGCTCCCGACCACCTGGACGACGCGCTCAAGGCTGTCATCAGGGGAGATGTCGGGCCCGATCTCGGCGGTGCCCCAGTCGGAGACCTCGCCGCGACCGCGCTCCTGGGCCAGCTCGATGAGGAGATGCTGGTAGGAGTCGAGGCCGATGGCACGGCAGAACCGGGTGACCGTGGCCTGCGAGGTGCCGGTGCGGCGGCCCAGTTCGGCGGCCGAACAGTGGGTGACGGCGGCGGGGTCTTCGAGGATCAGCTCACCGACCTTCCGGAGGGAGCCGGCGAGGCGCGGCAGCTCCGTACGGATGAGGGTGGTGACGTCGGTCGGGGGCATCCCGGTGCCGGAGCCGGTCCGTTCGGTCCGTTCCATGGGGTAACCGATCTCCTCGGCGCTGTGCTGGTGGTTGCTGATGGTCGTGACGAATGTATCAGCCACCGTCTGTGGGGCAGTTTGAATTCCAGGACCAGAGGGGCCGGGGAGGGGGGAGGGTGTGGGCGGGCTTTGCTGGTTGCTTGTTGCCCCGTTGCTCGCGGGTCGTTGCCCGTGGCCCGTACACTGTGATTTATTGATTCACCGATAGAGGTAGAGCGGGTGGTTTCATCCACCGGTGGGGAGTGTCGAGTGACCGTCGAGTCCGTCAGCGCCCAGGGCTTCGCGCGCGAGAGCCGGGCCGTCCTCGACCGCGTCACCGGGTCCGGGGCCGCCCAGGAGTCGGTGTCCCGCGCCGCCGGACTTATCGCGGACTGCATCCGCGCGGACGGCGTGATCCAGGCCTTCGGTACGGGGCACTCGCAGGCCCTCGTCCTGGAACTGGCCGGCCGGGCGGGCGGCCTCGTCCCCACGAACCGTCTGTCGATGGCCGACCTGGTCCTCTACGGCGGCGACGACCCGAGCGCCCTCGACGACCCGCTGCTGGAACGCAAGCCGGGTATCGCCGAGCGCCTGTACGACCTGGCCGCCCCGCATCCGGCCGACCTGTTCGTGATCATCTCCAACTCGGGCGTCAACAACGTCATCGTCGAGATGGCGCTGAAGGCGAAGGAGAACGGCCACAAGATCCTCGCGATCACGTCCCTCACCCACACGCGGACGGTCCCGGCGGGCCACTCCAGCGGCAGGAAACTGGCGGACATCGCGGACGTGGTCCTGGACAACGAGGCCCCGACGGGCGACGCGCTGCTGGAACTGCCGGGCGGGGGCGCGGTGTGCGCGCTGTCGACGCTGACGGGCGTGATGCTGGTGCAGATGGCGGTGGCGGAGGCGGCGGCGGTGCTGATCGGGGCGGGGGTGCGTCCGCCGGTGTACGTGTCGGCGAACGTGCCTGGGGGGTTCGAGGGGAATCTGGGGTTGGAGCGGCATTACGGGGGGCGGATTCGGCGGCCGGCCAGCTGAGGGAGGGGGTGCTACTGACGAGTCCTGTACTTGAAGGCATTCAGCGACCTCCAGGCCGGCCAAGCCAGCCAGACCAGCAGCACCTGGACGATGCCCGCGACGGCGTACACGGACGGTGCGTACGAATCCGGGCCCGGACTGTACTCGTCGAACCCGACGGCACCTCCGAGCAGCAGGAACGCGATGGTCGTCAGGAAGCCTGACGGGAACGTGATGACGTACAGGGCGACGGCCGCCGTGTCGCTGCCTCGGTCGACGCCCAGGTAGTCGAGCCCGAACACCACCACCAGGTACACCAGGGCGATGAGCGGCCCGGTCTTGGAGGGCGGGGGAAATCTCATGGTTCCTTCGCTTGGGCCGATTATCACGCAATGTTGCGATTGCCGAGGATAACCGCTTGCCGGGCGGACGCCGATCCTGGACGATCCCGGACCGTGACGACGCATGCCGAGGAAGCCCGCCCCGACCGAACACCCGGCCGCACCCGGCCGCTCGCCCTGGTCACCGGGGTGGGTCGTACCGTCGGCATCGGGGCGGGGGTCGCCCGGCGGTTGGCGGCATCGGGGTGGGATGTCGCCTTCACGTACTGGACGCCGTACGACGCCCGGATGTCCTGGGGCGTCGAGCGGGGGGCCACGGATGGGATCAGCGGGGAGCTGAGCGCGCTCGGCGCCGCGAGTACGGCGATCGAGGCGGACCTCGCCGACGCGGATGCTCCGGCCCGTGTCTTCGACGAGGTCGAGCGGTGGATGGGCGGTGCGGGTGGCGGCGGCGGTGCCAGTGCCCGTCTCGGTGCCGGTGCTGGTGTCGCCGCGCTGGTGATGTGTCACTGCGAGTCGGTCGATTCGGGGCTGCTCGACACGACCCTGGAGAGCTTCGACCGGCATTTCGCCGTCAACGCCAGGGCCACCTGGCTGCTGATCCGGGAGTTCGGACTCCGCTTCACGGCGCCTGCCGGAACCGGCCGGATCGTCAGCCTCACCAGTGACCACACGGTGGGCAACCTGCCGTACGGCGCGAGCAAGGGTGCCATGGACCGCATCACCTTGGCGGCGGCCCGAGAACTCGCCCACCTCGGGGTGACCGCCAATGCCGTCAACCCCGGTCCGGTGGACACCGGTTGGATGTCGGAGGAGGACCGGGCGAACTTCCGCCGCCGCACCCCACTGGGCCGCCTGGGCACTCCGCAGGACGCGGCCCATCTCGTGGACTTCCTGTGCTCTGAGGAAGGGCAGTGGGTCAATGGGCAACTGCTGATGAGCAATGGGGGACTTGGGTAGACCTGGGCCGACTACAGGGCGATGAGTCCGGCGGCCGTAGGACGGAAACCGCAGGCCTCGAAGTAGAAGGAACTGAGGTGGTCCTCGAAGTCCACGTGCAGCCACTCGCAGTTGGCGGTACGGGCGTGCTGTGCGGCGGTGGCGATCAGCGTGGCGCCGATGCCCTGGGACCGACAGCGCCGGGCCACGACCGTATCGAGGACGAAGGCGTGAACTCCGCCGTCCCAGGCGACGTTGACGAACCCGACGAGGGAGTCGCCGTCCCGGGCACAGACCCAGCCGAGGCTGTGGCGTTGCAGCCGGGTGCGCCAGTCCGTGGTCGCCGGGTGGCCACCGAAGCCTTCGGCGTGGAGGGCGTTGAGGGAGGCGTTGTCGAAGTGGGCACGCCACTCGTACCTGGTCGTCATGCGGCCTCGCTACCATGCTTCTGCGCGGCGGTACAACGACCAACTGTGGGGCGCGTTCCGGAAACTGGGATGCCGGTACCGCGTCCCCCTCCCTACCCTCGCCCCATGCCCCACCACCCCACCCTCCTGAACGTCATCGACGTGGAAGCCACCTGCTGGGACGGACAGCCGCCGCCCGGTTCGGTGAACGAGATCATCGAGATCGGGCTCACCGTCGTGGACGTTGCCGCACGGCGCCGGGTGTCCCGGCATCGGCTCCTGGTCCGGCCTGCCCGTTCGGCCGTGAGCGCCTTCTGTACCGAGCTGACCGGGCTGACGCAGGCCGAGGTCGACCGGGGTGTCGGCTTCGGCGAGGCCTGCCGGGTCCTCGTCGAGGAGTACGGGGCCGGGGAACGGCCCTGGGCGAGCTGGGGCGAGTACGACCGGCGGCAGTTCGCCCGGCAGAGTCAGGCCGACCGGGTGGCCTACCCGTTCGGGTATCCGACGGAGCGCACCCACACCAACGCCAAGCTGGTGTTCACCGAGGCGTACGGGCTGCGCCGGAAACCCGGCATGAGCCAGGCCCTGCAGATCGCCGGACTGCCGCTCGAAGGACGCCATCACCGGGGGGAGGACGACGCTTGGAACATCGCCGCGCTCGTTCTGGATCTGGTGGGGCGGGGGGCTTGGCCGGTCGCGGAAACGGCCCCCTGAGCCGTCGGGCGAGCCAGTTCTCCGTACCCGACGGTCAAGGCCACGTCCGGTCGAGGCCGCCGAGCCGCACGGCGTACGCGGCGGGTCCGCCCTTCTCGGCGGCCCGGAGGATCGCGCTGCGATGTGCGTCGAGCCGTTCCACCATTTCCAGGGTGCGGAGTTGCTGATTGTCGAGGTAGAAGAGCACGGCGGAGTGATCGAGGACGGGCTGGATCTCCAGGTCCCGGGTCTTGATACGGCCGTCCTTCGACAGCGGAACCCATGACCGGTCGAGCCCGTACGAGATCCACTCCTCGTCGGGAACGTCCTGCGCGTCCGCCGGGAAGACGTCGACGATGCGGTGCACCGCCCAGCCACGGTGCCTCAGTTCCTCCGCGACGCGGCGTCCCAGGTTCCGGTCGAGGAAGAACTCAGGCGGCAAGGCGCACCACAGCGTGGCAGAGCGAATCCACCTGCTCGGGCGTCATGCCGTACTCGTAGGCGATGTCCTCGACGCTCTCACCGGCCTCCCAGAGGTCCGCGACCGCCTTGACCGTGACGCGGTTGGCGGCGATGACCGGCAGTCCGTGGCCGAACCGGGGATCGAGCACGACGGGCACCGACTCCCCGTACTGCTTCAGCCGCAGGCTCGCCGGGTAGTCGTCCTCGCCTTCCCAGGTCAGGTAGCGGAGATACCCGGCCACCACCTCGTGGATGGGGGCCTGGCCGTCGCGTGCGCGCCTCAGATCGCCGAAACCGTGCTCGACGAAGATGTCCACGCCGTCCGTCGCGATGCGCTTCGAGACCAGTCCGTAGGGAGTGTCGAACGCCTTCCGTACGGCCGCTGCGGCCTCCCGGATCTCGCTCATCCGCAGGCCCAGCGAGCGCAGGGAGCGCAGTACGTGGGCCTCCGCCACGGCGATGAACGGGACCGACGGCTGTCCGCTTCGCACAGGCTCGACGCGGTGGACGAGTGGTGCGCCCGCCGCCGTTCCCTTGAGCCAGCTGGTCAGCGTCGGCAGGGGGACCTCCAGGTGGGAGGCCGTCTCCGTGGGTGTCAGAAGCCCGTCGTTGAATCGATTGACCATGATCCTCCTCCCGTTGGCCCGGCTTCCGTTGGTCCGAGGTTCCGCATGTTTGCACACCGGACTCGCCGGCTGTACGCCATGACGGTGCGCCTCCGTCACGTGCCGTGCCCGGACACCGGCTCCCCGAACCATCAGGCCGCCTCCACCGGCCTGCAGTCCCGGCACGCGGAAGGTTCCGCCGCCCTGAACGCCCGTTCGCAGCCGTCGCAGGTCTGCCAGGGGAGGGCGAGTGGCCGGGGAGTGGCGGGCGGCGGTGCGCTCGGGGGCGCGGGGAGCGGGGTCTCGCGCAGGCGGAACGCCAGTACGCGTGCCGGGCGGGCCCGGAAGTGGGCCGGGAGGTCGCTGGTGAGGGCCCCGGTGATCTCCTCGGGGCGCAGGCCCTGCGCGAGCCACTCGGCGACCGCCGGGGCCAACTCGGCGACCTCGCCGCGGGACAGGATCAGCCTGCGGTCGACGATCCGGAGAGAGGCGAGGATGACGACGGCCTGGGGGTCGGCGTCGTCAAGGCCGAGCGGGGGCGGGGGAGGTGACGAGGGCGGCAGGTCAACGGGCAGGTCAACGGGCTGGACAAACAGGGGGGTTGTCGCTTCCGCAGGTGCGGCCGACGGAGTGCTCTGCCCGTTCGGCGGCGTGCTCTCCCCGTCCGGCGTCGCGGACGTCCTGGGCCGCGAGGGCGGTGGAGCGAGGGGCGGCCTGTCGTCGGCGCCGCGCGGTACGTCGTAGAAGCACGTCTGGGTACGGACCTTGCCGTTCGGCCCGCGCACCCGGCGCCGTTCCAGATACCCCGCCGCCTCCAACTCCCGCAGAGCGCGCGAGATCAGGATCTCGCCCTCGTCGAAGTGGGCGCAGAGGGCGGCGATGCTGACGCGGGCGCCGTCGGGCACCGAGAGGATGTAGGCCGCGACGCCGACGGTGACCGCGCTGCCGCGTCGCTGGGCGAGGGCGTTGGAGATCACCGTGAAGTCGGCGGTGAGACGGGTGCGTACGTGGATCACACCGTAGGTGTGTGCCTTTGCCGCACCGGCGTTGGCGCACGAGGGCGCGTTAGACTGCGTTTCAGCCATCGGGAAGTTCGTACCTTCCTGAGCGGTCAGGCCCTCGTTCAGGATTGCCGTCCTGGCGGGGGCCGTCGTCTTTAGTTGGGTTGTTCCGGGAACGTAACTCTCCGCGCCCACTCGCCGCAACCGCGTCACTCCTGAGGGTGAACGGGTCAACGGGCGGGAGGAGGAGGGTGGTTGGTTCTTTAACCCAAGTTCTTTAGGGGGGTTGGTCCGTGGCCGACCGGAACCCGGTCGACCCCGTCACGGTGACCAGCCCACCAGCGATATCACCAAGGGCCCGTCGGCCAGGTACCGGTGCAACGCCTCCGCGCTTGACCGGACGAACTCCCCCGGCAGCGCGTCCACTTCGGCCCAGCGGACCTCG
Organism: Streptomyces geranii; assembly: GCF_002954775.1. Taxonomy (GTDB): domain Bacteria; phylum Actinomycetota; class Actinomycetes; order Streptomycetales; family Streptomycetaceae; genus Streptomyces; species Streptomyces geranii. The sequence goes on from NZ_PJME01000019.1 coordinate 72,388, forward strand.
GCGTGCTTCCCGGGTTCGCGGTTCTCCGGGTCGCCCGTCCACTCGTCGGCGGCGAAGACGACGGTGAGGTAGCCGTTGGGAGTCCGCGCGTTCCGGGCGCCGTGGACGATGTGGGCGACCCGCAGGGCCTCCGGCCGCACCCGCAGGCCCGTCTCCTCGTACAGCTCACGCACCGCCGTGTCGGTGATGGGCTCGCCGGGTTCGCTCTTGCCCATGGGCAGGTCCCACATGCCCTGGCGGCCCGACCTGGCGTGTGGGCCGTGTCGCAGCAGGACGACGCGGTCCGCCGCCCGGTCGTGGACGATCACCGCGCCGACGAGCACCGTCATGGAGTCGAGTGGGGGCGGGAGCGGTGCGCTTCTCAGGGGTGAGTGGTGGTCGGTCATGGTGCGCGGAGTCTAGGGCGGCCCACTGACACCGCCCTCTGACACCGCCCGCTGACACCGAGGTCCCGTGAGCCGAGCCCCGGTGGGATCGCCGCCTCACCCCCACCTCGTAACCGGCTCAACCCCGCCGCAGCAGCGGCCGTTCCACCAGGGCGTACGACACCAGCGCCACCGCGACCGTCGCCACCATGCCCATCGGGAGCAACTGGTCGTCGGTCACGCCCAGGTCGGAGAGGAGGCGGATGACGGGGTAGTGCCACAGGTACATCCCGTAGCTGAGGTTGCGGCCCACCCAGGCCAGTGCCCCGATCGACAGCAGCCGGGACGGCCACGAACCGGGGACCAGGTCCAGGCCGGCCACCACCGTCGCCGACAGCAGCGCGGCGACCATGAAACCGGCCGTGTACCAGAAGGGGTTCCACGCGCTGGCCCCCGCGATCGGGATCTGCCAGGCGATCAGCCCCAGCAGCGCGAGCGCCGGCCAGCACAGGCGTCCCGCCCAGCGGCGCAGCAGGGCGAGGCGGGGGTCGTCGGCACGCAGCCGGGCCAGCAGTACGGCGAGCAGGGCGCCGATCAGGAGCTGGTCGGCGCGGGTGTCGGGGCCGTTGTAGATGCGGTGCGCGGCCGTGGGGTCCCAGAGGGCGAGGCGCCACAGCAGCGGCAGTACGCACAGTGCGGCGACCCAGGCCAGTACCTTCCGCGCGCTGGTACGGCGTAGGAGGAAGAGGAGGAGCAGGGGCCAGGCCAGGTAGAACTGTTCCTCCACCCCGAGCGACCAGGTGTGGCTCAGCGGGGCGGTCAGGTCCGAGTACGGGCCTGCCTCGCCCGCCCGTACGAGGTTGACCACCGACACCGCCGCCAGCGCCGCCGCCGTCCATGCCCCGTCGAACAGCGGCAGCGGGAGCGTGAGGGAGAGAAGTGCGGTGACCGCGCACATCACCAGCAGGGCCGGGCCGAGGCGCAGCCAGCGGCGGCGGTAGAACCTGCCGAGGCCGATACGGCCCGTGCGGGCGTACTCGGCGATCAGCAGCCGGGTGATGACGAAGCCGCTGAGGGTGAAGAAGACGTCCACGGCCACCGAGCCGCCGGGCAGCGGGCCGGGCGCCACGTGGTACGCGATCACCAGGACGACCGCGACCGTCCGCAGCCCGTCCAGCCCCGCCACCCGCCCACCACCGCGCAGCGCCGACGGAAACCCGCGTCCACCGACGCCCGTGCCGGATCTGCGCCGCGGCTCGGTGGCCTCGGTCACCGTCTTCGCCGTGGCGCTGTCGGGGGTCGTGGGGAGGCTGGAGGTGCTCATAACGACCGCGCCTGCCCAGCTCCGGCGGTGTCACACAAGTTCTTATGGTCCCCACAGCTTCGGCGCCGCTTTCCGGCCACCACACCGTCACCGGTTCTTCACCTGCGGCCCACCCCGCTCGCTCAACCCCACGGGTCCCGCACGGGTCTACTCTGTCGCCGCGAACAGCGGTCATGCGGGTGAGCGGAGACAAACAGGATGAACAGCCGTACGGGAGCCCGTCGACGAGTCGGCGGCAGCGGCAGCGGCAGCGGCAGTAGTAGTGGCAGTGGTGGCGCCGGGCGGCCTGGGGGACGCGGTGCTCGGATACACCGGACGCGTACGACCGTACGTACGACCGGTGGGCCCGTCGTGGCGCCGCCGGTCCGTCCGGACGGCCGGGGCGGTGGCCCGTTGCTGTCCGAGCCCGCGCGGCGTATCGCGGCCGGAAGTGCGCTGTTGCTGCTGATCAGCGGTGTGATCACGGTGGGGGTGTGGTTCTGCATCACCTTCCAGACGGCCGTGACGCCCGTGCTGCTCGCGCTGCTGCTGTCGGCGCTGCTCGGGCCGTTCTACCGGCGGCTGGTCGCGATGCGGTTCAACAAGTCGCTCGCGGCCGGGCTGACCTGTGCCGCGGTGATCCTGGTCATGGGCGGGGCCGCGTACATCGTCGTGAACGCCCTGATCGACACCGGTGATCAGATCATCGACTCCGTGCGGGACGCCGCGAAGGACCTCAGCGAGCGCTTCGACGTGGTCGGCAACGCGCTCGACGAACTCGCCACCAACGCCAAGGACCTGCTGTCCAGCTTCGGCGGCAGCGCGGTCTCCGGGGTGCTGAGCGGAGTCAGCCTGCTCACCGAGATGATCGCCACGGGAACGCTCGCGATCCTGCTCCTCTTCTTCTTCCTCCGCGACTCCGACCGGGCCGTCGCCTCCCTGCACACCCTCGCGCCCCGGGGCACCGGCGCGACTCTGGAGGTCATGGCCCGCCGTGCCTTCCAGGCGATCGAGGGCTTCATGCTCGGCACGACGATCGTCGCGTTCATCGACGCCCTCTGCATCACCGTCGGTCTGCTCATCATCGGGGTGCCGGGTGCGATCGGGCTCGGGGCGCTGGTGTTCATCGGCGCGTACATCCCCTACCTCGGCGCCTTCCTCTCGGGCGCGGTCGCGGTCCTCGTCGCCTTCGCGGACGGCGGGCTGGCCACCGCGGGGTGGGTCCTCGGCGTCGTCACCGTCGTCCAGGTACTGGAGGGGAACGTGTTCCAGCCGATGATCCAGAGCCGCACCCTCCAGATGCACCCGGCGGTGATCCTGCTGGCCCTGACGGCAGGCGCCTCCCTGGCGGGCATCCTCGGCATGCTCCTCTCCGTACCGCTGACGGCGGCGGCCTTCGGGGTGCTGTCGGAGTTGCGGGGGCGGTACGAGGACGCGGCCGAGGGCGCCGTCGGTGCCGCCGGTGCCGCTCCGGGACACCTGAAGGCATAGAAGAGGCACGAAGAGGAGGAAAGAGAAGGGAGAGGACGAAGGTATGGAGACGGCGAGGCTACGGCTCCGGAGGTTCGGTCCGGCGGACGCGTCGGCCCTGGCCGCGTACCGGTCGGATCCCGAGGTGAGCCGGTACCAGTCCTGGGAGCCGCCGGTGTCGCTCGCCGAGGCCGGGCGGCTGGCGGTCACCTTGTCGGCGGGGGACGCCCGTGCGCCGGGGTGGTTCCAGTACGCCGTCGAGCGGCGGGACGTACCGGGGCTGATCGGCGATGTCGGGGTGTGCCGGAGCGAGGACGGACGGCAGGCGGAACTGGGCTTCACGTTCGCGCCGGAGTTCCAGGGGAGGGGGTACGCGAGCGAGGCGGTCGGGCGGGTGGTGGAGTTCCTGCTGGTGGAGGAGGGGCTGCACCGGGTCTCGGCCGGCTGCGACGGACGCAACGCCCGCTCGGCGCGGCTGCTGGAACGGGTCGGGTTCCGCCGCGAGGGCCACCTCGTCCGCAGCACCTGGATGAAGGGGGAGTGGACCGACGACGTGCTCTTCGGGCTCCTCGCCGAGGAGTTCCGCGCGCGGGCCGTACCCGGCGCGAGTCCCGCGCGATAGGGGGTACGGGCCTCGCACCCGGCCAGAGATGCGCTGGTCACCGCCCAGTAGAGTGCGCCTCAGCCCCAGCCGCCGTCCCCCGAAGTCCGACCCGAGGTACCGAGCAGTGAACCAGTGAACCCCGCACGACCAGGCCCCGCCCCCGCCCCCGCCGTCACCGTCGTGGGGATCGGCGCCGACGGCTGGCAGGGGCTCCCCGGTGCCTCCCGCGAGGCGCTGCGCGAGGCCGACGTGCTGATCGGGGGCCCGCGCCAGCTGGACCTGCTCCCGCCCGACTGCACCGGGGAACGCCTCCCCTGGCCCTCCCCGCTGCGCCCCGCCGTACCCCGGCTGCTCGCCGCGCACACCGGCCGCCGTATCGCCGTACTGGCCAGCGGGGACCCCATGTTCTACGGCATCGGACGCGCCCTCGCCGAGGAGGCCGACGACCTGCTGGTCCTGCCGCATCCCTCCTCCGTCTCCTACGCCGCCGCCCGGCTCGGCTGGCCGCTGGAGGACGTGGAGGTCGTCACGCTGGTCGGCCGCCCCCTCGGACGCCTCGCCGCCGCCCTGCACGACGGCCGACGGCTCCTCGTGCTGAGCGCGAACGCGAGTACGCCCGCCCAGGTCGCCGCCCTGCTGCGGGACCGCGGCTTCGGGCCGAGCCGGATGCGGATACTGGAACAACTCGGCGGCGACCGGGAACGTACGACCCCCGAGACCACGGCCGACGACTGGCCCGGGGACCGGACGGCCGGGCACCCCGAAGTCCCCGTGGACCCCCTCAACATCGTCGCCGTGGTCTGCCGTCCGGCCCCGGACACCACGCACCTCGGTGCCGTACCCGGTCTCCCCGACCAGGCGTACGAGCACGACGGTCAGCTCACCAAGCGCCACATCCGCGCCGCGACGCTCGCCGTACTCGCCCCCGCGCCGGGCGAGTTGCTGTGGGACGTCGGCGGCGGCTCGGGGTCGATCGCGATCGAGTGGATGCGTACGCACCCCTCGTGCCGCGCGATCACCGTCGAACGTGACCCGGTACGCGCCGAACGCATCGCCCGCAACGCCGACCGGCTCGGCGTACCCGGCCTGCGTGTCGTCGTCGGTTCCGCGCCCGGCGCGCTGGCAGAACTCCCGCCCCCCGACGCCGTGTTCATCGGCGGCGGCCTCACCGCACCCGGCCTCCTCGACGCCTGCTGGGCGGCGCTGCCGGACGGAGGAAGGCTGGTCGCCAACACCGTCACGCTGGAGTCCGAGGCACTGCTCGCCGACGCGTACCGGCGTCATGGCGGCGAGTTGGCGAAACTGGCGGTGGCGCACGCCGTGCCCGTGGGCGGCTTCACCGGGTGGCGGCAGGCGATGCCGGTGACGCAGTGGGCTGTACACAAACCCCGGGACCTCGTACGGGAAACCTCCAACCCCCTTCCAGGAGACGACAGATGACCGTGTACTTCATCGGCGCCGGGCCCGGCGCCGCCGACCTGATCACGGTGCGCGGCGCCCGTACGCTCGCGGCCTGCCAGGTCTGCCTGTACGCGGGCAGCCTGGTCCCGCGTGAGCTGCTCGCCGAATGCCCGCCGGACGCACGGCTGGTGGACACCGCGGACCTCAACCTGGACGAGATCACCGCCGAGTTGGTACGCGCCCACGGGGAAGGACACGACGTGGCCCGGCTGCACTCCGGGGACCCGTCCGTGTTCAGCGCGGTCGCCGAGCAGATGCGGCGGCTGGACGCGGCCGGGGTGCCGTACGAGGTGGTGCCGGGGGTACCGGCCTTCGCCGCCGCGGCTGCTGCGCTGAAGCGGGAGCTGACCGTGCCGACGGTCGGCCAGACCGTCATCCTCACGCGGGTCGCGCAGCAGGCGACGGCCATGCCGGAGGGCGAGGACCTGGCCACCCTCGGCCGCAGCGGCGCGCTGATCGTGCTGCACCTGGCGGCGAGGTACGTGGACCGGGTGGTCACCGAACTCCTCCCGCACTACGGCCCCGACTGCCCCACGGCGGTCGTCGCGTACGCCTCCCGCCCCGAGGAACTGATCATCCGGGGCACGCTCGACGAGATCGCCGGAAAGGTGAAGGAGGCGGGTGTGCTGCGCACGGCTGTGATCATGGTCGGGCGGACACTGGGGGCGGAGCAGTTCGGGGACAGCCACCTTTACTCGCCGGGGCGGGAGCGCGGCGCGTCCTGAGCGGGGGCGGGACCGAGGCTGAGCCCGACGCACCTGCCCCCCTTACCCGCCTTGCCCCCCTGACCGCCTTGCCCCTCATGACCGAACCCGGACTTCCATGACCGCCACGACGCCCCGGCACGTACTGATCCTCGGCGGCACGACGGAGTCCCGCCGCCTGGCCGAACTGCTCCAGGGAGCCCCGGGGGCAAGAGTCACCAGCTCCCTGGCCGGCCGCGTGGCCACCCCCCGCCTCCCGCCGGGCGAGGTCCGGGTCGGCGGTTTCGGGGGCGCCGAAGGGCTCGCCGCGTGGCTGTGCGAGCACCGGGTGGACGTGCTCGTCGACGCCACCCACCCCTTCGCCGAGACGATCAGCGCCAACGCGGCCCGGGCCGCCGCGACGGCCCACGTCCCCCTGCTCGCGCTCCGCCGCCCCGGCTGGACCCCCGTAGAAGGGGACGACTGGCACGAGGTCGGCTCCCTGACGGAGGCCGCCGCGCTGCTCCCCACCCTCGGTCGTCGCGTCTTCCTCACCACCGGACGCACGGGCCTGGCAGCCTTCGCCGACCATGACTTGGCGGAGCTGTGGTTCCTCGTACGTTCCGTGGACGCGCCCGAGCCCCCGTACCCGGCCCGTATGGAGGTACTGCTCGACCGAGGCCCCTTCACCCTCGACGGCGAGCACGGCGAACGCGAACTGCTGCGCCGCCACCGCATCGACGTCGTAGTGACCAAGGACAGCGGGGGAGCGGCCACGGCCCCGAAGCTCACGGCGGCGCGGGAGGCGGGGCTGCCGGTGGTCGTGGTCCGCAGACCAGCGGCCCCCGAGGGTGTCCCGGTCGTACCCGACCCGGAGTCGGCGGCCAGCTGGATCAGGGAGCAGGGAAGTAGGGAAGTAGGGAAGTAGGGGGAGCAAGGGAGCACTTGAACCTCCTCCCTTTCCGTTCCCTGGCCGAAACCTGACACGCCCTTTGCCGCCCTGATCTTGTACTTGCAACCGATGCGCAGAAGCCTGGTGGATGCGGCGGCTGAAAGCAGCCGCGCGCAGAGAAGCATCGACAGGCATTGAGAAGCATCGAGAAGCATCGAGAAGTAAGGCCACATCCCCATGGCGACCGTGTCCGGTTCCCCTCCCGAGTCCGTCCGGCACCGTATCCGTACGTCGATGACCCGCAAGGAGTGGGCGAGCCTCGGCGGAATGGCCGCCTTCATCCTGGCCCTGCACGTCATCGGCTGGTTCACGCTGGTCGTGATCGTCGCCCCCGAGCACTACAGCCTCGGTACGAAGACCTTCGGTATCGGCATCGGCGTCACCGCCTACACCCTCGGCATGCGCCACGCCTTCGACGCCGACCACATCGCCGCCATCGACAACACCACCCGCAAGCTGATGAGCGAGGGGCAGCGTCCGCTCTCCGTGGGCTTCTGGTTCTCGCTCGGCCACTCCAGCATCGTGTTCGCCCTGGCCTTCCTGCTCTCCCTCGGCGTCAAGGCGTTGGCCGACCCGGTCGCGAACGACGACTCCACGCTCCACAGCGTCACGGGCTGGATAGGCACGACGGTCTCGGGCACCTTCCTCTACGCCATCGCGATCATCAACCTCGTGATCATGGCGGGCATCTGGAAGGTCTTCCGCCAGATGCGCACCGGCCACTTCGACGAGGACGCACTCGAAGAGCAGCTCAACAAGCGCGGCTTCATGAACCGCCTCCTGGGCCGCCTGATGAAGTCGATCACCAAGCCGTGGCAGATGTACCCCCTGGGCCTCCTCTTCGGCCTCGGCTTCGACACCGCCACGGAGATCGCCCTGCTCGTCCTCGCGGGCTCGGGCGCGGCGTCCGGACTGCCCTGGTACGCGATCCTGTGCCTGCCGGTCCTCTTCGCGGCAGGCATGTCCCTGCTCGACACGATCGACGGTTCGTTCATGAACTTCGCCTACGGCTGGGCCTTCTCCAAGCCGGTCCGCAAGGTCTACTACAACCTCACGATCACCGGCCTGTCGGTCGCCGTGGCACTCATCATCGGCACGGTCGAACTACTGGGCCTGATCGCAGAACAGGCGGACCTGCACGGGCCGTTCTGGAACTGGGTCTCCGGCCTGGACCTCAACATCATCGGGTACGTCATTGTCGGGCTGTTCTTCGCTACGTGGGCGGTGGCGCTGCTGGTGTGGAAGTTCGGGCGGATCGAGGAGAGGTGGACGGCGGGGTTGGCGGAGAAGAGGTGAGGGGGGTGCAGCGGGGCTCTGTTTTCCCACCCACCCGCCCTTACTGCCGCTTCAGCACAGGTCGGGGTGTCTTGGTCCGTTCGGTGTTTGCAGGGCCAGGCTGGTTCCGCTCAGCTCTGATTTCCCGCCCGCCCACCCGTTTACTGCCTCTTACCCAGCCCAGGCCGGGGCCTCTCAGCCTGTCCGGCGTTTGAGGACGAGCGCGTTCAGCGCGATAGGGGGGTCTGGGGGCGCAGCCCCCAGGGATGGGTACGGGTAGGGGCGGCGGGGGCGAAAACTTGCTCGGCTGCTCCCAACCCCTCGCCCCCTACCCCTCCGGATACCTCCGAGGAGTCCAAACAACCTCCCCCCCATCCCCCCGCCGAACCACCCGCGTCTGTGACGACCCGACCAGCAGGATCGTCCGCATGTCGACCTTGGCCGGGTCCAGGTCGGCCAGCCGCACCACCCGCACCCGCTCCCCCGAACCCCCCACATCCCGAGCCACCACCACAGGCGTCTCAGGCGCCCGGTACTCCAGAAGCAGCTCCCGCGCCTTGCCCACCTGCCAGGTACGGCTGCCGGACCCGGGGTTGTACAGCGCCAGCACCAGATCCGCCGAGGCCGCCGCGCGGAGCCGTTCCGCGATGACCTCCCAGGGCTTCAGCCGGTCGGAGAGGGAGATGGTGGCGTAGTCGTGGCCGAGCGGAGCGCCCGCGCGGGCCGCCGCCGCGTTGGCCGCGGTCACCCCCGGCAGCACCCGCACCGGCACATCGGCGTACTCCTTCTGCGAGGCCACCTCCAGCACGGCCGTGGCCATCGCGAAGACCCCGGGGTCACCGCCCGACACGACAGCCACCCGCCGCCCGCGCCGGGCCAGGTCGAGCGCGAACTCCGCCCGCTCCGACTCGACCCGGTTGTCGGAACCGTGCCGTACCTGCCCCGCCCGTACCGGCACCCGGTCCAGATAGGTGGTGTAGCCGACCAGTTCGTCGGCGGCGGCCAGCGCGCCCCGCGTCTCCGGCGTCAGCCACAACGGGCCCGCCGGACCGGTCCCGACCACCACCACCTCGCCCCGCTCCCGCGCCGCCGGCCGCTCCACATCCACCCTGCTCGGCAGCACCGCCACCGAGAAGTACGGCACCGACTCCGGGTCCACGTCCGCCAGTTCGGCCAGCCGCTCCCCGGCCATCGTGGCCCGTTCGACGTACCGCGCCTCACCGAGCCGCCCCGAACTCTCCAGCGCGCTGCGGACCTTGGTGAAGGTGCGCCCCAGCTTCATCACCACGGCGACGTCCGTCGCGGCGAGCCGTGCCGCCAACTCCTCCTCGGGCAGGGTGCCCGGCAGGATCGTCAGTACTTCCTCGCCCTCGGCGAGGGGCGTACCGAGGCGGGCAGCCGCCGCCGACACTGACGTGACACCGGGGATCACCTCGGTCTCGTACCGGTCCACGAGTCGTTTGTGCATGTGCATGTAGGAGCCGTAGAAGAGCGGGTCGCCCTCGGCGAGGACGGCGACCGTGCGCCCGGCGTCCAGGTGCGCGGCGAGCCGCGCCGACGCCTCCGCGTAGAACTCGTCCATCGCGCCCTGGTAGCCGCCGGGGTGGTCGGTGGTCTCCGTCGTGAGCGGGTAGACCAGCGGCTCCTCGATGTGGTCGGCCCGGATGTGCTGCGCCGCGATCGAACGCGCGATCGACCGTCCGTGCCGGGCACTGTGGTACGCGATCACATCCGCCCCGGCGATGACCTCGACGGCCCGTACGGTCATCAGCGACGGATCACCGGGCCCGAGCCCGACCCCGTACAGCCGCCCGACTTCGAACTGTTCAGTACTGCTCATCCGTCGGCTCATTCCACTTCACTCGCCATCGCGTTCAGCGCGGCGGCGGCGAGGGCGCTGCCCCCGCGACGGCCGCGTACGACGAGATGCTCCAGGCCCGACGGATGCGCCACCAGCGCGTCCTTGGACTCGGCCGCGCCGATGAAGCCGACCGGGACCCCGATCACGGCGGCGGGCCGGGGAGCACCCTCCTCGATCATCTCCAGCAGCCGGAAGAGCGCGGTGGGCGCGTTGCCGACGGCGACGACCGAACCCTCCAGCCGGTCCCGCCACAGCTCCAGCGCCGCCGCGCTGCGCGTGGTGCCGAGCTTGGCGGCGAGGTCGGGGACGGCCGGGTCGGAGAGGGTGCAGAGCACGTCGTTCCCGGCGGGCAGCCGCTTGCGGGTCACCCCGCTGGCCACCATCTGTACGTCGGTGAAGATCGGCGCCCCGGCCCGCAGCGCCTCCCGGGCGCGGGCCACGACGCCGGGCGTGTACGACAGGTCCCGTACGAGGTCGACCATCCCGCAGGCGTGGATCATCCGGACCGCGACCTGGCTGACGTCGGCGGGCAGGCCCGCGAGGTCGGCCTCCGCGCGGATGGTGGCGAAGGACTGGCGGTAGATGGCCGCGCCGTCCTTCTCGTAGTCGTACGTGGTCACGGTGTTCTTCTCACTTCGGGTTCGCGTCGGTGCGGCTCGGGTCGTTCATATGGTGATGGCGGTGGTCGCGTCGATGGCCGCCAGGGCTGTGGCGAGGTCGGAGGGGTGGTCCAGGTCAGTGAAGGTGCTCCGGGGCTCCGCCCCCTCCACCGCCCTGGAGAGGCGGTAGCCGCCGCCCTCCGGGGCCGCGACCACGTCCACCCGGTCGCCCCGGGGATGTCCGCAGCGGCGTTCGCACCCGGACCAGTACACGGGGAGACCGTACGGGGAGACCGCGTCGAGCGCGCCGGCCGCGTCGGTACGGACATCCGCCCGCGACTTGGCGCAGCCGGGCTGCCCGATGCACGCGCCGACGCGCAGCCAGGGCGAGCCGGGGTCGGTGACGAGACCGGTGGCGGCGAGACGCGCGAGCGACTCGTGCGCGTCCGCCGCTGTTGCTGCCGCTGTCGCTGCCCCTGTTCCAGGCGCTGTTGCTGTCGGCGGCGCCTGTGTGGGAAGTACCACACCGCGCCACGGGGTGAGACGCAGCTCACCGGCACCGCAACCGGTGGAGGCGATCCGCGTCAGCTCTCGCCACTGCGCGGCCGACAGCCGCCCCAGGGGCACGTGCACGGACAGCCCGTTCCGGACGGCACCCGGGGCCGGTCCGTCCGTACGGTCGGTCGTACGGGCCCGGCGTTCGTGGCCGATGCCCCCGGCGGTCAGCCGTCGCCCCACCGCGTCGAGCAACTCGCCCTCGGTGAGCGGGAGTTCGGCCACCCGCCAGACACGGCCACCGGGCGCCCGTATCGCCGCTTCCACGGCCAGTTCGAGAAAAGTCTCCGCAGCCGCCAGCGCCGCCCCCGGCGCATCCTCGGCCGATATGCGCAGGGCCGCCGCACCGGACGCATCGCACGCCCCGAGCCCGAGTTCCGCGTCGCCGTCCGCCGTCGCCCGCAGGGTCACATCGGCGTCGAGGCCGGTCATGTCGCCGCGGCCGTCGTCGAGGGCGAACAGGAACCGTCCCGAGAGGCCGCGCGCCGGTTCGCTCGCGCACAGCGCGGTGTCGAGGGCGGTGAGCCAGGGACGTACGGCGAAGTGGCCGTGGCCGTGACTGTGGCCGTGTCCGTCGAGGCCGGAGAGGGGGGAGGCGACGATGTTGCGGACCCGTTCGTGGGTCGGTGAGGGGAGCAGACCTGACTCTGTCAGCAGGCTCGCCAACTCCGCGCCGCAGTCGTCCGCCAGGCCCCGGACCTGCACGTTGCCGCGCGAGGTGAGGTGGAGGTCGCCGTCGCCGAGGCGGCGGGTGACCTCGGCGAGGGTCTCCGCCTGGGCGGTGGTCAGGACGCCGCCGGGAATCCGTACGCGGGCCAGCGCGCCGTCGTCCGCCGCGTGCAGCCGGAGGGTGCCGGGGCAGGCGTCGCCGAGGTCCCGTGAGGCCGCTGTGGCCTGAGGGGACGGACGGAGGGCAGCCGAGGACATGGCGGCGAGCATACCCACCCCCACCTGCGATGTACCGTGCGCCCACCTGCGGTCTACCGTGTGCCCTCGTCGCCTGCCTCACCCGCCCCACCTGCGATGTATCCTCCGCCCTCGTCCCCCGCCCCTTACCATTCCGCCCTTACTATGCTGATCGGCGGATCATCCGATCCGCCGTCGCCATGACGGCGACAGGGGAGGAAGCCGGTGCGAGTCCGGCGCGGTCCCGCCACTGTGAGTCCGGCCGACGAGGTCCGGGCGAGTCAGGAACTCCCGCAGTCCGACACCGCCCGGGGCGCGGACACCCCGAGGAAGGCCGACGCCGCATGCTGCACTCATCCGAGGGGCTCCCGCCGAACCCTGGCGTCCTGCTCCTGTCGACGTCAGACACCGACCTGCTCAGCGCCCGCGCGGCCGGCGGCCCGGTGCCGTACCGCTTCGCCAACCCCTCCCGGCTCCTCCTCGACGACCTCCCGGCGCTGCTCGACGGCGTCGGCCTGGTCGTCGTACGCCTCCTCGGTGGCATCCGCGCCTGGCAGGACGGCCTCGATCTGCTGCTCGCCGACGGCCGCCCGGTCGTCGTCCTCACCGGCGAACAGGCCCCGGACGCCCAGCTGATGGCCGCCTCGACCGTCCCGGTCGGCATCGCGGCCGAGGCGCACGCCTACCTCGCCCACGGCGGCCCGGCCAACCTCGAACAGCTCGCCCGCTTCCTCTCCGACACGGTCCTGCTGACCGGCCACGGCTTCGACGCCCCGGCGCCCGCGCCGAGTTGGGGCCCGCTGGAGCGCGAGTCGAGGGCGGCGGCCCCGGGGGAGGACGGTCCGACCGTGGCCGTCCTCTACTACCGCGCCCACCACATGAGCGGCAACACCGCCTTCGTGGACGCCCTTTGCACGGCGATCGAGGACACCGGCTCCCGCGCCCTCCCGCTGTACGTCGCCTCGCTCCGCGCCCCCGAGCCCGAGCTGATCGACGAACTCCGCGCCGCCGACGCCATCGTCACCACGGTCCTCGCGGCGGGCGGCACCAAGCCCGCCGAGGCCTCCGCGGGCGGTGACGACGAGTCCTGGGACGCGGGCGCGCTCACCAGCCTCGACGTGCCGATCCTCCAGGCCCTCTGCCTGACCGGCTCGCGCGCCAACTGGGAGGAGAACGACGAGGGTGTCTCCCCGCTCGACGCGGCCAGCCAGATCGCCGTACCCGAGTTCGACGGCCGGCTCATCACCGTCCCGTTCTCCTTCAAGGAGATCGACGAGGACGGCCTCCCGGCGTACGTCGCCGACCCCGAGCGCGCGGCCCGCGTGGCCGGAATCGCCGTACGCCACGCGCGACTTCGCCACATCGCGAACGCCGACAAGCGCCTCGCCCTCGTCCTCTCCGCCTACCCGACCAAGCACTCCCGCATCGGCAACGCGGTCGGCCTGGACACCCCGGCGAGCGCGGTCGCGCTGCTGCGCCGACTGCGGGAAGAGGGTTACGACTTCGGGGGCGCCGACGTCCCCGGGCTGGCGTCCGGAGACGGCGACGAGCTGATCCGCGCGCTGATCGAGGCGGGCGGGCACGACCAGGACTGGCTCACCGAGGAGCAGTTGGCGCGCAACCCGGTCCGTATCCCGGCGGCGGACTACCGCCGCTGGTTCGCGACGCTTCCCGAGTCGCTGCGTACGTCGGTGGAGGAACACTGGGGCCCGGCGCCGGGCGAGATGTTCGTGGACCGCAGCGCGAACCCGGAGGGCGACATCGTCCTCGCGGCCCTGCGCTTCGGCAACCTGCTGATCCTCATCCAGCCGCCGCGGGGCTTCGGCGAGAACCCGATCGCGATCTACCACGACCCGGACCTGCCGCCGTCGCACCACTACCTGGCGGCCTACCGCTGGCTCGCGGCCCGCACGGACGACGGCGGCTTCGGCGCCGACGCGATGATCCACCTGGGTAAGCACGGCAACCTTGAGTGGCTGCCCGGCAAGAACGCGGGCCTCTCGGCGGCCTGCGGCCCCGACGCGGCCCTGGGTGACCTGCCCCTCGTCTACCCCTTCCTGGTCAACGACCCGGGCGAGGGCACCCAGGCCAAGCGCCGCGTGCACGCGACGCTCGTCGACCACCTGGTGCCGCCGATGGCCCGCGCGGACTCGTACGGCGACATCGCGCGCCTGGAGCAACTCCTCGACGAATACGCCCAGATCGCGTCGATGGACCCGGCGAAGCTGCCGGCGATCCGCGCCCAGATCTGGACCCTGATCCAGGCCGCGAAGCTGGACCACGACCTCGGCCTCGCGGACCGCCCGGAGGACGACGGCTTCGACGACTTCCTGCTCCACGTCGACGGCTGGCTGTGCGAGGTCAAGGACGCCCAGATCCGCGACGGTCTGCACGTCCTCGGCAACCCGCCGAAGGGCGCCGACCACGTCAACCTGGTTCTAGCTGTCCTCCGGGCCCGCCAGATCTGGGGTGGCACCCAGGCCCTGCCCGGCCTGCGCGAGGCACTCGGCCTCGACGAGTCGGCCGCGACCCGTACGACGGCCGACGCGGCGGAGGAGAAGGCGCGAGCGCTGGTCCAGGGGATGGAGGACGCGGGCTGGGCCCTGTCCGCCGTTCCCACGGAGCACGGCGAACAGGTGGCGGCCGTACTGGAGTTCGCGGCCCGCGAGGTGGTACCCCGCCTGGCGGCCACGACGGCCGAACTCGACCACACCGTCCACGCGTTGAACGGCGGCTTCGTCCCGGCGGGCCCCTCGGGCTCCCCGCTCCGGGGCCTGGTGAACGTCCTCCCGACGGGCCGCAACTTCTACTCGGTGGACCCGAAGGCGGTCCCGTCCCGCCTGGCCTGGGAGACGGGCCAGGCCCTCGCCGAATCCCTGGCGGAGCGCTACCGCACGGACAACGGCGAGTGGCCGACGTCGGTGGGCCTGTCGCTGTGGGGCACAAGTGCCATGCGCACAGCGGGAGATGACGTGGCGGAGGCGTTGGCCCTCCTCGGCATCCGCCCGGTCTGGGACGACGCCTCGCGCCGCGTGACCGGCCTGGAACCCATCCCCGCCGAGGAGTTGGGCCGCCCCCGCATCGACGTCACGCTCCGCATCTCGGGCTTCTTCCGGGACGCGTTCCCGCACACGATCGGCCTGCTGGACGACGCGGTACGCCTGGCGGCCTCGCTGGACGAGCCGGAGTCGGTGAACCACGTACGCGCCCACGTCCAGGCGGACCTGGCGACCCACGGCGACGAACGCCGGGCCACGACCCGTATCTTCGGCTCCCGCCCGGGAACGTACGGCGCGGGCCTCCTCCAGCTCATCGACTCCCGCGACTGGCGCACGGACGCGGACCTCGCCGAGGTCTACACGGTCTGGGGCGGCTACGCCTACGGCCGCGAACTCGACGGCCGCCCGGCGCGCGAGGAGATGGAGACGGCGTACAAGCGGATCGAGGTCGCGGCGAAGAACACGGACACCCGCGAGCACGACATCGCGGACTCCGACGACTACTTCCAGTACCACGGCGGCATGGTGGCCACGGTCCGCGCCCTCCGGGGCACGGCCCCCGAGGCCTACATCGGCGACTCCACCCGCCCGGAAACGGTCCGCACCCGCACCCTGGTGGAGGAGACGTCGAGGGTCTTCCGAGCCCGGGTGGTCAACCCCAAGTGGATCGAGGCGATGCGCCGCCACGGCTACAAGGGAGCCTTCGAACTCGCGGCAACGGTGGACTACTTGTTCGGCTACGACGCGACCACAGGCGTGATCGCCGACTGGATGTACGACAAGCTCACGGAGACGTACGTCCTGGACGAGACGAACCGCGAGTTCCTGCAGCAGGCGAACCCATGGGCCCTGCACGGCATCGCGGAGCGACTGCTGGAGGCGGAGTCACGGGGGATGTGGGAGAAGCCGGATCCGGCGGTGCTGGAGGGGTTGCGGCGGGTTTATCTGGAGGCTGAGGGGGAGTTGGAGGACCGGTAGGGGCCTGGAGGGATCGCTAGGGGTCTGGGGAGCGGGGGAGCAGCGGCGTAACGGGGCAACGGGGTAACGGAGTAACGGGGTAAGGGAGTAGGCGATCAGGAAGCCGTTGCGTCGATCTCGGCGATCAGAGCCTCGATACGGGCTCTGATCTCGTCGCGGATGGGCCGGACGGCCGCGACCCCCTTCCCCGCCGGATCCGCCAACTCCCAGTCGAGGTACCTCTTGCCGGGAAAGACCGGGCAGGCGTCGCCGCACCCCATGGTGATGACGTAGTCGGACGCCCGCACGTCCTCGGCGCTGAGCATCTTGGGCCGGGCGCCCGCGATATCGATCCCGACCTCCCGCATGGCCTCGACGGCGGCCGGATTGACCCGCTCTCCGGGTACGGACCCGGCGGAGCGCACCTCGATCCGGTCACCGGCGAGATGGCCGAGGAAACCGGCGGCCATCTGCGAGCGCCCGGCGTTGTGGACGCACACGAAGAGGACGGAGGGGGTGGGGGAGCCGGACGGGACGGAGGGGAGCGGCGTGGAGTGCATGGGAGCTTCCTTCTCGATCCGATCGAAGGTTCAGTTCAGCCCTGACTGGTATCAGTCTGTGCTGATGTGAAAGTATCAGCCCATGCTGATGCCGGTCGACACCGACCTGATGCGAGTCCTGGCGGACCCGCTCCGCCTGCGGATCGTCACCCTGCTCGCCCGGGAGACGCTCTGCAGCACCCACCTGATCGAGGAGACGGGCGCGGGCCAGACGAACCTCTCGAACCACCTGAGGGTGCTGCGCGAGGCGGGGGTGGTGGACACGGAGCCGTGCGGCCGTTTCACGTACTACCGGCTGCGCCCGGAGGCCATCGCGCCCTTGGCGGACGGCTTCGCGGAGCTGGCGGAGGCGGCGCGAGCGACCACCGAGAACGGGATCAAGCGGTCATGCCCCTGAGGGCGAGGGCGGCGGCCGAATTCCTGGGCACCGCACTCCTCGTGGCGATCGTGATCGGCTCGGGCATCCAGGCGGCCGAGCTGACGACGGACATCGGAGTGCAACTCCTGGCGAACTCGCTCGCCACCGTCTTCGGCCTTGGCGTCCTGATCCTGCTGTTCGGCCCGGTCTCGGGGGCGCACTTCAACCCGGTGGTCACCTTGGCCGAGTGGTGGACGGCCGGGCGGGGTGCCTCGGTCGGGGAGGTCGCGGTGTACGTCTCCGCGCAGATCGCGGGTGCGATCACGGGAGCGGTCCTGGCGGACGCGATGTTCGGCGAGCCGCTGGTCCGCTGGTCCACGCGGGACCGCTCGTCCGGTCACCTGCTGCTGGGCGAGGTGGTGGCCACCGCCGGCCTGATCCTCCTCATCCGCGGCCTGACCCGCACCGACAGCCTGCGACACGCGCCCGCGGCGGTGGCCTCGTACATCGGCGCCGCGTACTGGTTCACGTCGTCGACGTCGTTCGCCAACCCGGCGGTGACGATCGGCCGTGCGTTCAGCGACACGTTCGCGGGGATCGCGCCGGGGTCGGTGCCGGGGTTCGTGGGGGCGCAACTGGTGGGCGGGGTGATCGGGTTGGCGCTGGTGGCGCTGATCTTCGTGCCCGAACGACCGGCTGAATGACCTGGGGTTCCCCCCGCCGTCAGCCGGAGGCGGGCGACGCGACGCCGAGCAACTGCCCCATCGCGGCCAGTACGGACGGCTCGACACGGTAGTAGACCCAGGTGCCGCGCCGCTCGGAGGCGAGCAGACCGGCCTCCCGGAGCTTCTTCAGGTGATGGGAGACGGTCGGCTGGGAGACCCCGACGTCGGAGATGTCACACACGCACGCCTCGCCCCCCTCGTGCGACGCGACCAGCGAGAACAGCCGCAGCCGCACGGGATCGCCGAGCGCCTTGAACATCGCGGCGGTCCGCTCGGCCTCCGGGGCGGTCAGTGGCCGCTCGGTGAGCGGCGGGCAGCACGGCAC
Source organism: Streptomyces geranii (assembly GCF_002954775.1). Lineage (GTDB taxonomy): Bacteria > Actinomycetota > Actinomycetes > Streptomycetales > Streptomycetaceae > Streptomyces > Streptomyces geranii. Next base: position 90,346 of record NZ_PJME01000019.1, read on the forward strand.
GGGGGCGGCGGGGCCCAGGAGGGAGGAGGCTGAGGCTTCGAGTTTCGGCACGTATCCATACTGCCACGCACTGATTATATGAACGTCTATATTGACATCCATCAATACAAGAGGGAGGCTGGACACCGCAACAACACAACGACACGACATGGAGATCGCCATGAACTCCCGAGCGCAACTGGCTCTACGGGTCCCCGACCTGGCCGCATCCGTGGCCTTCTACACCCGGCTCTTCAACACCGAACCCACCAAACTCCGCGACGGCTACGCCAACTTCGCCCTCACCGAACCCCCGCTCAAGCTCGTCCTGATCGAGGGCCGAGGCGAGGAGACGACCCGCCTGGACCACCTCGGCATAGAGGTCGACACCACCGAGGCGGTCCACACGGCCACCACCCGCCTGGCCGCCTCCGGCCTGCCGACGGACGTGGAGAACGACACGACGTGCTGCTACGCCCTCCAGGACAAGGTCTGGGTTCACGGCCCGGGCCGCGAGGCGTGGGAGGTGTACGTCGTGAAGGCCGACGCGAACTCCCTGGCCAGGCAGGAGGAGAGCGCGTGCTGCGCCGAGGGGGCGGAGGAGGACGCCGGGCAAGAGGAGCCGACCAGGGTGAACAGCTGCTGCTGACCCCGGATGACCGCCTCGCCTGCACGGCGAGGAGCGCCGCCGGCCGGACGTCGGCCCGGCCCCCTCGTCCGGCCTGGGCGCACAGTGGCGGAGATCCGCCGGTAACCAACACCTGGCAGCATCCACAACCGCCGGACTCCGAGTCGATCCAAAGAGCCCGCCCCGAGGTGGTCCCGCATGACAATGAGCACGGCACTGTGGTCTTTCGCCCTCGTCGTCGGGCTTCTCGTCGTCACCCCGGGACTGGACACGGCGGTCATCCTGCGCACCCGCGCCTGAGGGTGGTCCTGGGCATCCAGACCGGCACGCTCGCCTGGGGCGCGCTCACCTCGCTCGGCGTGACCGCCCGGGGCGCCTGGACCGGGTGACCGGCACGGTCGTAGCGGCCTTCGCCGTACGCCTGGCCCAGGACGACCGGATGACGACATAGGGACGGACGGAAGGACGTATAAGTCCCCAAGGCTTGCCCGATGTCCACTCCTCACCGACTACCGACTACCGACCACCGGACAGGCAACGGTCCTCAGCCCTGCTTCTCCCCGAGCGCCGCCCGCAGCCACTCCAGTGACCCGGAGGCGAGGACCTCGGGCATACCGGCGACCTGATCGGCGGTCACGGCCTGCGGGTCCGCGTCCGGGGCGTACTTCTTGCCGAGGTGGTTGACGTCGCCGGTACGGGTCTCCTGGGAGTCGTGCCACACGGCGAGGTAGGCGGCGCGGGCGGGGTCGGCGCCTTCGAGTTTGGCGATGATCGTGGCGAGGAGGGCGGTACGCCAGGAGTGCTCGGCCACGGACAGGTCATCAGTCACGGCCTGGTGTGCGCGGTCAACCTCTCCGACCGGCCGATGCCACTCCCCGCCGCCTGGAGCCCGCTCCTCACCTCAGGACCGCTGAACAAGGACGGAATGCTGCCGCCGGACACCACGGTCCTACTACTGGACTGACCGACGTTCGGCGACGGAATCACCCGAGCCGATCTCCCCCGCGCCCAGTCGCGCCCGAATACGCCAGGGCCTGTCCGGTGTTCCTCCCCGCCGACCGGACAGGCCCTGGGCCATATCCAGGCTGCAGTGGCTTCGACAGCCCGTTTATCGCCGTGACGAATGCCGACAGGCTGATCAGACCAGTTCTGCGGCCAGGGCGCGGAGCGCGGGGACGAGTTCGGGGTGATCTCCGCGTGAAGCAGACTGCAGCAGTTCGGTGATGACGATGATCTGTGCGACGCGTCCGGGTTCTGTCTTGAGTACGGGGAAAGTGTCCCGGACACGCTGGACGAATCCCGGCACGAGCAGGGAGTAAGCCAGCAGCATGGCCGCGTCGTAGCCGGCCGGCGCCTGGCCGAAGCCTTCCCAGTCGAGGAGGTAGGGGGTGGTGTTCGTGAGGTTGGCGGTGTGCAGGTCTCCGTGGGCCGTCGTCCAGTCCGTGATCCGGGGGCCGGGGATGCCGAGGAAGCGGGGGACGCTGCGGTCCACCCACTCCTGGCGTACGGCCACGCGGTCCGTCGGGACCCTGCTCACGTAGTCCAGGTCCTCTCGGAGCGAGTCCCACCACGAGACCGGCGGATCGGGATCCGTGTGCAGGACTGGGCTCGGAGAGACAGCGGGTTCGGTGACGTACTGGTGCAGTTCCGCGCGGTAGGCGTGGCCGTCGCTGCTCGCGTCCGAGGTGTCGTACAGCAGTGGTTTGCGGACGTGCCGGTCGAACAGGGCGGCGGCCTGTCCGTTGCCCTCCCAGATCTTCCCGGCCGCCTTGTCCTCGGGTGCCGAGAGCAGCCTTAGCCAGCAGACTCCGCGGTCCGGGTGCTGGACGCGGCTGCTGAGGGTGCGGCCGTACCAGCCCCAGACCTCCGGACCGACGACCGTGGTGTTCAGCGTCTGCGCGGCCTGGACGAATGCTCGGTGCATGCGCTGTTGGTCGGCGAGGTCAGTCGGTGGCGAGTACATCCAGCACCTTTCGCAGCGTGGGGACCGGGATGGCCGGGCTTCGCAGAGCCGCTTGCGCCTCGGCCCAGTGTGCCGGGGTGGAGGTGGAGAGCAGAATCCGCGTCATTCCCGGGCAGGAGGCCGTGGCGAGGAGACATGCCTGGGGGACGGTGAGATCCGGGCTGAGGAGTGCGGTGAGTTCGGGTGTGGCCAGGTGAGGAAGTTCCCCGCCGAACAGGGGCGCTGAGGCGTACACCTGCCATCCGAGTTCGGCTGCCTGAGCGATGGGACCATCTCCGTCCAGGGCCTGGCCGAACGCGGTGGCGGTGACGAGGGATACGGGCAGTTGGATGGCTCGCAGGTGGTGGTGTTCCGTGCCGGCGGCTTCGGCCGCCAGTTGGTGCAGGGAGGGGACGCTCAGGACGCCGGTGTCGAAGCCGTCCCAGGTCGCGACGCCGTACGCGCCCAGGGTGCCCGCTGCCGCTTCTGCTTCCAGGGCGATGAAGGCGTCGCGCAGGGACTCGTAAGGGTCGCCGTAGGCGCGCTCGGGGTTGTGGGCGAAGACGAGGTCCAGGTGGGCGCGGCCGAGTTCGGTGCGGTTGCGGGAGCACTGCCAGTGCACGTACGGGGTGCTCAGGCAGTGTCCGTGTTTGGCGGCACCGGTGGTGAGGGCTCCGTCGGCGACGGCGTCCTTGATGGCCCGGTCGGTGAGGAAGCCGATCTTGGTGGAGATCGGGACGCGGTGCTGGGTGAGAACCGGGGCGAGTAGCGACTGGGCTTGTCCGTTGAGGTAGTTGGGCGCTGTGTCGATCCATGCGGTGGTCGGGTCGGTGGCTGCGCGGATGACGGCGTCGGACAGTGCGGACGGCTGGATGCGGTAGGTGCCCAGACCGAGAGAGGGGATCGTCATCGTCGGTCTCCTTGCACCACTGTGGCCGCTTGGCCGTTCAGCAGATCGGAGACGACGGCCGTCACGTCCGCCATAGGGATTCCGGTTGCCGCGACCAGTTCGCCGAGGGAGACAGTGCCGGGTGCGGCGGACGTCAGGCGCTGAAGCAGAGGCAGGGCCTCCTCGGCCAACTCCCATTCGTTGTCGCAGGCTCGGAAGATCACTCCGTCCCCGTCGGGTGCGGGGCCGATCTGCGCGCGACTGCTGGTCAACTGGATGTGGATGTCCGGGTCTGCGGGGAGTCCGGTGATGTGAGGAAGGCTCGGGCGGAGGCGGGTGAGGTCGGTGCTGTCACGCATCGCCGTGTACCGGCCGAGCAACCCGGGGTCTTCAAGGGCGGTGGTGACTTCCTTGCGCAGTCGTTCCAGGTATGCGGCCTGTTGCGCTGCGGTGGCGTGTACGGGCAGGTCCTCGCGCAGGACGTCGTGGCGGCGTAGGTCGTCGGCGAGCCAGGACAGCAGCTGCGCGCCGGTGGTGGTCTGGATGCCGAAGGTGAGGTGGAGGGAGTGCTCGCCTTCGGAGGCGGCCACCGAGTGCCACCAGCCGCGCGGGAGATAGAGCATGTCGCCGGGTCGCAGGACCAGTTCCGCGACCGGTTCCTCCGGCGGTGGTTCGGGTTCGTCGGTGTCCTTGTACATGGGGGCGGTGCGTGTGGGGCCGTACAGCTTCCAGCGTTTGGTGCCATCGATCTGGATGACGACGACGTCGTGGTCGTCCCAGTGCACGCCGAAGCCCTCGCGGGCGGTGAAGGAGGAGTACAGGTTGGTCTGCACGCCGGTGCGTAGCCACTGCTCCAGTTCCATGGCGGCGCGGCCGATGGGTGGGTGGAGTTCGTCGACGGCGTCGATGACCAGGGAGGCGCCCTCGGCGAGTCGGGCGTGCAGTTCGGTGGGGTGCAGGCGCTGCCAGACAGTGTGTCGGCGGGTGGTGACGGGAGCGGTGTAGCGGTGGGCGGGCAGCATCTCACCGTCCGCCGAGAGGCGGAAGCGGGGCGGCTCCAGGCGGTGGGTCGCCAGGATCGTGTTGACGTCGTTCCAGGTGATCAGCTCGCCTGGGTTCGGGACGGCGGACGGGATGTAGCGGTAGCGGCGGTGGAGCACCTGGGCCAGGAACTCGTCCTGGCCCAGGTGAGCCGCCAGATTCAGCGGCGACAACGCTTCTCCTCCTGGATCAGTCGTTGCCGTCGGTACGGCCGGTGCTGCCGCCGTCGGACGGGGTGACGCCCCGCTCGCGGGCGGCCTGGATGCGGCGACGTGCCTTGACCAGCCCGGCCTGGGCCTGTCCGGTCGCCGGGGTGGTGCTCTCGTTCGGCATTGATCCTCCTGGAGTTCGGGATGAAACGGCATTGCGGACCCGCCCCGGACGGCGCTAGACCTGTCCAGGGCTCGGGCGGTTGATCCGCCCGGGGCGGGGGCTTACGACCCGCCCCTGCCGGGGCCTCTCGGGTGGGGGAACTTCTCGATCGGTTACGTCCGGCAGGGACGGGAATTCAGGGGCCGGCTGGGACCGTGGAGACCACAACGCCGATCACGAAGCCGCACAAGGCGCCGATCAGCACGATCGGAAGCAGGCCGTGTAGTGCGCCAGTCGACTCACAGGACGGCGTGTCACGGCTTCCACCAAGCTCGCCATGGCCGGGCGATGATCTCCCGGTAGGTGTGGTGCGACGGATTGCGGCCGCCGTGCCCGAACACCCAGTCCTGCGGTTCGGCGAAGTCGATGCTGGGTCGGGAGGTCTCGCCGCAGACGGCGCATTGCATCGCGTATGTGGTCGGCTCCGCATCCGGCTCCCGGTCGGGCTGGATGGTCCACTCCATGTGGCGGATGACTGCGCGGGTATTCACCGGCCTGCCTCTTCGAACTCGGTCTGTCTGCGACAGGTGCCGGAGGGCTCCTCCTGCCCGGCGAGGACGTAGGGATGGGACAGTGCGGCGCGGAGGGTGTCGACGTCTGTGAGGGTGCTGTCGTCGGGCAGCTCGCACCAGCCGCCGAACCAGTCGTCCATCAGCTCAAGGCCAGGGGCTACCAGCCAAGAGTTGCTGGAGAGATGCCGCACGGGCAGGTCGTCCCAACTGCCGAGGGTGCCGGTCCTGATCGCGTAGTAGAGACGTTCGTTGGGCTTGTCGTACAGCACAGGGCCGATCGTCGCGCCGGTGGCGCGGAGGTGAGCCAAGGCTAGGAGGCCGATGTCCGCGGGGATCCGTACGAGGTCCCAGCAGTCGCCGACTTGGAGCAGGCGCAGTCCGGGCACACCGTTGACCATGAGGGCGCTCCGCAGCGCTTCGCGTAGGAACATCACGTGCCTCCTTGCCGTTGGAGGTTGGAACTTGCGCCGAGTGAAGGCGAAGGACCAGTGGTGACCCTGGTGGAACGGACCACGATCAGACGGGTACCGGTCGCGGTTATCCGCCGCTTCCGCTCGTTGGCGGTGCGCTTGGGGCCGAGGTGGCTGAGGACGGGGATCACGGTGCCGTAGGTGTCGGGGAGTTCCAGGGCGTCGAGGAGGCCGACGAAGGCGGGGGAGCAGACGGTCACGGTCGACTCGCGGTCGGTGAAGACCCCGGACAGGGTCAGTTCGTGCCGTCGGCAGTACTCGGTGAGGCAGTCGACCAACGCCGCGTGTCGGGCACGTCCACCGGTGACGTGGCGTATGTAGCCGAAGACGTGTGGGCCGGTGACCGGGCGGCGTTCCGTGATGGGTTCCTCGTCCATGCCCATAGCGTCGGCCAGCGCGAGCGGCCTCGAAATGACCTGCTGTTGTACTTCCGTTGCACTTCTCGCCCTGCGCCGTCACAGAGGGTGCTTACATACGTGACGGAGGGGAGGTAATCCGTGGTCAGCGTGCAGCAGCAATGGACAGGCCGGGAGGCGAGCGCTCTGCGCGCTGCCCTGCGTATGAGCACGCGCGCCTTCGCCGAGCACCTGGGCGTCGCCCTGCGTACGGTGGCCAAGTGGGAGAGCCTGCGCGCCGAAACGCAGCCGCGGCCCGATACGCAGGCGATCCTCGACACCGCGCTCGCTCGTGCCGATGCTGCCGCCCATGCCCGGTTCGAGGCGGTGCTGTGCCCGGAGCGAAAGAGCGCGAGGTCGGCGGACTACGAGACCTGGACCGAGGACATCGAGCGGGCCGTGGTCTGCGTCAGCCGCCAGAACTTCTCCTTCGCCTCCACCTTGTTGAACCGCTGGCTGGGGAGTCACGACCCACACCGCCTGGAGGACAAGGGCCTTTATCTGTACGGCCGTTCACTCGTGCTCCTCGGTGACCTTCAGCGGGACCAGGGCGCGATCCTCGGCCCGCTCTCCGCCCTTCACTCCTACCGGACCGCCCGTGGCATGTTCACCGAACTCGACATCCCGCGCCGGGTGGCACAGATCGAGCTGTCCCTCGCTGTCGTACAGGAGATGTCCGGCCAACTCGAAGCCTCCGCCCGCCACTACGAACTCCTCGCCACCGACGAGCGCCTGAGCCCTCGCGACCGCGCCAGGGCCCAGCTCTGGGTGGGTACGGCCCTGAGTAAGGAAGGCAACAACGAGTACGCCACCAATGTGATGGCGGACGCCACTCGAGTGTTCGAGGACCTGGGCGAGCCGGAGGACTGGTCGGTCGCCCACCAGAAGATGGCCCTGGCCCACCGCGGTGCAGGGGACCTGAAGCAGGCCCTGCACTACATCGACATCGCGCGAACCACCGGCACGGTCGACTCTCCGATGCAGCGGGTGCGGTTGGACACCGCGTACGGGCACATCCTTCTGTCGGATGCGGCGACCCGGAATGATGGGCTGTCCGTCCTCGATCAGGCGGCACAAGTGGCTCAGCAGTTCGGGCTGAGCCACCAGCTGCGCAGCATCGAGGGCATCCGTAGAGGCCAGCAGGGATGAGCCAGGGAGTGCACGTGCCGGAGCACCAGCAGCGTCAGATCACCGACGAGCAGTTCCACGATGCGACGTTGATCTGGAACTACCACCAGATGGGCCACGAGCAGCGGTCCTGCTCGGCGGCGATCGGCCTGGGCAGCCACGACCTGGGGGTGGCCACGGCGGCAGCCGACCTCTACCGTGCCGGGCTCTTTCCCGTCGTGGTGTTCAGCGGCGGCAACAGCCCCACCACCCGAGCCCGCTTCCCGCGCGGCGAGGCCGTCCACTACCGCGAGCATGCGCTCGCCCTGGGCGTTCCGGACGAGGCGATCCTGGTGGAACCGAAGGCGGCGAACACCGGCCAGAACATCACCTTCTCCCGCGAGCTGCTGGCCGACGCCGGCGTGGAGGTGCAGTCGCTTCTGCTGATCTCCAAGCCGTACATGGAGCGCCGCTCGTACGCGACCTGCCGCAACTTGTGGCCGGAGGTAGAGGTGGTCTGTGCCTCCGAGCCGCTTGAGTTGGACGACTACATCAAGTCCATCGGCGACGAGAAGCTCGTTGTCGACATGCTTGTCGGTGACCTGCAACGGGTGATCGAGTACCCGAAGCTCGGTTTCGCCGTCGAGCAGGACGTACCGGGGGATGTGTATGACGCGTACGAGCGCCTCTTGGGCGCCGGCTTCGACAGCCGCCTCATCAGCACCTGAGTCACGGCGAGTCGGTCCGTCGGGTGGGGTGTGCGCGATTCATCAACCGAATCTGTTTCCACGGCTGTCCACATTGGCGAAGCTCTTTGCCGCCGACCGCTGGATAGTCCTCGACGATGTGCAGTTCGCCCGGCGCGACTACCAGCATCGAGCCCGTCTCGCCGCCTTGGACGATCCTGGTCGGCAGCAGTGGCTCACGCTCCCGACGCACCTTCCCCACGGGCGCGCGACGAGGATCAGCCAGGCTCGGCTCGTCGATCCCCGCCGCTCGCGACGGACGGTCGAACTGCTCGTGCGCCAGTACTACGGCCACAGCCGCTACTGGGATGCCGCGCGTGAGGTCCTGGACGCGGTCTTGTGCATGCTCGACACCACAGACCGCGTGGCCGACCTCACGAGAGCATCGACAATCGCCCTGCTCACCGCTCTTGGCTGGTCAGGAGAAGTGCTGCTCAGCAGTGAGATTCCGACCCGTCAAGGCCGGTCCGAGCGCCTTGCCGATCTCGCGGCAGCCACCCGCAGTACCCACTATCTGTGCGGCACTGGCGGGCTGCGCTACCTCGACGCTGATCCGTTCGATGCCCGCAGCATCCCGGTGCTGCCTTTCCGTACACCTGTGGATGCGGATGATCCGCTCTGGCAGTGGGCCCGGAGGACCAGCAGCCTCTGGGCCTTGAGCAAGATCGGTCCCGAGGCGTTGGCGAACAGGCTGGCTGTCCAACGAGAAGCTCGCTTCCTTGCAGCCCGGGCGTGACGAGGCTGAACAACTCGGACAAGAGGCCCTTCCTGTGTGTCGCTGAGCACGGTTGCCCAGGACGTCTCACTCAAGCCGAGGCGGAAGAAGGCGGCGGTACGCCGAAGGCTCAGGGCACGTCAGCACCCCCGCCGAAACCCATGTGCCCTCAATGTGCCCTGGCCGCCTGACGGCCCCTCCGGGGACATGAAGAAGGCGAGGCCCGAAGACCCCGCCCACCACCCACGAACCCTCAGCTCACGGCCACACCAGGCAATAAGGCTGATGCCCCGCCTCATGCAACCGATGGCTGAAGTCCTGCCACTCATGCAGCAGTTGATACACATTGAACGCATCCCGAGGCCCACCCCGGTCCGGCACCGTCGACCAGATGAAGGCCGCCGCTCCCACCGCTTCCTCCCCGATCCCCCGCAGGGGGTCGACGACGGTCATCGGAAGCTTCACCACCGCGTAGTCGGGGTGCAGGACGACCAGTTCCAGTGGCGGCACCTTGTGGAGAGGGACGCCCTCGATGCCCGTGAGGACCATCGCGGCCATCGTCTCGGGCTTGATCTTGGTGAACATGCCGTTCATGCCGAGTTCGTCGCCGCCGAGTTCCTCGGGGCGCATCGAGATCGGGACGCGGGCTGCCGTGGCGCCGTCCGGCGCCCCGAAGTATTTGTACGTCACCCCCACCCGACCACCATTCCCACTCGCCGCCCGGAGCCGCTCGACCCTCCGGTCGACGCTCTCGGGCACACCGTTCGATCCAGGTCCCGATCCCGATCCTGGACCCGATCCTGAACCTGAACCGGGTCCTGACGCAGGACCCAACCCCTGTCCCTGTCCCTGCCGTGCCGCTTCTGCCGCTGCCGCCGCTTCCTCCACGTCGCGTCGGTGCCTTCCCCGCCGGGCACGCCGAGGACCCAGGTCGTCAGTCCCCTCGCCCAGTCCGCCACCGCGATGCATATCTCCACCCGACTGCTTTTCTAGGACGCGCGAACCCCTCCGCGCAACCCGATCATCGTGTCAGTGACCTCCCCCACGTCCGCCCGCCGAAACGTGCGTTGAAACACCTGTCCGCAGGATCTTCGCAGCCTCTGAACACCGTCGTCCGCTCATCGTGCACCCATCGTTCGTATGTACGGGCCGATGGGCCGTGTGTCTCTGAGTGTCCCTGTGTGTGTCCGGTCCCAGTTTCGCAGACGGGTGGGGCCGACGGGCCGCTGTCCGGCCGCCTACCCTGAGGGGGTCACTGGCAACCGGAGTCCGAGAAGTCGGAGAAGTCGCAGGTCATGAGCGAAACGTCTAGCGGGGCAGCCGACGGAACGGCGAGCGGGTTGCCCTATCCATATGAAGCGCCCGTCTCTCAGGGCCTCTTCGACCGTGCGACGGTCGTCACACCCGGCGGCGTCAACTCGCCGGTGCGTGCCTTCCGAGCCGTGGGCGGTACGCCCCGGTTCATGGTCTCGGGGCGTGGCCCATATCTCACCGACGCCGACGGCCGCGAATACGTCGACCTCGTCTGTTCCTGGGGGCCGATGATCCTCGGCCACTCCCGCCCCGAGGTCATCGCCGCCGTCCAGGACGCCGTCTCGCGCGGCACCTCCTTCGGTACGCCGGGGGAGGGCGAGGTCGCCCTCGCCGAGGAGATGGTCGACCGCATCGACCCCCTTGAGCAGGTGCGGCTCGTCTCCAGCGGGACCGAGGCCACGATGTCCGCCATCCGCCTCGCCCGCGGGTTCACCCGGCGCTCCAAGGTCATCAAGTTCGCCGGGTGCTACCACGGTCACGTCGATTCGCTGCTCGCCGCCGCCGGGTCCGGTGTGGCCACGTTCGCGTTGCCCGACACCCCCGGCGTCACCGGCGCCCAGGCCGGCGACACCATCGTCCTGCCCTACAACGACCTCGACGCCGTCCACGCCGCCTTCGCCGCCCACCCCGGCGAGATCGCCTGCCTCATCACCGAGGCCTCCCCGGGCAACATGGGCGTCGTGCCGCCCCTCCCCGGCTTCAACCAAGGGTTGAAAGACGCCTGCGCCGCCAATGGCGCGCTCTACGTCTCCGATGAGGTCATGACCGGGTTCCGTACCAGTCGTGGTGGGTGGTTCGGGATTGATGGTGTACGGCCGGATCTCATGACCTTCGGGAAGGTCATGGGCGGTGGTTTTCCCGCCGCCGCCTTCGGTGGGCGGGCCGAGGTCATGGCTCACCTCGCCCCCGCCGGGCCCGTCTACCAGGCCGGCACCCTCTCCGGTAACCCCGTCGCCACCGCCGCCGGGCTCGCCCAGCTGCGGCTGCTCGACGAGGCGGCCTACGTCACCGTCGACGCCGTCTCGGCGCAACTCCGAGCACTCGTCAGTGACGCGCTGAGCAAGGAAGGCGTCGCGCACACCGTGCAGAACGCCTCCAACATGTTCTCCGTCTTCTTCACCGACCGGCCGGTGCGCGACTACGAGGGCGCCAAGGCACAGGAGTCCTTCCGCTTCACCGCCTTCTTCCACTCCATGCTGGCGAGCGGCGTCTATCTCCCGCCCTCGTCCTTCGAGTCCTGGTTCGTCTCCACCGCGCACGACGACCGGGCCATCCAGAAAATCGCCGACGCCCTCCCGGCGGCGGCCCGTGCGGCAGCGGAGGCCACGGCAGCATGACCGACAGCAGCAACCGGAGCACCGGCTCCAACGAGTCCGACATCACCGTCGTCCATCTCATGCGGCACGGTGAAGTCGCCAACCCCGACGGGGTGTTGTACGGGCGGCTCGCCGGCTACCACCTCTCCGACCTCGGCCGCCGTATGGCCGACCGCGTCGCCGAGCACCTCGCCTCCCGCGATGTCACGTACGTCTGCGCCTCCCCGCTGGAGCGCGCCCAGGAGACCGCGACCCCCATCGCCAAGGCGCACGGGCTCGACCTCGCCTCCGACGGGCGGCTCATCGAGGCCGACAACGTCTTCCAGGGCAAGACCTTCGGCGTCGGCGACGGCGCGCTCAAGCGGCCCGAGAACTGGAAGCACCTGGTCAACCCGTTCAAGCCGTCCTGGGGAGAGCCGTACGTCGACCAGGTCGTCCGCATGATGGGGGCGCTGGACGCCGCCAAGGACGCCGCCCGTGGGCACGAGGCCGTGCTCGTCAGCCACCAGCTGCCGATCTGGATCGTGCGCTCGTACGTCGAGAAGCGGCGGCTCTGGCACGACCCCCGCAAGCGGCAGTGCACCCTCGCCTCCCTCACCACCTTCACCTACCGCGGCGACAAGATCGTGTCCGTCGGCTACAGCGAGCCCGCCCGCGATCTCGTCCCCGCCCATCTCCTCGCCGGCGCCAAGCCGGTGAAGGGGAAGGACAAAGCTTTCGGGGCGTAGTGACACAACTGTTGCAATTGTTCCGGAATCCATGAAAACGCGGGGAACCTCCTCATTCGTCGTGCCCTCTGACTGGGTGACCACCAGCGGGTACGACGAATGGGGACCACATGCACCGCTTCAGCCGACGAGGCGCTCTCGGCCTCGGCCTCGGGGCCGCCGCGGCTCTCGGCACCGCCGGCTGCGGGACCGTACTGGGAGACGGGTCGGACGGGTCCGGAGGTTCCGGTAACGACCGGCCTTCCGGCAAGCCGTCGCCCAAGGCCACCCCGACCCCCACCGTCAAGCCCATCGGCGACGGCTCCACCTCCTTCACCGGCAAGCAGCCCCACCAGCCCGCCAAGCCCGTGCCGCTGGAACCCGGCCAGACCCCGCCCCAGTTCGTGATCTTCTCCTGGGACGGGGCCGGTGAAGTCGGCAACGGCCTCTTCCCCCGCTTCCTCGACCTCGCCAAGGCCCACGGCGCCCACATGACCTTCTTCCTCTCCGGGCTCTACCTCCTCCCCGAGTCGCAGAAGCGCAAGTACCTCCCGCCGAACAACCGCCCCGGCGCCTCCGACATCGGCTACCTCACCGACGAGCACGTCAAGGCGACCCTCACCAACGTCCGGCAGGCCTGGCTCGACGGCCACGAGATAGGCACCCACTTCAACGGCCACTTCTGCTCCGGCTACGGCACCGTCGCCAACTGGACGCCCCAGCAGTGGCGCAGCGAGATAGAGCAGGCCAAGGGGTTCGTGAAGGAGTGGCGGACCAACACCGGGTGGACCGACCTTCCCGCCCTTCCCTTCGACTACGAGAAGGAGCTGATCGGCGGGCGTACGCCCTGTCTGCTCGGGCAGAACAACCTGCTGCCCACCGCCCGCGCCCTCGGCTGGCGCTACGACGCCTCCTCGCCCGGCGGACGACAGGTGTGGCCGGCGAAGACGGACGGCGTCTGGGACCTGCCCCTCCAGGCGATACCTTTCCCCGGCCGTTCGTTCGAGGTCCTCTCCATGGACTACAACATCCTCGCCAACCAGTCGATCAACTCGACCAACGCCCCCGCCTACAACTACCCGGCCTGGCGCGAGCAGGCGTCCGGCGCCTACATCGCCGGTTTCCGGCGGGCGTACGAGACGAACCGTGCCCCCTTCTTCGTCGGCAACCACTTCGAGCACTGGAACGGCGGCATCTACATGGACGCCGTCGAGGAAGCCCTCAAGCACATCGCGCGGGAGAAGGAGAAGGGTGAGGACATCAGGCTCGTCTCCTTCCGGCAGTTCGTCGACTGGCTGGACGTACAGAAGCCCGAGGTGCTGGAGAAGCTGCGGACCCTCGACGTCGGACAGCCGCCGGTCGGCGGCTGGAACGGCTTCCTCGCCGCGACACCGCAGACACCGCAGACGCCCACCGGTACCGCCACGACAGCCGCGTGACCAGCCTGAAAGGGCGTCTGAAATGCGGGTTTCCGCCCGCAAGGGGGGTGCGCAAGATCCTCGGAACGGACATGCGAAACTTTTCACATGAGTGCCGCCAGCCGCGCCCCCCTCTCCTCGAACCTCTCCGCGAACCGTTCCCGTGGCCAAGTCCGTAGCCGCCGGGCCATGGTGCTCACCACCACGGCCGTCGCGTCCGCGCTGCTGCTGACCGCGTGCGGTTCCGGCGGTACGTCCGGGGGCTCGGGCGACACCAACTTCATCACCGGGACCGACGGCATCGCGACCGTCGCCAAGGGCGAGCGGGCCGCCGCCCCCGACCTCTCCGGCCCGACCATCGACGGCAAACAGCTCGACGTCGCCGACTACAAGGGCAAGGTCGTCGTCATCAACGTGTGGGGTTCCTGGTGCGGGCCCTGCCGGCTCGAAGCCAAGAACTTCGTCGCCGTCTCCGCCGATCTCAAGGACCAGGGCGTCCAGTTCGTCGGCATCAACACCCGCGACACCAGCACCGGTCCGGCGGTCGCCTTCGAGAAGCAGTACGGCGTCACGTACCCGAGTCTCTACGACCCCACCGGCAAGCTGATGCTCCGCTTCAAGAAGGGCACGCTCAACCCGCAGGCCATCCCCTCCACCCTGGTCATCGACCGGGACGGGAAGATCGCCGCCCGGACGCTCCAGGCGCTCAGCGAGGACAACCTCCGCAAGATGCTCAAGCCCGTCCTCGCGGAGAAGTGACGTGTCCGGCGCGATCACGGAGCTGACCGGTGTGCTCACGCTCGCCGCCTCCGTCCCCGAGGCCAACAAGACCGTCATGGACGGCGCCCTGATACTGGCCCTCCCCATCGCCCTGCTCGGCGGCCTCGTCTCCTTCTTCTCGCCCTGCGTGCTGCCCCTCGTACCGGGCTATCTGTCGTACGTCACCGGCGTGACCGGCACCGATCTCGGCGAGGCCCGCCGGGGGCGGATGGTCGCGGGGGCCTCGCTCTTCGTGCTCGGGTTCACCGCCGTGTTCGTGTCGACCGGCGCCCTGTTCGGGTACTTCGGGCAGACGCTGCAGGAGCACCAGAGCGTGCTGTCCAAGGTGCTCGGCGTGCTCATGATCCTCATGGGCGTCTTCTTCATGGGCATGATGCCCTGGCTCACCCAGCGCGAGTTCAGGTTCCACAAGAAGCCGGTCAGCGGGCTGGTCGGCGCCCCCGTCCTCGGCGCGCTGTTCGGCATCGGCTGGACGCCCTGCATCGGCCCGACCCTCGCCTCCGTCAACACCCTCGCCTTCAACGAGGCCAGCGCCGGGCGCGGGGCCATACTGACCGTCGCCTACTGCATCGGCCTCGGTGTCCCCTTCGTGCTCGCCGCGGTCGCCTTCCGCAAGGCGCTCGGTGCCTTCGGGTGGGTCAAGCGCCACTATGTCTGGGTCATGCGCATCGGCGGCTCGATGATGATCCTGACCGGTGTGCTGCTCCTTACCGGCGCGTGGGACCGTCTGGTGCAGGAGATGCAGACCTGGTCCAACGGCTTCACTGTGGGGATCTGATCCATGAGCAACACCGACACCAGCACCGGCAGGACGAGCGACGAGCAGGAACTCGGCGCCGCCGCCTCCCAGCTCTCCACCGCCCCCCAGGAGGACGCGCCGAACCTGCCCCCCGCCCTCGGTGTCATCGGCTGGGCCCGCTGGTTCTGGCGGCAGCTCACCTCGATGCGGGTCGCGCTGCTGCTGCTCTTCCTGCTGTCGCTCGGGGCGATCCCCGGCTCGCTGATCCCGCAGTCGGGGACCGACGAGACCAAGGTCGCCGACTTCATGAAGCGGCACGACGTCCTCGGCCCGCTCTACGACAAGCTCGGGCTGTTCCACGTGTACAGCTCGGTGTGGTTCTCGTCGATCTACATCCTGCTCTTCATCTCCCTCATCGGCTGCATCGTGCCCCGCACCTGGCAGTTCGTCGGCCAGCTGCGCGGCCGTCCGCCGGGCGCCCCCCGCCGGCTGACCCGGCTGCCCGCCTACACGACGTGGCGTACGGAGACCGAGCCCGAGCAGGTGCGCGAGGCAGCCCTCGTACTGCTGAGGAAGCGGCGTTTCCGGGCACATGTCACTGGGGACGCGGTCGCCGCCGAGAAGGGCTATCTGCGGGAGGTCGGCAACCTCGCCTTCCACATCGCGCTGATCGTGATGCTGACCTCCTTCGCCTGGGGCCAGCTGTACAAGTCCGAGGGCAACAAGCTGATCCTCGAAGGTGACGGCTTCTCCAACACCCTCACCCAGTACGACGACTTCAAGTCGGGCACCCTCTTCGACACCGACGATCTCGACCCTTTCTCCTTCAACCTGAAGGACTTCAAGGGCACGTACGAGACGACCGGCCCCAACCGCGGTACCCCGCGCACCTACGAGGCCGACGTCAGCTACAGCGTCGGCGCGTACGGCAAGGACAAGAAGCGGACCATCAAGGTCAACGAGCCGCTGGTCATCGGCGACTCGAAGGTCTACCTCACCGCCCATGGTTACGCGCCTGTCATCACCGTCCGCGACGGCAAGGGCAAGGTCGTCTACAGCCAGCCCGTCGCCCTGCTGCCGCTCGACTCCAACGTCACCTCCTCCGGTGCCATCAAGGTCATGGACGGCTACCGCGACGCCAAGGGCGTCGCCGAACAGCTCGGTTTCCAGGCCTTCTTCCTGCCGACCTACGTGCCCGGCAACGAACTCGCCTCGCAGTTCCCGGCGTTGGACAACCCGGTGCTCAACCTCATCGGCTACCACGGCGACCTGGGCGTCAACGCGGGCATCCCGCAGAGCGTGTACCAGCTCGACAAGAGCCACATGAAGGTCTTCAAGGACGCCAAGGGCGCGGAGGTACGGGAGAACCTGAAGCCCGGCGAGACGATGACCCTGCCGAACGGCGCCGGCTCGGTCACCTACGAGGGCACCCAGGAGTGGGCCAACTTCCAGGTCACCCGCCAGCCCGCCGCAGGCTGGGCGCTCGGCGGCGCGATCGTCGCCATCTTCGGCCTCGCCGGTTCCCTCTTCATCCAGCGCCGCCGGGTGTGGGTGCGGGCGGTGCGCGGCTCCGACGGCATCACCGTCGTCGAGCTGGGCGGCCTCGGCCGCAGCGAGTCCGCCAAGGTGCCCGAGGAACTCGGCGACCTCGCCGGAATCCTGTACGACCAGGCGCCCGGCGCCCCCGAGACCCCTGTTTCCGACACCCCCGACCCCACTGCCGTACCTGCCGAATCCGAAGGGGCTGAGAAGTAAATGCAATCTCTCGCCGCCGCGACCAACGAGAACCTCGCGAACCTCAGCAACACGCTGATCTACTCCGCGATGGCCGTCTACACCCTGGCCTTCTTCACCTACATCGCCGAGTGGACCTTCGGCAGCCGCAGCAAGATCAGCCGTACGGCCGCCGCGCTCACCGCGAAGCCCGCCGCCGGGGCGAAGGCGCCGGAGGTGACCGTCAAGAACGCCGGCGGGACCGCCGTACTGGAGCGGCCGAAGGTCGTCGTCCGGGCCGCGGCCGGGGCCCGGGACGTGCCGGACGGGCCCGGCGCGCACGGGGGTGACGTGCAGGGCGACCTGTACGGGCGGATCGCCGTGTCGCTCACGGTGCTGGCGTTCCTGATCGAGTTCGCCGGGGTGCTGGCCCGCGCGCTGTCCGTGCAGCGGGCGCCGTGGGGCAACATGTACGAGTTCAACCTGACCTTCTCCACCACGGCCGTCGGCGTCTACCTCGTCTTCCTCGCCCTGAAGAAGGACATCCGCTGGCTGGGCCTGCCCCTGGTGACGTCGGTCCTCCTGGACCTCGGTCTCGCGGTCACCGTCCTGTACACCGCGAGCGACCAGCTCGTGCCGGCCCTCCACTCGTACTGGCTGTACATCCACGTCTCCACGGCGATCCTGTGCGGCGCCGTCTTCTACGTGGGCGCGGTCGCCACGATCCTGTACCTCTTCAAGGACTCGTACGAGAACAAGCTCGCGTCCGGCGGCAAGCCCGGCACCTTCGCCACCTCCGTCATGGAGCGCCTGCCCGCCTCGGCCTCGCTCGACAAGTTCTCGTACCGGATCAACGCGGCCGTCTTCCCGCTGTGGACGTTCACGATCATCGCGGGCGCGATCTGGGCGGGCGACGCCTGGGGCCGCTACTGGGGCTGGGACCCGAAGGAGACCTGGGCGTTCATCACCTGGGTCGCCTACGCCACCTACCTGCACGCCCGCGCCACGGCCGGCTGGAAGGGCCGCAAGGCCGCCTACATCGCGCTGATCGCGTTCGCGTGCTTCCTCTTCAACTACTACGGCGTCAACATCTTCGTCAGCGGCAAGCACTCGTACGCCGGAGTCTGAGCCGTAACGCAACTCCCTTGTCCCGAAGGCCGGTTCCCGTGACCCACGTCACGGGAACCGGCCTTCGGCGTACGGACAGGCAAGAGGGCGTGGACACGAATCTGCGGACACGGATCCGCGCGGGGGACCACGACGCCTTCGGCGAACTCTTCGACGCGTACGCGCGCTCCGTCTACAACCATGCCTTCCGGCTGACGGGGAACTGGTCGGCGGCCGAGGACATCGTCTCGCTGACCTTCCTCGACGCGTGGCGGCTGCGCGCCAAGGTCGACGAGGAGGGCGGCTCGCTGCGGCCCTGGCTGCTCGGCGTCGCCACCAACGTCACGCGCAACACCCGCCGCGCCGCCCGAAGACACGCCGCCGCCGTCGCCCGGCTGCCCCGCGACGAGGTCGAGCGCGACTTCGCCGACGAGGTCGCAGGCCGCCTGGACGACCTCGGCCAACTCGCCCTCGTACAGGCCGCGTTGGCGCTGCTGCGGCGGCCCGAGCGGGAGGTGCTTGCGCTGTGCGTGTGGTCGGGGCTCGACTACCCGGCGGCGGCCGAGGCGCTGGGGGTGCCGGTGGGGACCGTACGGTCGCGGCTGTCGAGGGCGCGTACAAAGCTCGCGAAACATGTCAAAAACCTGGAACCGCCCACCGGACGCGGACAGATGAGAGGTGACCGCACCACCGCGGTCGGGCCCATGAGGGAGGCAAACCGATGAGCACGCCACCCGGATTCTCCGAACACTCCGGATTCTCCGAGCGAGACCTTCCGCCGGGCCGTCACCGACTCCTCAAGGAGCATCTGATGACCGAGATCCGGTACCAGGACGAGAAGCGCGCCTCCCGGCGCAAGATCTGGCTGCGGCCCGCGCTCACCGCCGGGGCGGTCGCCACCGTCGCCGCGCTCACCTTCGTCGCCCTGCCGAGCGGTGAGAGAGGTACGAGCGCGGCACCCGGCCGGTCCGCCGTGACCCTGCTGCAGAACATCGCGTTCGCCGCCGAGCGCACCCAGCCGCCCGGCGACGTCCGTGACGACCAGTTCGTCTACATCAAGAGCCGGGTCGCCTACACGAGCTACGTCAACGGCGGTCCCGGGAAGCTGGAACCGGTCCACGACCGGGAGATCTGGCTGTCGGTGGACGGCATCAGGGACGGGCTCCTGGAGGAGGACAAGGAGCACCTCAGGCACCAGGTGCTGAAGTACTCGGGGGACCTGCTGGGGAAGCCCACGGCCCCCTCGGCCACCAGCTACCGCGAACTGTCCAAGCTGCCCACCGACCCCGACAAGATGCTCGCCTGGCTGTACGAGACCGTCGGCAAGCAGGTCGACAACGAGCAACCCGACAAGGACTACCGGGCCTTCGTCCTCTTCGGCGACCTGATCCGGGAGACCCTGATGCCGCCGAAGGTGGGCGGCGCGCTCTACCGGGCCGCCGCGAAGATCCCGGGCGTCGAGGTCGTCCCGGACGTGCAGGACACGGCGGGCCGGACGGGGATCGCGGTCACCCGGACCGGCGCCGACGGTGCCGAGGAGCAGCTGATCTTCGACAAGGAGACGTACACGTTCCTCGGGGAGCGGTCGCTCGACGACGGCGAGCAGACCGGCAGCAGCTCGGTCATGGAGCGCGCGGTGGTCGACCGGGCCGGCGAACGCCCGTGATCACGACGGCGGCGGCAGGCAGCTCTTCTCCGGGGGCTTCCCGGTCGGCCAGGCGATCTTGACGAAGTCGGCGTGCCGGTCGTGGGTCAGTCTCACGATCGGCACGGCCTTGTTGTACGGGTTGCCGTTGTTGTCGAGGCAGATCCAGCCGCTCGCGCCGTTCACCCGGGCGGAGCCGCTGACGTTGGTCCACTGGTCACGCACGTCGGTGAGGGTCGGGGCACTCTCGCCGCCGGGCGTGGCCTCGCGGATGCCCGTGACGGTGAGCCGCATCGCGTCGTACGCCACGATGAGCTGGCCGTCCTCCAGGCCGATCTCGCCGATCGGCAGGGGCTTGTCGGTCTTGGCCGCGGTGTTCGCCTCGGCGGCGTCCAGCAGATCGTTCAGATCCTGGGCGTCCGCCGCCGAACCCCCGGTGCTCGGGGGGTTCTCGAACCATGCGTCCGGGTGGGCGAGGGCGCTGTAGTGGAGCGAGATGGTGCCGTCCTTGAGGGCCTCGGGGTCGAGTTTCCTGTCGCCGGTGAGGTAGGACGCGTCGTCGCCGCTGAGGATGGTGAACCTGCGCTCCCGGCAGCCCCGGTCGCCGAGCGCGTTGATGAACTGGCGCAGCTGGGTGTGGCGGCCGGCGAACAGGACGGTGTCCACGTCCTGTGCGGTGTCGCACAGCCGGTCCCTGATCTGCCGGAAGTCGTTGGCGGTGGTGCCCTCCTCGGTGCGGTCGGCGGGCGAGGTGAAGGGCCAGGGCTGGTAGCGCGAGCCCGTCAGCAGCTTCTCGAAGGACTCCTGGAGCGTGAGGGTGTACGGGTCGCCCGGATCGTCGTACACCAGCACCGCCCTGTCGGCCTCCACCTTGGCGAAGGAGGCCAGGGCGCGGGCCTCGTCGGTGTTGGTGGGAGCGACCCGGGCCAGCCCCGGGAAGGGTTTCTCGTCCTGGGCGCTGCCCTGCTGGCCGTTGGCGAGGCTGTCGGCGGTGATGGAGGTGCCGACGACGGGGATGCCCCGGTGGGTCAGCTCCCTCACCGCCCGGGTGTTCTCCTCGGTGCTGAGCCCTATCCCGGTGACCGCGCGCAGCCGGTCCGAGGTGGTCGTCATCCCCTCCAGCTGGTCGACCGTGTGCTCCCAATGGGCGCCGGTGCGGCCCGGGTTGGCGAGCACCAGCCGGATCGGCGGAGTCTCGCCGTTCGCGTCGTGGTTCATCTTCCACTGGGCGAGATAGGCGCCCTGGAGTTCGTGCAGGACATCCCTGAGGTTGTCCGCGTCGGTCGCGGTGAACGGCTCGAACAGGGCGACGGTGACGTAGTCGTCGCCGAGGGAGTCGTTCTCGCGGTCGATCGCCCTGATGGTGTCGGCGAGTTGGGGGCGCCCGAAGGAGTAGTCGGTGGCCGAGACGCCCACGCACTCCTCGCTGCCCTCCGGCCGCGTCACACCGGGCGCGCACGAACGGTCGTCGTACGTCCACTCCCTGACCCCGTAGGCCAGCCCGACCACCAGTCCGGTGACCAGCAGCAGCGCCAGGAACCGGCGCAGCGGGATCTCCCAGACCCCCTCGCGCAGCCGGGTCGCGAGCCTTCCCAGTCCCCTGCGGGCCATCACGCGCCTCCGTCGGTGCGGTCGTCGTCGGCGGCGTCCTCGTCGCCCGGGGTGCGCAGCGGGCGGCCGGCCAGCGCGGCCTCGGGCCACTCCTGCGAGGCCTGCCACAGCAGGGCGTTGCTGGCGCGCGGGTCGTTGGACAGCTGCTCCAGTTCGTAGCGCAGCCGCTCGCAGAGGCGTCGGTCGGGCAGCACGAGCGGGTCGGTCAACTGCCAGACGGCGTGCAGCAGTCGGCGTATCCGCAGGTGCAGTACGGCGTCCACGCCGTCCGGCGGGAGCTGTTCGGCGTCGGTGCGGCCGAAGGCGATCCGGGCGCGGTGGTGGTCGCCGCCGACGAAGTCGTGGCCCTCGGTGTCGTGGGCGTGGAAGTAGGGCGCGGACGCGATGAAGAGGAGGGAGTCGAGCCAGATGGCGGTGTCGAGGGTGTGGAAGGTGTCGCGGAGGTGGGCGACGGCGGGTCCGGTGTCGCCGAGGGCGAGTTCGTGGTGGAGGCGGTAGCGGGCGGCCGACGGTTCGGGCCCGTCGTAGTGCCGGATGAGGGTCTCGTGGACGTCCCGCCACTTGCCGTGGTCGGCGTTGCGGTGGTGCAGCCGCAGCAGGAGCAGGGTGCGGACGAAGAGGTCGCCGACGAACTGGCCCGGTACGGCGGGCAGTCCCTCCGCCGTGAGCCGGGCCTCCAGGGCGCGGATGCTCGACGGGCCGAAGTCGTCCGGGAGTTGGGCGGCGGCGAGCGCGCAGGCCGACTCGTGGTCGTGGGCGGCGGCCAGCACGGTGAGTTCGCCGAGCCGGTCGGCGGGGACCAGCCGGTCGAGGAGTTCGCGGTAGACGGGCCGGCCGTCGCGGTCCTCGTGCAGCACGAGTTCGGCGGTGAGCAGGGCGCCGAAGGGCGCGGTGGGTGGCAGCCGGGGCAGGTTCTGCCGGGCGGACTCGGCGAGCAGGGCGATGCCCAGGGGGTTCCCGCAGGTCAACCGGTGGGTGGCGGGCGGGAGTTCGGGCGGGACGGCGACCGTCGTACCCGTACAGACCGCGTCGACGATGTGCAGGGTGTCGTCGGAGGAGAGCGGCGGCAGCGACACCAGCAGGGCGCGGGAGGCGGCCGTGTCGGCGGCGGTCCAGCGGGTGCGCTGGGCGGTCTCGCGCAGGTCCCGGCGGACGGCGTTGCGCAGCGCGGACCGGCCGCTGCTGCCGCCGCTGCCGCGCACGGCGGCGATGAAGGCGACCTGGTCGTGGATGCCCTCGGAGCGGTCGCGCAGCACCTGCTCGATGAGTTCACGGCCCGGCGACCCCTGGGCGTTGTCGACCAGCACGAGCGGACGCCCGAGGCGCTGCAGGTGCGCGCGCACTCCGGCGTAGGCGTCGGTGAGGTCGGCGAGCAGGGCGCGGACGAGATAGCGCTCCGCGTGCTCGCGGGAGGTGCCGCCGGCCCTGAAGTGGTCGGAGAGCAGCCGGAGTCCGAGTTCGGCGCGGTCACCGGCGTTCGGATAGGTGCGGTACCAGGTGGAGGCCCGGCGCTGGCGCGAACCCGAGGAACGGTCCGTCATGGCCTCCAGCGTCGCCTCGATGACCGCCGTCACCAGCGGGTCGTCGCTGACGGCCGCCGCGACCGCCTTCGCCGCCACCCGGCCCGCCCAGCGGGCGGCGAAGCCGGTGAACCAGGAGCCGCTCTCGCCCAGCAGCAGCATCCGCTGGACCTCCCACCGGATGCGCTCGGTGTCGGCGTTGCCCCAGCCCCCGGCGGCCACCGCGATCAGCCCCGACATCAGCCGGGGGAAGGCGATCCGCCGGGCGCCCGTGACGGGCTCGGCGAGCTGCTCGGCGATCACCAGGAGGGCCTGCGCGAGCGGCGACCAGGCCTGCGCCGGACGCGACTCGAACGACCCGGTGAACTGCGGGTCCTCGCAGTCGATCAGCGCGATCGGGGTGTGCCCCTGGTAGGCGGCGCGTAACTCGCCGAGAACCGCGCTCTTGCCGAGGCCGCGCCCGGCGGTGAGGACGACGAACGGCGGCTCACGGGGGTGTTCGAGCGGGGCGGCGATGTGATGGTGGGGCCGAAGACCGATGAGCCGGGGTGCGAGCCCCGGCGGTTCGGTGTCGAAGAGCGCCCCGCGTCCGTGCAGCCGTCTGAGCACCGCATCCCTCCCCCTGGGGCTGCCCATACTGCTGTTCAGTGTGCTGTTTGTCGCGGTGTGCTGTTTGTCGCAGTAACCCCAGTGTAAGAAGAGGGAGTTGCATCGGACCAGATGGCGGGATGTCCGTTGAGTTACGAAATTATCGGCCCGATGCCAAGCCCTGTACGGCGGTTCAGTCGACCGTGATCGAGTCCAGCTGCCCCCGCAGGTAGACGTGCGAGTCGAAGGGTTCGTAGGCGACCCGGCCCACCGGCGCGGGCACCGACTCGACGATCGTGCCCGGGGTGCACTCGCCGAAGTAGACGAGCGACATCAGCTCCTCGGCGGGCGCGTCGGCCGGCGGCGGCAGCACCCGGTGCCGCCCTGACCGCCACCGGTCTCCGGTCCAACGGGCCATCAGATCACCGATGTTGATGGTGAACGCCTCGGGGTCGAAGGGCGCGTCCTCCCAGCCGCCGTCGTCCGTGTAGACCTGCAGCCCGCCCTTCCCGGCCTGCCGGTCGAGGATGGTGACGGTCCCGAAGTCGGTGTGCGGCCCGATCCTGAACTGCCCCGGCTCAGGCTCCCCGACGACCTCGATACCCGGGTACCAGTTGATGTTGAAGCCGTACGTCGGATGGTCCATGTGCCGGGAGAAGAAGTCGGGTTCGAGCCCGAGCGCGTCCCCGAGCAGGGTCAGCAGCTCCTTCTCCAGCTCGCCCATCCGGCCGAGGTACTCCTCGCACAGCGCCCGCAGTTCGGGTGCCTCGGCGGGCCAGACATTGGGCGCGTACCACTCGGCGTCGACGACCGGATCGTCGAAGGGCTCGTCGGTGGCGAAGGACAGCGACTCCTTCAGATCCGGCGGAGTCTCGGTCCCCTCCGAGTACCCGTTGGCCTCGGCCCCGGGCCCGAGCCACCCCCGCCCGCCGACCTTCACCGCGTACCGCTCCTTGACCTCGGCGGGCAGCGCGAAGAAGGCACGGGCGGCCTCCCGCACCCCGGCCCGCAGCGCGGGATCGACGCCGTGCCCGGTGACCAGCAGGAAACCGGCGGTCTGGAGGGCCTCGTCGACGGTACGGGCGATGGCGGCGCGGGTGTCGGGGTCCCCGGAGAGCCAGGGCCGCAGGTCGATGGTCGGAATGCGCGGGGCGGCGGTGGGGGCCGCTGCCGACGTGGGGTCACTCACCGATGTCCTCGTTCCACAGTGCGGGATTGTTCTTGACGAAGTCGCGCATCAGGCCGACGCACTCGGGATCGTCGAGCAGCACGATCTCGACGCCGTGCTCGGCCAGCCAGTCATGGCCACCGTGAAAGGTCACGGCCTCGCCGACGACCACCCGGGAGATCCCGAACTGCCGGACCAGACCCGAGCAGTACCAGCAGGGCGAGAGCGTGGTGACCATGGTCGTCCCACGGTACGAACGCTGCCGTCCCGCGTTCCGGAACGCGGCCGTCTCCCCGTGCGTCGAGGGGTCGCCGTCCTGGACGCGCCGGTTGTGCCCGCGCCCGAGGAGCGCGCCGTCGGCCCCGTAGAGCGCGGCGCCGATCGGGATACCACCCTCGGCGAGCCCGGCACGGGCCTCGTCCAGGGCGACGGCGAGCCAGGAGCGGGCCTGGGCCGGATCCAGCGGAGCCATCGGATGCTGCTGATTCATGGGTCCACTCTCCTTCGACGGAAACACCGGGGCAACGTGCGGAAAGTACTCTCCGGACATCCCCCAGCAGGACGAAGTGTCAGCGCCTTGGGAGGCACCCGTGCCCGCACTCACCCTCCGAGAAGTCCTGGCCCTCGACCCGGTCCGCGCGGCCGACCCCGAACTGCTCACCGGCCGCTCGGCACTGGACCGTCCGGTGCGCTGGGTGCACTCCAGTGAGGTGTACGAGGGCGCGAACTTCCTGGACGGCGGCGAACTGCTGCTGACCAACGGTTTCGGGCTCACCGACACGGCCGAGGAGGCCCGGCGCCGGTACGTCCGCGAGCTGACCGCCCGGGGCGCGGCGGCCCTGGCGGTGGAGATCGGCCGCTCGCTCCCGACGATGCCGCCCGAGGTGACGGACGAGGCCCACCGCCTCGGCCTGCCCCTCCTCGCCCTCCACCGGGTCGTCCCCTTCGTCCGCATCACGGAGGCCGCCAACCGGGCGATCGTCGCCCGCGGCCTGTCCGGCCGTACGCCGGTCCGCCCCTGGGGCGACGACCACACGGCCGCCCTGCTCGCCGACCTGGCCGACGGCCAGCCCCTGAACCAGCCCGAGGTCGAGGCGAGGGCCGCGCTGTCCGGCTTCCACCCGGGACCGGGGGCCCGCCTGATCGGCGTATCGGTGCACGGCACCCGAGACGTCGGCACGATGGACCGGGCGGCACGCACGCTGGGCGGCTCGGTGCTGCGGGCGGCGTTCCCAGGGGACGTACTGGCCCTGATCGCGGTACTGGCGAGGGACCGGGACCCGGTACGGGCGGTGCAGGAGGCCTTCCGTACGACGACCGCCCCCGGCCTGACCGTCGCCGTGGGCCACGCGGTCGACGCCGGCGACGGCTGGCTGCGCTGGAGCGAGACGCTGCGCGCGGCCCGTACGACCCTGGAACTGGCCCTGACGGTGCCGCCCCCGGAGCCGCCCGCACCCCAGGGCCCCCTGGTGACGTCGTCCCGCGCCCTGGCCCTGGAACGCGAACTGACCCGAGGCGGCGTCGAGGCCAACCGCGACCGCCTGACCCGGCTGGTCCAACACACCCTCGCCCCGCTGCTGGCCTGGGAGGCGGCCCACCCCAGCGACCTGGTCCGCACCCTGGAGGTCCACCTCCGCAACGGCTGCTCCCCGACCCGCACGGCAACCCTCCTCCACATCGGCCGCCAGTCCCTGTACCAGCGCCTGGAACGCATCGAGTCGCTGCTCGGCCTGGAGATCGACGACCCGGATCTGCTGGGGGAGCTGCTCACGGCGGCGTGCGCGTGGCGGGTGGTGCGGCCCAACTCGGCTGCCCTGATCGCCTGTTAGCGTGCGCGGATGGAAGATCTTGGGCGCATTGCCTGGCCGCCGCCGGAGCCGATCAGGACCGAGAGACTGGTCCTGCGCGAGTCCGAGGCCCGCGACCGGCCGACGTTCATCGAACTGCATGCCTCGCCAGAGGTGCACACCTACCTCGGCGGCCCCCGCCCGCGCGCCGAGCTTGAGCGCGAGATGCCCGGCACGCCAGGGCACCGGCCCGGCAGCTTCGTGGTCGAACTCGACGGCGAGATGATCGGCCAGCTCCTCCTCAGAAGGGCGACGACCCACAGCCGCCCGGCGGCCAAGGGCAAGCTGGACCTCGGCTACCTGTTCCTGCCGAGGTCATGGGGACACGGCTACGCGGCCGAGGCGTGCGAGGCGGCACTGGACTGGCTGACGACCGTGTTCCCCGACGAGCCGGTGATCCTCACGACCCAGACGGCCAACAAGTCGTCGATGCGGCTCGCGGAGAAGCTGGGCTTCACGGAGCTGGAGCGGTTCGAGGCGTGGGAGGCGGAGCAGTGGCTGGGCGAGCGGCTGCCGCAGGGGCGTAAAAGCAGATGAACGCAGGGGCGGCACCCGGCCACAATGCCCCCGTGAACCCCGCCCCCGACCATGACTCCACTCCTGACTCCACCCCTGACCCCGCCCATGTCCACGCCGACGCCGCTGTCCTGAGCGGGCTCGCCGCCAACCCCGCGCTGCCGTCCGAGCTGGTCGACCGGCTGATCGAGGTCGCCGTCGCGGACGTCGACTTCGTGGACGACCTCGCCGAGCGCGCGGACCTCAGCCGTGAGCAGGCGCTGGCGCTGTTCGCGCGGGTCCCGGACAGCGGTGTACGGCTGGCCGGTGCGGGTCGGCTGATCGCGGCCGACGTCGATCCCGTCGCCGAGCCGGACACCGCGCTCGCGCTGCTCGACGAGGGGCGCGGGCAGCCGGAGTGGGCCCGGGTGCTGGTGGCGGACCCGTGTTTCCTGCGCCGGGAACGGCTGGCCGCCTGCAAGGGGCTCCCGCTCGATGTGGCCGAGACGCTCGCCGCCGACCCGGATGTACGGGTCGTCGACGAACTCGCCCTGTGCACGACGTCCCCCGAGATCGCCGCGAGGCTCGCGGCGCATCCGCACGCCCAGGTCCGCCGGGCACTGGCCTGGAACGAGGCGGTGCCGCCGGCCGTGCTGCTGGCTCTGCTTGCAGGTGAAGGGCACGACGACCCACCACCGGACACGGACACCTCCGTCGACGACCCCTACGAGATCACCGTCCTCCACATACAGCACGCGGCCCTGCGGAACCCCTCGACCCCCACCGAAGCCGCGGTCGCCTTCGCGGACCACCCGTCGCCGATGCTCCGCCAGGCCCTCGCCCAACGCCCCGACCTCCCCCCGGAGTTGGGCCGACGCCTCGCCGCCGACCCCGTGCCGTGCGTCCGCGCCGACCTCGCCGAGAACCCGGCGACGACCGACGACGCCCTGATGCTTGTACTGGCCGAGGACGAGGACCCGGACGTACGACGCCACCTCGCGCACAACCCGAACGTGCCGCTCGACCTCCTCACCCGCCTGGTCGCCACCACGAAGATCGGCGCCGTCCTGCTCCCGCGGATCGCGACGGCGACCCCCGCCGAGTCGGAGGAGCTGGCCCGGTCGAGGGATTCGACCGTACGCATGCTCCTGGCCGTCCGCCGAGACCTGCCCGCCGGTATCCGCGACGCGCTCGCCACCGACCCCGACGCGAAGGTCCTCAAGACCATCGCCCCGCACCCCGGCCTCTCCGAGGCGCGGTTGCGTGCCATGGTCGACCGGCACGGGGTCCGGGTCCTGGCCAAGGTGGCGAGCAACCCGGGTGCGTCCGGGGCCCTGTTGGAGGACCTGACCCGCCACCGGCCGCCTGTGCACAAGGCGTTCCGCGAGATCGCCCGACATCCGCACGCGACCCCGCAGGCCCTGCTCGCCTGCCTGGCGGTCACCGACGGGAGATCCGCCGCAGCGGGACACCCCGCACTCCTGCCCGAGGCGGTCGTCGAGCTGCTCGCCGACGAGGACCACCAGGTGGCACGGGCGGCGGCGAGCAATCCGGCGCTGCCGCGTACGGTGATGCGGCAGCTGATACGGCGGCTGATGCCTTAGGGAGGATGGTGCCCATGTGCGCGGAGCATGGGCTGGGGATGCATCCGCGGGCCTCGGAGGCAGGTCAACTGATGCCCCGTGCAAG
The DNA here is from genome assembly GCF_002954775.1 of Streptomyces geranii. GTDB lineage: Bacteria > Actinomycetota > Actinomycetes > Streptomycetales > Streptomycetaceae > Streptomyces > Streptomyces geranii. Next base: position 118,799 of record NZ_PJME01000019.1, read on the forward strand.
TCAGTTGCTGTCGGCGGTGCCCTGCTCGACGTACTCGATGTACTCCGCCAACCGCCCCGCCCCCGTCAGCATCGCCCGCGTGCGCCCCGCCAAAGCCTCCCCACGGGTCGCGACCGCCGCCCGCAGGGCCTCCGTGCTGCCCTCGCGGCGGAGTTCGTCCAGTACCGGGCGGATCTGGTCGAGGAGGTAGTGGCTGCGGCGGAGGGTGTGGATCAGCCGGGCGTCGCGGATGTCGTCGGGGCCGAACTGCCGGTAGCGGGTGCCTCGTTCGCGGGGCGGGGTGAGGAGTCCCGCCGACTCCCACACGCGTAGGGCGGACGTCCGTACGCCGAGCAGCGCGGCCACCTCGCCGATGCGCAGGTCGGCCGTACCGGGTGTCGGTGGTGTCGGTTGCGGCGGGGGCCTGCGGCCGGCCAGTGCCTCCAGGGCCTCGCGGGTCGCCCGCAGTGCCGTCCGCTGCTCGTGCATCCCGGCGTGCGCCTCGTCGACCAGCGCGAGGGCGCCCGGTACGTCGCCGCCGTGCACGGCGCGCATGACTGCGGTCGCCGCCAGTGGGCCGTAACCGGCCTGGAGTGCCCGGTACGTCAGCAGCGCGCGCCGGTGTGCGTCCCCGAAGACCCGGTATCCGGACTCCGTCCGCGCCGCCGGGGGCAGGACGCCCGCGTCCTCGTAGTTCCGGATCTGCTGCGTCGACAGTCCCGACAGCCGGGCCAGGTCGACGGGACGGAGTCGCGGTTCATGATTCATGGTTCATCACGGATTTGAAGCTTAGGGGCAGTAGAGCCCAGACTTTGCGCCCCAAAGTCCCAACAGGAACTTCAATGAAAAACTTGAAGGTATGGATGAAGCCTCAGCTGACCGCACCTCCGTCATGCACATCAAAGGCGCCCGTCTCCACAACCTGAAGAACGTCTCGCTCACGATCCCCAAGCGGAAACTGGTCGTCATGACCGGTCTCTCCGGTTCCGGCAAGTCCACGCTCGCCCTCGACACCCTGCACCGCGAGAGCCACCGGCAGTACATGGAGGCGTGGGGTGTCGCGACCGCCGGGGTCAGTCGGCCCTCCGTCGACTCCATCACCGGGCTCTCGCCGTCCGTCAGCATCGATCAGCGGCCGGCGGGACGCGGCCCGCGTTCGACGGTCGGTACGGCGACCGAGGTCTTCACCTACCTGCGGCTGCTGTGGTCCCGCATCGGCGTACGCCCCTGCCCGGACTGCGGAGAGCCCGCCGCGCCCGCGAACTGCCCGCACTGCGCCGCCTCCGTGCCCGAACTCCCCATGGGCTCCTTCTCCTTCAACAAGCCCGCCGGTGCCTGCCCCTCCTGCACCGGCCTCGGCGAGGTGATCAGGGTGGACGTACGAACCCTGGTGGACGAGGAGTCGAGCGTCACCGCCGGGGCGGTACGCGGCTGGCCGCGCCAACTCGTCGAGCGGAACGTGCAGTTGCTGCGGGCAGCGGGCCTGCACTACGGCCTAGCCTTCGACGTCGACCTACCGGTGGCCGAACTGGCACCGGCCGCACGGGACTTGCTCCTGTACGGGGTCGAGTCGCCCGAGTTCACGCGCCACTTGCCCGCCGGTGGCATCGAACCCCCGGCCACCGTCTCCGCAGGCCGCTTCGAAGGTGTCGTCACCGCCTTCATGCGGCGCTACGCCGACCGTATCGACGACACCGACTACCGGCAGAAGGCCGAGCGTTCGATGGTCAAGGAGGTCTGCGGGGACTGCGCCGGGACCCGGCTGCGCAGCGAGAGCCGGGCCGTCACCGTGCACGGGCTCGGGATCACGGACGCGGCCCGCCTGCCGCTCGCCGAACTCGCCGACTGGGTAGGTGGGTTGGCGTCCCGTGCCACCGAGGGCGAGTGGCGGCTCGCCGAGCCCGTCGTGGCCGACCTGGCGGAGCGGGTACGGCGGCTCGTCGACACCGGGGTCGGCTATCTGACCCTCGACCAGTCGAGCGTCAGCCTCTCCGCCGGGGAGTCACAGCGGCTGCGCCTCGCCGCCCTGCTCGGCTCCGGCCTCACCGGCATGCTGTACGTCCTCGACGAGCCGACCATCGGACTGCACCCCGCCGACACCGCCCGCCTCGTCCACGTACTGCGCCGCCTGCGCGACCTCGGCAACACGGTCCTCGTCATCGAGCACGACCTGGACGTCCTGTGGGCCGCCGATCACGTCGTCGACATCGGTCCGGGCGCCGGGCGGGACGGCGGCCGGGTCGTCGCCTCGGGGACGCCGGAGGAGGTGGCGGCGACGGAGGGGTCGGTGACGGGGGCGTATCTGTCGGGGCGGCTGCGGCAGCCCGCACGGAAGGAACGGCCGGCGGCAGAAGGGGAATTGGTGATGCGCGGAGTTCGTGCGCACAACCTCCGGGACGTCACCGTGCGGATTCCGCTCGGGCGGCTGGTGACGGTCACCGGGCCGTCCGGGTCGGGCAAGTCGACGCTGATACTGGACGTGTTGGGGCGGGTGGCGCGGCAACGCCTCGACCCGGCGCGGGCGTCGGCGGAGTCAGGTTCGGTGTCGGTTTCGGCGGGGGAGCACGACCGTATCGACGGGTGGGAGCACCTCGACAAAGTCGTCACCATCGACCAGGAACCCATCAGCCGTCTGCCGCGCTCGAACGCGGCGACGTACTCGGATGTGTTCACGCCGGTGCGCGAACTGTTCGCCGCGCAGGCGCAGGCGGGAGTGCGGGGGCTGACGCCGGCCTCCTTCTCCTTCAACGTGCCCGGCGGGCGCTGCGAGCGGTGCGAGGGGGCGGGCGTGCTCGCCGTGCACATGCACTTCCTGCCCGCCGTGGAGGTGCGGTGCCCGGACTGTCAGGGCCGTCGCTTCGGGAGCGAGGTCCTCGCGGTCCGCTACGAGGGTTACTCCATCGCCGAGGTGCTGGCCGCGACGGTCGACGAGGCGCTGACCGTCTTCCGGGGCGTACGGCAGGTCGCGGCCCGCCTCCAACGCCTCTCGGACGTGGGCCTCGGCTATCTCCCGCTGGGTCAGCCGGCCACCACCCTCTCCGGCGGCGAGGCCCAACGCCTCAAGCTGGCCAAGGAGTTGGGGCGCCGAGCGACCGGCCGCACCCTGTACCTCCTCGACGAACCGACCACCGGCCTGCACGCCGCCGACACCGCCCGCCTGCTCGACGTACTCCAACGACTCGTCGACGCGGGGCACTCGGTCGTCACGATCGAGCACAACCTCGACGTCATGCGGGCCTCCGACTGGCTCGTCGACCTCGGCCCGGAGGGCGGCGCCGGGGGCGGGCTGGTGGTGGCGGAGGGGACGCCGGAGCAGGTGGCGGAGGTGGCCGGGTCCCGGACGGGGGCGTTCCTGCGCGGGGACGGTTTCCCGGGCGGCGCCGCCTGGTAGGAGTCGTTCATCGGCGAGGGGGAGGCGGGGCGGAAATGACGGAGAGTCGATTCGACGGGTTGGGCGGGCGGTTGGGCGGGGAGTTCTTCACGCCCGGGAGTTCGTCGTTCACGGAGTTCCTGGCGGCGCACCGGCCCGAACTGCTGCACAGGGACGACCAGTTCCTGCCTCCGGGCACCCGCCCCGACCCGGACCGATTCCCGCACGGCACAACGGTGTTGGCGCTGACCTACCGCGACGGCGTGCTGCTCGCCGGTGACCGCAGGGCCACCATGGGCAACCTGATCGCCCAGCGGGACCTGGAGAAGGTGCACCCCGCCGACGAGTACACGGCGGTCGCCTTCGCGGGCAGTGTCGGGATGGCGCTGGACATGGTGAAGCTCTTCCAGGTGGAGCTGACCCACTTCGAGAAGATCGAGGGCGCCGCGATGTCCCTGCGGGCCAAGGCCACCCGGCTCGCCGCCATGATCCGGCAGAACCTGGACCAGGCGATGCAGGGGCTGGCGGTGGTGCCGTTGCTCGCCGGATACGAGCCCGGCGACGGCGAAGGAGGGAGCGGGCGGGGGCGGATCTTCGGGTACGACGTCGTCGGCGGGACGTACGAGAAGTTCGGGTTCCACGCGGAGGGGTCCGGATCGCCGTACGCCCGGGGCGCGTTGAAGAAGCTGTACCGCGAGAACCTGTCCCGCCGCGAGGCGGCCCTCGCCGCCCTCCAGGCCCTGTACGACGCCGCCGACGACGACTCGGCGACGGGCGGCCCGGACATCGGGCGCCGGATCTTCCCGATCGTCTCGGTGATCACGGAGGAGGGCTTCGAACGCCTCCCGGAGGAGGAGACAGCGGAGTTGAGCCACGAGATGGTGGAGGCAAGACGCAACCAACCGGACGGGCCGACGGCCCAGCCCCGCTGAGCCCGGCCGCATCAGGCGACATCGCGTAGCGTCACGTCACCTCGCGCAACTCGACACGACATCGCATCACGCCGTGTGGTCGTCCCGGTGTCTCGTGACGCTCTCGCGGACGTGGACCGGCACGTCGATCCACCACCGGGCCCGGGCCCGCACCTGCGCCGACAGTCCGGGATCGTCCGAGACCTCGCGGAGCAGGGACGTACGGCTGTCCACGCCCAGGGCGTACAGGAGTTCGTTCGGCACGTGCCTCGGCGACTGCTTCGGCAGGTCAGGAGCCGTCCCTGTGCGGCGGGGGTGGAGGGCGGCCCGCCAGAACGGGTCGGGGCTTCGTCCCCGCATGTGTCCCAGTGCGTCGGCCGCGCCGCTGACGACCTCGCCGGGCAGAGAGGGGGAGAGGACCAGGGACTGGACCAGGGGGCGTTCGTCGGGGCCGCCCAGGGACGCGAGCGCCGACAGGATGCGGGTGGCGAGTTCCGGGTCCCGGGCCACCGGCATACGGGCCAACTCGTGTGCCAGCGAGGCCGCGACGCGAGGGCGGTAGGGCGTGCTCGCGATGAGCATCGCGGTGAAGATCCGCTCGTCCGGCTGCGACCCGAACAGCACCTCCGCCAGCAGGGCGGGCAGCAGGACCTCCTCGTACTGCGGTGTCTGCCGTGGCATACCGCTCACGGCGGTGAGGGCGACGCGGTCGGCGACGTCCCGGTGCGGCGACGGCGGCCGGCCGGTCCGCGCGCTCGGCAGCCGGCGTACCGCCGACCGTACCGAGGCGGGTACGGCACCGGGTGGGAGGCCGCGCAGCACACTCGCGGCCAACTCCCCTGTCTGAACGTGGAGTTCGTCGTGCTGGTGCAGCAGCTCGGCCGTGACCAGGGCGACCCGGCGCAACTGGCGGTCGGAGAAGTGGCCGAGGGGCACCTTGCGGACGCAGGCCAGCAGCGCGCCGAGGTGGGCCTTGTCGGTGGACGGATGCTCCAGCTGGCCGAGGACACCGGCCGCGGCGTCGGGATGGGAACTGGCGTCGAGCAGGCTCATGGCCTCGATCAGCGGCGGGCTGGACCCGTCGCGGGCCCAGTCCAGGCACGCGGAGACCATCGCGGGCCGGGCCGCCGGATGCGTCAGCAGGCGGCTGAGGCTCTCGTGCCGCAGCCGCCACGGCACGCCCTCCGACAACAGGGTCTCCATGACGAGCCGTTCGGCGAGGGCACTCCAGTCGGAGTCCGCGCGCAGGGGAGCGGGGTACGCGGCGAGGCTGGCGGTGAACTCGTCCCACTCGGCTCCGCCCATCAGGGCGTCGCCCAGGGCCCGTTCGAGGAGCGCTCTGGTCCGCTGGGCTCCGGACGCGGGCCGCCGGGCCCGCCGGGGCGTCAACTGGTGCGAGCGGACGACTCCGTTGGCGTAGCGGTTGAGCATGTCGACGGTGGAGGACAGGGAGCTGTGGGTCAGGCGCAGCATCTCCTCGTACCGCCGAACTGCCATGATGGGTACGTCGGTTCGGCCCCGTTCCCACCGCGAGACGGTGCTGGTGCTCACGTCGCCCGTCCACAGCCCGCCGGGAAAGGCCTGGGCGAAGGCGGTCAGGGCGACCCACTTCGGCTCGGGCCCGTGCAGCCGGTTCACGCGCAGCAGCCAGGCGGTACGTGAACTGGCGGGCGCGTCGGCCGAGTTGGCGCGGTTCTGGTCGGGTGCCCCGTACGGCCGCCCTCGGGCACGGTGTGGTGACATGCCGGCGCCTCCCCCCCCATCGGTCCCGGCCGCCATTTATTGCAGCGCCGACCGGGAGTGGCAGCACATGCCGACGAGGACGGTCTACCCCCGTACGGTCGTAACCGTGCGAGGCGGACAGGGGCGCCGAGTACCGGTGGGGGTGCGCTCCGCTCGTGGCGGGCGACGCTTCCACGGCGCGTACGCCGCTCGGCCGCCCCCACGGACAGAAAGAACGGGGGACGGACAATGACGGGTGACGGGCGGTCCTTGCGTGCGGTGTGGCTGGCGGTCATCTGGCTCGCCGGAGCCGTGGCGGCAGTCGCCGCGTTCACGCTGTTCCAAGCGGTGGGGAGCGATCTGCCCACCGCGCTGGGGGCGGGCGGGGCGGCCTTTCTGGGCCTCGGGACGCTGGGCCTGGCGGCCCACCGTTTCCTCGCCGACTGAGGCCCGCCGACCCGCTCACCCCATCGGCTCCAGCACGGAGTAGTCGGCGAAGCTGCGGCGGTAGCGGGTGTGGTGGGTCTCCTGGGTGTGCAGGCGCTGCCACTCCTCGACCTTCGCCGGGTCCGGGTGCCGTCCCGACCCGGCCCCGCATTCGTCCTCGTCGCCCGAGACGCAGTGCGCCTCGTACTCCGGCTCGGCGGAGCCGTCCTGGACGACGACGTAGGGCAGGTACCGGAAGATACGGCGCCTGCTCGCGCCGGGGTGGGCCTGGCGCTGGTGGCGTCGGAGCAGCACGTTGGTGTCGGCCTCGCGACTGCGGTCGGCCTCGACCTGCCGCTGTTCCTCTGTCGTCATGCGCCAACTCCGTACATACGTCACCACTCGTCATTACTCTGGGTGTATCGAGAGTGGCTGAGGGGAACGGTCCGGTTCAACGCATGAGGCGTGCGAACGGGGTACTGGCACAAGAGGGTTCATCGGGAGGACGCGTGGCACGACGTAACGCGGAGGACGGTTCCGGGACGGGGGTCAGCAACGCGGCGCTCGGGCTCGTCCCGCCGAAGAGTTCCATGTCCCTGATCGACCTCGCCGGTGAGCGCTGGGTGTACTCGGAGTCGCTGAGCCAGGGGCACTTCACCAATGATCCAGCCGATTACGCACGCCACAGCCATGCATCGAAGTGGCCCCCGGATTCCCCGGCGTCGTCCCGGTGCGTGACAGCAAGGTCGCTCCCGGCGGTCCGGTGGTTGTCGTAACCCGTGCCGCCTGGGCGGAGTTCGTGGCGTTCACGGCTCGCTGACGGGTGTGTCCTGACCGGGCGCCGGAAGGAGCAGTCCGTGAGCGTCGACGCGATCATGCGCACCCAGTTCCCTGAGGGGTACACGGCCCTGTTCGGGGTCGACGGCAAGGTGATCCTGACCCCGCGGAGCTTCGAGCACTCCAGCACGATCAAGGTGATGCAGTACGGCACGAGCGTGTCCCTCGGGCGCCGTGCGAAGACCGTCTCCGACGTCTGCATCGACTTCCCCGCCGACGAGAACTCCGCCCCTGACCTGGCCATCCTGCGCGAGGACGCCCGCAAGGAAGGTAAGCGTTACAGCTTCGAGGACGTCCTGCTGATCTCCGAGGTCGTCTCGACCTCCTCCGCGCGCAAGGACTACGACGACTGCACCGCGAAGTACGGCCGCTACGGCATCCCCGTCTACCTGGTCGTTGATCCCTACGCCCAGGAAGTCGTCCTGCACTCCCAGCCGACCGCCACCGGTTACATCGCGGCGCACACCCACAAGTACGGCACCGGCAAGCTCCCCATTCCCCTGGCCGACGGCCGCGTCTTCACCCTCGACCTCGACGAACTCCCGCGCCCTGAGCCCGAGGGCGACTCTCGCTGACGTCGCCTTCAGCGGCTGGCGTTGAGGCGGGCCGCCTGGCGGGTCAGGTGGTTGCGTTCTGCCAGGTTGGGGGCCTTTTGGGCTGCCTCCGTGTATAGGCGTGCCGCCGTTTTCGTGTCGCCGTCTCGTTCGTGCAGGTAGGCCGCCACCGCCGTGTGGCGGGGGAGTGAGTCGTCCAGTTTCGACAGGGCCGCCAGGCCCGCCCGTGGGCCGTCCGCCTCGCCCACCGCCACCGCTCGGTTCAGCTGGACCACCGGGTTGTCCGTCAGGCCGGCCAACTCGTCGTACCACTCCACGATCTGGACCCAGTCCGTCTCCCCGGCGGTCGGCGCGTCCGCGTGGAGTGCCGCGATGGCCGCCTGGGCCTGGAACTCGCCCAGGCGGTCCCGGGAGAGCGCCGTCTGGAGGATTGCCACGCCTTCGGTGATCGCGGTCGTGTCCCAGAGGGCTCTGTTCTGGTCCGCCAGGGGCACCAAGCTGCCGTCGGGGGTCGTGCGGGCCTCCCGTCTCGCGTGGTGGAGCAGCATCAGGGCCAGCAGGCCCGCCACCTCGGGGTGGTCGATCGTCGTCGCCAGTTGCCGGGTCAGGCGGATCGCCTCGGCAGACAGGTCCACGTCACCGGAGTAGCCCTCGTTGAAGACCAGGTAGAGGACGCGCAGGACGGTCGAGACGTCGCCGGGGCGGTCCAGTCGTACGCCGGACACCGTGCGCTTCGCCCTGCTGATGCGCTGCGCCATCGTCGCCTCGGGGACCAGGTACGCCTGCGCGATCTGGCGGGTGGTGAGCCCGCCGACCGCGCGGAGCGTGAGGGCCACCGCCGAGGAGGGGGTGAGGGACGGGTGGGCGCAGAGGAAGTAGAGCTGGAGGGTGTCGTCCGCGGCGGGGGCGGGGCCCGGGGCCGGTTCCTCGTCCACGCGGTCCTCCCGCCGACGGCGGGCGGTGTCCGCCCGGGTCGCGTCCAGGAAGCGGCGCCAGGCCACCGTGACCAGCCAGCCCTTCGGGTCCCTGGGCGGGTCGGCCGGCCAGACGCGTACCGCCTCGACCAGGGCGTCCTGCACCGCGTCCTCGGCCGCCGCGAAATCTGCTCCGCGGCGGACGAGGACGGTGAGCACGCTCGGGGTGAGGCTCCGTAGCAGGGCCTCGTTCATCGACGACTCCGATGACTCCGATGACTCCGACGGGGCCGGTGACGCCGATGACGTCGAATTGTTCGGTGACGTCATCAGTGGGGGCAGTCCGGGATGGTGGGGGGCGCCGCCAGGAACGGGCGTACCTCCAGCCACTCGTGGATCGGCTTGCCGCCCGCTCCGGGCGCCGCCGACAGCTCCCCGGCCAGCTGGACTGCCCGGTCGTACGTGTCGACGTCGATGATCATCCAGCCGGCGATCAGGTCCTTGGTCTCGGCGAACGGCCCGTCGGTGACCGGCGGGCGCCCCTCACCGTCGTACCGGACCCACGCCCCCTCGGGGGCCACCGCCTCACCGCCGACGAACTCGCCCGTCTTCTCCAGCCGGTCCGCGAAGTCCCGCATGTACTGGATGTGCGCCGTGATCTCGTCCTGCGTCCACTTGTCCATGGGGACGTCGTTGACGGCGGCCGGGGCGCCTCGGTAGTGCTTGAGCAGCAGGTACTTGGCCATGGTGTGTCTCCTGGGTTGTGCCTGTGCGGCCCATTCTGGTCGCGTTCACACCAGGGACGGAGCGGGGCGCGGGTTCTCGACATCGTCGTACGACTTTTTTTGCCGTTACTTCGAGTCGCTTCGAGTCACTTCGAGTCGCGGTCGAAGAGCGACCTCGACCAGCGGTAACCGAGCGCGGCCAGCGCCACGCACCAGGCGACTGCGATCCAGCCGTTGTTGCCGATCTCGGTGCCGAGGAGCAGCCCGCGCAGGGTCTCGATGGCCGGGGTGAAGGGCTGGTACTGGGCGATCGGCTGGAACCAGCCCGGCATCGCGTCGATCGGCACGAAGGTGCTGGAGATCAGCGGCAGGAAGATCAACGGCATGGCCGTGTTGCTGGCGGCCTCGGGGTTCGGGCTGGACAGGCCCATCCCGACCGCGATCCAGGTCAGCGCCAGGGCGAACAGCACGAGCAGGCCGAAGGCGGCCAGCCACTCCAGTGCGGTGGCGTCGGTGGAGCGGAACCCGATGGCCACACCGACGCCGCCGACGAGAAGCAGGCTGGCCAGCACCTGCATCACGCTGCCGACGACATGCCCGACGAGCACCGAGCCGCGGTGGATCGCCATCGTGCGGAAACGGGCGATGATCCCCTCGTTCATGTCCATCGAGACGGAGACGGCCGTGCCGATGGTGGTCGAGCCGATCGTCATCAGCAGGATGCCCGGGACGAGGTACGCGATGTAGGCGGCACGGTCCGCCCCACCGCCGCCCCCGGCGCTTCCGATACCGCCGCTGCTGCCGATGCCCGCGCTCATCGCGCCGCCGAAGATGTAGACGAAGAGGAGGAGCAGCATGACCGGGGTCAGCAGGAGGTTGAGGGTGAGGGAGGGGTAGCGGCGGGCGTGGAGCAGGTTGCGGCGCAGCATGGTGTTGGAGTCGCGGACGGCGAGGGAGAGGGTGCTCATCGGGCGTTCTCCTTGGGCGAGTCGGTGGTATTGGCCGGGTGGTAGGCCGGGCTGGTCCCGCTGGTCGGGCCGGTGAGGGCGAAGAACACGTCGTCCAAGTCCGGGGTGTGGACGGTGAGTTCGTCCGCCTCGATCCCTAGCGAGTCCAACCAGTCGAGGGTGGAGCGGAGTTCGCGCTGGCTGCCGTCGCTGGGGATCTGGAGGGCGAGTGCCTCGTCGTCGCGGGTGACCTCGCGCAGGGCGGTGGCGGCGGACTGGTAGGCGTCGGGGTCGGTGAAGCGGAGCCGGACGTGTCCGCCGGGGATGAGGCGTTTCAATTCCTCCGCGCTGCCCTCGGCGACGAGCTTGCCGTCGTTCAACACCGCGATGCGGTCGGCGAGTTCGTCGGCTTCTTCGAGGTACTGGGTGGTGAGGAAGACGGTGACGCCGTCGGCGACGAGCCCCCGGATGATGCCCCACATGTTGTGCCTGCTGCGGGGGTCGAGTCCGGTGGTGGGCTCGTCGAGGAAGATGATCCGGGGGTTGCCGACGAGGGTCATGGCGAGGTCGAGTCGGCGCTTCATGCCGCCGGAGTAGGTGGAGGCGGGCTTCTTCGCGGCGTCCGTGAGATCGAACCGCTCCAGCAGCTCGGCGGCGACCTTCCTGCCCTCGTCCCGGGGCAGGTGGTGCAGGTCGGCCATGAGGAGCATGTTCTCCTCGCCGGTGATCAGTCCGTCCACGGCGGAGAACTGCCCGGTGACGCCGATCGCGGCCCGTACGGCCTGCGGGTCGGTGGCGAGGTCGTGGCCGCCGACCTGGGCCTGACCGTCGTCGGCGGAGATGAGGGTGGAGAGGATCTTGACGGCGGTGGTCTTGCCGGCCCCGTTCGGCCCGAGGAGCGCGAAGACGGACCCGGCGGGGATGCGTAGATCGATGCCGTCGAGGACGGTCTTGTCGCCGTAGGCCTTGCGCAGCCCCTGGGCCGCGATGGCGGCGCTGGTGATGTTGCTGGACGTGGGCATGACAGATGAAGGCATGTGGCCCTCCGGAGAAGGGAGATGAGGGGGAAGGGGAAGCTGCAGGGAGGGGAATGGTGCCGGAGGTGCCGAGGTGCTGGGTGCGGAGGGAACCCTCAGCCCTTACCACCCTTGGCCCGAACGATGTCGATGTTGCCCCAGTTGGTCCGGGCGTGGACCTTGACGCTGTCCCCGGACTGCTCCGGCGCCTCGGACGCGGTGAGCGCGTTGCGCACCTGCCCTCGGTTGGAGCTGACGTCGAGCCAGGCGGCGGAGCCCTCGCGGATGCCGACCTCGATCGAGCCGTTGGAGGTCTCCAACTGGACGCTGCCCCGGGCCACTTCGGCGATACGGAGCAGGCCGTTGGTGGTGGTGCCGGTGACCGAGGAATCGGCGCGGGCGATGTCGATGGCACCGTTGGCACCATTCACCCGCAGGTCGCCGGTGACCGCGCCGACGGTCGTGGCGCCGTGCGAGTTCTTCAGCACGGCCGAGCCGTCGACGAGGCGGACGCGTACGTCGCCGGTGCTGCTGGTGATCTCGGCCGGGCCGTCGACCCGGTCGACGAAGGTCGAACCGTGCGACACCTTCAGCTGCAACGGGCCGGTCGTGTCGAGGCGGACGTCACCGGCCGAACTCTTCACGCGTACGTCGCCGAGCCGCCCCTCGCCGAGCACCCTGGCGGCGGCGCCGGTCACGTCGATGTTCGAGCCCGTGGGCAGTTCCACCGAGATGTCGACGGTGCCGCCGCGCCCGAGCAGGTTGGCCTTGGGGGTGGTGACGGTCAGGGTGCCGCCGGTGTGGGTGACCTCGGTCTGGTCGGCCGTCCGGACGTCCAGGTCCTTCTTCGGGTCGCGGGGCCGCACCTCGACGACGGTGTCGGCGCGGTCGCCCGCCGTGAACTGGATGGAACCGGCGTACACGTAGGCGGTGACGGAGATCGGTTCGGGAGTGTCGAAAGAAGGCATGGCTGTCCCGTCCTCGTGGCTCGTTGGGGCGTCCCTGCTGGTGGGACGTGGTGTGGGTGAAGAGATGCGGGTGGAGAGATGCGGGTTGTCCGGTCTGGGCCGGGGTGCGGCTAGCGCACCCAGCCGGTGAAGCTCTGTCCGACGGACTGCGTCTTCTCCGGCGTACGTGGCCGGGTGCCGCCGTCGACCGCCGCCGACACGGCGCGCACGAGCCACGCGTTGACCGACAGGCCCTCGTGGGCGGCGGCCTCCTCGGCTCGGGCCTTGAGGTGGGCCGGCAGCCGCAGGTTGACGCGGGCGATGCCGCCCTCGTCGCCGTCGGCCGGGGCCGAGGCAGGAGCCCTGAGTGGTTCGGCGGGTGCGGCCTGCTCGGCGGTGGCGCCGTCGTAGCTGGGCGGTGGTGTCACCACGAAGTCGGGGTCGAGCCCGCGCAGCCGGACGTCGACCGAACCGGGGGCGAGTTCGCGGGTGATCTCGTCTGTCGCGGCGGAGAGCACGTTGAGCATGATCAGCCGGGTCGCCGACTCCAGGGGAGCGGTGAGTCTGTCGGCCAGCTCACGGGCTTCGACGCCACCGGCTTCGGCGGCCACCGCGAGTTCACGGCGGAGGGAGTCGACGTACGGGGTGAGGTCCATAACGCCAGTGTGGCACCGTCATGGCGCCAATGCAAGCCTCGATGGCACCTAGTGGTGTCAGATGGCGTCAGATGGCGCCGAATGGTGCCGCGGGTGAGTGCCGGGAGTCGGTCGTCGGGCGAGAGCATTCTTTCTGCACTACCGAGGCCTAGCTTCGTGATCGTCATCGTCGCGGGTCAGCAGCGGGTCAGCAGCGGGTCAGTAGCGGGTCAGTAGCGGTTCACAGCGGCCGGCTCGACCGGGGAAGCGACGGCAATGGGATCCAGCAAGGAGAACGCAGTGAATCTCGTCGGACAGAGATGGATCGGACAGAGATGGACTCGGGGGCGAGCGGTCCTGGCGGCGCTGGGGCTGGTCATCGCGGCGTTGGCTTTGCTGATGTCGCCTGTCGCGGCGCCGCAGGCAGCCGCCGCGGGTTCGGCTCAGGTCGAGGTGTGTCTGGCCCCCGGCCACTAGGACATCCAGTACTACACGATCGACGGCACGAACCAGAACGGCGACTACGTGTGGTCGCCGTGGGACAACTTCGACAAGCAGGTCGGGAAGTACCGCTGTGGGATCGTGCCCGACTGGTGGTGGCAGGGCTGGATCAGCATCAGCTTCTACGACTCCCAGGGCACCTTCCTCGGCAACCAGTGGCGGAGCGCCTTCTGGGTCTTCGGCGGCACTCTTGGCATGTACTTCGAGTGAGCGCCACGCGGCTGACGGCAGGTGGCGGGGCGGCGACAGCCCCCTGACACCGGACCGCTGTTCCGATCCGACTGTCATGGCCGACGCCGTGACGGTCGGATCGGGTGACGACAGGACGCCGTCCGTACTCGGTCGGGTGAGGCGCGGCGCCGGGTGAACCCGCCCTCGGCGCCGGGCCTCCGGACACTAGACCCCGAACGCCGCCGCGTACCGGACGGTCCCGCCGGGGAGTGGATGCGCGGGGGCGTCGAGGGCGAGGGCCATCATCGCCTCGTCCGGTACGTCGAACGTGACGCCGATGCCGTGGGCGGAGGCCCGGGTGAAGCCGAACCGTGGGTAGTACGCCGGGTGCCCGAGCACCGTGACGTAGCGCTCGCCCGCGTCCCCGGCCGCCTTGAGTGCCGTACGGATCGCCGCCGCACCGGCCCCCGTCCTCTGGTGCTCGGGGAGCACGGCGACCGGGCCCAGACACAGGGCCGGGGTGTCGCCGATGTGGCAGCGGGTGAGGAGCGCGTGGCCCGCGACCGTGCCGTCCGGAGCGGCGGCGACGATCGACAGGCCGCCGATCCAGGCGGTGGTGTCGGTGCGCAGGGCCTCGACGAGGTCGGCCTCCAGCGGGGTGTCGAAGGCCGCCAGGTCGATCGTGCGGATGGCGGCGGCGTCGCCGGTGCCGGGTTCTTCCGCCCGGGTGATCCAGTGGGTGCGAAGGCTCATGGACGGATGATGCACCCCGCCGGGTGCCGTAGGTCACCCGTTTTTGCGGGCCACACCCCCGTAGATGCCGATCTCCCCGGCCCGCTCCGGCGCCGGCCCGTCCGGCCGCCAGAACGGGACCTGGATCAGCCCCGGCTCGACCAGTTCGAAGCCGTCGAAGAACCGCTCCACCTCGGCGCGGGGACGCAGATTCAGGCTGGCGGTGGCCTTCCTGCTGTACTCCGCCTGCGCGTCCGTGCGGTCCGCGAAGTCGCCCGTGGCGTGCGAGAGGACCAGGAAACTGCCGGTCGGCAGCGCGTCGCGCAGGGTCGCGAGGATCTCCCCGGGCCGGTCCGCGTCGGTCAGGAAGTGGACGACGGCCACCAGCAGCAGCGCGACCGGCTCGTCGAAGTCGATGACCCGGCGGACGTCGGGGTGGTCCAGGACGGCCCGCGGATCGCGCAGATCGGCGAGTACGGTGCTCGTCCCGCCGCCGGTGCGGCTGAGCAGGGCGTCGGCGTGCGCCTTCACGATCGGGTCGTTGTCGACGTACGCGACCCGCACCGCCGGCACCAGCTCCTGCGCGACCTCGTGCACATTGGGCGAGGTGGGCAGCCCGGTGCCGATGTCGAGGATCTGGCGCACACCACCGCCGACCACGTGCCGCACGGCCCGCCGCATGAAGGCCCGGTTGGCCCGCAACCCGACCCGCACCTCGGGCGCGGCGGCGGCCAGCGCCTCGCCCGCCTGCTGATCGACCTCGTAGTTGTCCTTGCCGCCCAGCAGATAGTCGTAGATCCGGGCGGGGTGCGGCTTGCTGGTGTCGATGTCCTCGATCCGGACGTGATCCTGACTCACCCTGCGTTCCCTCCGGTCAACTGCCTGTCCGGTGAGGGTAGTTCAATGCGCCGAGGGTGACTGCGGTGACTGGGGTGACTGGGGTGACTGGGGTGATGCGGGGTCCGGGGCGACTGCGATGTCCGGGGTGTCCGGGGGCGACACCGCCTCGACCAGCCCTGCCGCCAGCGCGTCGAAGTGCTCGCGGTACGACTCCGTCGCCTCGTGGAACGCCCTCTCCGAGAACAGACCCCGCTCCACGAACAGCACCGCCGCGCCCGTCAGCGCACCGTGCAGCACATGCAACTCGCCCAGGGCGAACCGGAGTTCGCGCGTCGCCGTCCACTCACTCCCGAAACGCCCGGCAAGATCCCGGACCGTCCCCCGGCCCGCGCCGAGCCGGATCGCGAGCGCCGCGTCCGGCTCCCCGAGCTGCAACGTCAGCGCCCGGTGCAGCACATGTGCCTGGTACGGCCGCACTCGCGCGACGAACTCCGCGCCGTCCCGCGTGAGTTGAAAGCGAAGTATCACTCGGCCCCCGGGTCCGCGCCGCTCGTACCCGCCTCGTACGCCAGGTACGCCGCGTTGTTGATGGCCAGGGCCAGCGCGTCGAACTCCTGCCGGAAGTGGCCCAGCCTGATGTGGAATGCCTCCGGGTCGAACCGACCGTCGGCCCGGACGAAATGGGTGGCCGCGTTCGTCAACGCGCTCAGCAGCACGTGCAGTTCGTCCGCACGGAACCGGATGTCGAAGGGCTCCTCGTGCCGCCCACCCAGGCGTTCGAGGAGATCGTCGACCACCGCCTGGCCGGCGCCCAGCAGCAGGCGCAGATAGGCGTCGGTGGCGTCCGTCGGGGAACAGAAGCTCAGTGCCTCGTACAGGACACGCGCCTCGGCGGGCAGGAGCCGTGCGCCGAAGCTCGCGTCGGAGGTGGCGAAGGAGAGAGTCGTCATCGCCTCTCCTTCTACCCGCCATGGCCGTCCCGCGCCAACGTTCCAGTCAGAATCCTGTGAACGACCCCATCAGTAACACCGGAATTCAGGACTCCGATTCATTCGAACTGGATTCCGGTTAGCGGATTTCGGGTGCCTCGCTGAATTCGATTAAATGTTCGAAGTAAACTCAATCGGCATTGCCTCACTTCGACCGATTCCTGTCCATTAATGCCGCATATTCGTCAATTTCTTAAGTGCTCCTGGTCACTATTGGTTGATCCCAGAAGCACGATGGGCATCTTGATCATCATGACGACCGAGACACGCACACCCCATCCAGTCCTCGATCAAAGCGCCATCACGAGCCTCCTCTTCCAGGACGGTTCGGACGGAAACGAGATCCACGGCCGCTGGCGCAAGGCGGTCTCGAACGAACTGTTCCGGTACCGGCCCGGGCTCGGCACGCAGCAGCGGTGGCAGCTCGCCTACGAGCGGTTGCGCGCCCTGAACGACGACGTACCCGCACCCGAGGAGTTCGCGAGCGATCCGCGCGGACTCGCGGCACTGCACGAGTGGACCTGCCCGGTCGACGGCGCCACCGTCACCGTGGCCGGAATCCACTACAACCTGTTCCTCGGCAGCGTCGTCGACGACCAGGTGTCGCCGCCCCGCGAGCTGGCGGACTTCACCACCATGACCCGTATGGGCACGTTCCTGTGCACCGAGCGCGCGCACGGAAACGACGTACCGGCGCTGGAGACGGTCGCCCGGTACGACCGGGAGAGAGACGAGTTCGTCCTTCATACGCCACATCCAGGGGCGCAGAAGTACATGCCCAACACCAGCTCGGCGGGCGGCCCCAAGACCGCCGTCGTCGCCGCGCGGCTGCTCGTCGACGACAAGTACCTGGGCGCCTTCCTCTTCCTCACCCCGCTGAGCGACGAGTACGGCACCCTGCCCGGCGTCACCGTCACCCTGCTGCCCGAGCGCGTCGGCGCCTCCGTGGACCACTGCGCCACCAACTTCGACCAGGTACGGCTGCCCCGCACCGCCCTCATCCAGGGCGTCCACGGACAGCTCCTGCCCGACGGCAGTCTCGTCAGCTCCGTCGGCAGCCCGCGCAAGCGGTTCCTGCACGCCATCAGCCGCGTCACCGCCGGGAAACTGTGCATGAGCGCGAGCGGCGTCGGCGTCGCCCGTACGGCGCTCGCCATAGCCGTCCGCTACTCCCACACCCGGCACATCTCCGGGCCGGTCGCCGGACAGCGCGTCCCGCTCGCCGCCCACCGCAGCCACCACTCCCGCCTCCTCGACCACACCGCCACCGCCTACGCCATGACCTTCCTGCACCGCGCGGCCACCGACCGCTGGGTCACCCACGCGCCCGAGGAACGCGCCGACGCCGAGCGGACCGTCGCCGTCACCAAGGCCTGGGTCACCTGGCAGGCCCGCGAGATCGCCACCGAGAGCCGCGAACGCTGCGGTGCGCGCGGGCTGTTCCCCGCCAACGGGCTCGCCGACATGGCCGCCAACATGGACGGCGGCATCACCGCCGAGGGGGACAACCTGGCGATCTGCTGCAAGGCCGGCGCCGAGATGATCTTCGGCCACGAGCTGGCGCCGGAACCCGCCCCGGCCACCGGCGACGAACCGCTCACCGACCCCGGCCTGCTGCGCCGGGCC
The DNA here is from genome assembly GCF_002954775.1 of Streptomyces geranii. Taxonomy (GTDB): domain Bacteria; phylum Actinomycetota; class Actinomycetes; order Streptomycetales; family Streptomycetaceae; genus Streptomyces; species Streptomyces geranii. Next base: position 136,641 of record NZ_PJME01000019.1, read on the forward strand.
CTCACCACGGCCGAGCGCTACTGGCACCTCGCCGCCCGGCGCGACCTGCGGCGCGGTGACGGCGGCGACGCCCTCGGCCGCTGGAACAACGCGTCCGACGCCGCCCTCGACCTCGTGGAGGTGTACACGGTCGGCCTGGCCGCCGACGCCTTACTCGCCGCCTGCACCCGGGTCTCCGACCCGATCACCCGCGCCGTCCTGGAGGACCTGAGCGCACTCTTCCTCCTCCGTCAGATCAGCGCCCGCAGCGGTCTGCTGCTCGCCGAGCACGCCCTCACCACCGGGCAGGTCCGCGCCATCCCGGAGGCCCTGCACACCCTCGCCACCCGGCTGGCGCCGCACCTCAGCGCCCTGACGCAGGCCTTCGACGTCCCGGAGGAACACCTGTCGTCGCTGCCGATGCTGAGCGGCGCGTGAGCAAGCTGTTCTTGGCGTAAAAATGACGTGCGCATGACGTCTGATTGATGCAGAGGTCAATCGAGGCGAACGCTCAACCGGAACAGCCGATGAAGCGCGCCGGGCGTGTGGGGGATGTACGCCCGGCCGATCGACAAATCGATCCATGTACAGATCAACGTACCCGCCGCAACACCCAGTAGAGGCCCGCGCTCACCCCGAACCCCACCAGGCACGTGACATCGCCGAAGGACGGCCACCGGTCCGGCACCCAGCCCACGTACTTCTCCTGGTTGGAGAAAAGCGGCACCGACACCGCGATGCCCGCCAACAGGGCGGCGATTCCCGGCCAGTTGGTGAAGGAACGGTCGGACAGCCGAGCGTCCAGCACCTCCGCAGGCGTCCGCGCCCGCAGCCACCGCTCCACCAGCACCACCCCCAGCCACGGCCCCACCCAGTAGGCGATCACCAGCAGGAACGCCTCGTACGCCGCCCCCGCGTCCGCCAGCGACGACCAGGCAGCCGCCGTACCCGCGAGCCCGCACAGTACGACGATGGCGCCGCGCCCCAGCCAGACCGGGAGCCGGAAGCCCAGCGAGGTGACCGACATCGCGGACGAGTAGACGTTCAGGGCGTTCGCCGAGACCGCGCCCAGGATGATCGCCAGGAGCACCAAGTCGCTGAGCCAGCCCGGGAGATGACCCGTGAAGGCCGCCGTCGGGGACGCGCCCTCGGGAGCGACGATCGTCGCCGAGGCCGCGCCGATCAGCGCCACGACGGCGACGGAGACGAAGAGGCCGAGGGCAGGGTAGAGGGCGGTGCGGAAGCGGTCGGCCGTACGGGGGAGGTAGCGGGAGTAGTCGGAGGCGCCCGGGTTCCAGCCGGCGGTGTAGCCCCAGGCGGCGCTGAAGGCGAGCAGGAAGCCGCCGATGCCGCCGCCGGCGCCGGGTGCGCCGAGGTCGGCCTCCTTGAAGGTCCAGACCCCGGCGAGCAGGAAGACGAGAGCCAGCGCGGGGAAGGCGTACTTCTCGAAGGCGTGGACGAAGTTGTGGCCGATGAAGCCGATCACGATCTCGGCGGCGACCACGAGCAGCAGGGAGGGGAGCGGACGCAGCCCGGTCAGCGTGTTGAGGGCGAAAGCGGCGCTCACACTGTTGACGGCGAACCAACCGACGCCCGCGACAAGGGCGTTCACACCGGCGGGCAGCAGGTTTCCCCTGTGGCCGAAGGAGAAGCGGCCGATCACCATCTGCGGTACGCCGAACCGGGGGCCGTCGAGGGAGAGGATCCCGTGGGTCAGCGCACCGAGCGCGGTGCCCAGCAGCAGGGCCGCCGACGCCTGCCAGAAGTCCAGCCCGAAGAACAGGACCGAGATGACGCCGATGTAGACGGTCGCGAACTCGATGTTGGGGGAGGCCCAGGTCCACAGCAACTGGAGCGGGCCGCCGTGCCGTTCGGCGTCCGGGATGGGTTCCGCGCCCGCCGTCTCCACGGCGATGACCTTGTCGCCGTAGGTGGGGGCCGGGCTCGCAGGGGTACTGGCGGGAGCAGTCGTCATGCGAGGTAAGTGTCCGGCCCCCGTCCGGCCCGGCCCAGGGGCGCATTGTCCGCTTCGGGGGGCTCGTCGGCGTACAGCTTGTACTGCTCCCCGGTGCTACTCCTTGGGCTCCTCGCCGTTCTCCCGGCGCTTCAGCTCCTCCTCGCGGCGGCGCAGGTCGGCCTCCCAGTCGCGGAGGTGGGCGTCGTCGTCCTTCACCGGTTCACTGTCTTCGGGCTCCGTGGCCTTCTCGGCCTTGTCGTCCTTGAGGGACTTCAGGAACTCGGGGTTGTCGTCCGGGGCGACCCACTGGCCGCCGCCCGAGGAGCCGCCCATGCGCTGGGAGGTGGCGCGGTCGCGGCCGATGATCAGCCAGGAGATGGAGCCGACCAGGGGGAACAGCAGGATCAGGATGGCCCATACGGGCTTGGGCATGAAGCGGACGTCCTTCTCCTGCGTGGTGACGCAGTCGATGAACGCGTAGATGCTCAGTGCGAGAGGCACCAGGATGATCAGCACCCGGAGCATGTATCGATCCCCTTGAGTCGCTGTCCGGGCGCGCTGACGGTCGCGTCCGGCCCCCGCTGACCAGTCCAGGGTAGTGGGTGACGGATACTGGAACGCATGGCTTACGACGATCTTCGCTCCCTGCTCAGGGCGCTGGAGCGCGAGGGTGACCTCAAGCGCATCAAGGCCGAGGTGGACCCGTATCTGGAGGTCGGGGAGATCGTCGACCGCGTGCAGAAGGCAGGCGGACCCGCGCTGCTCTTCGAGAACGTGCGCGGGTCGGCGATGCCACTGGCGATGAACGTGTTCGGCACCGACCGCAGGCTGCTGAAATCCCTCGGACTGAAGTCGTACGAGGACATCAGCGACAAGATCGGCGGGCTGCTGCGGCCCGAGCTGCCGCACGGCTTCGTGGGCGTGCGGGAGGCCTTCGGCAAGCTCGGCGCGATGACGCACGTACCGCCGAAGAAGGTGAAGTCGGACAGCGCGCCGGTGCAGGAGGTCGTCCTCAAGGGCGACGAGGTGGACCTCGACCGGCTCCCGGCCCTGTTCACCTGGCCGCAGGACGGCGGCTCCTTCTTCAACCTGGGCCTGACGCACACCAAGGACCCGGAGAGCGGCATCCGCAACCTCGGGCTCTACCGCCTGCAGCGGCACGACAAGCGCACGATCGGGATGCACTGGCAGATCCACAAGGACAGCCGGAACCACTACCAGGTGGCGGCTCGGAAGGGCGAGCGGCTGCCGGTCGCGATCGCCTTCGGCTGCCCGCCGGCCGTGACGTACGCGTCCACCGCGCCGCTCCCCGGTGACATCGACGAATACCTGTTCGCCGGGTTCATCGCGGGCAAGCGGATCGAGATGGTCGACTGCAAGACGGTGCCGTTGCAGGTGCCGGCACAGGCGGAGGTCGTGCTGGAGGGCTGGCTGGAGCCGGGGGAGATGCTCCCGGAGGGCCCGTTCGGCGACCACACGGGCTTCTACACGCCGCAGGAACCCTTCCCGGCGCTGACCATCGACTGCGTGACGATGCGGCGGCGCCCGCTGCTCCAGTCGATCGTGGTGGGCAGGCCGCCGACCGAGGACGGCCCGCTGGGCCGCGCGACGGAGCGCTTCTTCCTCCCGCTGCTGAAGATCATCGTCCCGGACATCGTGGACTACCACCTGCCCGAGGCGGGCGGCTTCCACAACTGCGCGATCGTCGCGATCGACAAGAAGTACCCGAAGCACGCGCAGAAGGTCATGCACGCGGTCTGGGGCGCCCACATGATGTCCCTGACCAAGCTGATCGTGGTCGTCGACTCCGACTGCGACGTCCACGACCTGCACGAGGTCGCCTGGCGGGCGCTCGGCAACACGGACTACGCCCGCGACCTGACGGTGGCGGAGGGTCCGGTGGACCATCTCGACCACGCCTCGTACCAGCAGTTCTGGGGCGGCAAGGCGGGCATCGACGCGACACGTAAGTGGCCCGAGGAGGGGTACACGCGGGACGGCGGGTGGCCGGAGATGGTGGTGTCGGACCCGGAGACGGCGGCCACGGTCGACAGACGCTGGAAGGAATACGGCCTGTGAGTGCTGCATCCGCATCCGCTGAACTGCCCCAGCCGGGGCGCACGAAAGCGTTCTTGCGCCTCGTCATGATCGAGCACTCGATCTTCGCGCTGCCCTTCGCCTACATCGCCGCCCTCACGGCGATGTTCCAGGCCGACAAGAACATCCACTGGGGCAAGCTGCTCCTGGTCACGATCTGCATGATCGGCCTGCGCACCTTCGCCATGGCCGTCAACCGGATCATCGACCGCGAGATCGACGCCCGTAACCCGCGTACGGCGCACCGCGAGCTGGTGACGGGCGCGATGTCGGTGAAGCACGCCTGGACCGGCGCGCTGATCGCGGTCGTGATCTTCCTGGGCTCGGCGGCCCTGCTGAACCCCCTGTGCCTGGCGCTGGCCCCCGTCGCGGTGATCCCGATGGTGGTGTACCCCTACGGCAAGCGGTTCACGAACTTCCCGCAGGCCATCCTGGGCCTCGCCCAGGCGATGGGGCCGGTGGGCGGCTGGCTCGCGATCACGGGTTCCTGGTCCTGGGACGCGGTCATCCTGGGCCTGGCGGTCGGCATCTGGATCGGCGGCTTCGACCTGATCTACGCCTGCCAGGACGTCGAGACGGACCGCGAGACCGGCGTCCTGTCGGTACCGGCGCGCTTCGGCATCCCGGCGGCGGTGTGGGGCGCGCGGGTCTGCCACGGCCTGACGACGGCCCTGCTGGCCTGGTACGCGCTCGCCACCGACGCGGGGGCGTTCTTCTGGCTGGGGCTGGTGATCGTGGCGGGGGCGTTCGTGTACGAGCACCGGATCGTGCGGCCCAATGACCTGTCACGGCTGAACAGGGCGTTCTTCAGCGTCAACGGGTTCATCGGGATCGCCCTGTTCGTGTGCGCGCTGCTGGACCTGCTGTCCCGGGGCCTCAAGCCGTAGTGGCCTACAGGCCCGGAGCCAGGCGGGTCGTCTCAGTGGTCCGGCGCCGGAAGACGACCGCCGCGCCCACCCCCGCCACCAGCCCGATCAGGTGCGCCTGCCAGCTGACGCCCGTCTGGGCCGGGGACAGGCCCGCCAGGAACGCCGTGCCCCAGACGGCGGCCACGACGACGCCGATCACGATGCCCAGGGGGCGGCGTTCCACGAAGCCCGTGACCAGCAGGTAGCCGAAGAGGCCGAAGATCAGGCCGGAGGCGCCCGCCGTGTTCGTGGGGGCCGGGGCTGTCAGCCACACGCCCAGGCCGTCGGCCACGATGATCAGCGCGCAGATCGCGGCGAACCGGCGCAGGCCGCCCAGGGCCGCGAGGAAGCCCAGGACCAGCAGGGGGACGCTGTTGGCGGCCACATGGGCGTAGCCGAAGTGGATGAAGGCGGCGGGGACGATGTCGACCAGCTCGGAGGTCGTACGAGGGGTGATGCCCAGGCCGTCCAACTCGTGGCCGCTCAGCGTGTCGACGACCTCCAGGAGCCACAGCAGAGCCACCCAGGCCAGCATCAGCTTGGCTGCGGCCAGCGCGCGCTCCCCACCGGACAGCAGGCCGCCGCCCGTCGGCGCGGGCCCGCCAGCGCCCGCCCGGACCGGTCTGCTCAGCCGCGCCGGATTCCATTTCTCGCGCATACCGGACCCCCACCCCGTCCATCACGGACGAATCAACTCGTCCCCCCAGGGAACGCCCGGGCGCCCTCCCCCGGTTCCCACCCCACGATGCCGGATAAGCTCGGTCCCGTGAACCCACTCAAGCCAGGAGAGACGCCGCGCGCGCCTTGGATCGTGGGGGTGTCCGGCGCCTCCGGCACGCCATACGCCGCCGCCGTGCTGCGCGGTCTCCTCGACGCGGGCGAGTCCGTCGACCTCGTCGTGTCCCGGGCCTCCCGGCTGACGCTGCTCGACGAGACCGGGATCGCCTTCCGGGACGCCCACTGGCGGGACGACCTGGGCGAATGGCTGGCCCGTGGGGCCGACGGCAAGCCCGACACCTTCGACGTGGACCTCGGCGGCGTACGGCACTGGAGTGCCGGTGACCTCGCGGCGGGGCCGTCCTCGGGGTCGTACGTCACCAAGGGCATGCTGATCGTGCCCGCCTCCACCGCCTGTGTGGCCGGAGTCGCCCTCGGGCTGTCGAAGGACCTGCTGCAGCGGGCGGCCAGTGTGACCCTCAAGGAGCGGCGCGCTCTTGTCGTCGCCGTGCGCGAGTCGCCGCTCAACGGGCAGACGCTGCGGCACCTCGTGACGCTGGACGACGCCGGCGCGAGCGTCGTACCCGCCTCGCCCGCCTTCTACGCCGGGGCCACGCACATCCAGGACCTCGTGGACTTCGTCGCCGGGCGCGTGCTCGACGCGGCGGGGGTGCCGCACGGGCTGTACCGCCGCTGGGAGGGCGAACTCGGCGGCGGGGCCGGGCCGACGGCCCCCACTCCTCGCACGTCCCGTACTGATAACGGCTGACGCCGGGTCCGTATCAGTAAGCCGACACACCACTCATCACTTCCAGCAGCACTCGCACCAGCACTCGCAACTTCAGCAGCAGCACCAGCAACTTCAGCAATCCTCAGGATTCTTCATCGGAAGGCTCGATCGCATGGACGCCGTGGACAGGCAGCTCATCCAGGCCCTGAGGGAGAACGGCCGGGCCTCCTACGCCGAGCTGGGGCGCCTCGTCGGTCTGTCGGGACCCAGTGTCACCGACCGCATCAACCGGCTGGAGGCGGCCGGTGTCATCACCGGTTACCGCGCCACCGTCGACTCCGCCTCGCTCGGCCTCGGGGTCATCGCGCTCATCGGCATCTCGCTCTCCGACGCCGCCGACCACGAGGACGTGGCACGCCGGCTCCGCGACCTCGGGGAGATCGAGGACTGCTGGTTCATCGCGGGCGACGACTCCTTCATGCTCAAGGTGCGGGCCAGCGACGTCGACGGTCTGGAGAAGACCATCCGGCGGCTCAGCGGGATCCAGGGCGTCTCCAGGACCCGTACGACCGTCGTGCTCTCCACGAAGTGGGAGAACCGGGTCGGAGACCTGCCTGAGGAGGTCTGAGCGGGCTGGTCGTACGGTTGGGCGTGTTGACGGACTTGGCGGATCGCCGGACGAAGGGTGTGGGAGTGGGTATGGACGTCGGACTCAAGCGCGAGCTGGAGCAGAAGGTCAGGGCCGGTGAGCGGCTGACCCGCGAGGACGGCATCGCGCTGTACGAGTCGGACGACCTGGCCTGGCTCGGCGGACTGGCCCACGAGGTGCGCACCCGTAAGAACGGTGACGTCGTGCACTTCAACGTCAACCGGCACCTCAACATGACCAACGTGTGCACCGCCTCCTGCGCCTACTGCTCGTTCCAGCGCAAGCCGGGCGAGAAGGACGCGTACACGATGCGCATCGAGGAGGCGGTGAAGCTCGCCAAGGCGATGGAGGGCGAGAACCTCACCGAGCTGCACATCGTCAACGGCCTGCACCCGAACCTCCCGTGGCGGTACTACCCGCGTTCGCTGCGCGAGTTGAAGGCGGCCCTTCCGGAGGTCTCCCTCAAGGCGTTCACGGCGACCGAGATCCATCACTTCGAGACGATCAGCGGACTGACGGCGTCGGAGATCCTCGACGAGCTGATCGACGCGGGTCTTGAGTCCCTGACCGGCGGTGGCGCCGAGATCTTCGACTGGGAGGTCCGCCAGCACATCGTGGACCACCGCACGCACTGGGAGGACTGGTCGCGGATCCACCGCCTCGCGCACGAGAAGGGCCTCAAGACCCCGTGCACGATGCTCTACGGCCACATCGAGGAGCCCCGGCACAGGGTCGACCACGTCCTGCGCCTGCGTGAACTCCAGGACGAGACGAACGGCTTCCAGGTCTTCATCCCGCTCCGCTACCAGCACGACTTCGTCGACATGCAGGACGGCAAGGTACGGAACAGGCTCCAGGCCCGTACGCAGATGGCGACCGGTGCCGAGGCCCTCAAGACCTTCGCCGTCTCCCGGCTGCTCTTCGACAACGTCCCGCACGTCAAGGTCTTCTGGGTCATGCACGGCGTCCAGACCGCGCAACTCGCCCTGCTGCACGGCGCCGACGACATGGACGGCTCGGTCGTCGAGTACAAGATCACCCACGACGCCGACAACTACGGCACCCCGAACAAGCTCACCCGCGAGGACCTCCTCGACCTGATCAGGGACGCCGGCTTCCGGCCGGTGGAGCGCAACACGCGGTACGAGATCATCCGGGAGTACGACGGCCCGGACCCGGCGCGTCGGGACTCGCCGCAGCCGATGCGGGTGTGAGGGCCAGTCTCCAGTGGGGCCCCTCTCGGAAGGGGCCCGCGCTAAGGTAAGGGTTACCATTGCCCAGTGACTCTTACCTTCACCCTCGACCCCGCCGTCGACACCCCCCTCCGCGACGGCATCCTCGACCTCTGGACCGACGTCACCAACGCGGGCGGCGCCGTCGGCTTCGTGGCGCCCGTCACGCGTGACGAGATACGTCCCGAGCTGGTGAAACAGTTCGTGAACCTCGCGGTCGGCGCCGCCAGGCTGCTCGTCGGGCACGACGAGGAGGGGCGGGTCGCCGCGACCGCGTTCCTCACGTTCAACGCCCACCGGCTGCAGACCCACTGGCTGTGGGTCTACACGGTGATGGTGCACCCGAGGCACCAGGGCAAGGGGTACGGCCGTGACCTGATGGCGGCCGTCGCCGACGCCGCGCGCGGGCTCGACGGAATCGAGGCCGTACGGCTCGGCTGCCGGGGCGGACACGGCCTGGAGCGCTTCTACGGCTCCTGCGGCTACAAGGAGGTCGGCCGCGTACCCGGCGCGATACGCGTCGCACCCGGCGACGACCGCGACAGCGTCACGATGCTGCTCCCGTTGCTCTGAGCACCCCGCTGCAAGATCCGGACCTGGGCGTGTTTCACTGGATGACGCCCGTTTTTGGACCGGAAGAGAAGTGGACTGAGATGCTCCGCTACACGCTGATGCGCTTCGGCATCCTGGTGGGCTGCCTGGTGGTCGTCTGGGGCGCCGTCTACACCGGTGTCGCCCCGCGTGGTCTGGGCGGTTCGAACGGCATGTGGGTGGTGCTGCTCGCCCTCGTGATCTCCGCGCCGATCAGCTTCGTGGTGCTCCGCAAGGAGCGGGACCGGGCGTCGGTGCAGATCGTCGAGAGGGTGGACCGCGTCAAGGCCAACCTGGAGGCGAACCGCAGCCAGGAGGACGAGGCGGTCGACGAGGCGGCACGCGAGCAGTCCCAGACTCAAGCCCAGACCCAGAGCCAGACTCAGGGTCAGACCCAGAGCCAGACTCAAGGCCAGCCTTCCTGACTTCAGGCCCAATTACCCTTGCCCCATGGGCGCTGTGAAGAACAAGCGGATGCCGCGTGCCGTCCGTGAGCAGCAGATGCTGGACGCGGCCGTACGGACCTTCGGGCAGCGTGGCTACATGGCCGCGTCGATGGACGAGATCGCCGAACTCGCCGGTGTCTCCAAGCCGTTGGTCTATCTCTACCTGAACTCGAAGGAAGAGCTGTTCACCGCCTGCATCCGCCGTGAGGCGGGCAAGCTCACAGCCGCCGTCCGCGCCGGCGTCGAACCTGCGCTCCCCGCCGACCGCCAACTCTGGGACGGCCTGCGCGCGTTCTTCACGCACACCGCCGAGAACCCGGACGGCTGGTCGGTACTCCACCTCCAGGCCCGCACCCATGGCGAACCGTTCGCGGCCGAGGCGACGGCGATGCGCGAGGAACTCGTCGCGTTCGTCACCCAACTCATAGTCACGGCGGCCCGAGACGCCCACCGGGACCCGTCCCTCCCGGAACGAGAGGTCGCGGGCCTGGCGGAGGCGCTGGTGGGCGCGGCGGAATCCCTGGCGGCCTGGGCGAACGCAACCCCGGGCGTGACAGCGAAACAGGCGGCGACGACCTTGATGAACTTCGCGTGGGCGGGCCTGGCCAGCATGATGGCGGGCGCCCCATGGACACCCCCGAGCTAGAGGCTCTTGATGGGGTCGCAGGCCCCTCAAGGGGCGCGGGGAACTGCGCGACCAGCCACAACGCTGCCGCACCGAACCGACAACCTCAAACAGCCCGAACCTCCCCCAGTAAATGCACCCGCCCCCCACCCCGCAACTCGAAGTTCCCGAACCCATCAGCCGCGTAATCCACCACCCCCGGCAACAACACAGGCGCCCTGAACTCCACCCGAACCATCGCCGCCCCCGGCACCCCGTGCGCCGCCACGCACCGCGCGACCGTCCACATCCCATGGGCGATCGGACGCCGAAACCCGAAGAGCCGAGCGGTGACCGGATACAGGTGGATGGGATTGCGGTCACCGGAAACCGCCCCGTACCGCCGCCCCACATCCCCACCGAGCCGCCACTCGGCGACATGAGGCAGCACCTCGCGCTCCTCGGGCGAGCCGGACCCCCCTGCGGGCACCCCGGCGGACCCCCCACCTCCATGCCGAGCCAGGTACGTACTCCGCGACTCCCACACCAACTCCTCCCCCTCCCTCACTTCCGTCTGCACCGACGCCTCCGTCCCCCGCCGATGCGCCGCCAACTCATCGACGTACACGGAGAGTTCGTACCGCCCGGTGGCTGTCAGCGGGCGCCAGCGGACGATCTCCACCGAGGTGTGGACGAGGCCGAGCAGCGGCAGCGGGAAGGTGCGGTCGGTCATCAGGCGCATCGCCGGCGGGAAGCCGAGGACGTGCGGATAGGTGAGGGGGAGGGCGTCGTCGCCGACGGGGAAGCCGCAGACCCGTTCGTAGGCGGCGAGCCGGGCGAGGTCGATGCGTACGCCGGGCAGGACGAGGCGGGTTCGGGGCCAACCGGCTTCCGGGTGGCGCCTGTTGAGGGCGGCCTTCTTGACGGGCGAGAGCAGGGCGCCCCGGGCGAGCAGCGGCGCGAGGGCCGGGGGCCGGTCGAGGGTACGGGGACTGCGCTCGGCCATGCTCGACTCCCACCTCGAAATCGTACTTACCCTTGAGTAAGGTTACCGGAGGTAAGCCCTAAGTCGCCCCTGACGGACACGACCCGATCGGCAACGGAAGGTGTGAAGAAGGCCTAGGAAGGCGCATGGGGCCGGTGCTAACGTGAAAAACACTCAGGACAGGGCAAGTTGACCCACCGGTAACCTGTGCGAAGCCTGAGCTTCCACACCCCCGCCGCTCCACCACCCCCGAACCCGCACGAACCCCACACGTGCGAGCCGTACGATCCGGTTTCTGACCAGCGGCACCCGCCGACGTCGTACACCCGTGGCACACGCCACCCGGAGGTGTACGCCCCGGAAGGCCGCTGCACGCCACAGGAGCCGCCAGTGTCCTCGTCGTTCCCGTCCTCCTCGCCGACCCCGCAACAGCTCGTGACCGCTGTCGGGTACGACGGCGAGCCCCTTCTGGTGGAGCCCGAGATACGGCGACTGGACGGGGCCGTGCGCGAGGTGGCCGTACCGGGCTTCGTGGCGCCCGTGACCTACGGCTCGCTGGCGGACCTCCCCTTCGAGAACGCGGACCGGGCGCCCGCGGCGACGGTCCTCAGCCGCCGCACGGCGGACGGGAGTTGGGTGGACGTGTCGGCGGCCGAGTTCGCCGAGCAGGTGCTCGCGGTGGCCAAGGGGCTGATCGCCGAGGGGCTGGTGCCGGGCGACCGGCTGGCCATCATGGCGCGTACGACGTACGAGTGGACGCTGATGGACTTCGCCGCGTGGGCGGCCGGACTCGTCACCGTGCCCATCTACCCGACCTCCTCCGCCTTCCAGACGCGCTGGATCCTCCAGGACTCCGGCGCCGTCGCCCTCGCGGCGGAGACGGTCACGCAGGCCGCCGCCCTCGGCCCCGAGCGCGACCGCATCCCCGACCTCCAGCACATGTGGGTCTTCGAGAAGGGCCACGTGGACCGGCTCGCCGAGCTGGGCAAGGACGTGCCGGACCAGGAAGTCGGCGTACGGCGTGGGGTGTTGGGCCCCGACACGCTCGCCACCCTGATCTACACCTCGGGCACGACCGGCCGCCCGAAGGGCTGCGCGCTCACGCACGGCAACTTCTTCGCCGAGGTCGACAACGCCATCGAACTCCTCTACCCCGTCTTCCGGGACCGGACGAACGAGGAGGCGTCGGTGCTGCTGTTCCTGCCGATGTCCCATGTCTTCGGCCGGATGGTGGCCATCGCGTGCATCCGGGCCGGGGTGCGGCTCGGCCATGCCCCGAGCCTCAAGTCCGAGGACCTGATGGGGGACTTGGCGGAGTTCAAGCCCACCTGCCTGCTCGCGATCCCGTACATGCTGGAGAAGGTCTTCAACACCGCCCGCGCCAGGGCCGAGGCGGGCAAGCGGCTCTCGTCCTTCGACCGCGCGGTGAACGTGGCCCGCCGCTACAGCGAGGCGGTGGAGGACCAGCGGCACGGCATCGGCCACGGCCCCGGCCGCGCGCTGCGCACCGCGCGCACCTTCTACGACCCCCTGGTGTACCGCCGTATCCGCAACGCCATGGGCGGCAGGGTCCGTTACATGATCTGCGGCGGCTCACCGCTCGGCCGGCCGCTCGCCGGGTTCTTCGCCGGGGCTGGCATCGAGATCTACGAGGGCTACGGCCTGACCGAGTCCACCGGCGCGACCACGGTCACGCCACCGCTCAAACCCCGGGTGGGCACGGTCGGTTGGCCCCTGCCCGGCACCCGGGTCCGGATCGCCGCCGACGGTGAGGTGGAGCTGTCGGGCGAGCACATCCTGCGCGGCTACTGGGACCCGGGCGCGGGCGGTGTCGTCCCGGCGGCGCCGGACGGCTGGCTGGCGACCGGTGACATCGGGTCGCTGGACGACGAGGGCTATCTGACGATCACCGGCCGCAAGAAGGAGATCCTGATCACGGCGGGCGGCAAGAGCGTGGCGCCGGCGCCGATGGAGAACTGGCTGCGGGCGCACCCGCTGATCTCCCAGGCGATGGTCCTCGGCGACGGCCGCCCCTACATCTCGGCCCTGATCACCCTGGACCCGCCCGGTCTCACCCACTGGCGCCAGATGCAGGGCAAGCACCCGGTCCCGGCCGAACTCCTCATGGACGACGCCGACTTGAGGGCGGTCATCCAGCGGGCGGTGGAGGAGGCCAACAAGCTGGTCTCGCGCCCGGAGTCGATCCGCCGGTTCACGATCCTGCCCGTCGACTTCACCGAGGAGGCGGGTCATCTGACGCCGTCGATGAAGCTGCGGCGGTTCGAGATCATGCGGGACTTCGCGGACGAGGTGGAAGGGCTGTACGAGCGGTAGTGAGCGGTAGTGGGTGGTAGTGGGTGGTAGTGAGTGGTAACCCGGGTGATCGTCCGTAATGGGCGGTACGTCTTCCGGTGGCCACCCGGGCGGGTGACAATCACGCCATGACGATCATCACGAGCGCTCCGGCGGCCACCCACAACCACCCGGTGGCCCTCGTCCGCGGACTGCTGTCGAGCTGTGTGTGCGGGGCCGGGCTGGCCGCGTTCGCCGTGGGCGCCATTCTGGAGAACGTGCCGCTGATCATCGGGAGTCTGGTCGGGCCGGTGGTGTACGGGGTGCTCAACGTGATCGCCGGGGCGCCGACGAAGGCCCGGCTGGCGGCCGTCGTGCCCGTCACCGCGCTCGCGCGGATCGAGAGTCTGGAGGCCACCGGCGCCGAGCTGTCGGCAGACGTACCGATCAACTTCGAGCTGACGGTCGCCCCGGACGAGGGGCCGGCGTTCCGCCTCCGGATGCGCGACAGCGTCAACCTCGTGGACGTGCAGAAGTACCGGCCGGGCGACATCGTGATCGTCGCGTTCCCGCCGGACCGCCCGTGGAAGGCGAAACTGGTCACGAAAGCGACACCGGAGTGGCGGGACCGGGTGTCCGACGCCGCCTTCGACTCGGCGCCCGCGGCGACGCTGATGCGGGAACCGCCGGAGGGCACCGCGTACAAGGTGACGCTGGTGGTGGGCGTGCTGCTCGGGGTGGCGCTGATACTGACGGCGTACCGGGCGGACCTCATGGACAAGATCAACGACTCGGACTCGACGACAACGACCTCGACCACGACGTCCTCCACGACCTCGACCTCGTCCTCGACGGTGGTGTCCTCGGGTTCGGGGACGGTCGTCCTGGGCTCGGGTCAATCGTTCCTGGACAAGGGCGAGTTGCGGAAGGCGGTCGAGTCGCTGACCAAGGGCGACAACAGGGGTGAGGCGCTCACGGTGTCCGTACAGGACAGCATGCTGTCGGTGGTCTTCCCGCCCTCGGGCGCCCAACTGCCTGTCTTCGACCCCGACTCCCTCCCGTACGACCGCGTCCCGGCCCTGGTGAAGGAGGCGAGGGCGACGCTCGGCGTCCGCTCCCCGAAGTCCTGGCAGCTGACGGCCGAGAGCCTCACGGGCTCCCTCAGCCTGCGGATCGGTGTGACGGGCGCGGACGGCGACACGGCGTCGCTGGTGGCGGACGGCAAGGGGAAGGTCGTACAGCGGAATCCCGCAGCGGGGTGAGGCGGGTGCTGCCGCCCGTGGCTGCCGCGGGATTCTCTCTCGGAGTCTCGGAGTTGGTGACAGAACCTCAGGATTGACCGGGTACGGGGGGCTGCGTCACGATCGTCGCAAGGGCCCAGGCGGCAACCCGTACCGCACCTCCCTCACCGGCGTTCGGGCCAGGGGGCGGAGAGCGGACGGGTGTCGACCACTAGCGCACCGAGAGGACGTCACCCATGTCCGCTTCTCCTCCCTTTTCCTCGTCCCCCTTTCCCCCGTCCCTTTCGCCTCCCCCTCCCTCTGCCCTCGCCCCGTCGCCCGCAGCCCAAGCGGTCGGATTCCTGAGGGAGTTGGGCGCGGAACAGATCGCGCACCCCGGGGGCACCCTGCTCGCCCACCTCTGCCGGGTGTACCGGCTGCTCGCCGCGTGGGAGGCCCGGCCGGCGCTCCGGCTGGCGGGCCTCTGCCATGCCGCGTACGGCACCGACGGCTTCCCCACCGCCCTGCTGTCCCTCGACCGCCGGGCCGAACTGGCGCGGGTGATCGGCCCGGAGGCGGAGGAGATCGTCCACGTGTACGCCGCGACGGACCGCAAGGCGACGTATCCGGGCCTGGCCGTGCCGGACGCGGTGTTCCACGACCGCTTCACGGGCGGTGCCCGGACGGTGACCCGGAGCCTGTGCGAGGACCTGGCCGAGCTGACGGCGGCGAACGAACTCGACCTCGCACGGGTGAATCCGGTGTTCCGCGAGCAGTGGGGTTCGGAGCTGCTGGCGCTGTTCACCGGCTTCCGGCCGCTGCTGAGCGGGCCGGCGTGGGAGGAGGTGGGGGCGCTGCTGGGGCGGCGGGACCGGCGTCGCGGCCACTGAGCGTCACGGTAGGTGGTCGGTGCGGTAGCACTGGGGTTGTACGGGGGACGGAGTACCGTGGTGCTACCGAGCGCACCTTGTACCCCGTCGTCAGTGGCGGTGTCGCCCTCGGGGAACGGCAATGCCGGAGCACCGCGTGCCCGGTCGGAAATGAGCCGCCCCACATGAGCCTGCTGAGTCTCGGAGTGCTCGCCTCCTCCCGCAAGGAGAACGAGTTCCGCCTTCCGCTGCACCCCCGCCACCTCGACCGGATCGCCCCGGACCTGCGCGAGAAGATCTTCCTCGAACAGGGTTACGGGGAGCGGTTCGGCGTCTCCGACGACGCGCTGCGCCCCCTGGTGGCGGGGTTGCGCACGCGCGATCAGCTCGTCGCCGAGTGCGACGTGATGCTGCTGCCCAAGCCGATGCACGACGACATGGCCGAACTGCGCGAGGGCCAGGTGCTGTGGGGCTGGCCGCACTGCGTGCAGGACGAGAAGATGACGCAGATCGGCATCGACCGGCGGCTGACCCTGATCGCCTGGGAGGCGATGAACCACTGGACCGCCTCGGGTGCCTTCAGCGTCCACGTCTTCCACAAGAACAACGAGCTGGCCGGCTACTGCTCGGTCCTGCACGCCCTCCAACTGGGCGGCCTGACCGGCCACTACGGCCGCCGCCTCCGCGCGGTGGTCATCAGCTTCGGCGCGACGGCACGCGGCGCGGTGACCGGCCTGGGCGCCATGGGCGTCACCGACGTCACGGTCCTCACCCAGCGCGCGGCGGCGGCGGTGGCCTCGCCGATGCCGTCGGTGGTGATGGCGCACTTCGAGGAGGAGCGGGACGACCCGACACGTCTACGGGCGGTGACAGCGGCCGGTTCGATGCCGCTGGCGGAGTACCTGGCCGGTTTCGACATAATCGTCAACTGCGTCCTCCAGGACACCGACGCACCCCTGACCTTCGTGACGGACGAGGAACTGCCCCTGTTCCGCCCGGGCACCTTCTTCGTGGACGTGGCCTGCGACGAGGGCATGGGCTTCGACTTCGCCCGCCCGACGACGTTCGGCGAACCGATGCACGAGGTGGGCCCGGGCTGCCACTACTACGGCGTCGACCACAGCCCGTCCCACCTCTGGAACTCGGCCACCTGGGAAATCAGCGAGGCCCTGCTGCCGTACCTGCGCAAGGTCATGAACGGCCCGACGGCCTGGGACACGGACATCACGGTCAGCAAGGCGATCGAGATCCGCGACGGAGTCGTCCAGAACCCGAAGATCCTGTCCTTCCAACACCGATCGGCCACCTACCCGCACGCCACGGATCTGCCCTAGGGGCAGAGAGGAAGGCGGGCCAGGGCGGCAGGCTCTCGGCGGTGCTTGAGGGGGGTGTAATACGCGTAATACACTGCCTTCGTGGCGAAGACCAGGATCAGCATCAGCCTTGAGCGGGAGCAGGCCGATCGCATCAGGCGGCACGCGGAGCGGGCGGGGCTGGACGTCTCGGCGTACCTCGTGCACGCCGCGACGCGTCAGATGGCGGAGAGCGAGGCCATAGAGGAACAGTTCTCCGGAGTCGACGCCCTGATCGCGCGCGTGGAAGCGGAAGCGGACGCGCTGCCGACCGAGCCGGGCGATGCCGCGCCGGAGCTGACCGAGCAGGAGCGTCGGGATGTCGAGGCCGCGCTGAACCTCGTCTATGGCGAAGACCGCGAGACCGCCCGACCCGGCCACGCGGCGTGACGGCAAGGGTGCCGGTGTACGACACCGGAATGCTCATCGCCCTCGCGGACCGCAAGGCGAAGGCGGTCGCCCTGCACGGCGGTCTCAGGGCGGCGCCCCACCGCGCACTTCTCCTCGGGCCGGTCCTGGCCCAGGTCTGGCGTCCGCGACCGGCGGTCGTCCATGCCCTGGCCGGGGTGCTGAGGGACTGCACCGTGCCCGGGGCTCGTACCTCCGAGCCGTCAATGCGTGCGACCAGGGTCGGTCAGCCCGAGTGCATGGCATGCGCGGGCGGTCCCGACCTCACCGACTGGCGTCGTGTCGGTGTGGCCCTGGGTGAGGCGCGGCTCCCCGCGAAGAAGAAGCCGGACGCGGTGGACGCCTGGGTGGCCCTGTCCGCCGTGAAGCACGGCAGCGCGGTCATCTTCACCAGCGATCCGGAGGACATCGAGGCGTACCTGGCGGTGCTGAACCCCAGAGATGTCCACGTCGAGCGCGTATGACACATGAATTCGACGGTGTGCATGCCGTGGCCCCGCCTACCCTCACCCCATGACAGAACGCCCCCTCTCCGAAGCCGAGGTCGTCGAAGCCGAACGTGAACTCGCCGTGGCCCTCCCGCAGGAGTACCGCGCCTATCTGCGCGAGGTGAGCGCCGGTGGGCCGCTCGCTCGGCTCGGGCGGACCGATCGTGGGTGGTGGTGGGCCGGGAACCACCCGGAGGCCCGCGCCCTGCTGGCCGTGCCGTTTCCGCACCCCGACTCCTACGCCCGGGCCGACGACGAGTTGATGGACCGTATGCCGGAGGCCGAGGCGTTCGAGGGCGAGGCCGCGTACGCCGCCGCCTGGCGGGTCTGGGCCGACGAGGCGGACGCGTTCGAGGAGTTGAAGACCGCCGGCGCCGTGGTCGTGCAGGAGAACGGATGCGGGTTCTCCACGCTGCTGGCGGTGACCGGGCCGCTCGCGGGCACGATGTGGTGGGACGGGCGGGCGACCTGCGGCCGTATCGTCACGCTCTCCCTCGACCACCCCGGAGGGGCCACCCCCGTCCGGTTCGGGGAGTGGCTCAAGCACGGTTCGGTGGCGCTGCTGCCGTCGGACTGGGGGCCGCCCATGCCCTCGGCGCCCGTTTTCCCTGGGCATGGTTCTTGACTTCACAAGACCCAAGTAAGACATTCCCGCCCCATGAACCCAGAAACGGACCCCGCGAGACAAACCCAACTTCCTTCCAGACGAGGCGTGTTGGCAGGCGCCGCCGGGGCGGGTGTTGCGGTCGGGGTCGGTGTCGGTGTCGGCGCGACCGCCGCCCGTGCCGCGACCCCGCCCCTCCTCGGCACCTACGACGTCGTCGTGATCGGGTCGGGTGCCGCCGGGATGACCGCCGCGCTCACCGCCGCCAAACAGGGGCTCACCTGCGTCGTCGTCGAGAAGGCGCCGACCTTCGGTGGGTCCGCCGCCCGGTCCGGTGCCGGGATCTGGATTCCCAACAACTCCGTGATCCTCGCGGCGGGCGTGCCCGACACCCCCGCCAAGGCCGCCGCCTACCTCGCCGCGGTCGTCGGACCGGACATCCCCGCCGCCCGCCGGCAAGCCTTCCTCGCGCACGGACCCGCCATGATCTCCTTCGTCATGGCCAACAGCCCTCTCCGTTTCCGCTGGATGGAGGGATACAGCGACTACTACCCGGAGTTGCCCGGCGGCCTCCCCAACGGCCGTTCCATAGAGCCCGACCAGCTCGACGGCAACGTCCTCGGCGCCGAACTCGCCAACCTCAACCCGCCCTACCTCGCCGTCCCTTCCGGCATGGTCGTCTTCAGCGCCGACTACAAATGGCTCGCCCTCTCCGCCGTCAACGCGAAGGGCACCGCCGTCGCCGTCGAGTGCCTGGCGCGCGGTACGAAGGCCGCCCTCCTCGGGCAGAAGCCGCTCACCATGGGGCAGGCCCTGGCCGGTGGACTGCGGGCGGGGCTGGCCTCGGCGGGAGTGCCCGTCTGGCTCAACACCCCCCTCACCGACCTCTACTTGGAGTCCGGCACGGTCACCGGCGCCGTCGTCACCCGCAACGGCACCCCCGGTCTCCTCCGCGCCCGGCGCGGCGTGATCGTCGGCTCGGGCGGCTTCGAGCACAACGCGGCCATGCGCAACCAGTACCAGCAGCAGCCCATCGGTACCGAGTGGACTGTCGGCGCGAAGGAGAACACGGGAGACGGGATCCGGGCGGGAGAGCGCGCCGGCGGTTCCCTCGCCCTCATGGACGACGCCTGGTGGGGGCCCGCGATCCCGCTCCCCGGCGAGCCCTACTTCTGCCTCGCCGAACGCACCCTCCCCGGCGGCCTGTTGGTCAACGCGGCCGGTTCCCGCTTCGTCAACGAGGCCGGTCCCTACAGCGACGTCGTCCACACCATGTACGAGCGCAACCCCACCGACCCCGACATCCCGGCCTGGCTGATCGTCGACCAGAACTACCGCAACCGCTACCTCTTCAAGGACGTCGCCCCGACCTTCGTACTCCCGGCGGACTGGTACAACTCCGGTGCCGCGTACAAGGCGTGGAACCTCGACGCCCTCGCGACCTCGATCGGCGTACCGCCCGCCGCCCTGCGCACCACCGTCAGCCGCTTCAACTCCCTTGCCCTGAACGGCGACGACACCGACTTCGGACGCGGCGACAGCGCGTACGACCACTACTACACCGACCCGGCGGTCCTCCCGAACTCCTGTCTGGCCCCGCTGTGGCTGCCCCCGTACTACGCCTTCCGGATCGTCCCCGGCGACCTGGGCACGAAGGGCGGCCTGCGCACCGACGCCCGCGCGCGGGTCCTGCGCGCCGACGGCACGGCGATCCCCGGCCTGTACGCCGCCGGGAACGCCAGCGCCGCCGTCATGGGCCACAGCTACGCCGGCGCCGGTTCGACCATCGGCCCGGCGATGACGTTCGGCTATGTGGCGGCACTCGCGGCGGCGGGGGTGCTGTGACCGTCCACGACCGCTCCGCCGCTGTTATTTCTGTGCGTTCCGCATGAACATGCCCTAAGGTCGCGCTGATTGCTGGGGAGGCAAGAAGTGCGAAACAGGGGGATGGCCGCCGTGTGTGCGGCGGCCATGGTGGGCATGTCGCTGCTCGTCACGGGGTGCGGGCAGCGGTACGCGGAGCCGTACGACAGTCTCGCGCAGGTGCCGGAGAAGCTCGCGGCGAACGGTACGACCATCACGGTCGGCGACCCGACCGCCGAGGTGACCGTGCACCTGTACGAGGACATGCGGTGCCCGTACTGCGAGGAGTTCGAGACGGTCGGTGGCGGCCACGAACTCCAGCAGGCCGTGCTGAACCGCGAGGTGAAGGCCGAGTACACCCTCGCCTCCTTCCTCGACGACCGGCTCGGCGGCAGCGGCTCGAAGAAGGCGGCCAACGCGCTGCGCGCCGCGCTGGAGGGCGACAGGTTCGCCGAGTACCACGAGGTGCTCTACGACAACCAGCCCGAGGAGGAGGACGACGGCTTCACCGACGCCCGCCTCCTCGAACTGGCCGGTCAGGTCGACGGGTTGCGCACCCCGGCCCTCGAGTCGGCGGTGAAGACCATGAAGTACCGCGCCTTCGTGACCGACTCCGAGCGCGCCTACGAACGCGCCGGTACGGCGGAGGAGCAGAGCCGGGGGCAGGGTCCGGGCACACCCACCGCCGTGATCGACGGCGTCAAGCTCCCCGAGGAGATCGGCGGGGCGCTGTACGACGGGAAGCTCTTCGGGGAGTTGCTGGAGGCGATCCGGGACCGCCCGGGGGAGTGGCAGGAGTACAAGGACTACAAGCCGCTCCCGGACCCCGAGGACTACGGCTACTGAGCCCGCGCCCTCTGTTGCCTCTGTGTCCTCAGTAGTTTCCTACGGTCTGCGGGCCATCAGGAACGCCTGCGGGGACGACTCCCCGACCTCCTCGTCCGCCTCCCGCACGGTCTGGGAGACGAGGGTGAAACCGGCGTCGGTCAGCAGACCGGCGATCGGGTCGGGGCGGCGGCGCAGGAAGTCCATGGACACGGGGTGCCCGAACGGCTGGTCGAGGTGCCTGGGCTCGTCCCCCACCTGGAAGCCGAGCAGCAGATAGCCGCCGGGTGCGAGCACGCGCAGGAACTCGCCGAAGAGGGCGGGCAGGCGTTCGTCCGGGGTGTGGATGGTCGAGTACCAGGCCACGACCCCGCCGAGCGACCCGTCCGCGAGGTCCAGCTCCAGCATCGAGCCCTGCTCGAACCGCAGCCCCGGGTTCTCCCGGCGGGCCACCGCGAGCATGGACGCCGACAGGTCGAGCCCGAACACCGACAGCCCGAGCGAGTCGAGATACGCCGTGACCCGCCCGGGCCCGCACCCGAGGTCGGCGACCTGTCCGCCACCGCCCGCCGAACTCCGTACGAACTCCGCGAACGCGGCCATCACGGCCCGCTCCAGTGGTCGGCCCGCGCCCACGGAGCGGAAGTGGGCGGAGTAGTCCTCGGCGATGGCGTCGTAGAAGACGCGGGTGGCGGCGACGTAGTCGGTCATGGGCAGGACCCTAGCCAGGGCCACTGACAACGCGTCCGGGGAGCGAGCGGAGGTAGGGAAAAGGCAGGAGCTCCGATGCCGGATGGCTCGGAGCTCCTTGGGTACTGCACACGTTCCGGATCAGAGTAATTGGCTCAGCAGAGCCGCCGACTTAGATCGGGGTGACGTTCTCCGCCTGCGGGCCCTTCGGACCCTGCGTGACGTCGAAGGAAACCGCCTGGTTCTCTTCGAGGGAGCGGAATCCGCTCGCGTTGATCGCGGAGTAGTGGACGAAGACGTCCGGGCCGCCGCCTTCCTGGGCAATGAAACCAAAGCCCTTTTCGGCGTTGAACCACTTCACGGTTCCGGTAGCCATAAGCCCTCCTTGGGCCCAAAGGGTTGCCCTGCTCCAGAACCTGCAAGGTGTAAACAAAAACTTGTAAACAACTGCATTCATCTGAAAACGACGAGAGCCCGCGGTCACATGCTCCGCAGGCTCTGTACTGCAAGGGAAACCAAACTGCAACTTGCGGTGAGCTTAGCACTCGGGCAGGCGAAAGCAATAGAGGGAAAGATCACGTCACCCGGACGTTTGAGAGGCGGCGCGCGGTCTTGACAACCGCAGGCCAGCAGTCGTGGGCGACGCTCGCCGGTGACCCCCAGGAGGGTGCGCCGGACCCCGCGAGGGTTAGCCTCGCGAGGTGGACAATTCTCGCACCCGGCCGCGCGTCGGCCACATCCAGTTCCTGAACTGCCTGCCCCTGTACTGGGGGCTCGCGAGAACGGGCACGCTCCTCGACTTCGAGCTGACGAAGGACACCCCTGAGAAGCTCAGCGAGCGCTTGGTGCGCGGCGAACTCGACATCGGGCCCATCACCCTCGTCGAGTTCCTCCGCAACGCCGACGACCTGGTCGCCTTCCCGGACATCGCCGTCGGCTGCGACGGCCCGGTGATGTCGTGCGTGATCGTCTCCCAGGTCCCGCTGGACCGCCTGGACGGCGCACGGGTGGCGCTCGGCTCGACCTCCCGCACCTCAGTACGCCTGGCGCAGCTGCTTCTGGCCGAGCGCTACGGCGTACAACCCGACTACTACACGTGTCCGCCCGATCTCAGCCTGATGATGCAGGAGGCGGACGCGGCGGTGCTGATCGGGGACGCGGCCCTGCGCGCCAACCTCCTCGACGGCCCGCGCTACGGCCTCCAGGTGCACGACCTGGGCACGCTGTGGAAGGAGTGGACCGGACTGCCGTTCGTCTTCGCGGTCTGGGCGGCGCGGAGGGAGTACCTGGACCGCGAACCGGCCCTCACCCGGAAGGTTCACGAGGCGTTCCTCGCCTCCCGCGACCTCTCCCTGGAGGAGGTCGGCAAGGTCGCCGAACAGGCGGCCCGCTGGGAGGAGTTCGACGCCCAGGTCCTGGAGCGCTACTTCACGACGCTCGACTTCCGCTTCGGCGGCCCGCAGCTCGCGGCCGTACGGGAGTTCGCCCGCCGGGTGGGCCCGACGACGGGCTTCCCGGCGGACGTGGAGGTGGCGTTGCTGGAGCCGTAGGCTGCTGCTGGCCTGTCTGATGGTCTACGGGGGAGAGGTGGGGGCCATGCAGCCGCTGGACGTCGGTGAGCCGACCGTGATCGGGCCCTACCGGCTGCTCGGGCGGCTCGGCTCGGGCGGGATGGGCCGGGTCTACCTGGGGCGCAGCGCGGGCGGCCGTACCGTCGCGGTGAAGATCGTGCACCCGCACTTCGCGCTCGACGAGGAGTTCCGGGCCAGGTTCCGCCGCGAGGTCGAGGCCGCGCGGCGGGTCGGCGGCGCGTGGACGGCGCCGGTCCTGGACGCGGACCCCGACGCCCCGGTGCCGTGGGTGGCGACGGCGTACGCGGCCGGTCCCTCCCTGACGGCCGCGGTCACGGGGGACGGCCCGCTGCCGGTGGATTCCGTACGGGCGCTGGGCGCGGGCCTCGCGGAGGCGCTGACGGCGGTGCACGAGCTGCGACTGGTCCACCGGGACGTGAAGCCGTCGAACGTCCTGCTGACCCTCGACGGCCCCCTCCTCATCGACTTCGGCATCGCGCGGGCGACGGACGGTACGGCGTCCCTGACGTCGACCGGCGTCTCGGTGGGCTCGCCCGGCTACATGTCACCGGAACAGATCCTCGGCAAGCCGGTCACGGGAGCGGCGGACGTCTTCTCGTTGGGCGCGGTGATCGCGTACGCGGCGACGGGCCGTTCCCCCTTCCCCGGCGACTCGTCGGCGGCCCTGCTCTACAAGGTCGTGCACGAGGAGCCCGAACTCGGCGGCCTGGAAGGGGAGTTGCGGGAGGTGGCGGAGTCCTGCCTGACGAAGGACCCGTCCGCGAGACCGGCCCCCGGGGAGGTGGCCCGACGGCTCGCTCCGGAGGGGGCGGCGCGGTTGGTGGCGGGCGGGTGGTTGCCGGGGGCGCTGGTGGAGCGGGTCAGCAGGGAGGCGGTGGCGCTGCTGAACCTGGAGGTGTCGGAGGTATCGGCGGTCACGGAGGCGTCGGAAGTACCGGCGGAGGCGGACGTGCGGTTCGGTACGCCGGCTGTCGGGGTGGGGTCGGGGTCGGGGACAGGGACAGGAACGGGCGAGTTCGGTCCGCCGCCGGTGATGCCCCTGATGCCGGCGATGCCGGGGCCTCGGGGCGCGGAGCCCGACAAGGAGGCCGAGCCGTCCGACCGTACGCCTGGGAAGGTGTCCGTGAGCGTGGCGGCGACCTCGGCGCCGGTGGCCGGGGGGCGTGGCCGGAGGCTGAGCTGCACGGTCGCCCTCGCGGTGGCGGGCGCGCTGGCCGCGGTGACGCTGGGCTCGGCCTGGTTGTTCGACCTGCTGCCGGGCGACAGCAAGGAGGGGCGCGCGATCAGCGGCTCGGACTCGGCGGCCGACAGCGACTCCGGCCAGGCGGCGGGGAGCGCGGTGCCTAGCACGACGGCGAGTACGGTGCCGGATCCGGCGAGCGGCACGGTGACGGTCCCGACGTCGTACGTCGGCACCTGGGAGGGCCCGGCTGTCGCGCTCGACGGGGCGCTGCCGATGGGGACGTTCCGGGTGACGGTCCGCAGGGTGGCGGTGGGCGAGGAACTGGGCACGTTCCGCCAGACCGACCAGATCGGCGGCATCTGCGACGACGTACTGATTCTTAAAGAGGTCACGACGACCCACCTGGTCGTGACGTCGATCGCCGAGAAGTCGAACAGGAACGTGTGCACGACGGGTTCCCACAGGGTGCTGCTGACGCCGGTTGGCGCCGATCTGAAGTACGAGACGGACAATCCGGAGGCGGGGGATCCGGTGGCTCAGATGTCGAAGGTGGAGTAGGGGAGGGGAGAGGGGTGCGGGTGGCGGGGGTGGGTTTTCCTCGCCCCCGCCGCCCCTACCCGTTCCCATCCCTGGGGGCTGCGCCCCCAGACCCCCGCTGTCGGCCTGAACGGCCTCGTCCTCAAACGCCGGACGGGCTGAGGGGTGCCGACCTGGGCTGCGAATGGTGCCGGCCGGGGCTTGGTCTTTTAGCCCGTCCGGCGTTTGAGGACAAGGCCCTTCAGGCCGAT
>NZ_PJME01000020.1 GCF_002954775.1 Streptomyces geranii
CCGACTACCTCACCGAACTGGCCGGCGAGACAGCCGCGTACATGCGCCCGAACTTTTTCGTCAACACGCCCGACATCCTGCACGCGTACCTTCAGCAGGGCGGGCGTCCCGCCTTCGAGGCCCGCGCTGTACTGGCCGCCACCCTCTCCCCCACCTGGGGCGTCTACAGCGGCTACGAACTCTGCGAGAACACCCCTCTGCGCGAGGGCAGCGAAGAATACCTGGACTCCGAGAAATACCAACTCCGGCCCAGGGACTGGGAATCGGCCGAGCGGAACGGGCTGTCGATCGCCCCGCTCATCACTTCCCTCAACCGGATCAGACGTGCCCATCCCGCTCTGCACCGGCTCAGGAATCTGCACTTCCACCGGACCGACAACGAAGCGGTGATCGCGTACAGCAAACGTTCCGGCGACGACACCGTGCTGGTGGTCGTGAACCTCGACGCCCACCACACCCAGGAGGCGACGGTCTCGTTGGACATGCCGCAACTCGGCCTGGACGAGCGGGAAGACACACGGCATTCCCTCACGGCGCACGACGAGTTGAGCGGCGAGACCTACCACTGGGGCCGGACCAATTACGTACGTCTGGAGCCGGGCAGGGCGCCGGCACACGTCTTTCACCTGCTGCGGTATTCGACTGGAGGCCAGTAACACCGTGACCGTCAACGATCCCGTCCCGGACACCTTCGAGGACACTCCCGCCAAGGACCGGGACCCCGAATGGTTCAAACGCGCCGTCTTCTACGAAGTCCTCGTCCGCTCCTTCCAGGACAGCAACGGCGACGGAGTCGGCGACCTCAAAGGCCTCACCGCCAAACTCGACTACCTCCAGTGGCTCGGCATCGACTGCCTCTGGCTGCCCCCCTTCTTCAAGTCACCGCTGAGGGACGGCGGTTACGACGTCTCCGACTACACCGCCGTCCTCCCCGAATTCGGAGACCTCGCCGACTTCGTCGAATTCGTCGACGCCGCCCACCAACGCGGCATGCGCGTCATCATCGACTTCGTCATGAACCACACCAGCGACGAACATCCGTGGTTCCAGGAGTCCAGGAGCAACCCTGAGGGCCCGTACGGGGATTACTACGTCTGGGCCGCCGACGACAAGCAGTACCAGGACGCGCGGATCATCTTCGTCGACACCGAGGCCTCCAACTGGACCTTCGACCCGGTCCGCAAGGAGTACTACTGGCACCGCTTCTTCTCCCACCAGCCGGACCTCAACTACGAGAACCCGGCCGTGCAGGAGGAAATTCTGGCCGCTCTGCGCTTCTGGCTCGACCTCGGCATCGACGGCTTCCGTCTCGACGCGGTCCCGTACCTCTACCAGGCCGAGGGCACCAACTGCGAGAACCTGCCGCGCACTCATGAGTTCCTGCGGCGGGTCCGGCGCGAGATCGACGCGATGTATCCGGACACGGTGTTGCTGGCGGAGGCGAACCAGTGGCCCGAGGACGTCGTCGACTACTTCGGCGACTTCCAGAGCGGCGGCGACGAATGCCACATGGCCTTCCACTTCCCCGTCATGCCCCGCATCTTCATGGCCGTCCGCCGCGAATCGCGCTACCCCGTCTCGGAGATCCTCGCCAAGACCCCCGCCATCCCCTCCAACTGCCAGTGGGGCATCTTCCTGCGCAACCACGACGAGCTGACCCTCGAAATGGTCACCGACGAAGAACGCGACTACATGTGGGCCGAATACGCCAAAGACCCCCGCATGCGCGCCAACATCGGCATCCGCCGCCGCCTCGCCCCGCTCCTGGACAACGACCGCAACCAGATCGAGCTGTTCACGGCTCTCCTGCTGTCCCTGCCGGGCTCGCCGATCCTCTACTACGGCGACGAGATCGGCATGGGCGACAACATCTGGCTCGGCGACCGCGACGCCGTCCGCACCCCCATGCAATGGACCCCGGACAGGAACGCGGGCTTCTCCTCCTGCGACCCGGGCCGTCTCTTCCTCCCCACGATCATGGACCCCGTCTACGGCTACCAGGTCACCAACGTCGAGGCGTCGATGTCGTCCCCGTCCTCGCTCCTGCACTGGACCCGGCGCATGATCGAGATCCGGAAACAGAACCCCGCCTTCGGACTGGGCTCCTACACCGAACTCCCCTCCTCCAACCCGGCCGTCATCGCCTTCCTGCGCGAATACAAGGACGACCTCGTCCTGTGCGTCCACAACTTCTCCCGCTTCGCCCAGCCCACCGAACTCGACCTACGGGCGTTCAGCGGCGCACACCCCGTCGAACTCATCGGCGGAGTCCGCTTCCCCGCCATCGGCGAACTCCCCTACCTGCTCACCCTCGCAGGCCACGGCTTCTACTGGTTCCGGCTCACCCGAGTCGCCCCACGCTCTGCCCGACGACCGTGAGTGTGTGCCCGCGAAAGGACGCGTGACCATGCCGAAGACCGCATCTCTTCGCCCGGGCAGGACGGACCTCGTCCGGCCGCTGGCCTCGCTCGGCGGGCCGCTGCGCGAATGGCTGCCCCAGCAGCGCTGGTTCGCGGGCAAGGACCGGCCCGTCACGGACCTGGCTCTGCTGTCGATGACCGAGCTGTTCCCGGGCTGTCTGCATCTGCTCGTCCGCACCGGGCACACCCCCGTCCCCACCCCCGGCGGCACTCCCCCGCCCGGCGACTGCTACCAGCTGCTCCTCGGCGTACGGAACCGTATGTCGCCCCACCTGCGCCGGGCACTCATCGGCCGTGCGGGCGAGGGGCCCCTGGCCGGGATGCTGATCTACGACGCCCTCCAGGACCCCCGGGCGGCGGGGCTGCTGCTGGAGCGGCTCCGGCGCCCCGGCACGGCGGGCCCGCTGCGTTTCGAGGCCGACCCCGGGGTCACCGTGCCCGCCGGGCTCGCCCCGCGGCTCCTCGACGTCGAGCAGTCCAACTCCTCGCTGGTGTACGGCGACTCGTTCATCCTGAAGGTGCTCCGACGCGTGCAGCCGGGTGTCCACCCCGACCTGGAGGTGCCCGCGGCCCTCGCCCGCCAGGGCTGTGCCCGGGTCCCCGCCCCGGCCGCCTGGTTCGGCACCGACCTGCCGCAGGACGCGACCCTCGGGGTGCTCCAGCCGTACCTGCCCGGCGCCTCCGACGGCTGGACGCTCGCCCTGCGCGCCCTCGCATCGGGGCACCCGTTCACCGACGAGGCCCACGAGCTGGGCCGCGCCACCGCCGACGTACACCTGGCCCTCGCGAGCGCCTTCCCCGGCGACACCCGCAGCCTGCGGCACGACACGCGTACGGCGGCGGCGATGGCCGAGCGGCTCGATGCCGCCGTACGCCATGTGCCTGCGCTGCGGCCGTACGCCCGGGGGCTGCGGGCCGCCTTCGACGCGTCGGCCGGACTCGACGCGGGGCCGGACGCGCAGCGCGTCCACGGTGATCTGCACCTCGGGCAGGTGCTGCGCTCCGGGGGTTCCGGCGGGGACTGGTTCGTGATCGACTTCGAGGGTGAGCCGTCCCGCCCCCTCTCCGAACGCCGCAGCGCCCAGTCGCCGGTGCGGGACATCGCGGGGATGCTGCGCTCCTTCGACTACGCCGCCCGTACGCGCCGTCCGTGGCGCACCGAGTGGGCGCGGCACTGCCGGGACGCCTACTGCGCGGGGTACGCGGCCCGGGCCGGCTGGGATCCGCGCCGCGTCCCCGGGCTGCTGCGCGCGTACGAGACCGACCGGGCCGTGTACGAGGTCGTGTACGAGGCACGGAACCGTCCCGACTGGCTCCCCGTCCCGATGGCGGCGATCGAGCGACTCGCCGTCCGAGGAGGCTGACCGCTGTGGCCCTGCACGACTCCGCCCTCCCCGACCCGTCCTCCCTGGGCAGACCGGACGCCCTGTGGGACGCCGACGAGCGGCAGCGCCTGCTCTCCGGCACCCATCACGACCCGCACGGGCTGCTCGGTGCGCATCCCGCGCCGGGCGGCGGGGTCGTCTTCCGTGCCCTGCGTCCGCGGGCGCGTGGCGTGAGCGTGGTCGTGGACGGGATGGCGTGCGCGCTGGACGACGACGGCGGCGGGTTCTTCAGCGCCGTGCTCCCCTTCCCCGGGCTGCCCTGCTACACGCTGCGAGTCGCGTACGAGGACGGCACGTCGGAAGTCGAGGATCCGTACCGCTTCCTGCCCGCGCTCGGTGAGCCGGATCTGCGTCTCATCCGCGAGGGGCGGCACGAGGAGCTGTGGAAGGCGCTCGGCGCCGAGCCGATGACCCACCAAGGCGTCACCGGCACCCGGTTCACCGTCTGGGCGCCCAACGCACGCGGGGTCCGGGTGGCCGGGGACTTCAACTTCTGGGACGCCACGGCGTATCCGATGCGTTCACTCGGCTCCTCCGGGGTGTGGGAGCTGTTCGTGCCCGGTATCAGTGCGGGCGAGCGGTACAAGTTCGAGGTCGTGGCGCGGGACGGCGGCCGGGTGATGAAGGTCGACCCGATGGCCCGGCGCACCGAGGTGCCGCCCGCGACGGCGTCCGTCGTCGCCGTCTCCGACTACGAGTGGGGCGACGAGGAGTGGCTGGCGCAGCGGTCCGGCAGTGCCGTGCACGAGGAGCCGTTCTCCGTGTACGAGGTCCATCTGCCGTCCTGGCGGCCCGGGTTGACGTATCGTCAGGTGGCCGACGAACTTCCCGCGTACGTCCGGGACTTGGGCTTCACGCATGTGCAGCTGATGCCGATCGCCGAGCATCCCTTCGGCGGGTCCTGGGGGTATCAGGTCACCTCCTACTACGCCCCGACGGCGCGACTGGGCTCCCCCGACGACTTCCGGTATCTGGTCGACTCGCTGCACCGGGCCGGGGTCGGTGTGCTGTTGGACTGGGTTCCGGCGCACTTCCCGAAGGACGAGTGGGCGTTGGCCCGGTTCGACGGGGAGCCGCTCTACGAGCCGGGTGACTGGCGGCGGGCCGAGCATCCGGACTGGGGGACCTACGAGTTCGACCTCGGGCGGACCGAGGTTCGCAACTTCCTGGTCGCCAACGCCGTGTACTGGTGCGAGGAGTTCCATCTCGACGGGCTGCGGGTGGACGCCGTCGCCTCGATGCTCTACCTCGACTATTCGCGCGACTCCGGGCAGTGGACGCCTAACGTGCACGGCGGGCGGGAGGACCTGGACGCGGTCGCCTTCCTCCAGGAGATGAACGCCACCGTGTACCGGCGGGTGCCGGGGGTCATGACGATCGCCGAGGAGTCCACCGCGTGGGGCGGGGTGACCCGGCCGACCGACAGCGGCGGGCTCGGCTTCGGGCTGAAGTGGAACATGGGCTGGATGCACGACTCGCTCGGATATGTGGGGCACGAGCCGGTCCATCGCCGGTACCACCACCACGAGATGACGTTCTCGATGGTGTACGCGTACAGCGAGAACTACGTACTCCCCATCTCCCACGACGAAGTCGTGCACGGCAAGCGGTCGTTGGTGTCGAAGATGCCCGGCGACTGGTGGCAGCAACGAGCGAACCATCGGGCGTACCTCGGTTTCATGTGGTCCCATCCCGGCAAGCAACTCCTCTTCATGGGCCAGGAGTTCGCCCAGGGCTCCGAGTGGTCCGAGGCGGACGGCCCTGACTGGTGGCTGCTGGACGCGGAGTACGGGGCCGGGGCCGACCATCGGGGTGTGCGCGATCTCGTCCGTGATCTCAACACCGTCTACCGGCGCACCCCCGCCCTCTGGCAGCTCGACACCGACCCCGCCGGTTTCCGGTGGGTGGCCGGGGACGCCGCCGAGGACAACGTCTTCGCGTTCCTGCGGTATGACGCGGCCGGGACGCCCCTGTTGGCGATCAGCAACTTCTCGCCCGTGGTCCGGCACGGCTACCGTCTCGACGTGCCCGGCTCGGTGCCCGCCTGGCAGGAGGTCCTCAACACCGACGCCGCCCGCTACGGAGGCGGTGATGTCCGCAACTCCGGGCCGGTGAAGGCCAGTTCGTCGGGTGTCGAGCTGACGCTGCCGCCGCTCGCCACGGTGTGGCTGGCGCCGGTGCGCGGATGAGGTGACGGGAACCGATGTCGCGGAAAGCGTGTTCCGAAACGTCTTCGGGGAAGGCGAGTTCACAGTTCCCGACAACAACGTCCGTCACCTGAGCTAGATTCGTTCACCGTCGATAACTCCACTCGTCGGCGCGGTCACAGCCAGTACGATCCAGGAGCAGCGCATGCGCGACTTCGCCCTCGCTCCCCCCACCACCGCACCCATGACAGGCGGTCTCGCCGACAGCGTCTTCGACACGGCGCTGCGGACACCGGACATGCCTCAGATCGCGCGCCGCCCCGACCCGGCCAAGCCGGAGTGGACCCGGGTGACGGCCGCCGAACTGCGCGACGAGGTGGTCGATCTCGCCAAGGGCTTCATCGCCTCCGGCATCTCACCGGGCCACCGCGTGGCCATCATGGCCCGTACCCGCTACGAGTGGACGGTCCTCTCGTACGCCCTGTGGGCGGTGGGCGCCGAGGTCGTGCCGATCTACCCGAGCTCCTCCCGCGACCAGGTCGCCTGGATCCTCTCCGACTCGCAGTGCAGCGCGGTCGTCGTCGAGGACGAACAGGGCCTGATGACCGTCGGCTCGGTGTGCACCTCGCTGCCCCTGCTGCGCCATGTGTGGCAGCTGGACGACGGCGCCCTCACCCAACTCGTCGAGCTGGGGCGGGAGGTGCCGATGACCACCGTCGACTCGCTGCGCCGGATCGTGCTGCCTGACTCGGCCGCGGTGATCGCCTACACCTCCGGCACGACCGGGCATCCCCGCGGCTGCGCCCTGAGCCACCGCAACCTGGCCAGCCCCTGCGACACCCTCCTCGCGGGCTGGCGGCACACTGCGGCCCCGCCCGGCCAGCAGCCCAGCGTCCTCGCCTTCCTGCCCTTCTCGCACGTGTACGGCCTGATGATCCAGGGCCTGTGCCTGCGCGGCGGCATGCTGATGGGCCACGAGCCCGACCTCAGCGGCGAGGCGCTGTCGTCGGCGCTGCTGTCCTTCCGGCCGACGTATCTGTACGCGGTGCCGTCGGTGTTCGAGAAGATCTACAAGAACTTCCTGCGCGCCGCCCAGAAGGCCGGCCGGGGCACCCTCTTCGAGCGGGCCGTCGCCACCGCCCGGGACTTCGCGACGGCGGTCGAGAGACAGCGGCTGGGCACCGGTTCCGGCCCCGGCTTCGACCTGCGGCTTCAGCACGCCCTGTACGAGCGGACGGTGTACCGCAAACTCCGTGCCGCCCTCGGCGGTCGCGTGTGCGGCGCGGTGTCGGGCGGCTCGCCCCTCAACCGTGAACTCGCCCTGTTCTACGCGGGCATCGGCATCCTCGTCCACGACGGCTACGGCCTCACCGAGACCAGCGGCGGCATCACCGCCCAGCCCGTGGGCCGGGAGAAGTTCGGCACGGTCGGACAGGCGCTGCCCGGCTCGGAGATCCGGGTCGCGGACGACGGCGAGATCCTCGTGTACGGCGCCTCCGTGTTCCAGGGGTACATCAACGACGACGCCTCCACCCGCGAGGCACTGCACACCGGCTGGCTGGCCACCGGGGACCTCGGGCGGCTGGACCAGGACGGGTATCTG
The DNA here is from genome assembly GCF_002954775.1 of Streptomyces geranii. Lineage (GTDB taxonomy): Bacteria > Actinomycetota > Actinomycetes > Streptomycetales > Streptomycetaceae > Streptomyces > Streptomyces geranii. The sequence goes on from NZ_PJME01000020.1 coordinate 7,556, forward strand.
ACGATCACCGGGCGCAAGAAGGACATCATCATCACCAGCAGCGGCAAGAGCGTCGCGCCGGCCGCCCTGGAGCAGCGGCTGCGGGTGCATCCGCTGGTGCACCAGGCGGTGATCGTGGGCGACAACCGGCCGTGCGTGGGCGCCCTGATCACCCTCGACCCGGAGTTCCTGGCCCACTGGCGGGGTTCGCTCACCCTCCAGGAGGACGCCCCGGAACGGCAGGCGCGCGAGGAGAACGCCCTGCGGGAGGAGATCGGCCGGGCCGTCGCCGCCGCGAACAGCACGGTGTCGCGGTCCGAGTCGATCCGGGTGTTCCGGGTCCTCGGCGAACCCTTCGCCCTCAGCAACGGTCTGCTGACCCCGTCGATGAAGCTGCGCCGGGACGCGATCGTGCGGCACTACGCCGTCGAGATCGAGGCGATGTACCAGGCCCGGGCGCCCATCCCCCGGCCGAACCCGGCGGCGGAGGAGCTGGCGCGCTGGGAGGACGCCGACAACATGTTCCGCTGAGCGCACGGTCCGTAGACAGCGCGGACGCCGGTTGACGGTACGGCGGGCGGGCCCGCACAGTGATCTCCGTATCGGCCCTCCCGTACGGATTGGACCCTGTCGTGACCAGTACCAACGCACCGTGGTCGCACGCACCCGTCAAGGTCGGACTCGTCGGCGCCGGACCCTGGGCGCAGTGGGTGCACGCGCGCGTGCTGGCCGCCGGGCCGGAGACCGAGCTGGCCGGGGTCTGGGCCCGCCGCCCGGAGGCCGCGCAGGAGACGGCGGCGCCTTACGGGGCTCCGGTCGCCGCCCGGTTCGAGGAACTGCTCGACTCCTGCGAGGCACTGGCGTTCGCCGTACCGCCCGCCGTACAGGCCGAGTTGGCCCTGCGCGCCGCGAAGGCGGGCAAGGCGCTGCTGCTGGAGAAGCCGATCGCCGAGGATCTCGGGGCGGCCCGGCGGCTGGTGGACGCGATCGAGGAGGCCGGGGTCGTCTCGCAGGTCACCCTGACCAACCGCTACCACCCCGAGACGCGCCGCTTCCTGGCGGCGGCGCGCGAGTCGGAGGTGTTCGGCGCGCGGGCGGCGTTTCTGAGCGGTGCCTTCCTGGGCGGGGCGTTCTCGACCCCGTGGCGGCTCGAACACGGCGCACTGCTCGACCTGGGGCCGCACGTCCTCGATCTGCTCGACGCGGCCGTGGGCCGGATCGTACGGGTGCGCGGGGCCGGGGATACGCGCCGCTGGATCGAGCTGACCTGCGAGCACGAGAACGGCGCGGTCAGCCAGGCCTCCCTGTCCGGTTCGGTGAACGTGACACCGGGCATCGTCCGTGTCGAACTCTTCGGTTCGGGACCGGAGTTGGTGTTCGACGGTGAGTCGCTCGACCACGAGGAGACCTGGCCGGTACTGCGCCGCGAGTTCGCGACCGCCGTACGCACCGGTGTCCCGGGTGAGCTGGACGCCCGTCGGGGGCTGCATCTGCAGACGCTGATCGCCCAGGTGTCGGAGGCCTGAGCAGCCCGTAACGGCACGTGACGTGGATCACGGCCTGTCGGGGAGTCGATGCGGAACAACCGAGGGAGGCCGGCCGTTCTTGTCTACGTGGCTGCGGAGGGGACAGTGTCCCCGGGCCCTACCTATAGCCCATGGGGAAGATCGTTCGGCTGAAGCCCCATGGAGCCTTTCGCCGCGAGGCGACCGCCCTCCGTGTGCCACCACCTACGGCCCTGGCTGGTCTCCCCCGTCCAGCCAGGGCCTTCTTATGTCCTCTCGTGTCAAAAAATCGGTTCGTTCCCGTCGCCGAGGTGCCCGGCACGTCCGCAACGGCTCAAATGGGGGTAGGGGAAGCATCCAGATCGCCGGCGAGGAGCCCTGCTCATGACCAAAGCGACAAAGCTGCTGACCGCCCTGCCCCCGCCCCGCCGTGAGCGCCTGCTGGCCCTCGCGACCGAGGTGTCCTTCCCCGAGGACGAGACGATCTTCGAGGCGGGCGGCACCGCCGACCGCTTCTGGGTGGTCCGCTCCGGCGCGGTCTCCCTGGTGCAGCAGGTGACACCGGTCCAGCGGGTCACCGTGGCCAGCCTCGGCGCGGGCGATCTGCTCGGCTGGTCCTGGCTCTTCCCGCCCCACCAGTGGGACTTCGGCGCCGAGGCCTTCAGTCCCGTACGCGCGTACGAGTTCGATGCCGACGCGGTGCTCGAACTCTGCGAGGAGGAACCGGCCCTCGGGCTGCAGCTCGTGCGGATCATCGCGGAGATCCTCGCCCATCGGCTGGAGCTGACACGGGGCCGGCTGATGGAGCACTTCTCCCTGCACAAGCGGGGGCACGGGTGAGGAACGCCCGGCTCGCCGCTCAGACGCGGTAGCGGCGCAGCGCCGGCATCGCGGCCGTCACGGCCAGGGTGACGGCGACAACCAGGAGTCCGCCGCCCGCGACGGCCGTGCGGGTGCCGAGGGCGGACGCCGTGGTGCCGTGCAGCAGGTCGGCCAGCCGGGGGCCGCCCACGACGACGACCGTGAACACGCCCTGCATCCGGCCGCGCATCTCGTCGGTCGCCGCCGACAGCAGGATCGCCACCCGGAAGACGCTGGAGACCATGTCGGCGATCCCGGCGGCGACCAGGAACGCCACCGCGACCCACAGGCTGGTGCTCAGCCCGAACCCGGTGATCGCCAGCCCCCAGGCGACGACCGCTCCGATCACCATCCAGCCGTGCCACCGAGCCCGCGAGAACGTGCCGGAGAACAGCCCGCCGACCACCGCGCCCACCGGAATCGCGGCGAACATCAGCCCGAGGGCGAGTCCCTCCCCGTAGGGGGCGTACGTCTCGGCGGCGAGCTGCGGGAACAGGGCGCGGGGCATGCCGAAGACCATGGCGACGATGTCCGCGAGGAAGGACATCAGGAGCACCTTGTGCAGGGCGATGTAGCGGAACCCGGCCAGCACCTCGCGCGGGCCCGCCTTCCGGGAGGCCGCCGGAGACGGCGGGAGCGCGGGCAGCCGTACGACGGCCCAGAGGGCGACGCACAGGGCGAACGCGTCGATCAGATACAGCTCGGCGAGACCGATGACGGGTATCAGGGTGCCCGCGAGGAGCGGGCCCGTGACCAGGCCGGTCTGCATCACGGTCGAGCCGAGGGCGTTCGCGGCGGCGAGTTCCTCCTCGGGGACCAGCCGGGCGACGGCGGCGCTGCGGGCCGGTGAGTTCAGGCCGAAGAAGGCCTGCTGGAGGGCGAGCAGGACCATCAGGGTCGCCACCGAGTCGAGGCCGACGAAGGCCTGGATCCAGAACAGCAGCGAGGTGACCGCGATACCGGCGTTGGTGATCAGCATCAGCTTGCGGCGGTCCATGCTGTCGGCGACCGCGCCGCCCCACAGGGCGAACACGACCAGGGGCAGCAGTCCGGCGAGGCTCGCGTAGCCGACCCAGGCGGAGGAGCCGGTGATGTCGTAGATCTGCTTGGGCACGGCGACGGCGGTGAGCTGGCTGCCGACGGCGGTGACGGCGGTCGAGGACCACAGGCGGCGGTAGGCGGGGTGGCGCAGGGGGCGGGTGTCCATGGCCCAGCGGCGTCCGTGCGGGCGGGGCTCGTCCGGGGGCGCGGTCGGCTGCGGGTCCGAGTCGTTGCCGGTGCTGCTGTTGCTGGGGTCCACGGGTGTCCCGGTTGCTAGTTACATCCAATCGGCTCAGCTTTCAATATCACAGGAGCCGTCGGCGCTGCCGGGGCCGTTCGCGGCGAGCGTCCGGGCCGCGCTGTCCAGCAGCATGTCGAGGGCCGTCGGATAGGCGCTGGCGACCATACGGGCGGCCAGCAGCGGGGCCGCCTCGGCGATCCGGGGATGGGTGGTGCGGGGCAGCCGGGCGTAGGTCGAGCGCCACATGTCCTCGTCGGCGGTGAGGCTGGCGCGCGGCAGGGCCAGGGAGGCGGCGTCGAGGGCGGCGAAGGCCAGCGTCTGGTCGATGAAGGCGTGGTAGATCCGTACCGTCTCCGGCAGCGGGAAGCCCGCCCTGCGCAGGACGTCGAGGATGGCCTCGTCGGCGGCGAGTTCGTTGGCGCGGCCCGTGACGCGGCTGGCGGTCAGGACTGCGGCCTGGGGGTGGCCGACGTACACGGCGTGGATGCGCAGGCCTATTGCTCGCAGGTCCGGCAGCCACTCCCCCGTGGGCTGCCAGCCGTGCAGCGCCTGGCCGATGAGGGCGTCGCCGATGGCGAGGGTGAGGTCGTCCATGCCGCGGAAGTAGCGGTAGAGGGTGCTGGGGTCGGCGTCCAGGGCGAGGCCGAGGCGGCGGGCGGTGAGGCCCGCGCTGCCGTGTTCGCGGAGCATGCGCAGGGCGGTGTCGACGATGAGCCGCTCGGACAGCACGGTGCCGCTTCTGGTGGGGCGGCGACGGCGTCGCCTCTCCTCCGGAACCACCGGTTTCGGCACGGTCGCTCGCCTCCCGCTCTTATGCCAACGCCATTGACCTTACGTGACGACAAGGCGTTGGATCGGCGGACAACAGCATCGGAACCTTCGCAAAAGGGAGTTTTGCCATGCGTGTGCTGCTCGTGGGCGCCGGCGGTGTGGGGACCGCGATCACCCGGATCGCCGCCCGGCGCTCCTTCTTCGACCGGATGGTCGTGGCCGACTACGACCCGGCGCGGGCGGAGGCGGCGGTCGCGGCACTCGGGGACGGGGATGGGGCCGCCCGGTTCGTGGCGGAGCGCGTCGACGCGTCCGACGAGGCGGCGGTGGCGGAGCTGCTGGCCCGGCACGGGTGCGATGTGCTCCTCAACGCGACCGACCCGCGCTTCGTGATGCCGCTGTTCCGCGCGGCCGGTACCGCCGGGGTCACCTATGTCGACATGGCGATGTCCCTGTCACGACCGGACGCCGAACGCCCGTACGAGGTGTGCGGGGTGAAGCTCGGCGACGAGCAGTTCGCGGCGGCCGACGAGTGGGCGAAGGCGGGCGCGCTGGCCCTGGTCGGCATGGGTGTGGAGCCGGGCATGTCCGATGTGTTCGCGCGGCACGCGGCCGACGAACTCTTCGACGAGATCGAGGAGATCGGCATCCGCGACGGCGCGAACCTCACCGTCGACGGCTACGACTTCGCGCCGTCCTTCAGCATCTGGACGACGATCGAGGAGTGCCTCAACCCGCCGGTCGTCTACGAGGCGGACCGGGGCTGGTTCACCACGGAACCCTTCAGCGAGCCGGAGGTGTTCGACTTCCCGGAGGGCATCGGCCCGGTGGAGTGCGTGAACGTCGAGCACGAGGAGGTGCTGCTCGTGCCGCGCTGGGTCGACGCGCGCCGGGTCACCTTCAAGTACGGCCTGGGCGACGAGTTCATCCAGACCCTGAAGACACTGCACCTGCTGGGCCTGGACCGCACCGACCCGGTGACCGTCCCGAGCGCCTCGGGCCCGGTCGCCGTGTCGCCCCGGGACGTCGTCGCCGCCTGTCTGCCCGACCCGGCGACGCTGGGCGAGCGCATGCACGGCAAGACGTGCGCGGGGACCTGGGTCAAGGGCACGAAGGACGGCCAGCCCCGCGAGGTGTACCTCTACCACGTGGTCGACAACCAGTGGTCGATGGCGGAGTACGGCTCGCAGGCGGTGGTGTGGCAGACGGCGATCAATCCGGTCGTCGCACTGGAACTCGTCGCCACCGGCGCCTGGACGGGCGCGGGCGTCCTGGGCCCGGAGGCGTTCCCGGCCCGCCCCTTCCTGGACCTGCTGGAGGCGTACGGCTCGCCGTGGGGCATGCGCGAGCAGTGACGCCTCCAACCGTCCGACGGCTCTACGGGGCGGACGGCTTGCCCTTGGTGCCGATCCAGGTCAGGAACAGCTGGTCCAGGTCCTTGCCGGAGAGGCGCTCGGCGAGGGCGGTGAACTGGGCGGTCGTACCGTGGCCGTTGCGGTTCTGGGCGGCCCAGGTGCGCAGGATCTTGAAGAACGCCGGGTCGCCGACGGCCTTGCGGAGCTTGTGCAGGGCCATGGCGCCCCGCGAGTAGACGGGGGTGCCGAAGATGTTCGCGCCGCTGCCCGGGTCGGCGGGCGGGAAGGACCACAGGTCGTCGCTCGCGGGCGTGGCGTACAGGTCGTCGAAGGTCTTCTGGGCGCTCGGGCCGCCGTGCTGTTCCGCGTACAGCCACTCCGTGTAGGTCGCGAAGCCCTCGTTGAGCCAGATGTCCTTCCAGGTGGTGAGGGTGACGGAGTCACCGAACCACTGGTGGGCGGACTCGTGGACCAGGGTGCTCAGATCGGGTGCCTGGTCGTACACGGGCCGGGTCTGCGTCTCCAGGGCGAAGCCGACCTGCGGGGCGCGGTCGACGATGGCTCCGGCGGCCTTGTACGGGTAGGGGCCGAAGAGTTTGGCCTCCCACTCCAGGACGGACGGCAGCTTCTTCAGCACGGGCGCGGCGGCGGTGGCCTCGCGCGGGTCGACGGCGTTGTAGACCTTTATGCCGCCGCGGGTCGTGTACTGCTCGACCTTGAACTTCCCGACCGTGGCGGTGGCCAGGTAGGCGGCCATCGGCTCGGACTGGCGCCAGCGGAAGGTGGACTTGCCGTGCGCGGTCTTCTGGCCCAGGAAGACGCCGTTGGCGACGGCGGTGCGCCCCTGCGGGACGGTGATCGTGAAGTCGTAGGAGGACTTGTCCTTGGGGTGGTTGTTGCCGGGGAACCAGCTCATGGAACCCTGCGGCTCCCCGGCGACGAACACGCCGTCGTCGGTGGCGATCCAGCCGTCCTTCGAGCCGTCCGGGTCGATGACCGCCTTCGGGACGCCGCTGTAGGTGACGGCGACCTGGAAGGTCTGGTTCTTGTTCAGGGCACGGCGCGGGCTGACGATCAGTTCCTGCCCGGAGCGCTGGAAACCGGCCTTCACGCGGTCCACGGTCAGGGCGGTGACCTTGAGGCCGCTGAGGTCGAGGTTGAAGCGGGTGAGCTTCTGGGTGGCGCGGACGGTGAGCACCGCCTTGCCGTCGAGGCGGCGGCTGGTGGGGTCGTAGCGGAGGTTCAGGTCGTAGTGAGCGACGTGGTAGCCGCCGTTTCCGGACAGCGGGAAGTACGGGTCGCCCACACCTGAAGTGCCGGTCGTCGCGGCTCCGGCGGGCCCGGCGGCGGCCAGCAGGGCCGCGAGGGCGACGGGCACGGTCGCGACGACGGCGTCACGGCGGAGAACTGCGGTGCGTGTGCCTGCGTACTTCCTGGGGGGTCTCACGCGAGCTCCTACGGTTCAGGGTCTGATCATCTTCAGGCTTTTCACCCTAGAGGCGCCACCGCGCGAATTCCTCCTCCTTATGGTCAAGTTGCGAGGCCACATGACCACCCGCATCATTCTTTCGGCCAGTGACCCGCATCTCCCGCACCGGAGGCCCCTCGTGACCGTCCGCGTCCGCCGTGTCTACGACCCTCCCGAGCCGGACGACGGCGTCCGCGTCCTGGTCGACCGGCTCTGGCCGCGCGGCCTGTCCAAGGACGCGGCCCGCGTCGACGAGTGGCCGAAGGCGCTCACCCCGTCGACCGAGCTGCGCCGCTGGTATCACGCCCAGGAGGACACAGCCGACTCGTACGAGGAGTTCCGGCGCCGTTACGAGGCCGAACTGGCCGCCCCCGAAGCGGCCGAGTCGCTCGACGCGCTGCGTGAACTCGTCGGCCGGGGCCCGGTGACGCTCCTCAGCGCCACCAAGTCCCCTGACCACAGCCATGCTTCGGTCCTCGTCGAACTCCTGACGTCCGGGCGCGAACCCCAAGCAGTCGCCTAGGCCGTCGCCCGTGCCGCCGCCCGTCCGGCCGCGCGGCCCGAGAAGAGGCAGCCGCCGAGGAAGGTGCCCTCAAGGGCGTTGTAGCCGTGGACGCCGCCGCCGCCGAAGCCCGCCACCTCGCCGGCCGCGTACAGGCCCTCGACTGGTTCGCCCGTCGCGCCCAGGGCGCGGGAGTCGAGGTCCGTCTGGATGCCGCCGAGGGTCTTGCGGGTGAGGGTGTGCAGTTTGACGCCGATGAGCGGGCCCGCCTCGGGGTCGAGGACGCGGTGCGGGGTGGCCGTGCGGCCGAGGCGGTCGCCGATGTAGCGGCGGGAGTTGCGGATGCCCTGGATCTGGGCGTCCTTGCTGTAGGGGTTGGCGATCTGGAGGTCGCGGGCCTCGATCTGGCGGCGCACCTGGGCCGTGTCGAGCAGCGGCTTGTCGGTCAGCCCGTTCATCTTGCCGATGAGCTGGTCCAGGTTGTCGGCGACCACGAAGTCCGCGCCGTGCTTCACGAAGTCGGCGACCGGGCCGGGGGCGCCCTTGCCGAGGATGCGCTCCTTGAGGAACGCCTTGCGGTTCTTGGCGGTGATGTCGGGGTTCTGCTCGGAGCCCGAGAGCGCGAACTCCTTCTCGATCATCCGCTGGGTGAGGATGAACCAGGAGTGGTCGTGCTCGGCCAGGTCCTCGGTGGTGCGCAGGTACTTGAGGGTGCTGAGGGTGTCGTACCCGGGCAGGCAGGGGTCCGGAAGGCGGCGGCCGAGCGCGTCGAACCACATGGAGGACGGGCCGGGCAGGATGCGGATGCCGTGGCCGGGCCAGATCGGGCTCCAGTTCTGGATGCCCTCGGTGTAGTGCCACATGCGGTCGCGGTTGACCAGGCGGACACCGGCCTCGGCGCTGATGTCGAGCATGCGGCCGTCGACGTAGGCGGGCACGCCGGTCACCATGTTGGCCGGGGCCTTGCCGAGCCGCTCGGGCCAGTACTGGCGCACGATGTCGTGGTTGGCGCCGATGCCGCCGGTGGTGACGATCACGGCCTGGGCGGCGAGTTCGAAGTCGCCGATCCGGTCGCGGTTGGACGCCACTCCGCGCGGTGAGGTGTCCTCGGCGAGGACCGTGCCGCGTACCCCGCGCACGGCGCCGTCCGTGACGACCAGCTCGTCGACCTGGTGGCGGTGGTAGAAGGTCAGCAGCCCCGCGCGGGAGGCCTGCTTGGCGCTGAGCACGAACGGCTCGACGACCCCGGTGCCGGTGCCCCAGGAGACGTGGAAGCGGGGTACGGAGTTGCCGTGGCCGTGGGCGCGCAGATCGCCGCGTTCCGCCCAGCCGACGGTGGGCAGGAAGGAGATGCCGTGCCCGGCGAGCCAGGACCGCTTCTCCCCCGCCGCGAACTCGACGTAGGCGCGGGCCCACTTGACGGCCCAGGAGTCCTCGTCGTCGATCCGGTCGAACTGGGCGCTGCCCTGCCAGTCGCTCCAGGCGAGGTCGAAGGAGTCCTTGATGCCGACGCGCCGCTGTTCCGGCGAGTCGACGAGGAACAGCCCGCCGAAGGACCAGAAGGCCTGTCCGCCGAGGTTGGCGGCGTTCTCCTGGTCGACGAGCGCGACCCGTCGGCCCTTGCTGGTCAGCTCGTGCGCCGCGACCAGTCCGGCGAGGCCGGCTCCGACGACGATGACGTCCGCATCCATGGCGACCGTTCCCTTTCTCATCCGCCGCTGCGCGCGGCCGGGTTGTCGCTGCCGTGGGTGAGCAGTGCGGTGAGCAGCTGCTTGAGCCACGCGCGCGCGTGCTCGACGTCCTTGTCGAGCAGCAGTTGGGTCGTGACCCCGTCGTACGCGGCGATCACCGCGTGGGCGGCGCCCCCGGTGTCGCCGAGTACGGCGGGCAGTTCGGTGTGTCCGGTGGCCCGGGCGAGCCGCTCCGCGATGGCCCCCCGGAGCCGTTCGCGGTGTTCCAGAAGGGTCTGGGCGACGGCAGGCGCCCTGGCCGCGTGCACCAGGAAGTCGGTCTTGACCAGCAGCCAGTCCAGGTCGAGCAGCAGTACCTCGGTGACCCGGTCGACGGCGGCGGGCACGTCGAGGTCCGGGCCGTCCAGGGCGAGGGCGCCCGCGACCTGGTCGGCGATCAGTCCAGCGCGTTCCGCGTAGAGGGCGAAGAACAGTTCGTCGAGGCTGTCGAAGTTCGAGTAGAAGGCACCTCTGCTGTAGCCGGCGGCCTCGCAGACCTCCTCGATGGAGACCCGCCCGAACCCCTTCGCGGCGAACACCGCGAACGCGGCCTCCAGCAGATTGGCGCGCGTGCGGACACGCCGTTTGGTCACCCGCCCCGCCGTCGCCTCGCCCGCCATGTCCGGACCTCCGTTCGATACGGGAATGTATCCGATACATCGATGTATCCAAAGGGTCCGGGAGGGAGAAGATCTGGCCACCCTCAAAATGGGAACATATATTCGAATACCGGAGTACGCTGATGTCATGACCGCGCATCTCCAGGGCTCCCTCTTCGACCAGACCGACGAGATCCGGCTCGGCGCACTGGCCGGAATCCGGCGCACGCCGCTCGGTCAGGGCGCCTGGATCGACGTACTGCCGGGGTGGCTACACGGCGCGGACGCCCTGTTCGAACAGCTGGCCGCCGAGGTCCCCTGGCAGGCCGAGCGCCGCAGGATGTACGACCAGGTCGTGGACGTACCCCGGCTGCTGGCCTTCTACGGCGAGCGGGACGAGCTGCCGCACCCGGTGCTGTCCCGCGCGCGGGACGCGCTCGGTGCGTACTACTCGGCCGAACTCGGGGAGCCGTTCACCACGGCCGGGCTCTGCTTCTACCGGGACGGGCGGGACAGCGTCGCCTGGCACGGTGACCGGTTCGGGCGCGGTGCGCGCGAGGACACCATGGTCGCGATCCTCTCCGTGGGCGCGCCGCGCGACCTGCTGCTGCGGCCGGTGCGGGGCGGCGGTGAGACCGTACGGCGTCCGCTGGGGCACGGCGATCTGATCGTGATGGGCGGCTCCTGTCAGCGCACCTGGGAGCACGCCGTTCCCAAGAGCACACGGGCCACGGGGCCGCGGATCAGCGTCCAGTTCCGGCCCCGCGGGGTGCGGTAGGGCGTGGGGGCCCGCCCTGTGGTGGGCCGCTTCCCCGGCGTCTGCTTTGCTGTGCGTCGTCCGGCAGCGAACTGCAGAACGGGAAGATCATGCGGGCAGAGGTCCACCAAGTCGCCGATGGCATTTACCTCGTACACGGAAGCAACACCAACTGGGTGATCGTCAGCGAGGGGGACGCCGTCACGCTGATCGACACGGGGTACCCCGGGGACCGGCAGCTGGTGCTCGACTCGCTGGCGCAGGTGGGAAGTTCGCCGGAGGCGGTCACGGCGATACTCGTGACGCACGCGCACAACGACCACATCGGCTCGGCCGAGTACCTGCGCGCCACGTACGGCACGCCGGTGCTGACCCACGAGGCCGAAGTGCCGCACGCGCGCCGGGACTTCCTGCACCAGGTGAGCGTCGGCGAGGTGCTGAAGAACGGCTGGCGACCCGGCGTGCTCCCCTGGGCGGTGCACGCGATCCGCTCCGGCGGTACGGCGAAGGTGCCGGTGGCCGAGCCGCAGCCGTTCCCGGAGGCGCTCGACCTGCCGGGCGGGCCCGTCCCCGTGCACACCCCCGGACACACGGACGGCCACTGCGCCTTCCACCTCCCGGACGCCGGCGTCGTGGTCTCGGGCGACGCCCTGGTCAGCGCGCACCCCACCTCCCGGCTCAAGGGCCCGCAGCTGCTGCCGGACATGTTCCACCGGGAACGCGCGCGTGCCGTGGCCTCGCTGGACCTGCTGGAGGGGCTCGCGGCCGATGTCGTACTCCCCGGGCACGGTCCCGTGCACCACGGGAGCGTGCGGGAGGCCGCTCGGCAGGCGCGGGAACGAGCCAGCTGAAGTGGCGTTCTAGAGTGAGCTGACGATCACCGGCGGGACGAGAACGAACGAGAACGGTCAAGCCATGGCATTGCAGATCAGCGCCACCAACCCCGAGCACCCCGTACTCCTGCTCGAACTGCCCTGGCACCTCCCCCTGGAGGAGTGGCCCGACCGCTATCTCGTCCCGCTGCCGCGCGGTATCTCCCGGCACGTCGTGCGCTACGCGCGCGCGGGCGACGAGGTGATCGCCGTCAAGGAACTGGCGGAACGCCCGGCCCTGCGCGAGTACGAGCTGCTGGTGGACCTGGACCGGCTCGGCATCCCGTCCGTCGACCCCCTGGGCGTGGTCACCGGGCGCACCGACGACGCCGGCGACGCCCTGGAGCCGGTGCTGATCACCCGGCACCTGGGCGGCTCGATGCCGTACCGCTCGATGTTCGAGACGACGATGCGCCCGGCCACCATGCACCGCCTGATGGACGCCCTGGCGGTCCTCCTGGTCCGCCTCCATCTCGCCGGGTTCGCCTGGGGCGACTGCTCGCTGTCCAACACCCTCTTCCGGCGCGACGCGGGCGCCTACGCCGCCTATCTGGTCGACGCCGAGACCGGCGACCTGCACGCGCAGCTCAGCGACGGGCAGCGCGAGTACGACCTCGATCTGGCCCGCGTCAACATCAGCGGTGAGCTGCTGGACCTGGAGGCGTCCGGGGCGCTGCACCCCTCCGTGGACCCGATCGAGTTCGGCATGGAGATCTGCGCCCGCTACCAGCGCCTCTGGCAGGAGCTGACCCGCACCTCCGTCTACCCGGCGGGCAAGTACCACTACATCGAGCGCCGCATCCGGCGCCTGAACGAACTCGGTTTCGACGTGGCCGAGATGCAGATCGAGCACTCCTCGAACGGCGACACGGTGACCTTCGTACCGAAGGTCGTCGACGCGGGCCACCACCAGCGGCAGCTCCTGCGCCTGACCGGCCTGGACACCGAGGAGAACCAGGCGCGGCGGCTGCTCAGCGACCTGGAGAGCTGGATGGCCACCCAGGACGACTACGAGCCCGGCGACCCCCTCGGCGCCAGCCCGGAGGTACTCGCGCACCGCTGGGTACGGGAGGTGTTCCGGCCGACCGTCCGGGAGGTGCCGCGCGAGCTGCGCGGCAACGTGGACCCGGCCGAGATCTACCACCAGCTCCTCGAACACCGCTGGTACCTGTCCGAGCGGGCGCAGCACGACATCGGGCTGGACGAGGCCGTCACGGACTACATCGCCAACATCCTGCCCAAGGCCCGCCAGTCGCTGCCCCTCCCGACGGACGAGGTGGCCCCGCCGCCGCCCGGCTGAGTCAGTCGTGCGGGACGACGGCCACCGGGCAGTGCGCGTGGTGCAGCACGCCGTGCGCGACCGAGCCGATCCGCGCGCCCACGGCGGACCGGCGGGCCCGCCGCCCGACGACCAGGAGCTGCGCCCGCGAGGCCACCGACAGCAGCACCTCCCCCGCGCTGCCCATCTCCACCTGCTGGGTGACGGGCACGTCGGGGAAGCGTTCGATCCAGGGTTCCAGAGCGGCGGCCAGCGCGTTCTTCTCGTACGGCTCCATGCCGCCGGCCTCGTCGAGGAGCTTCAGCGAGCCCGGGCTGTACGCGAACAACGGGGGCAGGCTCCACGCGCGTACGGCACGCACGGCGGCCCCGCGAGCCGCCGCGGCCTCGAACGCGAACCGCAGGGCCGGCGCGCTCTCCTCCGGATCACCGTGCTGCCCCACGACGACCTCACGCCCGGCGGCCTCGTCGGAGGCGCGGTCCTCCGCCCGTACGAGGACGACGGGCCGCGCCGACTCGGCGATCACGTGCTGGCCGACGGAACCGAGCAGGAACCCGACGAGGGCGCCGTGTCCCCGGGAGCCGAGGACCAGGAGTTCGGCCTCGCCCGCGGCCTCGGCGAGGGTGTGCGTGGTGCTTCCCTCGACCACGTCGACGGTCAGGTCCAGCTCCGGATGGCGCTCGGCGACGGTCCGCGCGGCCTCGTCCACGCCCTCGCGCACCCACTCGTCGTGGGTCTCCTTGGCGGCGGCCCCGAACGCCTGGTCGGGCACCAGCTCCCAGGCGTGCAGCACCCGCAGCGGGAGGCCCCGGCGTACGGCCTCGCGGGCCGCCCAGGCCAGTGCGGCGTGGCTCTCGGGCGTTCCGTCCACCCCTGCGGTGATCGGGCGAGTCATAACGGTTCCCTCCGCGTGGTGATCAGTCGCGATCAGTAATGATCATGCGTATCGGGCACAGTCTTCACTACTGTGTGCCCATGACTTTGGAGTGGGAACAGGTGATCGTGGACGCGGCGGACCCGGCCGCGCTGGGGCGCTGGTGGGCGGAGGCGCTCGACTGGGTGGTCGTCGACGACTCGCCCGAGGAGTACGAGATCCGGCCGACGCCCGACCAGGTGCCCGGCCTGCTCTTCGTACGGGTCCCGGAGGCGAAGTCCGTCAAGAACCGGCTGCACCTCGACTTCCGCCCCGACGAAGACCATCAGGCCGAGGTCGACCGCTTCCTGGCCCTGGGAGCGCGCCACGCGGACATGGGCCAGGACGGGCAGTCCTGGACCACTCTCCTGGACCCGGAGGGCAACGAGTTCTGCGTGCTCGGGGTGCGCAAGAGCTGACCGGAGCGAAGCGGGGCGAACGAACATACGATGGCTTGAGGGCGGCGCGGCACGGGGCTGACGCCGCCCGGTGAATCCGACCGCTCGGGGTGGGAGACGTATGGCACAGGCCGCGGACGCAGCGCGGACCGTCATCATGACCGTGGACGACGACGCAGGGACATTGACGTCGCTCGTGTAGCTCTCCAGTGGCCAGCCGATGATCCGGGGCATCCAGCACCTCACGGCTCCCGTCGCGGCGCCTTGTTGTCGTGGACGCGCAGTCTTTCGCATTGCCGGTGCGGAGCTGGTCGTACCAGCCAAGCCTGCCGCAGCAGCTCCTGCGCTGCTTGGGCAATCATCTGGACGGGATCTGCAGGATCCCGGAAATCGAACCACTCACGGCCCAGGGCTCTTGCAGCAAAGTGCTCGTGCAGACGATCCTTCAGCCGGCCGCCGCCAGATGCATGACCGAGTTCACGCGCGGCATCCGGACGCCGCTGAGCACCACCTCGATACCCGCGTCCTTGAGCACCTCGTCGAACGGCCGTGGGAACTTCCCGTCCCGATCCCTGATCCCCAAACAGAGTGACGGCCTCGAAGAAATCGCACGCCAGGAGCGCGTCGGCCTGGGAGCACAGGAAGCCGGCTCAAGTGCTCAAGGCCCGCTCGGGCGCCGGGCCGACATCGGCCTCCTTCAAGATTTCCCAGACCGTGGATGCCGCCGCCTTCACCCCGAGTACGAGCAGCTCACCGTGCAGGCGCCGATAGCCCCGACTTGGATTTTCCCTGGCCAGGCGCAGCACCAGCACCCGGATCGAGTACACGGTGCGGGGCCGGCCTCCACGCTTCGGCCGCATCCCGCGCAGCACTTCCCGTGCCAGGCCGTGGAGGAGCGACGCCACAAACGCCCGGCCGCTCGCGTGGAACCGGACCTGCTGCCCGTTCAGCCGCCGTTCTACAAAGCCGATCCGGTGGCGCAGAACGAGGATCTCGACACCATTCTCCCGGTCGCCCATCGGCAGCAGTCGCAGCATCGCGAACGCGTTCGTCACACCCAGGCACGCCAGCGTCAGCAGCACGACCGATCATCATGCCGCGCCAACCGGCACCGCGCGATACCGGCGACTCGATCGGCCTAGACCAACGCCCAAACCCGATCCCACCTGCGTGGATGAGGTATTCGACAAGGGCAGGGTCAGCCCGCGAAGGCGTCACCGAAACCGGGCGCCAGAACGGCGTGAGCGGTGCGGCCGGCGTACCTCTCGTCACCGTCCTCATCGAGGACCAGGCCGTGGCGCTGGAGGTGGTCGGCGTAGTCGGCGCGCTGCTGGCAGCTCCGTACGGCGGGCGTCGGCGGCGGACCGCTGGCCGGCGGCTTGCAGACGAATGACATGGGCGTCCGTCGGTGCAACCTCTCGTCGCTTCGGCAGTCTTACTTCCCGGGGTGCACATGACGACAGAGCATCAGGTTGCCTTCTTCCTGAGGGAGCTGGAGACGGGCGACACCTGGCGACGGGCGGCAGCGGCGAAGGGGCTCGGCAGACTCGGCGGCACCGAGCATGCCGCGGTGCTCGTCCGGGCAGCCGCCGACCCCGCGCCCGAGGTGCGAGAGGGCGCGGCGGTGGGCCTGGGCAGGCTGGGGGTCCCGGAGGCCGGGGCGGAGGTCCTGCCCGCGCTGATGGACGACGACGATCCGTGGGTGCGCAGGCGGGCCTCTTTGGCGTCGACCCGGCTCGGGTTGAGCGACCGCGAGGTCGTGGATGCCTATGGGCGTTTGCTCGGCGATCCCGACCATCACCTGCGGATCAACGCCTTGGAGGCGTTGCGGGAGCTGGGCGTGCCCGGTGATGTTCCCGCTCTCGTCCGGCTGATGGGTGATCCGGTACACCGCCTCTCGGGTCTGGCGTGGGCCATGGTCCGGGACTTCCGCAAGGACCCGAACGTCGAGGCGGAGGTGGTCCGTACAGCTCAGTGGGGCGAGGACACAGCCCGTGTGCGCGCCTTGTTGATGCTGCCGGACCAGCCCACTGAACAGCTGCTGCCGTCGCTGCTGAGAGTTCTGACCGACGACCCTTCCACCGAGGTGCGCTGCGCCGTGGCTTTCCGACTGGCACGGGTGAAGCTCCCGGAAGTGCAGTACGCGCTGTTCGCGACTCTGGAGGCGGAGCGGGACCCGGAGATGGCCATACAACTGCTGTTCCTGCTCGGACGATCCGGTGACGAACGGCTGCTGGATCCGGCATCCCGCTGGCTGAGCGACGAGCGGGCCGGCCCGTCGGCCGCCATTGCCCTGGGATCCGTCGGCGGCAGGACCGCCACGAAGCTCCTGCGGGCCGCGCTCACCGCCCAGGCGACGCACGCCCACACACTCGCGGCAGCGGCCAAGGCCTACGGCGAGATGGGGAGATGGGACGCCGTGTGGCTGCTGCTCCCCCTGCTGGACCATGCCGCACCCGAGGTGTACGAAGGTGGGCTCCGTGGCCTGGATGCCATGGCGGACACCGGGTTCCGGCCGTGGGAACGCGCGGCGGTCGCCCGGGCGCTGGTGACCCGTCTCGACGTCGCCCCCACTCTGGTCGGGGTGACGGAGAGGGTCCTCACGGGTTTGGCGGAAGCCCTGCCCGGTCTGCGGAAACTGGTGGACCGGACCACCTCCCCCATTGTCCGAGCCGCCGCGCTGTCGCTCCTGGACCCGCGCAATGCGACGGACGCCGGCACGCCGCACGATCTGCCGCTCTTCGTACGGCACTTGGACGACGCACATCCGTGGGTGCGCCAGGCCGCTGCAGAGGGGATCACCCACTGGGTGGAGGAGACGGGCACGCTCCCTCCGGGCGAGGAGCGGCTGCGCGACCGGCTCACCGCCCTGGAATCGGACCCAGACGATTTCGTACGCGAGGCGGCGGCCGAGGCGCTGCGGGCCCTGGACGACTGTCGGAACAACTGATGAGGCAGGGGTGACAGTGGCAACACCGGTGACACCCCACCCGGCTCTCCGGATCCGCCCGGCTCAGCACAGGACCGTATCGGGCTCGTGCAACTCCAGCCACGGCGCCAGGTCGAGGGGCCGATCCAGCCCACGCCGCTCGGCCTGCGCGCTGATCGGGCCGTCCCAGTGGAGAGTGGGGTACACGCGGTCCCGGTCGGCCGACTCCTGGTCGCCGTGCTCCACCTGCGCCGTGCCCGTCGGCGAGGACACGGCGCGGCCGGAGACCAGCGTCTGCCCCTCCGCCGCTCACGCCGACGCTGCGGATCTGCCTCGCTCATGGCGTCACGCGGTCCGATCCAGAGGGTGCGGCTTCATGAAGAATCCAGCACTAGTGCTCGTGCCTCCCGGAGTCTGGGCTGGTGTGGTCCGGGCTCGTGAAGCTCGGCCGCGGGCCGCGGGTGCCGTCGTCCGGGCTGCTGAAGTCGGGCCGGTTGTAGCCGAGGTGCGGAATGCGGCCGGTCGGTGTCGGCGGTGCCGTACGACGCAGCGTGGCGGTGCCGGGGTCGCCCATTGCACGTAGAAAGGGCAGGATGCCGCGCTCCAACAGAGCTTGGCGCCAGGCATCCCTGGCCCGGTCCACATCCTTGCTCAGTTCACGTTGGTGCGCAGCCACCCAATTGATCTGACCGCGGTTACGTGTGTGCGCCTCCGCCGCCGCCGCGGTTGCCGCCGGAAGCTCTGGGCGTACATGTAGGCCGATCACCGCTGCCAGCAGACGGCGGCCGTAGGGCATCCTGGCCCAGCGCTGCGCATCGACTCCGCTGCCGACCCGGCGGCCCCGTAGCCTGGCGGGCCCCATCGGGGTTGTGCACAGCTCGGCGGAGCCGGATTCGTGGAAGGACGAGGGAGTGGACGGCGCCGGGTGGCGGAGTTCGTCGCGGACCTTCACGTAGTGCTGGTATTCGGCCGCCGCGGCGACCGTGATGAGCGCGGTGGCGTTGAGTGCCATGGTGCGCAGTTGTTCGGGGTTCAGGCGCTGACCGACGGCGGCCGGTTCCGGGCGTTGTGGGGCGGAGCGCAGCGCCTCGTCGAGGATCCGCTCGTATTCCTGGCGGTCCTCGTTCAACAGGTGCTGCGGAACGCTGTTCACGGCCCTTCCTCCCTGATCGCCGGCCCTTGCCGCCATCGTGGCGCGCCCAGACCATCGACGCCAGATCCCGTTCCGTCGGCCGCATCCGGGGGGAAGCGCGTGTCCCCGAGGCGCATGCCATCCGGCAGCTGTGTTCGGTCTGTTGAGAGCGCGCCAGGTGCGGTATCCGGCGCGCGGCTGTCCGCCACTGCGGCATTAGGCCCAAGCGAAGGCATCGGCCGCAGAGGGCGCTGGACCGAGCTCGCAGGGGACGCGGAGGGTGCGGGTCGGGGCGGACGAACGACAGGCACTTCGGCGGCTGTGACACCCAGAGTTACTGTGTCTATGGAACCGCCTCCAGCTCTGGCGGCTGCAGGCACCCCAGCTCCTGCGGCGGCCTCTTCCACCCCAGCAGGTTGCCGATCGCCTGTCACCGCCTCACTCACTGTCTGAATGCGGCTGAGTTGCGTGAGCAGCATCGGGGCCGACAACCCAACGACGAGGGCGGCGTACTCGCCGCTGATCTGTCCCGTGGTGCCAAATAGCACTGCGGCGCCGGCACCCATCAGGCTGTGCACGACGGCCGCGACGATGTCCACGGAGGGATCGAAGTATGCCTGGAACCGCGGGGCTTTCTCCTGTGCCGTCCCTGCCGCGGTCGACTGCCGATGGGAGCGACGATCGGCCTGCCAGGACACGAACCGGGTGTACAGGTCCAGAGCCCCACGCAGCAGACCACCCGCCGCTCCCAACAGAATCAGCGTAGGGACATCCACGGTCTCCCCCAGTGGTGGCACTGACGCCTAGCATGAGCTTGCGGACTCAGGATGAGCGTAAAGCCGCGTACAAGCCACAAGGAAGCGCGCGAGCCATTGCCATTTGAAGGCGGCGTACAGACGGAGGCGCCTGAGGGACATCCGGGAACTGCTGGCAACCGCAGGCCACGACCTCCACCCCGCCGAACGCCAACTCGCCACCCTGAACGACCTGTTCAACCAGGCACGCGAGGCATGCATCATCACCACGCCAGAGATCAAAACTGCGGATTTATACTCTGCAAGCCCTGACTACCCGGCCTTGGGGAATGCCCCGGCGGTCGGGCATGGCCGCGCCGGGTTCCGGCTCGGAAAACCGTTCGCCAACCCGGAGTCTGTACGCCGAGACTGATGCTTACAGACAGATGAGCCCATCACAGCGGACGGAAGAGCGGCCAGCACTGACGTACAACCGAGACACCTTGCCCTTCCCCGAGAACCTCGTGCCCCGAGCCCCTGATCCGGGCATGCACCACTGGGAGGGTCTCGACCCGGCCCGTCACCCGTTCACCTGGAACGAGGACGAGGAAGCCCGGCTTTGCGCGCTGGTGCGCGAGTGGGTGCCATCCGTGCTCTCCGGCATGAGGGGCCACTGGGAGGGCGAGTACTGGTGTGCAAGCCAGGTGGACGCAATCATCCGGGAGCGGTACGGGAACTGGGCCCAGGGATGGAACTGGTGCTACCGGTACGGCGGGCCCATCGGCAGCTGGGTCACCGGGGCAAGCTCGGTGACGACCCCTGACGAGACCGCGGCACGCGTCGTGGCCGCGCTGTTGGAGTGGCGGGAGTGGTTGGAGAGGATGGCTCAGCGCTTTGCGGAGCTGGCGCCGCCACCAGAAGCCTCTCCCGCGGATCGCAGCTGGCATCTGGAGCGGGCCTGCGTCAGGCTCGTGACACTCGCGCTGGACTCGGGCGCGGAAGGCGGTTGGCACGGGCAGGCCGCGCGGGTCCTGCGCTGGTTCCTCACCACCACCGGCATGGGGCAGGCCGAGGCTGAGCAGGCGGTGGAGAGCGCGATCGGCGGCCGGTTCAAGAGCTGGGTCGCCCCTGGACGGACGCTGATCGAATCTGTTGGTGAGGACCTCGCCGTCGGCCTCACCGGCCATGCCCCCTACCGGGACCACCGTGAGCGGGCGGCCCTGGAGGATCTCCATGACCGCTACTGACAGCCTTTCGACCTGGCTGCGCGTGCGCGGCGAGACCGACTGGCGCCAAGCACCCGCCCTGCGGGTGCTGCCTACGAGCGACGGGTTCCGGGCGTGGTGCGAAGGGCCGGTCCGTCAGCGCGACCCTGTCCGCGCCGAGCGCCTGTTCGCCGCCTACACCCTGGCCCGCACTGATGCCGCCCGCCGAGCCCCGCTGGATTTCGCCCTGCTGGCCAGTTGGCAGCGCGAGGTCCTCGGCGGGGCAGATGTTCCGTTCCGTGCGGCGGACGCCTATGGGAAGGCCGGCCGCGAGCGCTACGGCCTGACCTCACGGACCCAGGCTGACTTCGCCGCCTGCCTGCGCGAGGCTACCGACCCGGGTCTCCCGCTGGCGGCCCGCGCAGCCCGCGTATACCTCGACGTGGCGTTCTTCCATCCTTTCACCGACGCCAATGCCCGCGCGGCCCTGCTGACCTTGGTCCACGTCCTGGCCCGTGAGGACATCGTCCTTCCGGAAGTCGGCCCTCTCCAAACGACTCGCTACGCGGACGACGCGGCGGGCGCCGCCGACCTGGCCACTCTCATCGGCGTACTCAACCGCCGCCGATGCTGAAATCTTCAGGGTGAGGATGCTGTAGGTGTCGAACCCCTCAGCAGTCGTCGTGGAGTGCCGTGCGCTGGCGGTAGGCGGCTTGTCGACAGCGGTGTGAGCAGTAACGAGCTTTTTGACGTCGGCCGTTGCTGCTCGTCCAGGTGACGCCGCAGGCTGGCCACTCCACCTTCTGCATGGTGGACGAGGGATCGCTGAGTGCGCGTTGGTGCTGCTGGAGCCTACGGTCGCGTGATCTGCATGCGGTTGAGCAGAACCGTGTCCTCGGATTTCGGGCCTTCAGTTGGTTGGCGCAACGGCTCGGGTCGTCGGAGGTGCGCATGGTGGCCCGGCGGGGAAGTTCGTCCGGTCTTCTTTGAGTTGTCCGCCCGGGGCTCGTCCGGCTTCGGCCACGGGTGGTCAGGCAGGGTGCGGTAGTAGCGTTCTTCTTCGATCCGGCGGACGAGAAGGCCGGCGGCCCCGGCGCCTTCGTAGCGGTAGCCGGGGGGCGACTCGGTCACGGACTTCCTTGATGAACCGGCGGAAGTCTCCGGCAAGGACGACGATGCTCGGGTAGCCGCTGGCGATGAGCCGAGGGTCGTCGCGGTAGTGGGACCATCCGGGGGCGCTGTCCTATGCGATTCTGGACAAAACCCGGCGGACCGCGTCGAAGTGGCCGAAGGACCGCCGGATCCCGGCAGTGTCCTTCACCGTCCATCAAATCCTGGCGTCCGTCGCCGACGACGAAGAACGGTTCACCACGATCACCAGCCCGCCCAGGGGCAAGGCACGCTGGACGCCGGACGAGGCGAACGGGAGGGTCGGCCGACAGGTCGAGCACCCGGTCACCCCACAGGAGAAGATCAGCGCACTCCACACCCTGACCACCGACGAGGAGGTCGCGGCCACCGGCCCGAGCGCATGCTCCGCGTCCCCAAGTACCGTGCCAGCCTGGTCGATCCCTACCGCGAACACCTGCGCAAACGCCGCGCCGAGGACCCCGCCGTCCCCGTCAAGCACCTCTTCGAAGAGATCAAAGCCCTCGGCTTCACGGGCTGCCTGAACCTCCTGCACAAGTACATCGACCAAGGCCGCGCGGACGCCGACCGCAGCCATATCTCCCCGCGCCGGCTCGCCCGGATGCTGCTGACCAGGCCCGACAACCTCAAGGCCGAGCAACAAGAACTCCTGGCCAAGCTCACCGCCGCCTGCCCCGAGATGACCCAACTGGCCGCAGGAATCAGCGGCTTCGCCCCGCTCCTTGCGCCTCACGTCGACAATGCCGACGCACTCTCGCGCCGGATCGTCCAGCTCTGCGGCGCCGACCTGCCCCACCTGCATGCCTTCGCCCGAGGTCTGGAGAGAGACCGCGACGCCGTGAACGCCGCCCTCACGCTCCCGTACAGCAACGGCCCCACCGAGGGTGTCAATACCAAGACCAAGCGGATCGCTCGCCAGATGCACGGACGAGCAGGCTTCACCCTGCTTCGCCACCGCATCCTCCTCGGATAGCAGCACTCTCTGTCACCACCGAAAGTGAGACAGGGCCGTTGGATTTACACTCCCAACTTTGGCTTCGTGCCCCAGGATGACGACGGATGTAGCTGGCGATTCGGAACATCCGTAGGTCCGGTGGACCCTGACGAATACTCAAAGTGGCAGTACGGTTTATGTGAGTAGCGACTAGCTGCAGGGGTGGCCGTGATCGCGAAAACCCGCACGAAGGTCGAATACGAACCTATGAGGGGTTCGTGAACGGGGCGGGTCCTCAGCGGACCGAGTTCCGGCGCCGCAGGTGGGTCTGCGATCCCACCGGGCGATTCGTGACAGAGGCCGGTCCCGCGTCCGCCTTCGTGAACGGGGCGAGTCCACAGCGGACCGAGTCCCGGCGCCGCAGGTGGGTCTGCGATCCCACCGGAGGGCTCGTGATGGAGCCCGGTCCCTTCGTGAAGAAGCCCGACCCTCCGCCGGCTGAGGCCCCGGGCGATCGGCCCCACAACCCGACCAACCACTACAGCCCACCGAGGGATGGTGCTCCTTTCGGCGCAGGGATGCACCAACGGGCCGAACACCGGACGATGGACCTTGCTGAGGGCATCGCCTACGGGCATGTCGCTGACGACTTCCTGCGGGGAGACGTCGTGACGGGTCTCGCGAGGGGTGCGGCCGTTGGAACTGAGAAAAGGGGTGGTGTTGCTGCGGGGGTCGCGAAGACGGTCCTTTTCTATGTGCACCCGGCTTCGTTGATCGTCGCGGTGACCGACATGTTGTGCGACCGGCCGAATGCACCGAAACCCACCAACCCGGAAGTCGTGCGCAACGCCGCGATGAACACCATTCTCGCGGCACTGTTCGGTCACCCCGGAAGGTGATCCCGGACAGCTCCGCTCGAAGGACCCACCGGACACAGGCTCCCTGGCGCTCGGGTCCCCGTCCTTAGACCAGTTGGGCTCGCGCCGTTCCCGCCCCCGCCGTTCAGCCTCATCAATTCATCGTGCGGACCCGAGTCAGTGGCGGATTGTCGAGTCTGGCAGCCATGAAAGTTACTTACCGCCATAGAACATCCATAAATGCCCACCTAAGGGGTTTTCAGGGAGATTTTGCAGGCGTATGCCTCCTCCGTCGAGGAGATGGACGCCGCGTTCACGGCGTGGGTGCCCCGGCGGCGGTCGCAGATCCACAAGACGCACCGGGAGGTCATCGGCGAGCGGGCGGCCCGTGAGCACGCGGCCCTCAAACCGCTGCCGCCGACTCCGTATCTGGTGGCCGAGCGGCACCTGCGGCCAGTCGGCAAGGACTGCCTGGTCGCCTTCGGCGGCAATCTCTACTCGGTGCCCGCCCGCCGCGTCCGCCCCCGCCGACTGGTGGAGACCCGGGCGACGAAGTCACAGGTCATGCTGCACTCCACCGCTCCGGACGCCAGCGGCGAGACGCTGCTGGCCATGCATCCGCGGGCGGTCGGCCGCGGGGCGCGCACCGCGACGGTGACGAAGCCCGGGCGGGCCAGACCGCAGGCAGCGCCCTTGGGCACGCGAAGACCCTGCCGTGCAGGGTGATCAGCGCGATCCAGCTCGACCAGGGCTGCACCGGTTCGCTCCGGCGTACAACCTCAGCCCCGGGTGCGCTGTCTAACGGGTACTCAGAAACCCACGGCACCACTCCCGCGAAGGGACTGCTCGGCATGCGTACACGGAGAAGGATCGCCATCGCGACAACCACCGCCCTCACCCTCACTCTTGTCCTGGGCGCAGCCGCGCTCACGGCTCCCGCCGTCCAGGCGGCCACTCCGGACGCGGGTACGCTGCGCGACGTCGCGCGCAACGGCGAGCGCGACCTCTGGTACAAGGACGAGGCCGGCCAGACGAACCGGCTGACGGTCTCGATGAAGTTCGAGAGCCGCGACGGTGGGAACGACGCCTACTACATCCTCACCTTCCGCGACCGCGCCCCCATCGCCATCGACAGCAGCGCGGCCGAAAACTACGAGTGCGTGTACCCGTCGGCGACCGACCGCACGGTCGCCCGCTGCGCGGTCCACGTCCCGGTGGGCACCGACTTCACCGACGACTACTACATCGACCTGGGCAACGGCAACGACACCGTGTCGATCGCCGCCGACAACTACGCGTACAGCACGATCTACGGCGGCAAGGGCAACGACGTGCTGGTGGGCAACAGCCAAACCGAGCTCTACGGCCAGGACGGCAACGACCGCACCGTCGGCGGGGGCGAGCAGCGGGGCAACGGAGCGCGCGGCGGAGCCGGGAACGACGTCATGACCGGGTGCTATGCGTGCTACGGCGACGCCGGCAACGACTCGCTCACCGGCGACGCCACCAGCAACCGCCTCGACGGCGGCGACGGCAACGACGTCCTGCGCGGAAATTCAGGCGCCGACAACCTCTACGGCGGCAGGGGCAACGACCGCCTGTACGGCGACCGGGGCAACGACGTCCTGTGGGGCAACAGCGGCAACGACGTCCTGCACGGCGGCCCAGGCAACGACAGGCTCTCGGGCGGTCCGGGCAACGACAAGGTGTATCAGAACTAGCAGAAAGACCCGGCCGTTCCCGGCCACGGCATGCGCCGCCGCTTACGACCTGAGACGCTCCTGACCAGGTCGATTGCAGTCCGCGGTGTGGCCGCCGGTTCCCTAGCCCTAGCCATTGGTAATGGTTAGGGCCCTGCTATAGGACGTCATCTCATTTGGCTGGGTAAGCCGGCGGTCGTGGCAGGGATCGTTGAGCGGCTGGTGCCGGAGGAGTTGTGGGAGTTGTTCCAGCGGGTGGTGCCGGAGGCGCCGTCGCGGCCTCAGGGTGGGGGCCGGCGGCGGCACGGTGAGCGCGAAGTGCTGGTCGCGATCGTGTTCGTGGCGACCTCTGGCTGCACGTGGCAGCAGTTGCCGACCGCGTCGTTCGGGCCGTCCGGCGCGACGGCTCACCGACGATTCACCGAGTGGACGAAGGCCCGTGTGTGGGTCAGACTCCACCGCCTGGTCCTCGATGAGCTGGGATCCCGCGGCGAGCTGGACCGGTCCCGGTGCGCGGTCGACTCGGTGAACATGCGGGCCCTGAAAAGGGGGAGCTGACAGGCCCGAATCCTGTAGACCGGGGCAAGTACGGGTCGAAGATCCACTTGATCACGGAGCGGACCGGCCTGCCCCTGCCCATCGGTATTTCGGGCGCCAACACGCACGACAGCCAGGCCCTGATCCCGCTGGTGAAGGGCATACCGCCGATCCGCTCCCGCCGCGGGCGCCGACGGCCCAGGCACCCGAAAACTTCACGCCGACAAGGGCTACGACTACAACCACCTGCGGCGATGGTTGTCCAGCCAAGGAATCCGCCACCGCATCGCCCGCAGGGCCATCGAGACCTCACAGCGACTCGGCCGACACCGCTGGACCATCGAACGCACCATGGCCTGGCTCGCCGGATGCCGACGTCTCCACCGACGCTACGAACGCAAAGCCGACTACTTCCTCGCCTGCACCAGCATCGCCTGCACCCTCATCTGCTATAGCAGACTGACCAAATGAGATGACTTCTGACGGCTGTTCGGAGGGGGATCTGACGCAGCGATCACCGTTGGAGCAGCATCCGAACAGAGTCCCTGCGGTGGCCTTCATCGCAGAGCGACGGGGGTGCACAGCGGCAGCCTCAACGGTGGTACCTCAGGGAAGTCCGGACGGTACGGACGTTCGGCCTTCTTGCCCTGCTGTTACTGCCCGGTGCGGGGTGGTTCCTGTGGCAGACGCAGCCGCTCACGAGCTGGGAGGAGGCAACTCTCCCGCCGGGATGGCCGGCTGCCGCAGGAACTGGGACCTGCTGGGCGCCCGATCCCTCAAGCCCGAGCGGCAGCTCAGCGCGTCGACCCTGTTCGACCTGGTCAAGCTCGCCTTCGGCGTGGCAGCCGGCTCAGGGGCGCTGGTGGCTCTCGTGGTCGCCTACCCGCAGGTACTCACGTGCTGTCCGGATCACCGTTGCCGTCGCCATGGCCCCTCCCCGTCACGTACGGTCGTTCCATGGCACCTGAGAGGTCTACCGTAGGTGTAATCATGACCGTGGACGACGACCCCGGGGTCTCCCGGGCCGTCGCCCGGGACCTGCGGCGGCGCTACGGCGAGTCGTACCGGATCGTGCGCGCGGAGTCCGGCGAGTCCGCGCTGGAGGCGCTGCGGGAGCTGAAGCTGCGCGGTGATCTGGTGGCGGTGATCCTGGCCGACTACCGGATGCCGCAGATGAACGGCATCGAGTTCCTCGAACAGGCGTTGGACGTCTATCCGGGCGCCCGGCGCGTGCTGCTCACGGCGTACGCGGACACCAACGCGGCGATCGACGCGATCAACGTCGTCGACCTCGACCACTACCTCCTCAAGCCCTGGGACCCGCCGGAGGAGAAGCTCTACCCGGTGCTGGACGACCTCCTGGAGGCGTGGCGGTGCAGTGACTTCCGGCCGGTGCCGAGCACCAAGGTGGTCGGGCACAGGTGGTCGGCGCGGTCGTCGGACGTACGGGAGTTCCTGGCCCGCAACCAGGTGCCGTACCGCTGGTACTCCACCGAGGAGCCCGAGGGGCAGCGGCTGCTGGCGGCCTGCGGGCAGGACGGGCAGCGGCTGCCGGTCGTGATCACCGCCGACGGTGCCACGCTCGTCGAGCCCGAGGTGCCGGAGCTGGCCGCGCGGGTGGGGCTGGCGACGACGCCCACGGCTGACTTCTACGACCTCGTCGTCATCGGCGGCGGGCCCGCCGGGCTCGGCTCGGCCGTGTACGGGGCCTCGGAGGGGCTGCGTACGGTGCTGGTGGAGCGGTCGGCGACCGGCGGGCAGGCCGGGCAGAGTTCGCGGATCGAGAACTATCTCGGGTTCCCGGACGGGGTGTCCGGCTCCCAGCTCACCGAACGGGCGCGGCGGCAGGCCACGAAGTTCGGCGCCGAGATCCTTTCCGCCCGCGAGGTGACCGGACTTGAGGTGAGCGGTGCGGCGCGGCTCGTGCGGTTCTCGGACGGATCGGCGATCGCCGCGCACAGTGTGATCCTGGCGACCGGGGTGTCGTACCGACAGCTGGAGGCGCCCGGGGCCACCGATCTGTCGGGCTGCGGGGTGTTCTACGGGTCCGCGCTGACCGAGGCCGCCGCCTGCCAGGGGCACGACGTGTACATCGTCGGCGGGGCCAACTCGGCCGGGCAGGCGGCGATGTACCTGTCCCGGGGTGCCAAGTCGGTGACGCTGCTGGTGCGCGGGGCGGATCTCACCGCGTCGATGTCGCACTACCTGATCCAGCAGATCGCCGAGGCGCCGAACATCTCGGTGCGGGCCGCCACGGTCGTCGAGGCCGCGCACGGTGGCGACCACCTGGAGCAGCTGACCCTGCGCGACACGGCAACCGGGCAGACCGAACTGGTCGACGCGCAGTGGCTGTTCGTGTTCATCGGCGCGGCCCCGCTGACCGACTGGCTGGACGGCACGGTGCTGCGCGACGAGCGCGGCTTCATCCTGGCCGGGCCCGACCTGACCGCCGACGGGCGGCCACCGGCGGACTGGGAGCTGGACCGGCCGCCGTACCACCTGGAGACCAACGTCCCCGGCGTCTTCGTCGCGGGGGACGCCCGCGCGGAGTCCGCCAAGCGGGTCGCGTCCGCCGTCGGAGAGGGAGCCATGGCCGTGATGCTCGTCCACCGGTATCTGGAGCAGTCGTGAGCGGCCGGCTGATGCCGTGCAGCCCGGCGGAGATCGGGGCGCTGTTCCTGTTCGAGAAGCTGACCGCCGAACAGTTGGGGCGGCTGTGCAGCGAGGGCCGGGTCGAACTGTTCGATCCCGGGCCGGTGTTCGCCGAGGGCGACCCGGCGACCTGCTTCTACGTGATGATCGAGGGCACGGTCGTCCTGTCGCGCCGGGTGGGCGGCGACGACGTCGAGGTGAGCCGTACGTCGCAGTCCGGGGTGTACGCGGGGGCCGTGCAGGCCTATCTCGGGGACGAGAAACCGCAGGTGTACCGGAACTCGTTGCGGGTGTCGGAGCCGACCCGGTTCTTCGTGCTGCCCGCCGACTCGTTCTCGGGCATCATGCACGAGTGGTTCCCGATGGCGGTCCATCTCCTGGAGGGCCTGTTCCTCGGTACGCAGAGCACCCAGCGGGCCGTCGGGCAGCGGGAACGGCTGCTGGCGCTGGGCTCGTTGTCCGCCGGGCTCACCCATGAGCTGAACAACCCGGCCGCGGCGGCCGTCCGGGCCACGTCCTCGTTGCGGGACCGGGTCGGCCACATGCGGCACAAGCTCGGGGTCATCGCCTCGGGCCCCTACCAGCGTGACGCCCTGAAGTCCCTGGTCGAGATCCAGGAGCGTACGGCCGAGCGGGTCGCCAAGGCACAGCCGCTGAGCCCGCTCGAAGCGTCCGACCGCGAGGACGAACTCGCCGACTGGCTCGACGACCACGGCATCCAGAACGGCTGGCAGATCGCACCGAACTTCGTGCAGGGCGGTCTCGACGTCGACTGGCTCGAACAGGTCGCTGCGGCCGTCGACGACGAGATCCTCCAGGCGGCCGTCGGCTGGCTCAACTACACGGTCGAGACCGAGCTGTTGATGTCCGAGATCGAGGACTCCACGGCCCGCATCTCGCACCTCGTCAACGCCGCCAAGCAGTACTCGCAGCTGGACCGGGCCCCCTACCAGGTGGCCGACGTGCACGAACTCCTCGACAGCACGCTGCTGATGCTGTCGGGCAAGTTCGGTCCGCTCGTCAAGGTCGTGAAGGAGTACGACCGTTCGCTGCCGAGGATCCCGGCCTATCCGGCCGAGCTGAACCAGGTGTGGACGAACCTCATCGACAACGCGGTCTCCGCGATCAACGGGGCGGGGGTGGAAGGGACGTTGACCGTCAGGACCGCCCTCGTGCACGACCAGCTCCTCGTGGAGTTCCGCGACACGGGACCGGGCGTACCTGCGGAGATCCGCGGCCGGATCTTCGACCCGTTCTTCACCACCAAGCCGGTCGGCGAGGGCACCGGCCTGGGCCTCGACATCAGCTGGCGGATCGTCGTCAACAAGCACCACGGCGACCTCAAGGTCGAGTCGGTGCCCGGCGACACCCGCTTCCAGGTCCTCCTCCCCCTCACCGCCGTCGACCCCGACAACGCCACAGCCCTGGAACCCGACCCGGCCGAGGAGCCGTCATGACCAAGGACACCGGAATCGACCCCAGCGTCCCGCCCAGCGGTGCCGGATGCGTCGAGTGCGACGCCGCCGGCGGCTGGTGGTTCCATCTGCGGCGCTGCGCCGAGTGCGGCCACATCGGCTGCTGCGACGACTCCCCCGCCAAGCACGCCACCGGCCACTTCAAGGAGACCGGCCACCCGGTGATCCGCAGCTACGAGCCCGGCGAGGCCTGGTTCTGGAACTTCGAGACGAACGAACTGTACGAGTCGGGCCCGGCCCTGGCGCCCCCGGCCAGCCACCCGACGGACCAGCCCGCTCCGGGACCGGCGGGACGCGTACCGGCGAACTGGGCGCAGACGCTGCGCTGAGGCCTCGTCGGCCCAGGTTGTCAGTGGTGCGTGTCAGGATTCAGTTGTGCCGCAGAACCTGTTCAACACCCCTCTCATCGGCCGGGACGACGAGCTGAGCCGTCTCTCCGGTGTGCTCGACCGTGCCCGGCTCCGGGAGGCCCGGGCCGTGCTCATCGCCGGGGACGCCGGGGTGGGCAAGACGCGGGTGCTCGCCGAGGTCGCCGGGCGGGCCTCGGAGCGGGGGATGACCGTGCTCACGGGGCACTGTGTCGATCTCGGTGACGTCGGTCTGCCCTATCTGCCGTTCACCGAGATCCTGGGGGTGCTGGCCGCCGACGAGCGGTTCGCGGAGGCGTTCGCCGCGCATCCCGTGGTCGGGCGGCTCCTCGGGGGCGGACCCGAGGAGGGGGTGCGGGACGCCGGTGGGCGGCTGCGGCTGTTCGAGGGCATGGCCGGGCTGCTGGCCCGGGCGACCGAGGTCGCGCCGCTGCTGCTCGTCCTGGAGGACCTGCACTGGGCCGACCAGTCCTCCCGGGACCTGCTGCGGTTCCTGCTCAGCCGGGGTGTGCTCCAGGGGCCCACGGGCGGGTCGCCCGGGCACCGGCTCGCGGTGTTCGCGTCGTACCGCGCGGACGACCTCCACCGCCGGCATCCGCTGCGTCCGCTGCTGGCGGAGCTGGTGCGGCTGCCCGCCGTGGAGCGGCTGGAGCTGCGGCCGATGGACGACGCCGAGGTGGCCCGGCTGGTGCGCGCGCTGGGCGAGACACCGCTGTCCGACACGACGGTACGGCGGATCGTCGAGCGGGCCGAGGGCAACGCCTTCTACGCGGAGGAGCTGCTCGCGGCCACCGACACGGAGTCGGGCGGGGTGCCCAGCGGGCTCGCCGACGTCCTCCTCATCCGCTTCGAGCAACTGTCCGACACCGCTCAGCAGGTGCTGCGTACGGCCGCTGTCGCGGGGCGGCGCGTCGAGCACGACCTGCTGAGCGACGCGGTCCGGCTGCCGGAGGACGAGCTGGAGTCGGCGCTGCGCGAGGCCGTCGGACGGCAATTGCTCGTCCCCGGGGAAGGGGACACGTACTCCTTCCGGCACGCGCTGGCCCGCGAGGCGGTCTACGCCGACCTGCTGCCGGGCGAGCGGTCGCGGCTGCACGGGGCGTTCGCGCGGCTGCTGTCCGGGCGGGGCCGCCTGCCCGAGAGTGCGGCGGAGCGGGCCCACCACTACCGGGAGAGCCACGACCTGGCCGAGGCGCTCACGGCGTCACTGGAGGCCGCCGGGCACGCCGACTGCGTGGGCGCTCCCGCGGAGGAGCTACGGCATCTGGAGGCGGCCCTCGACATGTGGCCGGCGGTGGAGGCGGGCGCGCGTCCCACGGGTGAGGGTCTCGACACGGTGACGCTGATGCTGCGGGCCTCCGCAGCCGCCGCGCACGCCGGGGAGTCGCACCGCGCGGTGTCGCTGACCCGGGCCGCGCTCGCCGGGATCGGCCAGGACACGGACGCCGAACTCGCGGCCCGGGTCCGCTACACGCTGGCCGACAACCTGATGAACGTCGACCATCTGGCGGCGGCCTTCGCCTACAGCAGCGAGGCGCTCGCCATGATCCCGGCCGATCCGCCGTCGCGGACGTGGGTGTGGGCGGCGGCCACCCATGTCATGGCGGCCCGGCAGATGGGCGACGACGACACCGCGCTCCGGGTGGCCCGGCAGGCACTCTCGGCCGCCGAGGAGTTGCAGGCCCTCGACGCACAGGCCGACCTCATGATCTCCGTGGTCGCTCTCGGGGCAGGTGGACGTCGCACGCCCGAGGCCCGCGAGCGGCTGC
Organism: Streptomyces geranii; assembly: GCF_002954775.1. Taxonomy (GTDB): domain Bacteria; phylum Actinomycetota; class Actinomycetes; order Streptomycetales; family Streptomycetaceae; genus Streptomyces; species Streptomyces geranii. The sequence goes on from NZ_PJME01000020.1 coordinate 39,268, forward strand.
GGGAGGCGCGGGAACTGGCCCGGCGGGCGGGCAGTTCGCCGGTGGAGATGCGGGCCCTGTTCAGTCTCGCGATCGGCTGTTTCGAGTCCGGGCTGCCGGAGGAGTCCCTGCCGTGGCTGACCGAGGGCCTGGACCGGGCCCGCCGCGCAGGACTGCTCTCGTCTCCCTATCCCCGGGAGATGCGATACCTGCAGTCCCTGGTGCTGTACACCCTGGGCCGCTGGGACGAGTGCGTCCGCGCGGCGACGGCCGACACCGAGGTGCTCCCCGCGGCTGCCGGTTTCGTGGCGGGACCTTCGCTGTACGTGGCACTGGCACGCGGCGACCTGGGCGCCGTCGACCGTGCCCGGGCCCTGCTCGACGGCCCGTTCGACTGGATGGCGACGCTGATCGCGGGCATCGTGCTCACGGACGTCGCGGCCCTGGCGGGGGACCCGGAGGCGGCCGTGGAGCGGGTGCACACCACGGTGAAGGCGCTCACCGACGACGCCGGGGCCCGCCCGGAGGTGGCGGTCCGGCTCGCCGCCCTCGCCCTGGCCGCCGTCGCCGACACGGCCGTACGGCTGCGGGCGTCCGGCGACGAGGCGGGGACACGGCGCTGGACGGACACGGCGGCGGACCTGCTGGAAGTGGCCCGAGCCCGCGCCCTGAGCAGCCGGGACGGCACCCCGCAGGGCCCGGAAGGACTGGCCTGGCTGGCCCGCGCCGAGGCGGAGTGGACCCGGGCGACGGCCGGTCCCGGGGAGGCGGCGGCCTGGGAGCGGGCGGTCACGGCGTTCGGCTTCGGCGAGGTGTACGAAGAAGCACGCTGCAGAAGGCGGTTCGCGGAGGCACTGCTGGCGGAGGGCCACCGCGAGGAAGCTGCCGTCCAGGCCAGAACCACCCGCGAAACGGCGGTACGTCTGGGCGCCGCACCCCTCCTCAAGGAGGTGGACGCCCTGATCCGCCGGGGCCGACTCACCGCCCCGTCGGCCTCAGAGGACACGGTTGCCGCGCCCTCACCTCTCACGGCCCGCGAACAGGACGTCCTACGCCTCCTCGCCCTCGGCCGCAGCAACCGCCGGATCGGCGAGGAACTGTTCATCAGCGGCAAGACGGCCAGCGTCCACGTCTCGAACATCCTGGCCAAGCTGGGGGCCACGAGCCGGGGTGAGGCGGTTGCGGTGGCTTACCGGGAGGGGTTGATCCCGTCGGCCGGGGAGGCGGACACCGGGGCGAAGCCCCGGAGGGAGCCGACACCGGGCTCGGGCTGACCACGCAGGCCTGGCCTGCTGTCGATGGGGCGGCTGCGGGTGCGCGGGCACCGGATATCTGGGGGCTGGTGGCCTGACGACGCCCGGTGCCGCTGGTCCGGCACTTCGGAGCCACCGGTGCCGAGCCGACTGCGACCGACCCGGCGGCGCTGATCCGGCACGGCTGGCCAGGCGGCGGCTGGGCTGGGCTGGGCTGGCGCCAAGGGTCCAGCACTTCCAGGCCAGCACGGCCGATCCTGCACGGCCGACCCGGCGGCAGCTGATCCGGCGCCACTGGCCCGGCACTTCCGGGCCGGTGCTCCCGGTCCGGCTACGACCGATCCGCCGCCGATTCGGCACGACCGGCCGGACAGCACCCAATCCCCCGCCACTGGCCCGGCACTTCCCGGCCAGCGCTTTCCCTCCGGCTACGACCGATCCGGCACGACCGGCCCAGCGGCAGCTCATCCGGCGCTCCCGGCCCGTCGCCGGGTATCCGGTGCTGCTCGTCCGACTGGGGCCTAACCGGCGCCAACTGGCCCGGTACTTCCCGCCCGGACGCGACCGATCCCGTACCGCTGATCGGCGCTTCTGCCCCGGCACTACCAATCCGGCGGCAACTGCTCAGGCACCGCCGGCCCGACTCCACCTGGTCCAGCATCACCGCTCCAGCTACGCCCATCCCACGCCACTGGCCCGCCACCACCAGGTCGGCGCCACCGGTCCGGCACCACACGCCCCCTCCCCTCACCGATCCGCCCTGACGAACCCCCGGATAGCCGTCGCCGCCGCCCCCCGCGCCCACTCCTCGAAGGGCAGCGGGCGGGTCACCAGGTCGCAATGGGCCGCCGAGCCGAAGGCTGTGGCTGTGAAGGCGTCGCGGATCTGTTCGGCGAAGAGGTCGTACGCGGCCAGGCCCTCGCCGGAGATGATCACCCGCTCGGGGCCGAGCAGGTTCGCCACCGTCGCGATGCCCCGGCCGATCGCCTCGCCGGCCCTGGCGTACACCTCCCGTGCTCCGGGGTGCCCGGCGTGGGCCAGGGCGAGTGCCTCGGCGCTGTCCGTGATCGGGGTGCCCGTGATCTCCCCGACCCTGGCGGCGATCTCCGCGTCGCCCGCGTATGCCTGCAGACAGCCCCGTCGGCCGCAGTGGCAGGGCGGGCCCGCCGAGTCGATGGTGATGTGTCCGATCTCGCCGGCCACCGAGTGCGCCCCCGCGACCACGCGGCCGTGGACCACGAGCCCGCAGCCGATGCCCGCGCCGACGGTGACCACGGCGAAGTCGGACAGTCCCACGCCCGCGCCGAACCACTGCTCGGCGACCGTGAGGGCACGTACGTCGTTGTCGACCGTGACGGGCAGGCCCGTGGTCATGGCGGCGAGTTCGGCGAGTGGTACGTCACGCCACTCCAGGAACGGTGAGTAGCGAACCGTCCCTTGCGCGCGGTCGACCTCGCCGGCGACCGCGATGCCGCAGCCCAGCACCGGTACCCCGAAGCCGTCCGCCTCGGTGAGCAGTTCCCGGACCAGTTCGGCGAGCGAGGCCAGTACCGCCTTGGGGGCACGGGTGGGCAGCGGGAGGTGGCGGGCGACGCGGATGCGGCAGCACAGGTCGGTGAGGACGCCGAAGATCTCGTCGCCGGTGATCTTGACGCCGATGAACAGGGCCCGGCCGCCGTCGACCCGGACCAGGCTCGCGGGCCGCCCCAGCAGCGGGCGGGTCTCCGCGTCCGCGTCCTCGACCAGATAGCCCGCCTCGATCAGCGGACGGACCGCCTTCGTGACGGCGGCGGCCGACAGTCCCGCGCGCCGGGCGACGTCCGCGCGGGTGAGCGGGCCGTGCGACAGGACGGTGGTGAAGATCTGCGAGGCGGCCGGCGTGTGGGCCGGAAACACCTCGGCGCGGAGGGGCGGGGGCATGGCCGGAATCTACGGTCGCTTATTTTCCACTGTCAATGAAAGAAGCATGGATGAGACGAAGCACCATTGTTACCGCCCTTAGACTTGCGAAAGACCGAAACAGAACCCCCATTGACACATGATCGATGGTCACGCGAACGTGAGGCACCATGCCGCTGATCTCCCACGACCCGGACACCGGGGTCTGGCTGCTGACGACCCCGCGCACGTCGTACGCACTGCGGATCGACGAGACCGGGGCGCCCTGTCATCTCGCGTGGGGGCCGCGGCTGACCCTGTCGGAGGCCGGCGCGCTCGCCACCCCGGCGCAGGACATGACGAGCAGCTTCGAGGGCCGGCCTCCGGTGGGCGAGGAACTCCCGGTCGACGGCGGCACGCGATACGGCCCGCCCTCGCTCCAGGTCCGGTACGCGGACTCCTCCCGTGGCTTCGAGTGGGTGCCGACCGGTCACCAGATCCTCGAACCGGCGTCCGGGGCGAGCGAGCTGGTGCTGGAGTTCCGCGACCGCCGCTACCCCCTGCATGTCGCCCTGCACTACGCGGTCCGCGCCGACACGGACGTCATCGAGCGCCGGACCGTCATCCGCAACACCGGTGACGAGCATCTCGACCTGCTGCGCGCCGACTCCGCCGCCTGGTCGCTGCCGCCGCTGCCCGGCTACCGGCTCAGCCATGTCACCGGCCAGTGGTCGGCCGAGAGCCAACTGCGCCGCGACGCCCTGCCGTTCGGCGAGACCGTGCTGACCAGTCGGCGCGGTATCACGAGTCACCACGCCAACCCCTGGGTGATGCTCGACTCGGGCGAGGCGACCGAGGAGCACGGCCGGGTCTGGAGCGCGGCCCTTGCCTGGAGCGGGAGTTGGCGGATCACGGCCCAGCGGACCCCCGACGGGCTGGCTGGCTTCACCGGAGGCGTCGGCCACGAGGGGACGTCGGTACCCCTCGCGCCGGGCGAGGAGTTCGCCACGCCGGTGTTCGCCGGGCTGTGCACGGACGGCGGGTTCGGGGCGGCGAGCCGTGCCTGGCACGCGTACACGACGACCCATGTGCTGACCCACGCGCGCGAGACGGCGCCGGTGCTCTACAACTCGTGGGAGGCCACCGGCTTCGACGTCGACGAGGCGAGCCAGAAGGCGCTGGCCGAGCGGGCCTCGATGCTCGGGGTGGAGCTGTACGTCGTGGACGACGGCTGGTTCGGGGCGCGGCGCAGTGACCGTGCGGGGCTCGGTGACTGGACGCCGACTCCGGAGCGCTTCCCCGAGGGGCTCGGTCCGCTGGCCGACGCCGTGCACCGGCTCGGGATGCGGTTCGGGATCTGGGTCGAGCCGGAGATGGTCAATCCGGACAGCGCGCTGTACCGCGAGCACCCGGACTGGGTGCTGCACGTCCCCGGGCGGGCCCGGACCGAGATGCGCAACCAGCTCGTCCTGAACTTCGCGCGGGACGATGTGGCGGACTGGGCGTACGGCTGGCTGACCCGGCTGGTCGGGGACCACGGGGTCGACTTCCTCAAGTGGGACATGAACCGGGCGTTCGGCGAGTCGGGCTGGGCGGAGCGGCCGGACGGCAACGACCGGCTGTGGACGCGGTACGTCGAGAATCTGTACGGCGTCATCGACCGGCTGCGCGCCGATCATCCCGGGCTGCGGGTGGAGACGTGCAGTGGCGGCGGCGGCCGGATCGACCTGGGCATCCTCTCCCGTACGGACCAGGCGTGGACGTCCGACAACACGGACGCGGTGGACCGGCTGGCGATCCAGCACGGGTTCGCGCAGGTGTACCCGGCGCGGGCCATGTCGGCGTGGGTGACCGACGTGCCCAACCAGCTCACGTCGCGTTCGGTGCCGCTGCGGTTCCGTTTCCATGTGGCGATGTGCGGGCTGTTGGGCATCGGCGGCGATCTCACGCACTGGTCCGAGGAGGAGCTGGCGGAGGGCGCGGCGCTGGTCGCCGAGTACAAGGCGGTGCGGCATGTGGTGCAGCAGGGTGAGCTGTACCGGCTGTCCGGGCCGCTCGGGGAGGAGCCGACGGTCGTGCAGTACGTCGGCGAGGGCGGGACGGAGGCGCTGGTGCTGGGCTTCCGGTACGGGCCCCGGCACGGGCTCCCGGCGATTCCGGTACGGCTGCGGGGGCTGACGCCCGGCGCCCGGTACCGGGACGCGCGCACGGGTGCCGTGCATCACGCGAACGTGCTGAGCGAGTACGGGATGCGGCTCGATCTCGCGCCCGGCGACTGGTCCAGCACCGCCGTGCATCTGGTGCGCGTCGAGGAGGCGTAGCGAGTCGCTACCCGGCCGATCGCTGTCGTCGGCCGGGGAACTGCGGCGCCCTGGCCGGGCGTTATAGGGGCAACGCCCCCATGGGGCACGAACGACGACCCCAGGGCAGGCGCGATGAGCGAGTTGGTCCCCGGGGGCAACACGCCCCTGCCGGGCGGCACCCTCACGCTCCGGGTGCCGGGCCCCTTCGATGTGAGCGCCCTGGTGACGGACGACGGCGGCAGGGTCGGCGGTGACGCGGACTTCGTGTTCTACAACCAGCCGACAGCCCCGGGAGCCCGGTTGCACGGCGACACCCTGACCGTCGACCCGGCGAGCCTGCGCCCCGGCGCGACCCGCGTCACGGTGGTGGTCAGCGCGGCCGACCCCGGCACGGCACTGGGCGGGCTGCCCGCGCCGACCCTCCAGGTCACCGGCCCCGGTGGCCGCCAACTGGCCCGGTTCACACCGGCACGCCCGCAGCGGGAGACGGTCCTGCTGCTGGCGGAGCTGTACCGACGGGGCGCGGGCTGGAAGCTGCGCGCGCTGGGGCAGGGGTACGCGGACGGGCTGGCGGGCCTCGCCCGGGACTTCGGGGTGGATGTCGCGGACGACGGACCGTCGGCCTCGACCGGCACCGGGTCACCGGGACCGACGGGCTCGACCGGTACCGGGTCACCGGGAACGACGGCGGGTGCGCCCCCGCGTACACCGTCCCGCTGGTCCGACGCGGCGTCCCGGCTGTCGGGAGCCGCCTCCCGCCTGTCCGAGGCGGCGGCTGCACGCCGGTCCCGTTCCACGGGCACCCCGTCGCAGGCCACCGCGCCTGGCGCCCGTGCGCGGCCGGGGGCGGGGGCGGGGCCAAGGCCGGGGTCGGGGCCGGGGCCGGGGCCGGGGGCAAATTCGGGGTCGAGGTCGGGCTCGGGGCCGGGGCCGCGGTCGGAGCCGCTGGCTGGGCCGGGACTGGGGTCGGGGTCAAGCTCAGGACTGGGGTCGAGGCCGGGGTCGGGGCATAGGTCGGGCTCCGGGTCGGGGTCGGGCTCGGAGCTGCGGGCGGGGTCGGGGTCAATGCCGACGTCAGGGGCAGGGGCAAGGCCGACCTCAGGGTCGGGGGCGGGGCCGGGGTCAGGAGCCGGGCCGGGGTCGGTGTTTCCGGCCGCCAGGGCCTCTGCCCCCGCCGGGACACCCGGGTCGTTCTCCCCCACCGACAGCTTCCTCGCCCTCGTCAACTCCGCCCGGGCCGCCGCCGGTTCCCCGCCCGTCTCCCCCGACGCGCGGCTCGCCGCCGCCGCTCAGGCGCACGTCGCCGACATGGCGGCGGCCGGTCGCCTCGGCACCGAGAGCCGGGACGGCACCTCCGTGCACCAGCGGGTCACGGCCGCCGGATACACGTATCTGACCGTGGGCGAGCACCTGGTCTCCGGTCCGCGTACGCCCGAGGAGTTCGTCGAGTACTGCCTGCGCACGGAACAGGCCCGCCGGACCCTGCACGACCCGGCGTTCACCCAGGTCGGCCTGGCGTACGTCACCGGGTCCCGTACGGGTGACACCTACTGGACGGCGCTCTGGGCCCGGCCCCTGCTGCCCGGGGACCTGGAGCGCACGGCCGTCGAGGTCACCGAACTTACCAACCGGGAGCGGGTCCGGGCGGGGCTGCCGCCGCTGGCCACCGACGCGCTGCTCACCCGGGCCGCGCAGGCGCACAGTACGGACATGGTGGTCCGGGAGTTCTACTCCCACACCGGGCCCGACGGCAGCCAGCCGTGGGACCGGGCCGCCGCGGCGGGGTCCACGCGGCGCACGATCGGCGAGAACATCGCGTGCGGGCAGCGCTCCGCCGCCGAGGTCGTGGAGGGGTGGATGAACAGTCCCGGACACCGGGCCAACATCCTCAAGCGGGACTTCACCCACATCGGCATCGGCTTCGCGGGCGGCGGCAAGGCAGGCACGTACTGGACGCAGCTCTTCGGCGCCTGAAGCCCCTGAAGCCCCTGAAGCCCCTGAAGCCCCTACAGCTTGCGTGCGACGCCGCCCAGTGCGATCACGTCACCCACCCCGGGTGCCGTGTCGGGGTCGGGGCGCCAGTCGGTGATGGGGACGACACCGGGGGCCAGCAGTTCCAGGCCGTCGAAGAAACCGGCGAGTTCCTGGGGGCTGCGCAGGTAGTAGGGGGCGGCGCCGCTCTCGTTGTAGAGCCGGGTGGCCTCGGCGTTGCCCTTGTTGGTGTCCACGCTGTCGTTGAAGGCGAACCAACTGCCCGGCGGCAGGGCGCCCATCAGCGCGCGGACGATCGCCCGTGCCTCGTCGTAGTCGGCGATGTGCCCGCTGACCTGCATCAGGGTGAGCGCGACCGGCCGGCTGAGGTCCAGGGTCCTGGCCGCCTCGCGGAGTACGGCGGCCGGGTCGTGCAGATCGGCGTCGATGTAGTCGGTCACGCCCTCGGGCGCGCTGGTGAGCAGCGCGGCGGCATGGGTCAGGACGAGGGGGTCGTTGTCGACGTAGACGATGCGGGCGTCGGGGGCCACGCGCTGGGCGATCTCGTGTGTGTTGTCCGCCGTGGGCAGACCGGTGCCGATGTCCAGGAACTGCCGGATGCCGGCCTCGCCGGCGAGATGGCGCACGGCGCGGCCGAGGAAGGCGCGGGAGTCGCGGGCGAGGTCGGTGATGCCGGGGAAGATCTCGTGGAAGGCGTCGCCGGCCTGGTGGTCGACCGGGTAGTTGTCCTTGCCGCCGAGCCAGTAGTTCCAGATCCGGGCCGAGTGCGGCACCGAGGTGTCGATCTTCTCCGCCGTCTGTGTGCCGGGGGCGGACGAGTCCTGCGTCACCGGACAACCTCCTTGTGGGGAACCGTGGTTGGCCCTGGCCTCCAACGTAGCGTCACCGGCGGGCCGACACCGGGGCGTCCGCCGCGCAAGGGAGCGGTTCCGGCCGCGTTCTCCTGGCGGAACGGCGCCCTCCGGGACACGATGGCCCCATGAAGGGTGACCTCTTTTCCAGTCAGTACATGGTCCAGCCGGCCACAGCGCCCGGAATGACCGTCGAGAACGCCAAGTCCCTCAAGTACGCGGTGAACGGCGAGATGTTCGCCCGGCAGGGCGCGATGATCGCCTTCCGGGGCAATCTCCAGTTCGAGCGCAAGGGGCAGGGCGTCGGCGGCATGCTGAAGCGTGCGGTCACGGGTGAGGGGCTGCCCCTGATGGCGGTGCGCGGGCAGGGCGAGGCGTGGTTCGCGCACGAGGCGCAGAGCTGCTTCATCGTCGAGATCGACCCGGGCGACGTCTTCACCGTGAACGGCCGCAACGTCCTCTGCTTCGACGCGTCGCTGACGTACGAGATCAAGACCGTGAAGGGGGCCGGGATCAGCGGCGGCGGCCTGTTCAACAGTGTCTTCACCGGGCAGGGCAAGCTCGGGCTGGTGTGCGAGGGCAGTCCGCTGGTGATCCCGGTGTCGCCGCAGTACCCGGTGTACGTCGACACGGACGCGGTGGTCGGCTGGACGGCGAGTCTCCAGACCTCGCTGCACCGTTCGCAGTCCTTCGGCTCGATGATCCGCGGCGGCTCCGGCGAGGCGGCCCAGCTGATGCTCCAGGGGGACGGATTCGTCGTCGTACGGCCGAGCGAGGCGACGCCGCAGCGGCCCCAGCAGCACTGACGTCAGGTGTCCGGAACGTGTACAGGCCGTCGTCCCAGGTCCAGTGAATTCACCCAATTCTTCGCACACCCACTCGGCGCAGATGAATAAAAGGAGAATCGGGCCCGGGAGTTGCGGAATATTTGAACAGACCCCGTCGTACCCGTCGTACCACTGGGAAAGGTGAGAGCCAGGGGTTCAGCGAGGGATGGCCATGGTCAAGGCGCACGTCTCCACACACGAGTTGGTGGCCGGCAGGTACCGACTCCTCGATGTCGTCCATCGCGAAACGAACCGGGTCTCCTGGTACGGCGAGGACACGGCGTCCGAGCGCCCGGTCGTGCTCACCCAGATACAGCTCCCGCCCGATCCCCGGGAGCAGACCGCACGCCGGACCATCGCCCGGGTGATGCGCGCGTCCGAGATCCTCGGACTGGTGCTGCCCGGACGGGTGGGCGTCGTGATCGACGTGATCGAGGAGTTCGGCACGCTGTGGACGGTCGCCGAGTGGATCGACGGCACGCCGCTCAGTGAACTCCTCGAACGGCAGGGCACGTTCAACTACGTCCGGGCGGCGCGGATCGCGCTCGAAGTGCTGGACGTGCTGGACGCGGCGCACCGCGAGGGCATCGTGCACGCCGAACTCAGCCCCGGCCAGGTGTTCGTGCGCGATCAGGGGCCGGTCGTGGTGACCGGCTTCGGGCTTGCCGGTGCCACGTCGGCGTCCCGGGTCGGCGCACCGTCGTACGCCTCGCCGGAGCAGGCCCACGGGGCACGCCCCGAGCCGTCGACCGATCTGTGGGCGCTCGGCGCGCTGCTGTACGCGATGGCCGAGGGACGGCCGCCGTTCCGGGACCGGGGGCGGCCCGACGCCACGCTCAAGGCGGTCGACCGGCTGCCGCTGCGCAGCCCGGTGCGGGCCGGACCGCACACCCAGGTCATCACGGGGCTGCTGCGCAAGAACGCCCGGGAACGGCTGACCGCGCCGGTGGTGCGGGACGCCCTGAACCGGATCATCAGGGAGGACCCCGACACCTCGGACGAGCCGATCCCGTCCACGCGGCTGCGCAGCGCCTGTGCGGCGGTCGCCGCCCGGCGCTCCGGCCGGTCCTGGAACAGACGCGGCCCCGGCAAACTCGCCCTCGCGGGTACGGCCCTGGCCGCCGTCACGGTGACCGTCGCCGTCCTCGCCACGACGGACAGCCTGCCCGGGCTCGACGCCTCCGCGTCCGGCACGGACACCACCCCGTCGGTCGTCGCCCCGAACCCGTCGGCGTCCTCGGCCGGCGGGAACACCGCGCTCCCCGAGCAGCCCGTCGAGCCGAGCGCCTCCGCGCCGGTCGAGCCGTCCCCGTCGCCCACCGAGCCGACCCCCTCGCCCACCGCCTCGGCGCCGTCGACGGACGCCAACGCGCTGCCCGCCGGGTTCAGCGTGTACCAGGCCCCGGAGGGGTTCTCCGTCGCGCTGCCCAAGGGCTGGAAGCGGCTGAGCGAGGACGTCTCCCCCGGCAACATCGCCTACCGGATCGTGTTCGGCGCCGACGACGACCCGCGCACCCTGACCGTCACCTACAGCGAGGCGCTCCGCTCGAACCCGGTGGCGGTGTGGCGCGACGACGTCCAGCCGGGGCTGGAGCAGGCGGGCATCGGCTTCCAGCGGATCGGCGAGATCCGGGCGACGACCTACCGCGGCCGGAGCGCGGCCGACATGGAGTGGACGTCCGACTTCGAGGGCATCCGCATCCGTACCTTCGGCCGGGGTTTCCTCACCGGCGCGAACACCGGCTACTCGCTGCGCTGGACGACGCCCGCGGCCGACTGGAACGACACCGCCAACCGGCAGGCGCTGGACACCTTCCTGCGGACCTTCAGAGAGTGAACCGGGTTCGGCCACGGCCGGGGACACGTGTCGACCACCGGGTGTACGGGATCAGTGACGGGTTGGGGCAAGGGCCGGGGTCCGGGTCTGGCCCGGTCTGCCAAAGCCTCGCCAATGAGCGCATATAGGCTGCCTGTCTGTACCTTCGCAGTCCGTCAAGACCTGCCCGGGAGAGTCACCCGTGACCGTAGCGATCGACCCGTCCGAGACGTCCGAGACATCGGAGACCTCGGTTACCCCCGAGACATCGGCGATCCCCGAGCCCGCCGAGGCACCGGAGGCGTCCGCCCTGCCGCCCCTGTCCGAGGAGTTCGCCGGGGGCGAGTGGTCCGAGCCGGCCGCCGAGACCGAGGAGCCCGCCGAGTCCGGGGAGCCCGCCGACGTGTCGCCGCTCGTGGCGCTGGACGCACAGGAGTTCGGGGCGTACGCGCGGACCGGCGGCTGGGCCTTCGGGCTGAAGGTCGCACGCAGCGTACGGCCCGGCGGTGAGTCCGCCGGGGAGACGCCGAAGGTCTCCGCCAAGCAGTTCGCCGCGCTCGCCGACTGCTCGCCCGAGCGCGTCATGCGCTACTACAAGGCCTGGGACAAGGCGGCCGACGACGGCGTGGTCCCGCACTTCGAGGCGCTGGCCCCGGGCGCGGAGGTCGAACTCCCGGGCGCCGACCTGTGGCTGACGTACTACAGCTCCCGCTCCAGCGCCGGTTCCGAGCGCGGCACCGCCATCACGGAGGCCGCCGAGGCCGAGGGCATCCGGCCGACGAAGGCGCTGGAGGTCGCGGAGAACCCGACCGCGCTGCGCGCCGCGATCATGGCCGACCCCTCGACGGCCCGCGCCGCCCGGCACGCGCTGCTCGACCGGATCAAGGAGGACCCGGACCTCCAGGCCGAGCTGGCGCGCGACATCGTCCGCACCGACGACCTGAAGAAGGCCGTCGCCTCCGAGTCCCGGTCGGCCGACCGGGTCGGCTACGTCCGCCAGATCGCCGAGTCGGGCCAGGTGAAGACGCCCGCCGGACAGACCATCGACGCGCCGGTCGACCTGCGCCAGGAGGCCGAGCGGCACCTCTCCCTCCTCGACGAGCTGGACGAGGACGAGGACACCGGCGAGTGGGCCAGCGAGGCCTACGACACCCTCAAGAACCTGGTCGTCGAGGCCGTCGAGGCCGACCCCGAACTGCGCGTCCAGGAGCGGCGGACCAAGTTCTACAGCAGCCTGTCGAAGGCGACGAAGGCGTTCGAGGAGCTGACCTTCGACGACGTCCAGGAGTTCGCCGAGGACGACATGGTCCAGCAGCTGGAGGAGCTCCAGGAGGCCATCGCGTCCTGCATCACGGCGCTGCGCGGAGCACGTACCCCCGCCTCGTAGGGACGGCGGGCACCCCCGGTTGAGTACGTGTACTCATGTCCGGGGCCGGGACGCTCCCCCACGATGATGCTCCACGACAAGGAGCGTCCCGATGCCCGCAGTTGACACTTTTCCCCGCACCCTCCCGACGGCCGCCGACACCCCGCGACGGCACCTCCCGGTGCTGCTCGCCGGGCTGGTGGCCGCCGGTCTGGCGGTGTCGGCGTGGCAGCCGCACGATCTGATGACGTGGTTCCTGGAGACGGTCTGGATCCTGGTCGGGCTGCCGTTGATCGTCCTGACCTGGCGCCGTTTCCCGCTCACGAACCTCCTGTGCTGCCTCCTGGCCCTGCACGCGCTCGTCCTCATGGTCGGCGGCCACTACACCTACGCGCAGGTCCCGCTCGGCGACTGGGCGCGCGACACCTTCGCCCTCGACCGCAATCCGTACGACCGGCTCGGCCACCTCATGCAGGGCTTCGTCCCGGCGATTCTCGTACGGGAGCTGCTGAGCCGTACGTCGCCGCTGCGGGGCAGCCGCTGGCTGGCGCCGCTGACCGTGTGCGCCTGTCTGGCCTTCAGCGCGGTGTTCGAGATGTTCGAGTGGGCGGCGGCGGTGATCGGCGGCGCGGCGGCCGACGACTTCCTGGCCACGCAGGGCGATGTGTGGGACACCCAGTGGGACATGTTCTGCGCGCTGATCGGGGCGACCGTGTCGCTGCTGGTGCTGAGCCGGTTCCACGACCGGCAGCTGGCCCGGACCGGCGCTCACTCCTCCGTGTAGCGGTGGCGGGCCCACATCGGCAGGACGAACCAGCAGGCCACGTACCAGGCGGCGATCCCGGAGACCAGCCAGGGCACGTACCCGTCATGGGTGGCCACCCTCAGGACCAGCAGCAGCGCCGACGTCATCGTGGCGAACAGCAGCACCAGGCCGACGGCGGTCAGTCGTGAGGCCCACCGCACGGCCTGGGGTTTCACCCGGCGGCCGGAGACGATCCGGTGCAGGGCGACCGGGCCGATCAGGGCACCGGTGGCGGCGGCGCCCAGGACGACGGTGACGATGTAGATGGTGTGTTCGGTGTCGCCCAACTGCTCGTACCTCGGGGTGAACACGACGGTCAGCAGGAAGCCGAAGAGGATCTGCACGCCCGTCTGGGCGACCCGGACCTCCTGGATCAGCTCGCCCCACCTGCGGTCGGCGCGCTCCTCCTCGGTCTCCTCCCGTCCCCGGCCGCGCGTGCCGGCCTCACCGTCGGTGTCCGCCATGGTTCCTCCCGAGTTCCGCGTCCTGACACATCGGTCCGGAACCAGGTTCCCCGATCTGCCCGATCCGATCACATCGCGGCCGGGCGGTTTGGCTGATCGCCGGGAGGGTTACCCGGGGTGCACCACGGTGGCCACAGTGGAGGAGGTCCGGCCATGTCCGGTACGCAGCTCACCCTCACGTTCAGCGGCGGCAGCGCCGCCGACGCGCAGACGGTCGTACGGGCCCTGGAGTCGGCCTTCGGACCGGCCGACGAGTCCCCCGGGGACGACGACGGGCACTCCACGGTGCACTCGGCCGCGTTCACGGTCGGTACGGAGACACACCCGCCCGGGCATCCGGAGCGGGAGCGGCTGTCGGCGCCCGTGCTGGTCACCGTGCAGGGCACGCCCGAGGCCGTCCGCTGCGCGGACGCCACCCTCACCGGTGCGTTCACCGCGCACGACCGGGGCAGCGTCTCCGGCGACCAGGAACAGCAACGGCAGCTGCTCCTGGAGCCGTGAGACGTTCTCGTACGGGATTCCGCCTACCAGCGGGTCTCCACCTGGGCCTTGATCCGGCGGTCGTAGAGGTCCTGGATCGCGGTGAGCGCCTCCTGGGACAGCGGCGGCAGGGCGGCGGTCGCCGCGTTGGCGCGGGCCTGCTCGGCCGAGCGGGCACCCGGGATCACCGTGGTGACACCGGGCTGCTGGAGGATCCAGCGCAGGGCCAGCTGGGCCGGGGTGTATCCCTCCGGAACCAGCGCGGAGAACTCGGCCGCCGCCTCGACGCCGGTCGCGTAGTCGACGCCGGAGAAGGTCTCGCCCTGGTCGAAGGACTCGCCGTGGCGGTTGTAGGTGCGGTGGTCGTTCTCGGGGAACACCGTGTCCTTGGTGTACTTGCCCGAGAGCAGGCCCGAGGCGAGCGGGACGCGGGCGATGATGCCGACGCCCGCCTTCTCGGCGGCCGGGAGCACCTCGGCGAGGGGCTTCATGCGGAACGCGTTGAGGATGATCTGCACGCTGGTCACGCCCGGGCGGGCGATCGCGGTGAGCGCCTCCGCGCAGGTCTCGACGCTGACGCCGTAGCGCGCGATGCGCCCCTCGTCGACCAGGGTGTCGAGGGCGTCGAAGACCTCGTCGGAGGAGTAGACGGGGGTCGGCGGGCAGTGCAGCTGGACCAGGTCGATCCGGTCGACGCCCAGGTTGCGCCGCGAACGGTCGTTCCAGGCGCGGAAGTTGTCGAGGACGTAGTTCTCGGGCAGCTGGTCGACCCGGCGCCCCATCTTCGTCGCGACCAGCAGATCCAGCTCGGGCCTGCCGCGCAGGAAGGTCGCGATGGTCTGTTCGCTGCGCCCGTCGCCGTACACGTCGGCGGTGTCGAAGAAGGTCACTCCCGACTCGACCGCCGCGTCCAGCACCGCGAGGGCGTCCTTGTCCTCGACGTCGCCCCAGTCGGCGCCCAACTGCCACGTTCCGAGGCCGACGACCGACGCCGACTGACCCGACCTACCGATTGCACGCTCGTCCATGGCGTCAGTCTGTCATCCGTCCGACCTGTCCGCAGACAGGGGCAGATGTCACCCACACGAGTGAATCGATGAATGCGGCAACTAAATCGCTCTCCTCACCCTTTAGCGTGACCGGATGACTGATCACCTGGCACGCCGGGGCTTCCTGCGCGGCGCCGCCGCCCTCGCCCTGGTGGCGATCCCGGCCGATCCGGCGGTCGCCGCCGCCGAGCTGCCCGACTTCCCGGCGGACGTCACCCCCTACCGCTCCGGCTACCGCAACTGGGTCGGCGAGATCACCGCCGACGGACTCTGGGCGTGCGCTCCGGCCGACCCCGGCCAGGTGGTCGCCGTCGTCAACTGGGCCTGGCTCCACGGCTGGACGGTCCGCGCCCGGGGCTCCGCGCACGGCTGGTCGCCGCTGACGATCACCGCCGGTACGGAGTCCGACTCGCCCGTACTCCTGATCGACACCGCTCCCCACCTGACCGGCCTCGCCCTGGAGTCCACCGGCCCCGCCGCCGTGCGCGCCGGCACCGGGGTCACCCTGGAGGCGCTGCTCACCTACCTGGAGGGGCACGGACTGGGGGTCACGGCAGCCCCCGCCCCCGGCGACCTCACCCTCGGTGGCGCGCTCGCGGTCGACGCCCACGGGACCGCCGTACCGGCCACCGGGGAGACCCGGCCGCCCGGACACACGTACGGCTCGCTCAGCAACCTCGTCCTGTCGCTGACGGCGGTCGTGTGGGACGAGGGCGCGGGCGCCTACGTCCTGCGGACGTTCCACCGCGACGAGGCGGACTGCGCGGCGCTCCTCACCCACCTGGGCCGTTCGCTGGTCGTCGAGGTCGTGCTGCGGGTGGGGGCGAACGCGAACCTGCGCTGCGTGAGCCGTACGGACATTCCGGCGGCGGAGCTGTTCGCGGCGCCCGGCGGCGGTTCCGGTGGGCGTACCTTCGCGAGCTTCCTCGACCGGGCCGGGCGGGTGGAGACGATCTGGTTCGCCTTCACCGAGTTCCCCTGGCTGAAGGTGTGGAGCGTCGCGCCGGGCAAGCCGCTGACCTCGCGGCGCGTGTCGTCGCCGTACAACTACCCGTTCTCCGACAACGTCCCGACCCTGGTGGCGGACCTCGTCGGGCGGATCCTGTCCGACGGGGCCTGGTATCTGGCGCCGGTGCTCGGCAACGCGCAGCTGGACGTGGCCGCGCTCGGGCTGGTGGCGACGCTGTCGGCGGACATCTGGGGGCCGTCGAAGAACACGCTGCTGTATGTGAAGCCGACGACCCTCCGCGTCACCGCGAACGGGTACGCGGTGCTGACCAGCCGGGACCAGGTGCAGCGTGTGATCGCCGAGTTCACCGCGTTCTACCGGGAACGCCTCGCCGCGTACGCCGCCCAGGGCCGCTTCCCGGTCAACGGGACCGTCGAGATCCGCGCCACCGGCCTCGACCACCCGGGCGACACCGACTCGGCCGGCGCGCGGGCCCCGCTGCTGTCCGCGCTGCGGCCCGTCGAGGGGCGCCCCGAGTGGGACACCGCCATCTGGCTCGATGTACTGACGCTGCCCGGGACGCCGTACGCGGAGGCCTTCTTCCGTGAACTCGAACAGTTCCTGCTCGGCACGTACGACGGCGGGCACGCGCTGACCAGGGTCGAGTGGTCGAAGGGGTGGGGGTACACGGACACCGCCGGGTGGAGCGACGAGGACGTCGTCGGGACCGCCGTACCGGCCTCCTACGGGGACGGCGTATGGCGGGAGGCCGTCGGGACGCTGGACCGGCTCGACCCGCACCGCGTGTTCGGGAACGCGTTCCTGGACCGGCTGTTGCGCTGAGCACCCTCAGGGGGTGAGCAGGGCCTGCACGGTGGGGGCGTACCGGTCCACGATGTCGTCGATCGTCGCCTCGCGGAGGTGCGTTCCCCGGGCGATGCCGTACATGACGCCCAGGCCGAGCAGGGTGCCGACGGCCAGTTCGGCGCGCAGGCCCGGGTCGGGGCCGGTGAGGCGGGCGGTGAGGCGGTCGCTGACCTGGGTGCGGAAGTTGGCGCGCATGATGTCGCCCTGGTCGCCCTGGAAGGGGGCGAACACGATCCGCAGGACGGGGTCGGCGCCGCGCTCGGTCTGGCCGGTGAGGAGATGGCGGACCATGTGCCGGCCGAGGCCGTCGACCGGCGCGTCCAGCAGGGCGTCGGCGTCCTCCTCGAAGGACATCACGCGGGCGAAGAGGGCGTCCTTGTTGCCGAAGTACTTGAGGATCAGCGGCGGGCTGACACCGGCCCGTTCGGCCACCGTCCTGAGCGTGATGTCGGCCTGGGCGTGGCGGGCGAGGAGGTAGCGGGCGGCGCGCAGGATGGCGGCCTTCGTCTGCCCGGCGTCCCGGCGCGGGGCCGGTTCGGTCCGGTGGTGGTCGGTCGTCGGTGGAGTGGTCACGGCACTCATGCTCCCTCCAGCGCGCCGTTGCGGACGCCCTTGGTACGGCCACGAGCGCGTCGGGTGCCGCCGGTGGCCGGTTCGCCGGGGATGGTCAGGGCGGCCGTGCAGGCCAGCAGGGCGACGACGCCCGCCATGCCGAACGCCAGCAGATAGCCGTGCAGGGTGGGCACGGGGACACCGGCGACCGGGCTGGTGTGGCGTACGAGCACGGCGACGACGGCGGCACTGCACATGGCCTGGCCGACCGTGCGCATCAGGACGTTGACGCCGTTGGCGGAGGCGGTCTGGCCGGGCGGTACGGCCCGCAGGATCAGCGTGGGCAGGGCCGAGTAGGCGAAGGTGGTGCCCAGGCCGACGACCGACGCGCCCACGATGATCATCCAGAGGTCGCGGCTGTCCGCGATGCGCACGACATAGCCGAGCGCGATGACCGCCGTGCCGACGACCAGGGTGACGCGCGGCCCGTACGCCGCCGAGACGCGGGCCGAGACCGGCGAGAACACCAGCATGACGATGCCGCCGGGCAGCAGTACGAGGCCCGTCTCGACGATGGACAGGCCGAGCCCGTAGCCGGTGGCCGCCGGGGCCTGTACGAGCTGGGCCGTCACCAGGGAGTTGGAGTAGAAGGAGAACCCGGTCAGCAGGGCGGCGACATGGGACAGGCCGACCCGTGGCCGGGCCACCAGCCGCAGGTCCACCAGGGGCTCCGGGGTTCGCAGTTGCTGCCACCACCACAGCCCGAACACCCCGACCGAGCCGAGGAACAGCCCCAGGACGCGCGCACTGCCCCAGCCCCACTCGCCGCCCTCGACGATCCCGAGGAGCAGGCACACCAGCCCGACGGCCAGGCCGAGCGCGCCCACGACGTCGAAGCGCCCGGGCTCCCGGACGGGCGACTCGCGCACCGCCCACCACACGGCGGTCACGCCCGTGGCGCCCAGCCCGGCGGTCACCCAGAACATGACGTGCCAGTCCGCGTACTGCACGATCAGCGCGGCGAGCGGCAGCCCGAGCGCGGCGCCGATCCCGACGGTGGCGCTCATCAGCGCGACCGCGCTCCCCGTGCGCTCCGGCGGCAGTTCGTCGCGCAGGATGCTGATCGAGAGCGGTACGACGGCGGAGGCGGCGCCCTGCAGCGCACGGGCTGTGATGAGCACCCCGATGTGCGACGACAGGGCGCACATCACCGAGCCGACGACCATCAGCCCGAGGCCAGCGATGAGCACCCGCCGCTTGCCGTACATGTCACCGGCCCGTCCCAGTACCGGGGTGAGGACGGCGCCGGACAGCAGGGTCGCGGTGACCATCCAGGAGACCGCGCCGGGCGAGGAACCGGTCAGCCGGGGCAGGTCGGGCAGCAGCGGGATGACGACGGTCTGCATGACCGCGTAGAGCATCCCGCCGAACGCCAGCACCGGGACCGTGAGCCGGTCCCGCAGGGCCCTCCGGACGGAGGGCTCGGCTGTCGGCGCGGGCTCGTCCATCGGCGCTCCAGACGGAAAAGAAAGGGTGAATGGCAATTCACCATAGCCGGTGAATTGCCATTCACCCAAGGGTGGGCCGGGCGCCCGGCCTACTCGCGGGAGGCCAGCGCCCGGGACTGCGCGCTGCGGGCCAGCTTCGGCCCGAGCCAGCGCTTGAACCGGCGCAGCGCTTCGAGTCGCCCCGCCGCCCGGTCGATGCCGTAGTACAGCTGGGGCGGCACATAGGGCAGCAGCGGCGAGTGGCGCTGGCCGAGCAGGGCGAACATCCGGTCCGGGGGCAGCTTGATGTAGCGCGGCAGGTTCTCGTACCACTGGGCGCTGTAGCGGGCCGCGCTCTGGATGGAGAGGAGTTCCGACTTGCGCCGGGTCTCGTACGAGGCGAGTGCGGCGGGGAGTTCGGGATGCTCGCGCAGGGCGGCGGCGAGGGCGATGGCGTCCTCCAGGGCGAGGGTGGTGCCGGCGCCGATGGAGTAGTGCGTGGTGTGGGCGGCGTCGCCGAGGAGGACGAGGTTGCCGTGGTGCCAGGTGCGGTTGGTGAGGGTGCGGAAGTTGAGCCACTGGGCGGCGCCGTCGGCGGCGGCACGGCCGATCAGGGGGTGGCCGTCCAGTACGTCGGCGAAGAGCTTCTCCAACTGGGCTAGCCCGTCGGCCTCGTTGGCCTTGTCGAGGCCGAGGCCGGTCCAGGTCTCGGGGGAGCATTCGACGACGCAGGTGCTGTGTTCCTGGCTGTAGCCGTAGCCGTAGCACCAGATCCAGCCGTGCTCCGTCTCCTTGAAGGCGAAGGTGAAGGCGTCGAAGACCTTGGTGGTGCCGAGCCAGATGTACCGGTTGCGGCCGGCGCGCAGTCCGGCGCCGAAGTGTTCGAAGTGCTGTTCGCGCAGCGCGCTGTTGACGCCGTCGGCGGCCACGACGAGGTCGGCGTCCGCCAGTTCGGCGGCGTCGGTGATGCCGTGCTCGAACTCCAGCCGGACGCCCAGCTGTCGGGCCCGGTCGGCGAGGATGTCGAGGAGCTTGTGGCGGCCGATGCCGAAGCCCTCGTCGCCCGGGTGCCTGGTCGCGCTGTCGCCCACGCGGGCGACTCCGTGGTTCCAGGACACCGAGGCGTCGGCGACGGCCCGCGCGGACTCGGCGTCGTGCTCGTGCAGCTTGTCGAGCAGTCCCTGCCAGTAGGTGACGCCCCAGCCGTAGGTCGAGCCCGCCGGGTCGCGCTCGTACACGGTGATGTCGTGGGACGGGTCCTGCAGCTTCATCAGGATCGAGAGATACAGGCCGGCGGGCCCGCCTCCGACACAGGCGACCTTCACGCACACCCCTAGCGATTACAGAAGGTGGTCAGTTCGCGTCGGAGAGTAGCAGGGTGTGGGGATGCAGACGGGCCCACGCCCCTTAGGGGCGCGGGGAACTGCGCGACCAGCCCCCACCGGCCCGCAGAGAACGAACCGCCGATCCAGCCGAGGCTCAGGCGCCAGCCGTAGCGCACTCCGGGTGGCCCCAGCCCTGCGCGTTCTTGGCGATCGTCTCGCCTGCCGCGTAGGCGCGTCCGCAGACGCAGCGGCCGGGGAACTTGGCCTTCAGGGTGCGGTTGCTGGAGGAGCCGGTGGCGCTGCGCGGGCGGGACGCCTTCTTGGGGGTCGCGCGCGGGGTGTCGGGGGACGCCGGGGGTTCCGGGGAGCCCAGGTCGCTGCCCGCCGACTGCTGCACGATCGCGGCCTGGCTGGCGGCCCGGTCGGCGAAGTCGTTGAGCTTGTCGCCGTCGACCTGGTGGGCGGGGACGTAGCGGAACTCGACCGAGCGGCCGTCGAGGAGTTCGTCGATCCGGACGACGAGTTCCTGGTTGGCGACGGGCTTGCCCGCGGCGGTCTTCCAGCCCTTGCGCTTCCAGCCGGGGAGCCAGGTGGTGACGGCCTTCATCGCGTACTGGGAGTCCATCCGGATCTCCAGCGGGACGTCCGGCGCGACGGCCGTCAACAGGCGTTCCAGCGCGGTGAGTTCGGCGACGTTGTTGGTGGCTCTGCCGAGCGGCCCGGCCTCCCAGCGAGTGGGGCTCTCCGAGCCGTCGGCAACCACCCAGGCCCAGCCCGCAGGTCCCGGATTTCCCTTCGAGGCCCCGTCGCAGGCGGCCACCACTCGTTCACGCATGCGCTCGATCATGCCATGCGTGAACCGGGCCTCCGGCCGCCCCCGTTCGCTGCCGCTCGGTGCCGTTCAGCGCTTCCCTCAGTCGACATCCGTCGAGGTGGGCATCTCGCCGGCCGTCGTCGTGACGTCGATGACGGAGAAATTGGCGCCCTGCGGATCGCTCAGCGCGGCGAACCGGCCGAAGGGGCTGTCCATCGGCCCGAAGCGCAGCACACCGCCGAGCTTGGTGGCCGTGGCGACGGCGTCGTCGCAGTTGCCGACGCTGAAGTAGACGTTGATGTACGGCGGCATCTCGGGCGGGAAGTCGTCCGTCATCCTCATCCGGCCGAGGACGGTGTTCTCGCCCAGGTCGTACATCCGGAAGTCCATGGCGTCGTCCTGCAACTGCTTCGCCGAGTAGCCGAAGACGGCGGGGAAGAAGGTGTCCGACTTCTCGACCTCGCGCGTGAAGACCTCGGCCCAGCAGTAGGCGCCGGCCTGTTCCGGTCCCGCTTCGAAGCCTTCGTGGGTACCGCCCTGCCAGACCCCGAAGACGACACCGCCGGGGTCGCGGGCCAGGCACATGGTGCCGAACTCGCCCACCTGCATGGGCTCCATCAGCAGTTCGCCGCCGTTCTCCCGGATCCTGGCGGCGGTGGCGGCGGCGTCCGGCGAGGCGAGATACAGACACCACGCCGACTGCCCTTCCTGCCCGGGCATGGGCGGCACGACGGCGGCGACCGCCTTGCCGTCGGCGTACGCCTGCGTGTAGTTGCCGTACTCCGACGACGACTCACCGAACGTCCAGCCCAGCACCTCGCCGTAGAAGCTCTTGGCTCCCTCGACATCACTGAACATCGCGTCGGCCCAACAGGGGGTTCCCTCAGCTTGCACGGCCATGGTTCCGGCCTCTCCGGTCTAGTCGTTCGAGTCGGGTGGGTCCGATTTCTCACGCTAGCCAGGCTTGGCCCAGGATGCGCGTCGAGAGCCTGAGGCTGTTACAGAGGGCAAGGAGGACGCGCCCCAAAGGGGCGCGGGGCTGTATCGATTTGCGGCTCCGCCGCGGGGCGCGACCAGCCCCCACCGCCCCGCAGTCAAAAACACACCCGCAGTCTGATAATTTCATCGGCGCTCGCCTCCTCCCCTACCCCAGGTGTCCCAATGCCCGCTGCCCAGGTGCACCGCCCCACGCAGCGGCATGCCCACGGCGGCGGTGTCCGACAGCTGCTGGGCGTCCTGATCCTCGTCCTGGCAGCGTTCACCTTCTCCTGCGCCGGCTCCCTGTCCGCGCCGGACACCGGAGGGTCGACGTCGACGTCCGCCCACGCCGCGCACGTGACCGACCGAGACCCCTGCCAGGAGAGCCCCCACCACGGCTGCCACAGCCCGGGACACCACGGCGTCCTCAACCACGCCCCCTTCACCGGCGCGGACCGCGCAGCCACCCGGGACCAGCTGAGCGACACCCCCGCCCATCTCCCGCTGAGCCCGTCGCAGACCCCTCGCGGCGCGCGTCCCCCCGATCTCCACGAACTGCAGCTGCTCCGGGTCTAGACCGTGCCCGATCCATTCGGCCACGACCACGACCATCACCGGAGAAGGACATCCCATGGGTACATCCAATGCCAAGGCGAAGACCGCTGCCCGCCGCGCCCACATGGAAGAGCTGCGCAAGGCCGAGCAGGCCCGTGAGCGCCGGATGCGGCTGCTCACGCTCGGCGCCACCGCCGTCATACTCGTCGGCGTGGCCGGCGGCGGCTGGTTCCTCATCGACTCCGCCCAGGAGAAGGAGGAGGCGAAGGCCGCGCCGATCTCGGGCGTGAAGAGCTGGTCCAAGCTCACCCAGAACCACGTCGACACGGCCGTCACCTACAAGATGAGCCCGCCCGTCGGCGGCGACCACAACCAGGTGTGGGTCAACTGCGACCGGCAGGTCTACACGAAGGCCGTGCCCAACGAGAACGCGGTGCACGCCCTCGAACACGGCGCCGTCTGGATCACGTACAACGACAAGGCGGCCAAGGCGGACGTCGAGACGCTGTCCGAGCGCGTGACCAACACGTCGTACACCTTCATGAGCCCGTACGAGGACCAGTCGTCGCCGATCGTGCTGAGTGCCTGGGAGCACCAGCTCAAGGTGGACAAGGCGTCCGACCCGAGGGTCACCAAGTTCCTCGACAAGTACGTCCAGGGCGAGCAGACGCCCGAGCCCGGTGCCGCGTGCACCAACGGCATGACGCCGTGAACTGAGCGCCCGGCGCGGGGTGTTCGCACCGGACGACCCCGCGCCGACGCCCGGCGGGCCGCCGTACCGCCAAATTCGGTGGACTGCGGGCCCGTCGGCCGCTGGGATGGTCGGCATGTGTGCCCTGAAGATGCATGCCGACGAGGTGGACATCGACGCCCCGCTGGTCCAGCGCCTGATCGCCCGGCAGTTTCCCGAGTGGGCCGAACTGCCCCTGGAGCGGCTGGAGTCGGCCGGTACCGAGAACGCCATGTTCCGGCTCGGCGGTGAGCTGGTGGTCCGGCTGCCGAGGCATCCCGGCGCGGTGGACGCCATCGAGCACGAGCAGCGCTGGCTGTCCCTGCTGGGGCTGCGGCTGCCGATCGCCGTACCGGAGCCGCTCGGGCGGGGTCGCGCCGGGGAGGGGTTTCCCTGGGCCTGGTCCGTGTACGGGTGGCTGGACGGGCGCAATCCGGACGTCGACGCCCTGGACTCCCCCGAGACGCTCGCCAAGGAACTCGCCGACTTCGTCCGCGCCCTGCGTCGCGTCGACGCCGGGGACGGTCCTGCCCACTACCGGGCGAAGCCCCTCTCGGCACGGGACGCGTCCACGCGCGCGGCTCTCGCCCAGCTGACGGACGAGGTGGACACGGAGGCGGTGACGGGCCTGTGGGAGCGGGCCGTGCGCGTGCCCGAGCACCCGGGACCGCCGCTCTGGGCGCACGCCGACCTGTCACCGGGGAACGTCCTGGTCAGCGAGGGGCGGCTCAGTGCCGTGATCGACTTCGGGTGCACGGGGGTGGGCGATCCGGCCGTCGATCTGATCGTGGCCTGGAATCTGCTGCCCGCCGGTGTCCGTGACACCTTCCGCGAGGCGGTCGGCGCGGACGACGCCGAGTGGGCTCGCGGGCGCGGCTGGGCGCTGTCGGTCTCGCTGATCCAGCTGCCGTACTACCGGGACACGAATCCGGTGCTCGCGGCGAACTCCCGGCATGTGATCAGGGAGATCCTGGCCGAGTGAAGGAGATCCTCCCGGGTTGGTGTAGGTCGCCACGCAGCGGGCAGAAAGCGCTTGCCCCAAGCCTGCTCACCAGCTCCCCACCGCCCGATCGCGCTCTGTCCGGTTCTCAAGGAGGACCCCCGTCCATGGCCTCGTCCGAGCAGCCACTCGACCACCGCTACCGGGGCGAGCACCCGATACGCACCCTCGCCTACCTCTTCCGCGCCGACCGGTGGCGACTCGGCGTCGCCCTGGTCGTCTTCACCGTCAAGCACAGCCCGATCTGGCTGCTTCCGCTGATCACCGCGAACATCGTCGACACCGTCGTCGAGCACCGCCCGCTCGGCGGGCTCTGGCTCAGCGCCGGGGTCATCATGCTGATCCTGGTCATCAATCCACCGCTGCATCTGCTGTACGTGCGGCTGCTGTACGGCAGCGTGCGCCGGATGGGGACCGATCTGCGGTCCGCGCTGTGCACGCGGATGCAGCAGCTGTCGATCGGCTACCACTCCCGGGTCAGCGCGGGCGTGCTCCAGGCCAAGGTCGTACGGGATGTGGAGACCGTCGAGCAGATGATGCAGCAGAGTTCCGACTCGGGGCTCGGCGCGCTCACGGTGCTCATGGGCGGGCTGGTCGTCATCGGCATCCGTACGCCCGAGTTCCTCCCCGTGTTCCTGCTGGTGGTGCCGGTCGCGGCACTGCTGATCGTCCGGCTGCGGACGCGGCTGCGCGCGCAGAACGAGAGTTTCCGCCACGAGGTCGAGCAACTGTCGTCCCGGGTGAGCGAGATGACCCGGCTGATCTCCGTCACGCGGGCGCACGGCCTGGAGGGCAAGGCGCTGGGCCGGATGGACCGCACCCTGCGCCAGGTGCTCACCTCCGGGCTGCGGCTCGATCTGCTCAACGGGCGGTTCGCGTCGCTGGCCTGGGTGTTCCTGAACGCGGTCGGCGTGCTGTTCCTGACGGGCGCGGCGCTGGTCTCGTACTACGGCGTCTGGGGTGTCACCCCGGGTGATGTGGTGATGCTGAGCGCGTTCCTGACCACCCTCACCAACTCGACGACCACGCTCGCGGGGCTCGCGCCGGTCATCACCAAGGGGCTGGAGTCGGTGCGGTCGGTCGGCGAGGTGCTGGAGGCGCCCGAGCTGGAGGACAACGCGGGGAAGGTCGCCGTGACCGGGCTGCGGGGCGAGGTGACCTTCGAGGGGGTCGGGTTCGCGTACGACGAGGGCGGGCGGTCAGCCGTACGGGACTTCGGGCTCACCGCGTCGCCCGGTGAGACGATCGCGCTGGTCGGTGCCTCGGGGGCCGGGAAGTCGACCGTGCTGAATCTCGTGATCGGGTTCATCCGGCCGACCTCGGGGCGGCTGCTGCTCGACGGGGTCGACATGAACACCCTGGACCTGCGGACGTATCGGCGGTTCGTGTCGGTGGTGCCGCAGGAGTCGATCCTGTTCGACGGGACGGTCCGGGAGAACGTGGCGTACGGCATGGACGACGCCGACGACGCGGCGGTGCGGGACGCGTTGCGGGACGCCAACGCGCTGGAGTTCGTCGACCGGCTGCCGCACGGCGTGGACACCCTGGTCGGCGAGCACGGCGCCCGGCTGTCCGGGGGGCAGCGGCAGCGGCTCGCGATCGCGAGGGCGCTGATCCGCGACCCGCGCGTGCTGATCCTCGACGAGGCGACCTCGGCGCTGGACACCCGGTCGGAGGCGCTGGTGCAGGAGGCGCTGGGACGGCTGATGCACGGGCGTACGACGTTCGTCGTCGCGCACCGGCTGTCGACGGTCCGGGGCGCCGACCGGATCGTCGTCATGGAGGACGGTGGCGTGCGGGAGATCGGCTCGCACGAGGAGTTGCTGCGGCGCGGCGGTGCGTACTCGGCGCTGCACAGCAGCGGTCAGCCGGCCTGAGCCACCGCCGGGGGGGGGCGGCTCGGGCCGACGCCGACCGGCCGGGGTCGCCCCTACTCCCCCGCGAACGCCTTCTTGAGGGCCGCGATGTCCAGCTTGCCCATCGCGTACATGGCCTTGGTGACGCGAACGGCCTTCTCCTGGTCCGGGTCGGCGATCATCTCGATCAGGCCGTCCGGGACGACCTGCCAGGACACGCCGTACTTGTCCTTGAGCCAGCCGCAGGGGCCGGGCTCGCCGCCCTCGGTGAGCTTGGCCCAGTAGTGGTCGACCTCGGCCTGGTCGGCGCAGTAGATCTGGAAGGAGATCGCCTCGGTGAACTTGAACATCGGGCCGCCGTTGAGGGCGACGAACTTCTGGCCGTTGGCCACGAAGTCGACGGCCATGACGCCGCCGGCGGGGGCGGGACCGGCCTCGTTGTAGTAGCCGATCTTGCCGAGGGACGAGTTCTTGAAGAGGGAGACGTAGAAGTGCGCGGCTTCCTCGGCCTTGCCGTCGAACCAGAGACACGTGGTGAATCCGTCGGTGGTCACGGGGTTACCTCCTGGAGCGGGAACGCTGTCACCTCTGTCGACCGATCCTCGCGCGGAAACTCATCGGTGGCGCGGCGGATTCCCCGGCGGTTTCCCCGGGAAGCCGCTCACTGGCCCACTCGGCCGTCGATCCGCTCGCGCAGGAGGTCGGCGTGGCCGCAGTGGCGCGCGTACTCGTTGACGTGCGCCGCGAGGACGTCCCGGACCTGGAGCTGTCCGCCGGCCTCGGCACCGAAGTCGGAGAAGCCCGCGTTCGTGGCGCCGAGGTCGGCGACGCTCGCGATGAAACGGTCGGTGCGTTCCGTCTCAAGGCGCCACTGCCGCCAGGCGTCCTCGACGACCGCCGGATCGGCGACCGCGCCGTTCCAGTCGCCGTCGCGGTCGTCATCGGTGCGGTACAGCTTGGGCGCGTCCTCGCCTGCCATGACCCGGCGGAAGTGCCGCTCGTCCTCGGTGAGATGCCGGATCAGCCCGAGCAGGGACATCGTGGACGGGGGTACGGAGCGCCTGGCCATCTGTTCTGCGTCCAGGCCCGCGCACTTCATCTCCACGGTGAGGCGGAAGTGGCGCAGGCCCTCAAGGAGCACACCGCGTTCGTCGACGATCTCGGTGTCGGTCTCGCGCGGATCGTCGTCCGGGTCGACCCACATGTCGTCGTAGACGGTCGCGACCGTCCACCGAGTCGTCGTCGTTCCGGTGTCGTGCTCGCGGGAGTCCATGGGGGCATCGTGACGCCCGTCACCGGGCTCCGCCACCCAATTATCCGGCTGCCCGGCTATCCGGCCTGGTGAACGATCTGGATCAGGTTGCCGCAGGTGTCGTCCAGCACCGCGACGGTCACCGGGCCCATCTCCAGCGGCTCCTGGGTGAAGCGCACCCCGAGCGCGCTCAGCCGCGCGAACTCCGCGTGTACGTCGTCCACGGCGAAGGCGGTGGCGGGGATGCCGTCCTTGACCAGGGCCTCCTTGTACGGCTTCACGGCGGGATGGCCGGAGGGTTCGAGGAGCAGTTCGGTCCCGTCGGGATCCTCGGGCGAGACGACGGTCAGCCAGCGGTCGGCGCCCAGCGGAACCTCGGTCTTCTTCACGAAGCCCAGCACCTCCGTGTAGAAGCGCAGCGCCGTGTCCTGGTCGTCGACGAAGACGCTGGTCAGGTGGATCCTCATGGTGCCCTCTCTCAGCTCTGTTCGTGGGGTGCGCGGTTCATGGGGGTGCTCGGGGCCCCTCCCGCATCATCACGCAACCAACGGTCGGATGCCGCCGGGATCCCGGCGCCACCGCCTCGCCGAGGCCCGTGAGGTGCTGTGTCACGGGGCTGTCGCGTGCGAACTCGGGGCCCGGCACCTGGCCGGGTCGCTGGGCCGGATCGGCCGCCGGGCCCGGTTCGCGGGCGACACCGGTTTCGCGCCGGCCGACGTGCCGCGGGCCCTGTTGCCGGGCGAGCAGGGCAGTCGGCGCGGCTGAGGGCCGCGGGGCGCCGCCCGTCTACAGGGCGTCTCCGTCCCACGCGGCGGTGGGGTCGGCGGGCGGTTCCGGGTCGCCGTTGATCGGCTGCTCGGCCCAGATGGTCTTGCCGCTGTGGTGGTAGCGGCTGCCCCACCGCCGGGTGAGCTGGGCGACGAGGAAGAGCCCCCGCCCGCCTTCGTCGGCCGCCTGGGCCCGGCGCAGGCGCGGCTGGGTGTTGCTGGAGTCCCGGACCTCGCACACCAGGGTGGCGTCGTCGTGGAAGAGCCGCAGCCGGACGGTGCCGCCCGCGTACCGCATCGCGTTGGTGACCAGTTCGCTGACGGTCAGTTCCGTGGTGAACGTGAGGTCGTCGAGCCCCCATTCGGCGAGCCTGCGCGCGACGGCGCCGCGCGCCTCGGCGACCGCCGCCGGGTCGTCGGGGAACTGCCAGTCGGCGATGTCGGCCGCCGGGAGCAGCCGGGGCCGGGCCAGCAGGAGCGTCATGTCGTCGCGGGGCGGCGGCTCGGCGGCGCCCGCCATGACGGCCCGGCCGATCTCCTCCAGCGTCCCGTCGCCCCGGCAGAGCGTGGCGAGGGTGTCGAGGAGTTCGCGGGTGCCCCGGTCGGTGTCGCGGGAGCGCCGGTGCACGAGGCCGTCGGTGTAGAGCGCGAGGGTGCTGCCGGGTTCCAGGGCGACGGTGGTGACCTCGAAGGGCATGCCGCCGACCCCCAGCGGTGGCCCCGGGGACACCTCGATGGGGCGGGCGGTGCCGTCGGGCCCGATGACTGCGGGTCCCGGATGCCCGGCGCTGGCGATGGCGCAGCTGCCGGTCAGCGGATCGTAGACCGCGTACAGACAGGTGGCGCCGATGGTGTCCTTGTCCTCGGGGTCGGCCTCGTCGGCGAGCTGCTGGACGAGGTCGTCGAGGTGGATGAGGAGTTCGCCGGGTTCCAGTTCGAGGTCGGCCAGCGTACGGATCGCGGTCCGCAGGCGTCCCATGGTCGCGGCGGCGTGCAGCCCGTGCCCGAAGACGTCACCGACGACGAAGGCCACGCGCAGCGAGGGCAGCGGGATGGCGTCGAACCAGTCGCCGCTGATGTCCGCCCCGCCCCCGGCGGGCACGTAGCAGCCCGCCGACTCGGCCGCCGCGGTGCTGGTGGTGGCCCTCGGCAGCAGGCGTTGCTGGAGCGCGACCGCCGCCCGGTGCTCACGGGTGTAGCGGCGGGCGTTGTCCACGCTGAGGGCGGCCCGCGAGGAGATGTCGAACACCAGGTCGGCGTCCTCCTGCTCGAACGCCTCCGGCTGCCCGGTCCGCCAGACGGCCACGAAACCCAGCAGCAGCCCGCGCGCGTACAGCGGGGAGACCACGGCGGAATGGCCCCGCGCCGGCATCACCGCCCGGATGAGTTCCGGGTCGCCGAGAAGGTCGAGCATCTCCTGCCGGGTCGTGTTGAAGACGGTGTCGCCCTGGATGGCGGCCCGCCGCACCTGCGGGACGTCGGGGAAGCGCGGGATCACGCCGCCGACGGGGACGAGTTCGGCGGGCCAGGGCCCGTCGGCCGAGGCGACGGCCACCCGGCGCAGCCGCAGCCAGTCGCCGGGCCGGATCACCTTCGGCGGCTCCTCACCCTCCAGGACGGCCTCGGCGATCTCCACGGACGCCATGTCCCCCAGGGCCGGGACCAGGACGTCGGCGATGTCCTGGGCCGTACGGGTCACGTCCAGGGAGGATCCGATGCGCGCCGACGCCTCGTGGCCGACCTCGGTGCGCCGCCGGGCCCGGCGCTGCCGGGTGCTGTCGGCGAAGAACGCCGCGATCCCGGTCGGCCGGTCGTGCCCGTCCGCCAGCCGGAAGGCCGACACGGACACCGAGCGCTCCAGCCCGGAGCCGTCCGGTGCGCGCATCCGCTGTTCCCGCGCGAGCAGCGGCAGCCCCGTGTCGAGCACCCGGTGCAGTTGCTCCCCGACGTCCTTCGCGTCGGCCACGGACATGACGTCCTCAAGGCGGTGCCCCGGCCGCAGCAGCGGCCAGCCGTGCACCTCGTCGACGATGTTCGTACGCACGATCCGCAGCTCGGTGTCACAGAGGACGACCCCGAGCAGGGACTGCGCCAGCAGGGCGGTGAGCAGCGACGACCCCTGTTCCTGGGCGCCGTCCGCGCGGCTCGGCACCAGCACCAGGACGCGCTGGGAGGAGCCGTCCAGGGGCACCTCGTCGACGGTGGCCTCGACGGTCCGGCCGGAGGCGTGCCGGAACGCGACCCGGCCCGAAAACACGGCCGGGGAGCCGTCCCGGGGGTGCGTGCCGCTCCCCCGCACGGGCTCGGCCAGCAGCTTTGCGACCGGCTGCCCGCAGACCTGGTCGGCGGACCGCCCGAGCAGCTCCGCCGCCGCGCGCGACCACCCCCGTACGGTCCCGGCGCTGTCGAGCAGGACGACAGCGACATCGTCGGCCGACGATGTCGCGGAGTCGTGCTCGCCCAGGGCTGCCATGCGCACCTCACCGGCGGCGGTCTCCTGCGCCGCGCTCACCCTCATTATGGTGCGCGGCCCCACAGCACGCCCGGCGCCCGGAGCCGGTGACGGCGGGGGTGCGGGGTGGCGTCCGCGAACGGACGGTGTCAGGCAAATGACGGCACCCCGCACCCGGTCCGGGTCGGCCCCGCGAAGGGCCCGCCCACCACTCTCGACCAACGATCACCCTTTTCGCAAGTACTTCGTTATTGCGATCCTCATGCAATAAGGTCCGGCAGGGAGCCACCCGCCGGCCCCGAACCGATGTACGACCTGCGACAAGGGTGTGGGACTCATGACGACCCGTCACATACGGCGTGCCGCCATCACGGTGGCCGCGCTGACCGGACTCTCCGCCTGCTCGGCCCCCGGCGGCGGCGCGGACGAGGGCAAGGCCGCCGACTCGGTGGTGATCGGCGTGGCCTCCGAACCGGACACCCTCAGCCCGCTCCTCGGCTACGGCAAGGACGGCAACTCCAAGATCTTCGACGGACTGCTCGCCCACGACGCCGACCTGGAGCTGAAGCCCGCGCTGGCGAAGGCGCTCCCCGAGGTGGGCGACGACGGCCGCACGTACACGTACACCCTGCGCGATGGGGTCGAGTTCAGCGACGGCGAGCCGCTGACCTCGGCCGATGTGGTCTTCACCTACCGGACGATCCTCGACGCGAAGACCAACAACACCGCGCGGAGTGAGCTGGACGCGGTCAAGGAGGTCGAGGCCGACGGTGACGACAAGGTCGTCTTCACCCTCAAGTACCCGTACGCGCCCTTCGCCGCCCGTACGGTGCTGCCGATCGTCCCCGAGCACATGGCCGGGAAGGAGGACCCCAACACGGGCTCCTTCAACACGAAGCCGGTTGGCACCGGCCCGTACGTCCTCGCGGGCTGGACCAGGGGCGAGAAGCTCGCCTTCAGGGCCAACCCGAACTACTGGGGCGGCGCTCCGAGGGTGAAGACGTTCACGATGGCGGTCATCGCCGACGACAACGTCCGCGCGACCCGGCTGCGCTCCGGCGACCTCGACGGCGCGATCCTTCCGCCCAATCTGGCCGCCACCTTCAAGGGCGAGGCCGGCAGCCTGACGTACGACGCGAAGTCCTACGACTTCCGCACCGTCACCCTGCCCACGGAGAACAAGGTGACCGCCGACCGGGCGGTCCGGCAGGCGCTGGACGCCGCCGTGGACCGGGAGGCGATGGTCGACAAGGTCCTCGACGGCGCGGGCAGGCCGGCGTACGGGCCGCTGCCCGTCGACGACCCCTGGTTCGCCACGGACATCAAGCGGTCCCAGGACCTCGCCAAGGCGAAGCGGGTCCTCGACGAGGCGGGCTGGAAGACCGGCGAGGGCGGCATCCGGGCCAAGGGCGGGCTGCGGGCCGCGTTCACCCTGCTCTACCCCTCCGGCGACAAGGTCCGCCAGGACCACGCCCTCGCCTACGCCTCCGACGCCAAGAAGGCGGGCATCGACGTGACGGTGGAGAGCGCCACCTGGGAGGTCATCGAGCCCCGCATGGGCAAGGACGCTGTCCTCGCCGGGTTCGGCAGCACCGGCGACCCCGACTTCGGCCTCTACACCCTGCTGCACTCCTCCCTCGCGGGCGACGGCTTCAACAACATGGGCCGCTACGCCAACCCGGCCGTCGACAAGGCCCTGGACACCGGCCGCCGCAGCCAGGACCCGGCCGTGCGCGAGGCCGCGTACGACACACTGCAGCGCGAGCTGGTGAAGGACCCCGGGTACACCTTCCTCACCCACATCGACCACCTGTACGTCCTCGCGGACCGCTGGGACGGCCTGACCACCCAGCTCGAACCGCACGAGCACGGCTTCGCGAGCGGTCCCTGGTGGAACATCGAGGACTGGCAGCCGAAGAAGTGACCCGTCCGCCTTGGGAAGGGATCGCGCGACTGGCGGGGCGGCGGGCCCTGTTCGCCGTGCCCGTCGTCCTCGTCGTCACCTTCGGTGTCTTCGCGATCGCCGCCGCCTCGCCGTTCGACCCCGTGCGGGCGTACGCCGGAACGGCCGCACTCGGCGCCGACCAGGAGACCCTGGACCGGCTGCGGGAGAACCTCGGGGTGGACCGGCCGTTCGCCGTGCGCTGGTGGGAGTGGCTGACGTCCGCGCTGGGCGGCGACCTCGGCCACTCCAGCGTCATGCGGCAGCCGGTCGCGCAGGTGATCGGCGAACGGCTCGTGTGGTCGTCGCTGTTGTGCGCCGTCGCGTTCGCCGTGGCCGTTCTCGTCGGTACGTCGCTGGGGGTGCTCGCGGCCCGGCGCCCCGGCTCGTGGCTGGACCGGACGGTCACCTCGCTCGCGTACTCGCTGGAGGCGGCGCCCGTCTTCTGGGTCGCCCTGCTGGCCGTCTGGTTCTTCGCGCTCCAACTGGACGCCCTCCCGGCGGGCGGCCTGACCGACACCGCCAGCCGGGAGGTCACCGCAGGGCAGGTCGCACGGCATCTCGTCCTACCGGCCGGAGTGCTGGCCGTCTCCCAACTCCCCTGGTTCACGCTGTACGTCCGGCAGGGCGTCGGCGACGCGCTCGCGGAGGACCCGGTGCGCGGGGCCCGCGCACGCGGCCTGAGCGAACGCACCGTACTGCTCGGCCACGCCCTGCGCTCCGGACTGCTGCCGGTCCTCACCCTGATCGGCTCCCGCGTCCCCGAACTCATCACCGGCGCCCTGCTGGTGGAGACCGTCTTCAGCTGGCCGGGGATCGCGGCGGCCACCGTAGAGGCGGCCACCGCCGTCGACTTCCCGCTGCTCGCCGCACTGACCACCCTGGCGACGGCCGCCGTACTCACCGGCAATCTCCTCGCCGACCTGCTCTACGGACTCTTCGACCCGAGGGTGAGCCTCAGTGACATGTGACTCCAGGACGCCCGGAACCACCACCGTGGCAGAGGCCTCGGTCCCCACCGGCTGGCGGTCGCACGGCACGAACCGCCGTTCCACCCGCACCCTGCGCGTGCGCACCTCCGCCGCCCTGGTGACCGTGACCGTCCTCGCCGTGCTCCTCGTACCGCCGCTGGTCCAGCTCGACCAGCAGGCCGTCGACCTGTCCGCCAAGCTGCTCCCGCCGTCCTGGGCCCACCCGTTCGGCACCGACGACGTGGGCCGCGACCTGCTGCTGCGGTGTGTGTACGGGCTGCGGGTCTCGCTGCTGGTAGGGGTGGCGGCGGCGCTGACGGCGACCGTGGTCGGCACCGCCGTGGGGGCCGCAGCCGGTGCGCTGGGCGGCTGGGCCGACCGGGCCATCATGCGGATCGTGGACACGGTCGCGTCCGTGCCGCACCTGCTCCTCGGCATCTTCATCGTCGCGATGTTCCGGCCGGGCGTCTGGCCGGTGGTGGTCTCGGTCGCGCTCACGCACTGGCTGTCGACGGCGCGGATCGTGCGGGCCGAGGTGCTGTCGCTGCGTTCCCGCCCGTACATCGACGCGGCCGTCTCCGGCGGGGCGTCGCGGTGGCGGGTGACGGTACGGCATCTGCTGCCCGGTGTGCTGCCGCAGGCCGCGCTGGCCGCCGTACTGATGGTGCCGCACGCCATGTGGCACGAGTCGGCGCTCTCCTTCCTCGGCCTCGGGCTGCCCACCCATATGGCGAGCCTCGGCAACCTCGTCCAGGACGCACGCGGCTCACTGCTCGCCGGCCAGTGGTGGCCGACCCTCTTCCCCGGCCTGTTCATCATCGTCCCGACGCTCGCCGTGGCAGGGCTCGCCGGGGCCTGGCGGGAGCGGATCAACCCGCGCCGCAGATCGGAGCTGATGCTGTGACCCGGCGTTCCCCCGTGCTGTCGGTACGCGGTCTGTCGGTACGTTTCCTGATGCCGGGCGGGCGACGGGTGGCCGCCGTCACCGACGCGCGGTTCGAGGTGGCCGCCGGTGAGTGTCTGGCCCTGATCGGCGAGAGCGGCTGCGGCAAGTCGGTGCTGGCCGGAGCGCTCCTCGGCCTGCTCCCGGCCAACGCGCAGACCGCAGGCCACGCCCACCTCGGCGACCTCGACCTCCTCACCGCCGACGAACGAACCCTCGCCCGCACGGTACGGGGGCGCCTGGTCGGGCTCGTGCCGCAGAGCCCGGCAGCGCATCTGACCCCGGTCCGGACCGTACGTTCCCAACTGGCGGAGACTGTCGCCGCGTTGACCGGCGTACGGGGCCGCGCGGCCCTGCGCTCGGCCGGTGAGGCAGCCGCCGCCCGAGCCGCCTTCCCGGCGGACCACCTCGACCGCCACCCGCACCAGCTCTCCGGCGGCCTCGCCCAGCGCGCCGCCACCGCACTCGCCCTGGTCGGCGACGCGCCTCTGCTGCTGGCCGACGAACCGACGACGGGCCTCGACCGCGACCTGGTCGACCGGACCGTCGACGAACTACGGCGCCATGTCGACGCTCCCGACGGCGCGGGCGGGGCTGGACGGGCCCTGCTGATGATCACCCACGATCTGGCCGCCGCCGAACGCATCGCCGACCGGATCGCCGTCATGTACGCGGGCCGGATCGTCGAACTGACCGACGCCAGCACGTTCTTCGGCTCACCCGGCCCCCGCCACCCCTACAGCCGGGGCCTGCTCCGGGCCCTCCCCGAGCGCGACTTCTCACCCATCCCCGGGATGCCCCCGGAACTCGGCGACCTCCCCGAGGGCTGCGCATTTGCCGCCCGCTGCGACCGGGCGACCGGTGCGTGTGCCGCTCTTCCCCAGATGACAGACAGGGTCGCCTGTCACCACCCGTACCCGCACCCGTACCCGGCGGAGGGCTCACATGCTTGAACTGCGGACCATCACCGCCGGATACGACCGGCGCTCCCCCGTCGTACGGGACTTCTCCCTGATCCTCGCGCCGGGCGAGTCCGTCGGGCTGCTCGGCCCGAGCGGCTGCGGCAAGTCCACGCTGGCCCGGGTCGCGGCCCTGCTGCACCGCCCCGACGCCGGTGCGCTGGTCCTGGACGGCACGACGGTACGGCGCTGGCGGCACCGGGCGCCGCGCGAACTCCGTATCTCCGTGGGTGTCGTCTTCCAGCAGGCGCGGCTGTCGGCGGACCCCCGGCTCAGGCTCGCCGACGTGATCGCCGAGCCGCTGCGTGCCAACGGGCGGCGTGAGGAGGCGGCCGGGCGGGTCGCCGAGTTGGCCGAGGCCGTCGGACTGACCCCGGATCTGCTGACCCGACGCCCGCACGAGGTGAGCGACGGGCAGCTTCAGCGCGCCTGTCTCGCCCGTGCGCTGGCGCTCCGCCCCCGCTGGCTGATCTGCGACGAGATGACGGCGATGCTGGACGCCTCCACCGCCGCCGCGCTCGTCGGGGCCGTCGAGGACTACCGCACCGCTACGGGCGCGGGTCTGCTCGCGGTCGGGCACGACCGCACGCTGCTGGGTCGCTGGTGCGACCGTACGGTCCACTGGGGCGACAACGAGACCGGCAGCTCGGGGAAGGTCACCTGCGGCCGGTGCGGGTAGGTCATCTCCCCTTGCGCCAGTGCTCGAAGCGCGGATCAGGCTTGAAGTCCGTGCTGTACGAGGGGAGTTCACCGACGAAGAGTCGGCGAAGGAATTCGACCATGCCGCAGGGGACGACCTGGCAGGTCTTCCCGCCATGGCGGGCGAAAAGCAACACAGGCCACTTGTCGGGGTCCGGATCGCTGGTCCGCCAGCACAGGATGTCGGCGTGGGAGGTGGAGCCCCAGGCGAGGATGTCCTCCACGTCGAGGTCCAGGTCCTCCTGGTCGGCGCCCTCCTCCTCCCAGGTCAGGGTGGCGTTGCCCGTCTCGGACTCGAAGTCGTCCGGGGAGTGCTCGTAGGCCCCGGTGGGAAACGGGCCGAGGATGCCGATCTCGCCGATCTGCTCCGAGCTGATCTCACCGACGCCGTACACGGCCATGAAGGCCATGTAGTCCCGGGGAAACCTGGTCCCCCACCGCGCCTCGGCCGCCGCCCAGTCGATGTCCTCGCCCGCGCCCGGAGGCGGTGGCAGGAGTTGCCGCAACGCCTCGATCCCCGTCAGTTCCGCCATGGTGATCCCCCAGTTCCCCGCATGTCGATCAGGTCGTTTCCGAGTCTAGGGAGCACCACTGACAACGCCCCGCGTCCCAGGACTCCTCACTCCGGCCGGAGCGTCCCGAGGAACCGTACGTGCGGCCGGTCCCCGGGTTCGGCGCGGCTGACCGTGGCCTTCACGCCGTACACCTCGGCGATGAGTTCCTCGGTCAGGACGTCGTCCGGGCTGCCCGTCGCCACCACCCGGCCCTCCTTCAGGACGACCAGGGAGTCGCAGTACATCGCGGCCAGGTTGAGGTCGTGCAGGGCGACGACGGTCGTGACCGGCAGTTCGGCGACCAGGGTCAGGAGGTCCAACTGGTGCTGGATGTCGAGGTGGTTGGTGGGTTCGTCGAGGAGGAGTTCGCGGGGTTCCTGAGCCAGGGCGCGGGCGATCTGGACGCGTTGGCGTTCGCCGCCGGAGAGGGTGTGCCAGAGGCGGGCCGTCCGGTCGGTGAGGCCGGTGCGTTCCAGGGCGGTGTGGACGGCCTTGTCGTCGGCCGGGGTGGCGGGGGTCCAGGCTCGGCGGTGCGGGACGCGGCCCAGGCGTACGACGTCCAGGACCGTCAACTCGGTCTGTGTGTCGGCCTGTTGTTCCACGACCGCGAGGCGCTGGGCCACTGTCCTGCGGCCCAGCTCGCGCAGCGGTCTGCCGTCGAGGGTGACCACGCCCGAGTTGGGGGTGAGGACTCCTGCCAGCAGGCGCAACAGGGTTGATTTTCCTGAGCCGTTGGGGCCGAGCAGGCCGGTGACCGAACCGGTGGCCGGGGTGATGCTCACGCCGTCCAGGATCAGGTGTCCGGCGGCAGTGCGGGAGACGCGGTTGGCGCTGAGGGTCATCGGGGTGCCCTCCGGGTGCGGTACAGGACGAGGACGAAGGCCGGGACGCCGATCAGGGAGGTGACCACGCCCACCGGCACCTCCTGCGGGTCGAGGGCGGTACGGGCCAGGGTGTCCACCCAGACCAGGAACACGGCCCCGGCGACCGCCGTGACCGGCAGCAGTCGTACGTGCCCGGCGCCGGTCAGGGCGCGGGCGGCGTGCGGCAGGACGAGGCCGACGAAGCCGATCGCGCCCGCCGAGCTGACCAGGGCGGCCGTGAGCAGGGCGGTGACGCAGAGAAGGACCAGTCGGGTGCGGGCCACGGAGACGCCGAGCGTGGCCGCCGCGTCCTGGCCGAAGGCGAAGGCGTCCAGCGTCCGCGCGTATCCGAGGCAGATGCTCAGCGCCGCCACCAGGACCGCCAGACACAGCCACACGTCGGTCCAGCCCGCGCCGCTGAGCGAGCCGAGCAGCCAGAACAGGACGCCCTTGGTGGTCTCGGCGTCGGCGGCCGTCAGGACGACGAAGGACGTCAGCGCGGAGAAGAGCTGCATGATCGCCACGCCCGCGAGGACTACGCGGTCGGTCGTGGCGCCCAGGGTGTGGCTGAGCAGCAGCACCATGGCGAAGGAGACGACTGCCCCGACGAAGGCCCCGCCCGACACGGACAGCACCCCGCCGCCCGCGCCGAGGACGACGACCACGACGGCGCCGGTGGAGGCCCCGGAGGAGACGCCGAGGACGAAGGGGTCGGCGAGCGGGTTGCGGAGAAGTGACTGCATGACCGCTCCGCAGACCGCCAGTCCGGCGCCGCAGACTGCGGCGAGCAGGGTGCGGGGCAGCCGCAGGTTCCAGACGATGCCGTCCCTGATCGGGCTCAACTGCGAGTCCTGGCCGCCGAGATGGGCCGCCACAGCCGACCAGACGTCGCCGACGCCGATGTCCGCGGGGCCGATGGTGATGGCCACGGCGATGGACGCGGCGAGCGCGGCGAGACCGGTCACCGTCCACAACACAGTGGCCGGTACGGTCCTGGTCATCCGGCGAGCCGGTACTCACGCAGCGCGGCGGCGACTTTCTCCACGCCCTCGACGGTACGGATCGTCGGGTTCATGGCCTGGCCGCTGAGCAGCACGTACCGCTTGTTCTTGACGGCCGTCATGTTCTTGGTGGCCGCGTTGGACTCCAGGAACGCGATCTTCTTCGCGGCGGTCTCGGCGGTCTGGGACTTGCGGGTGAGGTCGCCGATCACCAGGACGTCGGGGTCGCGGTCGGCGACGGTCTCCCAGTTGATCTGCGGCCATTCCTCGATGGTGTCGTCGAAGACGTTCTTCGCGCCCAGCGCGTTGGTGATGATGCCGGGGGCTCCGCAGCAGCCCGCCATGTACGGGGACTCCTGGTTGGCGAACCAGTACAGGACGGAGCTGTCGGAGGCGTCGATCCCGGTGGTGGCCTTGGTGACGCGCGCCTTCAGGGACTCGACGAGTTCATCACCGCGCTCCTCGACGCCGAAGATCTTCGCGAGGTCGCGGACCTCGCCGTAGACCGATTCCATGGTCAGCGGCTTGGTGCGGGTGCCGTCGCCGCCGCCGCTGTTGTCCTTGCCCTCGCAGTCGGCGGGCGAGAGGTAGGTGGGGACGCCGAGTTCGGTGAACTTCTCGCGCGGGGCGACTCCGCCCTTGGCGAGGGTGGAGGCGAAGGAGGCGGCGACGAAGTCGGGTTCGGTGTCCAGGACCTTCTCGAAGGAGGGGGCGTTGTCGGCGAGCCGGGGGACGGAGGCGTTGGCCTTCTCCAGGTCCTTGAGCACCGGGTCGGTCCAGGTGGCGGTGCCGACCATACGGTCGGCGAGGCCCAGGGAGAGCATGATCTCGGTGGTGCCCTGGTTGAGGGAGACGGCCTGCTTGGGCGCGGAGGTGATCTCGACGCGCTCCCCGCAGTTGGTGAGGGTGAGGGCGACGGCCTTGGCGGGCTCGCCCGAGGAACCTCCGCAGGCCGTCAGGAGAAACGTTCCGGTGAGGAGCAGGGCGGAGCAGCGGGCTGTGCGGGTGACGGGCAAGGTACTTCCTCTGGCGTCGAGGGTCCAGGCGCGGGACCCGTTCGTACGGTCGGCCAGCAGGTCTTCGGACTCGGGGTCACCCGGACGGAGCGCCTTCCCGGAACCCAGCCGTTTCCGACCTTCGTCCAGTGGCTCGTGTTGCCCCGTCCGTCACCCTCACCGCTGCGCGTCAGCTCCGGATTCGCACCGGATTCCCTTGACTGGCCCTGGGAAATTATCACGTGAGGCCGAGGTCACAGTTCGGCCGAGGTCAAGGTCACAGCCTGGCGCTCTGCTGTGGCCGGACCTCTCTGCCCTAGCATCCGGGCATGACAGTCCTGCCCAACGACGGGCTCTCGCTGGCCGCCGAGTTCCCCTCCACGACCCATGAGCAGTGGCAGCGCCTCGTGGAGGGCGTACTGCGCAAGTCGGGCAAGGAGGTCTCGGGCGCGGCGGCCGAGGCCGCGCTGTCCACCGCGCTGGAGGACGGGATCACCACCCCGCCCCTCTACACGGCACGTGACGAGTCCCCCGAGCCCGGCTTCCCCGGCTTCGCCCCCTTCGTGCGCGGCGGACGGCCCGAGGGCAACACCGTCGGCGGCTGGGACGTACGGCAGCGGCACGCGACCCTCGTCGGCGACTCGGTCCTCGCGGACCTGGAGAACGGCGTCACCTCGCTCTGGCTGACCGTCGGCCCCGACGCGATCCCGGTGGCGTCGCTCGCCCGGGCCCTCGACGGCGTCTATCTCGACCTCGCCCCCGTGATCCTCGACGCCGGGCCGGAAGTCGAGTCCGCCGCACGGGAGTTGCTGCGGCTGTACGAGGAGCGGGGCGTCGCCAAGGAGGCGGCGCGCGGCAACCTCGGCGCCGACCCGCTGGGCCACGAGGCCCGTACGGGTGAGGAGTTGGACTTCGCGCCGGTCGTCGAGCTGGCGCGGCTGTGCGCCGAGCAGTACCCGGGGTTGCGGGCGCTGACGGTGGACGCGCTGCCGTACCACGAGGCGGGCGGCTCGGCCGGGCAGGAGCTGGGCGCGTCGCTGGCGACGGGGGTCGCCTACCTCCGGAAGCTCACCGAGGCGGGGCTGACCGTCGAACAGGCCTGTGGACAGCTGGAGTTCCGGTACGCGGCGACCGCCGACCAGTTCCTGACGATCGCCAAGCTGCGTGCGGCCCGGCGGCTGTGGGCGCGGGTCGCGGAGGCGTGCGGGGCACCGGCGGCCGGGGCGCAGGTGCAGCACGCCGTGACCTCGCCGGTGATGATGTCGCGCCGCGACCCGTGGGTGAACATGCTCCGCACGACGGTCGCGACGCTGGCCGCCGGGGTCGGCGGCGCGGACTCCGTCACGGTCCTCCCCTTCGACCACGCGCTGGGCCTGCCGGACGCGTTCGCGCGCCGGATCGCCCGCAACACGTCGACGATCCTGGTCGAGGAGTCGCATCTGGCCCGGGTGACCGACCCGGCGGGCGGCTCCTGGTACGTGGAGCGGCTCACCGACGAACTCGCCCACGCGGGCTGGGAGTTCTTCCAGTGGATCGAGGGGCAGGGCGGTCAGGCGGCTGCCCTCCGCTCCGGGAGTCTGGGGGACGCCCTGGCGGCGACCTGGGCGACCCGGTCCGCCAAGCTGGCCAAGCGGCGTGAGCCGATCACCGGGGTCAGCGAGTTCCCGAACCTCGCCGAGCGCCTCCCGGACCGCGAGCCCGCGCCCGAGCCGCCGTCCGGCGGACTCCCCCGGGTGCGGCGCGACGAGGCGTACGAGGCGCTGCGCGCCCGCTCCGACGCCCACCTCGCGGCCACCGGCGCCCGGCCGCGCGTGTATCTGGCGACCATCGGCCCGGCCGCCGCCCACACCGCGCGGACGACCTTCGTGTCGAACCTCTTCCAGGCGGGCGGCATCGAGCCCGTCACGTCGGGCACCTTCGAGGAGAGCGGCGCCACCGAGGCCTGCCTCTGCTCCAGCGACGCCCTGTACGAGGAGCAGGCGGCGACCGTCGCGGCCGAACTGAAGGCCGCCGGTGCCTCGCATGTGTTCCTGGCCGGCCGTCCAGGGCAGTACACAGACGTCGACTCGTACGTCTTCGCGGGCTGCGACGCCGTAGCCGTGCTCTCCGCCACCCTCGACCGCATGGGAGCGTCCTGATGACCAGCCCCTCCATCCCCGACTTCTCCGGGATCGAGCTGGGGACCCCGGCCGTCGGTACCGCCGCCGGTGCCGACGACTGGCGTACGGCCGTCAAGCAGGCGACCGGAGCGGACGAGACCTTCTGGGAGACCCCGGAGGGTATCGCGGTCAAGCCGCTCTACACCGGCCGTGACCTGGAGGGCCTGGACTTCCTGGAGACGTACCCGGGCGCGGCGCCGTATCTGCGTGGCCCGTACGCGACGATGTACGTCAACCAGCCCTGGACGATCCGCCAGTACGCGGGCTTCTCCACCGCCGAGGAGTCCAACGCCTTCTACCGCCGCAACCTCGCGGCCGGCCAGAAGGGCCTGTCGGTCGCCTTCGACCTGCCCACGCACCGGGGTTACGACAGCGACCACCCGCGCGTCACCGGTGACGTCGGCATGGCGGGCGTGGCGATCGACTCGATCTACGACATGCGGCAGCTCTTCGACGGCATCCCGCTCGACAAGATGACGGTGTCGATGACGATGAACGGCGCCGTGCTGCCGGTGCTCGCGCTGTACATCGTGGCAGCGGAGGAACAGGGCGTGCCGCCCGAGAAGTTGGCCGGGACCATCCAGAACGACATCCTCAAGGAGTTCATGGTCCGCAACACCTACATCTATCCGCCGAAGCCGTCGATGCGGATCATCTCCGACATCTTCTCGTACACCTCGCAGCGGATGCCCCGGTACAACTCCATCTCCATCTCCGGCTACCACATCCAGGAGGCGGGCGCGACGGCCGACTTGGAGCTGGCGTACACGCTCGCGGACGGGGTGGAGTACATCCGGGCGGGGCGGGACGCGGGGATGGACGTGGACACGTTCGCACCCCGGCTCTCCTTCTTCTGGGCGATCGGCATGAACTTCTTCATGGAGATCGCCAAGATGCGGGCGGCCAGGCTGCTTTGGGCGAAGCTGGTCAAGCAGTTCGACCCGCAGAACGCCAAGTCACTGTCCCTGCGCACCCATTCACAGACGTCGGGCTGGTCGCTCACGGCCCAGGACGTGTTCAACAACGTGACGCGTACGGCCGTTGAGGCGATGGCGGCGACCCAGGGTCACACCCAGTCGCTGCACACGAACGCCCTCGACGAAGCACTCGCGTTGCCCACCGACTTCTCGGCGCGCATCGCCCGCAACACGCAGCTGCTGATCCAGCAGGAGTCGGGCACGACCCGGGTCATCGACCCGTGGGGCGGCAGCGCGTACGTGGAGAAGCTGACGTACGACCTCGCGCGCCGGGCCTGGCAGCACATCGAGGAGGTCGAGGCTGCGGGCGGGATGGCGCAGGCCATCGACGCGGGCATCCCGAAGCTCCGGGTGGAGGAGGCGGCGGCGCGTACGCAGGCCCGCATCGACTCGGGGCGCCAGCCGGTGATCGGCGTCAACAAGTACCGCGTGGAGACCGACGAGCAGATCGACGTGCTGAAGGTCGACAACTCCTCCGTACGCACCCAGCAGATCGAGAAACTGCGGCGGCTGCGTGCCGAGCGCGACGAGCGGGCCTGCCAGGACTCGCTGGACGCGCTGACCCGGGCGGCCGGCGGCGAGGGCAACCTGCTGGAGCTGGCGGTGAACGCGGCCCGGGCGAAGGCGACGGTCGGGGAGATCTCCGACGCGCTGGAGAAGGTGTACGGGCGGCACGCGGGCCAGATCCGTACGATCGCGGGCGTGTACCGCAACGAAGCAGGCGAGTCCCCGTCCGTGGACCGCACCCGGACCCTGGTGGACGCCTTCGAGGAGGCCGAGGGGCGCCGACCGCGCATCCTGGTCGCCAAGATGGGCCA
The DNA here is from genome assembly GCF_002954775.1 of Streptomyces geranii. GTDB lineage: Bacteria > Actinomycetota > Actinomycetes > Streptomycetales > Streptomycetaceae > Streptomyces > Streptomyces geranii. The sequence goes on from NZ_PJME01000020.1 coordinate 82,796, forward strand.
GGACGGCCACGACCGGGGCCAGAAGGTGATCGCCACCGCCTTCGCCGACCTCGGTTTCGACGTCGACGTCGGCCCGCTGTTCCAGACGCCGGGCGAGGTGGCCAGGCAGGCGGTGGAGGCGGACGTCCACATCGTCGGGGTGTCCTCGCTGGCGGCCGGGCACCTCACCCTCGTACCGGCGCTGCGCGAGGAGCTGACGGCGGAGGGCCGGGAGGACATCATGATCGTCGTCGGCGGGGTGATCCCGCCGCAGGACGTGCCGACCCTCATTGAGATGGGCGCGGCGGCCGTGTTCCCGCCCGGGACGGTGATCCCGGACGCGGCGTACGACCTCGTGCAGCGGCTCTCGGCCGACCTCGGGCACGACCTGTGATCGATCTCGACGCGTACGCCAAGGGCGTGCTCGACGGGAAGCGGGCGATCGTGGCCCGGGCCATCACCCTCGTCGAGTCGACGCGCCCCCAACACCGGGCGCAGGCGCAGGAGTTGCTGACCGCGCTGCTCCCGCACAGCGGCCGGGCGCGGCGGATCGGCGTCAGTGGGGTGCCGGGGGTCGGGAAGTCGACGTTCATCGACGCGTTCGGCACGATGCTGACCGGGCTCGGGCATCGGGTGGCAGTGCTGGCGGTGGACCCGTCGTCGAGCCGTACGGGCGGCTCGATCCTCGGCGACAAGACCCGGATGGAGCGCCTGGCGGTGGACCCGGCGGCGTTCATCCGCCCCTCCCCTACAGCGGGCACGCTGGGCGGGGTCGCCAAGGCGACGCGTGAGTCGATCGTGGTGATGGAGGCGGCGGGCTACGACGTCGTCCTGGTGGAGACGGTCGGCGTCGGCCAGTCCGAGACGGCCGTCGCGAACATGGTCGACTCCTTCCTGCTGCTGACGCTGGCCCGCACCGGCGACCAGTTGCAGGGCATCAAGAAGGGCGTCCTGGAACTGGCGGACGTCCTCGCCGTCAACAAGGCGGACGGCCCGCACGAGCGCGAAGCCCAGTCCGCCGCACGGGAGTTGGCAGGCGCCTTGCGGCTGATGCACGGGAGGGACGCGGCCTGGACACCGCCCGTCCTGACGTGCAGCGCCCGCGAGTCGATCGGCCTGGACACGGTCTGGGACCGCCTCGAACAACACCGCACCCTCCTCGACTCGTCCGGCCGCCTCACCGCGAAACGCCGTGACCAGCAGGTCGATTGGACGTGGACGATGGTCCGCGAGGAGCTGTTGGGGCGCCTGCACGCGGACGCGGATGTACGGGCGCTCGCGCCGACCCTCGAACGGCAGGTGCGGGAGGGCGAGTTGACGGCGACGCTGGCGGCGGAGCGGATTCTGAAGGCGTTCGGCGCGGGGGACCACTGAGGAAGGCCGAGGCGACACCTCTCTCCCTCCCTAACCTCCCTCCCTACCTGCCCGCCCCGTTCAGAGGGGTGTGGCGGCGTGCAGGATGAGGACCATCGTGACCGCCGAGTTGGCGGACGACATCGCCGATACGGCCGTACCCGCCGCCGCGCCCCAGGTCGCCAGACCGACCGCGGTGAACACCGAGGGACGGCTTCGCGCTGCGGGCGCGGGGCCCAGCAGGGCCGCCACCCGGCGCGGCACCGGGCCGGGGCGGCGAAGCCGGCCAGTGTGGGCGTCGGTGTGCCCCGGGACACGAAGGCCGCCTTGCCGATGGCCCGGGCGACGGTCCGGCGGCTGCCGATGCGCCGTGCCGCGTCCTCGTCGGCCCGAAGCTTCGGCTTCCGGGTTGGTGTCGGCTTCAGCTTCCTGCTTCTGGTGGCCCGGCAGTTCGCGCAGTAGCCGTTCGTCGGCCGCGTCGAGTCCGGTGACGAAGCCGGCCAGGACCGCCTCGCGGTCGTTCTCGCCGTCCAGGACCCTGCGCCGTCCAGGAGAAGGAGCGGCCCGCGCGTCCGCGGGTGACCGCGCCCTTGGCCAGCAGTCGGGTGGGGATCGTGATGACGGTCGTACAGGCCAGGTCGCCGCCGAGCCGCTCCTGTACCCAGCCCGCCGTCGCCGACCCCTCCGCCGCCGCTGTCCGCGTCGCGAGCGGACATCGTATGGACGCCGGGGGCCGCCGCACGTCGTCGGGCGGGCAGCCCGTTCAGCAGGCGTATCCCCAGGTGCGGGCGAGGTCGCGGAGTGCCTCCGGGACCTCCTCCGCCTCGGGCAGCGGCCGGGCCTTCTGGATCTTCCCGGACTTGATGTTGTCGCTCCAGTCGCCGATGAACGGCACGAAGGGCCCGTGGTCGCCCTTGCGGTAGTCGAGCATCCTCGGTGTCCAGGGCACACCGAGGTACGTACACAGCTCCCGGGTGACCGCCTCGGGTCGCTCGGTCAGGTCCTCGTAGCGGACGGTGAGGCCGTCCAGGCCGTTGCGGGCCGCCTCGACTGCCTTCACGTACATGCGTACTTCGCGGACGGTCGCGTCGAGGTCGCGGTCGGGGCGGTTGTTGATGAGGGAACTCACCATCGAGCCGGGGTGGCGCAGCAGGAAGATGTAGCGGGCCTGCGGCCAGCCCTCGTCGAGCCGTTCCCAGAAGCCCGCGTTGCCCGGTGTCTTGTCGACGATGATCCGCTTGCCGCTGCGTACGAGTTCCCGGTGCATGACCCGGTCCCACAGCAGGTGCTCCAACTCCCGCTGGTCGAGGTCGAGTTGGGCCATGGCCTTGCTGGTGTACGGCTTGGTGAGGTCGACCGAGAGGGTGCGCAGGTGCATCTCGTGGGGTGCCCGGATCTCGGGGTGGCTGTTGAGCAGGACCCGCAGGAGGGTGGAACCGGAGCGTACGGAGGAGATCACGAACACCGGGTCCGGGACGAGCCGATGGGCCGACTGCGGCACAGGAGGCTCCGCGAGACGTCGTACCCGTCGCCTCAACCCGCGGGCCACTCGGCGTACTTCCGGACCGACCAGGACCATGACTGTGCCTCCTTGATCCCCCGGTGTACAGAAACCTCACCACCCTCGAATCCCCCTTGGGTGCTTGACCATCCTGTGACCAAAGCCTGGGTCCGCCATGGGAAAGGAATGAGAAATTCCTGAGACCCGGCTCCTGCCTGCCCGTCGCATGGTTGATGATGGGCAGGTCATGACCATGCCCTTTGCGCCGACGACGCGTTCCGCGCCACTGCCCGTGTTCCGGGCGGCGGTGTTCGCCGTCGTGGGTACGGTGCTCGGGGTCAGCGCGCACCATCTGATCGCCGGGGGGCCCGCTCCGTGGCGACCCGCGGTGGCAGCGGCGGTGCTGCTGTTCGCCGTGGGGCTGGCCGGTGGGCGGCGCCCGCGGTCGCTCGCCGCGGTGGTGGTGACGTGTGCGGCGGCCCAGTCCGGACTGCATGTGTGGCTGTCGGCCGCCCACTCGCGCCACACGCCCGCCATGACGATGCCCGCGCACGCGCATCACGCGATGACCGCCCATGGGACCTGGCCCGAGCGGCTGCACGACTCGGCCGCGATGACGGTCCTCCATGCCGTGACCGCCGTGTTCATCGCCGTGCTGCTGCAGCGGGCGGACGCGGCCTGCTGGTCGCTGGCGCGTGGTCTGAACGGGGCGGTCGACGCGATACGGGCCCGGATCGCGACCGTACGGGCGCTGCTCGAAGGTCTGCCCGTGCCGAGCGGGCGCGGGTCGCGGGTTCGCCGCCCGCGACGGGCGGAGTCGCCGCTGTGCACGGGGGCGCTCCTCGCGGACGTGGTGGTACGACGGGGTCCTCCGTCGGCGTGGCTCGCTCCCGCCGTCTGACTCCCCACTGCCAACCGCCAACTGCCCCTGCCGGAACGGCCCGGCCCAGCCCGGCCTTTCGTCGCATGGCGGCCGTTGCGCACCGCAGCACGCCCTGAAATCCCCGGAGACACCCATGTTCACTGCCCCCCGGCGCCTGGCCCTCACGGCCGCCGCTGCCACCACCCTCGTCCTCTTCACCGCCGGTCCGGCCGCCGCCCATATGGAGGTCGAGTCCGACAAGGCGCAGGCTCTCGCCGAGAACGTCGAGATCTCCTTCCACGCAGAGGCGGAGTCCGACAGCGCCGGGATCTCCGAGGTCCGGGTGATCCTGCCCGAGGGGATCGCGCCGGGTGACGTGTCGTACGGCGAGGGCCCCAAGGGGTGGAAGTTCGCGACCGACGACGAGGGTTACACGGTGAAGGGGGCGGCGCTGAAGACCGGGGTGAGCGCGGAGTACTCGATCGTCGTGCGGCAACTTCCCGACGCGAAGGAGCTTGCCTTCAAGTCGCTGCAGACGTACAGCGACGGGAGCATCGATCGCTGGATCGAACTGGACGAGGGTGGGGAGCAGCCGGCTCCTGTCCTGAAGCTGAAGGCGGCGGCGCCTGGCGCAAAGCCGATCACTCCGACCCCGACCGAGTCTCCGTCGCCGTCGGCAACTCCGACTCCGACTCCGACGCCCACGTCCGAGGAGACTGAGGCGTCGGCTACGCCTGTGGTGGAGGCGGCGAGTGAGGATGAGGGTGGGGTGTCTGCCGGAGTCTGGATAGGGGTCGGGGCGGTTGTGGTTGTGGCGGCGGGGGCGGGTGTGTACTTCGTGCGCCGGAAGGGGGCGGGGGCTGGGGAGTAGGCGGCTCGGGTAGGGGTTTTTCGCCCCCGCCGCCCCTACCCGTACCCATCCCGGGGGGGGGGGGGGCCCCCCCCCCCCCCCCACCGGCGCGGGGGGGGGGGCGGGCGCGGACCGCCGGGCGGGGGGTGGCGGGCGTTGCGGGGGAGGGTGGCGGACGGGTGGGTGGGGAGGTCGCGCTGAACGCGCTCGTCCTCAAACGCCGGACGGGCTGGAGATGCCGGCCTGCGCTGAAAAATCAAGCCCCGGCCAGCATCCTCAAGCTCCGGCCAGCATCCCCAGGCTCCGGCCGACACCCCCAAGCCCCGGCCAGCATCCCTAAGCTCCGGCCGACACCCTCAAGCCACAGCCGACACCCCCAAGCCTCAGCCCGCACCCTCAAGCCACAGCCGACACCCCCAAGCCTCAGCCCGCACCCTCAAGCCACGGCCGGCACCACTCAGCCCGTCCGGCGTTTGAGGACGAGGCCGTCCAGGCCGATCAACCACCCACCCACCCCCGCCTTACCCACCCACCCCAAGGGGGGTCCGGGGGCGCAGCCCCCAGGGATGGGACGGGTAGGGGCGGCGGGGGCGAAAAAGGAATGGCCCCGCCCGCTCAGTCGTGCGGTGCTTTCCCACTCACCCGGTGATCCGCATGGCTCAACGCCTCCATCACCAACCGCCGCAAATGCCCGTCCCGCAAGCTGTAGTGGACGTACCGCCCCTCCCGCCGCGTCTCCACCAGCCCCGCCAGCCGCAGCTTCGCCAGATGCTGGCTCACCGCCGTCCGCGACGCCTCGCACCGTTCCGTCAGCGAACCCACATCCGACTCCCCCTGTGCCAGCAGCCACAGCAGATGCAGTCGCGTCGCATCGGACAGCAGGGCGAACACCTCCGTCGCCTCGGCGAGACGCGCGCTGTCCGGGGCACGCAGATGCGTATCGGCCGCAGGTGGCAAGGTCTCGCGAGCAGACATGCCCTCAGCCTAGAGGCACGAACACCCCCGCAGCCGGTGTCCGACCATCGACTCCCGCATTTATATGTGCGCATGTGCGCACCCATAGCTAAAGTAGTGAGCCCCGCACCCGTTCGTCTGCACCCGCCCCCACCCCCACCCAGCCCCGCAAGGGACCCCGCATGCTCACCACCCTCCGCAACCGCACCTACCGCCGCCTCTTCACCGCCCAACTCGTAGCCCTCACCGGCACCGGCCTCGCCACAGTCGCGCTCGCCCTCCTCGCGTACGACCTCGCGGGCGCCCACGCGGGATCGGTCCTCGGCACTGCGCTCGCGGTCAAGATGGCGGCGTACGTCGTGATCGCACCCGCCGTCGGTGCGGTCGCCCACCGGGTGTCGCGGCGGGCGCTTCTCGTGGGGGCCGACCTCACTCGGGCCGGGGTCGCGCTGCTGCTGCCGTTCGTCGGGGAGGTCTGGCAGGTGTACGTCCTGATCTTCCTGCTGCAGGCCGCGTCGGCCGCGTTCACCCCCGCCTTCCAGGCCGTCATACCCGACGTACTGCCCGCCGAGCACGACTACACCCGGGCCCTCTCCCTGTCCCGGCTCGCCTACGACCTGGAGAGCCTGTTCAGCCCCGCCCTCGCCGCCGCACTGTTGTCCCTGGTCACCTACAACTGGCTGTTCCTCGGAACCGTGGCCGGCTTTCTCGCCTCGGCCGCCCTCGTCGCCTCCGTCGTACTGCCCAAACCCGTCATCGCCCCTTCCACCAACGGCAGTTGCACCAAGGCCACCTCCGGTTTCCGGCGTTTCCTCGCCGTTCCGCAGCTGCGCGCCCTCCTCGCGCTCGACCTCGCGGTCGCCGCCGCCGGTGCCATGGTCACCGTCAACACCGTGGTGTACGTCCGTGAGTTGCTCGGCCGGAGCACCACCGACGTGGCACTCGCGCTCGGCGCCTTCGGTGCGGGCTCGATGGGCGTGGCGCTGCTGCTGCCCCGGGTTCTCGAACGGGTCCCGGACCGTGCCGTGATGCTGCGAGGCGCCCTCCTCCTCACGGTCGCCTTCGTCGCCCTCGGCGTCATCACCTCTGCGGGCGGCGGCAGTTGGCGCTGGCCGGGGCTGTTGACCGCCTGGGTCGTGTTCGGGGGCGCCTGCTCGATGGTGCTCACTCCGACGGGGCGGCTGATCCGCCGGGCGACGTCGGCCGAGGGGAGGACGTCCGCGTTCGCGGCACAGTTCTCCCTCTCGCACAGCTGCTGGCTGCTCACGTATCCACTGGCGGGCTGGCTCGGCGCGACGGCCGGACTCCGGTCCGCGGTGCTCGCCCTGGGCGCCGTCGCGCTCACCGCCGCGCTGCTCGCCGTACGGCTATGGCCCGCACAGGAATCCGCAGCGGTCGAGCACGAGCACCCCGACCTCCCCGCCGAGCACCCGCACCTGGCTGCCGCCGGAGGCCGCCGGCACAGTCACCGGCCGCTCCACGACGGGCTCCACGCCCACGCCTGAGCGCGCGGCTGCCCTCACCTCAGGATCTCGGGGGGCGGGAGAGCGAGGCGGCAGGCTGAAGGATCGCCCGGCGCACCCTGCGCCCCCTCACTCCTCGATCACCAGCCCCTTCGCCGCCAGCACCGGCGCCAGGCCGCACAGGTCGATGACCGTCCTCCCCGCCCGGTACGCGGCGATGAACTCCGCCTCGGTGTCCACCCGTTGCTGTGACGCTGCGGCCACCTCGGCCGCGTCCTCGCGGAGGACGACCACCGCGCCGTCCGCGTCCGCCCGCATCACGTCGCCGGGGCGGACGAGCACGCCGCCTATGGTGACCGGCTCGCACATCGGGCCGACCGTCTCCTTCACCGTGCCCTTGATGGACACGCTCCTGGAGAAGACGGGGAAGCCCAGGGCGCGCAGGTCCTCGGTGTCGCGGACGCCCGTGTCGGTGATCAGGCCGCCGAGGCCCTTGGACTGGCAGGCGTTGGCGAGGACGTCGCCGAAGGAGCCCGCCTCCTCGTAGGCGCCGGCGGACACGACGACGACGTCGCCGGGGCGGGCGTAGGCGATGGCCGTCTGGAGCATCAGGTTGTCCCGTGGGGCGCACTGGACCGTGAACGCCGGTCCGCACAGGGACATGCGGTGGTCCACCGGCTTGATCGCCGAGTCCAGTGCTCCGAGGCGGCCCTGTGCCTCATGAATGGTCGCCGAGGAGTAGGCGCTCAGTCGCTCTACGAGCGCGGCGTCCGGCCGTTCGAACTTCGTGCTGACGCGGATCATGACGGCCTCTCAGGCAGAAGGGACTACGGACGGGACGGTGGACAGTTCCGCGCACGCCTTCGCCATGCGCGCGCACGCCTCCGTCAGGACGTCCGTCGACGTGGCGAAGGAGATACGGAAGTAGCCGGGGACGCCGTACGCCGTTCCGTGGATCACGGCCACCTGCTGGGTGTCGAGGAGGTGGCGGGCGAAGTCCTCGTCGTTGTCGATCCGGGTTCCCGACGGGGTCGACCGGCCTGTCGTCGCGCCGCAGTTGACCAGGAGGTAGAAGCCGCCGTCCGGGACCGTGCAGCTCAACTGCGGGATGTCGTTGATGAGTTGCACCGTGGCGTCGCGGCGGGCGCGGTACACGCTCACCGTCTCCCGTACGAAGTCCTGCGGTCCCGTGAGCGCCGCCGCGGCGGCGGCCTGGCTCACCGAGGACGGGCAGGACGAGGTCTGCGACTGGAGGGTGTTGATCGCGGTGATCAGGGCTGTCGGGCCTACGCCGTAGCCGATGCGCCAGCCCGTCATCGCGTATGTCTTGGAGACGCCGTTGGTGAGGAACACCCGGTCGGCCAGGCGGGGTTCGACCGCCGCGAGCGAGGGGGCGTCCTGGTCGCCGTACCAGATCTCGTCGTAGATCTCGTCCGTGAGGACACCCACGTGCGGGTGGTCCAGCAACACCTCGGCCAGGGAGTGGAGTTCCGTGGTCGTGTAGGCCGATCCCGTCGGGTTTCCCGGGGTGTTGAGGATCACCCAGCGTGTGCGTTCCGTGATCGCCGCCCCCAGGCGCTCCGGGGTGAGTTTGAAGCCGTCGCTCTCCTCGCAGTCGACCACGACCGGGGTGCCGTCGTTCGCGCGGACCATGTCCGGATAGGACACCCAGTAGGGGGCGGGCACGATGACCTCGTCGCCTTCGTCCAGCGTGGCCATCAGGGCCAGGAAGATGACCTGTTTGGCGCCGCCGCCGACCGTGATCCGGTCGTCGGTGCACTCCAGGCCGTGGCGTTCGCGCAGTTTGGCGGTGATCGCTGCGCGCAGCGCGGGTGTTCCGTTGACCGGGGTGTACTTCGTCTCGCCCGCCTCGATGGCCCGGATCGCGGCGGCCTTGACGTGGTCGGGGGTGTCGAAGTCGGGCTCGCCCACGGTCAGGTCGAGGATGGTGAGGCCCTGGCTCTTGAGTTCGCGTACGCGCTGCGCCGCCGCCGTGCTGGGCGAGGGCTTGATCCGGCGTACGCGTGCTGCCGTGTTCACGGGCATGGTTCAGCCCTCCCGGCGCTCGAAGTTGAGGCCGCCGGGGACCTGGAAGGTGGGCAGGATCTCGATGTGGCCGATGTTGACGTGCCGGGGCGCGTCGACGGCGAACTCGATGGCGTCGGCGATGTCCTCGGGCTTGAGGGACTCGTAGCCGTCGTAGAACTGCCGCTGGGCCTCCTCCATGTCGCCGAGGAGCCGGCCGAAGATCTCCGTCTCCACCCGGCCGGGGCAGATCTCGCTGACCCGGACCCGGCGGCCGTAGCCGTCGACCCGCAGCTGGCGGGACAGGGTGTGCACGGCCGCCTTGGTGGCGTGGTAGATCGTGTTGCCGCCGAAGTTGTAGACACCGGCGATGGAGCTGATGTTGACGATGTGGCCGAGATCCCGCTCGACCATGCCCGGCATCAGCAGCCGTACGAGGTGCAGGACCGCCTGGATGTTGACGGCGACCTGCTCGTCGACGGCGAACTCGTCGGCGGTGAGGATGTTGCCGGTGCGTGAGACGCCCGCGTTGTTGACGAGTACGTCGATCTGGAGGCCGTCGAGTACGGCGGTGAGCGCCTCGGTGTCGGTGATGTCCACGGCGTGCGGGACGCAGCCGGTCTCGCGGGCGAGGGCGTCGAGCCGTTCGGCGTTGCGGGCCACGGCGTGGACTTCGAGGCCTCGCTTGGCGAGGCGCTCGACCACTACGGCTCCGATGCCGGTCGACGCTCCGGTGACGAGCGCCGTCCTGTAGTCGGAGATGGGCATGCGGGTGCTCCTTGCTGTGGGGGGGGAGGTCGGTCAGGCGTCGCGCAGGGGCAGGTGGGCGCGGTCCTTCACCTGGGACACGGCGAGGAGCGTGCCCAGGGCCGTGAGGACGGCGTAGAAGGCCGGCATGTTGACGTTGCCCGTGCGGTCGATGAGGTAGGTCATCAGCAGGGGGGCCGTGCCGCCGAAGAGGGCGGAGGAGACGTTGTAGCCGAGGCCGTAGGCGGAGTAGCGGACGCGGGTCGGGAAGAGTTCCACGAGGAGGATGTGGATGACGCCCGTGTGGCCGGCGAAGACGACCGCCATGATGCAGGCGCCCAGGACGGCGAGGGCGACGTTGCCGGTACCGATCAGGAGGTAACAGGGGATGCCGACGACCGCCATGCCGATCGCCGCTCCGGAGAGGACCTTCTTGCGGCCGATCCGGTCGGAGAGGCGGCCCATGTACGGGATGGCGATACAGATCGCGACCAGGCTGGAGGCGGTGACGAGCAGGCCCTGGACCTTGCCGAAGTCCAGCTCGCTGCTCATGAAGGTGGGCATGTAGCTGAACAGGACGTAGTAGCCGGAGCCGTTCATCAGGGGGATGAACAGGGCCAGGAGCATGGCGCGGCGGTGCTCGGCGGACGCGAACGCCTCCTTGAGGGGGTTCTTGGACAGGCCGCCCTCTTCCTTCAGGCGGTTGAAGTTCGGCGTGTCGCTGATGCGCTTGCGGATGTAGATGCCGGTGATGCCGAGCGGGACGGCGAGCAGGAACGGTATGCGCCAGCCCCAGGACTCCATGCGTTCGGTGCCGAGTCCGCTGGTCATCGCGGCGGCGATCAGGGTGCCGGTGAGCAGGGAGAGGAACGAGGCGATCTGCGCGTAGCTGGTGTAGAGGCCGCGCTTGCCCTCGGGGGCGTGCTCGGCGAGGAAGCTCATCGCGCCGGAGGCCTCGCCGCCTACGGAGAAGCCCTGCGCGACGCGGAGCAGGATCAGCAGACAGGGGGCCGCCACGCCGATGCTGGCGTAGGTGGGCAGGACACCGATGGCGGCGGTGGCGACGCTGATCAGCATGATGACGAAGACCAGCATCCGCTGGCGTCCGATGCGGTCGCCGAGGTGGCCGCAGATGATCGCGCCGAGGGGGCGGAAGAAGAAGGAGACGGCGTAGCCGAGGAAGACGAGCTGGATGGCGTTGTCGGAGCCGGGGAAGAAGACGGCGGCGAGGGTTCCGGCCATGAAGCCGAAGATGCCGTTGTCGTACAGCTCGGCGAAGATGCCGACGCATCCCGCGAGGGTGACCTTGCGTGCTGTTCTCGGGTCGACGGTGTTGGGGACTGGCTGAGCGGCCACGGCGGTCATGGCTCTCCTGTCTGGACGCGGGCCCTGGATCGGACGCGGGCTGGGGACTGGGGGCGTTCGTGCGACTCCGTGCGGGGAGGGTTCGTACGGCGGGTTTTCCGTACGGCGGGACTTCGTGCGGGGAGGTCAGCCGCCGAGGGGAGCGCGGATGCGCAGGCTGTCGAAGGCGGTGCGGACGCGCGTGCGCAGCGCTGCGACGGCGGACCGTTGGGTGCGGTGGGCGGTGACCGCCTGGTCGAGGGTGCGGTGGCGGAAGCGGACGGTCTGGCCGGGGCGTACCTGGCCCAGGGCGGACAGTCCGGTGGCGGTGACGACGGCCAGGACGGGGTAGCCGGCCGTGACTCCTCGGCCCCGGTGCAGCACGAGGAGTTCGTCCCCGGCGGGGACTTCCACGGCGCCGATGGGGACGCCCCGGGAGAGCAGTTCGCCCTGGGTGACCCGGCGGGGCACCGTGCTGCCGTGCAGTCGCAGGCCGATGTGGTTGCTCTGCGGGCTGACGGTGAAGGGGGCGTCGAACAGACGCCGTCCCGTGTCGCCGAACTCGGCCCGGTCGGGGCCGTCGGTGACGTCGATGGTCCAGGTGGTGGGGACAGTGGTCGGGAACGGGGGGACGGGGGCGTTCAGGCGGAACAGCGGGATCCGCGAGTAGGGGTGGTCGACGGGTGGGCAGGAGGCGCGCAGGGCGAGTTCGTCGCCTTCGCGGAGGGGAGGACCGAAGCCCAGGATCGTGTCCGGGGCGCAGCTGCCCTGGAGGCGGGCGGCCTCGAACGAGCCGAGTACGGCCAGGTAGACGCGCAGGCCGTGCCGGATGCCGGTGACGCGGAGGGTCTCTCCGGCGCGTACGGGGACCGGTTCCCACTGCGGGTGGGGCACCCCTGCGACGGTCACGTCGGCGGGGGCGCCGGTCACGGCGACCAGGATGTCGGCGGAGGGGACGCAGGCGAAGTCGAGGGCCGTGATCTCCAGGAGGGGGGCGTGTTCGTCGTTGCCGCACAGGACGTTGGCGACGCGCGCCGAGTGCTGGTCGACGGCTCCGTTGGCGGGCAGACCGTAGCGGGAGCGGCCGACCCGGCCGAGGTCCTGGACGGTGGCGATGCCGGGGGTGCGGATCGTGAGGGTGTCAGCCATGACAGGCCGCCAGGCCGGCTTGGTCCGCCGAGTCCGCGCAGTGCGCCAGGGGCAGGTCGGCGTAGTCGTCCCACTGGTCGGGGGTGATCGGGCGGAAGCGGAAGATGTCGCCGGGGCGGTACGCGGTGATCGGGTCGCTGTGCAGGTCGAGGACGCGTACGGGGGTGCGGCCGAGGAGCGGCCAGCCGCCGGGCGAGGGCATCGGGCAGATGACCGCCTGCCGGCCCGCGACGGCGACCGAGCCGGGGTCGACGCGGGTGCGCGGCGAGGCCAGTCGCGGCACCGGCCTCGGGAAGGCGGGACCGTCCGTCATCGGCGCCCCGGCGGGTGCGCCGAGGCAGCGTACGGTCAGGTCGGCCCCGGAGTGGAGGGCGACCACCTCGCTCTCGGCGAGGCCGAGTTGGGCGGCCACCGTCGGCAGATCGGGGCCGTGCTCGCCGCCGTAGACGACGGGGACGAGGAAGCGGCGCGGGGGTGTCGTCGGCGCCGGGTCCGGGCCGAGCCGGGCGGCCTCGTGGGCCAGGACGCGCCGGACGGTGGCGTGGTCGGTGGCGGTGCAGTCGAACTCGACGAGCAGGGCGTCGTAGGCGGGCACGACGTCGTGGACGCCGGGGAGGCGGACGGCGTCCAGGGCGTCGGCCAGGGCGTGGACGAGCCGCCAGGCGGCCTCGGTGTCCAGGCCGACGGCCTTCGCGACCAGGGCGGAGTCGCCGCAGTCGGCGATCAGCACATCGGCGTGGGCGTGGGCGGGTCCGTGGCTCGTCATGTCAGGCTTCCCTGCCGCTCAGGACCTTGTCGAGGGAGGTGATCTCGACCCCGGCGGCGAGCAGTCGCTCCCGGATGCGGCGGGCCAGAGCGATCGCGCCGGGGCTGTCCCCGTGCAGCAGGACGGTGTCGCAGACGACGGGTACGTCCGTGCCGTCGACGCTGCGGATCGCCCCCTCGGTGACCATGCGCAGGGTGCGCCGGGCGACCTCCTCCGGTTCGTGGATCACCGCTCCGGGTTCGGAACGGGGGACGAGCGTCCCGTCGGCGCGGTAGGCGCGGTCGGCGATGCCGACGATGCCCACGCGCAGTCCCCGGGCCCGGGCGGCGTCGGCCAGTTCGCCGTCCTGGGCGAGGACGATCAGCGACTCGTCCAGGGCGGCGACGGCGTCCACGACGGCTCGGGCGTAGTCGGCGCGTACGGCGACCAGGTTGCCGAGGCGGCCGTGCGGGGCGACGTGATGTACGCGGGTGCCGTGGGCGGCGGCGAACGCCTGGAGGGCGCCGATCTGGTAGAGCACGTCGGTGCGGACCTCGTCCGGGGTGAGGTCCATGGCGCGGCGGCCGAAGCCGGCCAGGTCGGGGAAGCTCGGGTGGGCGCCGACGGCCACCTGTTTCTCCACGCAGGTACGGACGGTGGCGTCCATGATGCGCGGGTCACCGGCGTGGAATCCGCAGGCGACATTGGCGGAAGTCAGCACTTCCAGCAGGGCTTTGTCGTCGCCCATCGTGTAGGCGCCGAATCCCTCGCCCAGATCCGCGACGAGATCGATCATGGGGGTCATGACGCCCTCCGGGAGAAAGAGGTGAAGGAAAGGAAGTCCGCGAAGAATACGGAAGGGGAAGATCGGAGAAGAGGCCGAATTCGCGTTCCGCTCAACTTAAGGTGCCGCTCGCCGGGGCGCCAATATCCGTTCGCTTTGGCGTTATCGCGAAACCTTATGACCCACCTCACACCGGCGACTCCCTACGATGAGGCTCCGCTCCCCCGGTGGAAGGCCCCGCATGGACACCAGACGCCTCTACTCCTTCATCAAGATCATCGACGCAGGGAGCATCACGCGCGCGGCCGACATCCTGCACATCGCGCAGCCCGCGCTCAGCCAGCAACTGTCCGCGCTGGAGACGCAGTTCGGGCAGCAGCTGCTGATCCGCAGCAAGCGCGGGGTCGCCCCGACGGAGGCGGGCCGCGCCCTGTACCGGCACGCCCAGCTGATCCTGCGGCAGGTGGACCTCGCGCACGCGGCCGTCGAGGTCTCCGGACGGGCCCCGGCCGGCGGGGTGTCGGTGGGGCTCGCGCCGTACAGCCTGGGCGCGGCCCTCGCGCTGCCGCTCCTCAAGAGTGTGCGCGAGCGCTACCCGGACATCCTCCTGCACATCAACGAGAACTTCGGCGGTGTGATCAGCGAGGCGATCATGACCGGCCGGATGGACATGGCCTTCATCTACGGCGCCGGCCCGCTGCGGGGTGTGCAGTTCGAGCCCGTCCGCACGGAGGACCTGTTCCTGATCGGGGCGCCCGGCGCGGCGGTCCCGCCGGGCGAGGGCGAGGTGAGCCTGCGGGAACTCGCCGACGTGCCGCTGCTGTTGCCGAGCCGTATCCACACGATCCGGCAGGTGGTGGACGCCGCGTTCCAGCAGGCGTCGCTGCGTCCGCAGGTGGTGGGCGAGGTGGAGTCCGCGCTGACGCTGGTCAACGCGGTGGACGCGGACCTCGGTGCCACGGTGCTGCCCTGGTCGGCGGCGCGCGCCGTCCTCGACGTCCGCTCGCTGTCCGTACGCCGCATCGTGGACCCCGTCATCCAGGTCAAGCTCTCCGTGGTGACGTCGGACAATCAGCCCCTTTCGGAACCTGCCCTGGCGGTGCACGATCTCTTTCTCGAACTGATCAGCACGTTCGACGATTCCCCCGCCGGTAATCGAGAATAAAAATCGCCGATAGCGTCAGAGGAATCCGCTATTTGTCTCCGCCCACCGCCCGGTCTAGCTTTTCCCGGAACCTGGGAAACCGGAACCTGGGAAACTGGAGACATAGATGAAGAAGCGTGTCCTCACCACCCGTGAGAACCTGCCCGGCGACGGCCTGGACCGGCTGTCCGAGACGGTGGACGTGGTGGCCTGGCCGGGGAGCGAGAAGCCCGGGCCGGCCGATCTCGCCGCGCTCGCGCCCGGGGTGAGCGGCGTCCTGGCCCTCGGCAACGATCCGGTGGACGGCGCCCTGCTGGACGCGGCGGGCCCCTCGCTGGAGGTCGTGTCGCTGGCCAGCATGGGGTTCGACAACGTCGACCGGGCAGCCGCCGCCGAGCGCGGCATCGTCGTCACGCACACCCCCGGTGTCCTCGCGGAGACGACCGCCGACCTCACCTTCGCGCTGATCCTCGCCGCCCGACGCAGGCTGGGCGCCGCCGGAGCGAGCCTGGCGGCGGGCTCCTGGGGACTGTTCCGGATGCACGACTACCTCGGCCTCGACGTCCACGGCGCGACCCTGGGCCTGATCGGCTACGGCCAGATCGGCCGCGCGGTGGCCCGCCGGGCCCAGGGCTTCGGCATGCGCGTCCTGCACCACGATCCGTACGCCGCCGACGACGCCCTGTCGACCTCGGTGGACCTGGCGACGCTGCTGGCCGAGTCCGACATCGTGTCGCTGCACGTGCCGCTCACCGAGGAGACCCGGCACCTGATCTCGGCCCGCGAGCTGGCGGCGATGAAGCCCACGGCCACCCTGGTCAGCACCGCGCGCGGCGGTGTCGTCGACGAGGAGGCCCTGCTGCAGGCCGTCCGCTCGGGGCGGCTGCACTCCGCCGGGCTCGACGTCTACGAACGCGAGCCGATGGGCGCGGAGTTGTCGCCTCTGGTGGCCGAGGAGCACGTGGTCGCGCTCCCCCATATCGGGTCGGCGACCGAGGCGACCCGGGCCGCCATGGTCGACCTGGCGGTCGACAACATCCTCGACGTCCTCGCCGGACGCCCTGCCCGGACCCCTCTCCCCGGTACTTCCGCGCTGCCGGGCGCTCCGGCCGGTGCCGGTGTGGGAATGCTGACCTGAGTCGCAGAACCCACCTTCGGACCCGGCGTGCCCGGGGACGGGAGCGCAGCATGACGGACGCCACGCACTCGACGGCCCCCGACGACACCGAGGCCGGCCGGACGGACCCGCTCGTCCAGCTGTCCCTGGAGCAGCTGCGCAGACGCACCAGCATGAAATGGCGTACCCATCCGGAGGACGTGCTCCCGCTCTGGGTGGCGGAGATGGACGTACCGCAGGCCCCGCCCGTGGCCGAGGCGCTGCACGCGGCGATCGATCTCGGCGACACCGGGTACCCCTGCGGGAGCGCCTACGCCGAGGCGTTCGCCGGGTTCGCCGTGGAGCGCTGGAAGTGGGACGGGCTGCGGGTCGAGGACACGTCGGTGGTGCCCGACGTGATGATGGGCGCCGTCGAGGTGCTCCGGCTGGTGACCGGCCCCGGGGACGCGGTCGTCGTCTGCTCCCCGGTCTATCCGCCGTTCTACGCCTTCGTCGCACACGACTCCCGTGCGGTCGTCGAGGCCCGCCTCGGCCCGGACCTGCGCATCGACCTGGGCGCCCTGGAGGAGGCCTTCGCCCTGGCCCGATGTCGGGGCCGCCGCGCCGCCTTTCTGCTGAGCAACCCACACAATCCGACCGGAGTCGTCCACACCCGCCAGGAACTGGAGGCCGTCGCCGCGCTGGCCCGCAAGCACGGCGTACGGGTCGTGTCGGACGAGATCCACGCCCCGCTGGTCCTGCCGGGGGCCCACTTCACCCCGTACCTCAACGTCCCCGGCGCCGAGAACGCGTTCGCGCTGGCCTCGGCCTCCAAGGCGTGGAACCTCGCCGGGCTGAAGGCCGCCCTGGCGATCGCGGGCCCCGAGGCCGCCGACGAACTCCGGCTGCTGCCCGAGGAGGTGGGCCACGGACCCAGTCACCTGGGGGTCATCGCCCACACGGCGGCGTTCCGCGAGGGCGGGGCCTGGCTGGACGAACTGCTCCTCGGTCTCGACGCCAACCGGCACCTGCTGGGCCGACTGCTCGCCGAACACCTCCCCGAGGTGCGCTACCACGCACCCCAGGGCACCTATCTGGCCTGGCTGGACTGCACCCGGCTGCGAATCGACGACGCCAGGTACAACGGGGGCGATGGGGACGCCACCGGTCCCGGCGTGGTGAGCGACCTGGCCGGCCCCGCCCGGATGTTCCTCGACGAGGCCCGGGTCGCCCTCAGCTCCGGGCATGTCTTCGGCTCCGGGGGCGAGGGCTGCGTACGCCTCAACTTCGCGACGACTCCGGCGGTTCTGCGCGAGGCGGTGACCAGAATGGGGCGGGCGGTACGGGCCCGTCGGCCATGACGGTCAGCCGGAGGTCGCCAGCCACGGCTGCGGGTCGGCGTAGTAGCCGTCGTAGATCACCTCGAAGTGCAGGTGCGGCCCGGTGGAGAGGCCGGTGGACCCGACCTGGCCGATCGTGGCACCGCCGGACACCGTCTGGCCGCCGGTGACGCCGAGCGCGGACAGATGGCTGTACGTCGTCTCCAGCCGCTTGCCCTCGATGGTGCCGTGGTCGATGACGACGCGATTGCCGTACGCCTTGGTGTAGGCGGCGAAGACCACCTGCCCGGCGCGGGCGGCGAACACCGGGGCGCCCTGGGGTGCGGCGAAGTCCACGCCGGTGTGCAGCTTGGTCACGCCGGTGAGGGGGTGCTGGCGTGACCCGTAGGGGGAGGTGATGACGAGTGTGCTCACGGGGGCGGTGAGGATCGCGTCCGCCGGTCCGCCGCCCGTCACGGGTTCCTGGTCGAAGGTCTCGTAGCGCGGGAGGAGTCCCTTGACCTCGGCGAGGTAGGTCCGGGCACCGGCGGGCACGCGTCCCGCTTCGGTGACCTCGCGGATTCCCACGGCGTACGCGGCGAGCGTGAGGTCCACCAGTTCGCCGTTGACGGTGCCCTCGGTCCTGAGGTCGGTGATCTGCCGGGCGAGGGAGCAGTCCTGCCGGCCGAGCGCCATGATGGCGTCGGCCTCGTCGCGCGGTGAGGAGGTGCCGTTGCCGTCGTCGTCCTTGCCCCAGGTCCGCCACTGGGCGGCGGTGAAGCCCGCGATGCCCTGCTCGCCGGTGAGTTCACCGGTGTCGTCGCGCCAGCCGGTGAGCTGGTCGATCTGGGCGGCCAGCACGGACGGGGTGACGACGGTGCAGGCGGCGGCCTTGCGCAGCCAGGGCCCGTAGGTGTCGTTGACGCCGCTCGCGACGCTCTGCCGCGAGTCCGTGTTCGACGTCTCGCCGCCGGGCAGGCCACCCATCAGGGCGAGCGCGCCCGCGCCGACGGCAAGGGTCAGCAGACACGGCAGCACCATCAGGGTGAAGAAACCGGGGCCACGCCGACGGGGTTCGTCGCTCACTCAGCGGGCCGTCGCGGGCAGCAACTCGTACGCACGTACGGACGCTAGCGCGGCAGCCACCGAAGATCACCGGCAACAGAGGCAGCCGCCAAGGCAACACGAGCGTCCACAAGGGCAGACCTAAGGGGCGCGGGGCTGTATCGATGTGCGGCTCCGCCGCGGGGCGCGACCAACCCCCACCGCCCGCAGCCGAACGAACTACCCATCCAGCCTCAGCAACACCCGACGTCCAACCGGCAAAAGCACGAAGCCTCGATCGGAACGTCCGCGACCGCGACCGCGATCTTCAACTGCTGCGCGACGATCCGCGCCTCCCCCACCTTGCCCAGCCGAACCAGACACTCGTGGAACCCGTGCAGCGCCCAGACATTGCCGGGATGCTGCACCGCACGCGGCAGCGTGTCGTCGAGCCCGAGGTCGGCCCGATACACCGCCTCCGCCTCAGCCACCCTCCCCTGTTCCAGCAGCAGCGCCCCGTACGCGTGCCGGGTCGGCTGCATCCACCCCCACGGCTCGTCGTAGGGCAGGTTGTCGTCCAGGGCGATCGACCGCTCCAGCGCCGCGAAGGCCACCTCGTGGTTGCCCTTGCGGTACTCCAGCTCACCGTCGAGCATCGCCGAGGCGACGGCGAGGATGTCGGCGCAGGTGTTGTTGAACAGCATCCGGGTCTCCGGGACCCGGCCGGCCGCCGCGCGGAACAGTTCGCGTTCGGCCTCCGCCTCGACCGTGCGGCCGGTGGCGGAGAGGGCGACCCCTCGGGCGTACCGGATCATGGCGGTGGTGACGCAGTACAGCGACGGGTCGGCGGGCAGCGGCAGTCGGAGGATGTCCGCCCAGCGGCCGAAGCGGATCAGCACATGGACGCGCATGGCGAGGAAGCCCTCCAGCCAGTCGGCCATCGGCGGGCTCTGCACCCGCAGCAGTTCCTCCGGGATGGACGCCTCCAGCTGTGCGGCGGCCTCCAGTGCGGTCGCGGACTGGCCCAGGAACATCGCGCCGTAGATCTTGAAGTGGTGGTTGTGCGACCGGTAGAGGGTGTAGAAGTTCATCGCGCCGGACCGCTCGCGGAACTTCTCGTCGGCGGCGATCGCCGCGCTGTTGTCCGCGACGACGCGCCGGTAGTCGCCGCAGAGGACGTCCAGGTGGGTGGGCATGTGCTGGAGGTGCCCGGCGTCGGGGACCAGGCCGCGCAGCCGGTCGGCGGCGGGCAGGGCGGTCTCCGGGGTGGCCGACATCTCCATCAGGTGGATGTAGAGGTGCAGGAGGCCCGGGTGGCGCGAGCCCGCGTCGGTCGCGATCGCCCGCTCCAGGACCGCCTTCGCGGCGAGGGTACGGGAGCCTTCGGCGGGCTCTCCGGTGCGTACGTCCCACAGCTGCCAGGGGGTCAGGTTCATCAGCGCGTCGGCGTACAGGGTCGCGATGTCGAGGTCGTCGGGGGCGAGTTCGTACACCGCGCGCATGCTGTCGGCGTAGGGCTCGTTCCAGACCGAGCAGTCCTCGACGGCCTCCGCCTGCGGGTAACGGGCGCGCAGGGCGTCGATCAGGGCCTGTTCGACGGGGGTGGCACCGGCCGTCGCCGCCTTGCGACGGGCGAGTTCGACGGCGGCGTGGGTGCGGGCGACGGTCGTCGTGAGGTCCTCGCCGTCGAAGGACTCCCAGGGCTTGTTGTAGTTGGGGCCGAGGGCGTAGGCGATGCCCCAGTGGGCCATGGCGCAGTCGGGGTCCGCCGCGACGGCGGCCTCGAAGCAGGCGACGGCCTCCTCGTGGTGGAAGCCGTACGTCCACACCAGGCCCCGGTCGAACCACTGCTGAGCCTTGGCCGACGTCGTCGTCACGGTCCGCCCGTGGGTGCCGAGGTCGTAGTCGTAGTGATCCATCCGAGTTCTCCCGGTCTCCCGCTCCGCCCAGCCCTGTCCGGCGAGAGTAGAGGCCGCCGCCCGCCCGCGGCAGCACCCGTTCCGTCCGCCTCGGGCCCTGTCCCGGAGAGGCCGGTCATAAGATCACCCTCGTAGGCGCGGACGATGTTGACGGCCCGGGTGCGGGCCAACGTCCGTGCGGGGTGCGGGCAGTGACGAGAGGAAGCGACGTGAGCGAGCAGGGCGGTACGTCAGCAGAGGGACGCGGTCGGCTGGACACCTCGGTGGCCCACAACGCGCGGGTGTGGAACTACTGGATCGGCGGCAAGGACAACTACGTCGTCGACCAGGGCGTCGGCGACCACATCGACGCCATGTTCCCGCTGATCCGCAGCGTGGCCCGCGCGGACCGCGCCTTCCTCGGGCGCGCCGTGCGGTTCCTGGTCACCGAGCGGGGCGTGCGGCAGTTCCTGGACATCGGGACGGGGCTGCCGACGGTGGACAACACGCATGAGATCGCCCAGCGGATCGCGCCCGAGTCGCGGATCGTGTACGTCGACAACGACCCGATCGTGCTCGCGCACGCCCGTACGCTGCTCACCGGCACCCGCGAGGGTGCCACCGACTACATCGACGCGGACGTCCACGACCCGGACGCCATCGTCGCCCGTGCCGCGCAGACCCTCGACTTCGAGCGGCCCGTCGCCGTGATGATGCTCGGCATCCTCAACTTCGTGCTCGACACCGCCAAGGCGCGGGACATCGTGCGCCGGGTCATGGCGGCGGTGCCCTCGGGGAGCTTCCTCGTCCTGACGCACCCGACGACCGACTCGGAGCTGGGCGGCGAGGGCAACATCGAGGCGATGAAGTTCTGGAACGAGAACGCCACCCCGCCGATCACCGCCCGCCCCCGAGAAGAGGTCGCCGCTTTCTTCGAGGGCCTGGACCTGCTCGACCCGGGGCTCGTCTCCTGTGCGCACTGGCGTCCCGAGGACGACTCCGCGGGCGCTCTTCCGCAATTCGGCGCCGTCGCCCTGAAGCCCTGAACGCCGGGTCGCGCAAAGCGGGGGCAAGGGCCGGGGACAAGCGGGGGACAGTCATTCCACAGGCTGTTTTCGGCCCCTTATTCATTTGCGGGCGGCGGCAATTGGTATGTGAGTTCCGCAACACCTGAACTACTGGCCGCGTCGAGCGGTCAACTCAACGTAACGGATACTTTTCGGGAGTGGCCCATTCCGTACGGAAGTGGTGGTTCGGAACCTCACTGTTCCCTCAGTTCCCGCTCGTGGTGAGCTGGCAGGATGCGGTTGCGTGGAACGTGAGGCAACCATTCACTCGTTCGATTCGTATAACTCCTTGGAGGCGGGGCACGGTGGACGGGACAGTAATACCGGAGCACCACCGTCCACTTGACCGACGTCGTCGCCGATCGAGGAGATGCGATGCAGCTGTTCGTTCTGAACTACGCACGCCCGGCTGAGCAGTTGGAGGTGAGCACACCGTACAGCTACGACTGCGGACAGCAGTTGAATGTGCTCCCCGGTGGGCGGATTGCCGCTCACGACCATGCCGTGATGCGCGAATTCGGAGCCACTACGTCGACGGCGGGTTCCAAGACTCACTTCGACGACTGAACATGGATCTGACGCGATGACGGTCCTGGTTCTGACGTCCGAAGAGGATGTGACGGCGGATCTCGTGGTGGCCAGGCTGAACGGCTCCGGGATTCCCGTGGTCAGGCTCGATCCCGCCGAGCTGCCCGGTGATGTCGCCCTGTCCGGCGAGTATGTGCACGGTGCGTTCCGCGGGCATCTGTCCGTCGGCGGACGGCTGGTGAGCATGGGCGGGCTGCGGTCCGTGTGGGTGCGGCGGCCCGGGGTGCCGGGGGCGCGGGCCGCCGAGCCGTCGGGCTGGCTCACCGAGGAGGCCTCGCAGGCCTTCTACGGCATGCTGCGGGGGATCGGCGCACGCTGGATGAACCACCCCGACGCCGCCCGCCGGGCCCGGCACAAGCCCTGGCAGCTCCATCTCGCCCAGCGCAGCCGGCTGCCCGTACCGGCGACGCTGATCACCACCTTCCCGCAGGCCGCCCGTGACTTCTCGCAGCGCTACCCCGACCTGGTCGTCAAGCCCGTCTCCGGTTCGCATCCGCAGGAGCCGCCCAGGGTGGTGCCGACGAGCCGGGTGGCGCCCGGGGTCGACTTCACCGCCGTCGCCTTCGGGCCCACGCTGCTGCAGCGCCGGGTCGACAAGCGGGCCGACATCCGCCTCACGGCGGTGGGCCCCCGCATCCTGGCCGCCCGCAAGGCCGTCGCGCCGGACGCGCACCCCGACGACGTGGACGTCCGCTTCGCACCCTCGGACGAGCCCTGGCGGCCGGTGGAGGTCCCGGCACGGATCACCGAGGCCGTGCACCGGTACCTACGGGAGGCCGAACTCGCCTACGGCGCCTTCGACTTCGCCGAGGACGCCGACGGAATCTGGTGGTTCCTCGAATGCAACCAGTCGGGCCAGTTCGGTTTCATAGAGATGGACACCGGCCAGCCGATCGCCCACGCGGTCGCCGACTGGCTGGCCCAGGAGAGCCCGGACGACGACAGGTCGGGGCAGGCGCACGGTCCACCGGGGTGCCCCTGAGGCTCAACGCCGCCGCCTGTACGTTCCGTTCATCCTCGGCCAGGGCGGCACCGATCCCATTGTTAATGGGATCCATTTTCATGTAGCGTCCTGTCTCGCTTGCCAACCGAGGAGGACCCCATGGCCGTTCCCAAGCGGAAGATGTCCCGCAGCAACACCCGTCACCGCCGCGCCCAGTGGAAGGCGACCACCACCCAGCTGGTGCCGGTCACCGTCGACGGGGTCGCGCACATGGTGCCGCAGCGGCTGGTCAAGGCGTACGAGCGCGGGCTGATCCAGCCCTGACCGGGACCGGGCGCCTCAGTTGTTCCAGCTCTCGTCGTACGGGTCGCGCGGCGTCGGCACCGGCTTCGCCTCGGTGATGTCGAAGAACGGGATGAGGCCCTTGTTCACCGGGTCCTTGGTCCGCTTCGCGGTGTAGGTACCGGTGAGTTCGAGCCAGCTGTCAGGTTGCAGCACCGGGGGAATCTTGCCCGTCAGACCCACCTTGACGGGCTGGGCGTCGGCTGCACAGCAGTTGAGGGCCATCCGGACGAGATACGGGGTGCCCTTGCTGTCGAGCGCGACGAACCCGGTGATCGCGATCCGCCGGCCGCCCAGCGAGCGCCCGTGGTCGTAGGCGGCCCGGCCCGCGTAGTCGACCAGGCTGAGGCGTACGGGGTCGCCGGAGGGCAGCGGCGCGTAGGCCAGCGGCTTCTGGAGGGCCGTACCCGTGCGCAGGGCGCTGTAGGAGCCGAGGGCGGGCGGGGCGACCAGGATCAGCGCCAGCAGGGGCAGGACCAGGAGCCAGGAGACCCGCGGTTCACGGTGGACGTGACCGTGGCCGTCGCGGTCATGGCCGTCTTCGTGGCCCTCCTCAACCTCCCTGTCCGAGCCGGTGCTTGAGCGTTTCCGCTCGTACCAGACCGTCGCCAGCGCGGCCACGATCAGGACGACACCGGCGCCGACGACCAGCGGCTGGAGCCCCGCCTTGACGTACCGGAGATAGAGGTCGGTGGTGCCGGCGTGCACCATCGCGCCGCCGACCAGGAACAGGACGACCGCCTGTGCCTGCCGGTTCACAGCAGCACCGCCCCGACGAGCACCGCCGACGTCACGGCCACCACGAAGGTGGCCGGCGCGAAGCGGAGGGCGAAGCCGCGGCCGAAGGTCGCCGTCTGCATCGCGAAGAGCTTCAGGTCGATCATCGGACCGACCACCAGGAACGCCAGCCGGGCGGTCAGCGAGAACTGGGTCAGCGACGCGGCGACGAACGCGTCCGCCTCCGAGCAGATCGACAGCAGCACCGCGAGGACGGCCAGCACGAGGACCGACACCACCGGGTTGTCCGCCGCGAGGCTCAGCCAGCTCTCCGGCACCACGGACTTCAGCGTGGCGGCGGCCATCGCGCCGACGACCAGGAAGCCGCCCGCGTGCATCACGTCGTGCCGTACGGAACTCCAGAACGCGGCGCCCTTGCCGAGTCCCTCGTCGGAGGGACGGGACTGCGGGCGCAGCCAGTCGGCGCGGCCGAGCCGCTGCCACAGCCACCCCATCGCGCACGCCGCCAGCAGGCTCGCCACGAATCGCGCCACGACCATCTCCGGGCGGCCGGCGAACGCGATGGCCGTCGCGGTCAGCACGATCGGGTTGATCGCCGGCGCCGAGAGCAGGAACGCGAGCGCCGCCGCCGGGGCGACCCCCCGCCGCACCAGCGCGCCCGCCACCGGCACGGACGCGCACTCGCAGCCCGGCAGCACCGCCCCGGCCATCCCCGCGACCGGCACGGCGAGCGCGGGCCGGCTGGGCAGGGCGCGGGCGAAGAACGACGGCGGTACGAACACCGCGAGCAGCGCCGACAGCAGCACCCCGAGGACGAGGAAGGGCAGTGCCTGTACGACGACGGCGACGAACACCGTCATCCAGCTCTGCATCACCGGCGCGGACACCGCGCTGCGGATCGGCCCCTGCAGCGTGACGACCAGGATCAGCAGCATGGTCAGGACGAGCGGCGAGCTGAACTGCCAGCCCTGCTGCCCGTCCTTGGTCTCGGCCCCGGCCTCGGTTCCCGGTGTCTCCGTGTCGCGTTGGTCGGTCCCGGGCGGGGCCGCTTTGGTGATGCTCACGGGCGAGGTACCTCCGGGCGTGGCCGTGCTGCGTGCGTGCGTTCGTTCCCTTGCACTTCAGTACGCCGGGGCAGGCGCGGTTGCTCATTTTGCGAGATCGGGGAACGAGCTTAGGTTGGCGCACATGCAGTCCTACACCATTGGTCAGGCCGCCCGTCTGCTGGGCGTGAGCCCCGACACCGCGAGGCGGTGGGCCGACGCGGGGCGGGTGAAGACCCACCGTGACGAGGGCGGGCGACGGCTGATCGACGGCCGGGATCTGGCCGCGTTCTCCACCGAGTTGGCCGCCGCCCACTCCGGCGCGGGCGGCGGCTCCGGCGAGGAGGAGCCGTCGTACACCTCCGCCCGCAACGCCTTCCCCGGCATCGTCACGGCCGTGAAGCTCGGCGATGTGGCGGCCCAGGTGGAGATCCAGGCGGGCCCGCACCGGCTGGTGTCGCTCCTGACCCGGGAGGCGGTGGAGGAACTCGGCCTCGAAGTAGGCGTGGAGGCCACGGCACGGGTGAAGTCGACGAACATACATATCGACCGCACCTGATCCACATCCGCGGCGGGAAATAATCGGTGGCCGTGTCCACGGGGCCTGGCTACGGTCGCGGCATGGTGGAGACCTCCGGCACGTGCACCGACCAGTTCGCCCCCGTACGCGCGGCACTGGCCGCGTCCCTCGACGACAAGGACGTGGGCGCGTCGGTCGCCGTGTACCTCGACGGTGAACCGGTGGTCGACCTGTGGGGCGGTCACCTCGACGAGGCGCGCACGGTCCCGTGGGAGCGCGACACGATCACCAACACCTGGTCCACGACCAAGACGATGACGGCACTGTGCGCCCTGGTCCTCGCCGACCGGGGTGAACTCGACCTGGACGCGCCGGTGGCGCGCCACTGGCCGGAGTTCGCCGCGAACGGCAAGGAGGACGTCCTGGTACGGCACCTCCTCGGCCATACGGCGGGCCTGCCCACCTGGCACGAGCCGATGACGCTCGACGACCTCTACGACTGGCCGACCGCCACCTCCCGCCTCGCCGCCCAGGCCCCCGCCTGGAAGCCGGGCGTCGAGGGCGGCTACCACGCCGTGACCTACGGCCACCTCGTCGGCGAGGTGATCCGCCGGGTCACCGGCCGCACCCCGGGTGCCTTCTTCGCCGAGGAGATCGCCGGGCCGCTGAGCGCCGACTTCCACATCGGACTGCCCGCCGAGCACGACCACCGGGTCGCGCCCGTGATCCCCCCGCCCGAGCGGGTGCTCGACCCGGACGCCGCCCTGCCGCGCGACCGCCCCGCCAATCCGCCCCTCCCGCCGTCCACCGCAAACACCGAGGCTTGGCGCCGCGCCGAGATCCCCGCCGCGAACGGCCACGGCAACGCCCGCTCGGTCGCCGCCGTCCAGTCGGTCCTGGCCTGCGGCGGCACGGCCCGAGGCGTACGGCTGCTGTCGGAGGCGGGCTGCGAACGCGCGCTGGAGGAGCAGTTCAGCGGCATGGACTCGTCGCTGGGCGTGCCGATGCGCTGGGGCATGGGGTACGGGCTGCACACCGGCCAACTCCCCAACCCCCGCACGTGTTTCTGGGGCGGCTGGGGCGGTTCAATGGTCCTGGTGGACATGGACGCGCGCATGTCCGTGGCGTACGTCATGAACCGCATGCTCGAACCGGACGGCGTCGGCGACGACCGGGCGTTCATGATCCTTGCGGCGGCCTACGAGGGACTGTCCGGGTGAGAGACTCGGCCGCGTGGATCGACCTCACCTCTCCCCCACGTTCGACGAACTACTCGACCGTGCCCGGGCACTGGTCAGCGACGACCGGCGTGCCGTACTGGGCATCGCCGGGAGCCCCGGCGCGGGCAAGACGACGCTCGCCGAACGGCTCGTCCGCGCGCTGAACGGCGACGGCACGCCCTGGGCCGCCCATGTGCCGATGGACGGATTCCATCTCGCCGACGTCGAGTTGAACCGCCTGGGCCTACGGGACCGCAAGGGCGCACCGGAGACCTTCGACGCGGCGGGCTACGCGGCGCTGCTGCTACGGCTGCGGGACGACAGCGCCGGGGACATCGTCTACGCGCCGGGCTTCGAGCGGGTGCTGGAGCAGCCGCTCGCGGGGGCGATCCCGGTCCTGCCGACGGCCCGCCTGATCGTGACGGAGGGCAACTACCTGCTGCTGTGGCCCCGGGTCCGCGCACAGTTGGACGAGGTGTGGTTCTGCGAACTGGACGAGGCCCAGCGCGTCCGCCGACTGGTCGCCCGACATGAGGAGTTCGGCAAGGATCACGACACGGCGGTCGCGTGGGTGCTGGGCACGGACCAGCACAACGCCGACCTGGTCGCGGCAACCCGCGACCGAGCCGACCTGACGGTGAAGACAGACGGGACCACACCCGCCTAGGGGCGCGGGGCTGTGTCTGATTTGCGGCTCCGCCGCGCGGGCGCGACCAGCCCCCACCGGCCGTCAGCCGAAATTCCTCGTCAGCAACCCGACATCGTCAACTCCGGCTCACCATTCACATCGCCCGCCGCCTCACCGATGACAGCCGTGAACCCCTCGGTGCACACGAGCAGACCTTCCTGCGTCTCCTCGAAGACCGGCGTGAACCCGGCGTCAACACCCCCGTACCGCACAGCGAAAACACTCAATCCCTCTGGTGCCCCCGGCGCCGGCTCGACCTCCAGCGCCGTGGAACTGACCAGATGCCGCCACCCCTCATCGGGGTTGCCATAGCCACGCGGGTCAGCCGCAAGCGCGAACGCCGCCTGCTCCTGAGTCACCTCGCTGCGCGCATCGAAGTGGTCGACCCCCGCCGACCCGGGGTGGGTCAGCCGCAGCGGGCCGGCGGCGGCCACCCCGCCGGGTTCGGCCGTCCGGCGAACCCGCTCCCCGTCGTCCGTCGCGTACGGCAGCCCCGCGAGCAAGTACGGCGTGCCGTCAAGACGTTCGACGGCGACCGTGACCCACAGGGTCGCGCCGTCGGTGACGTACAACGACCGCACATGGCGCAGGACGTGGTCACGGCCGACGACCGGCTTGGTGACCAGCTTGGCCGCGAGGCCGTCGGTTCGGATGTCCCGTACCCGGACCTCGCCCATCGGGCGGCACAGCAGGAAGCCGTCCACGACGGGACCGAAGCCGTGCTGGCGGTTGACCGCGGCCGGGAGGTAGTACGTACCCGCCGCCTCCACCAGCGACGGCGTCATCCTGCCGTCGAAGGCCACCGAGACCGTACCGGCGCGGAGTTGGTGACGGAGTGGTTCGGTGGACGGGGTGCGGTGCCAGGGCGTGGTGTCCTGGATCTGCCAGACCAGCATCCACGCGAAGTGGCCGTCGATACCGCCGTCCGGCCCGGCCGCGTGCCGGGCCCAGCGGCTGTCGCCCCGGTAGCGGCCGAGGTCGGCGCCGATGCGATGGCCGAAGTAGCGCAGGCCGAGGACCGACTCGAAGGCGGAGTGCTGTTCGCTGTAGCGGGGGCCGCCGTTGTCGTAACCGCCGTTCGTCAGGCGGGCGTCGATGTAGCGGGCCAGCGCCTCGCCGTCCTCGGCGAAGATCTCCTCGCCGCTGATCCGGTGGGCCTGGGCGAGGAAAGAGAGGGAGATCGGGCCGTAGTTGTTGTCGTAGGCGCCGCCGTGCTCGGGCGGCAGGGCCGCACCCCGGTCGTTCACCCGGTGGGCTCGGATCTTCTCGACGTACAGCGCGATGGCGCGCGAGCGGACCGACTGCCCTTCCTCGGAAGGGAGATGGGGAGCCAGCATCAGGCCGCCCACCACGCAGCCGATCGCCTGGTTGCCGGCCTCCTGCGGGTTGAAGAAGGTCGCCTCGGTCAGCCGGCGCCAGTAGCCGCGCGCCAACTCGACCAGTTCCGCGCGCTGTTCGTCGGCGACGAGGCCCTCGGCCGCGTCCAGGATGTTGACCGTCTGGAGCAGCGCCCACACCGTGCTCGGCCAGTCGCCGATGGGGTGGGCGCCCGTCTCCAGTACGTAACGGGCGTACGGCAGGCCGGAGTTGCGGATGCGCAGGTTCGGGTAGCCGGGGTTGTCCTCGGTGTAGACCCGCTCCCGGAGATGGAAGGCGAGGCTGCGTGCCACCGCCTCCGGGAGGCGTGGGTCCTTGCCGCGCTGCCAGGCGAGGGCCAGCAGCGAGGTGAGGCCGAGGGAGGTGTCGCCGATGTCGTCGACGGCGGTCAGGACGGCGTCGTAGTCCGCCGGTGTGGCCGGCAGATCGTGCAACGCCCCTCGCTGGTGCGGGAGATACAAAGCCGTCAGTCCTTCGTGCCCGGGGTGGCCGTGGCCTGGTCCTTCCGGTGGGCGCGCAGGGCGACGGTCAGGGTGTGCGGGCCGAGTCCGCCGATGTAGAGGCGGTTCCCGGTCGTCGCGTCGGTGCCACCCACCACGGTGTAGTCCTGCCCCGGGTCGTAGCGGAGTACGTCGCTCCGGTCCGGTCCGGCGAGTGGTTCGCCCGCCTCGACGGTGACCTCTACGCGGATCTCGTCGGCACCGGCGCGGTAGGTCATCGGGCCGGTCGGCAGGCACCAGCGGCCGTCGCCGAGCGGGACGGCGCCCTCCGGCTCGCCGCCCGGACGGAAGGCCAGTTCGAGGGACCAGGGGACGCGGGGTCCACTGATGTCGATCCGCAGGTCGGCGCCGTCCTCGCGCAGGTCCACCTCGACGCGGGTCGTGTGGGAGACCTCGTCCTGGGGGCGGTCCGGGAAGGCCATCGAGGCGGAGAAGCGGCCGTCGTCCACCAGCCGGTAGACGCCGTCGTCGCGCCTCTCGTCCTTCGGGAGCGGCTGGTAGTAGGCGGCCGTGAGGGTCTGGGTGAGCCGGTAGCTGTTGTCGGCGGACTGGTCCATCTCGGCGGCGCGGAAGGGGCCCAGGTCGAAGAAGCCCCGCGAGAGCCGGACCGAGTCGAGGACGGCGGCACCGGCGAACAGGCGCAGGAAGGTGGGGTTGCAGGCGAGGCCCGAGCGGATGCGCCGGTGTTCGGGCACGTCGGAGCCGCCGTACACGACCGTGTGGGCGGTGGCCGAGGCGCGGTTGGCGAGGCGGGCGGTGGTGAGGTAGCGGTCGCGCGGGAGTGGCTCCGGGGTCGGGGCCGGCAGGGGGCGGCACAGGTCCGGGGTGAGGAGGGTCTCGGCGAGCAGGTCGGGGTCGTCGATGCCGCCTGCCTCCGCCAGCCGGGCCGCGCGGGCGAAGTCGCCGCGGCCGGTGCGGATCGCGAGCAGCCGGTAGTGCGGCAGGTAGGGCGCCAGCGGGAAGGGGCCCTTCTGGTCCTGGCGGCGCGAGTGGACGGTCTCGACCGTGCCGTCGGGCCTGATCAGGTCCAGGGTGGTGGCGAGGTTGCGTTCGACGGCGTACAGCAGGTCGGCGCGGCCGAGGACCTCGGCGAGCAGGAGCAGCGACGGGTTGGAGACGTGGGCCGCGTAGTTGGCGCTGCGTTCCGAGTACAGGCCGTCGGCGTCGATGTCGACGCCCTCGGAGAGCCACTCCTCGACCCGGTCGAGCAGGCGACCGTCGGGGAAGGAGCGGTGCAGCCGGGCCAGTGCCGCCGACAGTTCCCAGCGGTGGTTCGGGGTGTGCACCCCGCCGGCGAGGAGGCTGCCGGTGGCGGCGCCGGCGATCTCGGCGAGCGCGGCCGTGACGTCGTGCAGTCCCGGGCCGCCGGCGGCGGCGAGGAGGTGCGCGTCGCACACGTCGTTGACGGTGAAGCCGGAGTCCGGCGGCGACTGCACGTTGTCGCCGCCGGCGAAGAGGCCGGTGCCGGTCTGGGTGGCCCGGAGGGCACGCAGGTGGGTGAGCGCGGCGGCGACGGCCGCGCCGCTGCCGTGCAGGGCCGAGTCCGGGGAGCGGTAGGCCGCGATCAGGGTCTTCGCCCGCCGTGCCAGACCACGGTGCGGCACACCGGCGGGT
Source organism: Streptomyces geranii (assembly GCF_002954775.1). Taxonomy (GTDB): domain Bacteria; phylum Actinomycetota; class Actinomycetes; order Streptomycetales; family Streptomycetaceae; genus Streptomyces; species Streptomyces geranii. The sequence continues at coordinate 113,693 of NZ_PJME01000020.1, forward strand.
TCCTCGTCGGGGCGGGCCGTCAGCGGGACGGCCTGCCGGTCGGCGGCGCGGGCCGCCGACCGGACGAACTCGTGGTCGGACTCGGCGTCGAGCGGGCTGGGCACGGTCAGTCCTTCAGTCCGGCGTTGATGTCGGCGTTCATGACGTACTTCTGGAACACCAGGAAGATGACGATCAGCGGGACCATGGAGATGACCGAACCGCCGAGCAGCACCGACCAGTTGATGTTCTGTGCCCCGACCAGGCTCTGGATGCCGATCTGCACGGTGAACTTCTCGGGGTCGTTGAGCATCAGCAGCGGCCAGATGTAGTCGTTCCACCGCCACTGGAACGACAGGATGGCGAGCGTCAGCGCGATGGGCCGGGAGAGCGGCACCATGATCCTCAGGAAGATCGACAGTTCCTTCGCGCCGTCGATCCGGGCGGCCTCGATGAGTTCGTCGGGGACCGTCAGGAAGAACTGGCGGAACATGAAGCACCCGGTCGCGGTGAGCAGAGCCGGGAGGATGATGCCGGCGAGCGAGTTGTAGAAACCGAGGTCGCGGACGACCAGGAACAGCGGGGCGAGCATGACCTCGGCCGGCAGCATCGTGGTGGCCAGGATGCAGAGGAAGAAGGCCTTGAGCCATCGGTTGTCGTACTTGGCCAGCGCGTAGCCGGTGCAGCAGCTGACTCCCACGGTGAGGATCGTCGCGATCAGACACACAAGGGTGGTGTTGATGAAGTACTGGGCGAAGTTGGCGCTTGCCCACGCCGCCTTGTAGCCGGACACGGTGGGGTGTTCCGGGAACACCGTCAGCGGAAGGGAGAACAGGTCTCCCGCCGGCTTGAAGGAGCTGAGGACGAACCACAGCACCGGAATCCCGTAGAGGCCTGCCAGGAACCACAGCAGAGTCGTCGGGGCGATCGCGCGCCGAAGCCCGCCGGTCGCCGATCCACGGCGCCGCTTCTTGGGGACGGCCCGTACGGAGTCGGCGTCGGTCTTGCGCGGCATGTCTGTGGTTGTCATCGGTTCTCCACCCGCCGGTTGACCATCATCTGGATGATCGCGACGCCCATCAGGATGAGCATGAGCACGAACGACGCGGCGCTCGCGTAGCCGATCTGGCCCGATTTGAAGCCGGTCTGGTAGATGTACTGGACGAGCAGGTTGTTCGACGTTCCGGGTCCGCCGTTGTTGAGGGAGGCGAACACCGCGTATTCCTTCATCGCGTGGATCGTGTTGAGCAGGATGACGATGAAGGAGGTCGGCGCGATGCTCGGCAGGGTGATGCTGATGAACTGCCGCCACGGACCGGCGCCGTCGAGCGAGGCCGCCTCGTAGTACGACGTCGGTACGTTCTTGATCGCCGCGATGAACAGCAGCATCGAGAAGCCCGTCCAGGCCCAGGACGCCGCCACCACGACCACCAGCAGCGACAGGTCCTCGTTCGACTGCCACGGAACGGCGCTGCCGCCGAGCTTCTCGATGAAGTAGTTGACCAGTCCGAAGTTCTCACCGAACAGCCAGCGCCACAGGACACCCACGATGATGGGCGACAGCAGCCACGGGATGAAGAAGAAGAGGCGGGCGACCGACGCGCCCTTGGCGTGCTTGCTCACCAGCACGTTGGCGATGACCAGCGACAGCACGAAGTTCAGCGGGACGAAGAGCACGGTGTACAGCAGCGTGCGGGTCGTCGCGTCGTAGAAGGTCGAGTCCCCGAGCAGTTTCTGGTAGTTGTCCAGTCCGACGAACTGGAACGACCCGATCCCCGTGTAGTTCGTGAAGGAGTAGACGAGCCCGATCACCGCCGGCCAGATGAAGAACAGCGCGAAGAGCACGACATTGGCCGCGATCAGGACGAGCGGCGCGAGGGTGTACTTACTGCGGCTCTTGCTGCGGCTCTTGGGCGGGCTCACGGACACGTCCGAGGCTCGTTTTGTCATCTTACTGACTCCGTGCTGGGGATTGGGTTGCGGTGGGCTCACGCCATGAGCCCGGCGTCATACGGGCGTCCAGGTGCGGGCGGCGGCGTGGTCGAGACCGCCGCCCGCACCTGAGCCTGAGGTCAGCCGCCGACCTGCTGGTTGTAACCGTCCACGATCTTCTGCAGGGCCTCGTCGGCCGTCTGCTCGCCGTTGACCGCCTTGCCGATCTCAGCCTTGGTCGGGTCGTCGGTGAGGCTCTTGCCCTTCAGCACCCAGCCCGTCTGCGCGGAGTTGAAGTAGCCGGAGATCGGGGCGTAGAGCGGGATCGACTCGTTGTAGAGCTTGAACGCCGCCTGCGCCGCCTCGGACTTGAAGGGGTACGTCGGGTTCAGGCCGCTCTCGACCGGCAGGAAGCCGGACGCCTCGCACAGCGCCTTGTAGTTGGCCGGCTCGTACAGCCAGGACAGGAAGTCCTTCGCTGCCTTGGCCGCGTCGGCGTTGTTGTTGAAGCCCACCGTCATGCCACCGCTGTTGACGTCGCTGGCCTGCACCGGCTCGGCGGGGGTCGGGACGCTCGCCCAGTCGAACTTCGTGATGCTCTCCGCGAAGGCGGGCACCTGCCACACGCCGGACCAGTAGGCGACGACGTCACCGCTCTGGAACATGGCCGACGGGTCGGCGCCGCTGGTCCACACCGACTTCGGGATGGTCTTGTCGTCGTTCCAGCCGACGAAGGTGTTCACGGCCTTCTTGGTCGCCGCGTCCACCGAGAACTTGCCGGAGGAGTCCGCGTGGACGCCCTCCCCGCCGAACTCGTAGATCATGGCGCGCAGCCGGGACGCCGACTGGTCGAACGTCAGGGAGTACTTGGCCTTGGTCTTCTCGCGGACCTCGTCCGCCGCCTTGATGAAGTCGGTCCAGGTCCAGGTCTTCGAGGGGTCGGTCGGGTAGGAGACGCCGGCCTTGTCGAAGAGCGACTTGTTGATGAACATGCCGGACGCGGTGACGTCCGAGGGGATGGACAGCACCTTCCCGGACGAGTCCTTCGCGACGAAGTTGGCGTTGATCTTGTTGGTCGCGTTGTCGGCGATCGACTTGAGGTCGATCAGCTTGCTCGACCAGATCGGGTCCAGCGCCGGCACGGCCGCCACGTCGGGCAGCGAGTTCGCCTGCGCGGAGTTGCGCAGCTTCGTCGTGTAGCCGTCGTAGGGGATGTTGACGAGCTTGACCTTGACGCCGGTTTCCTTCTCGTACGCCGCCACCGACTTCTTCCAGCCCGCGTCCTGACCCGGGACCGTGGAGATCCAGAACGTCAGCGACTTGGACGTACCGCCCGAGTCGGAGCCCCCGCCACAGGCGGAGAGCAGCATGGCGCCTGCCGACGCGGCGGCAGCGAGGGGAACCAGGCGGCGCATACCGCCGCGGCCGAGTCGGCTGGAGTGCCGCACACCCACAGTGGTCATCTTCGATCCCTTTTTTTCGGTAGGGGGCAGAGCACGGCGCCGACCGAGGCGGCACGGGTGCAGTTTGCAGGAAGGTCGCTCTCCGGGGGGCGCAGCCTCGCCCGGCCGCGTCGTCCACGCGGGGCGGGATCCCCGGCCTGCTGGCCGTCACCGCACGGGCACGCCCTCGTGCGGTTGCCGTACGTCGAAGTAACGGCGGGAGGCTCACCCCAAGTCGGCGTCCCGGCCGACTTAGAAAGCGCTTGTCCGGACATTGGCAGACCGAGTCCGAAACCGTCAATCCTTCGTCCGGGCCGTACGGGTCACGGTTTGGACTCCTCTCGCGACGGCGAGCCGTGCGGCCCCCACCACGGTGCCGAGATCACCGACCTGGCTGCTGACCACCTCGGTGGGCCAGCTCAGCCGCTCCAGCTCGGCCCGCACACCCGGCAGGAGCTGCGGAAACGCGCCGGTGCTGCCGCCCAGGACGAGCAGTCCGGGGTCCAGTACGGCGGTCACGGCGGCGGCCAGCCGGCCCACGTCCACGGCGTGCCGGTCGACGATCGCGCGAGCCGTCTCACTGCCCTGGCCGGCGAGCGAAAACAGCCGTTCGGCGGTACGAGGGCATGAAACGTCGGATTCCGGCCAGACTTCGGCGGCCCGGCGCAGCAGGGAGCGGGCGCCGATGTACTCCTCCAGGGCCTCGTGGCGGGGCTCCAGGTCGTCGTCCCAGGGATAGGGCAGCCGGGCCAGCTCTCCGGCCGCTCCGTTGGCTCCGGCGAGCACCTGGCCGCCCACGACGATGCCGAGACCGATACCGACGCCGATCCGCAGATAGCCGAAGGTGTGCCTGCCGCGCGCCGCACCCTCGTGCAGTTCGGCGAGCGCGGCGCAGTTGACGTTGTTCTCCAGGTGGACGGGCACGCCTGGCGGCAGCGCGACGGCCACCGCGTCGTAGACGGGTCCTGCCTTGGCGGTCGCCGGGCGTTCGGTGCCCTCCTCGGCGCGCGCGGTGACATCGCCGACGGCCACCACGATCGCGCGCAGCGGAGCGTCGGCGGGCAGCGCGCACAGTGCCTCGCGCACCACGTCGGCGGCCTCCTCGCGGGCGCCGGTGGCCTCGGCGAGCAGGGTGCCGTCCAGGGCGCAGCCACGCACCCTGGTCAGGGCGGGGCCGAGGTCGACGGCGAGTACGGAGCCCGCCGCGGGGCCAAGTGCGTACACGGCGGCGGAGCGGCCGGTGCCGCCGGAGGCGATGCCCGAGTGGGCGGCGAGTCCGGCGCCCTCCAGCTCCGCCACGGCGGAGGACACGGTCGGCTTCGACAGGCGTGCCAGACTCGCGAGCTGCGGCCGGGTGGCCGTGCCCGCCCCGGCCAGTACGGCGAACACCGCGCTCGCGCTCTCGGTCAGGCGGGGGGCCTTCGCCACATCGTGTTCCACAGTCTCCCCAAGGTCGAGGGCCGCGCTCCCCCGGCGGCTCGATGTCGTGACCTCGATGTCGTGGGATGCGGCGACGGGACGCCCTGGTACCGCGGTTTCCCGCCGCGTTCCGGCCCGGTGGGGACGCCGTCGCGGTCGAGTGCGCGCTACCTCTTGACACGCACTGTACTTCGTTAGTTAACTTCCTAACGAATGTCACGGTACTCGCCTGCCGTGTCCGTCCAGAGGCCCGTCCCGGGGCTTCCATAGTTCTTCTGCACATCAGGTTTTCCCTGTTCCAGGCACGGTTCGCCCACCGTCGCAGCCACAAGCGCGACGACGAAAGAGGATCCGTGCAGGACTCTCCCTTCCCGCGCCCACTCGTCGTGGGCATCGACGTGGGCGGTACCAAGACCCAGCTCCGCGCCGACACGGGGAGCGCCACCGTCGTCGATCATGTGCGTTCGAGCAGTGGCTGGCGGCCACACGACCCCGTGGCCGCCGTCGACTGGCTGTGCGCCCTGATCGACGAGGCGCTGCCCGCGGGCACCCTTCCCTCCTCCGTGGCCGTGGGCGGTCATGCCTGCGAGACGCCCCGGCAGTGCGAGGGGATCCGCTCCGTGCTCCAGGAACGTCTGGGTGTGCCGTGCCTGGTGGTCGGCGACGCCGAACTCCTGGTCCCGGCGGCGGGACTGGACAAGGGGGTCGGCCTGGTCGCCGGCACCGGCTCGGTCGCCGTCGGGCGGCGTCCGGACGGCACGCTCGTCCAGGTCGGCGGCTGGGGTGCCGCGCTCGGCGACGAGGGCGGCGCCGCCGGTCTCGTGCGCGAGGCGGCACGCGCCGTCTGGGCCGCCCACGACCGGGGCGAGGCACCCGACGCACTCGCCGAGGGTCTCGTCTCCGCTTTCGGTGTCGCCGAAGTGCCCGCGCTGGGCGCGGCGTTGGAGAGCGCCACGGACGTCTCGGCCGAGTGGGGCCGGCACGCTCCGGTGCTGTTCGAGGCCGCCGCGAAGGGCTCCCTGATCGCCGACGAGGTGATCGCCGAGGGCGGCAGGTCACTGGCCTCGCTCGTGGTGCTGCTCGCCGGACGCGGGGTCCCGGTGGACGACGTGGTGGTGTCGGGCGGTACTGTGCTCGCCCAACCCGCCCTGCACGACGCGTTGTTGGCTTCCCTTGCCATACTCCTCCCCGGCGCCCGGCTGCGGCCGTTGCGGGTGGCGCCGGTGACGGGTGCCGTGACGCTGGCCCGTTCACTCGTATGACACGCTCCGGTCACTGAGCCAACCCCGGCCGGACATCGCTCGACCGTAGATCTTCACCCGTACGACTCACCCTCATCACAGGCCACTTGGGGCCGGCACGTCCGACGTGCTCGCCCCGGGTTCCCGTCGAGGTCCGGTCGTCGCCGCACCACCCTCCCTCCTGGCCGTACGGCCGAAGCACTCCAGAGAGGCACGCGCATGCCGTCCACAGACGGACTCCACTCCACCGCGTCGTCGGGCCGGTCCGCCCTGAACCGGCGGAGCGTCCTCAAGACCTCCCTGGCCGCCTCGGCCGGTCTGGTCGTCGCCCCGACCGTACTCACCTGGGCGAGCGTCGAAGAGGCGAGCGCCGCGACCGGCAGCGCCTCCGTCGAGGCGAGGTCCGCGACGACCGCCGTCGCGTTCGTCGACTCCTACACGACCAACATCGTCGCGAACCAGACGCCCGAGACCAACGCGGTGCTCCGGATCCTCGGCGGCTTCGCCAAGGTGTGGAAGACCGGCGCCGCCTGGAACACCGGCACGCCGCTGCAGGCCGACGTGCTGCGCGCCAACGTGCGCTACTGCATCCGCATCACCCACGCCCGCACCGAGGCGCAGGCCAGGGAGGCCTTCGTCTACGACCGTCAGCACCAGAGCTACGCGATCATCGCCGCGCTCGGCCCGCTGGCCGACCTGTACAAGGCGGGCGCCAAGGCGGTCACCTCGATCACGGCGGCGCCGGACACCACGCCCGCGACCACGATCAGCGACGCCGTCCCGGCCGGCGCCCCGGCCGGCTCCGCGATCGGCGCGGGCTCGTACACCTCGGACCTCGGTCAGGTGGCGAAGCTGGTCGACACCGTGCGCGGCCCGTTCGCCTCCGGCAACCCGGCCAAGTTCGCCTTCCAGTACCCGCGCCCGTGGCGCATGAACGAGCGCAGCGAGGTCGTCCCCACCGGCGCGACCGACGCGCTCGGCTTCCCGGTGTACGAGTCCGACGTGGTCGTCGTCACCCAGCTGCTGCGGCAGCGCGGCACCAACCCGGCGGAGGACGGCGGCTTCCCCAGCGGCCACACCAACGCCTTCCACCTGGCGGCGCTGGCGTTCGCGTACGCGGTCCCGGAGCGCTTCCAGGAGATCGTCACCCGCGCCTTCGAGCTGAGCCACACCCGGATCATGTCGGGCATGCACTCCCCCGTGGACGTCCTGGGCGGCCGGATCATGGCCACCGCCCTGGCCGCCGCCGCCCTCGCCGACCCGGCGAACGCCACCCTCAAGGCCGCGGCGCGCGCCCAGGCCCTCGCCTACTTCCAGGCGCAGACCGGCACCACGGCGGACACCCTGAACGCGTACGCCCACTCGGGCACCGACGCGTACTCCGACCGGGACGCCAACGCGTGCACGATCGAGCCGAAGCTGACGTACATACTCAACCGCAAGGGCCGCGACCAGGCGCTGACCGTGCCCAAGGGCGCGGAGGTGCTGCTGGAGACGCGTCAGCCGTACCTGGACGCGGAGCAGCGGCGCGCGGTGCTGCGCTCGACCGCGCTGCCCGCCGGGTACGTCCTGCTGGACGGCGACGAGCAGTGGGGCCGGCTCAACCTGTTCGCCGCGGCGGACGGTTACGGCTCCTTCGAGTCCGACGTGACCGTGTCGCTGGACGCGGCGGCGGGCGGTTTCGGTGCGGCCGACACCTGGCGCCACGACATCGACGGCCGGGGCGGGCTGACCAAGAAGGGCACCGGCACGCTCACCCTGACCGGGCACAACAGCTACACGGGCGGCACCGTCCTCAAGGAGGGCACGCTGGTCTCCTCCTCCGCCCACGGCCTCGGCCACGGCGACGTCCAGGTCCAGGGCGGCACGCTGCGGGTGACCGAGCCGGTCCAGCTGCACGGCACGTACTCCCAGAAGTCGGCGACGCTCGCGGTGACCCTGCGCGCGGGCCGCCGCAAGGAGGTCGTGACGGTGACGCGCCGGGTGAACCTGGAGAAGGGCAGCGTCCTGTCGCTGACCCTCGACTCCGAGAAGCAGCCGGCCGTCGGCAGCGTCGTCTCGGTGATCGAAGCCCCGGTGGTGCGCGGGCAGTTCGACCGTATCGAGGTCGACTCGGACAAGGTCCGCGCGGTGCCGGTCTACACGTCCGAGGGTCTGTCGGTACGACTCCTGAAGCGGTAATGCACGCCGCGGGGCGGGAGCTGGTGCGAGAGTAGGGCCATGGCCCGGCTCCGGATCACTCCCGCCACCGCGCGGTCGGCGTCGCCGCGGTGCGGACGATGACGCGCGACCGGCACACGCTTCTCGCCCCCGGGACTCCCCCGGCGGAGGTGCTCCCGGGTGCCGCTCCCGCCCCGCCCGCGGCGCCGACTCGCCGCGCCCTGCTCCTCGCCCGGCTGAGACGCCACCGGCGCGTCCTGGTCCCGCTCGCCGTGGCCGTCCTGCTCCTCCAGCTGGCCGTCGCGATGATCACCACGGCGGTCGAGCAGACGCCCACCATCGACGAGCCCGTGTACGTCGGCACGGCGGCCGTCTACCTCCACGAGCACAGCCTGCGCCTCAACCCCGAACACCCGCCGCTGGGCAAACTGATCGTCGCCACCGGGGTGTTCGCGGCCGACCCGCACTTCGACCGGCACTACACCGGCAACCAGGGCCAGGTGGGCCGCCATCTGCTCTACGAGTCCGGCAACGACCCCTGGCGCCTGATGCTGTGGGCGCGGCTCCCGGTGATCGTGCTGACGCTGCTGTTCGGCCTGGTGGTGTTCGCCTTCGGCACCGAACTCGCCGGTGCGCGGGGCGGGTTGGGGGCACTCGCCCTGTACGCCTTCTCCCCGGACGTGATCGCGCACGGCTCGCTGGCCACGCTCGACGTCCCGGCGGCCGGGTTCGTCCTGACGTCGGTGTGGCTGCTGTGGCGGGCCCGGCGACGGCCCCGCCTGTACCTCCCGCTCGCCGGGGTCGCGCTCGGGGCGGCCGTGGCGACGAAGATGAACACCCTGGCCGCGCTCCCGGTACTGCTCCTGCTGGCGGGCCTGTCGGTGTGGCACGCCCGGCGGACCCCTGCTCCGGAGGCCCGCCGCAAACTGCTCCTGCGGGCTGTCGCGGGCGCGGCTGCGGTGGCGCTGGTCGCGGTGGCCGTCGTATGGGCGTCGTACCTCGTCGTCGACCCCCGGCTGCGCTGGGCGCCGACGGCCGGCCAGGTCCCGGCGGTGCACGGACTGCGCGGACATCTGATCGGTCTGCTGCCCTTCCCCGAGGCCTACCGCGACGGTCTGCGCATGCAGTTCGGCCTGGAGAACGCGCACTGGGAGGGCTTCCTCTTCGGGCGGCACTACGAGGGTTCACTCTGGTACTACCTGCCGGCCGCGCTCCTGGTGAAGACACCGCTGGGCATGCTCGCGCTGTGGGCGGCGGGCACGGTCGCATTCGTGACGGTCCATCAACTCCGTCCGGTGGCACCCTACTTGCTGCTTCCCACGGCCGTACTGCTGGCCGCCGCGATGGAGGGCGAGCGGAACTTCGGGGTGCGGTACGCCGTCTTCGTGCCGATGTTCGGGGCGCTGGCGGCGATCGGTGTGCTCGCGCTGCGGCGGCGGTGGGTGCCGTTCGTCGCGGCGGGGCTGTTGGCGTTCGTGATGGTCAGTTCGCTGCGGACCTTCCCCTTCTATCTGCCGTACAGCAACGAGGCGTTCGGCGGTACGGCGAGGACGCACGAGCGGCTGCACGACTCCAACGTCGACTGGGGCCAGGACCTCGGCAGGCTCGCGGACCGGCTGCGGGACCGGTACGCGGGACAGCGGGTCTGGCTCGTCTACAAGGGCAGCGGGGTGCCGTCGTACTACGGGATCCGCTCCGCCGATCCGCGCCGGCAGCCCGAACGGAGGGTGCACGGACTGCTGGTGGTGTCGGACTCCTCGATCGCGAAGGCGAAGGGCGAGCTGGCTCGGCTGATCCACAGCAGCCACGAGGTCGACGAGGTCGGGCACTCGATCACGATCTTCCGCAGGTGAACGGTGAGCTATGTTGACTCGCTGTGGGAGACGAACGAGGCACATCGGTGCCATCGCCGCAGCAGGCACGCGCCCAGGCGTCCGCGATCACCTCGGGGAAGACCGCCCCCGAGGCCGAGGCGGCGCCGGCCTCCCGGCTGCGGGAACTGTTCGACGGACCCCGGCTCTCCCCCGGGCAGCGGCGCATCGCGCAGTACCTGATCGAGCACATCACCGAGGCCGCGTTCCTGTCGATCACCGACCTCGCGGACCGGGTCGGCGTGAGCCAGCCGTCCGTGACCCGGTTCGCGGCGGCCGTCGGCTTCAGCGGCTACCCCGCGCTGCGCGAGCGGCTCCAGGCCATCGCGCTCAGCACCCTCGCCAGCGCGCCGGGCACGGCGGAGGAGAACCGCAGCAACGAACTCCAGGAAGCCGTGGACGCCGAGATCGCCAACCTGGAGAACCTGCGGCGGGACTTCGCCGACCCCGACCGGGTGATCGAGGTCGGCCGCAGCCTGTCGCGCTCGACCCCGCTGACCGTGCTCGGGCTGCGCATCTCCGGGTCGCTGGCCGAGTACTTCGCCTACGCCGCCCGCCGTATCCACCCCGACGTACGACTGGTGACCCAGGGCGGCAGCGTCGCCTACGACGCGCTCCTGCAGTCGCGGGAGGCCGGGGGCACCTGGGCGCTGGCCTTCTCGATGCCCCGGCACGCGCAGGAGACGCTCACGGCGGTGCGGGTGGCCCGGCGGGCGGGGCTGCGGGTGGCCCTGATCACCGACCTGGCGCTGGGCCCGCTGGCCGACGAGGCCGACGTCACCTTCGCCACCGGCACCGGCTCACGGCTGGTGTTCGACTCCTACGCCGGGCCCGTGGTGCTGTCCGCCGCGCTGCTCCAGGCCATGACGGACGCCGATCCGGAGCGGACCCAGGGGCGCCTGGAGGAGTACGAGCAGAGCGCCGATCTGCACCAGTTCTTCCTACGGGACTGAGCCCGAGACGGGCGGTATGGGTGTTCATCCCGTTTTGTGGATGAATTTTTTCATACTTCTTGCAAAGCAGACGGCATATATAAATACTGCTCACGGACCCGCTGCCGCCGTCTCCTACCCGCGTCGGCGCCTCGGGTGTCCGGACGGGTGTCGCCTGCGCGAACGCCCGTTGCGGCCCCGGCCATCCCCTAGGCCGGGGCCGCTGAACACCGTCGCCACCCCGTCGACGCCGTACTCCCGGAAGCGAAGCCCATGCCTCTGACCTCCACGATCGCCACACGGACCGGCCCGGACTGGCCGTGTCAGGTCAAGATCCCCGGCAGCTACGACTGGGAACGCTCGGCGGTCAGATGGCTGCGCGAGCTGGTGCCGACGCGCTACGCGGGCTACCCGACGCTGATCCGCCACCCCGTCCTGCTGGCCCGCCACGCGCACATCCAGGTGCAGCACGAGATCCGGGTCGCCCGCACCGCCCTCCAGACGGCCCGCGCCGACCTGCCGGGCCTCGGCCTGAGCGAGTCGGTCATCGAGCACACGATCAAGATGTACGCCGCCGAGGTGCTCCAGCTCCAGCACATCGCCCGCAGCATCCGCGCGGTCACCCAGGCCCTGGTCGACACCCACGCCGCCCGCTGAGGGCGAACGAGGACGGCCCCCGAGGGCGCTCCGCTCAGGACGCCGTACGGGACTCCAGATCCTTGCGCGTGTCGTCGCCGTAGACACCGTTCTCGTCGCCCCGGATGCCGTACCAGAGCTGGAAGCGGGCCACGGCCTCGGTCAGGGCGGTGTCGTAACTGCCGCTGGTGGCGCCGTCCTTGTAGACGTCCGGGATACGCAGCAGCCGCTCCTGCAGATCGGTCACCTCGGGACCGCTGTCCCCTTCCCGGAGGGTGCCGGGCCCGTCCGGGTCGGCAGCGGCCGGCGCCGACTGGCTGGGCACGGCCGTGGGAGTCGCGGAGGGCAGCGGCCGGGCCTCCTCCCCCTGGGCATTGCCCGGCAGCAGCAGGGCGGACCCGAACCCGACCAGCGCGGCGGCCCCGACGGCGACCACGACGGCCGCCCGCCGCAGATTCGGCCCGAACCCGAACCCGCCGACGGCCGCTTGCGCACGCTCCCGCTCCTCGGCACGCCGGCGCGTCCGTCTCGGGACGACGGGCGGCAACTCCTGCGTCGCGTCCTCGGCCCCGGGCACCGGCCGGGGCAGGACCACGTCCTCGTACCCCTCGGGCATCCCGGCCATCGCCTCGTCGTGCTCCCGCATGAGCTGCGCCAGCGCCTCGGTACGACGCCGACGCAGCACACGCGTCGGCTCCAGGGTCCGGCGGCGTTCCGGCCGGCCCGGTGCGGGCGGTGTCGACACTCTGCTCCCCTTCCCTGCGAACGGCTGCACGGAGCCGAGGGCGGCTGGGCCGTCGGCTTCGTGGAGAGATACGGGGTGGGGGGCGGGTGGGTTCAGTGCGGCGGGGGTGGTTGTGGGGAGGGGGCGCGGGGACGGGTTGCGGAGAGGGGTTACGAAGAGGGGGGTACGGCGCCGCCGGGTTCGGTGCAGTGGGCCGCGCTCTTGGGGAACGTGGCGTGGGGCGTCGTACGCGGGCCGGGCTCGACGATGTGGCCCACGGGGTCCGGGGCCGGGTGCAGGAGCCCCGGGGTCAGCGGGACGGGCGGAGCTTGCGGGAAGGGCCGTGGCGGTCGGTGCTCTCCTTGGCGCCTCGTTCCACGAAGTGGCCCAGGTGGTCCGGGGTCGGGCGCAGCAGGCCGTCGCGGACCGCGAGGGCAGTCGCCTCGGCTCGGGAGGCGGCGCCTGTTTTGCGGAGCAGGTGTTCGATGTGGCTGTGCACCGTGCGCGGGGACAGGAACAGGGCCTGGGCGATGGCCTGGTTGGTCTGGCCGGTGGCGGCCCGGGTGAGTACCTCCAGCTCGCGCGGGCTCAGCCCGTACGGCAGTTCGGTCGGGGTTTCGTGGACCAGGACCGCCACCGCCGGGCCTGTCAGTCCCGGGGACGTGGTGTGGCGGTGCAGTGAGACGCGGTACCACGTGCCGTCGAGCGGCCACAGCAGTCGCAGGCGCCGGCCGCCCGTCTCGGCGAAGGCGCGCAGCAGCGGGCGGAATTCCTCGTCCGCCGCGACCCGGGCCCGCTCCCGGCCCGGCAGGTCGAGGCTGCCGCCGTCGGCGACCAGGCTCGCCGCGCCCTCGGGCGGCAGTCCGTGCAGGTCGCCGGTGTGTGCCGTCGGGTCGACCAGCGCGCCGAGAGCGGGGATCACGGAGGCGAGGAGGCGGCGGGCCTCGGTGTCGTAGGCGTCGGGGTGGCGGGTGGAGAGGGTGATGAGGCCGACGAGGCGCCCGTCGTGCCGGAGCGCCCCGGTGATCGCGTCGCGCAGACCGGCCGGGCGGACCCGCTCCGCGTAGAACCAGCCGTGCCGAAAGCGCTGGCCGGGGTCGTCGCCGGCGTCCTCGGAGATGGAGGGCGGCACGTCCTGGCGTACGACGTTGCGGTACCAAGGCGTGCCGACGAACTCGGCGGCCAGCGCCTGGGAGTTCTCGGCGGTGTAGCCGATACCGGCGATCTGGACGTGTGCGCCGGTCAGCGGGTCGATGGAGAGCAGGGTCGCCACGTCCAGCGGCAGCGCGCGGGCGAGTTCGTCCAGGGCCTGGGCGCAGGCCGAGACGGTGTCGCGCTCGCGCGTGAGCATGCCGATGCGGGTGGCCGCCGCGATCTGGTGGTGGCTGAGCATGCGTGCCTCCGGGGGCTGCCCGGGAGTCGTCCAGGAGTCGTCCAGGAGCGAAGTCGTTTGGCCCCTAACGCTAGGGGTGCGGCCCGTGTCGGGCAAGACGTTCACCGGGAAGTAACCGGATTGGTCCCGGACCGACCGCCGGGGTGGGGCGAGCGGGACGGGGTCGGTGTTCGACGGCCGATGTTCGACGGTCGGTATTTGTTTCGACGGTCGGTATTTGTACGGATGGTGCCGCGGCGCCCCGGGGTCTTTTCTGTTCGGCACGGCCGGTCCTCACCGCCGGCAGCGTCGCAAGCCCCTCGCAGCCCGTCCCCGACGGGCACGTCCCCCGGGAGAGCACCGCCATGATCACAACCCCGTTCGCCGACTCGGCGGCCTCGCGCAGACAGTTCCTCGCCTGGTCCGGCGCGGCCGTCGCCGCCCTCGCCGCCGCCGGCTGTTCGGCACCCGGCAGCGACACGGCGTCGTCGGGGCAGCAGGCCGCCGACGCCTCCCGCGAACCCCTGACGAAGATCGGTCTGGACTACCCGTTCACCCAACTCCCGCTCTACGCCACGCTGGTGAAGCTCTCCACCGCCGCCGCCAAGAAGCACGGCGTGTCCCTGCTGACGACCAGCGACGGCAGCAGCGCCGACACCCAGGCCACCAACCTCAACACCTGGGTCGCCCGCAAGACCCCCGCGATCGTGTCGTTCCCGATGGTGTTCGAGGCCGCCGAAGCGATCGCCAAGGCCGCGCTGGACGCGGGCCTGATCTGGGTGACGTACGGCGGCACGCTGGAGAACCAGAGCGCCGACATCCGGTTCAGTTTCCGGGAGGGCGGCACGCTGCTCGGCGAGGCGGCGGCCAAGTGGGCGCTGGAGAACCTGGGCGGCAAGGGCAAGATCGCCTTCCTCACCGACAGCACGATCGAACTGGGCCGCGAACGCACCAAGGGCATGATCGACGCCTTCACCAAGCTCGCGCCGGGCGTCGACGTGGTCGCCCAGGAGCAGGCCATCGACCCGGACACGGGCCTGAGCAAGACCAAGGCCGTGCTGGCCAAGCACCCCGACCTCAACCTGCTGCTCGGGGTCACGGATGCCTCGGCGTACGGCGGGTACAAGGCGCTGGAGCAGACGGGGCGGGCGAAGGACGACGCGAAGACGTTCGTCGGCGGCCAGGACGGCGCGGCGCCCTCGCTCCTCGCGATCAAGGCGGGCACCTTCTACCGCGCCTCGGCCGCACTCGCCCCGCAGGACATCGCGAACGCCATCGTCGACGTCCCGCTCGCGGTCGCCGCGGGCAAGGCGAACCCGGGCGTGGAGGTACCGATCGCGCTGGTCGGCCCCCGCGACACGGCGAAGATCGACGCGCTGCTCGCCCAGAACGGCTAGGCGGCCGTCATGACCGAGGCAAGCCTCCGGATCCGCGGGCTGACCAAGTCGTTCGGCGGGGTCCTGGCACTGGACGGCGTGGACCTGACCGTGCCGATGGGACAGGTCCACGCCTTGCTCGGCCACAACGGCGCCGGCAAGTCGACCCTCATCAAGTGCCTCGGCGGCGCGTACCCGCCGGACTCCGGCACGATCGAGGTGGGCGGAAGATCCTACGAACGCTTGAGCCCCCGCGAGTCCATCACGGCGGGCGTGGCGATCATCTTCCAGACGCTGAGCGTGGTCGACGCGCTCACCGTCTCCGAGAACATCTTCCTAGGCCAGGAGTGGACCCGGTACGGCCGGATCGACCGCCGCGCCCAGGAGAAGGTCGCCGCAGGCCTCCTCGAACGGGTCGCGGCGACCTGCTCACCCCGCGACCGGGTCGGTGAACTCCCCATGGGCCAGCGCCAGTTGGTGGAGATCGCCAAGGCCCTCAGCCGCAGCGCCTCGGTCCTGGTCCTCGACGAACCGACGGCCGCGCTGTCGACGGCGGAGAGCGACGCCCTCGCGGAACGCGTCGAGGACCTGCGCACCCAGGGCCTGGCCATCGTCTACGTCACCCACCTGCTGGCGGAAGTGGAACGCCTCGCGGACGCGGTGACCGTGCTGCGCGACGGCCGGATCGCCCACCAGTCGGTGGGGGCGGGCCAGCGGCGGCGCGACCTGGTCGCCGCGATCGCCGGCCGCACGGCGGACGGCGAGACGGAAGCCGGGGGCGGGCCTGTCGGAGACAGGCGTGCCACGAACCTGCCCGACGCGGACCGCCCTGCTGGAGACCGGCCTGACGGGAACAGGCCGGTCGGGGACAGGCCGGTCGAGGATGGGCCGGTCGGAGCCGCCTCCCCCGGCGCCACCGACACCACACCCCGCGTCACGACCTCCCCCGCCACTCCAGTGGCGCGGGGTGTGGGCTCCCCCGGCGGCGGCCTGGTCCTGGAGGGACTGCGCGGACCCGGGTTCGGGCCCGTCACCCTCGCCGTGGCCGGCGGCGAACGCGTCGGCCTGTACGGACTGATCGGCTCCGGTCGTACGCGCATCCTGGAGACCCTGTACGGCAGGCGCCGCGCGTCCGGCGGCACCGTGCGCGTCGGCGACCGTACCGTCGCCGCCGCCCGCCCCGGCGACGCGCTGGCCGCCGGGATCGCCCTGGTCCCGGCCGACCGGCGCCGACAGGGGCTGTTCCCGACACTCAGCGCCCACGACAACGCACTGCTCCCGGCGGTACGCCCACTGTCCCGCTACGGCGTACGCGCACTCGGCGCCGAACGGCGCGTGTTCGAGGCGCTGGCCGGCGCGGTGGGTCTGCGTCCGGCGCGGCCCCGGCTGCCGGCGGCCTCCTTCTCCGGCGGCAACCAGCAGAAACTGGTCCTCGGCCGGTGGATCAACCACACCCGTGACCTGCGCGTACTGCTCCTCGACGAGCCGACCCAGGGCGTCGACGTGGGCGCCCGCCAGGAGATCTACCGCGTCGTACGCTCCCTGGCCGCAGACCGGGGCACAGCAGTGCTGTTCGCCTCCAGCGACCCGGAGGAGATCGTCACCCTGGCCGACCGGTGCCTGGTCGTCGCCGGGGGCCGGGTCGTGGGCGAGCTGTCGGGAGCCGAACTGACGGAGGAGGCACTGCTGTCGGCGGTGCACGAGGCCTCCGAAACCTCTGCCTCGTGCGAAACCTCTGCTCCCACCGAAACCTCGGACCTGTCCAAAGCCTCTGCCCCCTCCGGCGCCGCCGACGTCTCCGAAACCCCACCCGCACACGAACCGTCCGCCCCCGCCGAAGGAGCAGTATGACCACCGCCGACTCCGTCCTCGTGCGCCCGCGCGCCCTCGCCGCGGGCGGTCTCGGTACCGTGCGACGCCATCCGCTGATCGTCGTACTGGCCGTGATGGTGCTGGTGTTCCAGGTGTCGACGGGGAGTTTCCTCGACCCGGCCAACCTGCGCGGAATCGCCACCGACGCGGCCACGCTGGCCATCGTCGCCGTCCCGCTGGCCCTGCTGGTGATCAGCGGGTATCTGGATCTGTCCGTCGGTTCGACGCTCGCCCTGGGCGGCCTGGTCGCCGGATGGCTGGCCGGGCAGGGGCAGTCGCCGGTGGTCGCCGTGCTGGGCGGCCTGGCGGCCGGAGCGGCGGTCGGTGCCGTGAACGGGGTGCTGTGCTGCTATTTCGGCCTCTCGGCGTTCATCGTCACGCTGGGCATGCTGACCGCCGTACGCGGACTGGCGCAGCAGCTGTTCCCGTTGCCGCTGAGCGGGTTCGGGTCCGGGTTCGCCTGGCTGGGCGGCTCGCGGATCGCCGGGATCGCGGCGCCGGTGGTCATCGCCGGGGTGGTACTGGTCGCGGGCGCCCTGTTCCTGGCGTTCACACCGGCGGGACGGCATGTCTTCGCGATCGGCGTGAACCGCGAGGCCGCGTATCTGTCGGGCATCAGCATCCGCCGTACGCCGTTCGCACTGTTCGTCGTCACCGGAGTGGCCGCCGCGCTCGCCGGCGCGATCAAGGCATCGGTACTGGACAGCACGGTCGCGGGGACGTCGGGGGCGGGGTTCGAGCTGACGGTCCTGACCGCCGTACTGCTGGGCGGCGTCGCTCTGACGGGCGGTTCCGGCTCGGTTCTGGGAGTACTGCTCGGCGTGCTGTTCCTCGGCAGCCTGCAGAACGGGCTGACACTGCTGGACGTGCCGACCTTCTGGCAGCAGATGGCGCAGGGTTCCGCTCTGGTGGCGGGGGCTGCGCTGGCGCACTTCGCTCCGCGGGCGGGGCGGTGAAGTCGGCTTGCGGGCTGTCGGCTGTGAACTCGATCAACACGGTTGCGGCCGACACCTCCATCAACACCGCCGCGACTGTGAACCCGATCAACATCGCCGCGACCGACACCGCCATCAACACCCCAGCGGCTGTGAACGCCGTCAACACCATCGCGGCCGTGAATGCCGCCGGCGCCAGCGCTGCCGTGAACCCGGTCAACACCACCACGCCCACCAACACCCCCAACACTGTGAACCCTGCGAAAGAGGTCCTCGCGTGAGCGACAACGGCAACAGCCACGGCAGCGGCAGCGGCAGCGGCAGCCACGACGACTCCCCCACCCTCATCCTGACCGGCGGTCAAGTTCTCACCGTCGACGGTGACTTCTCCGTCGCGGAAGGTGTCGCCGTGCGTGGGCGGGACATCGTTGCCGTCGGGAGTGACGCCGAGGTGCGGGCTCTCGCCGGGCCGGATACCCGGGTGGTCGAGTTGAACGGGCGTACCGTTCTGCCCGGTATCAACGACTCGCATCTGCACGGCGCCGCGTACGGGATGACCAAGCCGCCCTTCGCCATCGACGTCGGTCATCCGGCGGTTCGGTCGATCGCCGACATCGTCGCGACCGTCGGGCGGGCGGTGCGGGACGCGCGGGCCGGGGAGTGGGTGGTCGGGCTGGGCTGGGATCCCGGGTATCTGGCCGAGTGTCTCGACGATCCTCGGCGGTTTCCGCATCGGCGGGATCTGGACGCCGTCGCGCCGGAGCACCCCGTCTGTCTGACCGACTTCTCCTCGCACATGACCTGGGTCAACAGTGCGGCGCTGCGTGCCTGCGGGATCGACGCGGAGAGTGCGGCGCCCGGTGGTGGTGTCATCGACCTCGGGCCCGACGGGCAGCCCACCGGCATCCTGCGCGAGGCCGCCCAGGGGCTCGTGCAGGCCGGGCTGCCCTCCCCCACCGTCGCCGAGCGGCGCCTCGCCATCCAGGGGGTGGTGCGTGAGCTGCACTCGCGCGGGATCACCAGTTACACCGAGCCGGGGCTCGGGCCCGGCGGCACCGGGACCCTCTTCGGCGGGCTGAGCACCGACAACTGGACGGCGTACGCCGAACTCGCCGCCGAGGGTGAACTCGCCGCCCGGATCAGCGTTTTGCTCCTCCCCGCGCCCATGGGCGGTTCCGCCGACGACGTCCGCAAGGGGCTGGCCGTACTGCGCCGGCCCGAGTCCGCCGACCCCCGGCTCCTCAACGCCATCGGCGTCAAGATCTTCGCCGACGGGGTGCCGCCGAACCGTACGGCCTGGATGAACGACCCCTATCCCGAGGGCGGTCACGGCGCCCTGTGCGTGCACGGGGCCACGCCCGCGCTTCAGGTGGACGAGCTGCGCGAGATGATCCGGGTCGCGCACGAGGCCGGATTCCAGCTCGGGGTGCACGTCACGGGTGACCGGGCCATCGACACCGTCGTCGATGCCTTCGTCGCCGCCGATGCCGCAACGCCTCGCCCCGACGCCCGGCACTACGTCATCCACGGTGACTTCGTCGGGGCGGAGAGTCTGGCGAAGCTGGCGGCGCACGGGTACGGGGTCAATATGAACCCCGGCATCAAGTGGACCATCTCCGACCTGATGGACGAGGTCGTGGGGCCGGTGCGGTCGGCGTACCAGTGGCCGGTGCGGTCGGCTGTCGAGGCGGGAGTGCGGGTGTGCGCGAGTTCCGACGCGCCGATCACCGTGCCGGACTGGCGTCAGGGGGTGGCCGCGATGCTGCTGCGTGAGTCCAAGGCGAGTGGGCGGGCCAGTGGGCCCGAGCAGTGCGTGACGCTGGCCTCGGCGTTGCGGGCGTATACGGCGACGCCGGCTTGGCAGGACTTCGCGGAGGGGTGGAAGGGGTCGGTCGAGGTGGGGAAGGTGGCGGATCTCTGCGTGCTGGATCGGGGGTTGCTCGGGCTTGATCCGCATCGAATCACTGAGGTCGAGGTGGATCTGACCGTGTTTGACGGGAGAGTGGTGTTCGAACGAGGTTGAGAGTATCTGCGGGCCTGCGGGGGCTTGTCGCGCAGTTCCCCGCGCCCCTAGAGACGGTCTCCTGCCTCGACCAGCGCGTTGAACAGGGACTGTTGGGTCGGGTCCTCGTGTGCCGTGTCTTCCGGGTGCCACTGGACCGACATGAACCAGCCCTGGGCGTCCGGAATTTCGAGTGCCTCGATCGTGCCGTCCGCTGCCGTGGCCGTCGCCACCAAACCCGTGCCCGGACGGTCGACGCGCTGGTGGTGATAGCAGGACGCCTCCACCTTCTCCCCGTCAACCACCCGGGCCAGCAAAGAGCCCTGACTGATCGTCACCGGGTGCACGACATGCCGGTGTTCGCGTTCCGGGCCGCCCATGTCCTGGTGGAGAGTGCCGCCCAGGGCCACGTTCACGACCTGGAGGCCCCGGCAGATCGCGAGGAGGGGGAGGCCCGACTCCATTGCGGTGCGGGCCACTTGGAGGTCGAAGGTGTCCTGGAGGTCGTCGACGTCGTACACCGTGTCGTGGGTGTCGGGGGCGCCGTAGCGGTGTGGGGCCAGGTCTCCGCCGCCGGGGAGGAGGACGCCGTCGAAGCGGGCCAGGCGGGCGGCGACCTCGGGGTCGGTGCAGGCAGCGGGATGGATGGTCGCCGGTTCGCCGCCTGCCCGCCAGACGGCCTCGATGAGCGCACGGGCGTTGACCTCGGCGGCGTAGCGCAGTGCGGACGTCGAGGCGGCGAAGCGGGCCGGGATGGCGATGAGCGGTCTTGGTCGTGTCGTCACAGCTGGATCCAGGTCGTCTTGAGTTCGGTGTACTTCTCCAGGGCGTGCGCGGACTTGTCGCGGCCGTTGCCGGACTGCTTCATGCCGCCGAAGGGGACGGTCAGGTCGCCCTCCTCGTAGCAGTTGACCCAGACCGTGCCGGCCTTCAGAGCCCGCGAGACCTGGTGGGCGGTGGTCAGGTTCGAGGTCCACAGGCCGGCGGCGAGGCCGTACTCGGTGGCGTTGGCCAGCCGTACCGCCTCGTCGACGTCGTCGAAGGTGAGGACGGACAGGACCGGGCCGAAGATCTCCTCACGGGCGAGGCGCGAGTCGGCGCTGACCTGGTCGAAGACTGTCGGCTCCAGGTACGTGCCGCCGGTTCGCTCCAGGACTCGCGTACCGCCCGTGCGCAGGCGGGCGCCTTCCTCCGTGCCTGTGCCGATGTGGTCGAGTACGCGGTCCAGGTGGGCCTCCCTGACCAGCGCGCCCATCTCCGTGGCGGGGTCGAGGGGGTCGCCGACGCGCAGTTCGCGTGCTCGGCGGACGATCGCGTCGGTGACCTGTTCGGCGACGGAGGAGTGGACCAGGAGCCTGGAGGGGGCCGTGCACATCTCGCCCTGGTTGAAGAAGATGCCCCAGGCCGCGGTGGCGGCGGCCTTCTCCAGGTCGGGGGCGTCGGGGAGGATGATGTTGGGCGACTTGCCGCCCAACTCCAGCCAGACGCGCTTGAGGTTGGAGTCGGCGGAGTAGTGGAGGAAGTGGCGGCCGACGGCGGTGGAGCCGGTGAACGCCAGTACGTCGACGTCGGGGTGGAGGCCTAGTGCACGGCCGGCGCCCGGTCCGTCGCCGGTGACGACGTTGAGGACGCCCGGTGGCAGTCCGGCCTCGGTACCGAGTCGGCCGAGCGCCGACGCCGAGAGGGGGGAGTTCTCCGACGGCTTCAGGACGACCGTGCAGCCGGCGGCGAGCGCCGGGGCGACCTTCCAACTCGCCAGCGTCAGCGGGAAGTTCCAGGGGACGACCGCTCCTACGACGCCTGCCGGTTCGCGGGTGACCAGGGCGAGCGCGTCGGGGGCGGTGTGCGGGGACTCGTCGGTGAGTTTGTCGGCCAACTGGCCGTAGAAGCGGAAGGTGTTGATGGCGGCGCGCAGTTCGATGTCGTGCGCGTCCGTGATCGGCTTGCCCATCTCCAATGTCACGGTGAGGGCGAGCGACTCCCGCTGTTCTTCCAGGAGTTCGGCCAGTCGGAGCAGAATCCGGCCCCGCTCGGCGGGTGCCAGGCGTGGCCACGGGCCGGTGTCGAAGGCCCTGCGGGCGGCGGCTACAGCGGCGTTCACCTCGGCGGGTCCGCCGTCGGCGACCTCGGTCAGTACCTGGCCGTCGCGCGGTGAGACGACCGCGAAGGTGGCGCCGCCGCCGGGTTCGTCCCGGCCGTCGATGTGGTGCGCGCCGTACACCACCGGCGCCTTGGCTCGGCTGAGCCACTCGTCGTGGGTGACAGGCGACATGCGGGCCTCCAGAACTGGTGGATATGCGAGGGGGGTTGAGGGGACGTGCCTCCGGAGCGGCCGATGCCGCTCCGGAGGTGGGCGGGCGGACTGACAGCCGGATCAGGCGTCGGCGGCCGGTACGCGCGGGCGGGTCAGTCGCGCGGTGATCAGCCCGGCGGCCATGACCGCCGGGACGGTCAGCTCCAGCCACAGGGCGGTGCCGCTGTCGCCGCCGATGAGGGTGGTGAAGTTGTCGAGGATCAGCCACACCGCGCCCGCGACGGCGACCGTGGCCAGGGCGGGGGCGATCAGGGTGTTCCACACGCGTGTGTCGAGGCGTTCGCGGCGGAAGAAGACGATCACGGAGACCGAGGTCAGCAGGTAGAGGAGCATCATGCCGAGTACGGCGACCCCGCTGAACCAGGAGAAGAGCGTCAGCACCGGGTCCTTGCCCGCGAGGGCGAACGGGACGACCAGGGCCACCGCGACGGCCGTCTGCACGCAGCCCGCCATCCACGGCGAACGGCGGCTGTTCAGCGTACAGAGGCGACCGGGCAGCAGTCCGTCGCGGCCGAGCGAGAAGAGGTAGCGGTTGGCCGAGTTGTGGAAGGTGAGGAGGCCGGCGAAGAGGGAGGTGGCCAGCAGGATCGGCAGGACGTCGTTGACCCAGTCGCCGAACTGGGTGGCGATCGGGGCGAAGACGAACGCCGTCGAGTCGCCGCTCTCCAGCGCCTTGCCCGCCTCCGCGACGGCGTTCGAGGCGCCGTGTGCGGAGACCAGCATCCAGGAGGTCAGGGCGAAGAAGCCGACGACCACGACGATCGCGAGGTAGGTGGCCCGGGGGACGGTCTTCTTGGGTTCGCGCGCCTCCTCGCCGTAGATCGCGGTGGCCTCGAAACCGAACATGGACGCGAGGGCGAACATCACGGCCACGCCGGGTGCACCCTGGGTCACGGCGCTCGGCGAGAAGGTCTCCGAGATGCCGAGGCCCTCCGGGCCGCCGCCCTTGAAGAGGGTGACCAGGCTGAAGACGAGCAGGATGCTGAACTCGGCGAGGACGAAGACGGCCAGCAGTTTGGCGCCCATGTCGATGCCGGTGGCGCCGAGCAGCTGCACGATCGCCATGGTGGCCAGCGACCACACCCACCACGGCAGGTCGAGCCCGGTGTGGGCGCTGACCAGGCCGTTGACGATGGCGCCGTACAGCCCGTACATGGCGGCCTGGATGGCGCAGTACGCGAAGAGGGCGACGCCCGCGCTGCCCGCGCCGGCGGTCCGCCCGAGGCCTTTGCCGATGTACGTGTAGAAGGCGCCCGCGTCGACGACGTGGCGGCCCATGGTGACGAAGCCGACGGCGAAGAGCAGGGTCACGACGCCGACCAGGACGTACGCACCGGCGGTGCCGGGGCCGTTGCCGATGGCGACGGAGATGGGGACCGACCCGGCGATACCCGTGAGCGGCGCCTGGGCGGACAGGACGAGGAAGAGGATGCCCAGGACGCCGAGGGCGTTGGGCTTGAGCTTGCCTGCGGTGGATGCGTCCCGCGCGGTCTGCTCTGCTGAGACCGTCTGACTGTCCACTCGGATCACCTGCCAGGGGAAGAGGGAGAATCGTTTCAGGCCAAACGAGTTGCCTCATGGTGGGGTGGAACTATCCGTTTGGCAAGGGGTCCGGCGGGGTGATTCCGGTACCGACGGGTTTTCTTACACACCCGTAATCGACGGCCGTGATCGACGGCCGTGATCGACGGCCGAGATCAGCGACGGCTCGGGCCTCGCGGCTCAGGCCTCACCGTTGCGGTCGCGGTCGGCGGCCAGGAGCCGCAGGACCTTGCGCAGCTCTTCGAGGGCGTCCTCGATGATCTCGCGCTCGCCGAAGACGAGCTGGTGCAGGACCAGTCCCTCCAGCGTGGCGAAGACCATGCGGGACAGTCCCTCGTCGACCGGCCCGGGCAGCAGCTGGGCCAGCTCGCGACGGGTCGCCTCGAAGTACTCGTCGTCGTAGAGGGCCCGCAGGTGCTGCAGCAGCTCGGGCCTGCGGCGGGACTCCAGCAGCAGTTCGTACTGGAAGGCCTGGAGGTCGGGGCCGCTCGCGACCATCTCCGTCAGGCCGGCCGAGAAGTCGGCCACCCTGCCGGTGCCCGTTTCGAGGTCGCTGCTGGTCAGGGAGGAGTGGATGGCGTGGGCGAGGGCTTCCTCGATGAGCGCGTCGCGCGAGCCGAAGTGGTGCACGACGAGCCCGTGGGTGACCCCCGCCTCCTCGGCGACCGCCCGGTACGTGAGCTTGCGGAGCCCGCCGCGGGCCACCACGCGTACGGCGGCGTTCAGCAGGGCCTCGCGGCCGGCTCCGTAGGTCACGCGCTTGCGGGGGCGGCGCGGGGCGGCGGGCTCGGTCATGCTCGTGACCCTACCTGTGACCATGGTCAACACCCTGATGCCCGTTGACCGACGTCAACACCGTGGCGCCCGTTGACGGGCGTCAACGCCGTGGCGCCCGGATGCCGCGGAACTCCCAGTCGCCGCCGAGCGCGGTCGACAGGACCTCCTCGGACTCGGTGGGCTGGGCGCCGACGTCGGTACGGATCGGGGTCGGTCCGGTGACGATGTGGTTGGTCAGCCGGCCGAGGCCCTCGACCTCCACCTCGACGATGTCGCCGGGCTGGACGGGCCGCGAGTTGGCGGGCGTACCGGAGAGGAGGACGTCGCCCGGGTAGAGGGTGATCGTGCGGGCGATGTCGGCGACGAGGTAGTGCATGTCCCACTCCATCTCGTCGGTCGAACCGTCCTGTACGACCTCGCCGTTGACGTACGTGCGCAGGTACTTGCCGTGGAAGTCCCAGTCGGTGACGAGCCCCGGGCCGAGCGGGCAGAGGGTGTCGGAGCCCTTGACCCGGAGCATCGAACCGGCGTCGGTGTCGCGGAAGTCGTGCAGGCCGTAGTCGTTGGCGACGGTGTAACCGGCGATGTACTCCCCCG
Organism: Streptomyces geranii; assembly: GCF_002954775.1. Classification (GTDB taxonomy): domain Bacteria; phylum Actinomycetota; class Actinomycetes; order Streptomycetales; family Streptomycetaceae; genus Streptomyces; species Streptomyces geranii. The sequence continues at coordinate 138,816 of NZ_PJME01000020.1, forward strand.
CCTCGGCCTGCGAGATGTTCCGCGCGGTCTTCCCGATGACGATGGCGACCTCGCCCTCGTAGTTGAGCCACTTGCAGCCCTCGGGGCGGACGATGGCGCCCTTGTGGGAGTTGAGGGCGGAGGTCGGCTTGTGGAAGTAGGTCGGGGTGGAGGTGAGTTGGATCTGGAACTCGTCCACCCGGCTGCGGTGGTTGAGGTGCACGGCGACGACCTTGGAGGGCACGACGGGAGGCAGGTGCTGGGCCTCCTCGATCTTGACGCGGCGGCCGTCCCCGGCGACGAGTTCATCGCCCTCGACAGTGACCTGGACGGTGGCGCCGTCCAGCAGAATGCGACGGTATTCGGGCATGTCAGGGCTCCTGTACGGGGGTTCGGGGGGCGGTCCAGCCGGCGGCGGGTCGGTCGAACCAGAGGTGGACCTGGCCGGTGCCGACGGAGTTCTCGTACTCGCCGTACTGGCGGGCGGGTGCGGTGCAGGCCTGTTCGCCGAGGGCGCCGGCCATCATCAGGTAGTGGAAGAACTTCGCCTCGGGCTTGTACTTCCAGAACTCCGGCATGGTGTCGAGGACCTGGTCGTGGCGCCCCTCCTTGAACCAGCCGATGCGCTCCTCGTCGGCCGCCCGGGCCTCCGGCGTGAAGATGTGCGCCGGGTCGCTGGCCTCGTGGTCGCGGATCTGGCGCAGCGGCCAGAAGGTGTGCGAGAGGGCACCGGACGCGATGACGATGACCCGTCGCCCCGGGGTGGCGGCGATACCGTCGGCCAGCGCCCGCCCGAGCCGCAGATGGTCCTCCATGTCACCGGTCTGGCAGACCCCGATGGTCACCCACCGCTTGTCGGGCAGCCCCTCACCGAGGAACTTCCAGAGGTTGATGGTGGCGTAGTAGACGGGCAGGTAGTCGTCGTCGATCGGGGTGATCCAGGTGCCGTGCTTGTCGGCGAACTGGGCGATGTTGTTGGCGAGTTCAGGGTCACCGGGATAGTCGTACGGCATCCTGCACATACCGCGCGGCAGCTCCTCGGAGGTGAAGAGACCGGCCCGGCGCTGCTGACCGCTGACGACGAACTCGACGGTCGTGGCCCAGTGCGAGTCGAGGACGACGACGGTGTCGTAGTCGTCGCGCTCGAAGACCTCCTTGCGGAGCTGATGGAGGCCGGTGACGAGGGTGATCTCCTTGCCGTCGTTCAGTTCGAGCCGGTCGGCCTCCGGCAGCACGATGGTGGGGACGTGCGCGAGCAGTCCCGCTCCGACGATCTCACCCATGGTTGTTCCATCCGTTCGGCGCGGTGACGGTGTTCTTGAGGTCGCAGTAGAAATCGAAGCTCCAAGTGCCGCCTTCGCGGCCGACCCCGGAGAGGCGGGAGCCGCCGAAGGGTGCCTGGAGGTCGCGCACGAAGAAGCAGTTGACCCAGATCGTGCCCGCGACGAGCCGCCCGGTCACGCGTTCGGCGCGCTCGGGGTCGCCGGTGGCGAGGGTGGCGGCGAGCCCGAACCGGGTGTCGTTGGCGAGCCGTACGGCCTCCTCCTCGTCGGCGAAGGTCTGGAGGGTGAGGACGGGCCCGAAGACCTCCTCCTGCACGACCTCCGAGTCCTGGGCGACATCGGTGAGGAGGGTGGGCGCGTAGTACTGCTCCCCTTCCACCGACCGGTGCCCGCCGATCACGGCCCGGGCGCCGGCGGCGAGCGCCCGCTGCACGAACCCGTCGATCTTCTCCAGCTGCCGGGAATGGATGTTGGGCCCGAGGTCGGTGGCCTCCTCGCGCGGATCGCCCTGGGTCAACCGCGTTGCCTTGTCGACGAATCGCCGGGTGAACTCCTCCGCGATCGACTCCTCGACGAGGATGCGGGTCGCGGCGAGACAGACCTGCCCGGCGTTGTCGTACTGCTCCACCGCGAGGTCGACGGCCAGTTCCAGATCGGCGTCCGCGAACACCAACAGCGGTGATTTTCCCCCGAGTTCGAGGCTGAGCGGGGTGAGGTTGGCGGCGGCGGAGGCGGCGATGTGCTTGGCGGTCGGTACGGACCCGGTGAAGCTGATCCGGCGTACGTCCGGGTGCGAGGTGAGCGCGTCGCCGATCTCGGAGCCGTAGCCCTGGACGACGTTCAGGACACCGGCGGGCAGCCCCGCCTCGGCGGCGATGTCGGCCAGCAGGGAAGCGGTGAGCGGCGACCACTCGGCCGGCTTGAGGATCACCGTGTTCCCGGCGGCGAGCGCGGGGGCGACCTTCCAAGTGGCCAGCATCAGGGGCGCGTTCCAGGGCGTGATCAGCACGCTCGGCCCGGCCGGGTCCCAGCTGACGTGGTTGCTGTGCCCGCGCGTCTCGAAGTCCTCGTGGTCCAGCTTCAGCAACCAGTCCGCGAAGAAACGGAAGTTGTGCGCGACCCGGGGCATGACACCCCGGCGGTGCGAGCGGAGGAGGGCGCCGTTGTCGTTGGTCTCGACGATGGCCAGCTCTTCGATCCGCTTCTCGACACCGTCGGCGATGGCGTGGAGGATGCGGGCGCGTTCAGTGCGAGAGGTCGCGGCCCAGGCAGGGAAGGCCGCTTTGGCGGCGGCGACGGCTGCGGCGGCTTCGACGGGCCCACCGCGAGCGATCTCCCCGAGGGCACGGCCATCGATGGGCGAGTTGTCGGTGAAGGTGTCAGCGGACGCAACGCGTTGCCCGCCAATCCAATGCCGGGTGTCGACGGAAACACCGGCGACGACAGTCTTTTCGGACACGAGAACGGCTCCAATCAAAGGAAGTTGGGCTGGACCGACCTGGTTCTTTAGGGGCGCGGGGAACTGCGCGACAAGCCACGACGCACCCGCACCCGCCCACTACCTCACCCGGCAGACGCTCCGGACGTCCCCGACTCCAGAAGCCGCCCGCCATCCCACACCACGCCAACCTGCCGGTAATACGCAGCAATAGGCTCACGAATCTCCAGCCGAGCCAGCTCCTCGGTAGGCGCTGAGAACAACTCCAACTCCGCCTCCCCGACCCACGCCTGCCCACCCTCGAACGAAGCCGCCCCGGACTCGATCAACTCATCGAGAGCCAACCCCTTACCGCTCTCGATCGACGGCAACCACCGGTGATGCGCCATGGGATGCCCGTTCACGAACCCGTTCGTGGAGGAAGGCTCCCGAAGAGTCACCACCGCCTGAGCCAACCGCCGGTCAGCAGCAGCCAGCGTCGCGCCGAACCGCGCCCCCGCCTCGATCCGAGGAGCAGGCCCATAAGGATGCGGCCGGGTCTGGTGAATGGACCCGAACTTCTTCGGATACCCCTGGTGCAGCCCACGCGCGATCGCGAAGTCCTTGTCGACCCAGATGTAGACGCACCGCGAGTACGTCTCCCCCCGGTACTTGCACCGGACGACCGCGAACGCCTCCTTGTACTGCCCCCGCACGGGATCCAGCAGCTCGTCCCCGGCCGACGAGCACGACTGCCAGTCGGCCCAGATCAGGGCGACGGCACCCGGGTCCTCGTCCGCCAACTCCAGCGGCTCGGGCAGCAGTTCACGTACCCGTGCCGGATCGGTGCGGTACTCGACGGTCAGCAGGTCGCCCGAGTAGCGCCAGGGCGGTGACGGGATGAGCGACGAGGCACCGCTCGCCGTCTTGGGGTGGAAGAACCCACGGGGACTGGTCACTTGACGGCTCCTTGGACTGAGAGGGCGGGCTGCTTGAGCAGTTCGGCGCGGTAGCGGGCGGCCTTCGAGGCGACGGCGTGCCCGCCCAGGGCGACGACCCCGACGAGTCGGTCGCCGACGTGGTAGCCGACGAGGACGTCCCCGTCCGGGTCGCCGTCGAGAATCCGGACGTCGTCGCGGCCGAGCACCGGCGCCCCGAAGGACTGCAGCCGGAAGTCGTGCTGGTCGCTCCAGAAGGTGGGCAGCGGCGCGAAAGGTGCCAACGCCAACTCCCCGCCCCCATCGGCGAGATGAGCGGCCAGCACCTTCGCCGCGTGCTTGGCGGTGTCCGTCGGGATCGACCAGTGCTCGACGCGGCGGGGTACGCCGTCGTAGCGGGCGTTGGGGAAGCGGGCCACGTCGCCGACCGCGACGACCTCGGGGCGTCCGCCGACCCTGAGCCACTCATCGGTGCGGACGCCGTCGGCGAGGTCGACGCCGTTGCCGTCCAGCCACTCGACGTTGGCGGTGGAACCGACCGACTCCACGACGATGTCGGCGGGCAGGACCGTGCCGTCGTCGAGGACGACCCCGGTGACCCGGTCGTCGCCCTCGAAGCCCGCGACCCCGGTGCCGAGCGCGAAGCGCACCCCGCGTTCCTCGTGCCGTCGCAGCAGCGCGTGGGCGAGCAGCGGACCGAGGGGCCCCACCATGGGCAGGGGCAGCGGATCGACGACGGTGACCTCGGTGACGCCGAGGCCGACGGCCGTGGCGGCGACCTCGCAGCCGATGAAGCCCGCGCCGACCACGACGACCCTGGCGCCGGGCCGGGTCAGCTCGTCACGCAGGCCCTGCGCGTCGGCGAGGGTGCGTACGGTGTGGCGGCCGGCCTGCGGGCCGGGGCAGCGCAGGCGCCGGGGGCGCATTCCGGTGGCGACGACCAGACCGTCGTACGAGAGGGTCGTGCCGTCGTCGAGGTCGACGGCACGCTCCGCCAGACGGGCCGCGACGGCCTTCGTGCCGAGGCGCCACTCGACGTCCGCCGTCGAGGCCTTCGGGGTGAAGGCGAGGGAGTCGAAGGGGGCCTTGCCCGCCAGTACCTCTTTGGAGAGGGGAGGGCGGTTGTAGGGCATGTGCGGCTCGTCGCCGACGACCGTGACGGCCCCGGTCCAGCCGGCCGCGCGCAACTGCTCGGCGGCGCGCAGTCCGGCCATGGAGGCGCCCACGACGACCACGCGCCGTCCGTCGGGCACCTGCGTCCCGTCGGGCATGTCAGTCCTCGATCCGGATGGCCTGCAGCGGGCAGACGTCGGCGGCCTCCTCGACCTCGTCGCGCAGCGCGTCGTCCGCGTCGGCGACGTACAGCAGATGGCCGTCGTCGTCCATCGAGAAGACGTCGGGGGCGGCGAAGACGCACTGGCCGTGGTCCTGGCACTTGTTCATGTCGACGACGACCTTCATGGCCGGTCCTCCTGGTGGTGAGGGCGTCGGAACGGGGGTGAGGTGAGAACGGGAGGGGAAGAGGGGCCCGACCGGTGTCGGACCGGGCCCCGGCCAAAGGGGGCGGGGACCCCGCTGGGGACCCACTCCCTGACTCGTTTGGCTTCAAACAAGATAGGAAGTGGCTGGAGCCTGGTCAATAGCTATCCGGATGGATAAATTCTTCCCCCCACCCTCTTGCGGGACGGACCACTCCTCCATACCGTTTGGCCTCAAACAACCAGCCCGGGATGTCTGCCCGAGGAGACAACGGTGAGCGAAATCGACCTTTCAGAAGTCCGCCGGCACAGCGAGCGGCTCGCCGCCGAGGGGATCGACGTGGTCCGGGTGGTCTATCCCGACCTCATCGGCACCGACCGCGCCCGCGACGTCCTGCTCGACGAACTGCCGCGCGCCTGTGAGCACGGGCTCGCCTTCTGCCGGGCCGTCTACCACACCAGCCCGCAGGGCGACGTGGTCCCGGTCAGCGGCGGCCTGGACGCCGGACTGCCCGACATCTGTGTACGGCCGGACCTGTCGACCCTCGTCGCCCTGCCCTGGGAGCCCGGCGTCGCGGTCTGTCTCGGGGACGTCCTCGACCCGGCGACCGGCTCACCGGCGCCCGAGTCACCCCGCGACCTGCTGCGCGCGGTGCTCGACCGGTGCGCCGAGCACGGGCTGCGGCCGGTGGTCGGGCCCGAGCTGGAGTACTTCCTGTGCGATCCCGCGCCGGGCGACGCGAGCGGCTGGCGGCGCTACAACCAAGACCCCGGCGTCGTCTACACGGCCGGTCTGCGCGCCGACCCCGACAACCATCTCCTGCGCACACTGCGTCACGTACGCGATCTGAAGATCGGTGTGCTCAGCGGGAACCACGAGTTCGACGGCGGCCAGTTCGAGATCAACCTGCTGCACTCGGAGGCGATGTCGGCGGCCGACCGGGCCTTCCGCTTCAAGGCCGCGATCAAGGAGCTGGCCCGCAAGGAGGGCCGCCTCGCCACCTTCATGGCGAAGCCCTTCAACGACGCGGGCGGTTCCGGCTTCCATCTCCACCTGTCCTGCGACTCGGACCCCGACGCGGACGGCGGCTCGCGCAATCTCTTCGACGATCCCTCGGCGCCGTACGGGCTGTCCGCGACGGCACGGCACGCGGCGGCGGGTCTCCTCGCCCACGCGCCCGCCCTCGCCGCGCTGCTCAACCCGACCGTGAACTCGTACAAACGCTTCGGGCCCGACACCCTCGCGCCCTGGCTGATCGACTGGGGGCTCGACAACCGCAGCGCCATGGTCCGGGTGCCGCCGGAGCGCGGGTCCGGGGCCCGGCTGGAGCTGCGGCTCGGGGACGCCAGCGCGAATCCGTATCTCGCGATCGCCGGTGCCGTGGCCGCCGCGCTGCTCGGCGTGCTGGCCGGGGAGGAGCCGGCGGCGCCGCTGGAGGGCTACGGCTACGACACCGACCGCTCCGCCGTCCTGCCGATGAGTCTGCCCGCCGCCCTGGACGCCCTGGAGGCCGACACCGCGCTGACCGAGGTGCTCGGCAAGGACTTCGTCGACTCCTTCCTCGCCTACAAGCGCAACGAGGTCGAACGCTTCCAACGGCACGTCACCGACTGGGAGTTCACCGAGTACGCCTACCACCTCTGACCGCCGATCCAGCTGCTGCTCTCTGCACGACCTCCTGGAGCCTTCGATGACCGAGACCCTCCCCTCCGCCGCCGTCCAAGAGCCACTCCCCCTGGACGCCGTCGACCTCGCCGACCTCGACAACTTCACCGACGGGGTGACCCCTTGGCGGATGTTCCACACCCTGCGCCACGAGGACCCGGTGCACTGGCAGCCCGAGGAGGCGCCCAACTCCGGTTTCTGGGCGGTGACCCGGCACGCGGACATCGCACGCGTCGACCGGGACGCGGAGACCTTCACCTCCACCAAGTTCGTCAACCTCGAAGAGGTCGACGAGGACCAGATCAAGAAACGGGCCTCCATCCTGGAGCTGGACGGGGTGCGTCACCGCGCTCTGCGGAGCGTGATCCAGCGGCAGTTCGGCGCGGGCGTCATCAACAGCTACACCGACTTCCTGCGCGGGCTCACCGCCCAGACCCTGGACGCGGCGCTCGCCAAGGGGAGCTTCGACTTCGTCAAGGAGGTGTCCGCCGACTTCCCCATCAATGTCCTGGCCCGGCTGCTGGACGTACCACCGGAGGACAACCAGCAGCTCATCGACTGGGGCAACCGGATCATCGGCAACACCGATCCCGACTACGCCGACGTGCTGCTGCACAGCGCGGAGAGCGAGAAGTACCGCGACCTGCCCTTCCGTTCGCCCGCCTCGCTCGAAGTCTTCGAGTACGGGCGGGAGTTGGCCCGGCAGCGGCGCGGCGGCGCGGGTACGGACCTGGTCTCCAAGCTCGTCAACACCACCCCGCGCGACGGAGTCCCGCTGTCGGCGCAGGACTTCGACAACTACTTCCTGCTCCTTGTCGTCGCCGGCAACGAGACCACCCGGCACACCATCACCCACTCCATGCTGGCCCTCCTCCAGCACCCCGAGCAGCTCGCCCGCCTCAAGGACGACCCGTCGCTGATCCCGGGCGCGGTCGAGGAGTTCCTGCGCTGGGCCTCCCCCGTCTACCACTTCCGGCGCACCGCGACCCGTGAGGTGGAACTGGGCGGCAAGCGGATCAAGGAGGGCGACAAGGTCGTCATGTGGTACGCCTCCGGCAACCGTGACGAGGCCGTCTTCGGCAACCCGTACGACTTCGACGTCGCCCGCACGGACAACGACCACGTCACCTTCGGCAAGGGCAGCCCGCATCTGTGCCTGGGCAATCTGCTGGCCCGCACCGAGGTCCGGATCATGTTCGAGGAGCTGCTTCCGCGCCTCGCCGACATCCGGCTGGCCGGGGACGTCCCCCGGGTGCGCTCGAACTTCGTCAACGGGATCAAGAAGCTGCCGGTCGAGGTCACCCTCGCGTGAGGCACCCGGGTGATCTCCGAGGCACTCAGTTCCCCGTGCGCAGCGCACTGAGTGCCATCGGCCCCGCCCGGGTGCTAGTTTCCCGTCCATGACCAAACCGCCGATGCGGGACGCCCTGGTCGCGGCGGCCTTCCAGCTGTTCCTGGAGCGGGGCTACGAGCAGACCACCGTGGACGAGATCGTGGCGCTGGCCGGGGTCGGGCGGCGGTCGTTCTTCCGCTACTTCCCCTCCAAGGAGGACGTGGTCTTCCCCGACCACGAGCGGTGCCTCGCCGACATGACGGCCTATCTCGCCGAGAGCCCCGAGGACACGGAACCGGTCGAACGGGTGTGCGCCGCCGCCCGCATGGTGCTCCTGATGTACGCCGAGAACCCGGCCTTCTCCGTCCAGCGCTACCGCCTCACCAAGAAGGTCCCCGGACTGCGCGCCTCCGAGCTGTCGGTGGTCTGGCGGTACGAGCGCGCCCTCGCCGCGTTTCTGCGCGGCCGTTTCGCCGGGCGGACCGACGGGATGCTCCGGGCCGACGTGATCGCGGCGGCCGTCGTCGCGGCCCACAACAACGCGCTGCGCTCCTGGCTGCGCTCGGACGGCCAGGGCGACGCGACCACGGCCGTCGACCACGCCCTGGACTATGTGAAGGCCGCGTTCGGCACCCCGCCTCCGGGCCCCGGCGGGAACGAGCCCCGGCAGGAGACCGAGGACGTGGTGGTCCTCGTCTCGCGGCGCGGGGCGCCCATGTGGCGGGTCGTCCAGGAGATCGAATCCGCGCTCACAAATCAGCCGGAGAATTGAGGGTACGCAGTGCCTTTACGCGTGACACTGAGTGCCATACGCTGAGGTCGTGCACGGTGGCACGGCGAACCGCGCACTTCGGATTCAGGCCGAGCGCAGGGAGATGACACCGTGTACCACTCACTAGGCGCCACTCGTCCGATGGCCGTCGGTTCCGCCACGGGCCTGCTCGACGCCCCGGCCGACACAAGCACCAACACCCTGGTCTTCCAGCGCTGCGGCTGGTGCGGTACGGCGATGTACCACCGGCTGCTCTGCCCGGTCTGCGCGGGCAGCGATCTGCGTACGGAGCGCAGCGAGGGCTCGGGCACGGTCCGGCACGCCACGGTGGTCAACCGGAACACCCCGGGCGCGCGCAATGTGTCGCTCGTCGAGATGGCCGAGGGCTTCGTCGTGCGCGGCCGGGTGATGGGTCCGGCCGCCGGTATCCACAGCGGGGACCGGGTCAGGCTGGCCACCGCGAAGGACCCGGTGCGCGGCGAGCCGGTGTTCCAGCTCCTCGACGAGCCGTACCGCGCCTGGCTCTGACGGTCCGACGCCCCAACGACCGCACTGACACTGATTTTTGACGGTCCCTCAACTACCTTTCCTCCTTCTCCACTTCCCCACAGGCAACCCACAGGTCCCTGATCCCGTCCTCCGGGGCGAGAGGGGCCGTCGGGAAACCCAGGGCTCCTGAGCAAGGCCAGGAGGAGGAGACCATTGCTACGTGCCCGGCGAATATGGGTCACCGCTGCGGCGGTACTCGCGGTGGTGGGGGCATCGCCAGGATGGGCGCAGGCGGAGCCGTCGCCCCGGCCGGAGGCGGCGGCCCAACAGCTGCCCTCGGGCTGGAAGTTCAGCGGTGAGGGGGCGGACCGGCAGCTCGTCTGGCGCTCGGACAGACCGGTCCCGATGGGTGACGCGCGCGTCGAGTTCTACGCGGGCGACCGGCTGCTCGGCCGCCCCGACGCCGCGCAGGACGGCCGGACGTTCCGGCTCCCGCTCGAAGACGCCCTGAACGCGCGGGGACTTCAGGGCACCAGGGGGCTCGACGACCTCCAAGTGCGCGCAGGCGGACGCCGGTTGGACGCGGCCGGAGTCGCCGCCGTCCCGGACGGGCGGCGCGCGGCGGTCGCCCCGCCCGCACCGGCGCCGGCCAACCCCGTCGACCCCGGCAAGCCGGGCTCGTACCGTACGGTCTCGGGCGAGTACACGCTCGACTCGGTGAAGCTGCCCGGGTTTGCCGTGCCGGTGGAGATGAAGGCCGTGGTGGTCGCGCCGACCGGCGCCACCGGCCGCAGGCCGCTCGCCCTGTTCCTGCACGGCCGCCACTCGACCTGCTACAAGCCCGGCACCGACGAGATCAGCGGCGAGTGGCCCTGCCCGGCCGGTGAGAAGCAGATCCCGAGCTACCGGGGCTATCTGCGCGACCAGAAGCTCCTGGCCTCGCAGGGCTATGTGACGGTGTCGATCTCCGCGAACGGCATCAACGCCCAGGACGCGAACGCCGAGGACGCCGGGGCACAGGCCCGCTCCTCCCTCGTCCGGCAGCATCTCGCCCACTGGGCCGACTGGGCGGCGAACCGGCCCTCGGCCCCGGCGGTCGTCCGGAACGCGCCGGTCGCCGACCTCTCGCGGGTGCTGCTGGTCGGCCACTCGCGCGGCGGCGAGGGCGTGAACCGCGCCGCGATGGACAGCCTGAGCCGCCCGCCCGCCGACCAGGACGGGTACGGCGGCCCGGTGCGCTGGAACATCCGGGGTACGGTCCTGATCGGCCCGACGATCTTCGGGCAGAACCCGGCGGCCGATGTGCCGTCGGTGACGATCCTGCCGGGCTGCGACGGCGATGTGTCCGATCTCCAGGGCGAGTTGGCCGTGGACGGCACCCGTGGCATCAGCCGTGGCGCGGCGCTGCACAGCGCGGTGTACGTGATCGGCGCCAACCACAACTACTTCAACACCGAGTGGACGCCGGGGCAGGCGCAGGCCCCGGCGGACGACGACTTCTGGACCGACCCGGACAGCAAGGACCCGGTGTGCGACGTCGGCACCAGGACCCGGCTGACCGCCGACCAGCAGCACAAGGCGGGCGCCACCTACATCGCGGCGGCGGCCCGGCTGTTCGTCGCGGGCGACGACCGGGTACGTCCGCTGCTCGACGGCTCCGGCCGCCGGGCCCCGTCGGCCGACCCGGCCCGGGTCCTCACGCACGCCGTGGGCGCGAACCGTTCCGCCGGCATCCTGCCGGACGACGCGGTGACCGTGCAGGGCGGCGGCGGACGGCTCTGCTCGGCGGTGGACGACCGGCCCTCGGTCAGGTGTCTGGCCGCGGAGGGCGGCGGGCAGTCGCCGCACTTCGCGGGCTGGGTGACCAGCCCGGAGGTCGGTCGCCGGGCGATCACCTTCAAGTGGTCGCAGCCGGGTGCCGCCGTCGAGGTGCGTCCCGAGCGGCCGGTGTCCCTGCGCGGCGCCAAGGCGCTCGCCCTGCGGGTCGTCGTGCCGCCGAACACCACCGGGACACAGCTGGACGTGTCGGTCACCGACACCGCGGGCAAGCGCGCCACCCTCGGCCGGGTCCGCGTGGACGGGCTGCCCGGGAGCAACCGGACGGCCTCGTACTGGGCGCGGGAGGTCCGCGTACCGCTGTCGGCCGCCGTCTCCGCCGGGGTCGACCTGCGCAAGGTGCGCAGCGTGGAGCTGACGCCGCGCAGCCGCTCGGGGCAGGCCTGGCTGATCGACACCTGGGCCTGGCGCCCGGGCACGCCCGCCGTACGCCCGGCCGCGCTGCCGCGCGTCGACATCGGCCGGCTGACCGTCAAGGAGGGCGACTCGGGCACCCGCACCTACCAGGTACCGGTCCGGGTCGCCGGACCGGGCGCCGCGAGCGGCACGGTTCGGGTGTACGCGCAGAATCCCGGTTCGGAGACGGTGACGAACCGGCTGGTGACGGTGCGCCCCGGGCAGCAGAGCATCGACGTGCCGGTGACGGTGAAGGGTGACACCCAATACGGCTACGACGCCTGGCAGTTCGTGTTCGTGAAGGCGGTACGGGGCGCGGTCGTCGGCTCGTACGTCGGCGGGGTGACCGCCCTGAACGACGATCCCCGGCCCACGGTGACCTTCGCGCCGGTCGCGGACCGGGTCACCGAGGGACAGCCGCTGACCTGGCGTGCGACGCTGTCGGCGACGTCCGGCACCGAGATGAACGCCATCCTGGAGGTGGTGCCGGTGACCGGCGGGACCGAGCTGTCCACGACGGACGTCGATCCGGCGTGGCTGGCGGAGATCTCCGGCGAGTCACCGCTGCCGGAGCGGCCGTTGTCCAAGATCGAGGGCCTCTATCTGTGGACGACGATCCCGGCGGGCGAGTCGAGCGTGGACCTGAGCATCCCGACGGTCGCGGACACGGTGGCCGAGCCGGCGGAGTCGGTACGCGTACGCGTGACGGACTTCGACGACGAGACCGGGGAGCCGATTCCGGGCCCCGAGTTCACGGGGACGGTGCTGGACGCCTCGCAGGGGTGAGTCCGTAGCGTCCGTGGCGTACGAGTGACTGGTGGGCCCGCTGTCCCTTCGGGGAGCGGGCCCACCTTTTCCTGCTCAGGCCGCAGCGGACGTCGGGGGCCGGTCGATCAGTTCGATGAGGTTGCCGTACGGGTCGGCGACGAACGCCATCCGGGCGCCCGGGCGCGGCGCGGGACGCGGTGTCATGCATTCCAGGGCGCCCTTCGCCACCAACCGGGCGTAGGCGAGGTCGAGTTCGGCGGGAGTGTCCACGCTGAGGCAGAGGTGCCCGAGGCCGAGCGTGTGCGCGGCCTCCAAGGGGCTGTCGGCGGCGAGACCGGGTACGGCGCCCGGGCGGTGCAGCAACTCGACGCGGTAGCCGCTGGCATGACGGAGCATCACCCCACGCAGATCGGTGCCGGGGACGGCGAAGGCGTGCTCCTCGGTGAGGTCCAGTGCCTCGCGGTACCAGGCGGTGGCGGCCTCCAAGTCCGGTACGGAGATGCCTACATGGTCGAAGCGCGGGGTCACTTCCGGGCCGATTCGGGACGTGGCTCGGGACGCGCCTCGGGCCGGCGATCAAGGAGGGTGGCGGCGTACGCGGTGGTCGACTCGCGAGGGGTCATGTACGTGTGGAACAGGCCCTCGGGGTCGTAGGTGGCCCTGATCTCCTCCAGGCGGGCCGAGTTGGCCGGGCTGAGTCCGTGGTCGTGGCGGTCGGCGAGGTTGTTGTCGGAGAACTGCAGGCCCTTCGACAGGTGCTGGATCGCGGCCAGTTGGCCGTGCGCCCACTGCTCGTGGGCGAGGTCCTCGGCGGGGTCGGTCCAGCCCGCGTTGGGCGAGAGATAGACCTTGGCCTGGCTGGACCAGCAGGCGTTCGCCCGTTCCGGGAAGCCGCCCCAGAGCATCCACAGGACATGGCTGGTGGTGTCCGGGATCGAGTCGAACAGGGGGCGGGAGGCGTCGAGGATGCGCTCGACGGGGCCGTCGGTCCAGATGCCGTCGAGGGCCCAGCGCATGCCGGGCGGGGTGAGGCGGTCAGCGGCGTCGTACAGCTCGGGCATGGTCGTGTCGACGGCCACGACGGACCGTACGGCTCGGTCCCGGAAGGGCGCGTCCTCCAGCGGGGCCAGCAGTTCGTCGTCCTTGCCGCAGAACGCGGTCGCCGTGAGGGAGACGGTCCTGCGGTCGAGCCCCGGAGTGCTGTGCTTTTCCGGGGGCAGGCCCCCAGACCCCCACCCGACCTTCGCCGAGAACTCCACGGCGGGGTCGAGGTCGTCCAGCTTGTCGTAGGCCCAGGTCAGCACCTCGTCGCGCAGGTCGAGGGGATAGCTGTGCACCGTGCGGCGGATGCGGCGCGGGTGGTCGTGCAGGGCGAGGTGGAAGCGGGTGACGACGCCGAAGAAGCCGGGGCCGCTCCCCCGTGCCGCCCACAGCAGGTCGGGGTGCGTGGCGTCGGTCGCGCGGTGGACGAGCGTACCGTCGGCGAGGACGACGTCGACGGCCTCGATGCCGAGGCAGGCGGGGCCGAGCCTGCGGGAGTCCCAGCCGTAGCCGCCGCCGACGAGGAAGCCGCCGAGGCCGACGGTCGGCGCGTGTCCGGTGGGGAAGAACAGGCCGTGCGGTGCGAGGAGTTGGAGCAGTTCCGGCCCCTTGGCGGCGGGCTGCGCGGTGGCCGTCCGCCGCTCCGGGTCCACGGTGATGTCCCGCAGCCGGGACAGGTCGAGCAGCATGCCGCCGTCCCGCACGCCGTTGCCGACCCAGCTGTGGCCGCCGGAGCGGATGCCGACCGTCAGTCCCTCGCGGCGGGCGAGCCGTACGGCGGCGACCACGTCCCGCTCGTCCTCGGCGAGGACGACGACGTCGGGGTGGCGTGCGGGTTTGCGTTCGTTCCAGACGGCGTCGAGGCGGGCCCGTTCGTACCGTTCGTCGCCGCGCCGGACGAGGCGGGCAGGGGGCAGCTCTGGCATGCCGGTCTCCTCATGCGGGGGTCGACTCGGACACTACTGTCGACACTTTCCGCCTTCAAGGGGCCCGGCAATGAAATACCTGCCATCTCTGCCGACACTAGTTCGGCGCGGAGACCGACAGGCTTCCGTTACGCCTGCGTGAGGGTGATACGGATTCCCACCGTGCCCGTCCGCCCTCGTCGGAGGCGGCTGCCCAGCAGGGTGAGGCGGCCCATCAGGCCGTACTTGCGGGCGAGGAGCCCCCGGTAGACGTCGGTCGCGGGCTGGTCGAGGATCTCGGCGGTGCCGGGGACCGAGTCGCCGGACGGGTTGCCGCGGACGTCGCAGGGGCCGACGAGTACGTCGGCCCGGTTGCGGATCCGCTTCACCTTCCAGGAGTCGGTCACCGACCAGACGCCGAGCGCGTCCCCGTCCCGCACCACCCAGACCGGGGTGGCGACGGACGTGCCGTTCTTGCGATAGCTGGTGATCAGCAGATATTTGCCCGCGGCGAGCCGGTCCAGGGCGCTGGTGTCATCCATGGCCGGGAGTCTAGGTCGTGTCCGCAATGTCAGGGGAGCCAGAGTCGTAGGCAGGCGATGGTGACCAGGGCTTGGTAGTGGCGGGCGCGTTTGTCGTAGCGGGTGGCGAGGGCTTTGTTGTGCTTGAGCTTGTTGAA
>NZ_PJME01000021.1 GCF_002954775.1 Streptomyces geranii
AGCGCTTCACACTGAACGCCGTGACCGCGCTGGGCAACAGCCACGACTACCAGCTCGTCGCCGTCAACAGCGGCAAGTGCGTGGACGTCAGCGGCATCTCCACCGCCACCGGCGCCAAGGTCCACCAATGGACCTGTGACACGGGATCCACGCTGACCACCAAGAAGAACCAGATCTGGCGGCTCGCCGGAAAGGACTGAACCACCGACACGAACATCACCTGAACGGGTGTGTACGGACTATGGCCGTGCACACCCGTTCAGAACTCACTGGGCGGATGGCTCAGCACCAGTCGGTGTAGAGACCGAAGTGGGTGATCTTGTCGTTGTAGTCGTTGCCCACGAACTTGAACGTGTAGCCGGGGGGCAGGCAGCGGTGCGCACCCGAGGCGTTCCAGATGTGGCCGTAGTACGGCGTGTTGTTGATGACCGACGAAGCGGTCCGTGAGACGTCGAACGATCTGACGTCCAGCTTCGTCGACAGCGGGACCCCGTTGTCCCACCAGAACGTCTTCTGCCCCTCGAAGTTCGAGTCGGCGAAGAAGCAGAACTGAGCCTGCTTGCAGTCGGACGCCTTGGCCTGGGCGGCGGGCGCGCCGAACCCAAGAACTGTCATGCACATGCCGAATGCGACAACGAGGGGGTACGCGAGCTTCTTCTTCATTGAGGTGCTCTCTGGGTCGGGGCGGATTCCTTGCGGACCTTCGGACGCAGGTCCCGTCACGCGGGACCGATGTCGCGGGGATTCCAGACCATGTCGTCCGTGGTGGCCACGTCACCCGTGACGCGGCGGGTGCTGTAGCTGCAGTTGCTGTTGCGGGTGGTCACCTCGCTCTCCACACGCCAGGTGCGGATGGAGCCCGTGACCGCGACCACTCGCCTGGCGGGCACCGAGATCCGGGCCTGCTGAACACCGCTGATGGTGTGCTCCTCGACAACCGACCTGGAGACGCCGGCCGTGAACGCGCCCTCGAAGAGCTTCCACTCGGTACGGAACTCCTTGCTCGTGGTGCGCTTGTCAATGATCGACCGTTCGATGACCAGCATCTGTGTCTCACTGGTTCCGTTGCGCAGCTCGCCGCTGGCGACGGGGTTGAGGATCTCGCGCTTGCTGATCACCGAGACCCGCTTGAAGCTGCTGCAGTCGGCCGTCGTGGCCGCCTGGGCGGGCACCGCCAGTCCTGTCAGGGCGACGCCGGTGAGAACACCGCCCGTCAGGACCACACGGAGGGCTTTGGGGACGTGGGGGGTCATGGCCTTCATTCATGTCTCCTGAGGAGTCGAAGGATGTGCATACGGGAGTGCGCTCCAGAGCGCTGTGACACGTCGCGGCGTCAGCAGGCCGGGAAGCCGCCGTTCCAGCTGGTCACGATGATTTCGCCGATGTTGTCGTTCACCGGGGCGCGCAGATCGGCCTCGCGGCCGATGCCGACGTAGCAGGCCTGGCCGCCGCCGTACGGCTTGACGTGAATGAAGCGCCCCGTGAAGTTGGTGATGCTCGAACCAGTCGTACGCGTGCGGTAGTTGATGCGGTAGGTGCCGTCCTCAGCAGCGGTCCACACGGCCTGCCCACCGTGGCCCGGGTGCTCGAAGACACAGACCAGACGCAGGCCTTTGCAGTCGTCGTAGGGGGCGGCGGAAGCAGGGGCCGCGGCGAGCCCGACCAGACCGGCCACGGCTATGAAGCCCGCGAGCGCAGTGCGCACCCGCAGTCTCCGCGAACCGCTTCGCGAGATGTGTCCCATGGTCATCGGCCTCAGAAGGTGTAGTCGCAGGTGGAACTGGCGGGCGGATCGATCTCGATGACACTCAGCTTGTCGTCGAAGCCGTCCGGCAGGTCACGGACCGCCTTGCCCCGGCTGATGCAGTAACCCAGGAACTGGTTGGACCCGACGATCCGGATCTTGTACGCGGTTCGGTTGATGACCGAGGTGGTTCCCCGGATCGAACCGGTGAAGCTGTAGTAGCCGGGGCGGCTCTCGGTCCACACCGGCTTTCCTCCGTAGTTGACGTCCTTGAAGGCGCAGACGACGCCGAAGTCGGGGCAGTCGGACACTGCCGCGGCGGACGGCGTCGCCGTACCCGCGATCAGGGCGGCCGCGGCGATGACGGTTCCGGCGGCCGCGGTCAGGGCTCTAGTGGGTCTCACAGAGCTGGCTCCTTTCGATGCCTGGTTGACGTGAGTACTCCAACACGCTGCGAGGCGAGAACCCTTAAAGGAGGATTAAGGGATATCTGACGAGCCATCGGGAAGGACGCGGAACCAGCCGGTCAGGACTGCTCGTCACAGGCCAGCCGGTAGCCGATGCCTCGCACGGTGACGATGAGCGTGCGGGACGAGTCCGTGAGCTTGCGGCGCAGGTTGCAGATGTACGCCTCGACGATGTTCGATTCGCCATTGAAATCGTGGTGCCAGACACAGTCCAGGATCTCCCCCTTCGACACCACCTGACCTGCGCGTTCCATCAGTACGTGGAGGATGTCGAACTCCGTCGCGGTGAGCTGGACATCCTGACCGTGGAGCAGGACTCGCCGGTGGTCCGCCAGAACCTGGAACCCTGGTGGGAGAGGTCTTCGTCCGGGTGCACGAGACACCTCTGGCGACTGCCTGGCCAGCATCACCTCGATACGGAGGGCCAGCTCGCCGGGCGAACAGCCCTCGTGCGCGTGGTCGTCGCCGAGGCTGAGATCCGCGGCCCGGCACGGGCCGTCGACCAGAAAGAGGATGCCGGGCCGGAGTGGCTCACTCCGTAGACCCTGCGCCAGCGTGACAGCGCTGGACGTGCTCCTGGACGACTCGACCGCCAGGAGCACCACATCCGGCGTGCAATCGTGAATCTGCCGCAGCAGGTAGGCATCGTCTCCGGAACGGAGTGCCGCGACCCGCAGGCCCTGAGATCGAAGCTGCCGGCACAAAAGCGTCTCCTGAGAGCGCTTGTGGTGAGCTACGAAGACCAGTGCTGGCTTGTGGCCGCTGGACGTCGAAGCGGGGGTTGTACCCATCTGGTTCACCGGTTCATGTCGAGATGGCCCCGGCGAGACGCCGACAAGGAGAAGGACCGCTCGCGTGGGGGGGCGGGACATTGGGGGACTCAATCGATCGGATCAGCACCACAATGGCGCTCACCGCGCCCAGCGAAGCCGTAACGCTTCAAAGGCGCTTCACAGGATTATCAGACGGGGATCAAAAAAATCTACAGCGAGAATCCGTGAGATCGCCGACCCTGCCGTCTGCCGCTGAGCCGACTTGAGTAAAGACTTCACAAGAGTTCCTCTGGTCGGGGTACTTCACCAGGGCTTGAGGTATCGGACCAGGGACCGGGCGCGGACCCGGTCGACGGAAATTCGCGTGTCGGACACGTACCCGTACGGCTGGCCGCCGGGCGACGTCGCCCGGCGGGCGCAGGGTATTGCCTCGTGCTTTTCGCGAGACTCAAGATGAGTTCGGACGCCCAGAGCTTCGGGTGCCCACTGGACGATATCGAGAGGGAGCGATGGCAGCCCTACCCTCGATGCGGATCCTCTTCTTCATGGGAAGCGGTACAACTCCCCTCAAGCACATGGCCTTGGCCGAACACCGCACTGGTACCGCAGTACCACTTCCGCACCCAACAAAGTCCCCCTTGGCCCCAGGGAGCCCGCCCGATCCGCGCCTAGCTTGGTGCCACGGCCGAGCAGTGGCCGTGACGCGAAGGCGGACCGCCCGTCGATTCGCGCGGACAGATCGGCGCCCTGGAGGACCGGCACCCGTGATCGAAGTACAGCAACTCACCAAGCGCTACGGCGACAAGACAGCCGTCGACAACCTGACCTTCACCGTCCGTCCGGGCCGCGTGACCGGCTTCCTCGGACCCAACGGAGCCGGCAAGTCCACGACCATGCGCATGATCATCGGCCTGGACCGGCCCACCAGCGGAACAGTGACCGTGAACAGCAAGCGGTACGCCCAACACCGCGCGCCCCTGCAGGAGATCGGCTCACTGCTGGAGGCGCGCTCGGTCCACCCCGGCCGGACCGCCCTCGCCCACCTGATGGCCCTCGCCCACACCCACGGCATCCCGCGCCACCGCGTCGACGAGGTCATCGAACTGGCCGGCCTCACGAGCGTGGCCCACAAACGGGCCGGTGCCTTCTCCCTGGGCATGGGCCAGCGGCTCGGCATCGCCGCCGCGCTGCTCGGCGACCCGGAGATCATCATGCTCGACGAGCCGGTCAACGGGCTTGACCCGGAAGGGGTGTTGTGGGTGCGCAACCTGCTGTCCGGGCTCGCCGCGGAAGGCCGTACGGTCATGCTGTCCTCGCATCTGATGAGCGAGACCGCGCTGATCGCCGACCAGCTTGTCGTCATCGGCCGGGGCCGACTGCTCGCCGACACCACGGTCGAGGAGTTCATCCAGCGAGCCGGGGGACGGGGTGTGAAGGTCGCCACCACCGAGCCGGAGCGGTTGCGGGCCGCACTGTCCGGGCCGGAAGTCACCATCACGTCCACCGACGCGCAGGAGCTTGTGGTCGACGGCATGGACTCCCGCCGGATCGGCGTGACGGCCGCGCAGCATGGCATCCCCCTCTACGAACTCACCCCGCAGACCGTCTCCTTGGAGGAGGCGTTCATGGAACTGACCAGCGACGTGGTGGAGTACCAAAGCTCCACCGCCACCACCCTGAAGGCAGCCTGATGACCACCACGACCATCACCTCCCGCCAGGGCGATCGGGCCCCGTACAGGGTCACCGTGTGGCGGGTGCTGCGCTCGGAGTGGAGCAAGTTCTGGTCCGTACGCTCGAGTTGGGTCACCCTCGGCCTGTCCGTGGTCGTCCTGGTCGCGATCGGGACCATCGCGTCGGCGGCCTACAGCCCCGGCACCGCCGACACCGGCGGACCACCCCTCGGCGACAGCCCGGTCGCCCTCGCGCTGACCGGCATGACCTTCGCCGCCCTCGCCGTCGGAGTGCTCGGCGTCCTGGTCTCGGCCGGTGAGTACAGTACGGGCATGATCCGCTCCACGCTGGCGGCCGTACCGAAACGGCTTCCGGTGCTGTGGTCGAAGGGCCTCGTCCTCGGCGTCGTCACGGCCGGCGTGACCGCGGCGGGTGCCCTGGCCGCCTTCCAACTCGGCGGCCTCACCCTCAAGGACACTGACATCACGCTCGCCCTCGGGGACGACGGGGTGCTGCGCGCCCTCACCGGTGCCGGTCTCTACCTGGGGCTGATCGGCGTGTGGGGCGTGGCCCTGGGCGCGCTGCTTCGGTCCACCCCGTCCGGCATCGCCGTGCTGGTGTCCGTGCTGCTCATCGTGCCGGGCCTGACCTCGCTGCTGCCGGACTCGGTGGGCGACGCCGTCACCCCGTACCTGCCCAGCAAGGCCGGCGAGTCGCTGACGGCCCTGCACGGCTCGGCGGATCTGCTCGCCCCCGGTGCCGCTCTGGCCGCGCTCGCCGGATGGGCGGTGCTGACGCTGACCATGGCCGGCGTCCGGCTGACCCGGACCGACGCCTGACCCGAGTGGACGGTACGCAGATGACGAGCAGCACGCCGAGGACTCCGGGTCCGGCCGACCACTCCCCGGCCGGACCCGGGCAGCCCCCGCCCGCGGGCCTTGAGTCGGCCTGGCGGCTCCCCGTGGTGGGCCGCATGCTGCGGGCGCAGGCCCGGGTGCGCCGGATAGACCGGCGGCACCGATGGCTGTTCGACTCGCTGGTCCTGCCGGTCATCGTCGCCGTGACGCTGCTGGACGTGCTGTTCGGTGACGACAGCGGTCCGTTCGAGACCTCGGCGGCGCATGCGGCGCTGCCGGTCGGGCTGCTGGTGGTCGTCACCGCCGTCATGGTCGTACCGCTGTGGTGGCGGCGCCGGAAACCGGCCGTCGTGTTCGGTGTCGTCGCCGCGTTCGCCGTAGTGCCGTGGGCGCTGGATCTATGGCTGCTGGCCGCCGCCTGTCTGCTCGCCGCCCTGCACAACCTGGCGCTGCACGGGCCGCTGCGGATGCTGGGCCGGGCGACGGCGGTGGCGCTCGTCGAGATGTGCCTGGCGGTCTGGTTCCTGCTCCCCACCCAGCAGCCCTGGCTGGGGCTGCTGCTCCTGGTCAGCCAGGTGATCGCCGCGGTCGCCCTGGGGCTGGCGCTGCGTATCCAGCGGGTGTACCTGGCGGCGCTCAAGGAGCGGTCGGCCCGGCTGGAGATCGAGCGGGACCAACGCATGCAGATCACCGCGGCTGCCGAACGCTCCCGGGTGGCCCGGGAGATGCACGACATCGTCGGCCACAACCTCTCCGTCATCGTCGGCCTGGCCGACGGCGCCGCCTCGCTCAGCGCGCACCAAGACGACGACACCTCCGAGGCACTGCGCATGATCGGCGACACGGGCCGGCAGGCGATGGACGAACTCCGCCGAGTCCTGGGGGTGTTGGGTTCACGGCGGCAGGAAGAGCCGCCGCTCGGCCCGCAGCCCGGCCTCGGCGACCTGCATACGCTGCTGTCTCGGGTACGTGCCGCCGGAGTGGCCGTCTCCTACCGCACGGAGGGAGACCTCGCCCCGCTGGGAAGCGGAGTGCAACTGACCGTCTACCGCATCGTGCAGGAAGCGCTGACCAACACCCTCAAGCACGCCGGCCCGGGTACGAAGGCCGAGACGACCGTGGCCGCCGGCCCGGCCGGCATCCGCGTCCGGATCGCCGACACGGGCCCGCCCACGGGGGCGCCGTCGGCGCGCCCCGGCGGCGACGGGTCCGGGCACGGTCTGGTGGGCATCCACCAGCGGTCCGCGATGTACGGCGGTACGGTCACCGCGGGCCCTCGCACCGACCGGCCCGGCTGGCTCCTGGACGTCACGCTGGACGTACCGGAGTCCGAGGCTCCCGGCGAGTCCGCTGCTCTTGCCCCTGCTCCGGCCTCGGCCTCGGGAGGCCAGCCCTCATGACCACCGTCCTGATCGTCGACGACCAGCCCATGCAGCGCTTCGGCTTCCGGATGCTGCTCAGGAGCGCCCCCGGCATGGAGTGCGTCGGCGAGGCCGGACATGGCGCGGAAGCGGTCCGCATGGCCGCCGAACTACGCCCGGACGTCGCCCTGATGGACATCCGCATGCCCGGCATGGACGGCATAGAGGCCACCCGCCGCATCGTCGCCGCCGGCGGCCGCACCCGCGTCCTGATCCTCACCACCTTCGACCTCGACGAGTACGCGCACGCCGGCCTGCGGGCCGGAGCCAGCGGCTTCCTCCTCAAGGACGCCCGCCCTGAGGAACTCATCGCCGGCATCAACGCGGTGGCCACCGGGGACGCGGTGGTGGCCCCCCGCCTCACCCGGCGCCTCCTGGACGCCCACGCCCACCGGCTCTTCTCCCCCGGAACAGCGGCCGACCCTCGCCTGAGCGCGCTCAGCGAACGCGAGCACGAGGTGCTGCTCGCCATCGCCCGGGGCTGGACCAACACCGAGATCGCCGACCGGCTCGTGCTGACGGAATCGACGGTGAAGAAGCACGTCGGCCGGGTTCTCGCCAAACTCGGTGCCCGCGACCGCGTCCAGGCCGTGATCCTGGCATACGACGCCGGCCTGGTCCAGCCGCGGATCGACTGAACTCACCCCCGCACCAACCCCGTTCGCCGTCACTTCCCGCCGGGCCGTGGCGGAGCCATGCCCCTATTCACCCACCGACCCGCAAGGACCTCACATGAGCCTCGCCAGCCACGCTCTGCAACGCCTGCTCCACCTCTCCCCACCCCGCACCCGCCGCCTGACCGTCGAACGCGACCGCCCGGTGACAATGCGGGACGGCACCGTCCTGCTCGCGGACCGGTGGATCCCGAGCCTGGGCGGCGACGGCCTGCCCACCGCCCTGCTCCGCAGCCCATACGGCCGCACCGGCATGATCGCCACCCAGCTCGCCCGCCCGCTCGCCGAGCGCGGCTACCAGGTCGTCGTGCAGTCCACCCGCGGCACTTTCGGCTCCGGCGGCGACTTCGACCCGCTGCGCCGGGAGCGCGAGGACGGCCTCGACACCCTGGACTGGCTGCTCGCCCGGTCCTGGTGCGGCGAGGGGGTCGTCCTGTTCGGCGGCAGCTACCTCGGCTTCGTCCAGTGGGCGGTCGCCGACGCCGTACCGGACCGGGTGCGGGCGATCCTGCCGTCACTGTCAGAATCGGCTTTCACCCTGGAGCAGTTGAGGACCGACGGCTTCTCTCTGGAGGCGCCGTTCGGCTGGGGCGTGCAGGTGGCCGGCCAAGAACGGCAGAGCTCACGGCTGGGACAGTTTCTCGGCGCGGGGAAAGTGCGCCGGGCGATGACGACACTGCCGCTCACGGACGCCGACTCGGCCGTCCTCGGCCACCCGTCGCCCTACTTCCAGAACGTCCTGGCCCATGACGCCGACGCCCCCTTCTGGCAGCCGGCCGACCACCGCGCCCGGGTCTCCGACATCACGGTGCCGGTCAGCACGGTCGGCGGCTGGTACGACATCTTCCTGCCCGGCCAACTCCGCGACTTCCAGGAGCTCCAGAAGGCCGGGAGAAGAACGGCCCGGCTCACCGTCGGCCCGTGGTCCCACATCTCCATGGGCGCGAGCGCGGCGGCGACCGCCGAGGCCCTCGACTTCGCGCTGCCGCTCGCACGCGGCGAGCAGCCGGAGGAGAAAGCCGCCGTACGCCTGTACGTGATGGGCGAGGAGCGGTGGCGGGACTTCGCCTCCTGGCCGCCGCCCGGGTACGAGCCGAAGCGGCTGCGCCTCCACCCCGGCGGGGTGCTGTCCGCGGAGCCGCCCGTCTCCTCGGCAGCGGACGGCTACACCTACGACCCGGCCGACCCGACCCCGGCCGTCGGTGGTGTCCGGATGGCCGTCGGAGTCAGGGCGGGCCGGGTCGACAACCGTCAACTCGAAGCCAGAGAGGACGTGTTGACATACACCACCGAAGCACTGGAACAGGACGCGGAGGTGATCGGCGAGGTGAGCGCCGAGATCTGGTTCAGCTCCTCCCTGCCGTACTCCGATGTCTTCGTCCGCCTGTGCGACGTCGACGAGAAGGGCCGCTCGACCAATGTGTGCGACGGGCTGGTGAGCCTCACCGGCGCCGACACGCTCTCCCGGGCCGAGGTGCGGCTGTGGCCGACGGCGTACCGGTTCCGGCGCGGTCACCGCATCCGCGTCCAGGTCTCCAGCGGCGCCTTCCCGCGCTACAACCGCAACCCCGGCTCCGGCGAGCCGAGGGCGACGGCGACCGCCCTGGTCCCCGCCGACCAGTTGGTCTTCCATGACCCGGACCACCCTTCAGCAGTGGTCCTGCCGGTACGGCGGGGAGACTGACGTGACGTCAGAAGTCGGCGACGGCCTTCGCCTCCTGCCGGATCTCCCGCGCGTCGTCCGGCAGCAGCCAGCCCTGCCGCTCCAGCCGGTTCGCCTCCCGGACGACCTTCTTCACGTAGGACGCCTTACTCCCGTAGAGCGACTTCAACTGCTCCTGCGTGAGAGGCTCCTGGGCTCCCGCGCTGGCACAGATCGAGTAGCGCTGGTCGGTGGAGTTGGCGAAGTAGCGGGCGGTGGGCAGATCGGTATAGGTGGATCGGACACCACCGAGAGGAATGCCGTACGCGTCGAGCTTCGCGGTGCCGTCGGCGTTGCGCTCGAACTGCTGGGAGGGCGGCGGGGTTTCGCGCTTGTCGGACCAGTTCTCCAGACGGGTCAGCGAGGACTGGAAGAACTGGTTGAAGGGGAAGCGGCTGACGTCGTAGTCACAGGCGAAGGGGCCGGTGGTGAGGAAGGACTCCGGAGTCTGACCATAGGCGCGGGCCGCGCGCGGGGCTGCGGTCGAGGCGCCTGCGACCTCGTAGACCCGGTAGCCGGGGCCGTCCGGACGGCGGCGGTTGTCATCCTGGGGGCCGGTGAGGAGCACGACGACCGGGACGTCGAGATCGCGCACCTTCTGGCGTGGATCGTCCTTGGCGACGGCCGGTGCGGTCGAGTTGACCGGCTGGTAGTCGCCTGCGTTCCCGATCAGGTAGCCGTCGAAGATCGGACGGCCGCCGGGCATGCGCAGACGGTCGTGGAAGCCCTCGCCGGTGTACGTCAGCCAGACCGAGGCAGCGAAGGCCCAGCCGTTGGCGTACACCTTCCGAACCCCGTAGCCGTTCAGCGGGTTGTCGGCGGTACGGGTCTTCAGCAGCCGCCCCACCTGGCTGAGGATGTCCCAGTTCTGGCCGAACTCCGGGAGGCTCAGGGCGTCGTAGCGGACCGGGTCGGCCGTCTTCATGCGCTGCGTGGAGGAGGACAACGCATGGGTGAGGACGGTGACCCAGGCATCGCCGTCGGCGAACACCTTGTCGGCGGAGCGGGACAAGCCGTCCAGGCCGGAGGGTCCCGCCTCCAGGTGGACATTGCCGCTGAAGTCTCCGGGGTCCTTGGGCATCCGCACCAGCACCCGGGTCGTGTAGGGGACGTCGGACTCCTTGACGCGTACGTCACCGTCGGCGCCGTGCTCGTACACGTCGGCGGTGCCGGAGACCAGGAGCTCCTCCTCCGTGTAGTTCGCGGGGAGTTGGAGCTTGCCGCTGTAGTCGATGATCGGGTTGTGGTGGAAGGCCTTGCCGTTGCCCTCCGGGGGCGCCGTGACCGCCGTCGGCAGGGCGGCGGCCTTGTACGCGATCGCGCTCGCCACGGCGGACGGCGGCGCCGCCGACGCCGGTGCGGTCGGCAGGCCCACCGTCAGACAGGCCAGCCCGATCACCACGCACACGCTCTTCTTCCTGGACGTTCTCATGTCGTTCCCTTCCTCCAGTCCCCGAGGTCGTTACAAGTCAACACAGACCTGGATAACCGGGGCGTAACCACCGAAGAGGGAGGCACAAGGTGCGCGTCCTGATAGCCGAGGACGAGAGAGTCCTGGCCGACGCGGTCGCCGAATGGCTGCGGCGGAAGGCTTTCGCCGTCGACGTGGTGTACGACGGGGCTCAGGCGCTGGAACATCTCCAGGTGCACGCGTACGACGTCCTCGTGCTGGACCGGGATCTGCCCAGGGTGCACGGCGATGCGGTGTGCCGTGTGGTTGCCGACTCCATGGCCTCGACCCGGGTGCTGATGGTGACCGCTGCCGCGACGGTCGATGACCGGGTCAGCGGACTGGCCCTGGGCGCCGACGACTACCTGCCCAAGCCGTTCGCGCTCACGGAACTGACGGCCCGTGTGCACGCGCTCGCCCGACGCGCCCGGCCCGCCGCTCCCCCGGTACTGGAACGGTCGGGCCTGCGGGTCGATCCCGCCCAGCGGGAGGCCTTCCGGGACGGACAGCGGCTCCGCCTGGCGAACAAGGAGTTCGCCGTCCTCACCGAACTCCTGCTCGCCGAGGGCGCGGTGGTCTCCGCCGAACAACTGCTGGAGAAGGCATGGGACGAGAACATCGACCCGTTCACCAACACCGTCCGCGTCACCGTGATGAAGCTGCGCAAGAAGCTCGGGGAGCCGCAGGTGGTCGAGACAGTGGCCGGCGTCGGATATCGGGTGCGGTGAAGGCCGGTGCTTCAGTAGACAGCTCCGGACACATCCACCACAGCCGAACCGGAAGAACATCAACACCGATACTCAAAGCGAATTGGAGATGTCCTGGCCGTTGGTTGCATGCCTCTTGGACGGTCGCTAACCAGCCGCGGGTGATTCTGGAGTCACTTCCACCGCGGAGGACGCGAAGGGAGTAACCCGTTCCAACCGCAATGGAGTTGCGATGACCAACAAGACCCGCATACGCGCCGCTCTCGTCACAGCCGCTGCCGTCGCCACCGCGGCCACGGTGACCGCCGGTGTCAGCTCGGCCGGCCAAGAAGCCGGTTACTCCGCCAAGCCGACGAAGAAGCAGATCGCCGCTCTGTTCGACGGCTGGAACAAGGCCCTGCAGACGGGCGACCCGAAGAAGGTCGCGGACCGCTACGCCAAGGACGCGGTCCTCCTGCCCACGGTCTCGAACAAGGTCCGCACCGACCGCGCCGGCATCGTCGACTACTTCGAGCACTTCCTCCCGAACAAGCCGGTCGGCAAGAAGGTCCAGACGATCGTCAACGTGCTCGACAGCAACTCCGCGATCGACACCGGCGTCTACGAGTTCGCCCTGACCGACCCGGAGACGGGCGCGAAGCGCGTGGTCGAGGCCCGCTACACCTACGAGTACGAGAAGCGCAACGGGACGTGGCTGATCGTCAACCACCACTCCTCGGCGATGCCCGAGGGCTGATCAGCCACGCGTCTGCCAGGCCCCGACCCGCCGTCGTCCGGCACCAGTTGTCCGAGGACGGCGAGGTCGAAAGTACAGACAGCTCCCGCCCTTGCCGTTGAGCACTAGCACTACCCACGCGCGCCAACCCTGCTGAGGCAACCTCGTTGTGGATCATTGCCACCTCCGGACGCGCGCGCCGTCCGAGGAAGACAGGGTTCTGTCGAACCCCCACCGATGTCCGGAGGAACAGTGGATGTGTCTCTTGCCGCTTGGGCACTGACCGTCGGAGTGCTCTGCGTGCTCGTGGCAGTCGACTTCTTCATCGGCCGCAAGCCCCACGACGTGTCGATCAAGGAAGCCGGCATCTGGACGGTCGTCTGGGTCGTACTGGCCTGTCTCTTCGGTATCGGACTGCTGGTCTTCAGCGGCGGAAAACCGGCCGGTGAATTCTTCGCCGGGTTCATCACCGAGAAGTCGCTCAGCGTCGACAACCTCTTCGTCTTCGTCCTGATCATGGCGAAGTTCGCCGTGCCCACGCAGTACCAGCAGCGGGTCCTCATGGTCGGCGTGCTCCTGGCCCTGGTGCTGCGTGCCGGGTTCATCGCGGCCGGCGCGGCGATCATCTCCACGTTCTCCTGGGTCTTCTACCTCTTCGGCGCCTTCCTCATCTGGACCGCCTGGAAGCTCGTCCAGGACGCCAAGAAGGGCTCGCACGAGGAGGAGTATCAGGAGAACAAGCTCCTCAAGATGGCCGAGAAGCGCTTCGGCGTGGCCGACCGCTACCACGGCACCAAGCTGTTCATCGAGGAGAACGGCAAGCGGATCATGACCCCGATGCTGGTCGTCATGCTCGCGATCGGCTCCACCGACGTACTGTTCGCGCTCGACTCCATCCCCGCCATCTACGGCCTCACCGAGGACCCGTACATCGTCTTCACCGCCAACGCCTTCGCCCTGATGGGCCTGCGCCAGCTGTACTTCCTCATCGGCGGCCTGCTCAAGAGGCTCGTCCACCTCAGCTACGGCCTGTCGATCATCCTCGGCTTCATCGGCGTCAAACTGGTGCTGCACGCGCTGCACGAGTCCGGCGTCCATGTCCCCGAGATCGGCATCCCGTTCTCACTCGGCTTCATCGTGCTCGTGCTCGCCGTCACGACCTTCACGAGCCTCAGGGCCTCCAGCAAGCAGGAGGAGCGGGTCTCGTAGCTGATCATCTGCCGGAACCTCCGGACGGAGGACGCGCGTCCCGACGCTGAACGTGTTCAGCGTCTGCTCCAGGGAACGTGCCCGTCGGCAGGGGTGGGGCGAAGTCGGTGCGCAAGGGTGTCCTGCGTGGAAACCGGGGGCGGATCTGCCAGGCGGACCAGGCGGCGGGCCCTCTCTCTCCGTTGTTCCGGCCAGGCCAGTGTGCAAGGGACACAACCGGGTGACCTCAGTATCGACGAAGGCGGCATCGGCTGGGTACTGTCCGCGATCGCGCTCGGCACGGTGGGCCGGGTGCCGCCCCGCGCATAGCAGGCGGGGCCGGGTACGGTGCCCGCCGACTCCGGGCCGACACGAAGCCCGTCGGCCTCCGCATGGGCGATCGAACCACCGCCCGCGCCGATGGTGTGAAGGTTGACGAGGGGCACCAGGACCGGGAATCCCTCGGCGGTGCCCTCGTTGGAGATGTCCGGGCGCCCGTCGAGGACGAGGGAGACGTCGAAGGCCGCGGCCTCGCAGCGTTCGCATCGCGTGCGAAGTCCACTCGCACCCGGTACCGCAGCACGGCGAGATCACCGAAGACGTCCGGTACAGGCTCGGAGGCGTGGAGCTTCTCCTCGACCGGCCCGTCCCCCGCCGTCGGCCGCTCGTCCCGGAGCCGGTCCAGGTCCCCCTTCCCGAACAGCAGCGGCTCGGCGGCCGAATCCCGGACGGTCGCATCAGGATCGAGCCGTGCGTCGATCCCGGCCCGGTCGCCGGCCTCGTACTCCCGGTGATCACTTTCCAGACCGCCGAACCGTCTGCGGGCGATGCTCCGGGGCGGGCGGAAGGAGCGGACGAAGACGACACGATCCCCGGCGCGGACACGGCAACCCCCTGAAATGTGCAAGTGACTGGGCATGCTGATGAGTCAGCCCTTTACAGCATGGCAGCGGTCGTCGGCTGCCTCTCACCTCCGGAATCCTCTGTCCGCATGCCCGGGCACCGCGCGTGGAGACCGCGCAGGCCGGAAGGGCGGGATCAGCGCTCGTGGTTGTGCATGACGTGCTTGGTGCGCGAATAGTCGTCCAGGGCGTAGATCGACAGGTCCCGGCCGTATCCGGAACCCTTGAACCCGCCCCACGGGACTTCACCGGCCAGCACGAGATGGGAGTTGACCCAGACGGTTCCGAAGTCGAGGCGCGCAGCGATGTCGTGGCTGCGGCGCGCGTTCTCGGTCCACACGGACGCCGACAGACCGAGGGGGACATCGTTGGCGCGTCGCACGGCTTCCTCCTCGTCGGTGAAGGTCTCGACCGTGACGACCGGGCCGAAGATCTCCTCGCGTGCGGCTTCGGCGCCTTCGGGGACGTCGACCAGGACGGTCGGGGCCACGAAGTAGCCCGGGCCCTCGATCGCGCCGCCTCCGGTCACCACCCGGATACCTTCGGCCTTCGCGCGCTTCAAGTAGCCCGTGACGCGGTCGAAGTGAGCCTTCGAGACCATGGGGCCCACCTCGACGTCCTCGCCGGCAGCCGGTTCACCGACGAGCAGGGACTTGACCTCTCCGACCAGTTGCTCGATGAACTTCTCGGCGACCGACTCGTGGATGAGGACGCGGCAGGCAGCTCCGCATTCCTGGCCCGAGTTCCAGAAGCTCGCGGTGCGCAGGGACGAAGCGGCGGCCGTGAGGTCAGCGTCCTCGAAGATCACGACTGGAGCCTTGCCGCCGAGTTCTAGGTGGACCCGCTTGAGGGTGCCGGCGGCGGCCCGGGCGACAGCTCGGCCGCTGGGGACCGAGCCGGTCAGGGCGATCATGTCGACGTCCGGGTGTTCGGCGAGCCGGGCGCCCACGGTCGGGCCGTATCCGTTGACGACGTTCAGCACGCCGGGCGGCAGGAGATCGGCGACGATTTCGGCGAACTTCAGGGTGGTCAGCGGGGTCTGCTCGGAGGGCTTGAGGACGAGGGTGTTTCCGGCGGCGAGGATGGGTGCGATCTTCCAGGCCGCCATGAGCAGGGGGTAGTTCCACGGAGTGACGACACCGATCACGCCGAGCGGTTCGCGCAGGATGACCGAGAGGTGGTTCTCGGCGTAGTCGCCGGCGGCCATCGAGGTGGTCGCGCGCACGGCACCGGCCATGAAACGGAAGGTGTCGATGGTCATGGCGACGTCGTCCCGCGACACCGCGAGCGGCTTGCCGGTGTTGGCCGACTCCAGCCTGACCAGGACGTCGGTGTGCTCGGCGACTCGGTCGGCGATGGCGTGCAGCACTTCCGCCCGGTCCTTGGGGACTCGCCGCGCCCACTCCCCCTTGGCCGCGACCGCGGCATCGACCGCCCGGTCGACGTCCTCGACGGTGCCCTCGGGTATCCGGGCGATGACCTTCTCGGTGCTCGGGTCGACCACCTCGATGACGCGGTCGGTCGCGCCGTCGAGGAACTTCCCGTCGACGAAGTGCCGGGCCGGGGGCAGGTCGGCCTCGGTGATCAGAGGCGACGCCTTCGTGGCACGTCGCACACCGGACGTGCGGACGGTGGTGATGACCGGGGACTCCTTGCGGGCGGGGGGCTGCGGGAGCGTCTCGACCAGGGCGGCGATCCTGGCGGTCGTGGCGGCGTCGAGGCAGACCAACGGCTCGCGGGGCTCTCCGACGGGGATTCCTGCCGCGTTCAGCGCGGCCTTGACCGCCGGGATGAACGGGGCGGACATGATCGCGTCCATGAGCGGGTAGATCGCGGCCCATTCGGCGCGTGCCCGCACGAGGTCGCCGTCGAGCAATGCGCGGTGGATCGAGACCAGTTGAGCCGGCATCACGTTGGCGGTGCCGGCCATGACACCGGCGGCACCCTCGGTGATGGCCTGCAGCAGGAGGCTGTCCCAGCCGATGAAGGTGGAGATGACGTCGCCGTGGCCGTGGATGAGCTGCCCGGCCTGGGCCATGTCGGCGCTGGTGTCCTTGATGTACTGGATGTTCTCGACCTCACGGGCGAGCTGTCCGACGGTCTCCGGGGAGAGGTTGACGCCGGTGGCGCCCGGGAGGTTGTAGAGCATGATCGGGACGTCGACCGCGTCGGCGACGGTGCGCAGATAGCGCAGTGTCTCGTCGAGGGTGAGTGGCTCGTAGTACGGGGTGACCAGCATCAGCACCGATGCGCCGGCGTCCTGCGCGTGGCGGGAGAGTTCGATCGCCTCCCGGGTGCTCACCGCACCGGTCTGGGCGATGACCGGCACCCGTCCGGCCGCCTGGTCGATGACGGTCTCGACGACCAGTCGCCGTTCCGCCGCGCTCATCGCCGCGAACTCGCCCGTGGATCCGCAGGCGACGACGCCGTCGACCCCGCCCTCGATGCTGCGGTCGACCAGGCGCCGCAGGGTCTTCTCGTCCAGTTGCCCGTCCGCCGCGAAGGGCGAGGCGAGGGCGGTGAGGACACCGCTCAGTTGTGACGACATGCTGGGGACTCCTTCTGAGTCTGACGACTGGTTCCTACGACGCGACATGCGCCGACGTCAGGCCGTGCGGGGTGGTCTGCCGGTCGGTCGCCAGCAGGCTCCGGACCTCCTGAGCGGCGGACAGGCCGGTCTGGATCGCGGTCTCGGTGTAGAGGGTGCCGAGGTAGTCACCGGCCAGGAGGACGCGGCCGGTGCGGCGGGTCAGTGTCTGCTGCAGCCTGCCCCGTCCGGGAAAGCAGTACGGGGCACCCGTGGGCCAGCGCTGGATCTCGGCCTCGACGACGTTGCCGGTGAAGCCGGGCAGGACCTGGTCCAGGTCGTCGAGGTAGATCCGGCGGA
This sequence comes from Streptomyces geranii, assembly GCF_002954775.1. Taxonomy (GTDB): domain Bacteria; phylum Actinomycetota; class Actinomycetes; order Streptomycetales; family Streptomycetaceae; genus Streptomyces; species Streptomyces geranii. Next base: position 17,161 of record NZ_PJME01000021.1, read on the forward strand.
TCTTGTCGTCGTCGTGCTCCAGCAGTTCGCGCGCCAGACTGCCCGGGGAGAAGGTCATGATGCTGCTGCCGGCCCGGCGTTCGGCCTCGTAACCGTGCACGACGTTGGACATGTTCAGCGCGACGTTGAAGGACCGCTTCGGCGTCGCGATGCCGTAGGCGTCGTCCCAGACCTGGCGTCCGGTCTCGTCGGAGAGGAACGCGGCGCTCACGTAGGGGCCGTAGACGATCTTCGACAGGGCCTCGCGGACGTCGCGGTCGAGGTCGACGGCGACCCGGTGGCTGACGGTCGCGGGCGTGGCCAGGACCACGCAGCGGGCCGCGACCTCCTTGTCGACACCGCCCTCCCGGTAGCGGACCACGACGTGGTCGCCCTTCTGGACGACCTCGTCGACGGTCGCGTTCAGCCGCACCCGGTCCGACAGGGCCACGGCGATGCTCTCGGTGAGGGTCGACGGGCCACCGAGGATGCTCTCCGACAGCCCGGCACCGATGTTCCACACCAGGCTGAAGTAGCCGACGCCCGCGCCGGCCGACAGTTGGTCGATGTCGGCGGCGGAGCGGGTGACCGTCGGCTTGAACAGGGCTTCGGCGTCCTCGGGCAGGTCGCCGATGAAGTCCTTGAAGGAGCGGTCGTTCATGAAGTCGTAGATCCGCTGCTGGCGTTGGGCCTCGCTCTCGCCCCGCCGCCGCTGCACGATCCGGGCGTAGCGGGCCACCGACAGGGCGACCTTGGCACCTGCCCTGACCATGCCGACCCGCGCCGACATCGGCATCGGGATGCGGAACGGGTAGCTCTCCACGCGGCCCTTGAGCAGCAGTTTGCCGTTCATCGACAGTCCGGCCAGTGAGCCGGGCACCGGTATCGAGTCGACCCCGGTGCTGTTCAGCAGCCACGACGTCGCGGAGTTCCCGCCGGCGTAGACGTGCCCGCCCCAGTTGAGGAAGTACGGTCCACGGCGCTCCGAGCGGATACGTCCGCCGACGCGTCCCTCGGACTCCAGCAGGAGGGTGTCCCAGTGCCGTAGGCGCCAGCCGGCGGCCAGTCCGGCGATGCCGCCTCCGACGATCACTACGTCTTTCATCAGTGCCCTCCGGCAGAACGCAGAAATACGGGTGGGATTGGTGGTTCGTGGAGCCTCGTCACTCAGATGCGTGCCGGGCGACCTGCGGGGTGGGAAGTGCGCGGTGTCAGCGAGGCGGCTTCGTGCAGAGCCATGCCGCGGGTCTCGGGTGCCCACAGGACGGAGACGACGGCGCCGACGGCGTTGATGGCGGCGGCCGCGAGCATGGTGCCGCCTACGCCCCAGCCGGTCAGGGCCATGGGGACGAGGTAGGTACCGGCGGCGGCGCCGATCCGGCTGGCCGAGGAAGCCAGACCGACGGCGGAGCCACGTACTTCGGTCGGGAACAGTTCGTTCGGGTAGACCCACTGCAGGATCTGGGTGCCGCCGATGATGACCGCGTACAGGGCGAAGAGGGTGAGGATCACACCCGACGGGGCGTCGGGGAAGATGCCGAGCAGGAGCAGGGCGAGGCCCGACCAGATGAAGCTGTGGATGACGAGGGGGCGCCGGCCCATACGGTTGACGCAGAACAGGGCGACCACACAGCCGACGAGGAACATCACGGTGATCATGGCCTCACCGATGTTGGCCAGGCCGCCTTCGAGCCGGAGCGCGTCCAGGATCTTCGGGCCGAAGGCGTAGACGGCGAAGAGCGGGATGATCGAACAGGTCCAGAAGGTGGAGATGTAGAGCATCCGGCCGCCGTAGCCGGACCGCAGGATCGCCTTGAGGTCGACGTTCTCGCGCTCCTCCGCCTCCTCCGGCAGATCGGCGATCGTCACGTCGGGGCCGTACACCTTCTTGAGGACGGCTTCGGCCTCCCTGGTGCGGCCCTTGTTCGCCAGCCAGCGCGGGGACTCGGGGGTGCCCAGCCGGAGCAGCACGATGACCGTGGCGGGCAGGGCGGCGCTGGCCAGCATCCAACGCCATCCGTTGTCACCGATGTTCAGCAGGATCTCGCCGACGAGGTACGCGGTCGCGGCGCCCACGAACCACATGACGACCAGGCCGCCCAGGAGCGGGCCCCGGTAGCGGCGCGGGGTGAACTCGGCCAGCAGCGAGGTGGCGATGGGGTAGTCGGCGCCGACGGCCATGCCGATGAGCAGGCGCAGGATGAACAGCCAGACCGGATCGGTGGCCCAGAACTGCGCGACCGAGCAGACGATGATGGCGATCAGGTCGATGGTGTACAGGACCTGGCGGCCGAACCTGTCGGTGAGCCGGCCGCCCGCGAAGGCGCCGAAGAAGATACCGATGAGCGCGGACGCCCCGATGAGGCCCTCGGCGGAGTCTGAGAGGTTCATCTGCGGACTGATCTGCGTCATGGCGACACCGATGACGCTCAGCACGTATCCGTCGAGGAACGGGCCCCCGGAGGAGTACAGCGCCAGCTTCTTGTGGAACCGCGACAGGGGTGCGTCGTCCAGTCGGTTTCCTGTGTTCGCGGTCATCACGGCCTCCGGGAGCGGATCCCGGCTCGCTCTTCCAAGGGCGAGTCCGGGCCAGATGGGAGTTGATGTGTCAGCGGGGCGTGGGGACGCCGTCATGCGATGCCCGGAAGGGGGCTCCAGTCTCAGCCGGATTGCCCGCCACCTTAAGATGTGATCACAGATCACACAATAGGCTGAGAGTGGGAATCATGGGCGTTCGTCGAACCTCTGCCGCCGACCAGGCTGTTTATGATTCAGTCGTGCGTATGTCCAAACGTGTCGAGCCGTCGCCCTCCCTGACCGACAAGGTCTACGCGGTGCTCCACGAGGCGATCACGAGCGGCGAGTATCCGGCCGGCTACCGCCTGCGCATCCGGGACATCGCCGCCGAGGTCGGCACGAGTGTGATGCCGGTGCGCGAGGCCATCCGGCGCCTCGAAGAGGCGGGCTTCGCCGAACGCGTCCCGCACAAGGGCTCGGTGGTCAAGGGCCAGCACCTCGCCGAGCTGCTCCACATCTACGGCACCCGCCAGATCCTGGAGGTCGAGGCCGCACGCCGCGGTACCGCACAGATCGACGAGGCGGGCGTCGCCCGGATGCGCGAGGAGTTCGAGCTGATGCGGCGCGCGATCACCGAAGGCGCCGTCGTCCGGTACCTCGACCACGACGAGGCCCTCCTCACCGTCCTCTACGAAGCGGCCGGCAACCCGGTGCTCGTCAGCACGATCCGCACCCTGTGGCAGCATTGCCGGGCCTACAAGATCGTCGGAGCCCGGGCCTCCCTCGACACGCCCGGCGACGACTCCCTGTGGCGCTACCAGGAGGATCTGCTGAAGGCCGCCCAGTCGCACGACGCCGATGCTGCGGCCGCGATCAGCAACGAATCTCTCGCCAACGCCACCGACCGAATCAAGGCGCAGCTGGTTTCGCGGTAGACACCGCGATCGCGATTGGCATTGCCGACGCGTCACGGAGCACGATCGACCCCGCCGATTACCGGCCGGTTGCCGACACGCTACGAATCACTCCCGACGACCCGGCCGGGTCGGGCGGTCCCCGACCTTCCTGGTCGGCGCCTGTGATCACCCCCACGCGCTCGTCCAACTTGTTACTCGAATCTTTTTCCCAGGTCAGAGCTGTCCTCATACGCGACCGTTCGAAAAAGATCTGTGATCACATCTTGTCAGACCTCGACGAAGGTGCGAAGTTACCTGCCATCACCCAGCCCTGAAGACTTCCGAAACGGGGCCTATGCCGTGATTAACCGCTCGGGCATTTCAGCCACAGGGAGAGTCATGAAGCGTCTACGCGATTCACGTCCGGTCCGCTTCGGGGCCATCGCTGCTTCCGTCGCCGTCATCGGGTCGACAGCGGCGTGCGGTTCGTCCACCACCGATTCATCGACCACCGCGGCGGACGAGGTGTCGAAGAAAGTCGACGCCATCGCCGCGCTCGTACCCAAGTCGATCGCGGACAAGGGGACGTTGACGATCGCCGCCGCCACCTACCCGCCCGCGGTGATCGAGCCGGCCGACGGCGCGACCCCCACCGGCTGGGACATCGAGAACGTGCGGCAGATCGCCGCGGTCCTCGGCCTCAAGGTCAACATCAAGATCGCCCCGTTCAACGGCATCGTCGCCGGACTGCAGGCGGGCCGCTACGACGGCGCGACCGGGGAGATCTACGCGACGTCCGAGCGTACGGCCGTGGTCACGTTCGTGACCAACCACTCGTCGAGCGACGCCCTCATGGTGCCGGCCGGCAGCGAGATCACCAGCGCCGCCGCCGAGACGGACCTCTGCGGTCACACCCTGGCCGCCTCGCTCGGTTCCGCCGAGGCCGCGCTGGCCGCGAAGCTCGCGGACAAGTGCAAGAGCGCGGGCAAGGGCGCGATCACGGTCAAGACCTTCGACTCCCAGGCCAACGTCAACCTCGCCCTGCGCGGCGGCCGGGTCGACGCGGCGGTGAGCAGCGCGAGCCAGGTGGCCTACGTCATGAGCCAGGCCAAGGGCCAGTTCAAGCTGGTCGAGCTGCCGTGGGCCCCCAAGTACAAGACCGGCTTCGTACTGGCGCGCAACAGTGACACCGAGAAGTTCGCCCAGGCGATCCAGGCGGCCACCGACCACCTGATCGAGAACGGCGAACTGCAGAAGATCCTCGACAAGTTCAACGCCGGCCAGGGGCTGATCGAGAAGGCCGAGATCCTCTCGTCCGCCGCCGACGGTTCGACGGGGAGCAACTGATGAAGGCAGCCACCGTCACGGACTCGACCCGGGTGGACCCGTCGGCCACCCCGCCCTCGGAACTCGTGCCGATGCGGCATCCCGGCCGACGTCTATCCGCCCTGCTCGTGCTCCTCGTCGCAGCGAATCTGGGCTACTCCGTGATGACCAACGACAACTTCGAGTGGCCGGTCGTCGGGGACTACCTCTTCAACCCCGAGATCATGGCGGGCCTGCGCACCACCTTGATCCTCACCGTGGTGTCCATGACTCTGGGCATCACCCTCGGCATCGTGCTGGCCGCCTGCCGGATGTCGGAGAACCGGGTGCTCTCCACGCTCTCGGGCGCCTACCTGTGGTTCTTCCGGGGCACGCCGCTCCTGGTCCAGCTGATCTTCTGGTTCAACCTGTCAGCTCTCTATCCCCGGCTGTCGCTCAGCGTGCCGTTCGGCGGTCCTGAACTCGCCGGCGCGGCGACCAACGGCGTACTGAACCTGTGGGCCGTGGCCGTCATCGGCCTGACCCTGAACGAATCGGCCTACATGGCGGAGATCGTTCGTGGTGGTCTTCTCTCGGTGCCCAGACACCAGAGCGAGGCGGCCATCGCGCTCGGGATGAACCGCTGGCTGACCTTCCGCAGAGTGGTCCTCCCCCAGGCCCTGCGGGTGATCGTGCCCCCGACCGGCAACCAGGTCATCGGCATGCTGAAGCACTCCTCCCTCGTGAGCATCATCGCGCTCGCCGACCTGCTGTACTCGGCGCAGCTGATCTACTCGCAGAACTTCCGTACGATCCCGCTGCTCGTCGTGATCTCTATCTGGTACCTGGTGTGCACGACGGTGCTGTCCTACGCCCAGAGCCACATCGAGCGTCACTACGGACGCGGTGTCCACGCCGGCGGACAGCGGCCCGGCGGACTCGCCAAGCTCCGCTCGCTCGGCTCCCGGCTCTCGCAGCGGTCCCGGCCGAACGACAACCCGAATCCGGCGTAACGAAAGGACTGGTGAGGATCCGATGAGCGCTACGACATCCGCGCCCGACGGCACCGACACCTCGACGGCCGATCCCGTCGTCCGGATCATCGACCTCCACAAGAGCTTCGGTGCGGTCGAGGTCCTCAAGGGCGTCGACCTGGAGGTGCACCGCGGCCAGGTGGTCGTCATCCTCGGGCGCTCCGGCTCGGGAAAAAGCACCATGCTGCGATGTGTCAATCACCTCGAACGCCCCTCCCGCGGCACCGTCGTCGTGGACGGCGAGGTGATCGGCTACCGCATCAAGGGCGACAAGCTGCACGAACTGTCTCCCTCGGCCATCGCGAAACAGCGCACCAGGACCGGCATGGTCTTCCAGGCCTACAACCTCTTTCCGCACATGACAGTGCTGGAGAACCTCATCGAGGCGCCGCGCCGCGTCAAGGGCGTGAACAGGGCCGAGGCCGTGGCCGACGCGATGCAGGCCCTGGAGGAGGTGGGCATGGCACACAAGGCCGACGTATACCCCAGCACCCTCTCGGGCGGCCAACAGCAGCGTGTGGCGATCGCGCGGGCCCTGGTCATGAAGCCCAGCGTCATGCTCTTCGACGAACCGACCTCGGCTCTGGACCCCGAACTGGTCGGCGAGGTACTGAATGTCATGAAGCGGCTGGCGACCAGCGGCATGACGATGATGGTCGTCACGCACGAGATCGGGTTCGCCCGCGGTGTCGCCGACGAGGTGGTCTTCATGTCCGAGGGCCGGCTCGTCGAGAAGGGCCCACCGTCCCAGGTGATCGACAGCCCCGTCCACGAGTCGACGCGCACGTTCATCGACAGCATCCTCTGACCCCTCCTCCGGCTGAGGCTGGGGAATTCAGATGGCGCCGCGAATGGCCTGTTCAAAGCCCTCGACGTGGCCGCGGGCGAGCTGGGCCGCCGTGTCGGCGTCACCCGCGACGATCGCCTCGATCAACGGGCCGTGCTCTTCGACGTGGCCCGCCATGTCGGACAGCCGGTCGACGAACAGGCACCAGATGCGGGTAGCCAGGTTGTCGTGGCGGACAAGGGTGTCCTCCAGGTACGGGTTGTGCGTGGCGGCGTAGATGGCGCGGTGGACCCGAAGGTCCAGGTGCATGAGTTCGGCGGCGTCGGGCCGGCGGGAATCCGCAGGCTCCAGCTGCCGGCGCAGTGCCGTCAGTGCCGCCCGGTCCGTGGCCGTGGCGCGCCGCGCCGCCTGGGCGGCGGCCAGGGGTTCCAGTTCTTGGCGAACCTCCGAGATATGGGCCAGGTCGGTGATGTTCACGTCAGTGGCGAAGGTCCCGCGCCGGGGATAGGCCGTGATGAGCCGCTCGTACTGAAGCCGCTTGAGTGCCTCACGCACCGGCGTGCGTCCGACGCCGAGGGACTGTGCCAGTTGTTCTTCGTTGATCGGCGCGCCCGGGCGGATCTCGAGCATGACGAGCCGGTCGCGGATGGCACGGTAGGCGCGTTCCGCCAGCGAGACGTCCTCGCCGCTCCCGGGCTCGGTCGCCACGTTCTGCATAGGGCCCCCTTGACCTGTTCTGCAAGCTCGCATACTTTACCGCAGAAGCTAATATATCAGTTGCTCATTAGTTGGCTCTCAGGATGGTGCACAGATGGCAACACCCTCGTCGACCAGCACATTCACCCGCCTCTCCAGCCCTCTCAGCGAGCTCGACCCGGAAGTCGCGGCGGCGGTGGCGGCCGAACTCCACCGCCAGCAGTCCACCCTGGAGATGATCGCCTCGGAGAACTTCGCCCCGGCGGCGGTCATGGAGGCCCAGGGTTCGGTCCTCACGAACAAGTACGCCGAGGGCTACCCGGGCCGGCGCTACTACGGCGGCTGCGAACATGTCGACGTCGTCGAGCAGTTGGCCATCGACCGGGTGAAGGAACTCTTCGGCGCCGAGGCCGCGAACGTGCAGCCACACTCCGGCGCCCAGGCCAACGCGGCCGCGATGTTCGCGCTGCTGAAGCCCGGCGACACGATCCTCGGCCTGGACCTGGCACACGGCGGTCATCTGACCCACGGCATGCGCATCAATTTCTCCGGCAAGCTCTACAACGTCGTGCCTTACCACGTGCGCGAGTCCGATCTGCGGATCGACATGGACGAGGTCGAGCAGCTCGCCCTCGCCCATCGGCCCAAGTTGATCGTCGCCGGCTGGTCGGCGTACCCCCGGCAGCTGGACTTCGCCGAGTTCCGGCGGATCGCCGACGCGGTGGGCGCGTACCTGATGGTGGACATGGCGCACTTCGCCGGTCTGGTGGCCGCGGGCCTGCACCCGAACCCGGTGCCGTACGCCGATGTCGTGACGACCACGACGCACAAGACCCTCGGCGGTCCGCGCGGCGGGGTGATCCTCAGCCGGGCCGACCTGGCCAAGAAGATCAACTCAGCGGTCTTCCCGGGGCAGCAGGGCGGCCCGCTGGAGCATGTCATCGCGGCGAAGGCGGTGGCCTTCAAGGTGGCGGCGGGCGAGGAGTTCCGCGAGCGACAGCAGCGCACGCTCAAGGGCGCGAAGATCCTCGCCGGACGGCTGCTGGCCGACGACGTGGCCGAGGCCGGGATCACGGTCCTGACCGGTGGCACCGAGGTCCACCTGGTCCTCGTCGACCTGCGCGACTCCGCGCTCGACGGGCAGCAGGCCGAGGACCGGCTGCACCGCGTCGGCATCACCGTCAACCGCAACGCGGTGCCGTTCGACCCGCGCCCGCCGATGGTGTCCTCGGGACTGCGGATCGGCACTCCGGCCCTCGCCACCCGGGGCTTTGGCCAGGCCGAGTTCCGCGAGGTCGCCGACATCATCGCCCAGGCCCTGAAGGGCGAACAGCCCGACGACGAACTGCGCGCCCGGGTCGGGAAACTCGCCGCCGCGTTCCCCCTCTACCCCCACCTGAAGGGAGGCGCGGCATGACCAGCACGCCGTTGCCGGAGCATCCGGACTTCCTCTGGCGCAATCCCGGGCCGAAGCGCTCGTACGACGTCGTCATCGTCGGCGGCGGAGGGCACGGACTGGCCACCGCCTACTACCTCGCCAAGAACCACGGCATCACCAACGTGGCGGTTCTGGAGAAGGGCTGGCTGGCCGGCGGCAACATGGCGCGCAACACCACGATCATCCGATCGAACTACCTGTGGGACGAGAGCGCCGCGATCTACGAGTACGCGCTCAAGCTGTGGGAGCGGCTCCCTGAGGAGCTGGACTACGACTTCCTGTTCAGCCAGCGCGGTGTCCTCAACCTCGCGCACACTCTCCAGGACGTCCGCGAGAGTGTGCGCCGCGTCAACGCCAACCGTCTCAACGGAGTCGACGCCGAGTGGCTGGAGCCGGACGAGGTCGCCAAGGTCTGCCCCATCCTCAACGTCTCCTCCCGCACCCGGTATCCGGTCCTGGGCGGCACCTTCCAGCCGCGGGCCGGTATCGCCAAGCACGACCACGTCGCCTGGGCGCTGGCCCGCCGCGCCGACGAGCTGGGCGTGGACCTGATCCAGGGCTGCGAGGTCACCGGCTTCCTAAAGGACGGCGACCGGGTCGTGGGCGTCGACACCAACAAGGGCCGCATCCTCGTCGGCCGGGTCGGCCTGGCGGCCGCCGGACACAGCAGCGTGCTGGCCGAGCGGGCGGGCGTACGACTGCCGGTGCAGTCCCATCCGCTGCAGGCGCTGGTCTCCGAGCTGCACGAGCCGGTGCACCCGACGGTCGTCATGTCGAACCACGTGCACGTGTACGTCTCCCAGGCCCACAAGGGCGAGTTGGTGATGGGCGCGGGCGTCGACTCGTACAACGGCTACGGGCAGCGCGGCTCCTTCCATGTGATCGAGCAGCAGATGGCCGCCGCCGTCGAGCTGTTCCCCGTCTTCGCCCGCGCGCATGTGCTGCGGACCTGGGGCGGCATCGTGGATGTCAGCCCGGACGCCTCCCCCATCATCGGCACCACCCCCGTGGAGAACCTCTACGTCAACTGCGGCTGGGGCACCGGCGGTTTCAAGGCCACCCCGGCCGCCGGCTGGACCTTCGCCCACACCATCGCCACGGGCGAACCGCATCCGCTCAACGCCCCCTTCGCCCTCGACCGTTTCCGGACGGGCGCACTGATCGACGAGCACGGCGCCGCGGCCGTGGCCCACTGAGGAGGACACCATGCTGCTGATCGACTGCCCATGGTGCGGGCCACGGGACGAGACCGAGTACCACTACGGGGGACAGGCCCATGTCCCCTACCCCGAGACGCCCGCCGAGCTCACCGACGAGCAATGGGCCCGGTACGTCTTCTACCGCGACAACCCCAAGGGCCCCTTCGCCGAGCGGTGGATGCACAGCATCGGCTGCCGCCGCTGGTTCAACGTCCTGCGCGACACCGCCACCCACGAGGTACTGACCTCCTATCGGCTCGACGCACCCCGCCCCGGAGGCACCGATGTCTGACCAGCAGTTCCGGCTCCGGCAGGGTGGCCGTATCGACCGCGGCGCCCTGCTGCGATTCACCGTCGACGGACGGGAGTCGACCGGACACCCCGGCGACACCCTCGCCTCGGCGATGCTGGCGAACGGTCTCGTCGAGGTCGCCCCGTCGCTCTACCGAGGCCGTCCGCGCGGCATCGTGGCCGCAGGCGCCGAGGAGCCCAACGCCTTGGTGCAGCTGGACGGTCCGTGCTCGGAGGGCATGCTCCCGGCCACGACCGTGGAGCTGTACAACGGTCTGTCCGCCACCACGCTGTCCGGGATGGGCCGGCTCGACCCGACCCCCGACCCCGCCGTCTACGACAAGAAGTACGCCCACACCGACGTCCTGGTCATCGGCGCGGGACCGGCCGGACTGGCGGCCGCCGCCGCTGCCGCCGGCTCCGGAGCCCGCGTGATCCTCGTCGACGACCAGGCCGAGTCCGGCGGTTCGCTGCTCTCGGGTGCGCGGACGGACCTCCAGTGGGTCGCCGACGTCCGAGCAGCGCTCGACGCCGCCCCCGAGACGGTCGTACTACAGCGCACCACGGCCTTCGGGTCGTACGACGACAACTACGTGCTGGCCCTGCAGCGGCGCACCGACCACCTCGGGGCCGACGCCCCCGAAGGCATCTCGCGTCAGCGCCTGTGGCACATACGAGCCCGGCAGGTGGTCCTCGCGACCGGTGCGCACGAGCGTCCGCTGATCTTCGCCGGCAACGACCGCCCCGGGGTCATGCTCGCCGGGGCCGTGCGCTCGTACCTCAACCGGTACGGCGTGGCCGCGGGTTCACGGGCCGTGGTGAGCACGACCAACGACAGTGCGTACGACACGGTCGTGGACCTACATGCCGCGGGGATCGACATCGCCGCCGTTGTGGACGCGCGCGCCGAGCTGTCCGACCGGGCCGCCGAGGTCGCCGTGGCGACCGGAAGGCGCGTGCTGACGGGCAGTGCGGTGGTCGGCACCGAGGGGGACGGCCGGGTCACCGGTGTCACTGTCCAGAATCTCGACGCGGACGGCCGACTCGTCGGTGAAGCGCAGTCGTTCGACGCCGACCTGCTCGCGGTCTCGGGCGGCTGGAGCCCGGTGGTGCATCTGCACAGCCAGCGGCAGGGGCGGCTGCGGTGGGACGAGGACCTGGTCGCCTTCGTTCCCGAGGGCAGTGTGCGGAACCAGCAGGTCGTAGGTGCGGCGCGGGGGACGTACGATCTCGACGGTTGTCTGTCCGAAGGGGCGAGGGCCGGAGCGCGAGCGGCGACGGACGCCGGATTCCCGGTTCCCGTGCCGGCGCTCCGCAACACGCGCTTCGTCGGCGGCCCGACGCGGGCACTGTGGCTGGTGCCCGCCCCCGACGGCGAACCCGGCGGCTGGGACACGCACTTCGTCGACCTGCAGCGTGACGTCTCGGTCGGCGACGTCTGGCGGTCCACCGGCGCGGGCATGCACAGCGTCGAGCACGTCAAGCGCTACACCTCGCTCGGCACGGCCAACGACCAGGGCAAGACGTCCGGCGTCAACGCGATCGGCGTGATCGCCGAAGCCCTCGGCGGATCGCTGGGCGAGCTCGGCACCACGGCCTATCGGGCGCCCTACACGCCGATCGCCTTCGCCGCCCTGGCGGGTCGGGAACGCGGCGAGCTGTTCGATCCGGAGCGGACCACATCCATCCACAGCTGGCATGTGGCGCACGGCGCGGAGTTCGAGGACGTCGGGCAGTGGAAGCGGCCCTGGTACTTCCCCCGGCCCGGTGAGGACATGGACCAGGCCGTGGCCCGCGAGTGCCGCGCGGCCCGTGAGGGGGTGGCGTTCATGGACGCCTCCACCCTGGGCAAGATCGAGATCTGGGGTACGGACGCGGGCGAGTTCCTCAACCGCATCTACACGAACGCCTTCAAGAAGCTGAAGCCCGGCATGGCCCGTTACGGCGTCATGTGCAAGCCCGACGGCATGATCTTCGACGACGGTGTGACACTCCGCCTCGACGACAACCGCTACTTCATGACCACCACGACCGGCGGCGCCGCGAACGTCCTGGACTGGCTGGAGGAGTGGCTGCAGACCGAGTGGCCAGAACTCGACGTCCACTGCACCTCGGTGACCGAGCAGTGGTCGACGATCGCGGTCGTCGGCCCGAAGTCACGCGAGGTCGTCGCGCAACTGGCGCCCGGCGTCGATCTGTCCGCCGAAGCGTTCCCTTTCATGGCCTTCCGCGAGACCACCCTGGCCTCCGGCATCCCGGCCCGTATCTGCCGAATCTCCTTCTCCGGCGAACTCGCCTACGAGATCAACGTCTCCGCGTGGTACGGCCTGTCCGTCTGGGAGCAGGTCCACGAGGCCGGGCGCTCGTACGCCATCACCCCGTACGGCACCGAGGCCATGCACGTGCTGCGGGCCGAGAAGGGCTACATCATCGTCGGCCAGGACACCGACGGCACCGTCACCCCGCAGGACGCGGGCATGTCCTGGGTGGTCTCGAAGCAGAAGGACTTCGTCGGAAAGCGGTCCCACTCGCGTCCCGACACCGCCCGCGCCGACCGCAAGCAGCTCGTCGGCCTGCTGCCGGCCGACCGCACGACCCGGCTGCCCGAGGGCACCCAACTCGTCGCGCCGGACGTGCCGTTGACGCCCGAGGCCGGGCCGGTGCCGATGCTCGGCCATGTCACCTCCAGCTACCACAGTCCGGCCCTCGGCCGCCCCTTCGCCCTCGCGCTCGTCGCTGGCGGGCAGGCAAGGATCGGCGAGACCCTGCTCGCCCCCGTGGGTGAGGAACTGGTGCCCGTCGAGGTGGCCGACTTCGTCCTCTACGACCCCGAAGGGACCAGGCGAGATGGCTGAGTCGATCGCCGCACTGCGTACCAGCCCCGTCGCGCATCTGGCGGAACGGATGCGTGACGCCACCGTCACCGGTGCCCGCGGCGTCACGCTGACCGAGTGGCCGTACATCACGATGGTGAACCTGCGGGTCGATCCCTCGTCGGAAGCGGCCGACCGCATCGAGAAGACCCTGGGGACACCACTCCCCCAGCGCTGCGGCCACACCGCCGCGTCCGGCCCCCACACGGTCGTCTGGCTCGGCCCCGACGAGTGGCTCCTGCTGTCCCAGGCCGAAACGGCCGCAGTGGCAGCCGAGTTGCAGGAGGCGCTCGCCGGTGACCCGGGCTCGGTCGTGGACGTCTCGGCCAACCGCACCACGCTGGAGCTGAGCGGCCCGGCCGCCCGGCAGGTGCTGGAAAAGGGCTGCCCGCTGGACCTGCACCCCCGGGCCTTCGGTCCCGGCCAGGCGGTGTCGACCACGGTCGGCCCGGTCGCGGTACTGCTCTGGCAGATCGACGACGCTCCGACGTACCGCCTCCTGCCCCGCTCCTCGTTCGCCGACTACCTGGCCCGCTGGCTCATCGACGCAATGAGTGAGTACCGCGGCCCGGCGATCCCCTGATGGCGTTGAGCGCGTTCGACCTGTATCCGGTCGGTATCGGCCCTTCCTCCTCCCACGCGGTGGGGCCGATGCGGGTGTCAAGGCGCTTTGTCAGGCTGCTTGACGAGGAAGACATGCTGCCCTTCGTCAGCCGGGTGCGGGCCGAACTGTTCGGGTCGCTGGGCGCGACCGGTCACGGCCATGGCTCGGGCAAGGCGGTCGTACTCGGCCTTGAGGACAGGGACCCCGCCACGGTCGACACCGACCGGGCCGACGGCCGGGTCGCGCAGGTCCGGGAGAGCAGAACGCCGCTTCTGGCCGGCAAGCATCGGATCGGCTTCGACTGCCCACGGTGCGGTGACTTCCGGTCCCTCAGAACCCCTGCACACAGCGGAACGTCCCGCCCGTCATCGCGAAGGCCACGCCCGGACCGGAGCAGCTCCCCGTGTCGGTGTCCGCGTCGTGGGTCGCGGTGGCGGTGGTCCCGGCGCCGGAGGCGAAAGCGTACGCGGTGAAGCCCTTGCCCGTCGCCGTGGCAGTCGCGGTGGCGCCCAGGCTCGCGAACGCCCTTACCACGGCGGCGAGTCGGGCGATGGCGCTGGCCGTGCTGCCCGCGTCCTCGGCGCGAGCGAGGGCGAAGCTGTCGCCGCCGGTGGCCTGGGCCGAGGCGAACGCGCCCTTGCCCGTGGCCTGGGAGTCGGCGGAGTTGCCGTCACCGCCCTGCGCACTGCCGGAAGCGCGGGCGCCTGACCTGCTCCTGACGGAGGCGGTGTTCCGGTCCCCGTCGAGCGCGCCGGCCTGCGCGACCGAGTCCTTGCCGCCGGAGTCCGCGGTGGCGCTGTTGCGGTCGCCGTTGCCCGCGGCGGAGAAGGCGCAGGCGTTGTCGGGTGTGCCGACACAGCCGTCGGCGTCGGCGGTCGCGGAGTTGTCGTCGCCGTTGGCGGCGCTGGCGTTGGCGAAGGCATCGGGCCCGTCGGCGCGTGCCACGGCCGAGTTGCTCCTGGTGCCCTGTTCGCCCTCGTCGTTGACGCCGGAGCGGGCCAGGGCGCCGGCGCCGCGGGTCGCCGTGGCGAAGGAGGAGTTGTCGTCGCTGGTGAGCTTGGATTTGCCGTCGTCGAAGAGGGCGAGCGAACCGGCCACCGCGCCCGCGGTCGAGCCGTCGCCGTTCGCGTCGGCGGACGCTCGATTACGTGTGCCGCCGAGGGCGTAGGCCTCGCAGGAGGCGTTGCCCTTCTGGCGGACGTCGGCTCCGTCGGCCTGTGCGCATGCGTGGGTTTCCTGCTTCTCGGGCACCGTCTGAGGCGCCCCCGTGTTGCATGCGGCGAGCAGGGCCGCGCCGAGGACGGCCGTGGCACATCTGAGGAATCGGGACGTGACTCGGTTCGTCCGCATGGCGCGGTCCTCTCTCGTGGGGGGCTTCAGGAAGTGCTGGTCAGAATCCGCTGCCGCAGCTCTGGCCGGTGCCGATCAGGGCGTAGGTCACGCTCGCGTCGGAGCAGGTCACGCCGGTAGTCAGGTTGACGCCCAGGAAGCCTGCGGTGGTGGTGGTGTTGTGCACCGCGCTCACCGTGCCGCCCTTGCCGGCCGTGGCGGTGGCCTGTGCGTGCGGGCCCGCAGCGGTGGCGTTGGCCACGGAACCGGCGCCGTCCGCGTTGGAGATCGCCACGTTCTCGTAACCGATGACCGCCAGCGAGTCAGCCTTGCCGCCGCCGGTGGCCGCCGCCTTCGCGGTTCCGTAGTTGTTGTAGATGGCGCGGGAGCGGGCCTGTGAGTCCTTGCCCTCGCCGGTGGCCAAGGTCTGGTTGTAGCTGCCGCCGGACGCCTCGGACCAGGTGAAGACATGGTCCCCGTCGGGCACCGCGACCGCCAGGTTGCCGTCGCCGTAGGATGCCTTGGCCGTGGCGTTGCCGCAGGGCTGCTGGGCCTGCGGGAGCGGGGGCAGCGGCCACGGGCAGTCGGCCGTCATGCCCTCGTGCGGGTTGGCGGGCTGGCCCGCCGCCGGCTTGGCCGTGTTCCAGACGATGTCCCCACCGTTGCTCGCCTTGGTGATCGCGGTGTTGTACTTGCCGCGCTCCGCGACCGAGTACGCCTTGGCCTGGTCCACCGTCGAGATCGCGGTGTTGGACTCCCCGTCCACCGCACGGGCGTTGGCGCTGGCGCACGCGTCAATCGGGTAGGTGGTCTCGCCGGAGTTCGTCACCTGCCCGATGGGGGTGCAGGCGCCGGTCGAGCCGTCGCCCTTGGAGGTGGCGATGGCCAGCATGTCATCGCCGTAGCTGTCGTAGGCGAGCGCGTGGCCCCGCTCGGTGGCGTCGGCGAAGGCCTCGCTGTCCTCACCCTGGGCTGCGTCCGCGCGGGCGTGGGAGTTGGCGCCGGAGGTGGCGGCCGCGCGGTGGCCGTCGCCGTAGCCGGCGTTGGTGACGGCCGAAGAATTCTGGCCGTCGGCGATCGAGAGGGCCTTGTTCTTGAAGCCGATGAGCGTGGTGGCCCGGGCACCGAAGGGGCCGCTGCCGTCGTTGTTGCCGTGGTAGCCGAGGGCGATGGAACTGTTGTCGTCGCCGTACCGGGACACAGCGGTGGCCTCGCCGTCTTCCGAGGCACCGGCGAAGGAGTCATTGCGGTCGCCGGCCACGCTGTCGGCGGCGGCGAGGGAGCCTTCGTCCGCCACCGCCGTCGACCTGTCGCGCTGGTCGTGGTCGGCGCTACCGGAGGTGGCCTTGGCGTTGGAGCCGGCCGAGGAGATCGCGTCCGACTCATTGCCCTTCTGGCCGACCCGGGCCGCGTCACCGGATTTGGCGGTGGCGGCCGAACCGTCGCCCTGCGCCTTCGCGTCGGCGTCCCCTTCGTGTACGCCGTTGGCGGTGGCGGCTGCCTTGTCGCCGTCGGCGCGGGCGCGGGCCCGCCGGTCACGGTCGCTGTTGGTGCTGCACACCGCCGTGCCGGACTTGGCCCTGTCGGTACCGTCCTGTTGCAGGCAGGCATTTGAGGCACCGGCCTGCCAGGCGGGGTCGATGCTCCCCGCCGCGGGTAGGGCGTTCTCTGTTGTCTTCAGGAGGCCGTGGATCTCCCGTTCGAGCTTCGCCTGGGCTTCGACGCCGACCGTTTTCATCTGTTTGCCGTCGGCGATGTCGGCCTCGGCCATGAACTTCTCCAGGCCCCCGACCGACGTGCCGGTGGAGGCGGAGAGCCGACTCGCCGAGGTGTCGATGATCGCCTCGATCGTGGCGAGCGCCTCCGCCGGCACGGCCGGGCGGACGGCCTTCGCCACCGGGGCCGCCTCGGCCACCGTCTGCTGCGGCCCGTCAGGGGCCGCTCCGAGCGTGACGCCGATGAGCAGCGCCGCGGAGGCGCTGTGACGGATACGGCTGCCTGTACTTCTCTTCACGGTCTCGCCCTTCTGGAATGAGCGGATGGGGGGTGCTCAGACGCGCGGCACGTCCAGCGGCTGGAACTCCGAGCCGCCGACGAGCAGGTCGGGATAGGGCTTCCACTGCCGGATCAGGGTGCCGCCGAGGCCGTTCGTCAGCGTCTGCTGGCGGCCGTCGGAGTGGGTGAAGGTGCCCTCGATGCGGGGCCAGTCCAGCAGGATGGTCGGGGAGTCCGGGGACTCACCGACGCTGCTGGCGGCGTGGCTGCCCACCGCGCTGCCGGTGAACTGCAGGACGCCCGCCTCGGTCTCCATGGTCACCTGGTAGCGGGTGGGGACAAAAGTACCGGTCGCCGGGTTGTAGGCCCAGTCGTGGTGGTCGATGCGGAAGTCGCCGGCCTGGACGTACCGCTTCTCCTCGTTGAGGTACAGCGCCATGTCCTTGTGGCGGCTGAGCTTCATCTCGTCGAGGTTCCCGGACAGTTCGTCGAAGTGGAACCACAGCCAGTCGTGCCAGGCGCCGACCTCGGCGGGGCAGGCGTCGACGGCGTAGTAGCGCTCCCGTTGTCCGGCGCCGCGGATCTCGACCTTCTTCCCCTGGACGGTGAGCGTGCCTTCGACCTTCCCGGCCCAGATGTAGCCGTACGAGATGCTGTGCGGGACGTACGTCTGCGGGGTCTCCTTGCCGTACCACATGGGGAAGCCGTTGCCGGTGTGGGTCCACTCCCCCGCGATCCCCGAGGCCTCGTCCTCGACGGAGAAGTGCCAGGTCCCGTCAGGTGTACACACGATATGAGCGCTCTCCATGTCGACCGCCACCTGGTCGTCGGTCCTGGTCACGGTGAGGGCGCCACGGGGTTTGACGTGCCACTCGGTGGCCAACCCGGGCGGGAACTGGGCCACCCGGTGCACCGATCCGGCGGGCTGCACGACCTGCCCCGGAGTGGTGCGGACGCACATCTGCCAGAAGTCGAGGTTGCCCCAGCCCTCCGCCAGGGACATCAGACCCGTGTTGAACCAGTACGGGTTGCCGTCCTCGTCGTGGGCGGTGGCGACCAGGTTCCAGCCGATCATCGCCGTGTTGCGGGCCTCCTTGGGGAAGCCATGGCCTTCCTCGTCGAGCGTGACTTCGGGGTTCGCCACCTTCATCGGGCCGTACTCCTTGTCTGTGACGGGATGTTGCAGGGGGTTCAGCCCAAGTGGGCGATGATCTGGGGCAGTTCGAATGACGTGACGATGCCGGGAGGGGCCGCGCACACGTACGGGACCGCGTTGACAGGGCGGCTGGCGTTGCCGTAGCCGACGAGGGAGCGCTCATCTTCGGTGGGCCAGGTGAAGCGGATGGTGGTGTCCAGGGGAACGTCGCCGTCGACCACGACCCGCCAGCCCTGCCCGGTGAAGGGGAAGTCCCAGGCAGGGTCGAGGTCGGTGCCGATGTACCAGGTGGGGATCATCCGCAGGACGGGGTCGCCCGCCCTCATGCCCTGGATCTCGATCCGCCACGCGGCGACGGTCCCGGCGTCGAAGGTGCCCACGGGGGTGGTCACCGGTTGCTTCGACACCGCCACCTCAGCGCTCGCCGTGACTTCGTCGAGGGGCATGCCGAGGGTCTTCGCCAGGCGGCGCAGGGAGGCGCCGTAGTGCTCTTTCGTGGACGCGGCGACACCGGTGACGTGGGCGGCCGCCGGGTCGCCGCCGAACAGCATGGACATCATCTCGGGTGAGTTGCGCTCCGAGATGTCGGCATACTCGTGGATGGTCAAGGAGTCCAGGCGGCGCTGGAGCGAGGTCAGGGCGACGGGCAGGGCCTCGGTGACGAACCCGGGGCTGGTTCCCGCGCTCAGCAGGGAGGTCCCGCCGCGCCCGCACGCCTCCTCGATCCTCCGTCGCACCTCGGGATCGAGCCCCGATGGGTCGTGGAAATGTTCCAGCAGGGTCGAGACGTTCACCCCGGATTCCAGGAGCCGGCACAGCTCGTCGAGGTCGTAGGTCACCGGCATGTAGACGACGCAGTCCGGCGCGGCCGCGAGGATGTCGTCGATGCTCTGCGTGGCCAGGACTCCCGTGCTGTCCCTTCCGCTCAGCTCGCCCGCATCGCGGCCGGCTTTGACGTCGGAGTGGACGTGTACACCGACGAGGTCGTAGTGCGGGTGGTCGATCAGGGCGCGGAGGGCGGCCATTCCGCTGTGTCCGGTGCCCCACTGCGCCACGCGAAATCTCTTGTCGTTCATCACTCACCTCGGTCACCCGGTCGTGGAGGCCGTGCTTCCCCGCTTCGCGAGACATAGGAGACGGGCCTGCCCATGTCCCACCGCCCGGCGGGCGGCGTCGATGGGCTCGGCTCGGCGGACCGACGTCCCTGGTCGGAGCCGCACGAAGAGATATACGATCGACTAGGTACTGGATAGTCGATCGACTACTTTGAAGTTAGTCTTCCGGCTATCCAGGGGTCAACCCGTCGGTATGCTTTCTCCCGTGAGTACGACCGACGACCCCCGCCACCGGCAGGCTCCCCCGTCCGCGGCACGGGCCCGGATCATCTCGGCCGCACTGGAACTCTTCGCCAGGCACGGTGTCGGCGGCACGTCGCTGGGGATGATCGCCGACGAACTCGGCGTCACCAAGGCGGCGGTGTACCACCAGTACAGGACCCGTGACGAGATCGTCCTGGCGGTCGCCGAGGCCGAACTCGCCCGCATGGAGGCGACGATCGACGACGCCGAGGAGGAACAGTCCTGGGCGAAGGCGCGGGAGAGGCTGCTCAACAACATGGTCAGCCTGGCTGTCCAGCGACGCCGCACGATGAGGGCGGTCCTGATGGATCCCGAGATCGTGCGCTTCGCTCCCCGGACCACGTCCTACCGCCGGGTCATGAGCCGGATGAACCGCCTGCTCATCGGAAATTCCGCCGGTCCGGAGACGGCCGCCCGGACCGCGACCCTCATCGCGGTGATCAGCGGAACCGCCGTGCACCCCTTGGTCGCGGATCTCGATGACGAGGACCTTCGGGCCCAACTACTGCCCATCGTGCAGCGTTTTCTCGAAGAGAACTGAGGGGACGTCGCGCCCCACCGTCCGGTCGCCACGCCGTCCTGCCGCTCCGCGACAGAAGTGATTGCACGGGGGTTGTGCACTGCGCAACGGGTGACACACTCGACCACAGACCCGCATCGCATGTGGTGGCAGATTGCATCGATCACCAGGGTTGCTGGTCGGCCTCGGTGAGTTTCAGCAGAAGCGGCCGCATCCGAGCCAGATTGCGGCGCACGGTGTCTTCGTTCTGTGCCGCGATGCCGGTCAATCCATCTGCCGCGAGCTGGACGAGTACGACCCGGTCCGGATCCAGCCCGTCTGCGGCGAGATCGGTCTCCCATCGTTCGGCATCGGCGCGGACCAGCTCGGCGACCCCGGGCGAGGAGCGGAAGATCTCCAGCGCTTGCCATCCCACGTAGTCGGTGTCACGCCGTGGTTTGTCCGAGTCGACATCGTCACAGATAGTACGGACGTAGGCCCGCAGGAGCTTGCCGGGGCGGTTCTCGGACAGGTCGAGGTGATCGAAGACGCTGCGCCGAAATCCCTCGAGCAGATCGATCGCGACTGCCTCGAACAATGCTTCCCGGGTGGGGAAGTGGTGCAGCACGCCGCCTTTGGAGACTCCCGCCTCCCGGGCGATCGTCACGATCGAGACGCCGGCACCCTCGCGAGATACCACCCGGGCGGTGGCTCCAAGAATGGCGTGGCGGGTGCGCTCGGTGTTACGGATCTGCGAGCGCGCGGCATCGGGCGAGCTTGTCATGGCATCGAGTCCAGTATCTGCATGGTCTGCTGTACCGACCATATGGTCTGCATGGCGAGGTGCTCTGATCGCTTCCTTACCGAAGAGGGTTGTTGTGGGAGTAGAGGAATCGTGCTGGTCGGGCGGCGGGGTCGGCGGATGAGTTCGGTTTCGTGTCAGGTGTGGATCGCGGACACCGCCTCCGTTCGGGATGATCACCAGGGTTTGCTGGACGCTACTGAGCGCAAGCGGATGCTGGCACAGGTCCAGTTCGCCGATCGTGCACGTTTCGTTGCTGCTACCGCCCTGCTGCGTCTGCTGGTCGCCGGGCGCGTCGGCGTGGACCCGCGTGCGGTTCAGGTCGACCGCGGGTGTGACAGCTGCGCGGTGTCGCACGGCAGGCCACGGCTACCCGGCACGGGGCTGCATGTTTCTCTCTCGCACAGCGGGAGTCGTGTCGCCGTGGCATTGACGACTGCGGGGCCGGTGGGAGTCGACATCGAGCAGGTCCTGTCGGCCAACGTCCGCGACATGGCTCCGCTCTGTCTGGCGCCCACAGAAACCGTGTATCGCGACGGAGACTTCTTCACATACTGGGTCCGAAAGGAGTCGGTGGTGAAGGCCACTGGGGATGGCTTACGTGTGCCGCTCTCACAGGTAGTGGTCAGCTCGGCGGGTGAGCCGGCCCGGCTACGGCGCTATCCCGGTGGGTCACCAACGGCGAGCATGGCGGATCTCGAGGTGCCGCCGGGCTACCACGGTGCCGTCACGGTACTCACAGCCGAGCCGCTGCGGGTCACGGTGAACCGCTCCGGGTCTGATGGAGGTGGTATGCCCCGGTTCTGATGGAGTCGGGTTGCTGGACAATTGACGATCCAGCAGCGTTCGGAGGCCGTGATGCCCCGCAGCTATCCACCCGAGTTCCGACGCAAGGTCCTCGATCTCGTCGCGTCCGGAAGGAAGGTCGCCGAGGTCGCTCAGCTCCTCGGCATCAGCGACCAGACGATCTATGTCTGGCGGCGCCAACACCTCATCGATACGGGGCAGTTGCCCGGCACGAACAGTACCGACCAGTCCGAACTTGCTGCGGCCCGCAAACGCATCGCGGAGCTGGAGGCCGAGTTGGCCATCCACCGGCGTGCTGCTGAGCGGCTGGGTGAGGTGATGTCCCCAAAAGGCGGTTCGAAGCCATCCGCGTGATGGCCGGTGAGCATCTGCCGGTGCAGCTGGCCTGCCGGGTGCTGCACGTCGCCGAGTCCGGGTACTACGCCTGGCGCAGCCGTCCGCCGTCGAACCGCCTGGTCAAGCATGCCTGGCTGACCGAGGCCATCGTGGGCATCCACACCGCCTCCCGCGGCACCTTCGGCTCCCGCCGGGTCCACGCTGAGCTCGGTCTGGGCCTGCGCATCCATGTGAGCCACGGCACCGTGGAGCCGCTGATGCAGCGCGCCGGCCTGCATGGCCTGCCCGGCAACCGGCGCCCCCGGGCCAAGCACGTCACCCCGTCCGTCACGGACCTGGTGGAGCGGAACTTCACCCGTCACGCTCGGGACCAGTTATGGGTCACCGACATCACCGAGCACCCCACCTTTGAGGGCAAGGTGTACTGCGCGGTCGTCCTCGACACGTTCTCGCGACGCGTGGTGGGCTGGTCGATCGACGCCTCACCCACTGCGGCGCTGACCACCAACGCCCTGGCCATGGCCATCGGAAATCGCTCCCCGCGGCCGGGCGGCACCATCATCCACTCCGACGACGGAGTGCAGTTCGGGTCCTGGGCATTCACCCAGCGCGCGAGAACCTCCGGCCTGCTGCCCTCGATGGGCTCCATCGGGGACTGTGTGGACAACGCGATGATGGAGTCCTTCTGGGCGCGGGTCCAGGTCGAACTACTCAACCGCAGACGGTGGCGGACCCGCCTAGAGCTGTCCACCGCGCTCTTCGAGTATCTGGAAATCTTCCATAACCGACAGCACAGGCACTCCGCGCTGGGCATGCTCAGCCCGGTCGAGTACAAACTCCACCCCCCACCGGTGGCCTGAAACCAGGCAACGCGACTCCACCCGACTCGGGACAGTCCGGAGCCTCCACCGATCCCGGAGCGGTTCAGACGAATGCCGGGTGCTTGGTGTGGTCTGTCTGGGGCTGCCATTGCAGGACCTCCACGGATCGACCCACCGGATGCGGGCTCTCACCTCGTAGTCGTTGGTGGCAGCCCGTCCGCAACCCCCTGCACGCAAGAATTTTTCAAGCCGAATCGGTGGTGGCGTACGTCAGCTCCACGACGTCCGGTGCGGCGCGGGCCAGCACCCTGCGGATCACCTCATCTATGGATGTATTGGCTGGCCAGAGAAGCGTGAGGCGTGTACCACCAGCAGACGAAGAACCTACTGGCGAGCTTCCTCCCCGTCTCCGCTTTGGAGTTCTCGCGCCGACACAGCTCGCCGAGCCGACCGGCTGCGGCATCACAGTTGCCCCTCACTCTCGTACGGACCTCCTCCACCGCGCGGCATCGGGTTCCGTGGGTCACAAACCGACCTGGCCCCAAGCACTGCCTCAGGGAAACCGATGACCGTGCAACCTGCCCCCTCTCGTTCGCGTCCGCACACGTGACCACCACTCACTCAGCGTCGATACTTTCGGGAGAAGGCTTCCAGAGCCGCCCAACTGCACGCCAGCCACACCTGACGAACCGTCACCAAAGTCAGCATTGAGTCAGCATCAGTACCGCCAGAACCCGCTTCAGACCGCCGCGAACCGCCAAGATCGACAACTGAACAGTCTTAGTCTGACCTGCGAAGACACAGGCCAGAGGCTCATCTGTTAACCTGACCAGGAGGTACTCATGAAGATGCTCATCAACGTTCCGGAGGCCGTGGTCGCCGACGCGCTGCGGGGCATGGCGGCGGCGCATCCCGAGCTGATCGTCGACGTGGAGAACCGGGTGATCGTACGGCGGGACGCTCCCGTCGCCGGGAAAGTGGCCCTCGTCTCCGGTGGCGGTTCGGGGCACGAGCCGCTGCACGGCGGGTTCGTGGGACCGGGGATGCTGTCGGCGGCCTGTCCTGGCGAGGTGTTCACGTCTCCCGTGCCCGACCAGATGGTGCGGGCCGCCGCTGCCGTGGACAGCGGTGCGGGCGTGCTGTTCATCGTGAAGAACTACACCGGTGACGTCCTCAACTTCGACATGGCGGCCGAACTCGCCGAGGACGAGGGCATCCAGGTCGCGAAGGTCCTGGTCAACGACGACGTCGCCGTCACCGACAGCCTCTACACCGCCGGGCGGCGAGGCACGGGCGGCACGCTGTTCGTGGAGAAGATCGCCGGTGCGGCGGCGGACGAGGGGCGCCCCTTGGAGCAGGTGCGCGCCATCGCCCAGCGGGTCAACGACGGTTCCCGCAGCTTCGGTGTCGCCCTCGCCGCCTGCACCACCCCGGCCAAGGGCAGCCCGACCTTCGATCTGCCGCCGGGCGAGCTGGAGTTGGGCGTCGGTATTCACGGCGAGCCGGGCCGGGAGCGGCGGCCGATGATGACCTCGGGCGAGATCGCGGACTTCGCGGTGGAGGCGGTGCTGGAGGATCTCGACCCGCGCAATCCCGTACTGCTCCTGGTCAACGGCATGGGCGCGACCCCGCTGCTGGAGCTGTACGGCTTCAACGCGGAGGTGCACCGGGTGCTGGCCGCGCGCGGGGTCGCCGTGGCCCGCACGCTGGTCGGCAACTACGTCACCTCGCTCGACATGGCCGGCGCCTCGGTGACCCTGTGCGAGATCGACGAGGAGCTGCTGGGCCTGTGGGACGCGCCGGTGCGCACGGCGGGGCTGCGCTGGGGCAGCTGAGCCCCAGGTAGCCGACGTACCCATCACGCACCTACCACCCACACGCACCCACGCACCCACGCAAGGAGATCCCGTGCTCGATGCCGACTTCTTCCGCCGCTGGATGGCGGCGACCGCCGTGTCCGTCGGCCATGAGGCGGAGCGGCTCACCGCCCTGGACTCGCCGATCGGCGACGCCGATCACGGCAGCAATCTACGGCGCGGCTTCAACGCCGTGGCCGACGTCGTGGAGAAGGAGGCGCCGGACACGCCCGGCGCCGTCCTCGTCCTCGCCGGACGCCAGCTCATCTCGACGGTCGGCGGTGCCTCGGGACCCCTGTACGGCACCCTGCTGCGGCGTACGGGCAAGGCGCTCGGCGAGGCGGCCGAGGTGAGCGTGGAGCAGTTCACGGACGCGCTGCGCACCGGGGTGGACGCGGTGATGGCGCTCGGCGGTGCGGCGCCCGGCGACAAGACGATGATCGACGCGCTGGTGCCCGCCGTGGACGCCCTCGCCGACTCGTTCGCCGCCGCACGGACGGCCGCCGAGCAGGGCGCTCTCGCGACCGTGCCGTTGCAGGCCCACAAGGGCAGGGCGAGTTATCTCGGTGAGCGCAGCATCGGCCACCAGGACCCGGGGGCGACCTCGGCGGCGCTGCTGATCGCGGCGCTAGCGGAGACCGCCGGTGAGTGACGGGAGCGGCCCCGACGGCAGGGGCGAGCGGCTGGTCGGGGTCGTACTGGTGTCGCACAGCGCTGCGGTGGCCGCCTCGGTGGCGGAGCTGGCCCGGGGGCTCGTCGGTGCCGGTGTCACGGTCCCCGTCGCGGCGGCGGGCGGCACGGAGTCCGGGGAGCTGGGCACGGGCGCGGAGCTGATCGGCGCGGCGGCCCGTGCCGTGGACCGGGGCGCCGGGATCGCCGTCCTGGCGGACCTGGGCAGCGCGGTCCTCACGGTGAAGGCGCTGCTGGCGGAGGGCGACGAACTCCCGGACGGAACCCGCTTGTTGGACGCCCCCTTCGTCGAGGGAGCGGTCGCGGCGGTCGTCACCGCGTCGACGGGAGCCGACCTCGCGGCGGTGGAAGCGGCGGCAGCGGAGGCGTACACCTACCGCAAGGTCTGAGAGAAGGCCGCCACCGCAAAGTCCGCGGAGGCCATGAGGTAGTCGGCGGGCGGCGGTCCGAGGGGGTCGGCCCGCCGCTCCCACCCTCACCCTCAGCCGCCGTTCACTACCTGGCCCACGAACCGCTTCGCCAGCCGCTCCCCCGTCTCCACCGCCGCCGCGTGGTCCTCGATCGGCGACACCTTCGAGTTCTTGAAGACGATGTACGTGACTCCGGAGGGCGTTCCGCCGCCGTGCGGGTCGGGGTTGATGCCCAGCGCGTCGGCGGTGGCGTAGGAGGCCTCGCCGATGATGTCGCGCGGGCCGGTGTCGCCGACGACCGCGTACTGCACCCGGTCCTTGTAGACGACGGCGGCCACCGAGCCGCCCCGGATGCCGTAGTCGCGGTAGTTCCAGATGCTGCTGGCGACCGGGACGACGATGAACGGCAGCCGTTCGGCGTCCAGTTGGCGGCCGTCGGACTGCTGGTAGGCGGTGGTGTCGGCGAAGTACGGGTCGGTCCCGCTGTTGCAGCGCGGGCCCGCCTGGCCGTCGCAGTCGATGTCCATGTCGGCCGTCCAGTAGACGACGTCCTCGTTGCCGCAGACCGGGATGTCCGCGCGGGTGCCGGCGTCGCTGCGGTAGTGGCCGTTGGACACGGGCGTGCAGCCCTGCACCTTGGCCAGCAGGTCGCCGGCGCGGACGCTGCCCTCGTACCGCACCGGCGCGTTCGAGTGGACGGCGGCGGGCAGTGTGGTCGGGGCGAGCAGGGCGGCGCCTGCCGCGGCGAGCGTCAGCGTGTGGACACGCACGATAGGAGCCCTCTCCTGGGGGATCTGACGGACACTCGGCCCAATCTGGTGCCGGTCCGATCACGCGTCCACCGTTAGGGGGCCGTACGGTGCACGCCCCGAACTCGCGACAGGGGCCGGGCACCTGAGCCCGTGTCGGCTCCGGCCGCCCGGCCACCCATGCCGGCGCGGGTCCTGCGACGACAGCGGTTCCGCGCCACTGACATGAACTGCCCTGACAGCGGGGCGAGTTCAGCCTTGACGTGGCTCAGCATACGTAATCACGCCGAGCAGAGAGCAACCGCACCCCTCTTGATGCGCACGCCCCACCGGGTCCATATTGGTCCGGACCAATACCGTGCGGGAGGGACGGAGGAGGGGACAGCTGTGCGACGCGTCGCCCGGTACGTCACGTCCGTCTGCGGAGCGCTGCTGCTCACCGCCTCCTGCACCTGGACCGGGGACTCGGGCGGGAGCGGCAAGGACGGTGGGCTCCCGCCCGCCCCGGCCGGGGTCATGGCCGCCGCCGGCAGCGCGACCAGCGTGCACGTGATGTGGAACCGTGCGCCGGAGGGGCCGCCGGTCGCCGCGTACGAGGTGTACCGGGGCTCGGCGAAGGTGCGGGAGGTCCCCGGTTCGGAGCACATGGTGGACGTCGTCGGACTCGCCCCGTCCACGACGTACGTCTTCGCCGTGCGGGCGCGGAACACGGCCGGGCAGTCCGGTCCCCGCAGCGCGGGCGTCAGCGCGACCACCCCGGCGGCGTCCGCGACGGACACCTCCGCCCCGACCCGACCCGGCCGCACCCGGGGCGAGGCCACCGGCAGCCGATCGGTGCGGCTGACCTGGGACGCGTCGGCGGACGACCGGGACGTGGCCTCGTACGACATCCACCAGGGCGCGGCGCGGATCCACACGGTGGCCGGGGACCTGACGACGACCCTGGTCACCGGGTTGCGGCCGGGCACCCGCTACACCTTCACCGTCCGCGCCCGCGACGCCGCCGACAACGTCTCGCCCGCGAGCGCGCCCGTACGGCTCACCACCCGCCCGGGCACCGACCCGGGCCGGGCCACCGCTCCCACCGGCTTTCGGGCGGCGACGCATCGCACCGACGGGGCGTACTACCTGGACCTGTCCTGGATCCCGCCGCATGCCGACGGGGTGATCACGGAGTACGAGATCCAGCTGGACGGGCGTACGGCGACCTCCCTCGTCTGGGGCGGGCCCGTGCCGCGCGGGCGGGCGTCGTACAGCTTCTACGTGGGCCGGGAGGCGGGGACCGCGTACCGGGTGCGGATCAGGGCGCGGCTGCCGGACGGGACGTGGGGCGGGTTCTCGGCGGAGCGGACGGCGGTGACGGCGCCGTAGCGGCGTGGTCCGGTGGCGGAGCGGGACCACCCTGACGGCCCCTCACCGGTCCGCCGTACGAACGAATCCGTCACCTGCCCGGTGGCCGTCCGGGTGCGGGCCGGGGAAAGGGCACGTTGGCTGGGCCCGAGGCAGCACGGGCGATCCCCGACCCTCGGCGGCGCATGGGACGTACCGCCAACCGTGCCGCCGGAGGGCAGTCCAATGCGAACCGTTCCACTCCTCCTCCGATCCGGTACGACCGTGGCAGCCGCCACCGTGCTCGCGCTCGCCCTGGCCGCCCAGACCGCTTCGGCGGCCGGGATCTCCGTGAGCACCAGCGGGTCCACGGTCTCGGTGACCACCAGCGCGTGCCCCACCAGCAGCGGCAGCGGCTACGGCAGCGCCTCGCTCCTCAACAGCAGCCAGCGGTCCTTCGACGAGGGGCGCGTGGTGACGCTCTCCGGCAGCAGCACCAGCCAGTCCGCCGTCTGGTCCGACGTCGGCGTCGGCACGTACACGGTCACCGTGCGGTGCGCGAACGGTGCCATCGCCGGCTCGCAGGCGGTCATCGTCAGCGCCTCCTCGACACCCACCATCTCGGCCACGGCCTCCCCCTCCCGGGGCGTCCTGGGCGGCCTCGGCGGCGCCACCAAGGACTACGGCACCCTCACCTTCGCGGCGGGCGGCGCACTGGTCGCCTCCGGCGTGGTGGCGACGGCATGGGTACTGCGCCGCCGCGCGAAGCCGTACCGCCTCTGAGCCAGGCCTTTTGGAGGGGGCGGCGCCCCCTCCAAGGGGAGCGCTCAGCCCCGGACCCCGATCACCACGTTCGCGTACAGCTCCTCCGACACCGCGAGCCGGGTGATCAGCCCACCCGACTCGAACGCCGTCACCGCCGAACGCGCCTGACGTTCACTCGTCTCGACCAGCAGGCAGCCCCCGGGAGCCAACCACTCCGAGGCCCGAGCGGCGACCCTGCGCAACACGTCGAGACCATCGCCCCCGCCGTCCAGCGCGACCAGCGGTTCGTGCTCACGCGCCTCCGCCGGCAGGAGTCCGACCTCGCCGGTCGGGACGTACGGCACGTTGGCGGCGAGGATCCCGACCCGCCCGCGCAACCCGGAGGGCAGCGCGTCGAACAGATCACCCTGGTGGGCGTGGCCGTCGTACGCGGCGACATTGCGGCGGGCGCACTCCACGGCCACGGGGTCGATGTCGGCGGCGTGTAGCTCGACGCCGGTGAGCACGGCGGCCAGCGCGGCGCCGACCGCGCCCGAGCCACAGCACAGGTCGACGACGACGGAGGCGTCCGGGGCCTGGGCGAGGGCCTCGGCGACCAGGAACTCGGTGCGTCTGCGCGGCACGAAGACCCCCGGCTCGACGGCGATACGCAGTCCGCTGAACTCGGCCCAGCCGAGGACGTGTTCGAGCGGCAGACCGGAGACACGGCGGGCGACCATGGCGGCCAGCTCGTCCGGGCCGGAGGCGGCGGAGAGCATCAGCCGGGCCTCGTCCTCGGCGAAGACACACCCGGCGGCGCGCAGGGCGGCGACGACGGAGTCCGGGGAGAAACGAGAGGGTCTCGAAGAACAGGAAGAACCGAAAGAACCGGGAGAACTCGACGAACTGGGACACATGGAGCAGAGAGCCTTTCGGAAGCCGAAGGGCACTCTCACGGTCGCCTAGCGGAGGCGGTCCGCGTTCCCCTGAGGTGAGAGCACCCGACCTGACACAGCGGTAATGGGTCTCACCTCCCAGGTGGAGTCCGGCCGGGACGTTCCACAGCCGGACGGCACATTACCCGAACAGTCGGTCCTACGCCCTCCCACTCCCGACTCTCCCGCTACGGAACCGCCAACTCCCGCTCGTCGCCCAGGCGTTCGGGTACGCGGGCGGCCAGGAACACCGTCCCACGGCGCAACCGGAAACCGAGGGACTCGTACAACCGGATGGCGTTGACGTTCCTGGCAGCGGTGTGCAGGAAGGGCGTCTCGCCACGTTCGCGGATGCCGTGGGCGACGGCGCGGATCAGCCGGGTCGCCAGGCCCTGGCCGCGGACCGCGGGGTCGGTGCAGACCGCGCTGATCTCGGTCCAGCCCGGCGGGTGCAGCCGCTCCCCCGCCATCGCGACGAGGGCGCCGTCCCGGCGGATGCCCAGATACGTGCCCATCTCGACGGTGCGGGGCAGGAAGGGGCCGGGCTGTGTCCGTTCCACCAGGTCGAGCATTTCGGGCACGTCCGCGGGGCCGAGGCGGACCGCCTCCGCATCCGGCCCGGCGACCAGACCGTCGTCAACCAGTTGCACGCCCTCCACCTCGAACGTGATCGCCCAGCCCGCCGGGAGCCGTCCCGCGTAGCCCGCCAGCGGGACCTCGGCGCCGGGGCCGGCGAGCACCGCGACATCGGCCCAGTCGTCGGCGCCGGGCTCGTCGGGCAGCGCCAGCCACGGCGACACGTCGACGGGGTACCGCAGCACCCGGCCGCGCCGCTCGGCGAAGTGGCTGTGCGGGCCGGTCAGCGAGGCCAGCGCGGGATTGTCCAGGACGTGCGGCCTGCCCGCGCTCATCGGGTGCCCTCGATCACGATGACCGTCTTCCCGCGCGCGTGCCCCTCCTCGACCGTCCGCAGCGCCTCGGCGGCCCGGTCGAGCGGGAAGGTGGCGGTGACGTGCGGGGTCAGGTCGCCGCGTACGACGAGGTCGGCGACGGCGTCGAGGACGGCGGCGTCGCGGGCGCGGAGGACCCGGGCGCCGCCCAGCAGCTCCACGTCCTCGGCGGACGCGCCTGCCGTGATCAGCTTCGTGCGGTCGGTCAGCAGGGTCGCGGCCTCGGCGAGCACGTCGCCGCCGACCAGGTCGTAGACGCCGTCGACGCCCTCCGGGGCCGCCGCACGCGCGCGTGCGGCCAGATCGGGCCCCGAGGGCACGTGCACGGCGCCCAGCGACTCGACGAAGTCCTTCTTGGCGTCGCTCGCGACCCCGACGGCCCGCAGCCCCCGGATCCGGGCGATCTGCAGGATCGCGGCACCGACGCCGCCGCCCGCGCCGGTGACCAGCAGGGTCGCGCCCTCGGGCAGGGCGAGCTGGACGATGCCGTCGTACGCGGTCGCCGCCGCGACCGGGAGGGCCGCCGCGTCCGTGAAGGACAGCCCGGCGGGCTTGTGGGCGGTCACGGTGACGGGCAGCAGGGTGTACTCGGCATAGCCGCCGGCGACCGGGTTGCCGAAGACCTCGTCCCCGACGGCGAAGCCGGTGACGTCGGGGCCGACCTCCGCGACGACACCGGCGACCTCGTTGCCGAAGACGGCGGGCAGCTCACGGGCGCCGCCGCCCGCGCGCGCGTAGCCGGTGCGCTGCTTCCAGTCGACGGGGTTCACCCCGGCCGCGCGGACCGCCACGAGCAGTTGGCCGGGGCCTGGACGCGGCCGGTCCACGTCGACCAGGGCCTCGGTCTCGGGACCGCCGAACCGGGTGAAGACGTACGCCTTGGGCATCTGCCCCACTCTCCTTCGCTCACCACCGCGTGGACCGGATCACCCGGCACTGAGGGCAAGCCACGGCGCCGGAACGCTATTCCCGGGGCTGCGGGGACCCGCGGAGAGTTCATACGCCCGCAATGATCATCGCGGGCCCGGGGTCGGGGGCGGGTGCGGCGACCCCGTACGGTGGTACGCGTACCGACTGACCAGGCCTGACCGTGAGGCGCCCACCCTATGAACGTCACCCGAGGCTTCACCGGACGCCCGCGCGTCCAGAACGCCGGACTGCCACCCGGCCAGTACGACGCGGGCGACGACTGGCCCGTCCTGTCCGCCGAGGTCACCCCCGATCTGGCGCCCGCGGACTGGTCCTTCCGGATCGACGGCCTGGTGGCCGAGCCGCGCACCTGGGACTGGTCGGAGGCCCACGCGCTGCCCGCGTCGGCGTACGAGGGGGACATCCACTGTGTGACGAGCTGGTCGAAGTTCGGCGTGCGCTTCGGGGGCGTGTCCCTGGACGCCTTCCTCGACGCGGTACGGCCCGACACGTCCGCGACGCACGCGGTCGCCTATTCGCACACCGGGTACACGACGAACCTGCCGCTCGCCGACCTCACGGGTGGCCGGGCATGGATCGCCTGGGAGTACGGGGGCCGGCCGCTGCCCGCCGAGCACGGTGGCCCGGCGCGGCTGCTGGTGCCGCACCTGTACTTCTGGAAGAGCGCCAAGTGGATCGCGGGCCTGCGGCTCCTGGACCACGACGAGCCGGGGTTCTGGGAGCAGAACGGCTACCACGCGCGCGGGAACCCCTGGGAGGAGCAGAGGTACTCCGGTGACTGAGCGCTCCACTGAGAGTTCCACGGCAGGCCGTCGGGCGTCCGCGGCGGCGTCGTGGCCGGTCGCGCCGTTCCCCGCGCCCCTTCAGGGCGCGGACACGACCCGGGTGGCCGAACCGGACTTCGTGCCGGAGACGCGGTTCGCGGTGCCCGGCCGGATCGCCGTCAGCAACCGTGCGGCGGCCCTGTGGCAGACGGCCACGCTCACCGAGGTCCGGCGGGAGACGCCCGACGCGGCCACGTTCCGGTTCGCGGTGCCCGGCTGGGCGGGTCACCTGCCCGGCCAGCACCTGATGCTGCGGCTGACCGCCGACGACGGCTACACGGCCCAGCGGCACTACTCGATCGCCTCGCCCCCGGACGACGCCGGGCACGTCGAACTGACCCTGGACCACGTCGAGGACGGCGAGGTCTCCGGCTGGTTCCACACGATTGCCAAGCCGGGCGACGAGGTGGAGGTGCGCGGCCCGCTGAGCGGCTTCTTCGCCTGGCCCGGCGACCGCCCCGCACTGCTGATCGGCGCGGGCTCCGGCGTCG
Organism: Streptomyces geranii; assembly: GCF_002954775.1. Lineage (GTDB taxonomy): Bacteria > Actinomycetota > Actinomycetes > Streptomycetales > Streptomycetaceae > Streptomyces > Streptomyces geranii. Next base: position 49,791 of record NZ_PJME01000021.1, read on the forward strand.
TACCCCTGATGTCGATGGTCCGGCACCACCGCGCGCGTGACCTGTCCGTGCCGCTGCGGCTTCTGGTGTCCGCGCGCGGGCCCGAGGAGCTGATCTACGCGCGCGAGTACGGCTCCGAGACCACTCCCGTCTTCACCCGCCAGGCCCCCGAGGGCACGCCGGTCGGGCGCCTGGCGGCCTCCCATGTGGCGCCGCTGCTGGGCGCCGGGCAGCCGCCGGACGGCTGGGAGGCGTACGTGTGCGGCTCCAACGCCTTCGCCGAGCACGCCTCGCGGCTGCTGGTGGCGGCGGGCCAGCCCGTGGACCGGATCCGCATCGAACGCTTCGGCTGACGGCCCGCCCCTGGGTCGTGCGCCGGACCGGCGGGGGCGCGGGCCGGTCGTGCGCCCTGTGCCCCTCGTACGCGACTCCCGTCCGGTCGTCGTCGCGCGCGAGGATGGCCGGGTGGGGGTACGAAGGCGAACGCGGGTGTACGGCTGGCGCTGGCGGCGCAATCCGCTGCGCCGCCGGACGGACGTCGTGGAGGCGTGGACGGTGCTCGGCGTCGCCGTGGTGCTGTGCGTGGGCGCACCGCTGGTCGGTACGGTGGCGGCCCGGTGGGCGCACGACGAGGCGCGGGAGACAGCCACGCAGCAGCGGGCGGAGCGGCATCGGGTGCGCGCGGTGGCCGTGGCCGGGCCCGGGTCGGCTTCGGTGCTCGCCGGGCGGCAGCACCTGTACCGCGTACGTGTGCTGTGGACCGAGCCGGGCGCGGGGGCGCGTACGGCGACGGCGCACGTCCCGGCCGGTACGCGGCGCGGTGACACCGTCGACCTGTGGCTGGACGCGCGCGGGAGGCCCGTCGCGCCGCCGCCCGGTGCAGCCGCCGTCCGGCAGCACACGGTCGCGGTGTGGATCTGTGCCACGGGGGTGACCGCCGGTGTCGTGCTCCTCGCCCGAACCGCCTTTCACCGTACGGTCGTTCGGCGCAGGCTCGTCGAGTGGGAGCGCGCGTGGGCGCGCACGGAGCCGGAGTGGACGCGGCGTAGGGCGTGACAGCCGCTAGGCCATTGCCTGGATACGGCGGGCGATCCTGCCGTGGTCGGTGAGCGCGTCCCGCAGGCCGGGCAGGACGGGTTCGCCCCGGTCGACGAGGACGCGTCCGGCGACGATCGTCGTCCACGCGCGCGCGGGACCGCAGCGCAGCCAGGCCTCCACGGGGTCGCTGAGCGCACCGGCGAGCGCGACCTCGTGCAGGTCCCAGACGACCAGGTCGGCGCAGGCGCCGGGCCGCAGGTGGCCGATCTCGTCGGCGCGGCCCAGACAGCGCGCCGAACCCCGGGTGGCGATGTCGAGGGCGTCCCGCGCGGTCATCGCACCGGGGCCGCCCCGGTAGCGGCCGAGGAGCAGGGCACCGCGGGTCTCCATCCAGAGCGAGGCGTGGTCGGTGGAGGCAGAGCCGTCGCAGCCGATGCCGACGGGCAGGCCCAGTTCGCGCATCTCCTGCACGCGCGCGGTGCCGCCGCCGATGAGCATGTTGGAGCTGGGACAGTGCGCGACGCCGACGCCCGCCGCTGCCAGGCGGCGCAGTTCGGCGTCGTTCGGGTAGATGCAGTGGGCGACCCAGGTACGGTCGCTCATCCACCCGGCCTCCTCGAAGTACTCGACGGGCCGGCAGCCGTAGGTCTCCAGGCAGTACGTGTCCTCGTCGTGGTCCTCGGCGAGGTGGGTGTGCAGGCGTACGTCATGGCGCTCGGCGAGTTCGGCGGTGGCCGTCATCAGCTCCTTCGTCACCGAGAAGGGTGAGCAGGGCGCGAGGGCGACCCGGATCAGTGCCCCGGGGTGCGGGTCGTGGTGGGCCTTGATCAGCCGCTCGCTGTCGGCGAGCACCTCGTCCTCGGTCTGCGTGACGCTCCTCGGCGGCAGGCCGCCGTCCTCCACGGAGCGGGTCATGGAGCCGCGCGTGGCGTGGAAGCGGAAGCCGATGTCGCGGGCGGCACGGATCTCGGCGTCGACGAGTCCGGGGCGCGGATGGACGTACAGGTGGTCGGAGGAGGTGGTGCAGCCGCCCATGAGGAGCTCGGCCATGCCGACGTACGCGGAGACGTAGGCCGCCTCCTCGTCGAGCGCCGCCCACAGGGGGTAGAGCGTGGTGAGCCAGTCGAAGAGGGTGCCGTTGACGGCGGGCGCGTAGGACCGGGTGAGGTTCTGGTAGATGTGGTGGTGCGTGTTGATCAGGCCCGGGGTGATGAGCCGTCCGGCCGCCGAGAGGGTCGCCCGGGCCTCGGGTTCGGTCCCGGCGGCGCCCACGGCGGTGACGCGCCCGCCGTCGACGGCGACCCAGCCGCCGGGGATCTCGCGCGCGCCGTCCACGACGAGCAGTTCGGCGTCCCTGACCAGCAGTTCCACAGCAGTCGACATGGGCGTCATGGTAGAGGCGGGCGGGCCCTTACGGGCTTCGTCAGGGCCAGGTCAGGGGCTCGTCGGGGGCTGGAGGCCTGGCGGGGGGTCGGTTCTGCCACGTACGGTGTGATCACCCGCAATCGCTTGCTGTCACCCCACAAAGGCGGTCCTGCATGGCACAGTTCGACCTCCCCCTCGACGAACTCCAGGAGTACCGCAGCGCGTCCGCCGAGCCCGAGGGCTTCGACGCCTTCTGGTCCAAGACGCTGCAGGAGGCCCGGGAGCACGACCTGGACGCCCGTTTCGAACCGGTGGACACGGGTCTGGTCACGGTCGAGGTGTACGACGTGACGTTCGCCGGATTCGGCGGTCATCCGGTGAAGGGCTGGCTGCGGCTGCCCGCCGGTGCCTCGGAGCCGCTGCCGGTGGTCGTGGAGTTCATCGGGTACGGCGGCGGGCGCGGCCTGCCGCACGGGGACCTGCTGTGGGCGTCGACCGGCCGCGCCCACTTCGTCATGGACACCCGTGGCCAGGGCAGCGCGTGGGGCGGCGGCGGTGGCACGGCGGACCCGGTGGGCAACGCGCCCGCGTTCCCCGGCTTCATGACCCGAGGTGTCGACGCCCCCGAGAACTACTACTACCGGCGGGTGTTCACGGACGCGGTGCGCGCGGTGGAGGCGGCCCGTTCGCATCCCCTGGTCGATCCGGCGCGCACGGTGGCCATCGGCAGCAGTCAGGGCGGCGGGATCACGATCGCGGTCGGCGGGCTGGTCCCGGACCTGGTGGCGATCGCCCCGGACGTGCCGTTCCTGTGCGACTTCCCGCGCGCGGCGACCCTCACGGACCGCCAGCCGTACCGCGAGATCGGCAGCTACCTCAAGACCCACCGGGGCCGCACCGCCGACGTCCTGAACACGCTCGCCTACTTCGACGGCGTGCACTTCGCGGCACGCGGCCGGGCCCCGGCGCTCTTCTCGACGGCCCTGGAGGACCAGACGTGCCCGCCGTCGACGGTCTTCGCGGCGTTCAACGCCTGGGCGCACGACAACAAGCAGATCGAGGTGTACGACTTCAACGACCACGAGGGGGGCGGCCCGTTCCAGGAGGCGACGAAGGTGAGCTGGCTGCGCGCGTACGCCTGACGGGCCTGCGGGGGTCCCTGGCACCCGGGGACCTGATGCCCTGATGGCGGGGGCGGCAGCACAACTGGTCGATTCGGTTCTTCCCCTCCCTTCCCCGCGATCCGACCAGTCGGTATGTTCGGCGGTGCCGGGTCACAGTGTCGTGGCCCGGTGTTCCGGCGGACGACGGAGGGCCCATGTCCGAGCACGTGCCAGACGTTCACGGTGACTGCGACGCACGCTTCTCGGCGGTGCGGACGGCGTTCGAGGAGAACTTCCGCGAACGCGGGGAGCTGGGCGCCGCCGTGAGCGTCACGGTCGGCGGCGAGACGGTGGTCGACCTGTGGGGCGGCTTCGCCGACCCGGGGCGCACCCGCGCATGGGAGCGGGACACGCTCGTCAACGTGTGGTCGACGACCAAGGGCGCGACGGCCCTGTGCGCGCACATCCTCGCCGACCGGGGGCTGCTCGACCTCGACGCCCCGGTGGCGACCTACTGGCCGGAGTTCGCGGCGGCCGGCAAGGAAGGCGTGCTCGTACGGCATCTGCTGTCGCACCGCTCGGGACTGTCCGGTCTGCGGGAGCCGCACTCGCTCACCGAGTTCTACGACTGGGAGTTGACGGCCCGGCGGCTGGCGGCGACGGAGCCCTGGTGGGAGCCGGGGACGCGGTCCGGGTATCACGCGTTCACTTACGGCTTCCTGGTCGGCGAGGTGGTCCGGCGGGTGTCGGGGCTGCTGCCGAGCACCTTCCTGGAGCGGGAGGTGACCGGGCCGCTGGGCATCGACTTCACCATCGGGCTGCCGGAGAAGGAGGCGGGGCGGGCCGCCGAGCTGGTGCAGCCGCCGGCCGCCTCGTCCAGTGAACAGGCCGCGATATTCGCCCAGTTGACACCCGCCGCCATCGCCGCCCTGGCCAACCCCCTGCTGGGCGCGGCCGAGGCGAACAGTCCCGGCTGGCGGGCCGCCGAGATCCCGGCCGCCAACGGCCACGGCACGGCGCGCGGGGTCGCCGCGCTGTACGGCGTCTTCGCGGGGCAGGGCACGTACGGCGGACAGCGCGTCCTCTCCCCCGAGGCGGCCGAGCGGGTGCGCGAGGGGCAGGGCAGTTGCCGCGACCTGGTGCTCGGCGCGGGGCTCGGTCATGACACGGAGATCGGCCTGGGGCTGTGGCTGAGTGGGCCGAACGGCTCGTACGGGCCCAATCCGCGGGCGTACGGGCATGACGGTTTCGGGGGTTCCTGCGGGTTGGCCGATCCGGAGGCGGGCGTGTCGCTCGGGTACGTCATGAACCGCATGGGCCCCCAGATCGCCGACGACCCGCGGAAGATGGCGCTGATCGAGGCGCTGTACGGCGCACTCTGAGGTCAGTAAGGACTGCAAGCGGATGGTGAGCCGTACAGGGTGGGCGGCAGGTGCAGTCAGATGACAGATTCCCCGGGCGCCGTCTGCGCATAGCGTCGGGGCATGGCATCCGATGGGCGCACAGCGGTTCGAGTCTGTGCCGGTCGAGTGTTCGTCGGATGATGTCCCACCTCTCGAAAGGCACAACCCCATGAGCACGTTCACCACCTCCGACGGCACCGAGATCTTCTTCAAGGACTGGGGCACGGGGCAGCCGGTGGTGTTCAGCCACGGCTGGCCGCTGAACGCGGACGCGTGGGACGGGCAGGCGCGGCTGGTCGCCGACCATGGTTTCCGGGCGGTCGCGCACGACCGGCGCGGGCACGGCCGCTCGGCGCAGCCGTGGCAGGGCAACCACATGGACCAGTACGCGGACGACCTGGCCGAGCTGATCGAGTCGCTCGACCTGAACGACGTGGTCCTCGTCGGTCACTCGACCGGCGGTGGCGAGGTGACCCGCTACATCGGCCGCCACGGCACGGCGCGGGTCGCCAAGGTCGTGCTGCTGGGCGCGGTGCCGCCGCTGATGCTGAAGACGGACACCAACCCCGAGGGCACACCGCTGGAGGCCTTCGACGGCATCCGCGCGGGCGTCGAGGCGGACCGTTCGCAGTTCTACTGGGACCTCAGCGAGGCCTTCTTCGGCTTCAACCGGCCGGACGCGACCCCGTCCGAGGGTCTGCGCCGCTCGTTCTGGCTGTGGAGCATGCAGGTCGGGCTCAAGGCGGCGTACGACTGCGTCAAGCAGTTCTCGGAGTCCGACTTCACCGAGGACCTCGGCCGGATCGACGTACCGACGCTGATCGCGCACGGCGCCGACGACCAGATCGTGCCGATCGCCGCCTCGGCTGAGAAGGCCGCCCAGCTGGTCAAGGACTCGACGCTGAAGGTCTACCCGGGCGCCCCGCACGGCCTGGTGGGCGACTTCGAGAAGGCGTTCAACGCCGATCTGCTGGAGTTCATCCAGAGCTGACGGCCGGCTCGGCGGGTGTCCGCGTCGCCACCACCAGCCGGCAGCGCGGACTGCCGTCCGGCCGCTGCCCGAACTCGGGCAGAGCACGGGTCTCCACATCGAAACCGGCGTACGTCAGCTCCCTGCGTACGTCGGCCAGCCGGAAGGCCCGGTAGTACATGACGAACGGCGGCTTCCACACGGCGTTGCGCACCCGCATCACCGCGTCGAAGCCGAGCAGCGCCCAGTAGGCACGCGTGCCCGGGCGGGCCGGTGCCACGACGGGGAACGCGAAGCGTCCGCCCGGCCGCAGTACGCAGTGGACCTGGGCGAACAGCCCCGGCAGCTCGTCCGGCAGGAAGTGCCCGAAGGCCCCGAAGCTGACGACCAGATCGAAGGCGGGGCCTGCGGTCGCCGTGGCGGCGAAGGGCAGGGCGCGCGCGTCGCCCCGCACGAGGGAGACACGCGGGCCGGTCTGTCCGTCTCCCCCTCCCGTCCGCTGCCGGGCGACCTCCAGCATGCCCGCGCTGAGGTCGATCCCGGTGACGCTCCCCCGGCAGACCCGCTCCAGGACGTCGAGCCCGGCGCCGGTGCCGCAGCACAGGTCGAGGCCGTCGTCGAAGGGCCCGAGCCCGTCGAGCGCCGACGCCACCGCGTCGAGGATCGTGTCCGGCGTACGGAACGGGGTGTGGTCGAACTTCGGTGCGAGCAGGTCGTAGCCGTGCTCGACGGACGACAGCGCCTGCACGGCGAGTTCACGGAGGGTGGGGCCTTCGGGGCTGAACATCGGCTCAGCCTAGTCACCCTCTAGGGTGAGCGGATGCGTGAATTTCGTGAGGCAGTGGAGGCCGGTGACCTCGACGCGGTCGAGGCGTTGCTGGCGGAGAACGTCGTGTTCACCAGTCCGGTCGCGTTCCGGCCGTATCCCGGGAAGGCGATCACCGCGGCGATCCTGCGCGGGGTGACCCGGGTGTTCGAGGACTTCCGGTACGAGCGGGAGATCGGCGCGGCCGAGGGCCGTGACCACGCGCTGGTGTTCACGGCCCGGGTCGACGGACGCGAGCTTCAGGGCTGCGACTTCCTGCACCTCGACGAGAACGGCCTGATCGACGAGCTGACGGTCATGGTCCGCCCGCTGTCGGCAGCCCAGGCACTGTCTGCGGCCATGGGCGCCCAGTTCGAGCAGATCGCCCAGGAGGCTCAGGCAGCGCAGGCTGCCCAGGCCGCCGGGTCCGCCTGAACGGACCCTTATCCTCCGCACCCGCGGCCTCCTCAGGTACGCCCCCGTCTCACGCCACGGTCAGCGTGATCGCTCCGGCGTAGGTCTGCCCGGCCGCGAGGGTCGTCGCGGTGCCGTCGACGGTCGCGGTCAGCTTCTTGCCACGGGGTGCCGTGACGACCGCGTCGGCGGCGAGGGTGAGCTTCGTCAGGTACGAGGTGCCGGTGACCGTCCAGGCGGAGCCGGCGCCCAGCTGGACGATCACCCCGTTGTTGACGGCCGCCTGCTTGGTGTTGGTGACCTCGCCCAGCTCGTAGAAGGTGGACGCGTCGATCGTGGAGACGCGGTGCTGGGTCCTGGAGGCCGAGATGACGCCCTTCACGGTGCTGTCGTCGAAGGTGAGGACGAGGTTCTTGCCCTTGCGCATGCCGTTGTAGAAGTCGCCCTTCAGCGCGATGGACGTGAAGGTGGCGGCCCCGTCGGTGGTGTGGACGGCGGTGACGTCGAAGGTGCTGTCCTTGGCCGGGTCACCCGTGGGTTCGGTGTAGACGCCGACGTTCATCATCTTGCCGTTGACGGGGACCGGGCCCGGGTCGTCCAGCTCCATCATCTGCAGAACGATCCCGTTGCGCGGGTTGAGCCGGGCGCCCTGGGAGCCGTCGACGTTGATCGTGGTCTGCTGCCCCTTGTTGAGGAAGGTGGCCTTCTCGGAGTTGATGACGGTCCCGCCGTCGAGGGTCAGCGTGCCGGCGCCGAAGAACATGTAGCCGAAGTGCCCCGAGTTCACGACCGTGTTCCGGGCCGGTACGGCCTTCAACTCGGCTTTGGTCAGCCCGAGTTCGAGTTCGGTGTTGAGCGCGGCGACGGCGGCGGGCGTGCTGTCGCCGTAGTGCACGACCGCCGCTGGGCCCGCGATGATCGTCGCGTAGCTGCCGACGTCGAAGCGTGAGCCGAGGACGCGGACGGTCGCGTCGCCGATGGCGTAGGTGCCGTAGCCGTACGAACCGGTGTTGCCGATCTGGCTGTTCACCACCGTCAGCTTCAGCGCCCGGCCGCCCTCCACGGACAGCGCGCCCCAAGTCTCCGAGAACACGGTGGAGTTGACGTAGGTGGCCCGACTGTTGGCTCCGATGAGGTTGGTGGCACGGACGTTCCCGTCGAGGCCGAGCATCCAGGGCACGGACTGCATGTACGGCGTCTCTACGGTGGCCTGGTAGTCGGCGGGCAGGACGCCGTTGCGGGTGTGGATACGGGAGTTCTTGACGACGACGTTGGCTCCGGCGTCGGCGATGACACCGGTGCGGACGACGCCCTTGGTGGCGATCCGGGCGCCGTCGAGCACGAGCTTGGTCGCCGTTCCGGCGCCGACCACGGCCGCACCGTAACCGGCGAAGTCGGAACGCCCGTTCCCCGTGAAGGAGATGACGGGCCGCTCCAGCGTGTAGTCGGCGTCCTTCACGTACACGCCGTCGAAGCACTCGCCGGTCGAGGTGATCGACACGTTCCTCGCGAGGGTGTCGGTGAGCCGGCCGCCGATGACGCTGGTGAGCACGGACTTGGCGCGCACCACACCGTCCGCGTCCACGTACAGGGCCTGTCGGAAGGGGAAGGTGAGCGTCTCGTAGGTGACCGGGTTCGCCTCGGCGACCGTGAGGACGACATCGCCCCGGTAGGTGCCGACCTGGATCAGCGTCTCGGTGCCGCCGGTCTCGGTCAGGAGCTGACCCGTCTCGACGCCGTCGACGGTCAGGGTGACGCTGTGGCCGGTGGGGGCGACGATCTTTCCGCCCGTGGCAATGGACAGTTGGGAGACGCGGGTGGTCGTCGCGAGTTCGTACGTCTGCCCGGCGGCGACCGTGATCCGCGTGCCCCTGGCGGTTGCGGGCGTGGCGGTCGCGGAGGCCACCGGGAGCAGTACGGCGCCGGCGGTCGCGGTACCGGCGACGAGGATCGAGCGTCGGGTCATCAGCGTCATGGCTTGCCTTCCCAAGGATCGGATGCGCGGTGGGATCCGGCTGGATGCGCGGTCGCGCAGAGTTAGCGTCCGGCCGCCTCAACACGGCGGCCACGGCTCGGACTTGAGTCCCTAAGACGCACTCCTCGGAGTGAATCAGCCCAGTACAGCGGGGAGAAGGGACCCGGCGCACACATCCCGGAAGCCGATGCCTCGGATCGCGCCGCCCGGTTCATGGCGTTCACACAGCGTGGCCACAAGGGCCTGCGAATCACCGTACGGGGGTTGGCTAGGCCGGGGCGATCATGCCCGCCGACAGGTCGATGTCCGCCCCGCACAGGCCCGGCATCGCGAGCATCGCCAGCAGGGCCCGGGCGACCTCGTCCGCCTCGACCAGACGGCCCAGTGCGGCCCGGGAGGCGAAGTTCCGTTCCGCCTCCTGCGGTGTGCAGCCGGTCAGTTCGGCCGTCAGCCGGAAGTTGCGGTCCATACGCGGGCCGCGAACCGGGCCCGGGGAAAGGGAGTTGACCGCGACGCCCTGTGGGCCGACCTCGCCCGCGAGGGTGCGGGTGAGACCGAGGAGCGCCATCTTCGAGGCCGTGTACGGGGTGCGGTGCAGCAGCGGGCGTTTGCCGCTCACCGAGGCGATGTTGACGATGTCGCCCCGGCCGGCCGCGAGCATGTGCGGCAGGAAGGCCCGGCACATCAGGTAGACGCCCCGGACGTTGGCGGCGAACACGTCGTCCCACTCGTCCGGTTCGATGTCGACGAGGGGTTTCACGGGGCCTGCGACGCCCGCGTTGTTGACCAGCAACGACACGTCTTCGTCGGTGAGTTGAGCTGCCAGTGCGGCTACCGACTCGGGGGCGGAGACGTCGCACACCGCTGTACGTGCCTCGCCGCCCTCCTTGGTGATCAGGTCGGCCGCGTCCGCGAGGGCGCCCTCGTCGCGGCCGACCAGGATCACCCGGGCGCCCGCGTCCGACAGCGACGACGCGAACGCCCGGCCGAGCGGTCCGCCGCCGCCCGTGACGAGTGCCGTACGCCCGTGCAGGCTCATGCGGCGCCGTTCCAGGGCAGGTCGTCGCCCTCGGCCTTCGCGGCGCGTACGTCGCCGGAGCGGGCGTGACCCTCGAACAGCTCGACGCGGGAGGCACGCCCGCAGAGGCGGCCGAGGAGTGCCTGCGAGGCGGTGTCGGTGACCTCCTGGTAGGTCACCGTCTTGAGGTACTTGCCCACCCAGAGGCCGCCGGTGTAGCGGGCGGCGCCGCGCGTGGGCAGGACGTGGTTGGTGCCGATGACCTTGTCGCCGAAGGACACACAGGTGCCCTCGCCGAGGAACAGGGCGCCGTACTGGGTCATCTTCTCCAGCGCGAGGCGCGGTTCTGCGGTCAGGACTTCCACATGCTCGAAGGCGAAGTCGTCGGCCAGTGCGTACAACTCGTCGAGGGTGTCGACGACGTGGACCTGGCCGTGGTCGCGCCAGGCGGGGCCCGCGAAGTCGCGGGTCGGCATGCTGGGCAGAAGCCGTTCCACCTCGGCGATGGTCTTCTCCGCGACCTCGCGGGAGGTGGTGATGAGGACTGCCGGGGAGTCCGGGCCGTGCTCGGCCTGGGAGAGCAGGTCGACCGCGCAGACGAACGGGTCGGCGTTCTCGTCGGCGAGGACGAGGATCTCGGTCGGCCCGGCGAACAGGTCGATGCCGATCCCGCCGAACAACTGCCGCTTGGCCTCGGCGACATAGGCGTTGCCGGGTCCCGCGATGAGGTTCACGGGCCGCATCGAGTCCGTGCCGACCGCCATCGCGGCGACCGCCTGCACTCCCCCGAGAAGCCAGATCTCGTCCGCGCCCGCCAGATGCATCGCGACGACGGTCGCAGCCGGGATCTCGCCGCGGATCGGCGGCGTGCAGGCGACGACACGCGGGACGCCCGCGACCTTCGCCGTGACGATGGTCATGTGGGCGGAGGCGGTGAGCGGGTAGCGTCCGCCCGGGATGTAGGCACCGGCGGCCTGCACGGGGATGTGCTTCTGCCCGAGCCGGACGCCCGGCAGTGTCTCCACCTCGAACTCCCGCATGGAGTCGAGCTGTCGGCGGGCGAAGGAGCGCACCTGGTCCTGGACGAAGCGGATGTCGGCGATGACCTGCTCGGGCACCGACGCGACGATCTTCTCGACCTCCTCGTCGGAGAGGCGGAAGGAGTCCGGGCTCCAGTTGTCGAACTTCTCGGAGTACTCGCGCACGGCCGCGTCCCCGCGTTCGCGGATGTCCGCGATGACGCCGGTCACGGTCTCGCGCACCTGGGCGAGGGAGGCGGCCACCTCGGCCACGGGCACAGGGGACTTCAGGATCTCTGCCACAACTGCGGCCTTTCCATAGGTGAGTTCGGGTTAGACGGGCGGCGCGGTGAACAGCACGTCGGGGTCGTTGAACTGCTCCTTGGCGACCGACTCGCTCATCGGGTCGGCGGTCCCCCACTGGTCCTGGGTGATCGGGTCGTCGACGTCATGACGCCCGGGGTGCCACAAGTCCTCTTCGAGGACGGCGAGTTCGGTCGTGTACTCGACGGTGTTGCCGTGCGGGTCGTGGAAGTAGGAGAAGGTGTTGTCACCGGCCAGATGCCGGCCCGGACCCCAGGTGAGCCGGGTACCGGCGCGCAGCGCACGCCCGGTGCCGCGCATGTACTCCTCGACGCCCCGCATCTCGAACGAGGCGTGGTGCAGGGAGACATGGGGGCCGCGCGCGATGGCGAAGGAGTGGTGGAGTGGGCTGCACCGCAGGAAGTACATGAGGTCGCCCATGTGCGTCGAGTAGAGGGTGTCGGTGAGCCGGAACCCGAGGTGGCGGACGTAGAAGTCCCGGAGCCCTTCCGGGTCCTGGGAGTTCACGACGCAGTGCGAGAGCCGTACGGGGATGGCCTCCCGCTCCTCGATCTTCCGGTGTGCGCGGGTGGCGACGTCGGCCGACACCTCGACGACCCGGCCGTCCGGATCGAAGAAGCGGAGGCCGTAGCCGCCGCCGGGGGTGTCCAACGCCCGTGGTTCATGGACCAGTTGGACACCGGCGCTACCGAGCCGCACTGCCAGCTCGTCAACGGCGGCCGGTGACACTGCGCCGAAGGCGACCAGGTCCATCCGCTTCCGCTCGTCCTGGCGAATGCGCACGACGTACTGCTCGGGGCTGCCCTCGGCGGCGAAGAACGCGATGCCGCTGTCGTCGGCGACCTCGGTCAGGCCCCAGGTGGAGCCGTAGAAGGCGCGCTGGGTCGCGAAGTCCGGTACGGCCAGATCGACATGGCGCAGGTGGGTAATGGGCTGGAAGGGGGTGTCCGGGGTGCTCATGCTTCCCTCCTGACGGTGTTGCGCTGATGGCCCAGGCCGGTGATCTCCGAGTCGAGAACGTCCCCGGGCTGGAGGAAGACGCCCCAGTGCGCGCCGTTGCCGGCCGGGGAGCCGGTGAGGAGCAGGTCGCCGGGGCGCAGGGTGGTGGTCGTGGAGACGTACGCGATGAGCCGCGGGATGTCGAAGATCATGTCCTTGGTGGACTCGTCCTGGCGGACGACTCCGTTGTGCCGCAGGGTGATCCGCAGGTCGTTCGGGTCTCCGACGAAGGCGGCCGGGACGAGGAAGGGGCCGGTCGGCAGGAAGGTGTCGGCGTTCTTGGCGGTGAACCAGTCGGTGCCGATGGCCTTCAGGTCGGGCCGGTAGAGGCGGTCACGGGTGGTGAGGTCGTTGCAGATCGTGTAGGCGGCGACGTACTCCATCGCGTCCTCGGTGCGGATGTTCCGGCCCGACTTCCCGATGACCAGGGCGAGTTCGAGTTCCCAGTCGTGCTGCTCGCCGAGCGCGGGGAGCACGATGTCGTCGTACGGGCCGCACATCGCGCGCAGCGAGCCGAGGAAGACGTACGGGACGCCGTTGCGGGCCCGGACGTCCATCATCTTCTCGGCGTCGGCGCGGGCCTCCTCGGGGGTCGCGCCGTGCACGCTCTCCTTCTCGGCGGCGACCAGATCGACCACGTGCTTGCGGTAGTTGGCGCCGCTCTGCAGGATCTGGCCGGGCTCGATGGGGGCCAGGACGCGGAGCGCCGCCAGGTCGTGCCACGGGCCGTCGGCGGTCGTGGCGAGGCCGTGCAGGCGGGGCAGCCAGGTGTCCCAGTCCTCGACGATCGCGCGCACGGAGGGCGCCTGGCCGGACAGGTCACGGACGCGGGCGCCGGTGACCAGGCCGGGGAAGGCGCCGGAATCGCTCCCGAACGTGCCGAGCGCGAACGGTCCGGAATGAGTGGGCAGGGGATCAGGCACGGGCGGCTCTCCTCGGACGACTGGGGGCTCGCCCTTGACGCTAGGCAGTCGCGCGGGACGGCGGAAATGGTGATTGGCGATGCCTGCCATCGGCGGCCCCGACGGGCCCGTACGGCCCGTGATCAGCGGCCCATCGCCGTACGCAATGGATGACGTGCCCCTTGCCGATGCCTCGATCCGTTGACCCTGCATCCACCGCCCACGCACGCTCGGACCACCCACCGAGGCCGAGGAGCGAACCGTGATCGTCGAGCATGCCGAGCTGACCGTCGAGGCCGGTCGTGAGGAGGCCTTCGAGGAGGCCTACGGCAAGGGCCGCCTCGTTCTCGCCGAGGCGGACGGGTTCCGCTGGACCGAGCTGCTGCGCTGCGAGGAGCGGCCGGACACCTATCTGCTGCTGGTCGGCTGGGACACGCTGGCCCACCACACGGTGGGGTTCCGCGAGTCCGAACGCTTCGCCCGCTGGCGCGCGCTGGTCGGGCCCTTCTTCACCGCGCCGCCGGTGGTCGAGCACTACGGCGAGCGCACCGCCCGCTTCACCGGCTGACCACCGCCGGCACCCATACCTCCCCCCTCTACGTTCGCAAGGATCCCCATGCCCGTTGAAAAGGTGCTCGTCGTCGGCGGCGGCATCACCGGAAGCGTGCTGTGTCTCGCGCTGGCCCAGCGCGGCGCCGAGGCCGAGCTGGTGGAACTGTCGCCCCAGTGGTTCGGGGTGGGGCACGGCATCACCCTCCAGGGCAACGCCCTCAAGGCGCTGCGGTCCGTGGGCGTCCTGGACCGGGTGCTGGCCCGGGCGGTGCCGTTCGACATCATGCGGCTGCGCCGCGCCGACGGCGAGCTGATCACCGAGCTGCCGACACCACACACCGGCGGACCCGAACTGCCGTCCACGGCAGGCGCGTTGCGCACCGATCTGCAGAACGCGCTGTGCGACGCCGTGCACGCGCACGGGGTGCGGGTCCGGCTCGGACTGAGCGTCGAACGGCTCGACCAGTCGACCGACCACGTCGACGTGACCTTCACGGACGGTTCGACCGGACGATACGACCTCGTGGTCGGCGCCGACGGCATCAACTCCCGGATGCGCACGCACCTCGGCATCGGGACGCGGCCCCACCCGGTCGGCATGTCGATATTCAGGGTCGTCGCCGACCGCCCCGCCGAGATGGACTGCGCGGAGGTGTACTACGGCGGCCCCCGCTACAAGGCCGGCTACAGCCCGATCTCCCCCGACCAGTGCTACGCCTACCTCCTCGACGAGAACCTCGACACCTCCCTCGTCGGCCCGCGCGCACCGCTCGGACTGCTGCGCGAGCGCGGTGCCGGGTACGGCGGCACCTGGGGCAAGATCCTCGCCTCACTGCCCGACGACACGGCGGTCGACTACCGGTGGATCGAGGCGATCCTCGTCGACGAACCCTGGCACCGCGGCCGTACGGTGGTGATCGGCGACGCGGCGCACGCGTGCCCGCCGCTCATCGCACAGGGCGCGGCGATGTGCGCGGAGGACGCGGTACTGCTGGCCGAACTGGTGACCGGGGACGAGCCGGTGGACCGGGCGCTGGAGCATTTCATGGCGCGACGGCTGCCGAGAGTGCGGATGGTGCTGGAGAACTCGCTCCAGCTGGCCGCCTGGGAGATCGCCCCGGGCACGCCCGGCGCCGACCCGGCGGGCATCATGTCGCGGACGCTGAACTCCCTGACGGCGGCGGCGTGAGCGCCCCCGTCGTCGACTTCCACGGCCATCTCGCGGTACCGGCCGCCGACGCGCTGTGTGCGGGTACGCCCGGTCTGGCGGCGGAGTTCGCGGCCGAGCAGCGCGCCCACTCCCCCGCCTCCCTCGCCGTGAACCGGGCCCAACTCCAGCGACTGGGTCCGCAGTTGACGGACGTCGGCGCACGCCTCGCCGACCTCGACGCGATGGGTGTGGACGCCCAGGTCGTCGGCCCGATGCCGATGCACCACTACTGGGCCGACCTCGAACTCGCCGCACGCCTGGCCCGTACCGTCAACGAGGCGGTGGCCGCGCACTGCGCCGAGGCGCCGGAGCGGCTGTACGGGCTCGGCACGGTTCCGCTCCAGCACCCGGATCTCGCGGTCGCCCTGCTGGGCGAGGCGGTCGTCGACCACGGCCTGTACGGGATCAGCGTGTCGACGACCGTCGAGGGGCGGGAGCTGGCCGATCCTGTCCACGACTTGGTGTGGCAGCGGGCGGAGGAGCTGGGCGCGATCGTGTTCGTGCATCCGTGGGGCTGCTCGCTCGGCGCCCGGCTGGCCACCAACTACCTCGGCAACACGGTCGGACAGCCGGTCGAGACGACGGTCGCGCTCTCGCACCTCGTCTTCACCGGCGTCCTCGACCGGTTCCCGCGCCTGAAGCTGGTGGTCGCGCACGGCGGCGGCTATCTGCCGACGTACATCGGGCGCTCCGACCACGCCTGGCGGGTCCGCGAGGACGCACGCGGCTGCGCCGAGCCGCCGAGCACGTATCTGCGGCGCATGTGGTTCGACTCGCTCGTCTACACCCCGCGCGCGCTGCGCCACCTGGTCGAGGAGGTGGGCGCGGACCGGGTCGTCCTGGGCACCGACCACCCCTTCGACATGGGCGTGACCGACCCGGTCGAGCGACTGCGCGCCGCCGGACTCAGCGCCGCCGACCGGACCGCCGTCGCGGGCGGCAACGCATACGACCTGCTGCTGAAAGGACGCGTCCGATGAACTCCGGCCCCACTCTCGGTCCCATCGAGGAAGAGCTTGCCAAGGCCCGTTCCGCGTACCGCAATTGGGGACGCTGGGGTCCTGACGACGTCCTCGGCACCCTCAACCACATCGACGACGCGATACGTGCGCACGCGGTGGGCCTGGTGCGGCGCGGGCGGCCGTTCTCGCTCTCGCAGGAGTTCAACGAGCAGGGCCCGCAGCGCGGTTTTCGGGGCCGGATCAACCCGGTCCACTACATGAAGGACACCGGTTCGGACGCGGCGGCGGGCACCCAGGGCTTCCCGCACGGCTTCGGCGGCGCCGACGACCACGTCGTCATGCCGCTCCAGGCATCCACGCAGTGGGACGGCCTCGGCCACATCTTCGACAACAAGCAAGCCTGGAACGGCCGTTCGTGCACGATCGTCAACGGTGACGGCGACTCCGTCACAGGCATCGAGCACATGAAGGACGCCTTCACCGGCCGTGGCGTCCTCCTCGACGTCGGCCGCGCCATCGGCGACGAACACGGCGAACTCCCGGACGGCTTCCCCATCCTGGAGGAACACCTGCGCGCCACGATCGAGGTCCAGGGCGCCACCTCGACGGTCCGCCGAGGCGACCTGGTCCTCATCCGCACGGGCCAACTCGGCCGCGTACGACGGCTCGGCGACTGGGGCGGCTACGCGGCCGGCGACGCCCCCGGCCTCTCCTTCACCACCCTCGGCTGGCTGCACCGCACGGAGATCGCCGCGATCGCCTCCGACACCTGGGGCCTTGAGGTACGCCCGTACGAGTTCGCGGAGCGGGCGATGTCCCCGCTGCACCAGATCGCGATCCCCAACATGGGACTGCCGCTGGGCGAGATGTGGGACCTGGAGGAGCTGTCGGAGGACTGCGCGGCGGACGGCGTGTACGAATTCCTGCTGGTGGCCGCGCCGTTGCCGGTGACCGGCGCGGTGGGCGCCCCCGTCAACCCGATCGCGATCAAGTGAGCCGTCAAGTGAGTACGGAGCCCATGAACACCAACCGCTTCTCCGGCACCCTCCACCTCCCCGGTGACAAGGACTTCGACGAGGCCTGCTTCGGCCGGGTCTTCAACGCCCGCCGCCCGTCCGACCGTTCACCGGCCGCCGTACTGCGGGCGGCCACCGAGCAGGACGTCGTCGAGGGCGTACGGCTGGCCCTGGAGCGGGGCTGGCAGGTCGCCGTCCGGTCCGGCGGGCACAGCTGGGCCGCCTGGTCGGTGCGCACGGACGCGCTGCTGATCGACCTCGGGGATCTGCGCGAGATGACGTACGACGACACGACCGGCATCGTGACGGCCACGCCCAGCGTGAAGGGCGGCGACGAACTCAACCCGTTCCTGGGCCAGTTCGGGCGCTTCTTCAACGGCGGGCACTGCCCTTCGGTCGGCATCGGCGGCTTCCTCCTCCAGGGCGGCCAGGGCTGGAACGCGCGCGGCTGGGGCTGGGCGGCGGAGAACATCGTGGCGATCGATGTCGTCACCGCCGAGGGCGAGCTGGTGCGCGCGGACGAGACCACGAACTCCGACCTGTTCTGGGCCGCGCGGGGAGCGGGCCCCGGCTTCTTCGGCGTCGTCACCCGCTTCCACCTCCGCACGCGCGCCCTGCCGAAGCATCTGGCGCACACGATCCACGCGTACCCGGTCGCCCTCTTCGACGAGGTGATGACCTGGCTGCACGGTATGCACCACACGGTGTCGGACCTGGTCGAGATCGTCGCCCTCACCCAGACCCCGCCCGGCAGCACCGAGCCGTTGCTGCTGGTCACGGGCGTGTCGATGACCGACACGCCCGAGCAGGCCGCCGAGGCGCTGGCGCCGCTGCACGCGAATCCGTACGCCGACCGGGCCGTCTTCCGTGTCGAGGCGGAGCCGACCACGCTCGCCGAGCAGCTCCAGAACCAGCGGACGGCGAACCCCGAGGGGCATCGCTACCTCGTCGACAACGCCTGGCTGACCGGGCCCGCCGAAGACGTCGTACCGGCCATCCGGAAGGCGTTCACCGAGCAGCCCACTCCTCAGACGTTCACGATCTGGTTCTCGATGGCGCCTCTTCGCGAACTCCCCGACATGGCCTTCTCGTTGCAGTCGGAGATCTACTGCGCCACGTACGTCGTGCACGACGAACCCGAGCGGGACGGGGAGTTGCGGGTGTGGCTGGACGACGCGATGGCGGAGATGCGGCCGGTGACCGCCGGCCAGTACCTCGGGGACTCCGACTTCACCGTCCGGCAGGTCAGGTTCATGGGCGACGCCCAGTGGCGGCGACTGCGGGAGATCCGGGCCGTACGCGACCCGAAGGGCCTCTTCGCCGGGTATCTGAGCACCGGGGCCGTCACCAACACCAACCACTGGGAGCAGTGAGGCATGCGGTTCGCGACATATGAGCACGAGGGCGTGGAGCACGCCGGAGTCGTCCAGGGGCAGACCATCCACCCGCTGCCGGACGGGGTCACCGTCCTCTCCCTCGTCGAGACGGAGTCATTGCACGCGGCCGGGGCCGAAGCACTTGACCGGGCAAGCGAGTTGACGGTGGATCAGGTGCGGCTGCTGCCGCCGCTCAAGCCACCCTCCATCCGGGACTTCGTCGGCTTCGAGGCGCACATCGAGGGGGTCTCCAAGTCGCTCGACGGGCTGGAGCACGTGCCCGAGGAGTGGTACCGGGCGCCCAACTTCTACTTCACCAACCCGCACGCGGCCTACGGGGCGCACGACGAGGTTCCGATACCGGCGGGCTGCTCGGTGCTCGACTTCGAGCTGGAAGTGGGCGTGGTCATCGGGCGGGCGGGGCGTGACCTCACGCCCGAGCAGGCCCGGGAGCACATCGTCGGCTATCTCGTCTTCAACGACTGGTCGGCCCGTGACCTGCAGAAACCGGAGAAGAATCTGGGTCTCGGCTTCTCCAAGGGCAAGGACTTCGCCAACACGCTCGGCCCGTACCTCGTCACCGCGGACGAGGTGGAGGACCGCAGGGACGCGGACGGCTTCCTCGACCTGGAGATGACCGCGACCCTGAACGGCGAGCTGATCGGCCGGGACACCCTCGCCAACGTCTCCTGGACCTTCGAGGAGATGATCGCCTACGCGGCCCGGGACACCTGGGTGCGCCCCGGTGACATCCTCGGCTCGGGCACCTGCGGCTGGGGCGCCCTCGCCGAGTTCTGGGGCCGCGTCGGCGAGCGCACTCCCCCGCCGCTCGCCCCCGGCGACGAGGTGACGCTCACCGTGGAACGCCTCGGCAGTCTCTCCAACCGCATCGTCACCGGGCGTACGGACGCGTACCTTCCCCGCGCCCGGAAGCGGGGCCGCACGCCACGGCCGTAGCACGGAAACCTGTGCCTCCGCCGAGCCTGGCCTGTGCCCTTGCCATGGGGGCACAGGCCCGCCCACCTGCGCGTATTCCCGGGCGCGATGGCTCGCATCCGCGTTTGTGAGAATGCGCGCACGCACCTTCCTCACGCCGTCCTCCCGAAGTTACGCTCCGGTTTCACGGCCGTACGACGATGTGGCCGGCGCCTGCCGCCAGGCGTGACGGAAGGGGACATCCGTGGGTCTGGGAGCGATCGATCTCAATCTTCTGGTGGCGCTGGAGGCCCTGCTGGAGGAGAAGAACGTCACGCACGCCGGCGTCCGCCTCTCCACCAGCCAGTCCGCGATGAGCGGCTCGCTGGCCCGGCTGCGCCGGCACTTCAACGACGAGCTGCTGGTCCGGGTGGGCCGCGAGTACGAGCTGACCCCGCTGGCCGAGCGGCTGCTGCCCGTCGTACAGGCGTCCCTGTACAAGGCCGAGGAGGCCCTGTCGCTGACCCGGCGGTTCGATCCGGAGCGCAGCCGTCAGCGGTTCTCCGTGGTGATGTCGGACTACGTGATGACGGTGCTCGTCGAGCCGCTGCTGCGGGCCATCGCCGACGAGGCGCCCGGCGTACGCATCGACTTCCACCCCCTGGTGCACGGCCAGCCGGAGAACGAGACCCATCTGCGCTGCCATGACCTGATGGTCGTACCGCTCGGCTACCGGCTGCCCGGGATCAGCGAGGCCGTCATGCACGACCGGTTCGTGTGCATCGTGGACCCCGACAACCCGCGTCTCGTCGACGGCCGGCTCACGCTCCGCGATCTGGCGGAGATGCCGCATGCCGCGTCGGCGTTCGGCAAGAGCCAGACGCCCGCCGACCGGCAGCTGGAGACCCTCGGGATCGTGCCGAAGGTGCAGGTCAGCGCGCCGGGGTTCAGTGTGCTGCCGTTCCTGGTGGGCGGCACCGACCTGGTCGCCCTGGTGCCCGAGCGGCTCGCCCTGCGCTACGAGGGATTCGCGCGCTGTGTCGCCGTACCGACTCCGTTCCCGGACGTACCGCTGGTGGAGGCCATGTACTGGCACCACAACCGGCACTCCGACCCGGCGCACCGCTGGCTGCGCGAGACCATGCGCCGCGTGGGCGCCTCCCTGGACGAGGAGCCGGAGGCCGAGGGTACCGAGGCGATCGTGGACACGGATGCCAGCCATGAGGAACGCGCGTTTCCGGAGCTGGCCCCGGCTTCCTAGCGTGGCAGGGGAGAACCCCTAGCCAGCTGGAGGAACCGTGAGCCGTACGCGTCTGACCGGCCGTACCGTCGTCGTCACCGGAGCCGCGCAGGGTCAGGGAGCCGCCGAGGTGACGGCGGCGGCCCGCGAGGGCGCGACGGTGATCGCGACCGACGTCCTCGACGAGCCCGGCGAGAAGCTCGCCGCCGCCCTCCGCGCCGACGGCCTCGACGTCACCTATCGGCACCTGGACGTGTCGTCGGAGGACGACTGGACGGCCCTCGCGGCCTCACTGGACGTCGTGCACGGGCTGGTCAACAACGCGGGCATCGCCGTACGGGCCCGGCTCGGGCACGTCGAACTCGCCGACTGGAACCGGGCGTTCGCCGTGAATACGACAGGTGCGCTGCTCGGTATCCAGGCGCTGGCCCCGCTGATGCCGGCCGGTTCGTCGATCGTCAACGTCGGCTCGGTGGCGGGCCTGACCGCCCATCACGCGGTCGCGTACACGGCGAGCAAGTGGGCGCTGCGGGGCCTGTCGAAGGTGGCCGCGCTGGAGTTGGCGCCCCGTGGCATCCGTACGAACGTGATCCACCCCGGATACATCGAGACGCCCTTGATGGAGACCGCCAACCCGGTGTTCGTCGGCGCGCATCTCGCGATGACCCCGCAGGGCCGGCCCGGCACGACGGAGGAGGTGGCACCGCTGGTCGTGTACCTCCTCTCGGACGAGGCCTCGTACGTCAACGGCGCGGAGATCACGGTGGACGGCGGCTACTCGGCACACGGCGGCGTGAAGGCGATCACGAACGCCCTCGACGCGTCCTGACAAACCCGCGGGGTATGCAAGAGGAGGAGGCCGGGGCTTGAGCCCCGGCCTCCTCCTCTTGTGCGTACGCCGAGGGCGTACGCCAGGTCCCGCGGGCGCGGGCGTGCACCGCCGTCTCTCCGCTCGTGTCGACCTCCGACCGGGTGGTGTTCTTGCGGACCAGCAGCAGGGTGACGACCGCGCCGAGCAGTGAGGCGCAGCCGCAGATCACCACGCCCAGTGCCATGCCGTGGCCGAGGGCGTCCTGCGCGGCGGCCCGGGCGCTCTCGCTGCCCGCGTTGACGACGGCGAGCGGTCCGGCCGCCGCCTCCATCCCCGCGTCGGCGCCGCTGAGCTTGCCGACCAGCGCGGAGGACGCGGCGCTCATGGCGATGGTGCTGATGACGGCGGGGCCGAGGCCCTGTCCGAACTCGCGGACGAGGCTGGTGGCGCCGCTGGCCATGCCGGTCATGTGGATCGGTACGGCGTTGACGGCGGCGGAGGTCAGCGAGGAGACCACGCAGATGAAGCCGACGCCGAGCAGCAGTACCGGGCCGATGAAGGCCGCGAGGGAGGTGGTGGTGATGGGCAGGGCGGCGATCCAGAACTGGCCGGCGGCCATGGGCAGCAGACCGCCCATCAGCAGCCAGCGGGCGTCCACCCTGGTCAGCATTCTGCTCAGCACGGGGGCGAGGAGCAGCGGGATCAGCTGGAGGATGACGAAGGGCATGCTGGCCTTGAGGGCGCTCAGGTGCATGACCGCGCCGAGCCGGATCGACACGCAGTACGCGGTGCCGATGAAGCCGAACATCCCGGCGAGGGCTACGACGGCCGCCGCCGCGAAGGAGGGGATCTTCAGCAGTTCGAGGTTGAACATCGGTGAGGCGGCGCGCAGTTCGGCGACGACGAAGCCGACGAGGGCCACGGCGGCCAGGGAGAGGGAGCCGACGATCGCCGTGCTGCTCCAGCCGCGTTCACCACCCTCGATGATGCCCCAGAGCAGGGCGGTGAGGCCGATGGCGATGGTGATCTGACCGGGCCAGTCGAGGGTGCGGCCCTCGGGCGCCTTGGAGTCGGTGACCAGCTTCCAGCAGGTGACGGCGACGATCAGACCGAGGACGACCGGCGGGACGAACGCCCAGCGGAAGTCGGCGACCGTGGCGAGGATTCCGGAGGACAGCGGTCCGAGCGCCGAGGCGAGCGAGATGCTCAGTGCCCAGGTGGAGACGGCTTTCGCGCGGTCCTTCTGGTCCGGGGTGGCGGCGGCGATGACGGCGAGGGAGCTGGGGAAGAGCGCGGCGGCGCCGATACCGGCGAGGGCCTGGCCGGTCCAGAGCATGCCGATGCTCTGCGCGGTGGCGTTGAGGAGTTCGCCGAGGGCCAGGATGAGTCCGCCGAGGACCAGCAGGCGCTTACGGCCGAAGAGATCTCCGACCACACCGAAATTCAGTTCCAGAATGGCGGTGGGGAGAATGAAGGCGGAGGTCACCCAGGCCACTTGGGAACCCGAGGCACCGAATGCGGCCTGGATTTCCCCGTTGATGGGCGAGGGGACGGTAATGCACAATTGCGCCGCCGCGACCGCGAGGCAGCAGGCTATGAGCGTGCCCTTGTCGAGTCTGTTCAGGAAGATCGATTTCGTTGGTTGCGTCATCGCGGCTTCTTCTCTATGAGTTCGATGAGATTTCCCTCGGGGTCACTGACCCAGGCCATACGCACGCCCGGTTCGGGGGACGGCCCCGGTTTCATGACCTCGCCCGCCCCATGGGCGACCAGTGCGTCATGAACGGGGTCGAGTTCGGGGGTGGTGACCGCGAAGTGCCCGTATCCCTCGGTGAGGGCGGCGGTCAGGGGGTCCGCTGCGCGCAGGCCCGGGGCGGAGCCGGGGCGGGCGAGCAGTTCGAGGCGCCAGCCGTCGGGGTGTTCGAGGACGACGCCCTTCAGTCCGGGTCCTTCGAGGTGGAACTCGAAGACGGTCTTGAGGCCGAACGCGCCCTGGTACCAGGCGGTTTGGGCGGGCAGGTCGCGTACGTTGACGCCCACGTGGTCGAGTCGGGTGGTCATGTCCGTTCAGCCCGCCATCGCGCTGTCGCCGCCGTCGACCATGAGGTTGGCGCCGTTGACGAAGGCCGCCTCGTCGGAGCAGAGGAAGGCCGCGGCCCGGGCGATGTCCTCCGGTTCACCGACCCGTCCGACGGGGATACGGGCCTCCAACTGGGCCCGGGGGCCGTCCGGATCGTCGAGGAAGGGTGCGGTGGCCGAGGTGCGGGTCATGCCGGGGGCGATGGTGTTGACGCGGATGTGGTGCGGGGCGCCGGCCGCGCACAGGTGCTTGCTCATCGCCAACACCCCGCCCTTGGCGGCCCCGTGGGGCACCATCGGCATGAAGGGCGCCCCGCGTACGGCGGCCACGGAGGCGACGTTGAGGACGACTCCGCCGCCGCGCGCGATCAGGTGCGGCCAGGCCGCCCGCGTACAGAAGTAGGGGATGTCCAGCTCGTTGCGGATGGTGAAGTACCAGTCCTCGACGGGCTGGGTGTCGAAGGGGCCGTTCCGCAGCGCGGAGGCGTTGTTGTAGAGGATGTCGATCCCGCCGAAGGCCGCGAGGCCGGCGTCGATCCACTCGCGGGCGCCGCTTTCGGTGGAGAGGTCGACGGGGGCCAGGGACCGCATGATTCCACCGGCCTTCTCGACGAGTTCGACGGTTTCGGCGGCGCCCGTCTCGTCGAGGTCGCAGCCGAATACCGTGGCGCCTTCCGCGGCGAATACGAGGGCCGCGGCGCGACCTATTCCGGCCCCCGTTCCACTGATGAAAGCGATTTTCCCGGCCAGTCGACCCATGGTTGCCATGTCCCTTGTCCAGTGCCGCCGGAGTGCGGTGGTGGAAGCGTAGGTACGGCCATTGGGCAGAACAAGAAATGCGTCGCTCCAGGTCCATCGGGGGTTCGTATGGCAGGTATGCGGGGCGAGGAGCCGGGGCGCGTCCGCACCCCGACGGCGCCGGGCCGACGAGTCACAACTCACAGCGGGGACCGGCCGTCGTGTGGTACGGTGCCGACAGCACTTGTGTACGCCCCGTCTTGGGCGCCGGTGCTGGATCATTCTCTCTTCCGCTGACCCGCCCGTCGGTTTCCGATCGGCGCATCAGCTCTCTCGCCGCCCGTAGCGCGTTCGGCGCGCTCAGTTCCAGCGGCCCTCACCCTCCCTCTCTGTCTCCGCGTGCCTCATGCGGCATGCGTTCCCGTCCTTGAAAGGACCTCCACCTCATGACCACCACACTCGAACACCCCCCTGTGGAACAACTGCCCCCGACCCGGATCGCGACCGGTGTCCTCGACATCGACGGCAACGGGAAGGGCTACCTGCGGGCCGCCGACAGTTGCCTGCCCTCCCCCACCGACCTCCAGGTCTCCGCGACCCTGATCCGCCGGTACGGCCTGCGCAAGGGCGACCTCGTCGCCGGCGCCCGGGGCGCCCAGCGGGCCCTCACCGAGGTCGGGCTCGTCAACGGCCGTACGCCCGAAGAGCTGCGCGGCCGTCGCCACTTCCGCGACCTGACCCCGCTGCACCCGCGCGAGCGGCTCCGTCTCGAACACCCGGCGGCCGGGCTCGCCGGGCGCGTCACCGACCTCATCACACCCGTCGGCAAGGGCCAGCGCGGGCTGATCGTGGCCCCGCCCAAGACCGGCAAGACCGTCCTGCTCCAGCAGATCGCGGCGGCCGTCGCCGGCAACCACCCCGAGTGCCGCCTGATGGTGGTGCTGCTCGACGAGCGGCCCGAGGAGGTCACCGACATGCGGCGCTCCGTGCGCGGCGAGGTCTACGCCTCGACGTTCGACAAGGCACCCAAGCAGCACATCGCGCTCGCCGAACTCGTCGTCGAGCGGGCCAAACGGCTCGTCGAGGCGGGCGAGGACGTCGTCATCCTGCTGGACTCCCTCACCCGGCTGTGCCGGGCCCACAACAACGCGGCGGCCTCCGGTGGCCGCACCCTCAGCGGTGGCGTCGACGCCGCCGCGCTGCTCGGCCCGAAGCGGCTGTTCGGCACCGCGCGCCTCGCCGAGGAGGGCGGTTCGCTGACCATCCTCGCCACCGCCCTGGTGGAGACCGGCTCACGCGCCGACGAGTACTTCTTCGAGGAGCTGAAGAGCACCGGCAACATGGAGCTGCGGCTGAACCGCGAACTGGCGTCCCGGCGCGTGTTCCCGGCCGTCGACATCAACCCGTCCGGCACCCGCCGCGAGGAACTCCTGCTGCCCCCGGCCGAGTTGACAACCGTCCACGGTCTACGCCGGGCCCTGCAGACCCGCGACGGCCAGGCCAGCATGGAGACCCTGCTGGAACGCCTCCGCGACACCCCGGACAACGCGACCTTCCTACGCCGAATCCAGCCGACGCTCCCGACGACCGGCTGAGGGCGCGCGGAGCGCCCCGAAAGGGGCGCGGGGAACTGCGCGACCAGCCCCCGCGAACCCGCACCCGAAACCCCGCCAAACCCAGCGGAGCGCTAGCGCATACGGGTGTTAGGCCCCGCCCCTCGGCCCCGGCACCACCACGTACGGCACGTCCGTTCCTACGTTTGCGGTATGACGATCGGATTCTCATCCCGTATTGCCGCTTCCTGCTGTGCCCTGTGCGTGACGGGCGTGCTGGCCCTGGCCCCCGTCCAGGCCTCCGCCCGCACCACACCCGACGCCACCACACCGACGGCAAGGACAGCGGACCCCAAGCTCCTGTACCGCTCCGGTACACACGCCCGCATCCGCCCAGGCGCCCCCCGCGTCCCCCGAAACGTCTCCGCCCTCTCCTGGCTGGTCGCCGACGCCCGCACCGGCGACGTGCTCGCCGCCCACAACGCGCACCGCAAGCTGCCCCCGGCCAGCACGCTCAAGACGCTGTTCGCCCTCACCGTGCTGCCGACGCTGCCCGCGGGCCTGCGGCACAAGGTCACCGAGGCCGAGTTGGCGGGCATCGGGGCCGGGAGCAGTCTGGTCGGGGTGGCGGCGGGGCGGACGTACCGGGTCTCCGATCTGTGGCGTGGTGTGTTCCTCAACTCGGGGAACGACGCCGTGCACGTCCTGGCCACGATGAGCGGCGGCTGGCGCGACACCGCCGTACGGATGCAGGCCAAGGCCCGTTCCCTCGGCGCCCGCGACACGCATGTGCGCTCGCCCGACGGGTACGACGCCTCGGGCCAGGTGTCCTCGGCGTACGACCTCGCGGTGTTCGGGCGGGCGGGGCTGCACAACGCGGACTTCGCCGACTACTGCGGCACGGCCCGCGCGAAGTTCCCCGGCGGGGGCGGCTGGTCGTACGAGATCCAGAACACCAACCGGCTGCTGACCGGCGCCAACGGCGTCGGACGCTACCCGGGCGTGCTCGGCGTCAAGAACGGCTACACCAGCAAGGCTGGCAACACGCTGGTCGCCGCCGCGCGCCGGGGTGAGCGCACGCTCGTCGTCACGGTGATGAACCCTCAGGAGGGCGGCGGATACGCCGTCTACGAGGAGGCGCGCTCGCTGCTCGACTGGGGTTTCGGGGCCGCCGGGCGCGTCGAACCCGTGGGCTCGCTGGCCGTCTCGCGGCCCGTACCGCTGGCGGGTCCGCAGGCGGCCGTCCCGCGCGCGGTGCCGGTGGCCGCGACCGTGGCGTCCGGCGGCGGACCGGGCTGGCCGGAGACCTGGACGATCGTGGGCGCGGCCGTGCTCGGCGCGGGCGCGGTGTCACTGGCGCTGCGCATGGCGGGCGTACGCCGCGCCTGATCCGTACGGAGTCCCTGAGCCGTATCGCCCAGCGGCAGCCCCAGCAGCAGGCCGAGCGTGACCCAGACGTACGCGCTGCCGCCGATGAAGCCGTCGACGCCGGACGCGTCGTCGAACCACAGCCACACCACGCTCGTGCACAGGATCGCGTACAGAACGCCCGCCACGCGCGCGTGCCCGGTGCGCAGGAGGACGGCGAACGACGGGAGCAGCCAGACGAGATGGTGCACCCAGGTGATCGGGCTGACCAGACAGGCGGTCAGCCCGGTGAGGGCGAACGCGGCCCACCAGTCCCCCACCGCGACGGCCCGCCGGGCCCGCCACGCCCAGACCGCGAGGACGACCAGGACCACCACCAGCCATACGGCGCGGCTCGATTCGCCCGGTGCGGCCAGTCGTGCCAGGACTCCCTGGAGCGACTGGTTCGAGACGTACGCAAGCCTGCCGATGCGCTGGGTGTCCCACAGCGCCTCGCTCCAGTAGAAGCGGGATGGGTCGGGCGCGATCCACACCGCGAGCGCGGTGGCCGCGGCGGCGACGGCCGTCGCGACCCCGGCTGCGCGTCGTCGGCCGGCGAGCAGCAGCAGTCCGATGAAGAGGGCGGGCGTCAGCTTGATGGCGGCGGCGAGCCCGATCCCGATGCCCGCCCAGCGGGCCCTACCGGTCGTCAGCAGCCAGGCGTCGAGGAGGACGAGGGCCAGGAGCACGAGGTTGACCTGGCCGAAGCTGAAGGTGTCGCGTACGGGTTCGAACAGGGCCAGCGCGCACGCGGTAAGGGCCCAGCCGTACCAGCCGTACCGGCGCAGCACCGGTCCGGCGGTCATCCGGACCACGGCGACGAGGGCCGCCAGGTTGAGCAGCAGCGCGGCGGTGATCGCGGCGTGCAGGCCGAGCAGGGCCATCGGGAGCATGCTGACGGCGGCGAACGGCGGGTAGGTGAAGCCGTAGGTCGTGCCGGGCACCTGGTAGTCGTAGATCCGGCCGCCGTGGTGGACCCAGGTGTCGATGGTTCCGTAGTAGACGCGGAGGTCGAACCAGCCGCGCAGGAGCGGCACGGTGGCCGTGAAGACGGTCACGGCGGCGGCGAGGGCGAGCACCAGGAGCAGGCGGCCGGTGTCCGTACGGGGCAGTCTCACGCCGCTCATGCCGTGCTCTCCCGGAGGGGTGCCTGGGCGGCCTGGTGGGCCTGCCAGAGGACCACGACGGCCAGTGCGCCGCCGGAGACAGCCAGGATCAGTTCCTCGGTGCCCGCGGGCGCCCCGCTGGGCAGGGCGAGGAGCGCGACGACTCCGGTGACGGCCGCGAGCCGGCGGCGTACCGCGGAGCTGGTGCTGGGCGCCGCCGCCGCGATGAGGAACAGCGCCCACAGGGCGTACCAGGGGCGGATCGCCGGGCCGAGGACTACCACGACGGCCAGGCTGAGGCCGAGTGCGTAGACCGGGCTGAGACGGGGGCGGCGCAGCCATATGTATGCGATGGCGAGGACGGTGAGCGTGATGCCGAGCAGGTGCCAGGCGGGGACGGCGAGCGGCGCGAGATCGCTGCCGATCTCCGTGAGGACGGCGGCGGTCGCGCGGCCGAGGAGGCTGGTGAGAGCCCAGTTCTGAGGGGACACCGGGGTTCGCAGGGCGCCTATCCAGCCGTATCCGGTGCCGGTGAGCGTGGTGACGGCGACGGTGGTGGCGGCTGCGGCGCCCGCCGTGGTCAGTACCGCGCGCAGTGGGCTGCGGCCCGCGCGGATCTGCAGGGCGACGACCGCCGCGAGACCCAGGATCGCCGGTGCCTTGACGAGGGCGGCGAGGGTGACGAGTACGGCGCCCAGGACCGGCCGGCGACCCAGCGCCGCCACCAGGCCGACGCCGAGCAGCCCGAGCATGATCGCGTCGTTGTGGGCACCGGCCACCAGGTGCAGCAGGACCAGCGGGTTGAGGGCGCCGAGCCAGAGGGCGGCGGCCGGGTCGGCGCCGCTGTGCCGGGCGAGGCGGGGCAGGGCCGCCGCCATCAGCGCCACGCCGAGCAGCGCGACCAGCCGCATGCCGAACAGGCCTGCGGGGATCTCTCCCCGGGTCAGCGCGGAGAGCCCGGACGCGACGGCGAGGAACACCGGCCCGTACGGGGCGCCGGTCTGCTGCCACACCGGGGCGACCTCGGCGGCGAGCGGGCCGCCCAGCAGGGCCGGGCCGTGTGTGTACACGTCCATGTGCGCCTCGACCATCGCGCCCTGGGCGAGGTAGCTGTAGACGTCGCGGCTGAAGAGGGGCGGGGCGAGGAGCAGCGGGGTCGCCCAGACGACGAGGACGCCCATCAGGGACCGTACGGTGGGCGGCTCCGAGCCCCGGATCAGTTTGCCGAGCATGGCCCACGCGGCTATCAGCAGGACGACGCCGAAGTAGACGGCGACCAGGCCGAGCGCTGCGCGGCCGGTCGAGGGGGCGATGAGTTCCCGTACGGGGAGGGCACCGGCGGTCTCGCCTCCGAGGGCGAGACATGCGGTGCCTATCAGGCCGGTGGCCTGGCAGCGGGAGAGGGTTGTCGGGGGAACCTGCACGTTCGCAGCGTGGCAAGGGTGGGTGGACGGGGGGCTACGGGGGGTCTTCCTGGTGGGGGCCTGGGAGTTACTTGCGGGTGAGCGTTTGTGGGCGAGCGATGGGGGGGTGGGCGATGGGGGTGCGTCGTCGGCTGCGGGCCGGTGGGGCTTCTCGCGCCCCGCGGCGGAGCCGCAAATCGACACAGCCTCGCGCCCTGAAGGCAGGCTCGTCTCTCCTGGGGCTAGAAGACCGATACTCCCGTCAGTGTCGTGAAGCGGTCCAACGCCGCCACTCCCGCCACCGAGTTGCCCCGCTCGTCCAGCCCAGGGCTCCATACGCACAGCGTGCAGCGGCCGGGGACGACAGCGATGATGCCGCCGCCCACTCCGCTCTTGCCGGGGAGGCCCACCCGGTAGGCGAAGTCGCCCGCCGCGTCGTAGGTGCCGCAGGTCAGCATGATGGCGTTGATCTGCTTGGACTGGCTGAGCGTCAGGAGACGGGTGCCGTCGGCCCGTACGCCGTGGCGGGCCAGGAAGCCGGTCGCGAGGGCCAGGTCGGCGCAGGACGCCTCGACGGAGCACTGGCGGAAGTACTGCTCCAGCAGGTCCGGCACCGGGTTGCCGATGTTTCCGTACGAGGCCATGAAGTGGGCGAGGGCCGCGTTGCGGTGCCCGCGCCCGGCCTCGGAGGCGGCGACCTCCTTGTCGAAGGTGAGACCGGGGTTGCCCGACTCCGCCCGCAGGAAGTCGAGCAGCGCTCCGGCCGCGTCGCCGGTACGGGTGTGCAGGCGGTCGGTGACGACGAGGGCGCCCGCGTTGATGAACGGGTTGCGCGGGATGCCGTTCTCGTACTCCAGCTGGATCAGGGAGTTGAAGGGGTTGCCGGAGGGTTCGCGGCCCACGTGCTCCCAGAGTTCGTCGCCCTCGCGGGCCAGGTCCAGGGCGAGGGTGAAGACCTTGGTGACGGACTGCGTGGAGAACGGCTGCCGCCAGTCCCCCACTCCGTACACCGTGCCGTCGAGTTCGGCTACGGCCATGCCGAAGCTGCGGGGGTCGCGTGCTGCGAGTGCCGGGATGTAGTCGGCGGGGCGGCCACGGCCGGGGGTGCGGGCGATTTCCTCGGCGATGCGGTCGAGGACTGGTTGGAAGGTGGGGGGTGAGGGTGGGGGTGCGGGGGCGGGTTCCATGATCGCCATTGTCTCTCCGGGCCGGTTCTCGGTGCGAGTGCGCTCCGCTGGGAGGGCGGTCGTGCGGCTGCGGGCCGGTGCGGGCTTGTCGCGCCCGCACGGCGGAACCTCAAATCGACACAGCCTCGCACCCCTAAAGGCGGGGCGTGCCTGTGCCCGCGACGTTTTCCGGGCGCAGGAGTTCCGCCAGGCGTTCCGCCGGCAGCAAGCCCTTCTCCAGGACCAGTTCCGCTACGCCCCTGCCGCTGGCCAGAGCCTCCTTGGCGATGTCTGTCGCCGCTGTGTAGCCGATGTGCGGGTTGAGGGCGGTGACCAGGCCGATGGAGTTCTCGACGCTCGCGCGCAGTGCCTCGGTGTTGGCGGTGATGCCGTCGACGCAGCGTTCGGCGAGGGTGAGGCAGGCGGTGCGCAGGTGGGTGATGGACTCCGACAGGGAGTGCAGGATGATCGGCTCGAAGGCGTTGAGCTGGAGCTGGCCCGCCTCGGCCGCCATCGTGATGGTGACGTCGTTGCCGATCACCTCGAAGGCGACCTGGTTGACGACCTCGGGGATCACCGGGTTCACCTTGCCGGGCATGATCGACGAACCCGCCTGCACCGGCGGCAGGTTGATCTCGCCGAGGCCCGCGCGCGGGCCGGAGGAGAGCAGGCGCAGGTCGTTGCAGCTCTTGCTCAGCTTGACCGCGATCCGCTTCAGTACACCCGACATCTGGACGAACGCGCCGCAGTCCTGGGTGGCTTCGACCAGGTTGGCGGCCGTGACCAGCGGGAGGCCGGTGATCTCGGCCAGGTGGCGGCGGGCCGACTCGGCGTATCCGGCGGGGGCGTTGAGGCCTGTACCGATGGCTGTAGCACCGAGGTTGATCTCATGGATCAACTGGACTGCCTCGTCAAGACGGTTGCGGTCCTCGTCAATCATGACGGCGTATGCGGAGAACTCTTGACCGAGCGTCATGGGGACCGCGTCCTGCAACTGTGTACGGCCCATCTTGAGCACGTCATGGAACTCGACGGCCTTACGGGCGAACGAGTCCTGCAGTACAGCCATCGCGTCGAGCAGTCCACGCACCGCGAAGACCGTCGCTATCTTGACCGCGGTCGGATACACGTCATTGGTTGACTGGCCGAGGTTGACGTCCTCGTTGGGGTGCAGATGTTGATACTGCCCCTTCTCGTACCCCAGCAGTTCCAGCGCCCGGTTGGCGACGACCTCGTTGGCGTTCATGTTCGTCGAGGTGCCCGCCCCGCCCTGGATGACGTCCACCACGAACTGGTCGTGCAGCCCGCCCGCGCGGATCTCCCGGCAGGCCTCGGCTATCGCGGCGGCCTTCCTCGGCTCCAGGAGGCCGAGTTCCTCGTTGGCGAGGGCGGCGGCCTCCTTGACGGCGGCGAGGGCGTCGATGAGGTGCGGGTAGGCGGAGATGGTCATGCCGGTGATGGGGAAGTTCTCCGTGGCACGCAGGGTGTGGACACCCCAGTAGGCCTCCGCGGGAACATCACGGTCTCCGAGCAGGTCGTGTTCACTGCGATGGACTGCGGCGGCGCTGCGCTGGGCTGCTGCGGTCATGGTGGGGCGGGCCTCTTTCGGGTGGGTGGTCCTGATGGGCGTGCTGTGGACGCGCCCCAAAGGGGTGCGGGGAACTGCGCGACCAGCCCCCACCGTCCCGGGGGCGAGGCCGAAGAACTACGCGGGCCGTACCCGAGCCGGCAGCGGGTCCAGGGCACGGACGACGCGAACGACGCCGACCGGTGCACCGCCACCGAGCAGCGGTTCGCCCGCGAACCCGGTGAGCGCCGACGCGTCGACACCGGCCCGGACCAGCGCCGACGCCGTCACCGGCACCCGCGCCCGATTCGCCCCGTCGGAGATCTTCACCGCGACGGAACGCCCGTCCGGCAGCGCGGCCACCTGCACGCCCTCGAAACCGTCCTTGCTGAGCAGCCCGGGCACGGCCCGCATCAGCTCGGCCACGTCCCGCCCCGCGCCGGAGGCCATCTCGGCGTGCTCCCGCATCGCGTCGGCGACCAGGGCCTCCGGGGTGTCCGGAGCGGCGGCGGTGATCCTGGCGGCGGCGCGGGCCAGGCCGTGCAGGGAGATGGAGAAGAGGGGCGCTCCGCAGCCGTCGACGGTCACCTGGGCGATGTGCTGGCCGGTGAGGTCCTCGACGATCTCGGCGATCGCCTGCTGGAGAGGGTGGGCGGGGTCGAGGTAGGTGCCGAGGGGCCAGCCGTTGAGGACGCAGGTGTAGAGCATGGCGGCGTGCTTGCCCGAGCAGTTCTGGGCGAGCCGGGAGGGCGGCCGGTCCTCGCGTATCCAGGTGTCCCGCACTGCGGGGTCGTACGGCAGGTCGGGGACGTTGCGCAGGTCGCCCTCCGTCAGACCGGCCAGCTCCAGGATGCGGCGGGTGCCCGCCAGGTGGCGTTCCTCGCCGGAGTGGCTGGCGGCGGTCAGGGAGAGCAGCTCGCCGTCCAGGGGCAGGCCCGCGCGCAGCATCGCGACCGCCTGGACCGGCTTCAGCGCGGAGCGCGGGTAGAAGGCGGCCTCGATGTCGCCCACCTGCAGCTCCACCTGTCCTCCGGCGCCGAGGACGACGACAGACCCGTAGTGGATGCCCTCGATCACCCCGCCGCGCACGAGGTGCGCGACGGGTGAGTGGAGGGGTTCGCGGATCGCGGGAGCGTCCGCGAGAGAACTGCCGTACATGGCTGCCTTCGCTGCTTCCTGCATGACTGCATCCTGCATCACTGCGTGGTTCACGCGTCGGCTCCGGCCGACCCGCTGGATCCGGAGGAATCGGAGGAACCGGTGGACGATGTTGACGAGGTTGACCGGGTGCCCTCGGCGGCCTTGCGGGCGACCTGGGCGCGGACGCCGTACCAGCCCGCGACCAGTGCCCCGGCGATCAGCGGGAGACACAGCACGGTGGTGCGGCCGGCGCCGCCGTCGGCGTACATCAGGACGAGGACGGAGGCGAGGAAGGCCAGCGTCACGAGTTCGGTCCAGGGGGAGCCGGGGAGGCGGTAGCTCGGGCGGGTCAGTTCGCCGTTCTCGGTCTTCCGCCAGAAGACCAGGTGACAGACCATGATCATGCCCCAGGTGGCGAGGATGCCGATCGCGGCGAAGTTGAGCACGATCTCGAACGCGTCGGCGGGGACGACGAAGTTGAGGCCGACACCGAGCACGCAGACTCCGCTGGTGAGCAGGATGCCGCCGTACGGGACCTGGCTGCGGCTCATGTTGCCGGTGAACCTCGGCGCGGAACCGGCGATCGACATGGAGCGCAGGATGCGGCCGGTGGAGTAGAGGCCCGAGTTGAGGGACGACATGGCCGCCGTGAGAACGACCAGGTTCATCACGCCGCCGGCCGCCGGGATGCCGATGTTGGAGAGGACGGTCACGAAGGGGCTCTCGCCGGACGTGTACCTGTTCCACGGCAGCAGCATCGCGAGGAGCAGCACGGAGCCGACGTAGAAGATGCCGACGCGCCACATGATCGAGTTGATCGCCTTCGGCATGATCTTCTCGGGGTTCTCGGTCTCGCCCGCCGCCACGCCCACCAGTTCGACGGACGCGTAGGCGAAGACGACGCCCTGGATGATCAGCAGCATGGGCAGCAGCCCGTTGGGGAAGACGCCGCCGTTGTCGGTGATCAGGGACGGGCCGGGGGTGGTGCCGTCGACCTCGTGCTGGGTGACCAGCAGGAAGATGCCGATCAGCATGAAGATCACGAGGGCGCTGACCTTGATGATCGCGAACCAGAACTCCAGTTCGCCGAACATCTTCACCGAGATCAGGTTCACCGTGAGGACCACGGCCAGGGCGATCAGCGCGATCACCCACTGCGGGATGTCGGAGAACATGCCCCAGTAGTGGGTGTAGAGGGCCACCGCGGTGATGTCGGCGATGCCGGTGGTGGCCCAGTTCAGGAAGTACATCCAGCCCGCCGTGTACGCGCCCTTCTCGCCCAGGAACTCACGGGCGTACGACACGAAGGCGCCGGACGAGGGCCGGTAGAGGACGAGTTCGCCCAGGGCCCGCACGACGAGGAAGGCGAAGATCCCGCAGACCGCGTAGGCGATGAAGAGGGACGGTCCCGCGTCGGCGAGCCGGCCGCCCGCGCCGAGGAACAGGCCGGTGCCGATGGCACCGCCGATGGCGATCATGTTGACGTGCCGGGACTTCAGCGACTTGCTGTAGCCCGCGTCACCGGCGTCGACGTGCACGGCCTTTGCGAGCGCCGTACCGTTCTCCGTCCCGTCCTGGAGGGATTGCTCGCTCACGCGTCGGTTCCGCCTTCCGGGGATTTCTCGGATTTCTCGTGGGGGGTGTCCGTGTGCGCGGGGCGCACGATGTCGGTGAGGGTCCTGGAGACACGGTCGAGGTGGTGGGACATGGCCGCCACCGCGTCCTGCTCGCTGCGGTCGATCAGCGCCTCGACGATCGCCCGATGCTCGCGGTTGGACTGTTCGCGCCGGCCGCCCAGTTCGTTCAGGAAGGCCGACTGCCGGGCCAGCGCGTCCCGGATCTCCTCGATCACCCGGCGGAACACCGGGTTCTGGGCCGCCTGCGCGACGGCCAGATGGAAGAGGGTGTCCATCGCGACCCACGCCGTGGTGTCGGTCTCGTGCTCCATACGGTCGAGCAGGTGCGCGAGGTGGTCGAGGTCCTCCGGGGTGCGTCGTACGGCCGCGTAGCCCGCGACCGGGATCTCGACGTGCCGGCGGACTTCGAGCAGGTCGCTGGCCGCGTAGTCGCCGAAGGTGGGGTCCTCGACGGTGCTGGACACCACGAAGGTGCCCTTGCCGGTCTTGGAGACGGTCAGGCCCATGGTCTGCAGGGCCCGCAGGGCCTCCCGCAGCACGGGCCGGCTCACCTCCAGGCGTCGGCACAGCTCGGCCTCGGAGGGGAGCTTGTCCCCCACGGCGTAGTCTCCGCGCTCGATGGCGCTGCGCAGATGACCGAGGACCGCTTCCATCGCGCTGACGCGCCGCGGTACCGAGCCACCTGTCTGGCTGTCTGACAGGTTCACGGGGGTGATCCTGCGGG
The DNA here is from genome assembly GCF_002954775.1 of Streptomyces geranii. GTDB lineage: Bacteria > Actinomycetota > Actinomycetes > Streptomycetales > Streptomycetaceae > Streptomyces > Streptomyces geranii. The sequence continues at coordinate 85,707 of NZ_PJME01000021.1, forward strand.
TGACGGGAGGGGGCTGTCAAGGGTGTGCGGCCGGGGACCGCCTCACACAGCGGGTACGGAGGCGGCTCCCGGCGGGAAATCCCGTGGAGGTCCCTGCCCGGAAACCCCGACCATGTGGGCATGTTGAGGGTCGAACGGGTGGGCGAGGAGAACTGGGCCGGGCTCAGGGCGCTGCGCCTGCGCGCGCTGGAGGCGGACCCCGACGCGTTCGGCGCCGCCTTGGCCGAAGAGGCGGCGCGGGACGAGGTGTTCTGGCGTCGGCGGGTCCTGATCGGCGACTGGTTCCTGGCCCGGGCCCCGGAGGAGGCAGTGGGCATGGTCGCGGAGGAGGCGGTGGGCGTCGTCGCGCTGGTGGCACCGCCCGCGTCGGCCGGATACGAGCGTCAGCTCGACGCGCTGTGGGTGGCTCCGGCGTGGCGCGGGCGAGGCGTGGGGGAAGCGTTGATCGACGCGGCCGTCGCTCACGCGGCGAGGCACGGGGCCGCTTCGGTCTCGCTGACGGTGGCGGACGGCAATGGGGCCGCGCTGGGGCTCTACCGGCGTACGGGATTCCGTGCCACGGGAGAGCGTTCGCCGCGCCCCCGTGACCCCGGCCGGACGCGCGAGCGGTTCCGGCTGTCCCTCGGCACTCAGTTCAGTACGCCCGCTCCCAGCAGGCCCAGCAGCAGTACGCCCACGACGATCCGGTAGATCACGAAGGCGTTGAAGGAGTGCTTGGCGACGAACTTGAGCAGCCAGGCGATGGACGCGTAGGCGACGACGAAGGAGACCACCGTGCCGACGGCCAGCGGCGCGACGCCCACGCCTGCGCCCAGGGCGTCCTTCAGCTCGTAGAGCCCGGCGCCGGTCAGGGCGGGGATGCCGAGGAAGAAGGAGAGGCGGGTGGCGGCGACCCGGTCGAGGTCGAGGATGAGGGCCGTCGACATGGTGGCGCCGGAGCGGGAGAAGCCGGGGAACAGGAGAGCCAGGATCTGTGAACTGCCCACCAGCATCGCGTCCTTGAACGTCGTGTCGTCCTCGCCGCGCTTGTGCCGGCCCATCTGGTCGGCGGCCCACATCACTCCGCTCCCGACGATCAGCGAGGCCGCGACCACCCACAGCGAGGCCAGCGGGCCCTCGATCAGCGGCTTGGCGGCGAGGCCGACGGCGACGATCGGGATGGTCGCGAAGATGACCCACCAGGCGAACTTGTAGTCGTGGTGGTGCCGCTCCTCGCGGTCGACGAGGCCCCTCCCCCAGGCGGAGACGATCCGGACGATGTCCTTGAAGAAGTACACGAACACGGCGGCGATCGCGCCGACCTGGATGACGGCCGAGAACCCGACGACCGCGTCGGCGTCGACGGGGATGCCCATCAGCCCCTCGGTGATCTTCAGATGGCCGGTGGAGGAGACCGGCAGGAACTCGGTCACCCCCTCGACGGCTCCGAGAACGACGGCCTGACCGACGGAGATGGTGCTCATGGAATCCAGTTCTGCTGGGGAGGGGCGGGCTGCGGCGCCCAGTCCTACTACACGCCGGCAAGACCCGGACGCCCCACGGCACGCCCTACAGCGCCCCGCCCAGCCAGACGCCCGTGAAAGCGGCCCCGAGCCCGGCCACCACGCTCGCCGTCACATAGGCGGCAGCGAGGAGACCGGCTTTGCCCTCGGCCAGCCGCAGGGTCTCGTGGGAGAAGGTGGAGTACGTGGTCAGCGCGCCGCAGAAGCCCGTACCCAGCAGCAACTGGAGGTGCGGGTCCGGGGCGGCGCCGGTGAGCAGGCCGAGGACGAGGCAGCCGGTGATGTTGACGGCGAAGGTGCCCCAGGGGAAGGTGCTGTCGTGCCGGGATCTGACCACGCGGTCGGTGAGGTAGCGGAGGGGTGCGCCGACCGCTCCGCCCGCGATGACGAGCAGCCAGTTCACAATGACTTCTTACCCTTCAGGGCCCGGCGGGTGGCGGTCGCCGCGAGTGTCACGGCGGTGAGCGCCGCGAGGAGGGTCGCGGCAAGATAGGCGATCCCGGTGCCGGGGTGGCCGTCCTCGACCAGCTTCTGGATGTCGACGGTGTAGGTCGAGAAGGTCGTGAAGCCGCCGAGCACCCCGGTTCCGAAGAAGGGCCGTACGAGGGGATGCCCGGCCCGGAACTCCGTGACGACGACCATGAACACACCGATCACGGCACAGCCGACGACGTTGACCCAGAAGGTGGTCCAGGGAAAACCGCCGGTCCTCGCGGGCCAGAGCAGGGCGGCCCCGTACCGGGCGCAGGCACCGATCGCGCCGCCGGCGGCGACCACCGCGACGACGGGTCCTTGGCCGCGCAGGACGGCGGTGTCGGGGGCGGTCATGGTCGTACGTCTCCTACTCACCGCCGCGAACGAGAATCACGGCCGGTCAGCAGGGTAGCGCGCCCCGACAAGGGCGCGGAGCTGTACTTGTGTGCGACTCCGCCGCGTGGGCACGCCGAGTCCCCACTCACCCGCAGCCGATGTCAACCCACCCGTTCACCACCCCTTCTCGAACATCCGAGCCACCTCAGCGATCCGCACCTCGTCGGGCCGGTAGAACGTCCGCCACCGGATCCGCTTCGTACGCACCACACCGATCCCCGCCAGCAACCCCAGATGGCTGTGGGCCACAGCCCGCGGAACCCCGAGTTTCGCGGCCACCGCCGCCGCCGTGACGCCGTCCTCGACCGGATCGCCGTGCCGCTGGGGCGGAAAGTGCGCGCGGGGGTCCTTCAGCCACTCCAGGATCTCCAGGCGTCGCCCACCCGCGGGTCTCTTCAGCATCGCGCCTCCTCGTCCCGGTCACCCCGTCCGCACTTCCCAATGTCCCGCAGTTCGGGTCGCCACGTCCGGGGCTTCGCACCTCTTGGCCGAGGTCGAACCCTCCCCACCACGTACGTGAGTTCGAGCAAGCCCTTGCTCACCAACGCGCAGGGGCCCGGCCACCCCCCTCGGGCGGCCGGACCCCCTGTCACTTCCGGCTCAGCGGTGGCTGAACCACGTCATCGCGGGCAGCGCCTTCTCGTCGTAGCCGAACAGGGCCTGGTTCTCCCAGCCGTTGCCCGAGGACGCGTCCGTGGGGTCCCAGCCGTTGCCGGTGACCGCGGTCCAGGTCGCCTCCCAGTAGAAGACGCCGAGGCCGCGGCCGTTCGGAACGGCCTCCACGATGTTCAGGATGTCCCGGAACCAGGCCGACTGCCCGGCCGTGGACGCCGGGTACCCGGAGACCAGTTCACTGCTCAGGTCGATGATGTTCTCGTGCGAGTCCTCGCTGTCGAGCCGGAAGGGGTAGGCCGTCTCGGCGACGTACACCGGCTTGCCGTAGCGGGAGGCCGCGTCGTCCAGGGTGGTCTGGAAGTCGTAGAGCGAGCCGTGCCAGTAGCCGTAGTACGACAGGCCGATCACGTCGAACTTCACGCCGTTGGAGACCGCGCTGTCGAACCACCAGCGGGTGCCCGACAGGTCGCCGCCCTTGGCCAGGTGCAGCGCGACGGTCGTCCCGGAGTTGACCGCCTTGACCGCGTCGTAGCCGGAGTTGAGCAGCCCGGCGAGCTGCGACCAGTTGTCGGTCGAGCCCTCGGACCACAGCATGCCGCCGTTGATCTCGTTGCCGACCTGGACCATGTCGGCGGTGGTGCCCTGGGCCTTGAGGGCGTTGAGGACGTCGTACGTGTGGTTGTAGACGTCCGTCTTCAGCTGGCTGTACGAGTGTCCGGCCCAGGCGGCGGGCTTGGACTGGGCGCCCGGGTCGGCCCAGGTGTCCGAGTAGTGGAAGTCGACCAGGAGCTTCATGCCCTGCGCCTTGATGCGCTTGGCGATGGCCAGGACACGTGCCTTGTTGCTGTAGCCGTCGGCCGGGTTGACCCAGACCTTGACGCGCGCGTAGTTCATGCCGGAGTTCTTCAGGATGGTGAGCGCGTCGCTCGTCGTCCCTGAACTGGTCTTGTAGACACCGCCCTTGGCCTCGCTCTTGACGAGGGAGGAGATGTCGGCGCCCTTGACGGGCACCCCGCCTGTGCCTGAGGCGAACGTCAGGTCGTCGACGTTGATCCAGTTGCCCGCGTTGGCATCGGAGTTGATGCTGATCGTGCACTGGTTGTTCGTCACCGCGATCGGTACGACGATCCGGATCCACCCGCTGGCGGAGACGGGCAGGTCGGTGCGCTGTTCCGAACTGCCGCAGTTCTTCAGGGCTATGTAGGCGGAGTTCTGGCCGCCGCCCGAGCGCACCCACGCGGTGAGCTTGTAGTTGCCGTTGGTCAGCCCGGACAGGTACTGGTAGGTCTCCACCTTGTAGGCGGAGGCGGAGTAGTGGGACAGGCGGTAACTGCCGCCGTGGCCACCGGCCTCCACGTACGAGGCGGCCGTACTGCCGTACTCCGACCAGCCGTTGGGTACGGCGGCGCCCGAACCGTCGGCCTCGAAGCCGCCGTTGGTGAGGGTGCTGGCCGCCTGTGCGGAGGTGGCGGGCAGGGCGGTGAGGGCGAGGCCCGCGGCGAGCGGGAGCAGCAGGGCCTTGATGGTGCGCCTGGTGGCGAGTCGGGGCGTGCGCCCGGGTGTACGTCGGGGTGTGCGTCTGGGATGGAACATCGTCGTCCGTCGTCCCTTCGACGTGATGGGTTGGGGGTGGTCCCTCCCGAGGGGAAGGAGGGAGCCCCTCCGCCCGCGGCTCTCGTGGCACTCACGGACGGAGGGGAACTTGCGGCTCGGCCGTCGCCAACTCGGGCGTCGACCACGGTCGTCGACCTCGGCTGCCGAACTCAGTTGTCGAGCCGGACGACCCTGACGGCTCCGGCGGGCAACTCAAGGCGGCCGGCGGCTCGTTCGCCGGTCAGCAGTTCGGTGCCGGGTGCCTCCAGCGGCACCTTGGCGTCCGACACGGTGTGGTTGACGGCGAACAGGTAGGTGCCCGACTCGCCCGTGCGGCGCACGAGTTCGACGTCGTGCGGGAGGTCGGCTCGGGGGGCGAGGTCGGCGTCCTCGGTGGCCCAGCCGAGGAGGGCGTCCAGGCCGTGTGCGTCGAGGCGGGTCGACACGTACCAGGCGGTGCCCTCGCCCAGGCGGTGGCGGGTGACGGCGGGGTGGTCGGCGGTGAGGCCGTCGGCGTAGGTCCAAACGGTCTCGGCGCCGCGCGGGACGACGAACTCGGTCCACACGTCGCCGGTCAGCTCGGAGCCGTCGGGGCCGGTGATCCGTACGGCGTCGCCCTGGAGCAGCGGGGAGAACTCCTCGACGGTCAGGCCGAGTACGTCGCGCAGGGCGCCCGGGTAGGGGCCGTCGTGCACGGCGTCGTGCTCGTCGACGATGCCGGAGAAGTAGGAGACGACAAGGGTGCCGCCGTTCTCGACGTACTCCTTGAGGTTGTTCCCGGCGGCCTCAGTCATCAGGTAGAGGGCGGGTACGACGACAAGGGGATAGGCCGACAAGTCGGCTTCCGGGTGGGCGAAGTCGACCGTGAGGTGGCGGTCGTACAGGGCCTCGTAGAAGGCGTCGGCGCGCTCGCGCGGGTCGTGGTCCTCACTGGGGCGCCACTGGAGGTTCTGCGCCCACCAGGAGTGCCAGTCCCAGAGGACGGCGACGTCGGCGACGGTGCGCGTGCCTCGGATGGACGCCAACGAGTCGAGGGAGGCGCCGAGTTCGACGACCTCGCGCCAGACACGGGTCTCCGTACCGCCGTGCGGGAGCATCGCCGAGTGGAACTTCTCGGCGCCGCGCCGGGACTGGCGCCACTGGAAGAACATCGCGCCCTCTGAGCCGCGTGCCACATGGGCGAGGGAGTTGCGGGCCATCTGGCCCGGTGCCTTCGCGGGGTTGCGGGGCTGCCAGTTGATGCCCGAGGTGGAGTGTTCGAGGAGAATCCAGGGGGCGCCGCCGCCGACGGAACGGGTGAGGTCGGCGGCCATCGCCAGGTTGACGTGGGTGCGGCGGCCGTCGGTGATCAGGTAGTGGTCGTTGGTGACGATGTCGACCTCGCGGCCCCAGGCCCAGTAGTCGACGGAGTCGCACTGGCTGAGCGCGGTCATGAAGTTCGTGGTGACGGGGATGCCGGGCGCGAGGCGGTGCAGGATGTCCCGCTCCATACAGAAGTTCTCGCGCATCGTGGCGTCGGCGAACCGCTTGTAGTCCAGCGCCTGGCCCGGGTTGCCGACCGTGGGTGCGGCGCGCGGCGGGTTGATCTGCTCGAAGGCCGCGTAGTGCTGGCCCCAGAAGGCCGTCCCCCAGGCCTCGTTGACGCCGTCGACCGTCTCGTACGTCGACTGCAGCCAGCGCCGGAAGTGGGCCGCGCAGGAGTCGCAGTAGCAGGCGGAGACCGGGACGCCGTACTCGTTGTGGACGTGCCACATCGCGAGCGCCGGGTGGGCGCCGTAGCGCTCGGCGAGCCGCGTGGTGATGTTCGCGGCGGCGGCGCGGTAGTCGGCGTTGCTGTGACAGATCGCGGCGCGGGAACCGAACTCGTAGCGCACGCCCTCGGGGGTGACCGGCAGCGCGTCCGGGTGCTCGCGGTAGAACCAGGCGGGCGGCGCCACCGTGGGCGTGCCGAGGTCGGCGCGGATGCCGTTCTCGTGCAGGAGGTCCAGGAGGCGGTCGAGCCAGCCGAAGTCGTACACGCCGGGTGCCGTCTCCAGCAGGGCCCAGGAGAAGATCCCGACGCTGACCATCGTGACGCCGGCCTCGCGCATCAGCCGGACGTCCTCCTGCCAGACGCTTTCCGGCCACTGCTCGGGGTTGTAGTCCCCGCCGAAGGCCAGCCTGGTGAGGCCCGTGGGGGTGGTCTCCGGCATGGATTGTCTCCCGATCGGTCTGTCGCTCTGGAACATATCTGGAACTAATCTTGGGAACGTGCACACACAGCTTCAGCGGCGCGGGGCCTAGATAACCTCATGGCAACAACCATTGACAAGTGTCGAGGATGTTTCTCTACTGTGAACGCTCACAGAAGCATGGCGGGCTTTCGCAGCAGGCGGGAGCCCCATGGTCAGGGGAGAACGTTCCATGCCGAACACGAAGCAGTGGCGCCTCGTGGCAACCGCGGTCGCCGTCACGCTCGGTGCCACCACACTCGCCGCCTGCGGGTCCGACGACGACAGCGACGCCCAGTCCGGCCCGGTGTCCCTGACGTACTGGACCTGGACGCCCGGCATGGACAAGGTCGTCGACCTGTGGAACAAGGGGCCGGGCAAGGAGCAGCAGATCACCGTCACGGTGAAGAAGCAGGCGTCCGGCGACACCCTGGTCACGAAGATCCTCACCGCGCACAAGGCCAAGAAGGCGCCGGACCTGGTGCAGGCCGAGTACCAGGCACTGCCGACGCTGGTCAGCAACGACGCGCTCGCGGACATCTCGGGCGAGGTCGGCGACGCGAAGAAGGACTTCGCCGAGGGGGTCTGGCAGCAGACGACGCTGGGCACGGACGCGGTGTACGCGGTGCCGCAGGACATCGGGCCGATGATGTTCTACTACCGCGAGGACCTCTTCAAGCAGTACGGCCTCAAGGTCCCGACGACCTGGGAGGAGTTCGCCCAGACCGCCCGTGACCTGAAGAAGAAGGCCCCGGACAAGGATCTCACCACCTTCTCCGCCAACGACTCCGGTCTCTTCGCGGGCCTCGCCCAGCAGGCCGGCGCCAAGTGGTGGACGACCTCCGGCGAGAAGTGGCAGGTCGGCATCGACGACGCGGCGACCCAGAAGGTCGCCAAGTTCTGGGGCGACCTCGTCAAGGAGGACGCCATCGACAACCAGCCGATGTACACCCCGGCCTGGAACAAGGCGCTCGACACCGGCAAGCAGATCGCGTGGGTCAGCGCGGTGTGGGCGCCGGGCACGCTGACGACGGCCGCGCCGGACACCAAGGGCAAGTGGGCCATGGCCCCGCTCCCCCAGTGGTCGGCCGGTGAGGAGGTGACGGGCAGCTGGGGCGGCTCCTCGACCGCCGTCACCACCGACTCCGCCCACAAGTCGGCCGCCGCGAAGTTCGCCGCCTGGCTGAACACCGACGGCGACGCGCTGGCCGCGCTCGCGAAGGAGGGCGGGATCTACCCGGCCGCCACGGGCGCCCAGCTCAGCGGCGCGTTCGCCAAGTCGCCCGAGTTCTTCTCCAACCAGGCGGACTTCTACACCGAGGCCGCCGAGATCGCGAAGACGACGGCGCCCTCCGCGTGGGGCCCGAACGTGAACGTGGCGTACACCTCCTTCAAGGACGCGTTCGCCTCGGCCGCGAAGAACAAGTCGGACTTCGGTGCCGCCCTGAAGACGATGCAGGACGACACGGTCGCCGACCTGAAGAAGCAGGGCTTCGGAGTCGCGGAGTGACCAGCGCACGCCGACGGTCGTACGGGGTCAAGTCGGCCCCGTACGCCTTCCTGCTCCCCGCGGTGATCCTCTTCGCCCTCTTCTTCGCGCTGCCGATCGGCTACGCGCTCTGGCTGAGCCTGCACAAGGTGAAGGTGTCGGGGCTGGGGCTCGGCTCGGGGGCGCGGAAAGAGGTCTGGGCGGGTATCGAGAACTACACCGCCGCCCTCACCGACAGCGAGCTGCTGCACGGCGCGCTGCGCGTGGTCGGCTACGGCGCGATCGTGATCCCGGTGATGCTGGGGCTCGCCCTGGTCTTCGCACTGATGCTCGACGCGGACAAGGTGCGGTTCACGCCCTTCACCCGGCTCGCGATCTTCCTGCCGTACGCCATTCCGGGCGTGGTCGCCGCACTGCTCTGGGGCTTCCTCTACCTCCCCGACGTCAGCCCGTTCTACTTCGTCCTCGACAAGCTCGGGCTGCCGCAGCCGGACCTGCTGGACGGCGGTCCGCTGTATCTCGCCCTCTCCAACATCGCGGTGTGGGGCGGTACGGGCTTCAACATGATCGTCATCTACACCTCGCTGCGGTCGATCCCGGCCGAGGTGTACGAGGCGGCGAAGCTGGACGGCGCCACCCCGCTGCAGATCGCGCTCCGGATCAAGATCCCGATGGTGGCGCCCTCGCTGGTGCTGACCTTCTTCTTCTCGATCATCGCGACGCTGCAGGTGTTCAGCGAGCCGACCACCCTCAAACCGCTCACCAACTCCGTTCCCACGACGTGGAGTCCGCTGATGAAGGTGTACCAGGACGCCTTCGGCAAGGGTGACATCTACTCGGCCGCCGCCGAGGCGACGATCATCGCGATCGTCACGCTGGTCCTGTCGTTCGGCTTCCTGCGGGCCGCGAACTCCCGTAACAAGCAGGAGGCAGCACGATGAGTTCCCTCGCCGTGGGCAAGGCGGAGGCGACGACGGGCACCAGGCCCGGCACCGTCCAACGCCCGCCGCTGCGCGGCCGTATCGCCCTGGTCCCGACGATCACCCTCCTCCTGGGCGCGCTGTACTGCCTGCTGCCGGTCGCATGGGTGGTGATCGCGGCGACGAAGTCGGGCAGCGAGCTGTTCTCCACCTTCACCTTCCTGCCCGGCAGCGGATTCACCGACAACGTCAAGGAGTTGAGCGCCTACCGAGACGGCGTCTACTGGAAGTGGATGGGCAACTCCGCCCTCTACGCCGGTCTCGGCGCCCTCCTGTCGACGGCGGTGAGCGCCGTCAGCGGCTACGCCCTCGCGATCTACCGTTTCCGGGGCCGCGAGGCGGTGTTCAGCGTCCTGATGGCGGGCGTGCTGATGCCCCCGGTGATCCTCGCGATCCCGCAGTACCTGCTGCTGGCGAAGGCCGACATCACGGACTCGTACGCGTCCGTGCTGCTACCGCTGGTCCTCTCCCCGTACGGCATCTACCTCGCGCGGATCTATGCCGCCGCGGCCGTGCCCGCCGATGTCGTCGAGGCCGGGCGGATGGACGGCGCGGGCGAGTGGCGGATCTTCACCAGGGTCGCGCTGCCGATGATGATCCCGGGCCTGGTGACGGTGTTCCTGTTCCAGTTCGTGGCCGTGTGGAACAACTTCCTGCTCCCCTACATCATGCTCAGCGACGACGAGAAGTTCCCGATCACGCTCGGCCTGTTCACGCTTCTCGAACAGGGCGCGAACACTCCGGCGCTCTACACGCTGGTGATCACGGGCGCCTTCCTGGCGGTCGTCCCGCTCATCGCGCTCTTCCTGGTCATCCAGCGGTTCTGGAGCCTCGACCTGCTGTCCGGAGCCGTAAAGTCATGACCATGAGCAATACCGGGGGCCGGCGCAAACCGCCGACGATCCACGACGTGGCGCGCGAGGCGGGGGTCTCACGGGGCACCGTCTCGCGCGTGCTCAACGGCGGTCACTATGTGAGCCCCACCGCCGCCGAGGCGGTGAACGCCGCGATCCGCAAGACCGGGTACGTGGTCAACCGGCACGCCCGTTCGCTCATCACCGGCCGCTCCGACTCGATCGGCTTTCTGCTGACGGAGCCTCAGGAGCGGTTCTTCGAGGACCCCAACTTCAATGTCCTGCTGCGGGGTTGCACCCAGGCACTGGCGGCGCACGACATCCCGCTCCTGCTGATGCTGGCGGGCACCGAGGACGAACGGCGGCGCATCACGCGGTACATCACCGCCGGTCATGTCGACGGGGTGCTGCTGGTCTCCAGCCACTCCGGCGACCCGGTCGCGCAGGAGCTGTGCGAGGCGGGCGTCCCGCTGGTCGCGTGCGGCAAGCCGATCGGCCTCGGCTCCAAGGTGAGTTACGTGGCGGCGGCCGACCGCGACGGCGCCCGGGACATGGTCCGGTATCTGTTGTCGCTGGGCCGCCGCCGTATCGCCGTGGTGACCGGTCCGCTCGACACCCCGGGCGGTGTGGAGCGCCTCGCCGGGTACCGGGAGGTGCTGGCCGAGGAGGGCATCGAGTACGACGACCGGCTCGTCGTCTCCGGCGACTACAGCCGGGCCAGTGGTGAGGCGGGGGCGGAACGGTTGCTGGCGCAGTGCCCGGACCTGGACGCCGTGTTCGTCGCGTCCGACCTGATGGCACAGGGGGTGCTCACGGCGCTGGAGCGGGCGGGGCGGTCCGTTCCCCAGGACGTGTCGGTGGGCGGCTTCGACGACTCCTCGGCCGCGCTGGCCGCCCGGCCGCAGCTGACGACGATCCGACAGCCGTACGACCGGATCAGCGCCGAGATGGTACGGGTGCTGCTCGCGCAGATCGGCGGGGAGGACCCGTCGGCGGTGATCCTGCCGACCGAACTGATCAAGCGCGGGTCCGCCTGAGCATGCCCGTTTTTATGCATACGCATTAACATGGGGTGCATGGCAGTGAACAGGGCCGGTGCGGGGCTGGCGGACCAGTGGCGGGACATCCTGGCGGCGCACGCCCGCACGATGTGCGAGATCGACCGTGTGCTGCATCCGCACGGGCTGGGCGCGAGCGACTTCGAGGTGCTCGACGTCCTCGTCGCGGAGGCGGATGCCACGGCGGACGAGTGCAGGGTGCAGGACATCGCCGGCCGGATTCATCTCAGCCAGAGCGCGTTGTCCCGGCTCATCGGGCGGCTGGAGAAGGACGGGCTGGTCGAGCGGAGCATGTGCGTGGAGGATCGGCGGGGGGTGCGGGTCGCTTTGACGGCGCGTGGTCGTGCGCTGCACGGGGAGGTTCTGCCGCTTCAACGGGCTGCTCTGGAGAGGTCGTTGGGGGCTGAGGAGTGTAGGTAGTTCGTTTGCCGCGCGCTCGTGGGGCTTCTCGCGCAGTTCCCCGCGCCCCTAAAGGGGCGCTCCTCCTCAGCTCAGTAGTTGTCTTACCGCCTCGAACGCCGCCTCTACCGTTGCCGGGTCCGCTCCCGGGCGGGCCAGGGCGCTCATCGGGATCGAGGGGACCGGGGGGAGGCCCTCGTACGGGGTGAGGCCGTCGGGGGCCGGGCCCACCGCCGCCAGGAGGGCCACTCCCCTGCCTGTGCGGGCCAGGTCCAGGACGCCCGCCAGGTAGCCCGCGTCACCCACCACCGATGCCGGGACGCCCTGTTCGGCGAGGGTCGCGATGGCCCGGCGGCGGATGGCGCAGGGGTCCTCGATCGCGACCAACGGGACGGGCGCGGGGGCCGCCGGGGGCACCCAGCCGGGGGGAGCGTGCCAGGTCAGGGGCAGGCCGCCGACCGAGGTGCCCTCCGTCGCGGCGGCCTCCGTCACGTACACCGCGACATCCACGCTGCCGCGCTCCACCGCCTCCACCAGCCGCGCCGACCGGTCGATACGGAACCGCACCCGACAACCCGGGCGCACCGCCTCGACGGCCGCGGTCAGCCTCGGCAGGAACTGGTCGGCGGCGTGCTCGGTGGAGCCGAGGGTGATGGTGTCGCCGTCGACGTCCAGCAGGGTGCGTACGGCCTCGTCGTGGACGGCGAGGACCCGACGGGCCTGCTCCAGCAGGAGGCGGCCCTCCGGGGTGAACCGGGTGCCCCGGCCCTCGCGTTCGACGACGGGCCTGCCCAGGGTCTTCTCCAGCCGGCGGACGTGCTGGCTCACCGCGGACTGGCTGAGGGCGAGCGCCTGGGCCGCGCGGTGGAAGCCGCCGTGGTCGGCGATCGCGGTCAGACTGCGCAGCGCCACGATGTCGAGGACTGGTTGGGGCATACGGTGACCGTAGCCCGCCCGCGCCGCCGATCGCCATTTTCGATCGATTACGGATCGCGATCGATTTCGATGCGGAATCGTCGTTGGACGTCGTACGCAGGTGCCGGTCACGATGAACGCATGGCGTATCCGACCGCATCCGCTGCCCTGCTCACGCAGCGCCGAGTCATCGACTTCGGCGTCGCGTGCACCGCGCGCTGTCGTTGATCCCACGCCGCCTCCCGGCGTTTCCGTACGGCCTCCACTGATCGGCTCCGCGCTGCCCGCGTGCCGCTAGGCCGTTCCTCGCCCCCACTCCGCTCTCACTCACGCTCTCCGCCCGCCCTTTTCCCCTCACCCCGCAACGGGAGTTGCTTCCTCATGCCCTCTTCCCTGCCCTCCCCCGCCTCCTGGGACGAACCCGAGGGCCTCGCCGCGCGCGGCACGCTGATCGTGCTGCCCGGACGGGGCGAACACGGCGGTCTGTACGAGCGGTTCGGCCGCCGTCTGGCCTTCGACGCCTACCGCGTACGGGCGTTGGGCGACCCGTCCGCCGATCCGGCGGTGCTCGACGAGGCGGCCAAGCTGCTCGCCGACGAGTCGCTCGCGGGTCCGAAGGTGCTCGTCGGTTCGGACACGGGTGCCCGGTACGCCGTCCAGCTCGCCGCCGAGCATCCGGCGGGCGTCGACGCGCTGATCCTCGTCGGCCTGCCCATCGACCCCTGGGAGTCGAAGAGTTGGGAGGACGAGCTGGCGGCACGCACCGCCTGCCCGACCCACCAGGGGCGCCTGGCCGGGGACTCCGCCTTCCGGCGCGGGGCGATCGACACGGCCGTCGACCTGCCGGAGCTGCGCCTCGACCAGGTCCAGGTGCCGGTCCTTGCACTGCATGGCAAGGACGACCAGGTCAGCCCGCTCGACCGGGCACTGAGCGCCTACGAGGGGCACGCGAACGTCCGGACGGTGACCTTCGACGGCGGCCGGCACGACGTGCTCAACGACGCCCTGCACCGCACTGCCGCCGCCACGGTCGTCCTCTTCCTGGAGCGCCTGCGCCTCTCCCCCGAGCTGCCCGTGATCGCGGAGGAGCTGGCATGAGCAACACGCGTGTGACGACCACTGTCCCCGAACTCCGCGACGCCCTCGCCTCCGAGCAGCCGCCCCTGGTCCTCGACGTCCGCTGGGCGCTCGGCGACCCGTACGGCCGCGACCACTACGCGGACGCGCACATCCCGGGTGCGGTGTACGTCGACCTGGACACGGAGCTGGCCGCGCCGCCGAGCCCGGAGGGCGGACGCCATCCGCTGCCGGAGATCGGCGCGTTGCAGTCGGCGGCCCGCGGCTGGGGTCTCCGACAGGGGCAAGCGGTAGTCGTCCACGACGACTTGGGCAACACCGCCGCCGCACGGGCCTGGTGGCTGCTCCGGTACGCCGGGGTCGCCGACGTGACCTTCCTGGACGGGGCGTTGGGTGCCTGGCGGGCGGCGGGACTACCGCTGGAGTCCGGCGTCCCGGCCGATCCGGAGCCCGGCGATGTCGTCCTCGGCACAGGCGGGCTACCGCTGACCGACGCCGACGGCGCCGCCGAACTCGCCCGCGAGGGGCTGCTGTTGGACGCCCGGGCAGGCGAGCGGTACCGGGGTGAGGTGGAGCCGGTGGACCCGCGCGCCGGGCACATCCCGGGTGCGGTGTCCGCGCCGACCGGGGAGAACCTCGCGGCAGACGGGACCTTCCTCTCACCCGAGCTGCTGCGCAAACGGTTCGCGGACCGGGGCGCCGACGACGCGTCACGCATCGGCGTGTACTGCGGCTCCGGTGTCACCGCCGCCCACCAGATCGCCGCGCTCACCCTCGCCGGTTACGAGGCGACCCTCTTCGCCGGTTCCTGGTCCGCCTGGTCCGCCGATCCCACCCGCCCGGCCGCGACCGGCCCGCACCCGTCCTGACCCTCCCGGGCCCCGCGAGAGGAACCCCGCCATGACCACCACCAAACCGCTCGACGCAGCACCCCAGGCCCCGCCGCCCACCGACACTCCCCCGGCACCCGCACCCCGGATCACCATCCGAGGCGCCGCCCGCACCACCCGACGGTTCCAGCTGCCCCGCTCGGTACGCCGGGCCGCCGGACCCGTGGGCCTCGTACTCCTCTGGTTCCTGACCTCGGCCACCGGCGTGCTACCCGAGTCGGTGCTCGCCTCCCCCGTGGACGTCCTGAAGCAGGCCGTCGACCTGACGAAGAACGGTGAACTGCCGGGCGCCATCGCCGCGTCGGGCCGCCGAGCCGCCATCGGATTCCTCATCGGAGCGACGGTCGCCCTCGTACTCTCCCTGCTCGCCGGGCTGTTCCGGCTCGGCGAGGACGTCATCGACTCCTCGATGGGCATGTTCCGGGCGATCCCCTGGGTGGGTCTGATCCCGCTGTTCATCGTCTGGTTCGGCATCGAGGAGACCCCGAAGATCGCCCTGGTCGCCCTCGGTGTCACCTACCCGCTGTACTTCAACATCTACGGCGGGATCAGGTCCACCGACGCCCAACTCGTCGAGGCCGCCCGGATGATGGGCCTCGGCCGGTTCGGGCTGATCAAGTACGTCATCCTGCCGAGCGCGCTGCCCGGCGCCCTCGTGGGGCTCCGGTACGCGCTCTCCACCGCCTGGCTCGCGCTCGTCTTCGCCGAGCAGATCAACGCGGACGCGGGGCTCGGCTACCTGATGAGCAACGCCCAGCAGTACTTCCGCACCGACATCATCGTGCTCTGCCTCGCCGTGTACGCGCTGCTCGGCCTGGCCTGCGACTTCGCCGTACGGGTCCTGTCGCGCCGGCTGCTGACCTGGCGGGCCAACTTCGAGGGCGAGGCGTGATCCCCATGGCCAACAGCGTGGAAATCAGAGGGCTTTCGCGGGCCTTCGACGGCAACACCGTGCTGCACGAGCTGGATCTCGACATCCGGGAGGGCGAGTTCGTCGCCCTGCTCGGGCACAGCGGCTGCGGCAAGTCGACACTGCTGCGCATCCTCGCGGGGCTCGACGACGAGATCGGCGGCGAGGTGACCGTGCCCGCGCGGCGCAGCGCGGCCTTCCAGTCGCCCCGGCTGCTGCCCTGGCTGAAGGTCTGGCGCAATGTGGTGCTCGGCCTGCCCGGACGGCCCGACCGGGCCCTGGCCGACAAGGCCCTCGCCGAGGTCGGCATCGCCGAGCGCGCGACCGTCTGGCCCAAGACCCTCTCCGGCGGCCAGGCCCAGCGGGTCTCGCTGGCCCGTGCTCTGGTCCGCGAGCCCGAACTCCTGCTCCTGGACGAGCCGTTCGGCGCGCTCGACGCGCTGACCCGGGGCAAGGTGCAGCAGCTGGTCGGCGAGCTGTGGCAGCGGCACGGCTGCGCGATCCTCCTGGTCACCCATGACGTGGAGGAGGCGCTGCTGCTCGCCGACCGCGTCCTGGTCATGGACGAGGGGCGCATCGCCCACGACCTCACCGTCGATCTTCCCCGCCCCCGTGATCTCACCTCACCCGAGTTCGTCACCCTCCGCGCCCGCCTCCTCGGCTGGCTCGGTGTCACCGCACACACCCTCGAAGGGACCCCCTCGTGATACGCAGACTCGCCACCGCCGCGCTGAGCGTCACCGCCCTGCTGGCGTTGACCGCCTGCGGCGCGGACTCCTCGGCGGACGCCGCCGGGAGCGGCTCCAAAGTGACCCTCACCATCGGCGACCAGGCCAAGACCCTCCAGACCATCGTCGCCGCCTCCGGCGCGCTCAAGGGCGCCAAGTACAACGTGAAGTGGGCCGAGTTCGAGGGCGCGGCCCCGCTCTACCAGGCCGTGCAGGCGGGCGCCGCCGACACCGGCTTCTCCGCCGACCTGCCGGCGCTCCAGGCCCTCAGCGGCGGCGTGAAGATCAAGAACGTCGCCGCGCTGCAGAACGACGGCAGTCATGTCGGGATCGTCGTCCGCAAGGACTCCGGCATCGACAGCGTCAAGGATCTCAAGGGCCAGAAGGTCGTGGTGTCCTCGGCGAAGGGCAGCATCTCGGAGTACCTGCTGGCCAATATCCTCAAGCAGAACGGCCTGGACTACAAGGACGTCAAGGTGCAGTACCTGCTGCCGACCGACGCGCAGGCCGCGTTCTCCTCCGGCAAGATCAAGGTCTGGGCGATCTTCGGTGTCTACCAGGCCGTCGCCCTGGAGCAGGGCGGCAAGCTGCTGATCGACGGCGCCGACGGCCGGGTCAGCGGCTACGGCTTCGTCAACGCCTCCGAGAAGGCCCTCGGCGACCCGGCGAAGAAGGCCGCACTCTCCGACTTCCTGAAGCGCCTCGGTACGGCTCTCAAGTGGACCAGCACGCACAAGGACGCCTACGCGAAGGCCATCGTGGAGCGCAACGGCGCCGACCCGTCGGTCGCGAAGACGCTGGCCTCGGCGGCGTACGGCCAGGTCCTGCCGATCACCGACGACGTGAACAAGACGGTCCAGGACGTGGCCGACCTCATGCACAGCATCGGTGTCCTGGACCCGAGCGTCGACGTGGCCGAGTCGGCGGACACGTCCCTCCTCAAGTAGCGGACACGTCCCTTCTCAAGCAACCCTCACGACAAGGGAGTTCCCCATGCCTGTCGAGTTCATCAGCGCCGTCCACACCGACTCCGGCTCCAACGGCCCCGCCTCCAGCAACCGCACCGGCGGCTTCGACCCCGACTTCGTCCGCAAGTACGCCCGCACCCTGGACGACGGCGGCTTCGACCACACCCTGGTCGCCTACCACTCGGCGTCACCGGACGCGCTCCAGCTGGCCCAGTTCGTCGCCACCAACACCGAGCGGATCCGCCCGATCCTGGCCCACCGACCGGGCGTGATCTTCCCGACCCACGCGGCTCGCGCACTGGCCACCCTGGACCAGATCAGCAGGGGGCGGCTGTCGGTCCACATCATCTCCGGGGGCAGCGACGAGGAGCAGCACCGGGAGGGCGACTACCTCAACAAGGCGGAGCGGTACGAGCGTTCGGACGAATACATCCAGATCCTGCGGAAGGTCTGGCAGGCCGACGGTCCTGTCTCGCACGAGGGCAAGTACTTCAAGTTCGAGGGATACGCCTCGGACGTGAAGCCCTACAACGGGCTGGTCCCGGTCTCGGTCGGCGGTTCCTCGCAGGACGCCTACCGGGTGGGCGGCCAGCAGGGCGACATCTTCGGCCTGTGGGGCGAACCGCTGAAGGAGACGGCGGAGCAGATCGCGGCCGTCAACGCGGTCGCACGGGCCGCCGGACGCCCCGACCCCCGTATCTGGGTTTCGTTCCGTCCGATCATCGCGCCCACCGAGGAGCTGGCCTGGGAAAAGGCGCACCGCACGCTGGGCGCGCTCAAGGACCAGGCCGCCAACACCGAGCTGCTGCGCCACTACCGGACCAACGGCCGCCCCGCGAACGTCGGTTCGCAGCGGCTGCTGGACATCGCCGACCGGGGCGAGGTCCACGACCGCTGCCTGTGGACCGCCCCCGCGGTCGCGACCAACGCCGCCGGTGCCTCGACCGCGCTGGTCGGCACCCCGGAGACGGTCGCGAAGGCGCTCCTCGACTACGTCGACATCGGCTGCGACCTGCTGTCGATCCGCGGCTACGACCCGCTCAACGACGCGATCGACTACGCCCGTTACGTCCTCCCGCTGGTCCGCCAGGAACTCGCCCACCGCGCGGCGACGACCACCCAGGCCGCCTGACACCCCGTCAACTCCTGTCCACCCATCCCTGTCCGACCACCCCTGTCTGCGAATCCCCTTATGGAGACTCCGTGTTCCGCCGCTCACGCCCATTGCGCACGTCCGCCGCCGTCCTGCTGCTCGCCCTCACGGCGGCCTGCGGGAGTCAGGCCGAGGCCGAGTCGTCGTCCGACCAGTCCGCCGTCACCCTGCGGGTCGGCGCGACCGGCTGGAAGGTCGAGGAGGCCGTCCTGAAGTTCGCCGGCCTCGACGACACCCCCTACAAGGTGAAGTGGAACGTCTTCCAGGGCGGTGACCTGCAACTCCAGGCGATCCGCGCCGGCGCCCTCGACGTCGCCGCCTCCAGCGAGATCCCGCCGATCTTCGCCGCCGCCGACGGCGAACCGAACTTCAAGGTCGTCGCCGTACAGCGCGGCTCCACGCTCAACCAGGAAGTCGTCGTCCCCAAGGGCTCGAAGGTGACCGACATCGCCGGCCTGAAGGGCAAGAAGGTCGGCTACGTCCAGAACACCACCGCCCACTACTTCCTCTACCAACTCCTGAAGCAGGCGGGCCTGAAGTGGTCCGACGTCGACGCCAAGCCGCTCCTGCCCAACGACGGCCTCGCGGCCCTGAACGGCGGCGGCATCGACGCCTTCGCCTCCTACGGCACGTCGATCATCACCGCCCACCAGCAGGGCGCCACGACGATCGGCTCCGGCGCGGACATCCTCTCCGGCAACTTCCTCTGGACGGCCCGCGACAGCGTCCTCAAGAACCCCGCCCAGCAGGCGGCGACGGCCGACCTGATCGCCCGGATCACCCAGGCTTACGCGTACGTCAGAGACGGCCGCGAGGCCGAGTTCGCGAAGGTCGTGTCGGACAACACCCACCAGCCGGTCGCCCAGGCGGAAAAGGACCTGGTCGACGCACAGAACCAGCGCCCGACCCAGGCCCGCACGGTCGGCGACGACACCATCGCCTCGCAGCAGAAGGTGGCCGACGTGTTCACCGAACTCGGCGCCCTCAAGGAGAAGTTGGACGTGAAGTCGTTCTGGACGACGAAGCTCAACACCGAACTGGCCGCCGACCTGAAGAAGAAGCTGTGAGCACCCAGAACGCGGTGACCGCCCGTATCGCCGAACTGGCCCCCGAGTACGACCGTTCGGGCGCGTTCCCCGCCGAGTCCCTGAAGGCCGCCCACGAGGCCGGCCTGCTCACCGCCACCATCGGCGAGCGGTACGGCGGCCGGGGCGCGGGCGTCGAGGAGACCGCCCGCGTCCTGCACGCCCTCGGCCAGGGCGACCCGTCCGTCGCCCTGATCGCCGCGATGACCCTCGCGACCCACAACCGCCAGGCCGTACAGCCGCACTGGCCCGAGGAGTTGTACGCCCGGGTCGTCAAGGAGTCGTTCGTACGTCCCGTGCTCGTCAACCACGCCCGCGTGGAACCGGAGTTGGGCTCCCCCGCACGCGGCGGACTGCCCGCGACCCGGGCCGGCCGCACCGGGGACGGCTGGGCGATCAGCGGCACGAAGCGCTTCGTCACGGGCGCCGAGGGCCTGGACTGGTTCCTGGTGTGGGCGACCACCGACGAGCCGGAGCCCCGCGTGGGCACCTTTCTGGTCCCCGGCGACTCCCCTGGCATCGAAGTCACCGGCCACTGGGACCAGTTGGGGCTGCGGGCGAGCGGCAGCCACGACGTGACCTTCCGGGACGTGGAGGTGCCGTACGAGCAGGTCATCGGGCTGGCGCCGTACGGCCCAGCGTCCGAGCAGGACAACCGGGCGGGCGCTTCCCTCCATCTGCCGCTGGCCGCCCTGTACTTGGGGGTGGCGCGGGCAGCGCAGGCGTTCTTCCACACGTTCGCGCAGACCCGGGTGCCCGCCAACCTCGGTCATCCGGTGGCCCGTACGGAACGCTTCCGCCGGGCGGCCGGGGAGATCGAGGTGCTGCTGACCGGCGCCGAGCAGTTGGTGTTCGGCGGCGCGGCCCGGGTCGACGCCGCAGACCCCTCGTACACCCCCGAACAGGCCCTCGGGGCCAGGGTGTTGGCGGACCGGCACGGCGTGCAGGCGGTCGGACTGGCCATACGCCTGCTCGGCAACCCAGGACTCGCCCGGGGCAACCCCCTGGAACGCCATTTCCGTGACATCCAGTGCGCGCCCGTGCACGCACCCCAGGAGGACATCTCCGTGCTCGCGATCGGCACGAAGGCCCTGGAGGCCAATGCTGCGGACGGAGAGGAGCAGTGACCGCCCCCACCACGACCGCCTCCGCCCAGCTCCTCGGCCTCCTCGCCCGCGATCTGCCGCCCGACCGGCTGGCCACCGACCCGGCGACCCTGGCCGCGCACACCACCGACCGTTCCGGCACCCGGCCGTACGGCGGACCGCTCGCCGTGGTCCACGCCCGACGCACCGAGGACGTCACCGTCACCCTCCGGCACGCGCACGCCCTGCGCGTGCCGGTGGTACCGCGCGGTGCGGGCACCGGGCTGTCGGGCGGCGCGACGGCAGGCGAGGGCACCCTCGTCCTCGACCTCTCCGGCATGAACCGCATCCTCGAACTGTCGGCGGACGACCAGCTCGCCGTCGTCGAACCCGGCGTGATCACCGCCGAGTTGGACCGGGCGGCGGGCGAGCACGGCCTCCGCTACGCGCCCGATCCGGCGAGCGCCGCCCTGTCGACGATCGGCGGGAACATCGCCACCAACGCGGGCGGGCTGCGCTGCGCCAAGTACGGCGTGACGCGGGACAGCGTGCTCGGGCTGGAAGCGGTGCTCGCGGACGGCACGGTGGTGCGCACGGGCCGCCGTACCGTCAAGGGCGTCACCGGCTACGACCTGACCGCGCTGCTCACCGGCTCGGAGGGCACCCTCGCGGTGATCACCTCGGCGACCCTGCGACTGCGCCCGCTGCCGGTCGCCACGGCCACCGTCGCCGCGTACTTCCCGTCCTTCGAGCAGGCAGCCGAGGCCTCGTACGCGATCGGCCGGGCCGGGGTCGTACCGGCGTTGGCGGAGTTGGTCGACGGGCCGGTGCTGGAGGCCGTGGACCCGGCGCTGCGGGAGCGGGGCGCGGCGCTGCTGCTGGTGCAGTGCGACGGGGCGGGGGCCGGGGCGGAGGCGGCGACGGTCGCCCGCGTACTCGCCGAGACCGGGGCGACGCTGGTCGAGACGACCGACGACCCGGCCGAGGCGGAGTCACTGCTCGCCGCCCGTCGGGGCGCCCTGCCAGCGCTGGAACGGCTGGGCCGCCCGCTGATCGAGGACATCGCCGTACCCCGCTCGCGGCTGGCGGAGGCGGCCCGGGAGATCCGGGAGATCTCGCGGCGCCACGACGTCCCGGTGTTCACCATCGCGCACGCGGCGGACGGGAATCTGCACCCGATCATCGTGGTCGACCCGGCCCTGGACGGGCTGCCGGACGCGGCCTGGGAGGCGGCGGGCGAGATCTTCGCGCTGGCGCTGCGGCTCGGCGGGACGATCACCGGCGAGCACGGGGTGGGGGTGCTGAAGCGGCAGTGGGTCGCCGACGAACTGGGCCCCGCCGCACATGCGCTCCAGCGGCGGATCAAGGACGCGTTCGATCCCCGGGGCATCCTCAACCCGGGTAAGTCCCTTTAGCCGGGCGGGGGTTCAGTACTCGTACGGCCGGGCCAGCAGAGTCCGTACGCCGTCCGAAGTGATCGTCAGGCCGTGCGGGGAGGCCGCGTCTATGGTGAGCGAGAGGTCGCCTGCGGGCCACTGGTCGGCGAGGGCGCCCAGCGGGACGAGACGGTAGCGGGAGACGGCCGGCAGGAGTCCGGCCAGTTCGGGTTCCGAGGTGAAGACGGGCACGGCCTCCCGGCCGTCCGGCTGCTCCAGTACGGGCAGCGCCACTGTCGAGGGGTCCCCGGCCTCCAGGTCACTGACGTCGTCCGGTACAGGGACGAGCACCTCGCTCCTGGCGAGGACGTCCAGCGCGGCCGGGTCCTCGTTGTCGCCGCCAGCCAGCGCTTCGAGCGCCCGCCGGGCCGGCGTGTCGGTGTGGTGGCGCGTGGGTGTCTCCATGGCGGGTCCTCTGGTGGCGACGGGTCGTACGGGCCGCCCGGGACACGACGGTCCCGGGCGTGTTAGGGGGTCGCCTACCCGACCGGGTCCCGGGCAACCCTGACGGCCCGGGACCCGACCGTGTTACTTCAGATACGGCCCGGCGGTCCCGATCTTCCCGGGCCCGTTGAGGACGTACACCCGCAGGTTGCCCTTCCCCGGCGCCGCCACGGTCAGCGTGCCGTTCGAGACGGTCCGTACGTCACCGGTGACGGCGTCGGTGTACGTGCCGTTCGGGATGCCGGTGTAGGTGGCGTCGCCGGTGACCGTGACCAGCGCGAAGCTGTCCGTCGAGCCGCTGGTGTACCGGCGTTTGAAGGCCATCTGGCCGCTGATGCCGTCGGTGGAGTACTGGCCCATCTGGAGGGCCGGGACCGCCCGCCGGATCTGGTTGAGCCGCTGGAGGTGCTTGACCAGGGGCTGGGCGAGCGTGTTCGCCACCTCACCGCTCGCCGAGCCGACCGTACCGAAGTCGGTCGCGGTGACCGATCCGGCGAGATGGTCGCCGTAGTACGCCCGTCCCGTGTTGGCCAGCGGGCAGGTCGGGCCGCAGTCGATCTGCTTGCCCTTCTGGAACTCGATCTCGGAGCCGTAGTACAGCGTCGGGATACCCCGGAAGGTCCACATCAACGCCATGTTCTCGGCCCAGGCGTCGGTGCCGCCGCTGTAGCGGTTGCTCGACTTGTTGGGGCCGTAGTCGTGGCTGTCGACGTAGACGACGTTGTACGTGGCGTCGTTGACGGAGTCGTCGGAGTCCTTGCCGTTGTAGTAGGCGTTGGGCGCGTCACCGAAGTTCATGTGCATGCGCATGTCGATGATGTTCATGCCGGAGAACTGGCTGCGGTCGGGCGTGTGGTAACTGTTGCCGCTCAGGAAGGCGTTGGCCGATGTCGGCTGGTTTCCGGTGCCCAGGTTGTTCTCGTAGGTGAACTGCTCGATGGCGGCCGCCTCGTCGTCGGCGCTGTACTCCTTGCGTTCCTTCCACGTGTAGAACTGCGCCGAGTGGTTGACCGAGCCGCGGTTCCACTTGTCGTTGACGAAGGCCGCGACCTCGCCGAAGACGAAGAAGTTCTTCGCCGCCTCCGTGCCGAACTTCTGGGTCACCCGGTCGTAAATGGCGGGCAGGAAACGGCGGTTCCAGGTCACGCGCGGGATGTGGACGGCCGTATCGATACGGAAGCCGTCGACGCCCATGTCGATGTACTTGTCGTACGCGCCGATCAAGTAGTTCTGGACGGTGGTGTTCTCGGTGTTGAAGTCGGCCAGGTCCTCGTGCAGCCAGCACGAACGGGCGTCCTCGCCCTCCCAGTTGCCGATCCAGCACTGGTGGTAGTACGCCTTGGGGAACATGCCCGAAGTGGGGCTCGGCCACTGGCAGTTGTAGAGCGTGTAGCCTTCGGCGCTCTTGCCGCCGGTCGCCTTGCCCCAGTTGAGGCAGGTGTTGCCGGTCGGTTCGGCCGTCGACCAGAGGTCGCCGTTGTAGTAGGACTTCCCGGACTTGGGCTCGACGGTGAGGCCGTCGTACTCGAAGCCCTCGGCCTTCTCGTCGTAGTACCAGCTCCACTGGGTGTCCCGGACGCCGTACACCGTGGGCGTGAACAGGCCCTTGGCGCCCCACCGGGAGCTGTGGTTGTAGACGACGTCCTGGTAGATCTTCATGCCCTTGGCGTGGGCCGCGTTGATGAGGTCCTGGTAGGAGGCGCCGGCCGACTCCAGGCGTGGGTCGACCTTGTAGAAGTCGTAGCCGTGATAGCCGTGGTAGTCGTAGTCCGAGCGGTTGAGGACGACCGGGGTGATCCAGAGCGCCGAGAAGCCGAGCGCCTTGACGTAGTCGAGTTTTTCGACCAGTCCCTTGAAGTCGCCGCGGAACATGGGGTCGTTGTTCGCCGCGTTGCCCGACTTGGTGTGCTGGCTGCCGCCGCGGTCGTTGCTCGTGTCGCCGTCGTAGAAGCGGGCGGTGAGGACGAAGTAGATGGGGTCCTTGCGCGGGTCGGTGCCGAGCGGGGTGCCGGAGGCCGGTGCGGGGGCCTGGTCACCGGTCGTGGCGCTCGCGGCGGCGGAGGCGGACGAGGTGTTGCCGGCGGCGTCGACGGCCTTGACCGTGTAGGTGTAGGTGGTCCGCACCTCAAGTCCCGTGTCGGAGAACACCGTCGATCCGATGTCCGTGACGACCGTGCCCTTCGTGCCGCCGGTGCGGGTCACCTGGTACTTGGTCACGCCCTTGTTGTCGGTCGAGGCGTCCCAACTCACCACGACCGAGGTGTTGGTGGCGCTGGCCGTGACCTTGGCGGGCACTGTCGGAGCCTCGGTGTCCGGTGCCTCGGTGGCGCAGGGGTCGGTGGCATTCGCGGTGACCGTGCGGTCCTTCACGGTCGTGGTGCCGGTCCCGATGGTGTAGTCGGCGCTGTTGTTGTTGTCCCAGACGCCGTTGCCGTTGTTGAAGGCCGCCTTGAGCGAGGTCGCGGTGCCGATGTCTAGGGTCTTTCTCCACCAGCCGGTGCAAGCTGCGGTCATGCCGACGCCGGGGACTGTCGTCCAGGAGCCGCCGGTGGGCGCGTAGTGGATGTTGGCGGTGGTCCATCCGGAGGTGGCGGTGGAGTAGTAGACGGTGGCCTGGTTGCCGGTGCCCGTCCCGGTGTCGGCGCACGGGTCGCTGTGGGCGATCACGCCGTCCTTGACGGTGATGGTGCCGGTGCCGAGCGCGTAGTTGCTGCCGCCGTTGTTGTCCCAGGTCCCGCTGCCGTTGTTGAAGGTGGCCTGGAGTCCGGCGGCCGTACCCAGGTCGACGGTCTTCTTGACCCAGTCCGTGCAGGCCGACTCCATCTGGGTGCCGGGGACGGTGGTCCAGGAGCCGCCGTCGGGGGCGTAGTGGAGGTAGGTGGTGGGCCAGCTCTTGGTCTTCGTGTAGTAGAAGACGGTCGCGGTGTTGGACGCGGCGGCGGCCGTCTCCCGCATGGGCGCGGGGCCCGTGTCCGGCGGGAACGCTCCCACCAGCACGGCAGCCGCCACGAGCGCCACCAGGGGTTGCCTCATGAGTGACTCCAATACGGCCTGGAATGCGGGATTCTGGACTGCAAGAGGAACCGGAAAGTTCCTGAAACTCCTTGCAGCGCGGAAGCTACAGGTACATGACAGTCACGTAAAGGGATGTCACAGCGTTCGCCGCCGATGGTGAAAACGGACCAGTAGTGGTGACCCGCGCCCACGCGCGCGCCGGGAGCCCGTGCTTAGCGTGTCGGTATGCCGATGCAACCCTGGTTCCCCGATGCCAAGCTGGGCATCTTCATCCACTACGGCATCTACGCCGTGGACGGCTGGGCCGAGTCCTGGTCCTTCTACACGGGCGAGGTCTCGCACGAGGAGTACATGAAACAGCTCGACCGTTTCACGGCTTCGCGTTACGACCCGCAGGCCTGGGCGGAGCTGTTCGCCCGCGTCGGCGCCCAGTACGCGGTCCTCACCACCAAGCACCACGACGGCGTGGCCCTGTGGGACACCGACCACCGCAATCTGGACGTCGTCCGGGACACCCCGGCGGGCCGCGACCTGGTCACCGGCTTCGTGGACGCCCTGCGCGAGAAGAACCTGAAGGTCGGCCTCTACTACTCGCACTCCGACTGGAACCACCCGGACTACGCGACCGAGCGGCACCCCGGCCCGCACATCGTCGAGGCCAACGACTACTCCCACGCCCGCCCCGGCGAGGCGGACCCGGAAGCCTGGGCGCGCTATCTGGCGTACCGCGACGGCCAGGTGGGCGAGCTGGTCGAGCGGTTCCGCCCCGACATCCTCTGGTTCGACGGTGAGTGGGAGCGCACCGAGGAGCAGTGGCGGATGCGGGAGCTGTCCGAGCTGATCCTCGCGGGCAATCCGGACACCATCCTCAACGCCCGCATGCTCAGTTACGGCGACTACGCCACCCCCGAGCAGGGCGTGCCGCTGGTCGCCCCGGACGGCCCGTGGGAGCTGTGCCTGACGATCAACGACTCGTGGAGCTACCGGGCGAAGGACCGCGACTTCAAGTCGGTGCGCCAGCTGGTGCGTTACTTCACGGAGACGATCGGCATGGGCGGCAATCTGCTGCTCGCCGCCGGCCCGATGGAGGACGGCACGATCCCCGAGGAGCAGGTGGAACGTCTGGAGGGGCTGGGCGCCTGGGTCGCCAAGCACGCGGACGCCGTGTACGGCACGGTCGCGGGCCTGCCCGCCGGGCACCACTACGGCCCGAGCACCCTCTCGGCCGACCGGCGCACCCTGTACCTGGTGTGCTTCGACGCTCCGCGCGAGGCCGTGTCGATCCGGGGCCTGCGCAACGCCGTACGACGCGTCTCCGTCGTCGGCACGGGCACCGAGCTGGGTCATCACGTCACCGGCGGCCTGGACCAGGTGCCCGGCGTGACCTGGATCGACGCGCCCGGGGCGGCCGACCTCGACGAGTACGCGACCGTCCTGGCCGTGGAGCTGGACGGCGAGCTGGACCTCTACCGGGGCACCGGCCGCGACTGACACCCGATGTCACCCAGGACATGACATCCAAAACAGGAGTTCGAACGAAAGCTCCTGGGCGGACACCCCGCCGGTGGTGCCATGCGGAGGGTGACATGGGGAATCTCTTCACGAAACTGCTCGACCGGCTCGACAGCAACGCAAGGCACGCGACCGAGGTCTACCGGCGGGAGGTCCCCGAGTACCGGTTGCTCTCGCGGGACCCCCGCTCACGCCGGGAGGCCCTGGAGTTCTCGGTGTGGTTACGCCGCCGGACCGTCGAACTCGCGTCGGCGGAAGAGCCGTTGGGCGCGGACGATCTCGCGCTGCTGGCCTCTGTGGGCGAACAGCGGGCCGGGCAGGGACTGTCTCTGCCCGGCCATCGCCAACTGGTCGTCGCGCACACCCGGTTGACGCTGCACGAGGTCAACGAGTCGACCGGACCCGACGACGGCGACGACCTGATGCGTGTGATGCGCTGGTTCGGCCCGCAGGCCACACGCGCCGGCGAGGCCCACCTGTCGGGGTTCCTGGCGGGGCAGCGGCGCCGGATGTCCCTCGTCGGCCGGGTCCGCCAGCTGACCGAGGCCCTGCTCGCCGACGACCCGGCCGCGCCGGCCCTGGCGTCCGCCGTCGGCATGCGCGTCCACCCGCGCTACCGGGTGACCGTCGTCCGCGTACCCGACCGACCGCGTCCCACGACCGCCCGGCGCGAGGAGATCACCGAGACCCTCCTGCGCCGCAGACAGCTGCCGATCACCTGGCACGAACCCGGGGAACTCGTGGCCCTGACACCGGAGTACGCCGACGAGCCGACCGGCGCCGGCACAGCGCCCGACCGCGCGTCGGCCGTCGTACGCGACATCACGGAGGCGCTGAGCGGCAGTTGCGCGATCGGGACGAGCGCTGGTGCGACCGGCGCGCTGGCCGAGGCCTTCGCCCGGGCACGGCGGATCAGCCGGGTCGCGCCGCTGCGGTCCGGGCAGCGGCACCCGCACACCATGGACGACGTGTTCGTCGAACTGGGCGTGACCAGGCTGCCGGAGGTCGACGACTGGCTGCGCGACCTCGCAGAGCACCTCTCGCGCGGGCCCGACCTCATCACCACGCTGGAGATGTACTACCGGCACGACATGGACCGGACGCGCACGGCGGCGGCCCTCAGCGTCCACTCCCGCACGCTCGACTACCGCATCCAGCGCGCCCACGAACTCACCGGCATCCACCCGGGCTCCACCCAGGGTGTACGGGTCCTCAGCGTCGCCGTGACGCGCTCGCTGGCCCGGGGCTGAACCCGCCGCGCCACGGGGTCCCGCCGGAGCGCCCGGCGGGACCGCTCACCTCGCTGCGACGGCTCCGGTCACCCGAAGCTGCCGAGGCCCGTGCTGTCGAACCAGGTGGGCGCGTCGGCGTCGGACATCGCCTGCTTGATCCGGAACAGCGCGAACTCGTTCAGCTCCGGCAGCGCGTCCACCGTGAACCAGGCGACGTCCAGCGACTCGTCGTCGTTGACCCGCGCCTCCCCGCCGACGGCCCGGCAGCGGAAGGTGATGTCCATGTACTGGCAGACGTCGCCGTTCTCGTATGTCACCGGGTCCAAAGCCTGTACGAGCACGACCCGTTCGGGCACGCACCGGACCGCCGTCTCCTCGTAGACCTCACGCACCGCGCACGCCGCGGGCTGCTCCCCCGGGTCCGGGATGCCGCCGACCACCGACCACTTGCGGGTGTCGGAGCGCCGACCCAGGAGCACTCTGCCCTCGTCGTCGAAGACGAGGGCGGTGACACCGGGGAGCCAGAGCAACTGGTGTCCGGCGGAGGCACGCAGGGTGCTGATGAAGTCAGGAGTAGCCATGCCACGACCCTAACCGGGCCGTCCGGTCAGCCCTGTTGATCACAGGGGCGTGCCACGGGCGTACGGCTACACGCCACCGGCGCGCCGCCCGCGCACACCGGCGCCGATCGCCCAGCCGAGTCCGCCGACGGCGACCAGGACGAGGAGCATCTCGGGCAGGATGCCGAGCTTGGTGGCGGGGGTCTCGGAGGAGCGCAGCGGGACCTTCTGGACGAGCGAGTCGGCCACGAACATGCCGGTCTTCTGGGTGATCCGCCCGTCCGGCATGATGATCGCGCTCACGCCGCTGGTCACCGGGACGGTGACGGTCCGGCTGTGTTCGACGGCGCGGATCCGGGACATGGCGAGCTGCTGGTAGGTCATCTCGCTGCGGTCGAAGGTGGCGTTGTTGCTCGGTACGGAGATCATCTGGGCGCCGTGGGTGACGGTGTCGCGCACGGCCCAGTCGAAGGCGGCCTCGTAGCAGGTGGCGAGGCCGACCTTGGCGCCGTCCATGGTGAACACCCCGGGCTTGGTGCCCCGGCTGAAGTCCTGGTGGACCATGGTGGTCCAGTTCTTGTTGATGTGTTCGAGCAGCGAGCGCAGCGGGAGGTACTCGCCGAAGGGCTGGACCTGCCGCTTGTCGTAGGTGTCGGTCGGGCCCTTCTCGGGGTCCCAGAGGATCTGCTCGTTGTAGAGCTTGCCGTCCCGTTCGACGACGCCGCCGACCGAGATGGGCGCACCGATCGCCTTGGCCGCGTTCTCGATGACGGCGGCGGCGTCGGGGTTGGCGAAGGGGTCGATGTCGGAGGAGTTCTCCGGCCACAGCACGAAGTCGGGCTGGGCGACCTTGCCCGCCTTGACCTCGGCGGCCAGCCGCACGGTCTCGCGCGCGTGGTAGTCGAGGACGGCACGCCGCTGGGAGTTGAAGTCGAGTCCCGCGCGCGGGACGTTGCCCTGGATGACGGCGACGGTCGCGGTGCCGACCTCGGCCTTGTCGCTGACCAGAGCCCGCGCGGCCAGGGTGCCGAGCACGGGGACGACGACGCTCAGCACGGCGACGACGGCCGCGATGTGCGGTACGGCGCCGGTGCGGCGCCACTCGATCACCTGGCGCACGCTCTCGTACAGCCCGAAGCCGCACAGGACGACGGCGAAGCCGAGCACCGGGGTGCCGCCGAGCGCTGCGAGGGGCAGGAAGACGCCGTCCGCCTGGCCGAAGGCGATCTTGCCCCAGGGGAAGCCGCGGAAGGGCACACGCGCGCGTGCCGCCTCGCCCGCGATCCACACGGCCGCCGCCCACAGCGGCCACCCGGGCAGTCTGGACACAGCGGCGATGCCCGCGCCGACCAGCGCGACGAAGACGGCCTCGATGACGACCAGGGCCAGCCAGGGCCCCGGGCCCACCTCCACGCCGGTCCACACGAGCAGCGGCAGCAGGAAGCCGAGGCCGAAGAGGTAGCCGAGGCCGAGGCCGGCCTTCCAGGACCGGCCGCGCAGCACCCAGCCGAAGATGCCGAAGGCGGGCAGGGCGAGCCACCACAGGGTGCGCGGGGGGAAGCTGACGTACAGCAGCACTCCGGCGAGCGCGGCGGTGGCGGCCGGCCAGAGGCGCAGCAGCCGGGCGCGGCGCGAAGCGGGCGCGAGCTGCGGTTCCAGCTGGTCGGGCTCGGCTGTGGAAGGAGCGGTGGCGGTCACTCCGGGAGTGTACGGCGCCTGTGTAAGAGGCCGACAGCATGGTCCGGACCGTGGGAGGGGGCCCGCCCCGGCCCGGCTGCCGCATCGTTCCTGCGCAACTCGTCCACAAATGACGCACCAGCCGTTACGGTGTGCCGGAGCCTCTGACGTGCGCGCCGGTGACGGCCCGTGCGGTCGGGGCCCGTCACAGGTCGGGGGGCGGCGGGTTGGGGTCCACGGGGATGGCGTCTGCGGCCGGCGGGGCGCCGGACGGTGAGAGACGGAACGTTTCCGACGCTGCGGGCGTCGTCGTGCTGGGCGCGTGTGCCACCTGGTCGCTGATCACGGCGACCACCCATGACGGCCGCCCCGAGGGCGTGCTCCTGGCGGTGCTGGCGGTGGCCGCCGGTTACGCGTCGGGCCGGATCTGCGGGGCGCTGGTGCCGGTCGCCGCCCCCTGTGCGGCGGCGCTGGCCGGGCTGGGTCTTGCGGTGGCCGCCCCGCACTCGCTGCCGGGGCCGCAGACCGCCACCCCGCCCGGGCATCTCGGGGCCGTGGCCGCGCTGCTGGTGCTGGCCACGGGCGCCGCCTGCTGTGCCGCCTGGACGGCCCGTCCGCCGCTGCTGCGGCTGGCGCTGCGGGCCCTGGCGGCCGGGATCACGGCGGCGTCGCTGGTGCTGGGCCCGGTCGCCGGTTCGGTCCTCTGTGCGGCCGTCCTGCTCTGTTCCCTGGCAGCCGACCACATGCGGCGCCGGGGCGTGGGCCTCGCCGGGCTGGCGCTGGCGACGGCCCTGGTCACCGGGATGTCCTGGGCGGTCGCCGAGGACGTACTGCCGGACGGCCTCGCCGACTCGCTGGAGGGCCAGCTGGGCGGCCACCGGGTCGACCTGTGGCACGACGCCCTGTTCCTCGCCCACCGGGACCCGGCGCTGGGCGTGGGCCCCGGCCGGTTCGCGGAACTCAGCCTCACGGCGTCCCAGTCACTGCCCGCCGAGGCCAGACCGCACTCCGCGCCCTTCCAGCAGGCGGCCGAGCAGGGGGTGGCCGGCGTGGCCCTGCTGGCGGCGGTCTTCTGCTGGGTCCTGTTCGCCCTGTGGCGCACCGCGCGCCCCACGCCCGTGGCCCTGACCGCAGGGGCGGCTCTGACGGGTCTGGCCGTCCTGGCGACGGTCGGCAACGTGCTGAGCTTCACCACGGTGACGGCGGGCGCGGGCCTTCTGGCGGGCCTGGCGACGGCCCGCCCGCTGGTCTACGAGACCCCGGACCCGGCGACGACCCGCGCGCGGGAGCACCGATAGGCCGCAGAGAGAGCGCCGGGACGGGTCAGAGCGCGGGCTTGCCCACCGCGGCGGACCGCAGCCGGTCGGTGATGACGCGGACGGCCGCCTCCGCGTTGTCCACCGTGATCGTGAACGTGTGCCCGTCCCCGAGGCGCAGCACCACGCCCTCGCCCCGGCGTACGACGACCGCGGTGCCCTGCTCGGGCCGCCAGCGGTAGCCCCAGCCGCCCCACTGGCGCGGGGTGACCCTGGCGACGAACTCGGCGCCGACGATCTGGGACAGCGGAATGCGGCGGCGGGGCAGGCCGATGTGGCCGCAGCGCAC
This sequence comes from Streptomyces geranii, assembly GCF_002954775.1. Lineage (GTDB taxonomy): Bacteria > Actinomycetota > Actinomycetes > Streptomycetales > Streptomycetaceae > Streptomyces > Streptomyces geranii. Next base: position 117,569 of record NZ_PJME01000021.1, read on the forward strand.
TTCGAGGGAGTCCGTGTCGACCTTCACGGCGACATGCACGAAGGCGATGGTGCCGAACAGGACGAGCAGTCCGGCGGCGATGCAGCCCACGACGGACATGGCGAGCGGCGCGACGCCCGACGTCCATGCCGAGTCGACGGCCAGTTCGATGCCGAGGGCCATGAAGGCGCAGCCGCCGAGCGCAAGGAGCCACTGGGCGCGGTTGGTCGCCCGGCCGCTCCAGACCTCGGGCGGCGCGGTTTCCTCGCGTGGGTGGTCGCTCATGCGTATGAGACTACTCAGGTTCCGCTGTGCGGGCACCGGCTTGCGGAGCGTGACTGCTCCGGTCAGCGGACGGGGGTGGCCGTCTGCAGCAGCCGGCCTTCCGCGTAGGCCAGCGCGGGGGCGGGCAGCGGGCCCGCGGTGCCGTTGAGCAGGGCGGTGAGGGTGCCGTCGGCCGGGGCCTCGGGGGCCGGGTTTGCGCCGAGTCTGCGGAGCGTCTGGGCGGCCACCGCACCGGCCGAGCCGTGCAGGACGAGCGGCGGGCGGTCGTCCTGCTGGACGGCGGCACGGATGCGCTCGGCGACGAGTTCGTAATGGGTGCAGCCCAGGACGACGGTCGTTACCTCGGCCGGGGTGAGGGCGGCTGCGGCGGCGATGGCCGCGTCGATCGCCGTCTCGTCCGCGTGTTCGACGGCCTCGGCGAGGCCCCAGCAGGGCACCTCGGTGACCGCGACGCCCTCGGCGAAGTCCCGGATGAGGCCTCGCTGGTAGGGGCTGCCGGTGGTGGCGGGGGTCGCCCAGATCGCGAAGGGCCCGCCCCCCGAGGCGGCGGGCTTGATCGCCGGAACGGTGCCGATGACCGGCAGCTCCGGTTCGAGGCGGGCGCGCAGGGCGGTCAGGGCGTGCACGGTCGCGGTGTTGCAGCCGACGATCAGGGCGTCGGGCCGCTGCGCTGCGGCGGCCTCGGCGACGGCCAGGGCGCGCTCGGTGAGGTCCTCCGGGGTGCGCGGGCCCCAGGGCATGCCCGCGGGGTCCAGGGAGAGCACGAGATCCGCGTCGGGCCGCAGCCGCCGTACCGCCGCCGCCGCGGGCAGCAGTCCGATTCCGGAGTCCATGAGCGCGATCTTCACCCGGTCACTATAAACGGCGTGCCCTTACGGCCCGCCGGGGTGGGGCAGACTGCGGCGGGTGAGCGCCGTTGTGTGTATCGCCGCCGGATCACTCGCCGCCTGGCTGTGGCTGCTGCTGTGTCAGGGCTTCTTCTGGCGTACGGATGTCAGGCTGCCGTCGTACGAGCGGGAGCCGGAGTCCTGGCCGTCCGTCTGCGTCGTCGTACCGGCCCGTGACGAGGCCGCCGTGCTGCCCGCGAGCCTGCCGTCGCTGCTCGCGCAGGACTATCCGGGTCGGGCCGAGGTCTTCCTGGTCGACGACGGAAGTTCGGACGGCACCGGTGAGCTGGCCCGGGAGCTGTCCCGGCTCCACGGCGGGCTGCCGCTGACCGTGGACTCGCCCGGTGAGCCGCCTTCGGGCTGGACGGGCAAGCTGTGGGCCGTACGGCATGGGATCGGCCTTGCACGCGCGCGTGGACCCGAGTTCCTGTTGCTGACGGACGCGGACATCGCCCACGCGCCCGACAGTCTGCGGGAGTTGGTGGCGGCGGCGCGGGGCGGCGGCTTCGACGCCGTGTCGCTGATGGCCAGGCTGCGGGTGGAGAGCGTCTGGGAGCGGTTCGTCGTCCCGGCGTTCGTGTACTTCTTCGCTCAGCTCTATCCCTTCCGCCGGATCGGCCGGAAGGGATCGCGGACTGCGGCTGCGGCGGGCGGCTGCGTGCTGCTGCGCAAGGAGGCCGCCGAGAAGGCCCGCATCCCGGACGCCATCCGCCAGGCCGTCATCGACGACGTGGCGCTCGCGCGGGCCGTCAAGGGCGGCGGAGGCCACATCTGGCTGGGGCTCGCGGAGCGGGTGGACAGCGTGCGGCCCTACCCGCGACTGCACGACCTGTGGCGGATGGTCTCGCGCAGCGCCTACGCGCAGTTGCGGCACAGCCCGCTCCTGCTGCTCGGTACGGTCCTCGGCCTCGCCCTGGTGTACCTGGTGCCGCCGTTCGCCCTGGCCGCCGGGCTGGTCACCGGGACGACGGCCGCCGCGGTGTGCGGCGGCCTCGCGTGGCTCGTGATGGCGGGGACGTACGCCCCGATGCTGCGCTACTACGGGCAGCCGCTGTGGCTGGCTCCCCTGCTGCCGTTCACGGCGTTCCTGTACCTCCTGATGACGGTCGACTCGGCGGTGCAGCACTACCGCGGGCGTGGCGCCGCCTGGAAGGGCCGGACGTACGCGCGTCCGGACACCGTCGCCGACGAGGGCTGACCGTCGGTCACTTGCGGCCCGGGGTCCAGTTCATGCCCCAGTTGTAGGCCTGGTCTACGGTGCGCTGCGGGCTCACCCCGCGCGCGGGGACGAGATAGCGGGCCTCGCGCTGGACGATCAGGTCGCCGCCGTTGTTGGTGATCAGGGCGAGCGCGCACACCGTGGAGGGCACCGTGCACTCGTCGAGCGAGAAGTCGACCGGCGCCCCGTTCGCCGGGGTCAGGGTGACCGTGGCGTGCAGGTCGGCGAAGGAACGGGCGCCCGCGTAGATGGTCACGAAGATGAGGATGCGCCGGAAGGCCTGCTTGTGGTCCAGGTTGACGGTGAGGTTCTCACCACTGGACAGGGCCCCGGTGCGGTCGTCGCCGTCGAGGTGGATGAACGGCGGCTGGTGCAGCGCCCCGAAGGCGTTGCCGAGGGACTGCACGACGCCCTTGCTGCCGTCGGAGAGTTCGAAGAGGGCGCACAGGTCGAGGTCGAGGTCGGAGTGCTGGGCGACGGCCCGGCCGAGTTTGCTGGCCCACCCCGAGAACTGCTTGTGCACCTGCCAGTTGAGGTTGACGCGCAGGGCGCCCGAGGTGCCGCCCTGCTTGGTGAGCGAGACGGACGGCGCTTCCTTGGTGAGCGTCACCTTGGTAAGCCGTACCGGCGTGGCGGAAGGCGCCGGCGGGGGCGGGGTCACCGGAGGCGCGACGGGCGGAGCGGGCGGCGGGGTGGTTCGTGGGGCGGGCCGCGCGGCGGGCGCCTGCTGGGGCTCGTCCACCGTGATGCCGAAGTCCGTGGCCAGACCGGCCAGGCCGCTGCTGTAGCCCTGCCCGACCGCGCGGAACTTCCAGGCGCCCTGTCTGCGGTAGAACTCGCCGAGCACGAAGGCGGTTTCGACACTGGCGCCCGCGTTGTCGAAGCGGGCCACCACCGTCCCCCGGGCCGCGTCCCGGACCTCGATGTAGAGGTCGGGGACCTGTCCGAACGTGCCGCCGTCGGCGGAGGCAACGAGGACCACGGTCTCGACGGCGGGCTCCACGCGCGCGAGGTCGACGAGCAGGGTGTCGGTCACCCGGCCGCCGGCGTCCCGCTTGCCCTCGTGCCGTACCGCCTCGGAGGAGTGCACGGGCTGGTTGTAGAAGACGAAGTCGCCGTCGGAGCGCACCCTGCCGGCCACCAGCAGCAGCGCGGAGGCGTCCGCGTCCGGGACACCCGGCCCGGAGCGCCACCCCAGCTCCACACGGAGCTGTGCCGTGGGCACCGGGGTGTTCGATCCCTTGGACATTGACATGGCTGCCCCCATCTCTGATCGCCTCGCGGCCCAACCTATTCTCCCGGGCCCGTGAACTCCTGTCGGACACCTCCACGGGACCGCCCGGACGCCCCTGTCGAACAGGGGAAGAACGCGGGGCGACCCGTCGGTAACCCGCCCGGAACCTGGCCTTTACGCAATCTCAGCACAACTCGATGCCCCTTTTTGACAAGTTCGCTCGCATTGGGGGTCCCACGGCACTGCCGACACGGAAATCAACCCTCTTATCGGTCTCCCCAACCAGCTCATCGTGGGCTTAACTTGTGTGCCATGACCTCCCCCCGCTCCACCTACGGCGGCGGCTACTACTCCGCCTTCCCGGACACCCCGATCTACGACTCGCTCGTCGCCGAGCGGGGGACTCCGCAGATCGCCCCGATCCGGGTCCCCGCCGCGTACGACACGGGCAGCAGCTTCAACCTGCCCGCCCTGCCGTCGGCGCTCCCCGCGCTCCCGGCCGGCCCGTCCCAGCAGAACCCGTCCTACGGCGGCGGCTACCCGCAGGCGCAGCAGCCCTCGCCGCTGCAGCAGGCGCCGGCCGCGTACATCCCGCAGCAGGCGCCGCCGCGCGGCTACCCCGCGGGTGCGGGCCAGCCGATGCAGCAGCAGCGTCCGGCGGCGGCCTCCGGCTACGAGGCGATGCGCCCGGCGGCGCCCCGTCCCACCCCCGCGCCGTACCAGGAGCCGTACAACAACCAGCAGTACCGCGGGTACTGATTCCGGCCCCCGGAGGGTCCGTGCCTGCTGGCACGATGGCGGCATGGGGAACGCGGAGCTGCATTCGATTCACGTCCATCCGGTCAAGGCGTTCCGGGGCCAGTCGCCCCGGCAGGCCTCGGTGGAGCCCTGGGGGCTGGCCGGAGACCGACGCTGGGTCCTGATTGACGCCGGGGGAAAGGTCGTCACACAGCGCCAGCAACCGCGCCTCGCGCAGGCCGCCGCCGAGTTGCTGCCCGGCGGCGGGATCCGGCTGTCCGCGCCCGGCCGCGCGCCCCTGACCGTGCCCGTCCCGGAGGTGACGGGCACGACGACGGTGGACATCTTCGGCACCAAGGTGGAGGCGGTGCTCGCGGACGAGGACGCGCGGGCCTGGTGCAGCGCCTATCTGGGCGAGGACGTACGTCTGCTGCACATGGACGACCCGGCCACGCGCCGCGCGGTCGACCCCCTGTTCGCGCGGCCCGGCGAGACCGTGAGCTTCGCCGACGGCTACCCCCTGCTGCTCGCCTCGCTCGCGTCGCTGGACGCCCTCAACGCCCTCATCGCGCAGGGGGAGCACGCGCAGGAGGGTCCGCTGCCCATGAACCGCTTCCGGCCCAACGTGGTGGTGTCGGGGACCGCCGCCTGGGCCGAGGACGACTGGTCCCGGATCGCCGTCGGCGAGGTGACCCTCCGGGTCGCCAAGATGTGCGGACGGTGCGTGGTGACCACCACCGACCAGGAGACCTCCGTACGCGGCCGGGAACCGCTGCGCACCCTCGGCCGCCATCGCCGCTTCGGCAACCAGCTGGTCTTCGGGCAGAACCTGGTTCCGGAGACTCCCGGCACGATCCGGGTGGGCGATCCGGTCAGGATCCTCGAATAGCCCGAATAGCCCGAACGGCCGGGAACACCGGCACGGGGTCCGGCCGTTGGCTTTTGTGAGAAGTTCATGAGACGGCCGGTGAGAGCCGGTGAGAGGTGATTTCGATCTCTCTTCGACCGGCTTTGTGCGTGAACTGCTCCGAGCGGGGTTATCACGGAGCGGGAAGGGGGTTCGGCTGTGCGGGCGATCGGTGGACTCTGGCGTTGGCGGCACAATCCGCTGCGCCGCGCGACCGACCTGGCCGAGGCCTGGGTGGCACTGGCGGCGCTGCTGCTGATCGTGCTGGCAGCCCCCCTGATCGGCCTCCTGATCGGCGGTGTCGCCCAGGACGCGCTGCAACAGGCCGTACGGGACCAGCGTGAGGCCCGCCATCTCGTGACGGCCACCGTGGTCAAGAAGCTCGCCCGTTCCCCGCTGGAGCCCGACCCCGAGACATCCACCGCGCGGGAGGCGCGCAGCCGCGTGGAGGCCGACTGGACGGGGCCCGACGGCACCGCGCAGCACGGCAAGGTCATGGCGGCCCTCAAGTCCCCGCATCCGGGCGACCACTTCACGCTGTGGACGGACGAACAGGGGCGAATAACCGCCCGCCCACTGGACAACGCCACCGCGACGACGCACGCGGTCCTCGCCGGCTTCGGCGCGACCCTGCTGGCGGGCGGGTTCGTCGAGGGCGGCCGGCGGCTGATCGTCTGGCGCATGGTCCGTCGCCGGTACGCCCGTTGGGACCAGGCGTGGGACCGGGCCGGACCCGACTGGGGCCGGACCGGTACCGGCAGTTGACGGCCTTGCGGCTCTGGTCAACCCACCGTGCCCGCGCACGCTACGGTGGACCGGCCGACATCGTTCGGCACCTTCCGCGACATCCCGCGTTCCACGAGGTGGGGGCACAGCAGCGCCATGGCACAGGGCACGGTCCAGGTGACGCACACCGGTACATCGAGGTGGCGGCGCCGCACGGGTGAGTACGCGTCGCTCGCCGCAGCCCTGGAGGCCGCGGCGGACGGCGACGTCCTCACCGTCGCCCCCGGCACCTATCGGGAGAACCTCGTCGTCCAGCGGGCGGTGACGCTGCGCGGCCCCGAGGGCTCCCCCGGCTCCGTGCGCATCGCGCCGGTGGACGGCGTGCCGCTCACGGTGCGCGCCTCGGCGGTGGTCCAGGACCTGCATGTGGAGGGCCAGGACTCGACCGCGCCCGCGCTGCTCGTCGAGGAGGGCACGCCGGAGCTGCTGGACATGCGGATCGTCACGCGGTCCGCCGCCGGTATCGAGGTGCGCGGCGGCGCGCGTCCGACGGTGCGGCGCTGCACGGTCGACAACCCGGCGGGCGCCGGGATCGCCGTACTGGACGGCGCGGGCGGGGTGTTCGAGGAGTGCGAGGTCGTCGCGGCCGGGCAGGCGGGCGTGACCGTGCGCGACGGCGGGCATCCGCGCCTTGAGCGCTGCCGGGTGCACCACGCCTCGGGCGTCGGGCTGTCGGTCTCGGGCGAGAACTCGGCGCTGGAGGCGGTCGGTTGTGAGGTGTACGAGGTCAAGGGCAGCGGTGTCCAGGTCACCGGCCGGGCCTCGGCCTTCCTGACCGACTGCGATGTGCACCGGACGTCCGGGGACGGCGTGACACTCGACACCGATGCCGTGCTGACGCTGGCCGACTGCCGCATCCACGACATCCCGGAGAACGCGATCGATCTGCGGTCGCGCTCGGTCCTCACCCTGACCCGGACGACGGTGCGTCAGTTCGGGCGCAACGGCCTGTCGGTGTGGGACCCGGGCACGCGCGTGGACGCCAACCAGTGCGAGATCTTCGACAGCACCGGCGACTACCCGGCGGTGTGGATCAGCGACGGCGCCACGGCGGTCCTGGAGTCCTGCCGGGTGCACGACGTGCCGGACGCGCTGTTCGTCCTCGACCGGGGCTCCCGCGCGGACGTCGTCGACAGCGACCTCACCCAGGTCCGCAACACGGCCGTGTCGGTCAGCGACGGCGCGACCGCGCAGCTCGACGACTGCCGGATCAAGGACGCGGCGACGGGCGCCTGGTTCCGCGACCACGGCAGCGGCGGCACGCTCAACGGCTGCACGGTGGTCGGTACACAGACCGGCGTGATCGTCACCAAGGGCGCGGACCCCACCGTCGAGCGCTGCACGGTCGACTCCCCCGCCGAGGCGGGCTTCTACGTGTCGGCGGGCGGCCGGGGCAGCTTCCTGAACTGCCGGGTGACGGGCAGCGAGGGGTACGGCTTCCATGTCATAGACGGCTGCCGTACGACACTGACGAAGTGCCGTACGGAGCGGTGCGCGCGCGGTGGCTACGAGTTCGCGGAGGGCGGGCCCGGCACGGTCCCCGGTGGCGGACCGGTCGTCGAGGACTGCACCAGCGACGAGAGTGCGGCCCTGCGGGCGCCCTCGGTGCCGGAGACGGCCGTACAGACCATCACGCATTCGCCGGGGCTGTTGGGCTCGATCCCGGGCCAGCGTGCCACCGAGCCGGAGCAGGCGGTCGCCGCCCCGGAGCCGGAGAAGGCCGCGCGGTCCTCGGTGGACGTGCTGGGCGAACTCGACGCGCTGGTGGGCCTGGACAGCGTCAAGCGCGAGGTGCGGGCCCTCACCGACATGATCGAGGTCGGCCGGCGCCGCCAGCTGGCCGGGCTCAAGGCGGCCTCCGCCCGCCGCCATCTGGTCTTCACCGGCTCCCCCGGTACGGGCAAGACGACGGTCGCCCGGCTCTACGGCGAGATCCTGGCCGCGCTCGGTGTCCTGGAGAAGGGGCATCTCGTCGAGGTGTCCCGCGTGGACCTGGTCGGCGAGCACATCGGTTCGACGGCAATCCGCACCCAGGAGGCCTTCGACCGCGCGCGTGGCGGTGTCCTGTTCATCGACGAGGCGTACGCGCTGTCCCCGGAGGACTCCGGCCGTGACTTCGGCAAGGAGGCCATCGACACGCTGGTGAAGCTGATGGAGGACCACCGGGAGGCGGTCGTCGTGATCGTCGCGGGCTACACGGCCGAGATGGAGCGCTTCCTGTCGGTCAACCCCGGTGTGGCGTCCCGTTTCTCACGGACCATCACCTTCGGTGACTACGGCCCCGAGGAGCTGCTGCGGATCGTGGAGCAGCAGGCGGAGGAGCACGAGTACCGGCTGGCGCCCGGCTCCCCCGACTCCCTGCTGAAGTACTTCACCGAGATCCCCAAGGGCGCGACGTTCGGCAACGGCCGCACCGCGCGGCAGACCTTCGAGGCGATGGTCGAGCGGCACGCGGGCCGGGTCGCCCAGCACGCCGAGCCGAGCACCGACGACCTGACCCTGCTCTACCCGGAGGACCTGCCCGAGCTGCCCTGAGCCCCGGGCCGCGGCCCGGGCAGCCCCTCGCGCGGCCGCAGCCGCGTCAGCAGCTCCTCGCGCTCCTCCGCGAAGGCCGGATCGGCCTGGTAGTCGGAGTGGCCGAGGATGGGCGCGGGCAGCGGATGCTCCTTGGTGCGGCCGTAGGCGAGCGGGTCCTTGAGCGGTGGCCGGTCCACCTCCGGACCGCAGTCGCCGGGCAGGTGCACGGGGCCGCCGATCGGGTCGGTGAGCCGGTACAGGTTGCGCCAGCAGGCCACGTCGTGGTGCAGCGAGGCGAGCGCGGCGGGGCCGAAGTGGGCCGGGAACCAGCGCCCGTAGAGGCGCTCCAGCGGTGAGCCGTACGTCAGCAGCGCGACGCGCTTGCGCACGGACGGCTTGAGCTGCCAGGCGGCGGCTGCCGCGAGGACGCTGCCCTGGGAGTGCCCGGAGATGACGAGACGGCCGCCGGTGGCCTCGGTCCAGGTGGCCATGCGCCAGGTCAGGTCGGGCACGGCGCGCTCGGCGTAGCAGGGCGGGGCGAAGGGGTGGGCGGCGCGCGGCCAGAAGGTGCCGACGTCCCAGAGGATGCCTATGGTGCGCCGAGCGGCCGGGTCCTTGTACGCGCGTCGCCCCCAGGTGACGAACAGCAGGAAGCCGAACCCGATCAGCCAGGACCCGAGCGCCTGGGCGGTCCCGGCGGCGCCCTCGACGATCGCGTACGCGCCGTGCGAGGCGCCCGAGGGCGTGTCGCCGGTGCCCTGGGCCCCGGCGAGGGCGGCGGCGCCCAGCAGCAGGGTCACGGCGGAGGTGATGCCGAGGATGCGGGGTCCCCGGTCGGTGAGGGCGGCCATCGCGCGCGTGCTCGCGATCCGGCGGGTGCGGGCGTCGTCCAGGGGCTCCCCCGAACCGTCGGCGTAGTCCCGTTCGACGGCGTCCAGCTCGCCGCGCCGCAGTTGCAGGGTGCGCCGGGCCAGCCAGCCGACCAGGCCGAGGACGACCAGGAGGACGGCCGGGATCACGGACGCCTGCCAGGTCAGCAGGACGGGCGGGCCCGCGATGGTGCCGCCGGTGCCGTCCAGCCAGTCGGCGACGCGCTGCGAGACGCCGCCGGACATCACCCCGCCCAGCGCGCAGGCGAGCGTGGCGACGGCGGGTCCGGCGAGGCCGCGCATGGCGGCACGCGGGTCGGGGTGGGCGCGGTACAGGAAGTGGGCGACGACCGCCAGGCCGAGCACCAGGAGGCCCTGGAGCAGCGCGATCGTGCCGAACACGGTGTCGCCCGGCAGCCGGCCCGTCGCCCGCCACCCCGGGCGCGACCAGCCCGCGTACACGGCCGTCAGGAGCAGCAGGACGAGCGCGGCGCCCGGGAGGACGCGGACGAGCCGGGCGTCGAGTTCCTGGTCGAGGCGTCTCTCGCTGCGGCCCCGGCGGCACACCACCCACACCACGGCGGCGGCCCCGGCGATCAGCGCGACGTCGAGGAGCCGGGCCAGGGCAGCCAGGGTCTCCGGGCCGCCGGGTGCGCGGTCGTGGCGGGCGGCGGCGGAGCCCAGAGCGGCGGTGACCGTCAGCAGACCGGCCGCGGTGTGCGCGGCGCGCAGCCGGGCGACCAGCCGGCGTCCGTACCAGAACCCGGGCCGCCCAAGGGCCGTACGGATGTTCTCGTCGGCGGGATCGGGGGCGTGGGTCAGCGGCTTCTGGGACTCGTACGCGCTCCAGGTGCGGCGGGACAGGAACCAGAGCAGGCCGGTGAGGGCTGCGGGCACCACGGCGGCCAGGGCGAGGCGGCGGCCGGGCTCGCTCCACCAGCCGCCGTCCGACTCGGTCGGGGAGATGAAGCCGAGCCAGGAGTGCGCCTCGGCGCACGCGCGCGTGCCCGCGCACTGCCACGCCGTGAGGTCGAGGGCGACCTCGCAGGCGGCGGCGACCAGCAGGACGGTGAGGGTCAGACCGGCGAGACGCACCAGGAGGCCGTACAGCCGGACCTTGCCCGGCCGGTCGCGGGCGGCGGGGCGCATCCAGTGGGCGAGGTTGACGACCATGAACGGCAGGAGCAGCAGCCACAGGGCGCGCGTGCCGTTGCCGGAGGTGAGGTTGCACCAGACGTACGCCTCGCGCACCGGTGCGCCGTCCGGGTCGACGGGCCGGTCCTCGGCGTCGGCGTCGGCCACGCGCCGGAAGACGGCGGCCGTGTCGTCGCCGGTGACGCGGACGGTCCGCGGATCGTTGAGCATCTTCTCCGGCGAGGCGCCGCCCACGCCGTGGACCAGCAGTTCCAGGGCGATGCCGCTGGTCGTCCCCGTCCGGTCGGGCGGCCGTGCCGCGCCGTTCACCCCGGACTTCGGGGCTCGTTCCTGTGCCTGTTCCATTGTTCGCACTTCCCCCGTTGCTCGTACTTCCCCCGTGTCACACCGACGGCCGCCGTCCGGTCGGGAACGATGCCGTGCGGGACTGGAGGATCTCCGCCGGACGGGCCGCGTACACCTCTCGGCACGGAATCTCCCCGATCCGTGTGACCGGCGGGGACCCGGTGTTGCCAGAGTGACATGTTCGCGTCGTGACGGGCAGTGGCGCGACGAGTACCGGTGCATGCGAGTATGGGACGTCCGCCGGGCCGGTAGCAGGAGGAATGTCCTTGTCGGAGCGGGTGCGCAGCAGGTTCGCAGCGAGTGTGCGGGACGTGTCGGAGATGGTGGGGGCGAGTGGACCGACAGGCCCGAGCGGACCCCGGAAGGACGTGGAGCGGTCGTGAATGACAACCAGAACCTTCTCGCGGAGCAGCGCCGCGCCCTGATCCTCGACGAGGTGCGGCGACGCGGGGGCGTCCGCGTCAACGAACTCACCCGCAAACTCGGCGTGTCGGACATGACGGTCCGCCGCGACCTCGACGCGCTGGCCCGCCAGGGCGTCCTGGAGAAGGTGCACGGCGGCGCGGTGCCGGTGGTCGAGGCGAGCACCCATGAGCCCGGGTTCGAGGCCAAGTCGGGACTGGAGCTGACGGCCAAGGAGGACATCGCGCGAGCCGCGGCGGAGCTGGTCGCGCCGGGGTCGGCGATCGCCCTGTCGGGCGGTACGACGACGTACGCGCTGGCGCATCAGCTGCTGGACGTGGCTGATCTGACCGTGGTGACCAACTCGGTGCGGGTCGCCGATGTGTTCCATGCCGCTCAGCGGGTTTCGGGGCAGCGGCAGGGGGCGGCGACGGTCGTGCTGACGGGTGGGGTGCGGACGCCGTCCGACTCGCTGGTGGGGCCCGTCGCCGATCAGGCGATCGCCTCGCTGCACTTCGATGTGCTGTTTCTCGGGGTGCACGGGATATCTGTCGAGGCGGGGTTGTCCACGCCGAACCTCGCGGAGGCCGAGACCAATCGGCGGCTGGTGCAGTCCGCTCGGCGGGTTGTCGTGGTCGCCGACCACACCAAGTGGGGGACGGTGGGGCTGAGTTCGTTCGCGGCGTTGGAGCAGGTGGATACGTTGGTCACGGACTCGGGGTTGGTTCCCGAGGCGCGGGATGAGGTTTCTGAGCACTTGCGGAGGCTTGTTGTGGCGGGTGAGGGCGCCTAGAGGGGTGCCTTGGTAGGTGCGTGGGCGGGTGCGGCGCCCGTCGTGGCTTGTCGCGCGGTTCCCCGCGCCCCTGGGTGGGTCTTACCACGCGCCTGTTTTCAGGAACCCTTCGATTCTCGTCCTGTAAGGCGCGATGTCGAGGTTCTGGTTTTTCAGCCAGGTGTCCGAGTAGTACTTGTCCAGGTAGCGGTCGCCGTGGTCGCAGAGCAGGGTTACGACGCTGCCCTGCTGTCCCTCTGTCACCATCTCGGCGATGATCTTCAGGGCGCTCCACAGGCCCGTTCCCGTGGAACCGCCCGCCTTGCGGCCTATCTTCTGTTCCAGGGCTCTCACCGCGGCGATGCTGGCCGCGTCCGGCACCTTCATCATGCGGTCCACCGCGCCGGGGACGAAGCTCGGTTCCATGCGGGGGCGGCCGATGCCCTCGATGCGGGAGCCGCAGTCACAGGTGACGTCCGGATCGCCGGTGGTCCAGCCCTCGAAGAAGCAGGAGTTCTCCGGGTCGGCCACGCAGATCAGGGTGTCGCGCTGGGTGTAGTGGACGTAGCGGGCCAGGGTCGCCGAGGTGCCGCCCGTACCGGCCGTGGCGACGATCCATGCGGGCTCCGGGAAACGCTCCAACTCCAGTTGGCGGAAAATGGATTCGGCGATGTTGTTGTTTCCGCGCCAGTCCGTGGCCCGTTCCGCGTAGGTGAACTGGTCCATGTAGTGGCCGCCCGTCTCCGCCGCGAGGGCCGCCGAGGCCTCGTACATCCTGCGTGAGTCGTCCACGAAGTGGCACCGGCCGCCGTGGGACTCGATGAGGCGGCACTTCTCGGCGCTGGTGGTGCGGGGCATCACCGCGATGAAGGGCACGCCGATCAGTTGCGCGAAGTACGCCTCGGAGACGGCCGTGGAGCCGCTGGACGCCTCGATCACCGGGCGGCCGGGGCGGATCCAGCCATTGCAGAGTCCGTAGAGGAAGAGCGAGCGGGCGAGGCGGTGCTTGAGGCTGCCGGTGGGGTGGGTCGACTCGTCCTTCAGATACAGGTCGATACCCCACTTCTCGGGCAGCGGGAAGCGCAGCAGATGCGTGTCGGCCGAGCGGTTGGCGTCGGCCTGGACCTTGCGGACGGCCTCTTTGAGCCAGGCTCGGTAGTCGGCGTCGCTGCGGTCGACGTCGAGCGTGTCGAGGGTTTCGGCGGTCCCGGTGGGGTCGGGGATGCTCACGTCGGGCTCCTTGTGATGCGCATGCCGACGGCGTCCTTGCGCAGCCGTACATTCTGATCATAGTCACCTTCCGCACGCCTCTCACCTGCATAAACATCCCTTTGGGCGGATCAAAGGCAGGCCTGTGGGGCGGGGGCGGCCAGGGGGTCGGCGGGAGCCTGGTCGCCCCGGGGCGCATCCCGGTGAGTGCTTCCGCCGGTTGCCGGAGAGTGCCGTACGCACTGGTGCTCGACGCCGGGGGCAGGCAGACTGCACCGCACGGGGGCGCACAATGGATCACGTTCCAGGCGGGATCACCACGCATCTCGGCGGAAGCCGACAAGGGGGCGGAGCATCATGGCGGAGCCGGAGTTCACGGCCACGGGCGTGCGGATCGGGAAGAGGCTGCGTTCCCTCACCCGGGCCGGACAGGTCCGGATCAGCGGCGGCAGGCTGGAGCTGCTGACCAGCTACGGCAGCGAGATCGACAGCGCTCCCGTGCAGGCGGTGCGGGCCTCGAAACCGTGGTTCGCGGCCGACGACCGAGCGCTCGCGGACCTCAACGGCCAGCGCTATCTGCTGACCCTGGGGGATCACGACCCCGCGCCGGGCGAGACCGGGCCGCCCGCCGCACGCCGGTTCATCGAAGCCGTGCGCAAGGCGGCCGGGCGCGGGCACTGAGCAGGCCGGGGAGCGCGAAGCCGTCTTCGGCGCGGACACCGGGAGTGCCGTCGGCCGTGCCGCGAGTTGCGGGTTTCCGTCCCCTGAGCCACGCTTGTCACACGTCACTCTGGGTTTACCGGCGATAACGCTGCGAACCAGCCCGCCGGCCTCGACAGCAGGCGGCCATTGCACACAGGCACTCTGCTGGATCCGATCTCGTGTCTTCTTCCGGACCTCAATTCGGGGAGTCGCAAGCCGTGATCAGCCACCCAAGCAGGCATTGCACGGTGGAGCTGCAAGCTCTTCCGTCGCGGATCGGCCAGGTCCGCAGAATCGTCTCTGCACAATTGCGCTACTGGCATCTGGATCCCTTGATAGACCGGGCCTCGCTCGGTGTGACCGAACTGCTTACCAACGTCCACCGGCATGCCCAGCCCGACAAGCTGTGCACCGTGGAGATCGAGGTCCTGCTCGACCGGCTCACGGTCTCGGTGCACGACCACGACCCGCGCATTCCCGAGCTGCGGGACGCGGATCCCACCGCCACCTGCGGACGCGGTCTCGCGATGGTCGCGGCGGTGAGCGAGAGCTGGGGTGTGCGGCCGGACGGCGAGTCCGGGAAGGTCGTGTGGTTCACGCTGCCGACCGTCGCCCCTGTCGTGGCCGCTCCCGAGACCCGGCTCGTGACGGCGGCGCCCACGCGTCAGCCGTTCGAGGAGCCGTTGTGCGACGACAAGGGGTACAAGCCGGGGGTGCACCGGCGCAGGCCGGAACACGCTCCCGCCCGGTCGGCCGTTGCCGGCTGACCGGGCGGTGACCTCCGGTACTCCCCCGCCTCCTCCCTGTCTTCCGGTTCCTCCGCCTCTTTCTCGTTCTCCGTACGTCATTCGGTGGCGATGGCGCGCAGTACGTCCAGGCGTGCCGCCCGCCGGGCCGGGCGCAGGCCCGCGAGCGCTCCCGCCGTGACGCCCACCAGGGCCACGATCACGAGCTGGGTGGGCGGCAGCGCGAAGGCGAAGGTGCTGTCGCTCGCGCCGTCCGAGGCCTTCACCAGTACCCAGCCGAGGAACCCGCCGAGGGCGAGCCCGCCGATCGTGCCGAAGGCCGCGACGAGGATGGACTCCCAGCGGACCATGGCGCGCAGTTGGGCGCGGGTCTGGCCGACGGCCCTCAACAGGCCCAGTTCGCGGGTGCGTTCGTGGATCGCGAGGGTCAGGGTGTTGGCGATGCCGAGGAGCGCGATGAGGACGGCCAGGGCGAGGAGTGCGTAGACGAGGGTGAGCATCATGTCGATGCCTCCGGCCGACGACTCGGCGAACTCGTCGCGGGTCTGGACCTCGGGGTCGCCGTAGCGTGCCGCGACCTGCGCCACGGCCGCCTTGCCCGCGCTCGTGCTCACCCCGTCCTTGAAGGAGACGGCGATCAGGGTGTCGGAGTCCTGGGTGCGGTGCGGGGCCCAGGCCTCGCGGGTGATGACGTACTCACCGGCGAGTTCCGAACGGCCGTAGACCGCGCGGACCTTGAAGGTCTGCTGCCGGCCGTCGGTGAAGGTGAGCCGGGTGGTGTCTCCGGGTTCGAGGCCGCGCCGGTCGGCCTCCGGCTCGGTGATGGCGATGCCGTCGGTGCCCAGGTCGGATAGCGAGCCGCGTACGTCGCCCAGGTCGAAGACCTTGCCGAGGGTGACGGGGTCGGTCACGGTCAACGCCCTCCCCTTGCCGTCGACTTCGGCAACTCCCCGCCCGAGTCCGACCGCGTACGCGACCTCGGGCAGCCGGGCGACGGCGGGTGCGAGGGCGGGGCTGAGTCCGCTGCCGCCCGCGCCGAAGGACGGGGTGCTCACGGCGACGTCGCCCGCGAAGGACCGGGACACGGTCTGGTCCATGGTGGCCTTCAGTGAGGCCCCGAACACCGTGAACAGGGAGACGACGGCCACGCCGATCATCAGGGCGCTCGCGGTGGCGGCGGTCCGCTTCGGGCTGCGCAGGGCGTTGCGTCCGGCGAGGTCGCCGGTGACTCCGCGCAGCCTGCCGAGGGGGCCGCCGAGGACGCGTACGACGGTGGTCGACGCGATGGGGCCGAGGACCACGAAGGCGGCGAGGGCCAGTACGGCGCCAAGTCCCGCCAGCCACAGGGACGGTGAGACCAGGACGCCGGTCAGCGTCATGGCCAGCGCGAGGGCGCCGAGGCCCGCGCCGGTGACCGCGCGGAGGGGCGAGGTGCCCGACCGGTCGACGGCCGTCTCGCGGAGTGCGGCCAGGGGTGCGGTGCGGCCAGCGCGTACGGCGGGCAGCAGGGCGGAGCCCAGGCAGACCACGATGCCGACCGCGAGCGGCAGCAGCATGGACAGCAAGCTGATCACCAAGTCGCCCTCGGGGAACGGGAATCCGATGGCCGGGAACAGTGCCTGGAGGCCTGCCGCGATGGCGATGCCTCCGGCGAGGCCCACGGCGGACGCCGTCACGGCGACTGCGGTCGCCTCGACGAGGGTGGCCGAGGTGACCTGGCGGCGGGATGCCCCCAGCGCCCGCAACAGGGCGTTCTCGCGGGTGCGTTGGGCGACGACGATCGCGAAGGTGTTGTGGATGGAGAAGGTCGCGACCAGGATCGCCACGCCAGAGAAGACCAGGAGGAAGAGGGTGAAGACGGTGAGGAACTGGCTGGAGATCATCTCCGTGTTCTCCTCGGCCGACTCCTGACCGGTGACGGCCTCAACTCCCTTGGGCAGTACGGCCGCCAGGCGATCCACCAGCTCCCGCTGACCGACCCCGGGACCGGCCCGCACCAGGATGCTCGCCGCCTCTCCGGGCCTCGCGGGGAGGTATTTTTCGGCGTCGGCCCGCATCATCCCGGTGAACGTCACCTGTGCCATGCCGTCCTCCCCCGCGAAGGTCGCGAGGCCGACGATCGTCACCTTGACCGGGTCGGGCGTACGCAGGATCGTCGTGTCGCCGATACCCAGGCCGCCCTTCTTCGCCGTACCCCGGTTGACGACGACCTCGCCCGACCTCAACGGGGCTCGTCCTTCGGCGAGTTGGTACGGGTTCAGCCTCGGGTCGGTGATCCAGTTGCCGGCGAGGGTGGGCGGGCCCTGGCCGCCGATGGGGTCACCGTCGGCGGCGATGAGCTGGCCCGCGCCCTGGATGTCGGGGGCGGCTGCGGCGACTCCGGGGACCCGCTCGACGGTTTTGACGAGGTCGGTGGGGACCGGCCGGCGTACGCCCTGGCTCTCCCCCGGGGTGGTGATGGCGTCCGCGCTGCGGACGACGGCGTCGGTGCCGCTGGTCGCCTCGCCGAACATGGTGTCGAAGCTGTTCCGCAGGGTGTCGCCCATGACCAGGGTTCCGGCGAGGAAGGCGACGCCGAGGAAGACCGCCAGGAACGTACCGGCGAAGCGGCGCTTGTGGGCGCGGAGGGAGGAGAGGCTGATGCGGACGGCGGGAGGGAGGGTGCGCGTGGGGGTGGTCATGACGGCACCTCGAAGGCCTTCAGGCGGTCCAGGACCTTGTCGGCGGTCGGGGACTCCATCCGGTCGACCAGGCGGCCGTCGGCCAGGAAGAGGACCTGGTCCGCGTGGGCGGCGGCGACCGGGTCGTGGGTGACCATGACGACCGTGCGGTCCATGTGGCGTACCGCGCGGCCGAGCAGGCCGAGTACCTCGCCGCCGGAGCGTGAGTCGAGGTTGCCGGTCGGTTCGTCGGCGAAGACGACGTCGGGTCGGCCTGCGAACGCCCTTGCCACGGCGACGCGTTGCTGCTGGCCACCGGAGAGTTCGGCAGGACGGTGGTGGAGCCGGTCGCGCAGGCCGACGACGTCGACGAGGGCGTCGATCCAGTCCTTGTCCCCGCGCGCGCCCGCCAGGTCGATCGGGAGGGTGATGTTCTCGTCGACGGTCAGGGTCGGGACCAGGTTGAACGCCTGGAAGACGAAGCCGATCCGGTCCCGGCGCAGGAGCGTAAGGCGACGGTCGTCGAGCGAGCCCAGTTCGGTGTCGCCGATGAAGGCGGCGCCGGAGGTCAGGCTGTCCAGGCCCGCCGCGCAGTGCATCAGGGTGGACTTTCCGGAGCCGGACGGTCCCATGATCGCGGTGAAGCGCCCGGCCGGGAAGTCGACGCTCACGCCGTCCAGGGCCCGTACGGCGGTGTCGCCACCGCCGTACACCTTCACCGCGTCGACGACACGGGCTGCCGCCGCCGTACGGGTCGTGGTGGTGGCGGTGGTCATACCGCACCGCCCTTGCCCGTACGGCCGCCCGCCGCGCCGAACTGCTCGTCCAGGACGGAGAGCCGCCGCCAGTACTCGTCCTCGTCGATCTCACCGGAGGCGAAACGCCGGCCGAGAACAGCGAGCGGCGCGTCGCCGGAGAGGCGGTCCTGGGCGTCGTAGCGGCCGTCCATGGCACGCCACGGGCCACGGCGCCCGCGCCGCCAGACCGTGCGGCGCAGGACGGTGACGACGCCGAGCACGACGGCCGCCCAGATCAGCGGGAAGAAGAAGATCCAGGGGCCGGGGCCGCCGTCCCAGTTCGCGAGGGTGTTCATGTGGAGTCAGCTCCCAGGAAGGGGTTGTGTGCGATGACTCCACGTTCGCGCCGGGAGGGGGTCCGGGTCGTCGTACGGCCGGCGGGAGTGCGGGTACCTCCCCGGGAGTACGTGGGGCTCCCGCGGCTGCTTCCCCGGGGGCCTGTGTCAGGCGACGGAGATGTCGACCGACGGGCGTAGCTTCGCCGCCGCTGCCAGAGCCTCGTGTGCCGGGTGGGTGTCGAAGGCCGTCAACAGGGCTGCGGAGGCGGGGAGTTCGGCCGCCGGGTACGCGATCTGCTCGTACGCCGACTGGAAGCGCGGGCCCCAGCGGCGGGCGCCGAGGCGGGCCGTGCGGGAGCAGTTGTCGACCATGTACGCCACGTCACGGGCGTGCATGTACGGCAGCAGGGAGTCGACGGCCTCGATGACGGACTCGTTGACGATCTCCGACCAGGGGTGGCCGCGTTCGGCGAACTCGTCGATCTGGGCGGTCATCGTGGCCACGAACACACCTGCGGTGAACGGTTCGACGGGCAGCTCGCGCTCCGCCCGCCGGGCGCGCACCCGCTCCCCAGCCGCCCACATCGGCGAACCGCCGATGCCGCTCATCGGGCGGGCGCCGAGGCGCTGTTCGGCGAGGATGACGCTGCGCAGTTCGGTGCCGTCGGCGACCTCGTCGTAGATCTCGGCGACGAGGTCGCGGGCGGGGCGGTAGGTGGCCGTGTACGCGCGGTCGAAGGTGTCCCGGTCCGCCGGGGCGAGGTTCTCGCGCACGGCGCGGATGCCCTCGTGGGAGATCGTGCGGGCGATCGGGCCGGTGACGTTCTCGCAGGATCGCTCGTACGCGGTCGGCTCGTCGTCGCCTTCCAGGCGGAAGCGGGCGTACAGACTCTCGACGATGCCGTGGACGGCGCCGAGCAGGATGGCGCGTTCGCCGACGATGTCGGAGAGGTACTCGCTGTCGAGGGTCGTGCGGAAGGTGTACGGCGAGCCCAGCGCAACCGACCAGCCGAGGGCGAGGTCGGTGGCCCGGCCGTCGGGGTCGGCGTGGACGGCGAAACTGCTGTTGATGCCCGCGCCGTTGATCTCCGCGCCCTGTTCGTAGAGGCGCCGCACCGAGTCGCCCATACCCTTGGGGCAGACGGCGATCACCCCGTGTCCGGGCGGGAACTCGCCACCGTACGACCGGAGATGGCCGAGCAGGAAGCCGTGCGAGAGGCCGATGACCGCGCCCGGCTTGAGAGTCGCGAAGATCTCCTGGTGGTGGGTGGCGAGGGCCGCGTCCGCGATCAGCAGGATCACGAGGTCGCTGTCGGCGGTGACGGCGAGCCAGTCGCCGAGGGTGCCGTCCGCCTCCGTGAAGCCGTGGGCGCGGGCGTCGGCGGCGGAGGTGGAGCCCGGGCGGAGCCCGACGGCCACCCGGATGTCCGTACCGGCGAGGGAGTCGCGGAGGTTGAGGGCCTGAGCGCGGCCCTGGGGGCCCCAGCCGATGACGCCGATGTTGCGGATGCCTTCGAATGCCTGCGGCAGGAGCGGGAAGAGGTGGCGTCCGCCGCGCAGGATGGTCTCCGTTCCGCCGGGGACGTCCATCGATTCCAGGGCGAAGACGCGGGAGGTGTGGGTAGCGCTGTGCGTGGTCGAGGTCATGGTCGAGTTGTAGGGTCGCGGCAAGTGTTGCGGCAAGCGCAACTTGTGCAGCGCGGTGTTGCGGCTGATGAAAGGGCCAGGTCACGTTATGCGTGATGATCATCGGGAGCTGCGTCTTTTCGTTCATCTGGCGCAGACGCTGAACTTCGGGCGGACCAGTCTGGACTGCCATGTCAGTCCGGCGACGCTCACCCGGACCGTGCAGCGGCTGGAGGCCGGTCTCGGGCATCGGCTGTTCGACCGGGGGCCGCGCGGGGTGTCGCTGACGGCTGAGGGGCATCGGTTCCGTGAATACGCCGTCCAGGCGCTGGAGTTGTGGCGCGCGTACCGGGAGGAGCATCCCGACCCGGCTCAACTCACCGGCAGGCTGGCCGTGTTCGCGACGGTGACCGCCTGCCAGGTGCTGCTGCCCGACCTGTTGGCGCCTTTTCGGGCCGCGCATCCGCAGGTACGGATCGATCTGCGCACCGGGGATGCTGCGGCGGCGCTGGCCCGGCTGGACGAGGGGGAGGTCGATGTGGCCGTCGCGGGGATTCCGGCGCGTTTGCCGGAGCCGTTGGTGAGTCGGACGGTCGCTGTCACCGAGTTGGTGTTCGTGACCGCGCGGGATCGGCCGGATCCGGGGCTCGTGGGGCCGTTCGTGCTGCCGTACCGGGGGTTGGTTCGGGAGGCCGCCGATCGGTGGTTCCGGGGGCGGGGGGCCGGGTTCTCGTTCGAGGTGGCCGCCGAACCGGACGGTCACGAAGGGTTGTTGACATTGGTCGCGTTGGGGTGTGGGACGGGGGTGGCGCCTCGGCTTGTGCTGGATCACAGTGCGGTGCGGGAGCGGTTGGTTGTTGTGCCGACTTCTCCGGAACCTGAGCCGTTTTCGATTGGGTTGTGTGTGCGGCGAGTTGATCTGCGGAGGCCTCAGGTGGCGGCGTTGTGGAGCCTGATGGGGTGAGGGGTTCGCTGGTGGTGCGGCTGCGGGTGCGTTGTGGCTGGTCGCGCCCGCGCGGCGGTAGCCGCAAATTCAGCACAGCCCCGCGCCCCTTAAGGGCGCTGCCCCTTAAGCCAGTGCCGCCAGGGGGTCGTCGAGTACCGGTTGCCATGCCAACTCCGCTGCCCCTACCAGGCTGTTGAAGTCCAGGGTGCAGGCGAAGATGGGGACACCGCCGCTGCGGCCCCAGAGGCTGCGGTCGGCCACCACCGCTCGCAGGCGGGTCGGGTCCGCTTCGAGGAGGGTGCCGTGGAGGCCGCCGAGGATGATGCGGTCCGGGTTGAGGATGTTCACCAGGCCCGCCAGGCCCAGGCCCAGGCGGTCGATCAGGGTCTCGGTGGCCGTGCGGACCGCCGGGTCCGGGTACCGGTCGCGGATCAGGTCGTTCGCCTGTTGCAGGAGGGAGACCTCGGGGCCAGGGTCGCGGCCCGCCGCCGTGAGGAAGGCTAGGGGGTCGGCCTCGACGTCCAGGCAGCCCCGGCTGCCGCAGTGGCAGGGGCGGCCCTCGGGATTGACGGTGAGGTGGCCGACTTCGAGCGCGAGGCCCGAACTCCCCGTGTGCAGACGGCCGTCGAGGACCAGTGCGCCGCCGACTCCCCGGTGCCCGGTGGCCACGCACAGCAGGTCGCGGGCGCCGCGTCCGGCGCCGTGCCGGTGTTCGGCGAGGGCGGCGAGGTTGACGTCGTTGCCCGCGAAGGCCGGTCCGGCGATGCCCGCCGCCCGTACCCGTTCGGCGAAGATCTCCCGTACCGGCGCTCCGGCCGGCCAGGCGAGGTGCAGCGGGTTCAGGGCGAGGCCCTCGGGTTCGGCGACGGCCGACGGGACCGCGAGACCCGCGCCGACGCAGCGGCGGCCGGTGTCGCGCAGCAGTTCGGTGCCCGCCTCGACGACCGAGCCGAGCACCTTCGCCGGGTCGGCGTCGACGGTTTCGCAGCCGGGCGCGGTGGCGACGATCCGGCCGCCGAGCCCGACCAGCGCGGCCCGGAACCCGTCGGCGTGCACCTGCGCGGCCAGCACGACCGGCCCGTCCTCGGCGACGTCGAGCCGGTGCGAGGGGCGCCCCTGCGAACCGGCCGCCGCACCGGGCCGGGCGTCCACGCTGATCAGCCCGAGCGCCTCCAGCTCGGCGGCCACGGCACCGGCGGTCGCCCGGGTGACCCCCAGTTCGGCGGTGAGCACGGCCCGGGTGGGCGCTCGGCCGGTGTGCACCAGCTCCAAGGCGGGCCCGAGGGCGCCGCGCCCCCGGTCCAACCGCGTTTTTGAAGTGGTCCCCTCAACCTTGCCGCTCATGAGGGCGAGTCTCCCATGATCCGTACGACGAATGACCGCACCGCGAGCCTAGAAGCCACTGACCCGCAGCGTGATGTTCAACCGGCCCGTCAGCCCCAACTCGGGCGGTGCCGTGCCCTCGTACACCCGTGGCACCCCGTGGTACGCCAGCCGGGACGCGCCGCCGAACACGAACAGGTCGCCGCTGCGCAGCTCGACGTCCGTGTACGGCTTGCTCCGCGTCGCCGTGTTCCCGAAGCGGAAGACGCAGGTGTCGCCGAGGCTCAGGGAGACCACGGGCGCGTCCGACTTCTCGTCGCTGTCGCGGTGCATGCCCATGCGGGCGTCGGCGTCGTAGAAATTGATCAGCGCGATGTCGTAGTCGGGGTCGTTGTCGTACGCCGCCGCCGTGGCCGCTTCTCTGCCGAGCCGGCCCAGCCACTCGGGGAGCGGTTTCACCGGTGCGCCGTCGCCGTCGACGGCCGTGCGGGCGTAGGCGTACGGGTACCAGTGCCAGCCGAGGCAGACCTGCCGGGCGGTCATCGTGCCGCCGCCGGGGGTCCGGACCGTGCGCAGGCCGGCGGGTGGTCGGGCCCAGTCGCGGCAGGCGTCCAGCAGTTCGCGCTGACGCTCCGCGTCCAGCCAGTCCGGTATGTGCACCGCGCCCGGCGCGATCTCCGAACGGGCTCTGGGGAACAGTTCGGTGTCCATGGTTCCCATCCTGCCGGACGGGGTCGATGGGGGTGTGAGCTGCGGCTCTCCCGACAGGCCCTAGGCTGGGGCCACGATGAGCGACCGGATGACGACACCCTGGGCCGAACTGACGCTGACCCGTTTCCCCGCCGATCCGCGTGAGCGGCTGCGCGCCTGGGACGCCGCGGACGAGTACCTCCTCGGGCATCTCGCGCAGGACGGGACCGATCTGTCCGGCACGGTCGTGGTCGTCGGCGACCGCTGGGGTGCGCTCACCACGGCGCTCGCCGCGCACCGTCCGACGCAGATCACCGACTCGTTCCTGGCCCAGGAGGCGACCCGGGCCAACCTGCGGCGGGCCGACGTGGACGAGGACTCCGTACGGCTGCTCACCACCCAGGACGCTCCGCCCGAGCGGGTCGACGTGCTGCTCCTGCGGGTGCCGAAGAGCCTGGCGCTGCTTGAGGACCAGCTGCTGCGGCTGGCGCCCGCGCTGCACGAGGGCACGGTCGTCGTCGGCACCGGCATGGTGAAGGAGATCCACACCTCGACGCTGAAGCTGTTCGAGCGGATCGTCGGCCCGACCCGGACCTCCCTCGCGGAGAGGAAGGCCCGGCTGATCTTCAGCACCGTCGGGCCGATGATGAGCCGGGGGGCCAGTCCCTGGCCGTACCGCTACACGCTGCCCGACGGCATCGGCTCCGCCTCGGGGCACCCGGTCGTCAACCACGCGGGCGTCTTCTGCGCCGAGCGCCTCGACATCGGCACCCGCTTCTTCCTCCAGCACCTGCCCGAGCCGTCGGGTGCCGCCCGGGTGGTGGACCTGGGCTGCGGGAACGGTGTGGTCGGTACGGCGGTGGCGCTGGCCGCGCCGGAGGCCGAGCTGCTCTTCGTCGACGAGTCGTTCCAGGCGGTCGCCTCGGCGGAGGCCACGTACGAGGCCAACGGACTGCTCGCCGGGCGGGCCGGGTTCCGGGTCGGGGACGGGCTGGCCGGGACCGAGGACGAGAGTGTCGACCTCGTGCTGACCAATCCGCCCTTCCACACCCACCAGGCGACGTCCGACGCCACGGCCTGGCGGATGTTCACCGGCGCGCGGCGGGCGCTGCGGCCGGGCGGTGAGCTGTGGGTGATCGGGAACCGGCATCTCGGCTATCACCTCAAGCTGCGGAAGCTGTTCGGGAACAGTCGGCTCGTCGCGAGCGACGCGAAGTTCGTGGTGCTGAAGGCCGTCAAGCAGTAGCCGGGTGATGCGCTCGTCCTGTGGTGCGGTGAATTCTTACCACCTCAGGCGGCGGTGACGGCTGGCTCTCCGCGCAGGGCCCGTGGTGACGCGCCGAGTTCGCGGCGGCAGGCCTTGTTGAAGGCCTGGAGGTCGGGGATGCCTACGGAGGCCGCCACCGCCGGGATGGAGAGGGTCGAGGCGCGCAGCAGGTGGCGGGCTCGGTCGAGTCTGCGGCGGCGGATGTAGCCGACCACGGTGTCGCCGGTCGCCGCCTTGAAGAGCCTGGCCAGGTGGTTGTGCGAGACGCCTGCCGCCTGGGCGACGACCGGCACGGTGAGCGGGGCGGCCAGCTGGCCCTCGATGTAGGCGATGGCGGCGCTGACCGCCGGGTGCGGGCCGGGGCCGGGACGTTCGGTGTCGGGGGTGAGGTGGGCGATGCGCCACAGCGCGGTCCAGATCTCGGCGCGTGTGTGCTCGGGGGCGCGGGGTACGGCGGCGATCGCGGCGAGCAACAGGCCGGTGAGGGTGGGGAGTTCGGGTCCCGCGTCCTGGACGACGGGGACTGTGCGCGAGGGTCCGGCGGCGGGGATGCGCAGGTGTGCGTAGAGGTGTTCGGAGCGGCCCTGGTAGCGGAAGCGGACCGTGGTGTCGGGCGGTACGAGGCTGACGCGGCCGGGGCGGACGACGTGCGGGGTGCCGTCGACGACCAGCTCGGCCTCGTACTGGTAGAGGTGCAGCTGCCACAGCTCCGGCAGCCGGAAGACGTCGGTGCGGCTCGCGACGCCGTGTACACCGACGCCCGCGTTCGCCACGTACGGCGGCTCCCCGAGGTACAGCTCCGTCTCACGCATGGTGAAAAAATACCAGCGATGGTCACGGTCAGCTCAGTACGCCAATGATCCGTGTCACCGTCCGCGCCATCGCCTCCCGGCCCACGCCCAGATACTTTCGCGGGTCGACGGCCTCGGGGTGGGCGGCGAGGAAGTCCCTGATGGCGCCGGTCATGGCGATGTTGAGGGCCGTACCGATGTTGACCTTGGTGATCCCGCCCGCGACGGCGGCCACGAGTTCGCCGTCCGGTACGCCGGACGAGCCGTGCAGGACGAGGGGGACGTCCAGGGTGGCGGAGAGCCGCTTCAGGAGGTCGTGGTCGAGGGCCGCCGTACGGGTGGTCATGGCGTGCGTGCTGCCGACGGCCACCGCGAGGGCGTCCACTCCCGACTCGGCGACGAAGGCACGGGCCTCGGCGGGGTCGGTACGGGCGCCGGGTGCGTGGGCGTCCAGCGGGGGCCGGCCGTCCTTGCCGCCCACCTGTCCCAACTCGGCCTCGATCCAGAGCCCTTGGGCGTGTGCCCAGTCGGCGGCGGCGCGAGTGGCGGCGAGGTTCTCGGCGTACGGCAGCCGGGCCGCGTCGTACATCACGGAGCTGAATCCGGCGCCGGGTGCCTGGCGCAGCAGGTCGTCGCTCTGGACGTGGTCGAGGTGCAACGCGACGGGTACGGCGGCGCGTTCGGCGGCGGTGGCGGCTGCTCGGGCCAACGGGAGGAGCTGTCCGTGGCGGAACCTGGCCGCGTTCTCGCTGACTTGGAGGACCACGGGCGAACCTGCTCGCTCGGCACCGGCAATGACGGCCTCGACATGCTCCAGGGTGATGATGTTGAACGCGGCCACCGCCGAGTGGGCGGCAGCGGCCCGCGTGATGAGTTCACCGGTGGTCACCAGGGGCATGTCTCCTCCTTTCGGCCTCTCATGTGAGGATCACCGAGCGGGTGAGGTGGCGTGGGCGGTCGGGGTCGAGGCCCCGGGTCGCCGCCACCGCGACCGCCAGGCGCTGCGCGCGGACGAGTTCGGCCAGCGGGTCGAGGTCGCCGGCCACCCACAACGCCCCGGTGTCCCGCACCTGTTGGGCCAGTCCGTCCGGCGCCTCGCCGAACATCCAGGTCGCTGTCCCCCGGGTGCTGACGCTGATGGGGCCGTGCCGGTACTCCATCGCCGGGTACGCCTCGGTCCAGGACAGGGACGCCTCGCGCATCTTGAGGCCGGCCTCGTTGGCGAGACCCACCGTCCAGCCCCGGCCGAGGAAGGTGAACTGCGCGCACTCGACGAGCCCTTCGGGCAACGGGGTGGCGAGCGCCGTACGGCAGTCGTCGACGACCGACTCGGTGTGCAGGCCGAGGTGGGTGCGGAGGAGGGTGAGGGCGGTGGTGGCGAACCTCGTCTGGACGACGGACCGTTCGTCCGCATAGTCGAGCACGACCAGGTCATCGGCTCTTTCCCTGACGGGAGTCCGGGGGTCGGCGGTGATCGCGGTCGTCCGCGTCCGCCGGTTTCGCGTACCCGTGGGCGGGTTCTCCCGTAGCCGTCCGAGCAGTTCGAGCACCTCGGTGGTGGTGCCGGACCGGGTGAGGGCGACGACGCGGTCGTACCAGCGGCCGTAGGGGTACTCGGAGGCGGCGAAGGCGTCCGTCTCGCCCTGGCCCGCGCTCTCGCGGAGGGCCGCCACGGCCTGGGCCATGAAGTACGAGGTGCCGCAGCCGACGATCGCTACCCGCTCCCCTGTGGCGGGCAGCGCGTCGGCGTGCTCGGCCGCCTCCGCGGCGGCACGGGTCCAGCACTCGGGCTGGCTGTTCAGTTCGTCCTCGACATGGGTCATGCCGTGCCTCTCTGCCAGCCGACGGATGCTCGTTCTTGCAAGATATAGCTATGCTTTGAGCATAATCAAGCATTCCGTTCGCGGAGGGTGTGAGGATTCGGTGCGCTAGGGTCGCGGAAGATCGCCAAGATCGAGGAACGGAGAGTCCGGATGTCCCGGGACGCCCGCTGGAAGTCCCTGCTGGAACTGCTGGTCGAGCGGGGCCGGCTGGAGGTCGAGGAGGTGGCGGCCGAGCTGGCGGTGTCGACCGCGACGATCCGCCGTGACTTCGACCAGCTCGCCGAGCAGCAGATGCTCGTGCGCACCAGGGGCGGCGCGGTCGTGCACGGGGTGTCGTACGAGCTGCCGCTGCGCTACAAGACCGCCCGGCGTGCCTCCGAGAAGCAGCGCATCGCGCGGGCGGTCGCGGGCCTGGTCGCACCCGGTGAGGCGGTGGGTCTGACGGGCGGTACGACCACGACGGAGGTGGCGCGCGCGTTGGCCGAGCGCGGCGATCTGGCCGTCGGTTCGCCCGCGCTGACGATCGTCACGAACGCGCTGAACATCGCCAACGAGCTTGCCGTTCGGCCCCAGTTCAAGATCGTGGTGACGGGCGGGGTCGCGCGCCCGCAGTCGTACGAACTCATCGGGCCGCTGGCGGACGGGGTGCTGGGCCAGATCACCATCGACCTGGCCGTGCTGGGTGTGGTCGCCCTCGACGTCACGCACGGGGCCGCGGCGAACGACGAGGCGGAGGCCGCGATCAACCGCCTGCTGTGCGAGCGCGCCGGGCGGGTGGTGGTGGCCGCCGACTCCAGCAAGCTGGGACAGCGGGCGTTCGCCCGGATCTGCGCGGTCGAGGCCGTGGACACACTGGTCACGGACACGGCGGCGGACGAGGAGATGGTGGGGCGGTTCGAGGAGGCCGGGGTCAGGGTCATCACGGTCTGAACGGGTACGGCACTCCCCCGACCGCCCCCTCCCCCAACCGCCTTGGCTCATTGGGCGATCCGCACAGGGGGGACGGTCCGCTGAGGGGGGCGATCCGCTCAGGGGGCGGTTCTGCTCCCGTCGAGCCGTTCGACGCGTGCCACGTTCTCCCGGTCCTCGGTATCCTCGCTCGCCTCGGCGGCGAACCAGGCGTCCAGGATCTCCTTGAGCAGCGGTTCCGAGGTAAGGCGCAGGCTGAGCGCGAGGACGTTGGCGTCGTTCCAGCGGCGCGCGCCGTCCGCCGCGTAGGCGTCCGTGCACAGGGCCGCGCGTACTCCGGGCACCTTGTTCGCGGCGATCGACGCGCCCGTACCGGTCCAGCAGCAGACGACGGCCTGGTCGGCGTTCCCGGCGGCGACCTCGCGGGCCGCAGCCTCCGAGCAGGCGGCCCACTGCGGATCGTCGCCGGGGCGCAGTGCCCCGTACGCCACCACTTCGTGGCCACGGTCGCGCAGTTGCCCGAGGAGGGCGCGCGCGACGGGTTCGTCCATGTCGGAGGAGACAGAGATCCGCATGCCCCGAGACTAACCGGCCGTGGAACGAGCGGTCACCGCGAGTCGCGGGAAGAGCTTCTCGGCGTTGCCGCGGTTGACCGCGTGCAGCTGGCCGGGTCCCCAACCGGCGTACGTGTCAAGGCCGTTGTCGAAGCCGGTGCTCCACTCCTCGGGGAGCATCGGGAAGTCGCTGCCGAACAGGATGCGTTCGGGGTCGGCGAAGGCCAGCAGTGAGGGCAGGGTCGCGGGGCTGCCCGCGAGGGCGGTGTCGAAGTAGAAGCGGCGCAGGTCGGCGAGGATGTCCTCGGGGGTGGTGTCGGGGGCGAGGTGACCGGCGAGGGCCAGCCGGTGGGCGGCGTACGGCAGGAAGCCGCCCGCGTGCGGCAGGATCATCCGCATCCGGGGGTAGCGGCGGGGCACCCCGCGCATCGCCAGATGCAGGGCGGTACGGCTGGTGTCGTAGGGAAAATCGACCAGCGGGGCGGGCGGCAGTTCCGGGTCGGGGCGGCCCGGCGGGGCGGTGGGGTGGACGAACACGACGGCGGACCGGTGGTCCAGCTCGGCCCACAGGGGCTCGAAGGCCGGGTCGCCGAGGTAGTGGCCCTGGGCGTTGGACAGGACCATCACGCCGTCGGCGTTCAGCTCGTCCAGGGCGTGGGCGGCCTCGGCGAGCGCGCCGGCGACGTCCGGGAGGGGCAGTACGGCGAACATGCCGAAGCGGTCGGACCGTTTTCCGACCAGTTGGGCCGTGTACTCGTTGACGCTGCGCGCCCCCGTTCGGGCGCCGGCCGGGTCGTCGGGGGCGGCGAGGGGTGCGGCGTACGACAGCATGCCGGTGGCGATGGACCGGCGGTCCATCATCGCGAGCGCGCTCTCCTCGTCCCACACGGGAGCGGGCCAGCCGAGGCCGGACGCGCGCCCGGCCATCGCCCGGGCGCGCTCCGGCGGGATCAGGTGCTGATGGACGTCGATGCGGGTGGGGCCGGTCCGGATAAGATCGTCCGCCATAGGTCCGAGCCTCCTCGGATTCGGCCGATGTGGTGCGTGTGTGATGCGTGATACCTGATGCGTGATGTTTGTTATCAGCAGATATCAGCCGACAAATGACGATACGCGACCTGCCACCCGCGTCACATCTCGGGAAGCTCCCGCCCTCCGCCGCTCAGCCGCCGCTGCCGGGGTCGCAGCAGCCTTCCCTTCGCATCTGGTGGCTGACCTCCAGCCAGTACTCGGGTGAGGCCGAAGCACCCTGCGGGTCGTGCTGCCGCGTGGCGGCGGCGCCGAAAGCTTCGACGAGGTCCGCCTGCTCGAAGGGGATGCCGCCGCGCAGGACCGCGACGGTACGGACGAGACTGGCGAAGTCGGTGAACGGGTCGCCGTCGACGACGGTGAGGTCGGCGAGCTTGCCCTCCTCCAGGGTGCCCAGATCGGCGTCGGCGCCGAAGACGCGTGCGGGCAGCAGGGTGGCGGTGCGCAGTGCCTCCGCCGGGGACAGGCCCGCGCGGTGGAGTGCGCGCAGGGAGAGGTGGAGGTGCAGGCCCACCGGGACGAGCGGCTGGTCCGTGCCGAGGGCGACCAGGCCGCCCGCCGCGAGGATCCGCCGATAGATGTCCAACTCTCGCTCCAGTGTGGCCAGTTGTGCTTCGGTCGGCGCGACTCCGGCCTGTTGCCGGACGAGTGCGGTGTCCCAGGGCGGCATGAGCGTCGTGACGCGCGGGTCGTCCGCGAGGGCGGGGTCGGCGCCGAGCAGGGGCAGGGCCGTGAACGGGGTGGCGATGAGGTGGAAGTCGGTACGGGTGTAGATCTCCTCCAGGTCCTGGTAGGCGCGGCCGGTCGCCGTGGTCGCGTGCCCGAACTCCAGTCGCTGGGTGGCCTGCAGATGGGTCGTCAGATCCTGGCCGAGCTGAACTCCCGGACTGCACAGGTGACTTCCACTGCGCACCCCGAGCCGGTCGTGGGCGAAGTCGGCGGCCTCCTTCATCACCCAGCCCGGCGCCCGTACGTACGTCTTCACGAAGTCCCAGTCCAGCGCCCGCGCCCGGGCCAGCGAGCGGCGCAGGCCCTCGGGGGTGCGGTGGGCGCGGGCCATGCTGTAGGCGACGCGGCCTCCGTCCAGGAGTTCGCCGGTGGACAGGAGCCGGGGTCCGGCGAGGACACCGGCGGCGACCGCCTCCCGGAGGCGGGCCTGTTCGTAGGCGAAGCCGCCGAGCGAGACGGCCGTCGTGATGCCGTACGCGAGTTGCAGTGCGGTCTGGCGACCGCCGTAGGTGGACTGCCAGGGGTGGGTGTGCGCGTCCCAGAGGCCCGGGAGCACCGTGCGCCCGCTCGCGTCGATCCGGCGTTCGGCGGGGCGGCCGGCCCGGTGCGGGGCGACCTCGGCGATCCGGCCGTCGCGGATCACGACATCGATGTCCTCGCGTACGTCCGGCCCGGTGCCGTCCCAGAAGCGGCCCGCGTGGACGACCGTGTCGGCCGGGCGGGGGCGCCGGTAGTCCAGCGGGACACGGACGGTACGGGTGCTGCCGTCGGCGATGTCGGTGAGGCGCAGGGTGCCGGCGGAGAGGTGGAGGAGGGTGCGGGCGTCGGCGGACCAGGACGGGTGGTCGGCGGGCTCGGTGGTGAGCCGGCGTGGCTCCCCGTCGGGGGTGCCGTCGGCGCGGACGGGCAGCAGCCACAGCGCGGACTCGGCGACGACGGCCATCCAGCGGCCGTCCGGGGACCAGACGGGCCCGGAGTCATAGCGGTCGGCGAGCGAGGTGTGCGGGGCGAGGGCGTGCAGGACGGCGGTGCCGGTGGTGGTGTCGACGACCCGGATGAGGTTGAAGCCCTCACGGAAGCGCTGGTTGATCCGGTTCCGGTCGCAGAAGGCGACGTACCGGCCGTCGGGCGACCAGCTGGGGCGGCCGGGCAGACCGCCCGCGCCGAGGGGCGCGGCGAGGATCCGTTCGGTGCCGTCGGGCAGTTCGCGTACGACGAGGTTGCCCGACATGTCCAGGCAGGCCAGCCGGGTGCCGTCGGGCGAGAGGGCGGGGAAGACGCGTCCGCCCCCGGCCAGCACGGTCTCCGTGCCCGAGTCGAGGTCGCGGCGCCGCACGGTGAACAGGCCGTCGCGGTCGTCGGCGTACACCAACGCTGTGCCGTCGGGTGTCCAGGTGGGCGCCAACACATAGCGGGTGGCGGGGACTTGGAGCACCTTGCGCGGTGGCCGCCCGCCCGTCGTGCCGACGGTCCACAGCGCGTTCAGCGCGGCGAAGGCGACGGAACGGCCGTCCGGGGAGAGGGCGGGGAGGTGGAGTGCGCGCACGGGGCGGGTGCCGGTGCCCTCGAAGTCGTATGACTTTACTCGGTACTTGGGGCGGGTCACGGGGAGGGTGGCCGTGAACGGGATCTGTTCGCCGGCAGCCGGAACGTCCGGATCAGTCAATCGGAAACGGCCGTCGATGTTCAGCAGCAGGCGTTCGCCGTCCGTCCAGCGGGGTGGTGCCGGGAGCAGGTCGCCCTCGACGGAGATCGGTGTGCCGTCCACGACGAGGGTGCAGGAGGCGGCGGGGGCGGCCGTGGTGCGCAGGAGGGCCAGGCGTCCGGTGGGTGAGACGGCAGGGGTCATCAGCTGGGCGCCGGAGGCGTCGGTGTACTCCGTGACGACCGGGCCCGAGCCGTCGGCGGCCACGGACGCGACGGTGGACGCGCGCAGGGTGCCCGGGGCCGGGACGGTCGCGCGCACGAACAGCACCCGCTCGCCGTCGGGCGACCAGGTCGGATCGAAGTCCTCCCAGGCCGTGTCCTGCCCGGGCCCCTGCTGGCCGGGGCGCCCGGTGAGCCGGGTCAGCACGCCGGTGCGCACGTTCACCACCCAGACGCGGTACGGGGCGCCGGTCACGGTGTCGCCACCGCGCTCGGAGGCGAACGCGACGCGGGTGCCGTCCGGCGACCAGGCCGGACCCCGGTCGTCCCAGGGACCGTCGGTGAGCTGCCGCAGGCCTGTGCCGTCGGAGCGGAGCGTCCAGAGGTGGAAGGCGCCACCGCGGTAGGCGCATACGACGAGACGGGTGCCGTCGGGCGAGAACTGGGGGCGGGTGGGTTCGAGGCCGGGCGCGGTCAGCGGGACGGCGGTGCCGCCGGCGCGCGGCACGGACCACAGGACGTTCTGGATCTCGGCGACCAGTCGGTCACCGGCGGGGGCGAGGGTCGCGGAGCCGCCGGTGGCGGCGGTGAAGGTGAGGGTCGTCGCGGCTGCAGGGGGTGCGGCGAGGGCGTCAGGTGCGCCGATGCCTACGCCTACGCCTGCCCCTGCGCCGACGCCGATACCGGCTCCGGCGAATGCCGTGGCCGTGGCGGTCGTCTGGAGGAATCTGCGGCGGGAGAGCGGGCCGAGCCGGGTGTCGTCCGTGGTGCTGGGGGTGTCTTCGGCGTCCAAGGTGGCTCCCGGTGAGCGGAGTTGGCGTGTCGGACAGGAGAGATCGGTGAGGCGAAGGTAAACGGCACTGCCCCCTTCGAGGCACCCCACCCGGTGTTTCTCGGCCGAACTTCACTCTGACGTGAGCCTTGCCCCCGCTGTGCCGCAAATCTAGACTCGCAGTAAATGAAGCGAGTTCAGTTCAGGATGTGCATCGCGTACTCGGGAGCAGACTCATGCTGGGTTCCCTCAGTGGCAGGACCGTGCTCGTCACCGGCGCGGGGCAGGGCATCGGGCGGGCGGTGGCGGTGCAGATGGCCCGGCAGGGCGCGTCCGCCGTGGCCGTCGCCGACCGGAACAAGGAGACCGCTGCGGAGACCGCGGAGCTGGTCCGCGCCGAGGGGGCGCGGGCCGAGGCGATCGTCTGCGACCTCCGGGTGCGGGACAGCGTCCACGAGATGGTGGAGCGTACGGCGGAGTGCTTCGACGGGCTCGATGTCCTGGTCAACAACGCGGGGGTGATCGAGACCGCGTTCACGGCGGAGCCGGAGCGTGGGGTGGACTCGCTGTCCGAGGAGGTCTGGGACGCGGTCTACGAGGTCAACCTCAAGGCGGTGTGGCTGACCACCAAGTTCGCCGCACCGCATCTGCGCCGCTCGCGGCGGGGCCCCGCCATCGTGAACGCCGCCTCCGTCTCCGGCCTCACCGGCTTTCCCAACGCGCCCGCCTACGGCGTCACCAAGGCCGGTGTCATCCATCTGACCAAGGTGACCGCGGTCGATCTGGCCCCTGTGCGCTGCAACTGCTTCTGCCCCGGGGTCATCGACACTCCGCTCGCCCAGGGGTACTTCGCCGCGGCGGCGGACCGTGACGCCATGGAACGGGAGTTGACCGCGCCGCAGTTGGTGGAGCGGCTCGGGCGGGTGGAGGAGGTGGCGAAGCTGGCGTGCTTCCTGGCGTCGGACGACGCGGCGTTCATCACGGGGGCGTCTTATGTGATCGACGGGGGTGCGTTGGCTTGGCTGGGGGTGCGGGACTGAGGGGTTGGGCTGGGGTGGGCGGGGCTGGGGTGGGCGGGGTTGAGGGGCGGGGCTGAGTGTTTGTCGGTGATCGTCGAGAAGTGAGGGAAGCGGATGCAGTCGAGGCTCGCTGGAAGGACCGCGCTGGTGACCGGCGCCACGGGGGGTATCGGGGATGCCGTCGTACGGCGGCTCGCGGCTGAGGGTGCGGCCGTCGTGGTGACCGATCTCGACGGGGACCGTTGCGCGAAGCTCGCCGAGGAGGTCGGGGGCGATGCCCTGGGGTTCGCCCTGGACGTGTCCGACGAGTCCGCGTGGCGTGAGGTCGTCGCCGCCGCGACCAGTGAGCTGGGTGGGCTGTCCGTGCTGGTCAACAACGCCGGTATCGCCGCCATGAACACCGTCGAGACCGAGACCATGGAGTCCTGGGAGCGGGTGCTCGGGGTGACTCAGACCGGGGTCTGGCTCGGGATGAAGCATGGGGGTGCGGCGATCGAGCAGTCCGGGGGCGGCTCGATCGTCAATGTCGCGTCGATCTTCGGGACTGTGGGGGGATTCGGTTCGCAGTTCTCGTATCACGCGGCGAAGGGGGCTGTGCGGTTGATGACAAAGAACGCCGCGCTGCACTGGGGGACGCGTGGGGTTCGGGTGAACTCCTTGCATCCCGGGTTCATCGAGACGCCTCGGTCGCGGGAGTTGTGGCGGGGTACGCCTCGGTTGGCGGCGATGGTGGAGGGGACTCCGCTTGGGCGGTTGGGAATGCCTGAGGAGGTTGCGGGGTGTGTGGCGTTTCTTGCGTCTGATGACGCGAGCTTTGTGACTGGGTCGGAGTTGTATGTGGATGGGGGGTGGACTGCGCGTTGAGGGGGCCGGGTGGGTTTTTCCTCGCCCCCGCCGCCCCTACCCGTCCCATCCCTGGGGGCTGCCGCCCCCGGACCCCCGCTTTGTCCTCAAGCGCCGGACGGGCGGGGGGGGGGGGGGGGTGGGCGGGGGGGGGGGGGGGGCCGCGGGGGGGGGGGGGGGGGGTTGATCGGCCTTGACGGCCTCGACCTCAAACGCCGGACGGGCTGGGTGGTGCCGGCCGTGGCTTGGGGGTGCGGGC
>NZ_PJME01000022.1 GCF_002954775.1 Streptomyces geranii
TTGAGGACGAGGCCGTTCAGGCCGACTGCGGGGGCGAGGAAAGAAATCAGGCGAGCCCCAGCGCCCCCTCCAGCACCCCCACGATCTCCGCATGCCCCGTCTCCTGATCAACCCCCGCCACCACCACCCCATCCCGCACCAACTCCACCGCAACCCCGTCGCCCCACCGCCGAGTGACGTACTCCCCACCGAACCCGTGCGCCCGCGCCAACCCCGCCCGAAGCTCCGTCGCCACATCCAGCCGGGTCCAGCGCCGAGCCTCCACCAACGCCTCCCCCCTTGCTCCAGCCCCCCGCGCCAACAGCGACCGCACGCACGCGGGAGCCCCCCGGCGGGCGGCCGTGACCAGTGGGGGCTCGCCGGTCGGGCCGGGGCGGTTCGGGTCGGCGCCCGCTGCCAGCAGGGCCTCCGCCACCGGCGCGTGGCCGCAGCGCAGGGCCCAGGCCAGGGCCGTGAAGCCGAACGCCTCCACGGCGTCGGGGCTGGCCCCGGAGGCCAACAGCGCGCGTACGACCTCCGTGTGGCCGCCGCAGGCCGCCCCGCACAGGGGGAGGTCGGAGCCCGCGCTCAGCCGGTCGGGCGCGGCGCCGGCGGACAGCAGCAGCCGTACGATGCCGGGCGCGTCGCTCACCGCCGCCACGTACAGCGCGGTCTGGCCGTCCTCGTCCTGTGCCTCCGGGCTCACCCCGAGCCGCAGCAGCCGTACGACCGCGTCCTCGGCACCCTCGTACAGCGCGGTGAAGAGGTCGTGCTCACTGCCTTGCGGCGGTTCTTGCCCGTTCATATCTTCCGACCATCGCTCCCCAAGGGGCGGTGAGGCAAAGGGTTTCCGGGTGAAATGCCCCACGCTTCCGTGATGTCACGTGTCGCACTCCAGCACCGTCCGGCACACCCCGCACCGCGCCCGCACCCGCCCCCGTACCGGCACCCTGATGCGCTGGTGGCAGGTCGGACAGGGGAACGAGACCCGCAGCGGACCGTGCTCCCCGTGGCTGTCGGGTGTGAAGCTGTAGGGGACGCCGGCTGATTGCGCCGACCGCGCCGGTGGTGACGCCGCACCCGGCGCATGCCGGTCCTGGGCGTGTCTGCGGTCGCGCGCGTACCTGCGGCGCCCCGCCCAGCCCGCCGCCGTCAGCGGGGGCTGACGGGTGTCGTGGCGGGCCAGCTCCATGCCCGCCGTGTACGCCGTGTACGCCTGCGGGCTGGTGAACCAGATCCCCGGGTCCTCGTCGAAGACCAGCGCCCGCTTGGCCAGGACGTACCCGAACTCCTCCGGTGTCAGATAGCCGAGCTTCTGCGAGGAGTCGGCGTCCTCGCGGTAGGCGTCGAGGAGCAGCCAGCCCGCGCCCAGGTAGGTCGCCGCCGTGTCCGTCAGGATCTCGTTGTCCCGGGTGCCGGGGAAGGTGAGGTCCAGGCGGTGCAGGTACACGTGCATCACCTCGTGCGCGAGGGCCGCGCCGATGTCTCTGCGGTGGGTGCGGAAACGGTCGTTCAGCTCGATGAAGTACTCGGGGCCCGCCGCCAGTTCGACATTCGCCGCGTGCGTCATCTCGCGGAAGCCGACGATCATGCGCGCGTCCGGCAGCCGGTAGTGCCTGACCATCTCGCGGGCCACGCGCTGCGCGCCGAGGTGGAGGTCGTCGGTGTCGCAGAAGGCGACGTCGGCCGGGGGCACGCTGGTCGCGAAGGTCTGGACGGTGTCGTACGAGAGCCTCTTGTAGAGCGCGTTGATCGCCGCCCGCACCGTGTCCAGATGTGGGTAGCCGTGCTCGACCGGTCCGTCGTTCGCCACGTCCTTACCCCCAAGACGCCCTGAACCCTTCTCCACCCTACG
This sequence comes from Streptomyces geranii, assembly GCF_002954775.1. Classification (GTDB taxonomy): domain Bacteria; phylum Actinomycetota; class Actinomycetes; order Streptomycetales; family Streptomycetaceae; genus Streptomyces; species Streptomyces geranii. The sequence goes on from NZ_PJME01000022.1 coordinate 1,835, forward strand.
CGCGGGGGAGCTGTCGTTAAGAGCGGTTTTCCCACCGCCCGGTTCCGCCGCGGGCACGTGATATCCGCCCTTGTTCCGCACCCGCCTCGATCTTCATACTTGCGTTCTTTGTCACCACGTCACCACCACCCCCCACGAAAGGACGTACGTTGATCCACACCTCGTCGGTCGGAAGAGGTCTCTCCCTGTTCAGACGGGCCGCGACGGTCGGTGCCGCCGCCCTCGCCGTGGCCAGCCTCCAGCCGCTCGCCGCGCACGCCGCACCGGCGCCCGTCGTAGGAGGAACGCCCGCCGCGCAGAACGAGTTCCCGTGGCTGGTGCATCTCTCGATGGGCTGCGGCGGCGCGCTCTACAAGAAGGACGTCGTCCTCACCGCCGCCCACTGTGTGGACGGCTCCGGGCCCAACACCGGCATCACGGTCACCGCCGGGGTCGCCGACCTGAACGCCTCGGGGGCGATCAAGGTCAGGTCGACCAAGGTCCTCCAGGCCCCGGGCTACAACGGCACCGGCAAGGACTGGGCGCTCGTCAAGCTCGCCCGGCCGATCAACAAGCCCACGCTGAAGATCGCCACGACCACCCAGTACAACCGCGGCACGTTCACCATCGCGGGCTGGGGCGACACCCAGGAGAACGCCGGCACCGGCACGACCAAGCTCCTGAAGGCCACCGTCCCCTACGTCAGCGACGCGGGCTGCAAGCTGCACTACGGCAAGCGGCTCGTCCCCGGCGACGAGCTGTGCGCGGGTTACCTCGCAGGCGGCGTCGACACCTGCCAGGGCGACTCCGGCGGCCCCATGTTCCGCAAGGACGACACGGGCGCCTGGATCCAGGTGGGCATCGTCAGCTGGGGCGACGGCTGCGCCCGCCCGGGCGTACCCGGCGTGTACTCCCAGGTGTCCACGTTCGCGAAGGCGATAGCACGGGCGGCGTCCACGCTGTAGGGCGCGCCTTCCGGGTCAGGCGGGACCCCTGATCCCTGGCCGCTGACCCCGCAGGAGACGGGCACGCGCGCGCGTGCCCGTCTCCTGCGGGCGGCGGGGGATGGGGGATGAGCGGCGGGGAGTGGAGCGGGGCGGGGCGGGCGTGGACGCGTCGCGCGAACCCCGCCGGTCAGTCCCCGTCCCGGCCCACCGGAACCAGCACCACCCCCGCCGGTCCCACATCTGCCGGTCCCACCCCCGCGCTCTCCAGCTCCAGCACCCACACCTCGTTCACGCCCTCCCGCAGCACCGGTCCGGGGACGTACAGGGAGCGCTGCGGGCCCACGGACCAGTACCGGCCCAGGCCGAACCCGTTGACCCACACGAACCCCCGTGTCCACCCCGGCAGTTCCAGCAGCGCGTCCCCGGCCCCGTGCACCGTCACGGCGCCCCGGTACAGCCCCCGGGAGTCCTGGTCCGGCGACGGTGAGGGCGGCTCCCTGAACGGCACCCTCCGCACCGCCCCCTCCTCGAACGCGTCCAGCCGCAGCCCCCGCGCGCGTACGCCGTGCAGGAACTGCCGTTCGTGCAGTACGCCCCCGGTGACGCCCTTCGGCTCGCCGAGGCGCGGACCGTAGTTGACCCTCCCCAGGGACTCCACCCACAGCTCCACGCGCGCGTGCCCCGCCACCGGCTCCGCGAGCCGTACGTCCCCCTCGCCGAGCAGGCCGGCCCGTACCCCGTCGACGTGCACCACCGCCAGGTCCCGCAGCCCGCGCACGGACAGGGGGTACGGCCGCCGGGGCCCCGGAACGGTCACCGTGTAGTGCACGAGGCCGCGGTCCACGTCCAGTTCCTCGAAGGTGGGCGGCACGGCGTGCTCCCTCTCGGGGCCGGCCAGGGTGTCCAGTACGGCCGTCAGGGGCGCCCACTCCGTCAGGCGGGCGGCGGTCCGGGCCCCCAAGGAGGCGGGGGCCGGCGGCGGTTCGGGCGGCGGGGTGTCCGCGTACGCCGACAGGACCTCCCGGAAGCGCCAGAACTTCTCCGTGGGGCGCCCCTGTTCGTCGATCGGGGCGTCGTAGTCGTACGACGTCACGTCCGGCTCCAGGGCGCCCACGTGGGCCCCTCCGAGGGTGCCGTCGCCCACCGCGCGGTTCGCGCCCGACCAGCCCGCGAAGCTCGTACCGCCGTGCGCCACATAGATGTTGACCGACGCGCCGCACTCCAGGATCTCGCGGAGGGACTGTGCGGCGTCCTCCGCGTCCCGTACGACGTGTTCGGCGCCCCAGTGGTCGAACCAGCCGCACCAGAACTCCATGCACATCAGCGGGCCCGTCGGGCGGTGCCCGCGCAGCGTTTCGAAGGCCACGCGCGCGTGGGAGCCGAAATTCACCGTCGCCAGTACGCCCGGCACCGAGCCGCCCGTCAGCATGTGGTCCTCCGGGCCGTCCGAGGTGAACAGCGGGACGCGCACGCCCCCGGCGCGCAGCAGGCCCGTCAGCCGGTCCAGGTACGCGTGGTCGGAGCCGTAGCTGCCGTACTCGTTCTCCACCTGCACCATCAGCACCGGGCCGCCCCGGTCGATCTGCCGCGACACGATCTCCGGGAGGAGCCGCCCGAACCAGCGCTCCACGGGACCCAGGAAACGGGCGTCACGCGTGCGTGCGTGTCCCGTCAGCCAATGGGGGAGGCCGCCGTTCTCCCATTCCGCGCAGATGTACGGGCCCGGCCGCACGATCGCCCACAGCCCCGCCTCCCGGGCTGCGTCCAGGAAGCGGCCCAGCTGTCCGACGTCTCTGAAGTCACCGGGACGCGGCTCGTGCAGGTTCCACGGGACGTACGTCTCCACGCAGTTGAGGCCCATCGCCCGCAGCGTCGCCAGCCGGTGCGCCCACTGCTCCTCGTGCACCCGGAAGTAGTGCAGCGCCCCGGACAGCAGCCGTACCGGACGGCCGTCCAGCAGGAAGTCCGTGTCGCCCACCGTGAACTCGCTCATGCGCCCCACCCTCACCTCTGGCGGCCGACAGCGTCCATGGACAAAGATCGGCGCCAGTTGGACCGCGCTCCCCGGACCTCCGGTGGGCGCGCGGACGCACACGGACCCGGGCGGGAGGACACCGCGGATGTACCGCACCTGGATGCGCTTCTTCAGCCCCGCCCCCGCCCACCACCGCCTCGGCCTCGTCTGCCTCGGCGTCGGCCTCCAGCACGGCGCCCTGCCGACCGTCGGGCCGCGCGTCCTCGACCATCACGTGGCCGTCGTCGTCAGCGGCGGCCGGGGCTGGTTCCAGGGCGCCGACGGGCGCCGCAGGACCGTCACCGCGCCCACCCTGATCTGGCTCACCCCCGGGATCGCCCACCACTACGGGCCCGACCCCGACACCGGCTGGGACGAGGCGTTCGTCGACTTCACCGGGCCCGTCACCGCCACGTACGCCGAACTCGGCTACATCGAGCCCGAGCGGCCCCTCGTCCCCCTCACCGACGCGGGCCCCGCGCGGGCCGTCATCGGACGCATGGCCCGCGCCGCGCGCCGCGACAACCCCGTCCTGGAGGTCGAGACGGCCGCCGCCGTCCACGAACTCCTCGTCGCCCTGCGCCGCACCCGCGCCGACCTGGCCCCCGACGGCGACCAGGTCCTCGCCGCCCTCGCCCGGGACGCCTGCCGCCCCCTGACGGTCGCCGAACACGCCGCCCGGCACGGCATGACCCCCGCCGAACTGCGCACCGCGGTACGCCGAGGCGCCGGCTGCAGCCCCAAGGACTACCTCCTGGGCATCCGCCTGGGCCGGGCCAAGGAACTCCTGGCCGCCACCGACCTCCCCGTCGCCGCGGTCGCCCGCCGCGTCGGCTACGACGACCCCGCGTACTTCTCCCGCCTCTTCACCCGCCGCGTAGGCATGGCCCCCGTCCACTTCCGCGCACAACAGGGCCGCACGGTCCCGGGCGGCTGGAGCGACCGCGTCCCGGACCCCGCCGACCCACCGATGATCGCGCATGTGGACAGCCCGTAGACGGGTGTCCCCGCCTCGCCCCCCTTCACGGCACCCGCCCCACCGAGACCCGAGCCCCGAAGCCCCCCGAGCCCGTCCACCCCGCGCCACGTAATGTGGACGCCCATGACCACCAGCAACAACCGTGAGGTCGACCCCGAGATCCGTGCGGAGCTCGGTCGGCTGCGTGAGAGCATCGACAACATCGATGCCGCCGTCGTCCACATGCTCGCCGAGCGCTTCAAGTGCACCCAGCAGGTCGGCCATCTCAAGGCCGCGCACCAGTTGCCGCCCGCCGATCCCGGCCGTGAGGCGCAGCAGATCGCCCGGCTGCGGCGACTGGCCGAAAGTGCCAACCTCGACCCCGCGTTCGCCGAGAAACTCCTGAACTTCATCATCGCCGAGGTGATCAGACACCACGAGCGCATCGCCGACGACGCCGTCAACGGCGGGAAACCGCCGGTGAATTGACCCCCGGGGCGTGACAGCCGGGCACCCGTGGGGGCATGCTGCGCTGTGCACTCCATATGCACTCGTTGTCAGCTGCCGAGCACTGCGCGTCAGCACCGCGCGCGCAAGCTGGTTGTCCACGCGGGAGGGACGTCGGGCCATGCCGTCGGATGCCAAGATCCTCATCGTCGACGACCACGAGGACACCCTGTACGCGCTGGAGAGCGCCCTGGCCCCGCTCGGCTACCTGCTCGCCCGCGCCACCAGCGGCGACGAGGCACTCAAGCAGGTACTGCGCGGCCAGGTCGGCCTCCTCCTGCTCGACGTCCGCATGCCCGGCGTCAGCGGCCTCGACGTCGTGCGCTACATGCGCCGCCTCGAACAGACCCAGCACATCCCCGTCGTCCTGCTCACCGGCTTCGGCCCCGACGCCGAACTCACCTCCACCGCCTTCGGACTCGGCGTCGCCGACCTCGTCATGAAACCCATCGACCCCTGGACCCTGCGCACCAAGGTCCGCTACCTGTACGACGCCCACCGCCGCCACCTCGCCCTCGAACAGGAGGTGCGGGAACTGCGCGCCCTCGTCAAGGACCACGGCGTACTCGCAGGACGGGCCCTGGAGGACGACCGCACCTGAGACCCTAAGGGCGATTCCGGAGGCGCCCCGGAGCCCGCGTCGGGGGCGGGGGCGCGCGGCCGGACAAACGCCGTGTACCGATCCGCCCCTGTGCCCTGCCAGCGGCATCAGGCAGCATGTCCTCCATGTCCGTACTGACGCGCGACGAAGCGCAAGCCCGTGCCAGCCTGCTGGCCGTCCACCGGTACACGGTCGAACTCGACCTCACCACCGGGGACGACACCTTCGACTCCCGTACCGTGATCCGCTTCGCGGTGGCGGCGGGCCACACCGGCGCGGACACGTTCGTCGAGGTCAGGCCCGCCGAGCTGCGCTCCGCCACCCTCGACGGCACCCCCCTGGACACCGCCTCCCTCAGCGACGGCCGGCTGCCCCTGACGGGCCTCGCCGAGGGCGAGCACGAACTGCGCGTGGACGCCGCGATGCGCTACTCCCGCACCGGCGAGGGCATGCACCGCTTCACCGACCCCGTCGACGACGAGACCTACCTCTACACCCAGATGTCCCTGGAGGACGCGGCGGCCGTCTTCGCCAACTTCAACCAGCCCGACCTCAAGGCCGTCTTCGAGTTCACCGTGCGCGCCCCCGAGGGCTGGACCGTCCTCGCCAACGGCATCACCACCGAGACCTCCGACGGCCTCTGGCAGGCCGCCCCCACCCCGCGCATCTCCACCTACCTCGTCGCCGTCGCCGCGGGCCCCTGGCACTCCGTCCGCAGCGAACACCGCGGCCTCCCCTTCGGCCTCCACTGCCGCCGCTCCCTCGCGCCCCACCTCGACACCGACGCCGACGAACTCCTCGACATCACGCGCGCGTGCTACGACCGCTACCACGAGAAGTTCGAGGAGCCGTACCCCTTCGACTCCTACGACCAGGCGTTCGTCCCCGAGTTCAACTTCGGCGCCATGGAGAACCCCGGACTCGTCACCTTCCGCGACGAGTTCGTCTACCGCTCCGCCGTCACCGACACCGAGCGCCAGACCCGCGCCATGGTCATCGCCCACGAGATGGCCCACATGTGGTTCGGCGACCTCGTCACCCTCCAGTGGTGGGACGACATCTGGCTCAACGAGTCCTTCGCCGAGTACATGGGCTACCAGACCCTCACCGAGGCGACCCGCTTCACCGACACCTGGACCGACTTCGGGGTCTCCCGCAAGGCCTGGGGCTACGACGCCGACCAGCGCCCCTCCACCCACCCCGTCGCCCCCGAGGCCGTCGACGACACCGCCGCCGCCCTCGTCAACTTCGACGGCATCTCCTACGCCAAGGGTGCCTCCGCCCTGCGCCAACTCGTCGCCTGGCTCGGCGAGAAGGACTTCCTGGCCGGCATCAACACCCACTTCGCCCGGCACAAGTTCGGCAACGCCACCCTCGCCGACTTCATCGACTCCCTCTCCGCCGCCACCGAACGAGACGTCCACGCCTGGGCCGACACCTGGCTGCGCACCACCGGCGTCGACACCCTCACCCCGCGCGTCACCAACGGCGACAACGGCGCCTGTGCCCTGACCGTCCGCCACGACGGCACCCGCCCCCACCGCGTCGCCATAGGCCTGTACGACCACGACAGCACCGGCGACGGCACCCTCGCCCTCCGCGAGCGCGTCGACCTCGACATCCCCCAGGACGCCCCGCAGCCCATCGGCAAGCGCCCCGCCCTGCTCCTCGTCAACGACGGCGACCTCACCTACGCCAAGGTCCGCTTCGACCCCGAGTCCTTCAAGACCGTCCGCAGCGCCCTCTCCGGCCTCCCCGACCCGCTCACCCGCGCGGTCGTCTGGAACGCCCTCAGGGACGCCGTACGGGACGGCCAACTCCCGCCCGCCCACTACCTGGAGACCGTCCGCGCACACCTCCCGCGCGAGACGGACCTCGCCCTTGTCCAGGGCGTCCTCACCTTCACCGCCACCGTCGTCGCCGACCGCTACCTGCCCCCGCAGGAGCGCCCCGCGGCCCTCGCCACCCTCGCCTCCCTGTGCCGCGACCTCATCCGCCGCACCGAGGACGGCGACCACCCCGGCCTGCGCCTCATCGCCGTACGCCACTTCATCGACGTCGCCGCCCACCCCGACACCATCGCCGCCTGGCTCGCCGACGGCACCGTCCCCGGCGGCCCCGAACTCGACCCCGAACTGCGCTGGCGCGTCCTGGCCCGGCTCGCCGTCCTCGGCGCCACCGACGACACGCAGATCGACGCCGAACTCGCCCGCGACCCCAGCGCCTCCGGCCAGGAGGGCGCCGCCCGCTGCCGCGCCGCCCTGCCCGACCCCGAGTCCAAACTCCGCGCCTGGGAACAGATGTTCACCTCGGACGCCCTCTCCAACTACCTCTTCGTCGCCACCGCCCAGGGCTTCTGGCAGCCCGAACAGGCCGACCTCACCGAGGAGTACGTCAAGCGCTACTGGACCGACGCGGTAGCCGTAGCCGCCCGCCGGGGCTCGGCCATGGCAGACGCCGCCGGCCGCTGGGCCTTCCCGTCCCACAGCGTCACCCCGGAAACCCTCCGCCTGGGCGAGGAATGCCTCCAGGACGCCACCCCCATCCCGTCCCTCCGCCGCAAACTCGTAGACCAACTCGACGACTTGGCCCGCGCGCTGCGGGTACGGGAGGGATCCACGGAGGGAGCACACGAACAGGCGTAACGGCACCGCCACGGCTGGGATACGGGGGTTCACTGGACGCGCCCGGCCTTCCTGACACAGGGGAGGGCCGGCCACGCCTCGGTTGCGCCTCCGTGGCTCGGTCATGGCCCGGCGCGGGGGCGCAGGTGTAGGGCGGGTGTGCGGGGGAGTGCCGGGGTGGCGGTCGTCGTGACGCGGGGAAGGGCGGCCACCTCGGCTGCACCTCCGTAGCTCCGTCATGGCCCGGCGCGGGGGCGCAGGCGTAGGGCGGCTGTGCGGGGGAGCACCGGAGTTGGCGGTCGTCGCGACGCGGGGAGGGCCAGCCACGTCGGCTGGACGTCCGCAACCCCGCCATGTCCCGGCACAGGGCCGCAGCCGTCGGGCCGGGGACGAGGGACCCGCCGATGCCTCGGCCTCCCCCACGCCAGGAGGACCGGCCGCCCTGGCCGAACGTCCGTACCGCCGCCTCGGCCCGAGGCCCGTGCGCAGCGACAGGACGCAGAAGCACAGCCCCACCGGTCACCCCGGCGAAACACCCGTGCGCGTCGGCCGAGTGCAGAAGCACAGCCCCACCCGTCACCCCGGCCGAACGCCCGTGCGCAGCGGCAGGGCGCAGAGGCACAGCCCCACCGGTCACCCCGGCGAAACACCCGTGCGCGGCGGCAGGGCGCAGAAGCACAGCCCCACCCGTCGCCCCGACCGAACGCCCTTGCACAGAAGGGGACTTCGCGAGCGACACCGTCGGTCGCGGGACTCGATCGCGAGCGCCTCTACGTGAGACGGGTCGCCTGCTCGCCCCGCACCTCCTGCCCCGCCCTTCCCGCGTACCTCCCGTCTCCCCTAGGCGACACGGACCGCCCCGCTCGCCGCCCCCCCCAACCCCGCACCCCCCCAACCCCGCACCCCCCAAGGCGATACGAACCGCCCCCTCAACACACACCCCCTGCCCCACACCCCCTCCCCCGCACAACCCCCGTACCCCCTTTCGGGTTCCGATCGTTGGTCTTCCCGGGCGCGTCGTCCCCGCTCCGTCCAAGCTGGAACTCCCCAGCCACGCGCCCCGGGAGGACCGTCATGAGCACACCGCCCCTCGCTTCAGGTGCCGAAGGACCCGGTGCCCTGCGGCCGTTGCTCGACACGGTTCTCGGTGCTCTCGCGGACGGCACGCGCGCGCGTGGTGGGCCGCTCCCCGTCGGTGGGCCCGGAGCCGTCGCCCGGCAGGTCCGCGACGCCGTCGGGGACGTACTGCCCGACAAGGGCGACCCCGACGCCCTCCACGACCTCGTACGCGTCCTCGCCGAAGGCGCCGCCGACCCCGCCCACCCCCACTGCGCCGCTCACCTGCACTGCCCGCCCCTCGCCGTCGCCACCGCCGCCGATCTCGCCGTCAGTGTCCTCAACCCGTCCCTCGACTCCTGGGACCAGGCCCCGGCCGCCTCCGCACTCGAAGCGCTGGTCACGCGGACCCTCGCCGCCGAGGTCTACGGGGGCGCAGGAGGGAACGAGCCGAGGGCGGGCGACGCCCTCGTCACCACCGGCGGTACCGAGGCCAACCAGCTCGCCCTGCTCCTCGCCCGCGAGGCCCACCCGGGTGTCCGTCTCGTGCACGGCGCCAACGCCCACCACTCCCTGCCCCGCGCCGCCTGGCTCCTCGGTCTCCCGGAGCCGGTCGTGGTCCCCGCCCCCGCAGGCACCCTCGACCCCGCCGCCCTCGACGAAGCCCTCACCGAGCTGTCCGGACCGCCCGGCTCACTGCTCGTCGCCGCCACCGCGGGCACCACCGACGCCGGGCTCATCGACCCGCTGCCCCAGATCGCCGCCCTCTGCGCGGCCCACGGCGCCCGGCTGCACATAGACGCGGCGTACGGCGGCGGGCTTCTCTTCAGCGAGCGTCACCGGGCCAAGCTCGCCGGACTCGAACTCGCCGACACCGTCACCCTCGACCTGCACAAACTCGGCTGGCAGCCGGTCGCCGCAGGCCTCCTCACCGTCAAGAACCCGGGCGACCTCACCGCCCTCGCCCACCAGGCCGACTACCTCAACGCCGACGACGACACCGAAGCGGGCCTGCCCGACCTCCTCGGCCGCTCCCTGCGCACCACCCGCCGCCCCGACGTCCTCAAGATCGCCGTCACCCTCAAGACCCTCGGCCGCGAAGGACTCGGCGCCCTCGTCGACCAGGTCTGCGCACACGCCCACGAGTTCGCCCGCCAGATCCAGGCCCACCCCGGGTTCGAGCTGTACGACCCGCCCACCATCAGCACCGTCCTCTTCCGGCCCGCCGAGGCGACCGACGACGCCGTCGCCGCCGTACGCCGAAAGCTCCTCCACGACGGCCGCGCCGTCCTCGGCCGCGCCCTGCTCGACGGCCGCCTCTGGCTCAAGGCCACCCTCCTCAACCCCCACACCCGGCCGGACGACCTGGCCGCCCTCCTGAAGCTGGTGGAAGGAAACACCCCCCGATGACCCCCCTGACGCCCCCCACGCCCCCTGTCGACCCGACCTCCGGGCCCGCGCCCACTCCCGCACCCGCACCCGCTGACCCCGACACCCCCCACGACCTCGTCGGCATCGGCATCGGCCCCTGCAACCTCTCCCTCGCCGCCCTCGCCCACCCCCTCCCCGAACTCGACGCCGTCTTCTACGAACAGCACCCCCGATTCGACTGGCACCCGGGCCTCCTCATCGAGGGCTCCACCGTCCAGGTCCCCTTCCTCGCCGACCTGGTGACCCTCGCCGACCCCGCGAGCCCCTGGTCCTTCCTCAGCTATCTCAGGACCCGCGACCGCCTCTTCCCCTTCTACTTCGCCGAGCGCTTCCACATCCAGCGCGCCGAGTACGACGCCTACTGCCGCTGGGTCAGCGAGAACCTCCCCCGCCTCCGCTTCGGCCACCAGGTCGACGCCGTCCGCTGGAACCCCGAACGGGACGTCTTCGAGGTCGACTTCACCCAGCTCGACGCCGACGGCGAAGCCGAAGCCCTCGGCCGGACCTACACGAAGAACGTCGTCCTCGGCATCGGCAGCGAGCCCTACATCCCCGAACCCCTCAAACCCCTGGTCGAAGCCCCGACCGTGCCCGTCCTGCACGCCGCCGACTACCTCGCCCACCGCGAGCGGCTCCTCACCGCCGAACACGTCACCGTCATCGGCTCCGGACAGAGCGGCGCCGAGATCTTCCTCGACCTGCTGCGCCACCGCCCCCCGGGCCGCGAGAAGATCCACTGGCTCGGCCGCACCGAGGCCTTCGCCCCCATGGAGTACTCCAAGCTCGGCCTCGAACACTTCACCCCCGACCACACCCGCTACTTCCACGACCTCCCCGAACCCGTGCGCGACCGCCTCGCCGCCGCCCAGTGGCAGCTCCACAAGGGCATCGGCGCCGACACCATCGCCGCCATCCACGACGAGCTGTACCACCGCACCCTCCACGGCGGCTGGCCCGAAGCCGTCCTCACCCCCGGCGTCCACGTCCGCACCGCCGGCCGCGTCGCCACCACCAAGGTCGAACTCCACCTCGAACACACCCAGCAGGGCACCCGCTCCCGCCTCACCACCGACGCCGTCGTCCTCGCCACCGGCTACCGCGACCGCCCCCTCGACCGCATCCTCGCCGGCCTCGACCCCTACCTCCGCCGCGACAGCTCCGACCGCCCCCGCGTCGACGACCAGTACCGGCTCGTCCTCGACCCCGCCATCACCGCCGCGGGCAGCCACGTCTACATCCAGAACGCCGAACTCCACACCCACGGCGTCGGCACCCCCGACCTCGGCCTCCTCGCCTGGCGAAGCGCCACCATCCTCAACTCCCTGACCGGCAAGACCCCTTACCCCCTCCCGACCAGGACCGCCTTCACCACCTTCGGCCTCGCCCAGCCCCTGGCCCAGGTCCCCACCCCCAGACAGAGCCAGGAACGCGGAAGGGGCCAGCACCAGGTGCTGACCCCCCTCGTGGACGGAATCTGAGGCCGCCCGGCCCCAGAAACCAGCCACAGAAACCGACGGCTGGAACACCGGTGGCTAGAACACCGGCGTACCGTCCCGCGTCAACTTCCAGTCCACCGAGGCGAACTCCCTCGGATCCAGCACACCCTTCGCCGTCACCCACTCGGAGATCCGCGTCCGGATCTCCGTCGACTCCGACCACAACTCCTGCGCCGACGCCACATGCGGGAACGCCCCGCCGCCATTGGCCCGGTAGTTGTTCACCGCGAACACGAACTGCTGCGCGTCGTCCAGCGCCACCCCGCCGTAGGCCAGGTTCCTGATCCGCGAACCGACCGCCTGCGCGATGTCGATGTCGTACGTCAGCCCCGACACGTAGTCGTAGTTGTAGTCCGGCCGGCCCGCCGCGTTCGTCAGCTTCTCCACATCGACGACCGCACCCGCCGCCGTCTGCACGAAGTACTGCGCCGAGTACTCCAGGTACGCCCGCACCTGCGCGCCCGTCAGCAGCTTCGCGACCAGCGTGTTGTCGTACACGTACAGACTCGACAGGTCCCGGATCGTCACCTCACCGGCCGGGATCTCCGACGTCCGCGAGAACGGCGACGCCTGCGCGATCACCGGCAGCGACGCGTACGCCGTCCCCGCCAGCGCCGCCTTCACCACGTCCTCCTGGACCTTCGTGATCAGGTCGATGATCGGCGCGTCCTTGTACCGCGCCTCCACCGTCGTCAACGTGTCCGTCGCCGTCCCGACCACCTGGTTGACGTACGCCACGACCACGTCGTGCTCGTCCTTCAGCAGCTTCGTGATCTTCGGGTCGTCCGCGACCGACTTCGAGTCACGCACCGTCGCCGCCACCGACTCGACGGCCCACTTCCCCTTCGTGAACACCAACTCGATGTCGAACAGCGACAACCGCTCCGCGTAAGCCAGCGGCTCCGACAGGATCACCGTCTTGCCGGTCGCCGTGTTGGTGACCTTCAGCTCGGCGATCTCCGTGTGCGCGTGCCCGACCAGGATCGCGTCGATCCCGGGCACCTGCTGCGCCACCAGCGCCGCCGAGTTCTCGACGTACGGCAGCTGATCACCGTACGACGAAGTCCCCGAGGACCCCGAGTGTGCCGACACCACGACAACATCCGCGCCCATCGAACGCAGCTTCGGCACCCACTTCGCCGCCTGCTCCTCCAGACCCGGGAACGTCAGCTTCCCCTGGACGTACGCCTTGTCCCAGATCGCGATCCCGGGATTCGTCAGCCCCAGCACCGCCACCTTGACCGGCGGCGCCCCCTTCACCCGGAACGTCTTCATGAAGTACGGCGGGAACGCGGGCCGCAGCGTCTTCGCGTCCAGCGCGTTCGCGCCCAGCAGCGGGAACCGGCACTGCGACTCGAACTTGCGCAGCGTCTCGATGCCGTAGTTGAACTCGTGGTTGCCCAGCGCCACCGCGTCGTACCCGATCGCGTTCATCGCCTGCGCCATCGGGTGCACAGGACCGCCCTTGGCGGTGATCGGGTCGACCTTCGCGTAGTAGTACGTCAGCGGGGTGCCCTGGATCGTGTCGCCCGCGTCGAGCAGCAGCGTGTTGCGCCGCCCCTTCTCCTTGCGGACCTGCTCCACCAGCGTCGAGATCCGGGCCAGGCCCTGCGCGTTGCCCTTCGCGTCGGAGTACTCGGCGTCCTTGAAGTAGTCCCAGTTGAAGATGTGCCCGTGCAGATCGGTCGTGCCCATCACGGTCAGGGAGTACCGCTTCACCGGCTTCGCGGGCTTCCCGGGCCCGGCGGGCTTCCGCGCCTCCGCGGCCTGCGCCGCCGGAGCCACGACAGCGCTGGTCAGGGCGACCCCCGCCCCGGTCACAGCGGACTTCGTCAAGAACTTCCGGCGGTTCAACGGCATGTTTCGGGCTCCTCGGGGAATGGTCAACGACGCGCGTAGATTCTGACCCGCGCATGACCGGCGGCAACAGCCCCCGAAGGTTTCGATCTGATGACCGGCAGGGACGGCAACCGGCCCCGCGACCGCCCCGCGAGTGACAGAGTGGGACGTATGACCTCCAGCCCGGAGCACCAGACGGCCGTCCCCTACGGCACCCCCGACGCCCCCCGGATAGCCGTCCGCGGCGAAGCCCACCTGGAGGTCGACCCCGAGATCGCCCGCATCGGCATCACGGTCGGCGCCCGCGGCACCGACCGCCGCACAGCCCTGGAAGACCTCACCCGGCGCAACGCGACGGTCCTCGACCTGGTGAAGACCTACGGCGACGCGGTGGAACGCCTGGAGACGGGCTCCTTCTCCATCGCCCCCGAACTCGCCAGACACGGCCGCGGCGAACGCGTCCGCGCCTACCACGGCAACGTCCACATCACCGCCGAACTCACCGACTTCACCGCCCTCGGCGAACTCACCAGCCGCCTCGCCGACCTCGACCTCACCCGCGTCGACGGCCCCTGGTGGGCCCTGCGCCCCGACTCCCCGGCCCACCGCGACGCCCGCCGACAGGCCGTGCGGGAGGCGGTGCAACGGGCCCGCGAGTACGCCGAGGCCCTGGGTACCTCGCTCGCGGCCCTGGTGGAACTGGCCGACGTCGGCGCGGAGGCCCCGCAGCCCATGGGGTACGAGGTCCAGTCGCGCTCCCTGCGCCGCGCGGCCTTCGCCGGTGCCGAGGCCGCGGACCAGGCGGCCCCCCTCGATCTGGAACCGCAGCGGCAGCAGGTGTACGCACAGGTGAACGCCCGTTTCACCATGGTGCCGCCGCAGCTGTGAAGAGGGTACTGAAATGCTCATCGGAGCGGCCCGGTGCACAATTCAACAGTTGTCAATAACCCTTCACGCAAAGGTTGTTGAGTAGTCATGCGGGGCCAATTCGCTACCCACCGGTAAGGCCTACGCTCGAAACATGCGCCGAGCAAAAATCGTCTGTACTTTGGGCCCCGCCACCGACTCGTACGACCAGATCAAGGCACTGGTCGACGCCGGAATGGACGTAGCCCGCTTCAACCTCAGTCACGGCACCCACGCCGACCACGAGGTGCGTTACCAGCACGTCCGCAAGGCCGCCGACGAGACCGGCCGCAGCATCGGCCTCCTCGCCGACCTTCAAGGCCCGAAGATCCGACTCGGCCGCTTCGCCGAAGGCCCCGTACTCCTTGAACGCGGTGACACCTTCACCATCACGGTCGAGGAGGGCGTCGAGGGCAACCAGCAGACCTGCGGAACCACGTACGCCGGCCTCGCCGCCGACGTCACCCCCGGCGAACGCGTCCTGGTCGACGACGGCAAGGTCTGCCTCGAAGTCACCGCCGTCGACGGGCCCCGCGTCCACACCGTGGTCGTCGAGGGCGGAGTGATCTCCGACCACAAGGGCCTCAACCTCCCCGGCGTCGCGGTCTCGGTCCCCGCCCTCTCCGACAAGGATGAGGCGGACCTCCGCTGGGCGCTGCGCACGGGCTTCGACGTCATCGCCCTGTCCTTCGTCCGCAGCGGACGCGACATCGACGACGTACACCGCATCATGGACGAGGAACACCGCCGCCTCCCGGTGATCGCCAAGGTCGAGAAGCCGCAGGCGGTGGAGGCGATCGACGACATCGTCGCCGCCTTCGACGGCATCATGGTCGCGCGCGGCGACCTGGGCGTCGAGATGCCTCTCGAACAGGTCCCGATCGTCCAGAAGCGAGCGATCAAGCTGGCGAAGCGCAACGCCAAGCCGGTGATCGTGGCGACGCAGATGCTGGACTCGATGATCGAGAACTCCCGCCCGACGCGCGCGGAGGCGTCGGACGTGGCCAACGCGGTGATCGACGGCACGGACGCGGTGATGCTGTCCGGCGAGACGAGTGTGGGCAAGTACGCGATCGAGACGGTCCGCACGATGGCGAAGATCGTCGAGGCGGCCGAGGAGGACATCCTGGCCAAGGGCCTGCCCCCTCTGACGGAACGCAACAAGCCCCGCACCCAGGGCGGCGCGGTGGCCCGCGCGGCGGCGGAGATGGGCGACTTCCTGGGCGCGAAGTTCCTGGTGGCGTTCACCCAGTCCGGCGACACGGTGAAGCGCCTGTCGCGCTACAGGTCCCCGATCCCCCTCCTGGCCTTCACCCCCGACCCGGCGACGCGCTCGCAGCTGACGCTGACGTGGGGCGTGGAGACGTTCCTGGGCCCGCACGTCGACTCGACGGACGCGATGGTGGACCAGGTGGACGAGCTGTTGCTGAAGTACGGCCGCTGCCAGCAGGGCGACGTGGTGGTCATCACGGCCGGCTCCCCGCCCGGCGTCTCGGGCTCGACGAACCTGGTCCGGGTCCACCACATCGGCGAGGACGACAGCCCCAAGTAGGGGTTGAGGGAAGGGCCCCTTGTCGGTTGTTCAGTGCTTGGGGCCCACGTGGGCGTCCATGAGGGCGACGGAGGCTTTGCGGGCGACGGAGATGTTCTTGGCGTTCGGCTGTTTCCAGTCGACGCCGACTTTGTCGAGGGTGTCGGTATAGAGCCGCTTGATGTCGGGGGAGAGGTTCGTGAAGAAGTAGCGCGGGTATTCGTAGCGCTTACGTTCACCTGCGATGAGCTTCTCGGTCCAGTTGGTGATTCGGCAGCCGTCGGAGTGGACAAGGCCGCGGAGGAACTCCCATGGGTGCGAGTCGACGATGGCTTGCTGCCAGTTGTCGAGAACGATCCGGCGCTCGTGCTTCTTGCCTGGGCCATGCTGCGGAAACAGGCAGCGAAGGTGGTTGGAGCAGAGTTTCACGTCGTGGCAGCCGATCTTGCGGGCGCGGCAGACCGAGTTGCTGGGGAAGACCGCACGCATGGCCTGCTCACACTCGTCCATGAGGCCAGGCCAGGAGTCGTCGCAGGTGATCACGAGACTGGGGCTCCGGCTACCGGACCACTGGGCGATGTACCCATCGCCCAGATAGAGGCCCAGCAAGTAGGCGTACGCAACCTGGTCTAGGGGCCGGTCATGGCATCGAGGGCATTTCGGCGCTGCTCGCCCGGGGCACTCCCCGTGCTTTGCGCGATCCATGTGGAGCCACTTGCCGACAGTGCCCGCAGGAACATTGAGTTGCCGCGCGACATCTGCGTTGCGCATGCCGCCGCGCACGAGTGTGACGGCCTTCTGTCGTACGTCAGTGCCGTGAAAGTTCATGCGAATACTCTGGGTCACTGATCGCGACGACGCGCAATAAAAAGCGGAGGTTCACGAGAACGTGAACCTCCGCTTCCAAGTGCCCGGTGTGGGATTCGAACCCACATGCCCTAAGGCACGGTGGTTTGAGCACCGCGAGTATCGCCAATTCCTCCAACCGGGCTGGTTGGCGAGCTACGAAGGAGTGTACCGGGTCACCGTAGGAAGGTGCAGCTAGGTACGCTGCTGTCAGCAGTACCCCTGCCCTGATCAAGGAGCCCCCGTGACCGCCCCCGAGTCGCCCCAGCCCGCAGACGCGCCCGACGACGACAAGTCGCACGTGCCTCCGCTGACGACCCGTGTCGTCATTGCCGAGGACGAGGCGCTCATCCGGCTCGATCTCAAGGAGATGCTCGAAGAAGAGGGCTACACCGTCGTCGGTGAGGCCGGTGACGGTGAGGAGGCCGTGGAGCTGGCGCGCAAGCACCGGCCCGATCTCGTCATCCTCGATGTGAAGATGCCCAAGCTCGACGGCATCTCGGCGGCCGAGAAGATCGCCGAGGAGTCCATCGCCCCGGTCCTGATGCTGACCGCCTTCTCACAGCGCGACCTCGTCGAACGCGCCCGCGACGCCGGCGCCATGGCGTACCTCGTGAAGCCGTTCAGCAAGAGCGACGTCGTACCCGCGATCGAGATGGCCGTCTCGCGGTTCAGCGAGCTGCGCCAGCTGGAGAGCGAGATCGCGGACCTCACGCAGCGGCTGGAGACCCGCAAGCTGGTCGACCGTGCCAAGTCGGTTCTCCAGACGGAGTACGGCCTGACCGAGCCCGCCGCCTTCCGGTGGATCCAGAAGACCTCGATGGACCGGCGGATGTCCATGCAGCAGGTCGCCGAGGCCGTCATCGCCGACGCCGAGGAGAAGAAGGCCGCCAAGGGCTGACACAGCCCAAGAGGACGGGAGTACGACGAGGCCCGCATCCCCGATTGGGGGTGCGGGCCTCGTCGTACACACAGGGTGTCGGCGTCCTCAGTCCTCGCCGAGGTACGCCTTGCGGACCGACTCGTCGTGGATCAGGTCCTGGCCCGTGCCCGAGAGGACGATGTTGCCGACCTCCATGACATGGCCCTGGTCGGCCAGCGACAGTGCCGCCTGGGCGTTCTGTTCGACCAGGAGGATTGTCGTACCTGTCGATTTCAGCTCGGAGATCGTTGCCATGATCTTCTGCATCATGATCGGGGAGAGGCCCATCGAGGGCTCGTCGAGCATGAGGAGCTTCGGCTGGGACATCAGGGCGCGGCCCATCGCGAGCATCTGCTGCTCGCCGCCCGAGAGGGTGCCGGCGGCCTGGTTGCGGCGTTCGCCCAGGATCGGGAAGAGTTCGTAGGCGCGCTGGATGTCCTTCTCGATCCCCTCCTTGTCCTTCCGCAGAAACGCTCCGAGCTGCAGGTTCTCGAAGATGCTCAGGCGCGGGAAGATGTGCCGGCCCTCGGGGGAGTGGGCGAGGCCGAGGGAGACGATCTTGTGGGCGGGGACGCCGTTGAGGGGCTTGCCGTCGAACAGGATCTTGCCGGCGGTGGGCTGGAGCAGGCCCGACAGGGTGCGCAGCGTCGTGGTCTTGCCGGCGCCGTTGGTGCCGATGAGGGTGACGACCTGGCCTGCCTCGACGCTGAAGGAGATGCCCTTGACGGCTTCGATCTTGCCGTAGGAGACCCTGAGGTCCTCGACTTCGAGGAGTGCGGTCACTGGCCTTCTCCCTTCGTGCTGGTGGTGCTGGTTGTGCCTGTCGCGTCGGCCGCGGCTTCGGCGGCCTCGACCTCTGCGGCTTCCGCTTCGCCGGGGGCTCCTTCGAAGGGCTCGCCGAGGTAGGCGGCGATGACGCGTTCGTCGGCCTGGACGACCTCGGAGGTGCCCTCGACGAGCTTCTCGCCCTGGACGAGGACGGCGACGCGGTCGGAGAGGTTGAAGACGAAGCGCATGTCGTGCTCGATGAGGAGGACGGCGACGCCCTTGTCGCGGATGGCGAACACCAGTTCCTCGGTGGCCCGAGTCTCCTGGGGGTTCATGCCGGCGGTCGGTTCGTCGAGGAGGATCAGGCCCGGCTCGGAGGCCAGGGCGCGCGCGATCTCCAGCTTGCGCTGCTCGCCGTAGGGGAGGTTGCGCGAGAGGTGGTCGCGCTTGTGGGCGAGGCCGATGAACTCCAGGAGTTCCATGGCCCGTTCCTCGCTGGCCTTCTCCGCCTTCTTGAAGCCGGGGCCGCGCAGCAGGGCGGACCAGAGGCCTTCCTTGGTGCGGGTGTGGCGGCCGACGAGGACGTTCTCCAGGACGGTCATGTTGGCGAAGAGCCGGATGTTCTGGAACGTACGGGCGATGCCGGCCTGGGTGACCAGGTGGGGCTTCGGGGGCAGGACGGTTCCCTTGTAGGAGACCGTGCCCTCGGTGGGGACGTACAGGCCGGTGAGGCAGTTGAAGAAGGTCGTCTTGCCGGCGCCGTTGGGGCCGATCAGTCCGACGATCTCACCGGCGTTGACCGTGAAGTCGACGGAGCGGACGGCGGTGAGGCCGCCGAAGCGCATGGTGACGTTGCGCGCTTCGAGTACGGGGGTGGGTGTGCTTGTGGTCATGGTGGTTACGCCCCCGCCTTGGTGACGGCCGGATCGTCGGCGAGTGTTTCTGTGTCGGGTACGTCGAGCTGGCCGGTCTCGTGGAATTCGAGCTGGTTGCGGCGGTTGGCGATGATGCCCTCGGGGCGGAAGCGCATGAGGACGATCAGGGCGATGCCGAACGCGAGCAGCGACTTGTCCTGGAGGAAGACCAGCTTCTCCGGCAGGAGGTAGAGCAGCGCCGCGCCGAGGAGCGGGCCCGCGACCGTGCCCATGCCGCCGAGGACCACCGCGGCCAGCAGGAACGCCGAGTTGGGGGGCGTGGAGCCGGCGAACTGGTACGGGGTGGGTACGACGCTGTAGGTGACGTGGGCGCTGACGGTGCCGGCGAGGCCGGCGAGGGCGGCGCCGAGGGCGAAGGCGATGAGCTTGACGCGGAAGCCGTTGATGCCCATGGCGGTGGCGGCGGTCTCGTCCTCGCGGATGGCGATCCAGGAGCGGCCGATCCGGGAGTCGGCGGCGCGGGTGTAGACGAGGACCACGATCGCCATGATCAGGACCATGAGGAGGTAGTAGTTCGCGAACCGGCCCAGGGTGAACCCGGCGACGTCGTGGGAGTCGCCGAAGTTGAACCCGAAGAAGTCGAGGTCCGGGATGGAGGGGATGCCGTTGGGGCCGTTGGTGATGTCGGGGCCCGAGACGCCGTCCATGTTGTTGACCGCGATACGGAAGATCTCTCCGAAGCCGAGGGTGACGATGGCGAGGTAGTCGCCGCGCAGCCGCAGGGTCGGGGCGCCGATGAGGACGCCGAAGATGAGCGAGGCGGCGGCGCCGGAGAGGGCGGCGGCCCAGAAGGGGAACTGGACGCCGGAGAACTTGGAGAACTCGGAGCCGGAGACGAGGGCTGCGGTGTAGGCGCCGACGCCGAGGAAGGCGACGTATCCGAGGTCGAGGAGGCCGGCGAGGCCGACGACGATGTTGAGGCCCAGGGCGACGGTCCCGAAGATCAGGATGTTGACGCCGATGTTGGCGTAGTGGTCGTCGGTCTGGGTGAAGGGGAAGAGGATGGCGGCGGCGAAGCCCATGGCGAGCGTGAAGCCGCGGTGGTGGGCGACGAGCCGGGAGAAGCGGTCGATCAGGCCCGCGGAGTGCACGGCCCACATGGCGAAGACGACGAGGATGAGGTAGCCGATGAACAGCTCGCCGTACTCGGTGTCGATGCCGTAGGTGAAGACGCCCAGGCCGATCATCGTGACGACGGTGATGACCACGCGCTCGGCCCAGGGGGCGAGGGGTCCCGGTGCGGGGACGCGGTCGGGCTTGCCGATGTAGGCGGCGAAGCCCTTGAGGGTCGCGATGACGACACGGCTCTGGGAGGCGATGCCGCCCTTGCGCAGGCCCGCGTCGTAGGCGGCCTTGGCGTTGCGGGTCTCGCCGGCCGTGGTGGGCAGCGCGAAGGCGCCGATGACCGTGAGGAGGGAGGCGACGGCGGCGACGTAGGCGCCCGGTTCGAGGTTGACGAGGCCGTCGAGGTTGACGGCGATCGCGACGACGGTGAACCAGGTGGTGCCGAAGGTGCCCAGGGCGGTGAGGACGATGGGGCCGTTGTTGCCGCCGGGGACGAGCCAGCCGAGGCCGCGGATGCCGTAGGCGGCCAGGGCGAAGAGGGTGATCAGGAGGCCACCGGTGAAGGTGAGCCACTGGAGGCCGCCCGGGTAGCCGGTGATGGTGAGGTCGCCGGGGAACTCGGAGGTCCAGGTCCAGGCGAGGAAGGCGGAGACCGCGGTGGCGATGCCGCCGACGAGGGTGAGGGCGCGGGCCGCGGCGGCCGGCAGGGGGATGAGGCCCGGCTCGGCGGCGGTCGTCTTGGTGAGGTCGGTCATCGTGATCACGCCCTGTCCGCGACGCGTTCGCCGAGCAGACCTTGTGGCCTGACGAGCAGGACGATGATGAGGAGACAGAAGGCCCAGACGTTGGCCCAGCCCTGGCCGCCGAGCTGCTGCATGCCGGGGATGCCGTCGATGTAGGCGGAGGCGAGGGTCTCGGCGACGCCGAGGACGATGCCGCCGAGCATGGCGCCGTAGATGTTGCCGATGCCGCCGAGGACGGCCGCGGTGAAGGCCTTGAGGCCCATCAGGAAGCCCATGCGGTAGTCGACGTTGCCGTACTTCAGGCCGTACGCGACCGCTGCGACGGCGGCGAAGAAGCCGCCGATGGCGAAGGCGATGACGATGATGCGGTTGGTGTCGATGCCCATCAGCTGCGCGGTGTCGGGGTCCTGCGCGGTGGCCTGCATCGCGCGGCCGGTGCGGCTGCGGCGGACGAAGAGCGCGAGGCCGGACATGCAGACGATGGCCGCCACGACGAGGAAGATGTCGGCGTCCTTGATGGTGACGGAGCCGATGTCGTGGGTGGCGTCGAGGCCGGGGAAGGCGCGGGCCCGGTCGGCGTCGGGGTAGAAGTTGCGGACGACCTCCTGGAGGGCCAGGGAGAGGCCGATGGCCGTGATGAGCGGTGCCAGTCGTGGTGCTCCGCGTAGTGGCCGATAGGCGAATCGTTCCGCTCCGACGGCGATGAGGATCGCGACGAGGGCGCCGCCGATCAGCATCAGGGGCACCGCGACGATCATCGCGGTGTTGTCGGGGAGGACGTAGAAGTAGACCGTGAGGGCGCCGAAGGCCCCGGTCATGAAGATCTCGCCGTGCGCGAAGTTGATGAGCTGGACGATGCCGTACACCATCGTGTAGCCGATGGCGATCAGCCCGTACATCGAGCCGAGGAGCAGCCCGTTGGCCAGCTGCTGCGGCAGGGTGTTCACCGCGTGGCCTCCATGTCGCTGGTGGTCGTGTGCACTGGATGCGTGCCGGGGGTGGGGGTGGGGATGTGGCAACGGGCCGCGCGGTCGGGGTCCTCCTGCCGCGCGGCCCGTGGTGCGTGTGTGCTTGGGCTTGGATCAGCCGGTTAGGCGCTCAGCCGGTTCAGCTGCCGGCCGTACCGGTGTGGACAGACTTCCAGGCGCCCTTCACGACCTGGTAGACGGTGAGCTGCTTGTTGCCCGTGTCGCCGTACTCGTCGAAGGAGACCTTGCCGGTGATGCCCTCGAAGTCGGACTTCTGGACGGCGTCGACGACCTTGGCGCGCAGGTCGTTGGTGTCGGGCAGCTTGTCGTCGTTGGCGGCCTTCACGGCGCCGACGGCCTTGATGATGGCGGTGGCGGCGTCGTAGGAGTAACCGCCGTAGGCGCCGTAGTCACCCTTGTAGCCCTTGGCCTTGTACTCGGCGACGAAGGCCTTGGCGCCGGCCAGGGTGTCGACGGGGACACCGACGGAGGTGACGAGGTCGCCCTCGGCGGCGGCACCCGCGGTCTCGATGTAGGTGGTGGCGTACATGCCGTCACCGCCGAAGAGCGGGATCTTGACGCCGGCGTCCTTGAGCTGCTTGGTGATCAGCGCGGACTCGTCGTACTGGCCGCCGTAGTAGAGCAGGTCGGCGCCGGAGGTCTTGATCTTGGTGACAAGGGACGCGAAGTCCTTGTCGCCGGTGTTCACGTGGTCGGTGCCGGCGATGGCGCCGCCCAGACCCTTGAACTGCTCGTTGAAGATGGAGGCGAGGCCGGCGCCGTAGGTCTGCTTGTCGTCTACGACGAAGGCCTTCTTCTTCTTGAGGTCGTTGTACGCGTACTCGGCGGCGAAGGTGCCCTGCAGCTCGTCCGTGGTGGCCGTACGGAAGTACGTCTTGTACGGGCGCTGCTTGTTGGTCTGCCAGTCCTTGCCCAGGGTCAGGGTGGGGTTGGTGTTGGACGGGGAGATCTCGACCATGTTGGCCGACTCGAACACCTGCTGCATCGTCTGGGCGACGCCGGAGTTCAGGGGGCCGACGACGCCGACGACGTTCTTGTCGCCGACGAGGGCCGTGGCGTTGGACTGGCCGGTGGCGGGCTGGGCCTTGTCGTCGAGGGCCTTGACCTTGAACTTCACCCCGGGGACCAGGTTGTTCTTGTTGGCGTCGTCGACGGCGATCTGTACGCCGTACTGGATGCCGAGGCCGGTGGTCGAGTTCTCACCGGACAGGGGCGCGTCGACGCCGATGGTCAGGGTGGTGTCCCCACTGTCGCCGCCGCCGTCGCCGCTGTCGTCACGGGAGCCGCACGCGGTGAGGGTCAGAGCTCCGGTGGTGAGAATGGAGGTAAGGATCACCAAAGAACGCTGTCGCACAATCAGTCCTTTCCGCAGGCGTGTCGTCCCTGGGGGATGCGACGGATGCGGCGCTGGTACCGAACTCCCGGTGGAGCGGTGACTGGCCGTGACTCTAAGCCCGGTCTACGCGCGGGGGCATCCGCGTGGGCTGGCTTGTGACTTTCTTGTTATGACGTGCTGGTTGGTATGGCTTGGGGGAGTGCGGTTTCGGACTGTTTGGCCAAAACTGTCAACGGTCCACATTTTGAGAATGTGCACTTCCAGTTGCCCTTGGGCTTGGCCGCGCGGGCATCGGGTCGCAGGCGGCTCCGATGAGCTGGAAAAGGTCCTCCGGGTAGGCCCCGCCGAAGATGAAGCTGTGATGCTGTATTGCGCGCGTGTTACGCAGCGTTACGTCAAGAAATGGTAGGTCTGCGTCGAGGGGGAGGGCCGCGCAGTCGACCACGGACACCTGGACGGTGATCCGGCGGGTGGTCCCGGCGTTGACGGTGACTGTCTCGGTGGGTGAGATGCGGGCGGTGAGTCCGTCGAAGGCGGCGCCGTTGACGCGCAGGGTGACGGGCGGTCCGCTGTGTACGGTCACCGCGAACCGGAACAGGCCACTGGCGGGGGTGGAGGCGAAGGTGGCGGCGAGCCCGGTGTACCGGAACGTGGTGACGCTCGCGGGCCAGGGCATGGGGGTGAGGGTGTTGTGCGCGGGCGCCGGAGCGTCCGGCTCGGCGGGCAGCAGCGCGACGATCCCGGCGGCCGAGAGGCCGAGCACGACGGCTCCGAGCACGGCCCGGCGGACCCGCCGGGGCAGGGCTCGCCACTGTTCGGCGAGGCGCGGTGTGTCGGCACCGATGACTTCGTAAGTCTCTTGCCCGTCCGGTGAGTTGACGGGTTCGACGGGGCCGATGCCGGTCATGGTCGCAGCCTCATGGGGGAACGGTAGTGCCTCCGGCGGCGGGGCGGGGGCGGTGCAGGGTAGGTGCCCTTTTCCTCGCCCCTGCCGCCCCTACCCGTCCCATCCCTGGGGGTGAGTGGGTAAGGCTGGGGTGGGTGGGGGGTTGATCGGCCTTGACGGCCTCGTCCTCAAACGCCGGACGGGCTGACTACTTAGCCCGTCCGGCGTTTGAGGACGAGCGCGTTCAGCGCGATAAGCGGGGGTCTGGGGGCGCAGCCCCCAGGGATGGGAACGGGTAGGGGCGGCGGGGGCGAGGAAACGGCATGATCGCTCGCATGGAATCCCTGGCCCACCCCCACCCCCACCCCCTCCCCCTCCACGGCCTCACCGTCCTCACCCTCGAACAAGCCGTCGCCGCCCCCTTCGCCACCCGGCAGCTCGCCGATCTCGGTGCCCGTGTCGTCAAGATCGAGCGGGTCGACGGGGGCGACTTCGCTCGCGCGTACGACACCGCCGCCCACGGGCTCGCCTCGCACTTCGTGTGGTGCAACCGGGGGAAGGAGTCCCTCGCCCTCGACGTCAAGGACCCTCGGGGGCTTGACGTCGTGCGGCGACTCGTCGCCGGCGTCGACGTGTTCGTGCAGAACCTCGCCCACGGCGCCGCCGCCCGACTGGGTCTCGACGCCGCCACCCTCTGCGCCGCCCACCCCCGCCTCGTCGCCGTGGACATCTCGGGGTACGGGCCGACCGGACCGTACGCGGGCAAGCGGGCGTACGACATGCTCGTGCAGTGCGAGGCGGGGCTCGTGTCGGTGACCGGGACGCCCGAGCAGCCGGTGAAGGCGGGGATCCCGGCGGCGGACATCGCGGCCGGGATGTACGCGTTCTCGGGGGTGCTCGCGGCCCTGGTGCGCAGGGGGGTCACCGGGCGGGGCGGGCCCGTCGAGGTGTCGATGCTCGACGCGCTCGCCGAGTGGATGGGGCATCCGCTTCACCACGCGATGCACGACGGCACACCCCCGGCGCGCACCGGCCTCGCGCACGCCGTCATCGCCCCGTACGACGCCTACGGCACGAGGGACGGCGGGCGGGTGCTGCTGTCCGTGCAGAACGACCGTGAGTGGCGGCGACTGGCCGAACAGGTGCTGGGGCGCCCGGAGTTGGCAACCGATCCGGCGTTCGCGACGAACTCGGCGCGGGTCGGTAACCGGGAGTCGACCGACGCCCATGTCGGCCGCGCCCTGGGCGCGCTCGACGTCGACGACGCCGTCGCGCGGCTGGAGGGGGCCGGGATCGCCTGCGCGCGGCTGAGGGACGTACAGGACGTGGTGGAGCATCCGCAGTTCGCGGCTCGGGACCGGTGGCGGGAAGTGGGGTCGCCGGTGGGGCCGTTGCGCGCACTGCTACCCCCGATCACGCTGCCGGGCGGGGACGAGGCGCGGATGGGAGCTGTGCCCGCGCTCGGGGAGCACACCGATGCGGTACTGCGTGCCGTGGGGATGACGGACGAGGAGATCGCAGCACTGCGCCGGGACGGTGTGGCCGCCTGAGCGCGGGTCAGGAAGGAACTACCGGACTACGGACGGACAGTGGACTGTGGACGGCGTGCCCGACGTGGACGGCGAGCGGTCGACCGAACTGCGACGGTGACCGACGTGGCTGGTGCCGGAGACGGTGAACGGCTGGGGACGCCGGTCCGGTCCGGTGCCTGCGGTCCGTGCCGGTCAGCGTCCGCCGAACAAGGTGCGGCTCAGCCGGCGCAGCGGGGCGAAGAGCGAGAGACGGCTCACGCGTGTGCCGAGGTCGCTGCGCTGCTTCACGGTGTCCCGTGAGGTGAGTTCGCGCATCAGCGAGGTCGCCTCCGCCGTCTCGCGCTGCGGGACCGCGGGCCCCGACAACACCGAGAGATGGCGGTCGAGACGCGCCTTCGTGGCGGTACTCCCGCACGTGATCGCAGGGACGCGCGCCCTGCTGTGCATCGTTATCTGTTCCATGTCACTCCCCACCCGTACGAGTCCACCCGGCCCGGGCAGGTTAACCCTATCGCTCCCTCGGGGCATGCGTGTATCGCAGTCACAGGATTCACCTTCCCCACAAGGGTGTTGACGATTACTCTCCGAATCCAACCGATTCCAGGGCGAGTTGGACAACTGGTGCACTGGTGGGCTGTTCTGAGCCCCCATCGGGTTCAACGGTCACAGCGAGTGATGTGGCCGACTTGTCGAGACCGGCCACGACCAAGGGCGTGTCGCTCTTGAAGAGTCCCAGGGAGCGCGGTTGCACATCAGGGCGCATGAGCCACAGTTGGCGCACGCGGTCGCTCGGCAGCTCCTCGTATCCACTGAGGGTCACCACCGCGCGCCCCTCGGACGCGGAGGCGATGGCGGTGATTCCCTGGCCGCGCGCGTCCCGGTCGGCGGTCGCCAGGGCGTCGGGGGCGGCCAGGACGTCGGCAATCTCACGTGCCTGGGCCTGCGCGGTGTCCAACTTGTCCTGGGTCTGCGTGTTCTGCACGGCGAACAACGCGGCGACGACGAGGGCCGCCGCGGCCGTGACGGTGGCGAACGGGGCGAACATGGGGCGCATGCGGGGCGCACGGCGGACCGGCGGTGGCGGCTCGGTGCCCCACACGTGCGCCGGCAGCTGATGGCTCTTGCGGCGGGGCGCCTCGGCGGCGCGGCCGGGGGCGTACGCCGGGGACTGCCCGAGGGACTCCTGCGGGGTCGCGCGTACGGCGGACAGGACCCGGTCGCGCATCGCGAACGGCGGCGGCGCGGCCGTGGACCAGGCCAGCCGGACCGTGTCCTCGGAGAGCAGACGCACCTCGGTGGCACAGGAGTCGCAGCCCGCGAGGTGCTTCTCGAAGCGGCGCCGCTCGTCCGGCTCCAGGGCGTCGAGGGCGTAGGGGGCGGCGAGCGAGTGGAGATCCTCGCGGCGGAACAGTCTGCCGAGCACGCTCATGCGACACCTCCCAGGCATTCGCGCAGCCGGGTCAGTCCGTCGCGCATCCTCGTCTTCACCGTGCCCAGCGGCAGCGAGAGCCGCTCCGCCACCTCACGGTACGTATAGCCCTCGTAGTAGGCGAGGGTCACGGACTGGCGCTGGAGGGTGGTCAGCCGGTCCAGGCAGCGGCGTACCCATTCGCGTTCGAGGCCGGCCTCGACCTCCTCGGCCACGTGGTCGAAGGCGGGGCGGTGGGACCGCTGGGCCTCGCGCTGCTCGCGCTCCCCGGCCGCGCGGGCGCTGCGCACCCGGTCGACGGCGCGGCGGTGCGCGAGCGTGAGTATCCAGGACAGGGCGCTGCCCTTCCTGGGGTCGAACCGGGGGGCGGACCGCCAGAGTTCGAGCAGTACCTCCTGGGACACCTCCTCCGACTGCGCCGGGTCCCGCACCACGCGCCTGACCAAACCGAACACCGGTCCGGACACGATCCCGTACAGCTCTTCGAAAGCCTTCTGGTCGCCCCCGGCCACGAGTACCAGAAGCTCGTCCGCTCCCACCCGCGTCCCCTCTCTACGGCCGCACACGGCCCCTCCCCGCTCCAACACGCTTGTCCTCACCGTCACCTTAGGCATTCGTAGCGAGCGCGCCTCCGGATGGGTACGGATCACGAGGCCCCGAAACGCGGGTCGTTCGGCGACGAGGATCCGCCAAAGATCCGTCAAACCTGCGCCAAACGTCCTTTAAACGTCGTCGAGAAATCCTTCAAGAAAGTTTTCAGGTTTGACCAATCCGCATCCGGGAGGGCTCCGAATCCCCGTCGTCAGGCAAGTTGACACGGTGAGGACGGACGGCATGACGACAACCATCTCCAAGGGTGGCGCGCGACGCAGGAGCATCGCGACCCTCATTTGTGGTGCGCTGGCCGCCGGTGGGCTCGCAGCCGCCGGCGTCACCGCGCTCATACCGGGGGCGGCCTCCGCCTCCAGTCACCGGGAGGCTCCGCTCATCTCGGGGACGCCTCAGTACGACAACACGGACGTGTACGCGTTCGTCAGCCCGGACAAGCCCGACACGACGACGATCGTCGCCAACTGGATCCCCTTCGAGGAGCCCGCCGGCGGGCCGAACTTCTACCAGTTCGCCGAGGACGCCCAGTACGACATCCACATCGACAACAACGGCGACGCCCAGGGCGAACTACTCTTCCGCTACACCTTCAAGACGCACGTGAAGAACAAGAAGACGTTCCTGTACAACACCGGCGCGGTGGAGAGCCTGGACGACAAGGACCTCAACATCACGCAGACGTACGACATCGAGCTGATCAAGCTCAAGAACCAGTACGTCCAGTCGAAGACGAAGATCGCCGACGACGTGCCGGTCGCTCCGTCCAACGTCGGCAAGGCGTCGATGCCGGACTACAAGAAGCTGCGCGACCAGGCCATCCACAAGCTGACGAACGGTTCGACGACGTTCGCCGGCCAGGCCGACGACCCGTTCTTCCTGGACCTGCGCGTCTTCGACCTGCTGTACGGCGGGAACCTCTCCGAGGTCGGCAACGACACGCTCAAGGGCTACAACGTCAACTCGATCGCGCTCCAGGTGCCGACGCACATGATCGTGGAGTCGTCGAAGCAGCCGATCGTCGGCATCTGGTCGACGACGCAGCGCGAGAACGCCAAGGGTGAGTACAAGCAGGTCTCGCGACTGGGCATGCCGCTGGTCAACGAGGTCGTCAACCCCATCAAGGACAAGGACAAGTTCAACGCGTCCTCGCCGTGGGACGACGCGCAGTTCCTGAAGAACGTGACCAACCCCGAGCTGCCGAAGCTCATCGAGGCGATCTACAAGATCCCGGCTCCCAAGGAGCCGCGCAACGACCTCGTGGACGTCTTCCTCAAGGGTGTCGAGGGCCTCAACCAGCCGCCGCACGTGACGCCGGCCGAGGAACTGCGCCTCAACACCTCGATCGCCCCGGCCAAGAGCCCCAAGCGGCTCGGTGTCCTCGACGGTGACAACGCGGGCTTCCCGAACGGCCGCCGCCTGACGGACGACGTCATCGACGTCTCGCTCCAGGTCGTCGAGGGTGAACTGCTCGGCGCGAAGAACGACTTGGGCGACGCGGTCGACAAGAACGACAAGAAGTTCGAGAACTACTTCCCGTACGTCGCTCTCCCGACCGAGGGTTCGCGCGGTCCGCTCGCCAAGGGCACGACCGGTACGAACGACGTCCGCAGCCAGCTCGGTGACGCGCTGCAGCCCGCCGGTACCTCCGGTGGCACCGACACCATGCTGATCGCCGGTTCGGCGGCGGCCGGTGCGGCCGGCTTCCTCCTCATCACCGCCGGTGTCGTCTGGTGGCGCCGGAACATGGGCAACCGGGCGTACTGACCGCTCGGTTCCCACCCCCTTACTGGCGCGGCCCGCTCGTATCCATCCCCCACGGCGCGGGCCGCGCCGCCCCCGCACCACAGCGGTTGATCCGCCGATCAACCGCCTGAACGACCTGAGGAGAGGGCATGCCCCCGCGTACGAACGACAGCGCACCGGCCCCCGGCGGCCCGGGCGGCACGGACGCAGCCGCACCGGGCAGTGCCCCGTCGGCCGACGCTCCCACGGGGGACGCCGAGCAGAACTCCACAGACCTTTCCGCGTCCGGCGCGGTGCAGAAGCCCCCGGCGGGCGATACGGCTCCTGCCGGGCCGGACGCCGAACGCCCGCGCGCGCTCCGATCCGTGCCGGACCCCGAGGAGCACAGCTCCGAGCAGGACGAGTCCGAGCAGGGCTCCGAGGACCTCTCCGCAGCCGGCGCAGAGCAGCAGACCCCGGCGGCCGAAGTCGCGCCGGAGATCCGCGAGTTGCCGGAGGCCGAAGTCGCGTCCAGCACCGGTGAAACGCCCGTCGCTCCCGAGTCCACACCCGAGGGCGTGGGCAGCGAGACGGCCGGGCACGCGCCGAGCGGCTCCGCCGACCAGGCGGCCCCCGACCCCGAGACCGACCCCGAGACCGTCTCCTCCCCCACCGACGAACGTGTCGCCGCCGTCCGGCGGGTCGGCGAGGCGTCCCGGCGCTGGCGGGCTCTGCAACTCGGGGCCTGTGCAGCCGCGTTGGCGGTGGCGTTCACCGCCGGGGCCGTCGTGCTCGGGGCCGTTCGGGACGGGGGCGCCACCGCCGCCGTCTCGTCCGCGCCGGCCGCGATGTCGCCCGCGCTGCTCGCCAGCGGGGACCTCGAAGCGAGCATCACCTCTCTTCAGGCCCATCTCCGCAGCCAGCCAAAGGACTTCGGCAGCTGGGCCACGCTCGGGCTCGCCTATGTCGAGCAGGCCCGCACCAAGGGCGACCCCTCCCGGTACCCGCAGGCGCAGGAGGCCCTGGCACGCTCGCTCGAACTGCGGCCCGACAACGACTCCGCCCTCGCCGGGCGCGCCGCCCTCGCCGCCGCCCGCCATGACTTTCCCGGTGCGCTGAAGTACGCGGACCAGGCCCTCGCGCAGAACCCCTACAGCGAGCGCGCGCTGTCCAGCCGTATCGACGCCCTGGTCGAACTCGGGCGCTACGCCGAGGCGTCGAAGGCCGCCGACGTGGCCGACGACCGGCGGCCCGGGGTGCCGGTCTTCACGCGGTACGCGTACGTGCGCGAGCTGCGCGGCGACGTGACCACCGCGCGGAACGTGCTGGAGCGGGCGCTCGGCTCCGCCACCTCGCGCGGGGACATCGCCTACGTCGCCACCGCGCTCGGCCAACTCGCCTGGAACCAGGGCGAGTACGAGTCCGCCCTGGAGTACTACGCCCGCGCCCTCGCCGCCGACGACAACTACCTGCCCGCCCTCGAAGGCCGCTCCCGCGCCCAGTACGCGAGCGGCGACCTGGCCGGTGCCGTCAAGGGCATGGAGGAACTCGTCTCCCGCTATCCGCTGCCCGGCCCGCTCGTCGAACTCGGTGAGCTGTACGAAGTCCGGGGCGGCGACGGCGACTTGGCGAAGGCCCGCGACCAGTACGCCCTCGTCAACGCCTGGACGGCGATCGCCCGCGCCAACGGCGTCAACGCCGACCTGGACACCGCGCTCGCCGCCGCCGACCACGGCGACAGGAAGTCGGCGCTGCGCGCGGCTCGCGCCGAGTGGGACCGCCGGGAGACCGTGCACACCGCCGACGCCCTCGCGTGGGCCCTGCACGTCAACGGCAAGGACGAGGAGGCCCTGCCGTACGCCCGCCGCGCCACCGCGACCGGCTACCGCAACGCCTCCTTCCTCTACCACCGCGGCATGATCGAGCAGGCCACGGGCAACGCGAAGGAAGCCCGCGCCTCGCTCTCCGCCGCCCTCGAACTCAACCCCGGTTTCTCCCCGTTGGGCGCCCGGAAGGCGCGTACGGCTCTCAAGTCCCTGGAGGCGGCGAAGTGATGCCCCGTCGTGTGGCCGCCGCAGGCGCCGCCGTGTTCGCGGGCGCCTGTGCGCTCGTGGTCGTTCCCGCAGGCGCCGCGAGCGCGCATCCCCTCGGCAACTTCACCGTCAACCGGTACGACGGTCTCGTCGTCGCCCCGGGACAGCTGCGGGTCGCCCATGTCGAGGACCTCGCCGAGATCCCGGCGACCCAGGCCAAGCCCGACATCGAGAAGCAGGGCCTGACCGACTGGGCCGGGCAGCGGTGTGCGACCGCCGCGCAGGGCAGCAAGGTCACCGTCGCCGGGCGCGCGGTCACCCTCACCGTCGGCAGCGCCAAGGCGAGCGTGCGGCCCGGTCAGGCCGGCCTCGACACCCTGCGCGTCGAGTGCGCGCTCACCGCCGAACTCCCCGGGGTCACCGAGGGGGACACCGTCGGCCTCGGCTTCCACAGCGCGGGCACCGAGTCCGGGCCCGGTTGGCGGGAGATCACCGCGCGCGGCGACCGGATGACGCTCGCCGAGTCCGACGTACCGGAGAAGTCGATCTCCGGTGAACTGACCAGCTATCCGCAGGAGTTGCTCTCCTCCCCGGCCGACACCGCGACCGCCGCCCTCCAGGTGAGCCCGGGCGGCCCGGCCCTCTCCGAGAGCGCGAGCGGCGAGGGCGACGCCCCGGCCTCCTCCGTGCTGCCGCGCGGCGCCGACCGCTGGACGCGGGCGCTGGACAACCTCGTCTCCCGGCACGACCTGACGTTCGGTTTCGCCGCGCTGGCCCTGGTCATCGCGGTCTTCCTCGGCGCGATGCACGCCCTCGCCCCGGGCCACGGCAAGACCCTGATGGCGGCCACGGCAGCCGCCCGGGGCGGCAAGGCCCGCCTGCGCGACGTCATGCCGCTGGCAGCGTCGGTGACGGTCACCCACACCCTCGGCGTGGTCGCCCTGGGCCTGCTGGTGACGGCCGGTTCGGCGGCGGCGCCCTCGGTGATCGCCTGGCTGGGCGTGGCGAGCGGCCTGCTGGTGACGGGCGCGGGCCTGACCCTCGTACGCCGCGCCTGGCGCCACCGCGCCCACGAGCGCATGCACCACGAGCCGCACCCGCACCCCCATCCGCACGGCCACGACCACGACCACGACCACGGTCATGACCACGACCACAGTCACGATCACGACCATGCGCACGATCACGACCACGAGCACCCCCACAGCCACACCCACGTCGCCGACAAGGCTCCGCAGCGCGAACTGGTCCTCGCCCACGCGGCCCACACGGACACGGACACCGCTCCCGTACGCGCCCACGCCCACACGCACGCCCCCACCGCCGCGCACGAGCACGAGCACGATCACGACCACTCGCACGATCACGATCACTCCCACGACCGCAAGCACAAGCACACCACCCTCGAACACACCCACGGCGGCTTCACCCACACGCACGAGGTGGCGCCGACCGTGCGGGGCACGATCCTGCTCGGGTTCGCCGGTGGGCTGGTGCCGAGTCCGTCCGCCGTGGTCGTCCTCGTGGGGGCCGCCGCGCTGGGCAAGGCCTGGTTCGGGTTCATGCTCGTGCTGGCGTACGGCGTCGGGCTCGCGCTCACCCTCACGGGTGCCGGGTTCCTCGTCGTGAAGCTCGGCAGCGGGGCGAACCGGCTGCTGGACCGGCGGCCGGGGCTGGCCGGTGGCCCGGTGGTCGCGCTGCTGCGGCGTACCGCGCCGCTGGCGTCCGCGTTCCTCGTGGTGGCGCTCGGGGCCGGATTGGTGCTCAAGGGGGCGGCAGCGGCGATCGGCTGAGCTACTTTTGGGAAGAAATCAGGCGGTGTGCGGAAAACCGGCGTGCGGTATAGACGTCCGGTGAGACGGAATCCAGTGAACGCGCGGCTGCGATGGGGGTGCTCCCGTGTCCGAAGAACCGGGCAGTGAACGTGTGATCGCGGGCCGCTACCGGCTGCTCTCGCCGCTCGGCGAGGGCGGTATGGGCACGGTGTGGCTGGCCCGGGACGAGGTGCTGCACCGCGAGGTCGCCGTCAAGGAGGTGCGCGCCCCCCACGGGCTGCCGACCTCCGAGGTCGAACGGATGTACGCCAGGCTGGAGCGCGAGGCCTGGGCAGCCGCCCGGGTCTCGAACCGGAACGTCGTGACGGTGTACGACGTGGCCAGCGAAGAGGGCCGGCCCTGGATCGTCATGGAGGTGGTCCGGGGCATCTCGCTCGCGGACCAGTTGGACGCCGAGGGTCCGCTGTCGCCGCAGCGGGCCGCGCACATCGGCGCCGAGGTGCTCGCGGCGCTGCGGGCGGCGCACGAGGCCGGGGTGCTGCACCGGGACGTGAAACCGGCCAACGTGCTGCTGTCCAACGACGGCCGGGTCGTGCTCACCGACTTCGGGATCGCGACCGTCGAGGGCAGTTCGGCCCTCACCATGACCGGCGAGGTCATCGGCTCACCCGAATTCCTGGCGCCCGAGCGGGCGTTGGGGCGCACGCCGGGTCCCGAGTCGGACCTGTGGTCGCTGGGCGTGCTGCTGTACGCGGCGGTGGAGGGCAACTCCCCCTTCCGTCAGGACACCCCGCTGAGCACCCTGCGGGCCATCGTGGACGAGGAGTTGCCGCCGCCGCTGCGGGCGGGGCCGCTGACGCCGGTGATCGAGGGGCTGCTGCGCAAGGACCCGGCCCAGCGCATCGCCGCCGAGCAGGCCGAGCACGATCTGCGGATCGTCGGCGCCGGGGGCACCCTGCGTACGGACGCCGTCCAGCCTCCCCCGTACACACCGACGATCGCGGGCTTCCCGCAGTCGCCCGCGACGCCTCCGCAGCCGACTCCCGTGCCCACGGCGGCGACCCGGCCGGTGCCGTCCCCGTCGGACACGTACGCCACCGGCCGCCCGGCCGGACCGGACCGCAACCGGCGCGCGGGGATCGTCCTGGTGGCGGGCCTCGTCGCGGTCGCGCTGGCGCTGGCCGGACTGACGTACGCCCTGCTGAACGGCAACGGCGGCGGGAACGACGACAGCGCGGGGGCCGGGAGCAGCACGCAGCAGAGCAACGGCGCTACGGACGCCGGGAGTTCACCGAAGAACAGTCCCAGTGACCCGGGGGACGAGGAGACGAGCGAGACCCCGAGCGGCGACGACGGCGGTACGACGTCCAAGCCCGCGCAGACCGTCGAGGTCAAGGTCGTCGGGTCGGGCACCGAGTACTCGGGGGCCTGTCCGCCGCCCGATTCCGAGGCGCCCGGGTTCACCGCGACCTTCACGGTGGGCAATGTGCCCGCGCAGGTGTCCTACCGGTGGGTCACGGAGACCGGCGAGGCGCCCGAACAGGGCTGGCGGACGCTGTCGTTCGGGGCGGGCGGCGGGAAGACCAAGCAGAACAAGGTCTTCGTGACGACGTACGACGAGAGCGGGACGATCGAGAACGCGATCGGGGTGGAGGTCCGCGACCCGGTGAGCGTGAAGTCCAACACCGTGCCGTTCTCGGTGACTTGTGAGACCGAGACGGAGACGGAGACCCCGACGGACGGGGCCTCCACTCCCACCGCTTCGCCCTGAGTGGACAGCGGCCGTTCGGTCAGGCGGCGCCGGTGAACACCGGCAGATAACCGCCCGACTGGCCGGCGGCCGTCGGGTGGTAGGACTCGCCGACGTTGAGCAGGTTGAGGCTGTGCAGCCAGGAGCTGCCGGAGCAGAGCTCGTGGCCAGTGAAGGGCTTCCTGACGTCACCGAAGGTGAAGCCGTGGTCGGCGGCCCGCTTGGCGAGCGCGTTGTTGAGGTGGTCGGAGGCTCCGTTGATGGCGGCCCGCTTGGTCTCGGAGAGGCCGAGGCAGGTCTGGCCGAGCTTGTAGAAGCGGGGGTAGCCCAGGACGACGACGTGGGCGGCGGGCGCCCGCGAGGTGATCGCGTCGTAGACCTTGTCGAGCTGGCCGGGGAGGGTCGAGTCGACGTACGCCTTGGCGGTGTTGATGCGGGAGACGCACGCGCTGTCGGACTGGAGCACACAGGTCGTCATGACGTCGGCGAAGCCCGCGTCGTTGCCGCCGACGCTGATCGAGACGAGGCCGGTGGCGGAGCCGAGCGGGGTCAGCTGACTCGCCAGAACATCACCCGTTCGGGCGCCCGAGCAGGCCGTGAAGTTGAAGCTGGAGGGTGAGTGGGCGGCGGCCCAGAGGTACGGGTACGCCTTCGTGCTGCGCTTGCAGTCGCCGCTTGAGCCGATGTAGCTGCCGGAGCCGACGCCCGAGGAATAGGAGTCTCCGAGGGCCACATAGCCGGTGGGGGCGGCGAGTTGGGACGCCTGCGCCGACGTGGCCCCGGTGAGGGCGGTGCCGGTGGCGAGGAGGAGCGAGGTCACGTATGCCGTAATTCGGGAACGTCTCATGGAACCTCCCTTTAGCAGGATCTCTGCCACAACGTTCGTACCAACTACGCGTGTTGAACGGAAGTGTCCATGCCAAGACTTTCCGGCCCCCAACGGGTCGGATCACCTCCGTTCACGTTTCGTCGAATTGCGTGCTCATGACATGCGTGTGACAAGGTGTCCAGCCTCTTGAGCAACTCCCGCGCATGACCGAGTCTTTACCTCAGCCCGGGCGGAACGCGACGCTCCGGGCCGTGCCCGCACGTGCGGGCACCCCCCACAGACGCGCCCGTATCCAGGCGTGTGCTGCCTAAGAGGAGGACTCCCTCGTAATGGCACAACTGCGCAGCAAGAAGATCCGTACCGCCGCGACCACCGTCGTGGCAGCCGCCGCTCTCGTCGGCGGATTCACCGCCCTTCCCGCCCAGGCCGCCCCGGCACCCGCCGAGGGCAAGGTGCTGGCCGCCGGCTCCCCCACAGCCGTCAAGGACAGCTACATCGTCACGCTCAAGAAGACGGCGGGCCTCAAGGCCGCGTCGAGCGCCGGCAAGAGTCTGATCAGCGAGTACGGCGGCACGGTGAAGAAGACGTTCAGCACCGCGCTGAACGGCTACACGGCGACCCTGTCCGCGGTCGAGGCCCGCAGACTCGCCGCCGACCCCGCGGTCGCCTCCGTCGAGCAGAACCAGACGGTGCACGTCGACGCAACGCAGACCAGCGCCCCCTGGGGCCTGGACCGCATCGACCAGGCCGCCCTGCCGCTGTCCGGCACGTACACCTACCCGGACACGGCGGGCGCGGGCGTCACGGCGTACGTCATCGACACCGGCGTCCGCATCACGCACTCCCAGATCAGCGGTCGGGCCACCAACGGCTACGACGCGGTGGACGGTGACAACGTCGCGCAGGACGGCAACGGCCACGGCACGCACGTCGCCACGACCATCGCGGGCTCGACCTACGGTGTCGCCAAGGCGGCGAAGATCGTGGCGGTCCGGGTGCTCAACAACGCCGGTTCCGGCACCACGGCCGGTGTCGTCGCGGGCATCGACTGGGTGACCGCGAACCACAGCGGCCCCTCCGTCGCCAACATGTCGCTCGGCGGCGGCGCGTCCACCGCGCTCGACACGGCCGTGGCCAACTCCATAGCCAGCGGAGTCACCTACGCGATCGCGGCGGGCAACAACAACGCCAACGCCTCGTCGTACTCCCCCGCGCGGGTCGCGGCGGCCATCACGGTCGGCGCCACCACCAGCACGGACGCCCGCGCGAGCTACTCGAACTACGGCTCGGTCCTGGACATCTTCGCCCCGGGTTCCTCGATCACGGCGGGCTGGTACACCAGCGACACCGCGACGAACACGATCTCCGGTACGTCGATGGCCACCCCGCACGTCGCGGGTGCGGCTGCCGTCTACCTCGCGAGCCACACCTCGGCCACCCCGGCCCAGGTCGCCACGGCCCTCACCGGCGGTGCCACCACCGGTGTGGTCACCAGCCCGGGCACCGGTTCCCCGAACCGCCTCCTGCGGCTCGTCCCGTAACACCCGTCCCGCACAGGTGAATCGCCCGATCTGAACGACAGTTCCCCGGAGGCAGCCGGCGCCTCCGGGGAACTTGTCCGTCACCCCCTTCGTTCCCCTCCGGGGAACATCGCGCACGCCTGCGGGCAACGCGTCGTACGGGTTCCGCATCTTGACTCGCCCGACGCCCTGCGCGACATTGAAGCCCGGCATCCGGCGCGTCGGGGGGCAAAGTCGCCAATGCAGACCATACGTATCAAGCCACCTCCATCCGACAGTGGACCGGGGGACGGTGAACCGCCTGTGCGAGGGCCGGGCAAGGACCTGTTCCCGCTGCTCGCGGGCGTGGCTGCGGCCGTCGCGGCCGTCGGCGCGGGCCTCGCGCTGACCGGGACCGCCTCACCGCTGCGCGGACCGTTCACGCTGTTCTTCCTCCTCGCCGCACCGGCGGTCGCCGTGGGCGCGGCGCTGCGCGAACTGGAGCCGTTCGGCCGCGTGGTGACCTCCGTGGCGGCGGCGGTCGCCCTCGATCTCCTGATCGCCCAGGGCATGCTGGCGACCCATCAGTGGTCGGTCCGCGGCGGGGTCGTGGCCGTGACCGTGATCAGCTCGCTCATCCTCCTGCTGGTTCTGGTACGGCGGCGGCGCGGCCGTACGGCGAGAAGACGGACCTCCTGACGTGGCTGGTGACGTGGCTCGAAACCTGACTTCCGACGTGACCCTGACCGTGTACCGCCCCGGCGAACTGACCGCCGCGGACCGGGCCGCCTGGACGGCGCTGCAGGCCAAGGCCCATCTGCACGGCTCGCCCGAACTGGCGAACCCCTTCCTGTCCCCGGAGTTCGCCCTCGCGGTCGGCCGCTGCAGACGCGGCGTACGCATCGCGGTGCTCCGGGAGGGCGGGGAGCCGGCCGCCTTCTTCCCGTTCCAGAGATCCGCCGCCGGGGTCGGCCGGGCGATCGGGCTCGGCGTCTCCGACTGCCAGGGGCTGGTGCACCGCCCCGGATTCACCTGGGACGCGCGGGA
This sequence comes from Streptomyces geranii, assembly GCF_002954775.1. Classification (GTDB taxonomy): domain Bacteria; phylum Actinomycetota; class Actinomycetes; order Streptomycetales; family Streptomycetaceae; genus Streptomyces; species Streptomyces geranii. The sequence continues at coordinate 40,439 of NZ_PJME01000022.1, forward strand.
GTTGCTGCGGGCCTGCGGCCTGTCGGTGTGGGAGTTCGACCACCTGGTGGAGGGCCAGGGGCCGTTCGAGGCCGAGGCCTCCGGCACCTTCCCGTCCCCGGTGATGGACGTCGACCAGGGCTACGAGGCCTATCTCGCCCAACTCCGGGCGCGCTCGCCCAAGTTCACCCGGACGACGCTCGCCAAGGAGCGCAGGCTCGGCCGGGACGCCGGCGAGGTGCGCTACGTGCACGACGAGCGGGACCCCGAGGCGCTGCGCGTGCTGATGGCGTGGAAGTCCGCCCAGTACCGCAGGACGGGCCGCAGCGACCGGTTCGCGCACCCCTGGATCACCGGCCTGGTCCAGCAGCTCTTCCACACCCGCTCCGACCCGTTCGCGGGCATCCTCTCGGTGCTGTACGCCGGCGGGAAGCCGGTCGCCGCCCACTTCGGACTGCGTACGGAACGCGTACTGGCCTGCTGGTTCCCGGCGTACGACCCGGCGTTCTCGAAGTACTCGCCGGGTCTCGTCCTGCATCTGCGGATGGCCGAGGCGGCTGCCGCCGACGGGATCGCCTATCTGGATCTGGGCCGGGGGCAGAAGGAGTACAAGGACTCCCTGAAGACCCGTGAACTCATGGTGTCCGAGGGGTGGGTGACGCGACGTCACCCGGTGGCGGTCGGACACCGGGCGCGGCGCGCTCCGGTCCGGGCGCTGCGCAACGTGGTGCTGTCCCGGCCGGAGCTGTTCGAGCCGGCCGACAGGGCGCTGAAGCGGATGGGTCAGCTCCGTTCGCGAAATCGATCAAAGTAGCTGTCGAACGATCAAAGTGGTTGCGTAACGGGCAAACCAATAAAAAGGTGAGGGCTCGTTCCAGGTCTTGCCATAAGGGTGTAATCGTCAATACCGTCAGACATCTCACCCGCATCGGTACGTCGTCCTGTGACTCAGGGGAGGGCTCAGGGTCCACGACGACCGTCGGAGCGGGACGCGGTAGGGGGGTGCCGTGCTCGGTGAACGAGAATCTCGCCGAGCCGTGCCGCGAGACCGGAGACCCGATCGGGTGGCCGGCCAGCTTTGCCAGCTCACCGGGCATGCACGGAGACAGCAACAGACCGATACGGAGAGACAGTTCGTCGTGCCGTGAGTGAGAACCCCCCTTTCGAACCGGACACATAACCGGGCCGCCCAGGGGCGGGCGGTCCACCGGACCGAGAGGGACCAGACTCATGAGTTCCGTTCTGCGACCGATAACGGCCGACGCGTATCGGCCGATCTCCTCACACCTGGCGATCACGCCACCCGTGAGTGTGGTGATCCCCGCCATGAACGAGGCGGAGAACCTGCCGTACGTCTTCAAGACCCTGCCCGACTGGATCCACGAGGTGGTCCTGGTCGACGGCAACTCCACCGACGACACCGTCGAGGTGGCGCGCGGGCTGTGGCCCGGCGTCAAGGTCGTCGAGCAGCAGGGCAAGGGCAAGGGGGACGCCCTGATCACCGGCTTCGAGGCCTGCAGCGGCGACATCATCGTGATGGTCGACGCGGACGGCTCGGCGGACGGCAACGAGATCGTGTCGTACGTCTCCGCGCTCGTCTCGGGCGCCGACTTCGCCAAGGGCTCGCGCTTCGCCAACGGCGGTGGCACCGACGACATGACGCCCATCCGCAAGCTGGGCAACTGGGCGCTGTGCACGGTCGTCAACAAGAAGTTCGGCGCCCGCTACACCGACCTCTGCTACGGCTACAACGCCTTCTGGCGGCACTGCCTCGACAAGATCGACCTCGACTGCACCGGCTTCGAGATCGAGACCCTGATCAACATCCGGGTCGTCAAGGCCGGTCTCAAGGTGCAGGAGATCCCGAGCCACGAGTACCTGCGCATCCACGGCGCGAGCAATCTGCGGGCCGTGCGCGACGGGCTGCGGGTGCTGCGGGTGATCCTGAAGGAGCGCTCCAACCGGCGTGACCTGCGCGGCCGTTCGCACTCCCGCGTGCTCAGCGCGAGCCGGGGAGAGGTGTCTTGAACCAGCTCGACGTCTCGGTGGTCGTCTGTGTCTACACCGAGGACCGCTGGGAGGACATCCTCGCGGCGGTCGCCTCGGTGCGGGCGCAGTCGCGGCCGGCCCTGGAGACCCTCCTGGTGGTGGACCACAACCGGGCGCTCCTGGACCGGCTGACCAAGGAGTACAAGGAGACCGCCGACGTACGGGTGCTGCCCAACGCGGGCCCGCGCGGCCTGTCGGCGGGCCGCAACACCGGGATCGCCGCCTCGCACGGCGAGATCATCGCCTTCCTCGACGACGACGCCGTGGCCGAACGCGACTGGCTGCGCCACTTCGCCGACGGCTACGCGGACCCCCGGGTGCTGGCCGTAGGCGGCCGTACGATGCCGATCTGGGCGTCGGGCCGCCGGCCGGCCTGGTTCCCCGAGGAGTTCGACTGGGTGGTGGGCTGCACGTACAAGGGCCTGCCGGAAGGGCGCGTCAAGGTCCGCAACGTCCTCGGCGGGAACGCCTCGTTCCGGCGTACGGCCTTCGACGCGGCCGGTGGTTTCGCCACCGGCATCGGACGCGACGGCGACAAGCGCCCGCTGGGCTGCGAGGAGACGGAGCTGTGCATCCGGCTCACCAGGGCCAGACCGGACGCGGTCCTGCTGATCGACGACCGCGCGGTGATCCACCACCGGGTGCCGGAGATCCGCGAGCACTTCCGCTACTTCCGCACCCGCACCTACGCCGAGGGCCTGTCGAAGGCGCTGGTGGCCCGAAGTGTCGGCGCGGACAAGGGACTTGAGTCCGAGCGCAGGTACACCACCCGGGTGCTGCCCGCCGGGGTCGCGCGCGGTCTGCGCGACGCCGTGCTGGCCCGCCCGGGCGGCGCGGGCCGGGCGGGCGCGATCGTCGCCGGGGTGCTGACGGCGGCGGGCGGCTACGTCCTCGGGAGTGTCCGGGCCCGCAGGGGCGGGCCCACGTTCACGGTGGTGGAGATCGGACGGAGCGCCGAAGGGGGAACGGCATGAGCACGCCCGTACCGATCCTCATGTACCACTCGGTCGCCACCGAACCGAACGACGCGACCAGGACCCTGTCGGTGGCTCCGGAGGCGTTCGCCGAACAGCTGGCGCTGCTGGCCGACCGGGGCTTCACGCCCGTCAACACGGCCGACCTGGCGGCGAGTTGGCGCTCCGGCCGCCCGCTCCCGTACCGCCCGCTGCTGATCACCTTCGACGACGGCTACGAGGGCGTCCACCGGCACGCGCTGCCGGTGCTCGCCAAGTACGGTTTCCCGTCCACCCTGTTCGTGTCGACGGGCTGGCTCAGGGGCCCGTACGACACCGGCGGCGGCCTCGACACCATGCTCGACTGGGACCAGGTGCGCGAACTCGCGGACGGGGGCGTCGAGATCGGCGGCCACAGCCATACGCACCCGGAGCTGGACCGGCTCGACGACGACGCGCTGCGCTTCGAGCTGACCCGCTGCCGTGAGGTCGTCGCGGGTGAACTGGCCGCCGTACCCGTGTCGTTCGCCTATCCGTACGGCTACTCCAGCCGCCGGGTGCGGGCGGCGGTACGGGCGGCCGGGTTCACCCAGGCGCTGGCCGTCGGCAACGGTCTGGCCCGCCGGGAGCAGGGGCCGTACGCCCTGCGGCGGGTCACCGTGCGCCGCTCCACCGGTATCGAGGAGTTCGCGCGGCTGGCCGAAGGCCGGTCGATCGCCCGCGACTTCGCCCGGGACCGTGCCCTCACCAAGGGGTACGCCATCGTCCGCAGAGCACGCCAGGTCCGCCGGAAGGCCATCAGTTCCCGTGTCTGACACGACGACCACACCCGCGACCGAGACCACCGGGACACCCGGGACCCGGGCGGCGGAACAGCGCCCGGGGCGGCGGCTGCGGCTGCCCGGACTGGGCAGGGGCAAGGGCGGCGGCAGCCAGCTGTTCCGCAACGCCTACGCGCTGATGCTCAACACGGGCATCTCCGCCGTGCTCGGGCTCGGCTTCTGGCTGGCCGCCGCCCGCTACTACTCCGAGTCGGCGGTGGGCCAGAGTTCCGCCGCGATCGCCGCCATGAAGCTCCTCGCGGGTCTCACGGCGGTGACGCTGACGGGCGCCCTGGCCCGCTTCATCCCGGTCGCGGGCCGCGCCACCGGACGGTTCATCTTCCGTACGTACGCGGGCAGTTCGGTGATCGTGGCGCTGGCCGCCGGGGCCTTCCTGCTGACGCTGAACGTGTGGGGGCCTTCCTACCGGTTCCTGCACGGGCCGGTGACCGCCCTCGGGTTCGTCGGTGCCGTCGTGCTGTGGAACCTGCTCACGCTCCAGGACGGGGTGCTGACCGGGCTGCGCAGCGCGCTGTGGGTGCCGGTCGGCAACACGGTTTTCTCCGCGGTCAAGTTGGGGCTGCTCGTGGCCTTCGCGGCGGCGATCCCGATGAGCGGGGTGTTCGTGTCGTGGGTGGCGGCCATCGCCGTGTCGGTGCTGCCGCTGGGCTGGCTGGTGTTCCGGCGGCTGGTGCCCCGGCACATCGAGGCGACCGAGGAGCACGCCGGGGCGAACCCGCCGACGCCGAGGGAGGTCGGCAGGTTCCTGGCCGGTGACTACACGGGCTCGCTGTTCTCCCTCGCGGTGGTCTATCTGGTGCCGGTGATCGTCGCCTCGCAGGTCAGCTCCGCCGACAACGCGTACTTCTACATCACCACGACCATCGGCGGCACGGTCAACCTGCTCGCCATCAACATGGGCGCCTCACTGACCGTCGAGGGCTCGCACGACCCGGCGCGGCTGGCCGCCAACACCCGGGCCGCGCTCAGGCGCATGGCCCGGATCATGCTGCCGGTCGCCGGGGTGCTGTTCTTCGGGGCGCCCTGGATCCTTGGCGTCTTCGGCTCGGGCTACGCGGACGCGGCGACCCCGCTGCTGCGCTGGTTCGCGGTCGGCGCGGTGCTGCGGGTCGTCATGGAGACGTACTTCGCCGTGCTGCGCGCGCAGAGCCGTACGGCCGGACTGGCCTGGATGCAGGGCCTGTTGTGCGCCCTGGTGCTCGGTCTGACGCTGCTGCTGCTCCCCCGGATGGGCCTGACGGGAGCGGGCGTCGCGGAGATCTCGTCCCTCGCGGTGATCGTCGCCATCGCCGCGCCGAAGCTGTACCGGACGGTCCGGGCGGCTCCGGCCGACGCGGTCCCTGAAGGTTCGGCACCGGACGGTGACCTCGCCGACCTGACCGCCGGCTCCCGGGGACGCGGCCAGGGCTGGGCCCGCTCGCTGGACTCGGACACCCTCGCCCTGGGCGTCCACCTCGACTTCGACCACCAGGAACGCCGTCCCGACGTCCGCCCGGGCCCGGGAACCCCGCCCACGGGGACACCGGTCCCGCGCGCGGACCACCGGCCGACCTGGGCGCTGAAGCAGGTGGAACCGGAGGCGGTGGGGCTGCCGGTGGAGGAACGGGAGCCGGTGGAGGGGGCGTTGCCGCAGCGGGCCACCCCGGCGGGCGCGGACGCGGAACTCGTACGAGCCGCCCAGGCGTCCCTCGTACGGGAGTTGCGCACCCAGGAGCCCCCACAGGACCCGCCCGTGCCACCACACCCGCTCTCCCTGCGCGAGCGCCTGCTACCCACGCGCGGCGGACTGGTCCTCGGCTGCCTGCTGATCGCCGCGCTGCTTCTCTACTGGGTGCCCGCGTCCCGCCTCGGCGAGGCCGACCTGGACCGGATGGGCGGGCTCGGCCTGATCTCCGTCCTCCCCCTGCCGACGCTGATCGGGGCCGGTCTGCTGGTCCTGGTGTTCGCGTCGCTGCTGTGGGGCAACCGCGAGCACCGCACACTGCTGGCGCTGACGCTGCTGGCGACGGTCGTGTCGCTGCACGCGCTGCCCGCCGTGATCGAGGCCGAGCCGCGCTTCGCGACGGCCTGGCAGCACCTCGGGTTCCTCGACTACATCGACCGCACCGGGACCGCCGTACCTGACCTGGACGCGCGCTGGAGCTGGCCGGGATTCTTCGCGGGCGCCGCGTTCGTGGCGAAGGCCTGCGGGGTGAACGACCTCACGGAGGTCATCCGCTGGTGGCCGCTGACCATGCAACTCCTCTATCTGGCACCGCTGTTCCTGCTGACCCGCTCGCTGCGGGCGAGCTGGCGGGCCAAGTGGACCGGGGTGTGGATCTTCGTCCTGAGCGGCTGGGTCGGCCAGGACTACTTCTCCCCGCAGGGCTTCACCTACCTCCTCTACCTCGTCTTCGTGGCGATCCTGCTGGTGTGGTTCAGGGCGCCGAGGGTGCTGTGGGCGAGGATGCGGCCGGGCGAGGCGGAGGTCGAACCGACGGACCGCCGCCAACAGGCTGTCCTGCTGGCCGTGTTGATCGCCCTGTTCGCGGCGACGGTCCCGGCCCACCAGCTGACCCCGTTCGTGATGCTGGGCGTACTGGCCATGCTGGTCCTGATCGGCAAGTCCGAACTCCGGGGCCTGCCCATCCTGTTCGGGGTCATCGTCGCCGTCTGGGTCGGCTTCATGGCCGAGCCGTACTGGTCGGGGCACTTCGACGAACTGTTCGGCGGGATGGGCGGAGTCGGCGGCAATGTCTCGTCGAGCGTCTCCGGCCGTATCGAGGGCGGCAGTTCGAGCCACAAGCTGGTCCTCTACACCCGCGTCCTGCTGGCCGGCGGGGTCATGGCCCTCGCCTGCTACGGCTGGTGGCGCCGCCGCGACCACAAGTACCGCGAACGCTCCCTGCTGGTCCTGACCTTCGTCCCGTTCCTGGGCTTCGGCATGCAGTCGTACGGCGGCGAAATGGCCCTGCGCGTCTTCATGTTCGCCCTGCCGGGCGCGGCGCTGCTGGCCGGGCTCGCCCTGTTCCCGCGCACCGGGGTGACCGCGAAGGAACGGGACCGGGACAAGATCAGCCTCGCTCCGCTGGCCGCGCTGATGGCGGGCCTGGTCCTCATGGGCGGCTTCCTGGTGGCCCGTTGGGGCAACGAGTCCTTCGAACGGACCCGCCCGGGCGAGGTCGCCGCGATGAACTACGTCTACGCGCACGACGATCCGACGGTCCGCCTGCTGTGGCTGAGCAACGACCTGGTCGACAACGTCACCCCGGCCCTGCCGTGGGGCGCCAAGGACATGGAGAAGGTGCAGTACGTACCGACGCTGGCTCCGGCCGACCCGGTCCTGGTGTCGGGGCTGGTGAAGGCGCTCAAGGACGCGGGCCCCAACTCGTATCTGATGGTCAACCGCAGCCAGGTGATCTATCTCCAGCTGGACGTGGGCTACTCGGCGGCGTGGGAGGGCCGGCTGCTCCAGAACCTGGACGGGCGGGACGAGTTGAAGAAGGTGTTCGTCAACTCCGACGTGACGATGTACGCGCTGCGGCAGCAGCCGGAGGGCAAGGTGCCGCGGCCCGACCCCGGCCCGATCGGCCCCCAGGTGACCTGGACGCCGTGGTCGGTGGTGGGCGGCCTGGCGGCCGTCGCCCTGATCCTGCTGCTGACGGCGAGGGAGGCCGTACGGGTGGCGGTACGACCGAGCGTGCGGCAACTCCGGTGGCTGCAGAGCAGCTTCTGGTTCTCGCTGCCGCTGCTGGCGGTGCTGCTGGCGTCGCTGGTGCAGAGATTCCTGACGATGAAGTGAGGGTGGCCGAGTGGCTCAGCCGGTGAAGTGGCTCAGCGGCTGAGCCACTTCACCTCGTACGCCCCCATCGTGAACCGCTTCCCGTCCACCTGAGCGTCGATCGGCCGGTCCAGGACGTTGACGACGAGAACAGCCTTGTCGTCGGCGAGCACCCGCACATTGGGCACGTCATCGGCGGCCACCGGAACCGTCTCGTACTTCGTCCCCGGCGGAAATGCGGCCCCGAACCGCGAGACGAGGTCGAACATCGGAAGTGCCGCTCCCCCACTGCCACTTGAGGTGGGGGTCCACAGGCAGCCGGCACAACCGGCCCCCTTCTCCTCCTCCGGGTTCCAGTAGAAGCCGGAGGAGGCGCCCCCCTTGGCCATCGCGATCAACCCGGCGGCCTGGACGGCCTCGCGGCGCGTCTCGGACCACCCGTCGCGGTTGTCGTCACCGTCGGCGGGCTCGACGTAGTACTCGGCCCACCACAGCGGCAGTCCGGGCGCCCGCGCACGCACCCACTCGCCCACGGCCGTGAACTTGTCGGTGGCCGCGAACTCGTCGGGGAGGAGTTCGTCGTCCTTGGTGTAGCTGGAGCCGTCGACAACCACGAAGTCGGCGCCCGCCTTGTGCTCGTTCCAGTAGTCGAAGGCGTCGAGGACCCGCTGGTCCATGGCACCCCAGGGCCCCTTGAAGGTCGTCGAGGCGTCGGGCTTCTGCCGGGGGTCGAGGCTGTCCATGACGAGGTACGGCCCGCCGACCATGATGTCCTTGTCGACCTTCTTCAGCGCCTTGTAGACGAGGTTGTACAGCTCGGTGTAGCCCTCGTAGTCCCAGCGCGCCTCGGAGTTGTTCCAGAAGCCCTTGAACTCGTTCCACACGACGAAGTGGCGGACATCGGGATAGCGCTTGGCGACGGTCGCGGCGAGGGCGGCGTAGTCCTTGTAGTGCGCGGGAGTCGGGGCCGTCTCCAGCGAGGCCTGGCTCCAGTCGGTGTTGTCGGAGCCGGACCTGCCGCCCTTCATCCAGTCCGGCGCACAGCACAGGGTGACCACCGGGGTGGCGCCGGACGCCCGCATGAAGTCGATGCGGCGGTCCAGCTCCGTGAAGTCGTAACGCCCCTTGACCGGCTCGGGGTTACCTGCGCCCCAGCCCATGATGTGCTGGTTCTGCGGCATTCCGGGGTCCTTGGAGAGCAGCCCCTCGACCCGGTCGACGGCCGCGTCCGCACCCTCGTCGGCGCTGAACTGGGTGTGCGTGAACCCCCAGCCGACGGCCGGGTCGGACGACCCCGGGGTGGCGGCGCCCGGCGTGCCGTGCACCTTGTCGCCGTCGCGGGAGGTGCCCGCGGTGCTGCCGCCGTTCGACGGCACGGTGTTGAGCAGGGTCAGGATCAGGGCCAGTGCGGCGGCCCCCACACCGAGCAGGGCGGTGAGCTGCCACCGCCGAGCCCCCGAATTCCACCCATGACGTCCCATCAAGGGCAACAGTAACCGCGAGGTACGGCCGGAGGGCAGGCCTCCGCAGGGTACGGAAACCGGGTGCGCACGGCGCCCGGGTGCCGGATCATGGCGGTATGTCTGCGAACCCACACGACGCGCTGCCGATCCGGCTCAACGTCGACGACAGCGACTCCCCGTCCGACGTCGTCGACGCGCTGTTCCTCGGCCGCTTCGCGACGGGCGAGCAGCCGTACTCGCACGCGGCGAACATCGACCGCGTACGGTCCGGGGCGACCCTTCTCCCGCCGGGCGCCAAGGTGCTGCGCGCCGCCCGCGACGACGACCGCAGCGCCACCCTGGCGGAGGGCGACGGCTGGACGCTCCTGGTGTCCCGCTGGAACCGCGGCGCCGACATCACGGTGACGGCGACCACGCCCGAGCTGGCCGCGAAGGTCCTCGACCAGGCGACGGACGGCGCGGCGGACGAGCCCGAACCGCAGCCGGAGAACGTGACGATGGGCTTCTGGTACGTCTCCCCGCGCCGGGGCCCGCACCGCACGACCCGCCAGATCTCGGCGGGTACGTGGGAGGAGGTCCGCGCCAACTACACGGCACCGGTGGCCGACGCGATGGACGGCCTGATGAAGACGACCCCGGAGGACATCGCGGGCCGCCTCCTGCTGCTCCACGGCCCGCCCGGCACCGGCAAGACGTCCGCGCTGCGCACGCTGGCCCGTTCCTGGCGGGACTGGTGCCAGGTGGACTGCGTCCTGGACCCCGAGCGCCTCTTCTCCGACGTCGGCTACCTGATGGACATCGCGATCGGCGAGGACGACGGCACGGGCAAGGGCCGCTGGCGCCTCCTGTTGCTGGAGGACTGCGACGAATTGATCAGAGGCGAGGCGAAGCACACGGCGGGCCAGGCCCTCTCCCGCCTCCTGAACCTGACGGACGGCCTGCTGGGCCAGGGCCGCAACGTCCTGGTGGGCGTCACGACCAACGAGGACCTGGAACGCCTCCACCCGGCGGTCGTCCGCCCCGGCCGCTGCCTGGCCCGCATCGAGGTGGGCCCCCTGACCCGCCGGGAGGCGACAACCTGGCTGGGCACGGAGGAAGGGTTGGGCAGAGAGGGCGCAACCCTGGCCGAGCTGTACGCCCTACGCAGGGGCACCACCCCGACAACGGTCCCGGACCAGAGAGAGGGAGCGGACGCGGGCCTGTACTTGTAAGAGGACAGACGGCTTGCAGAGGCGCGGGGAACCGTGCACCTTTGGGCCCCCTTTTAGGGGCGCGAGGAAGAGCGCACCTTTGGGCCCCCAGGCAACCGCAGGCCTTTAGGGGCGCGAGGAACTGCGCGACAAGCCCCCACCGCGCCGCACCCGAACAACGACCGGACTACCCCTGATAAGCCGCCCGCAGGGCATCCTCCACAGCAGCCAACGCCGCATCCGCCCCCAGCCCAAGCCTCCGCACCCGCTCCGCATAAGCCCGCGCAGCACCCGCAGCCTCACGATCAGCCGCCGAGCCCGCGGCAGCGACCACCGTTCCGTTACGCCCCCGCGTCTCGATCACCCCGTCCGACTCCAACGCCCGATACGCCTTCGCCACCGTGTTCGCCGCCAACCCCAACTCCTCCGCAAGCCCCCGCACGGTCGGCAACCGGTACCCCACCGGCAACACCCCCGCCCGAGCCTGCTCGGAGATCTGCGCCCGCACCTGCTCGTAAGGCGGCGCACTGTCATCGATGCGGATCTTCAAAGTCACCCCGCGATTCTCCCGCACCCACCGGAAAATGGGAGGCACCCGCGCAGCTCCCCCGCGTAACGTCCCAGCTCATGACAGTGACCGTCCGAGCCCTACGCCCCGACGACACCGCCGGCGTCGAGGCTTTCGCCCACGTCCGCCGTATCGCCCTCCCCTTCGTCCTGTTCACGCCGGAGGCCATCGCGTACGGCATCACGCACGCCCACCCCGACGCCCACTTCCAGGCCCTCGTGGCCGAGGAGGACGGCGAGGTGCTCGGCACCGCCCAGACCGCGGTCGTGCACGACAGCCCGGAGCCCGGCCAGGGCTTCGTCAACGTGTACGTCCACCCGGAGCGCACAGGACGCGGCGCCGGTTCGCTCCTCGTCCGCACCGCCGAACGGCACCTCGCGGCAGCCGGGGTGACGAAGTCCTTCGCGTGGGTGCTGGACGCCCCCGGCAACCGCGCCTTCGCCGAGCACCGCGGCTACCGCTCCAGCCGCAACGCGCACTTCCTCCGTCTGGACCTGGTGAACGGCACCCTGCCCCCGCGCCAGGACCCCCCGCCGGGCGTCGAACTCCGCACGGGCGCCGACTACGCGGCCGACCCGCGCCCCCTGTTCGAGCTGGACGCGGAGACGATGTCCGACGAACCGAGCGATGTCTCCTACGAGTTCACGGACTACGAGGCCTGGCTCCGCGAGTACTGGCAGCACCCCCTGTTCAGCCCGGAGCTGACCTCGGTCGCGGTGGTCGAAGGACGCCCCGCCGCCTTCAGCGCGGCCCGCACCGACGGCGCCACCCGCTACGGCACCGCGATGACCGGCACAGCCCGCGACTTCCGCGGCCGGGGCCTGGCGAAGCTGGCCAAGAACGACTCCCTGCACCGCGCCCGCGCCGCCGGCTACACGGAGGCCCTGACGGGCAACGACGCCGGAAACGGACCGATGATCGCCATCAACAAGTGGTTCGGCTACGAGATCTGCGCGACGGAGGTGCGCTATGTCCGCGACCTCGTCTGAGCCCACACCCACGACGCCTTCCACACTGAACGTCGTACTCGTCAAGGCGGGCCGCATAAAGATCACTTACCCGGCCGAGCTGCTCCATGACGACGGCACCCGACTCGCCGTACGCGCCGCCTGGGCCACGGACGGAGTCCGCGACTTCGGCTTCGTCCGCTTCGAGCCCGGTGACGTGTTCACGGAGTACTACTGGCGGGACCGCTGGTACTCGGTGAAGGAGGTCCGGACCGCGTCGGGCGTGCTGAAGGGCTGGTACTGCGACATCGCCCGCCCGGCCAGGCTCACCGGCAGCGACCTGGTCGTCGAGGATCTCGACCTGGACCTGTGGCGCTCCGCGGACGGCACGGACGTACGACGGCTGGACGAGGACGAGTTCGCGGAGAGTGGTCTGGCGGAGTCGGACCCGCAGGCCGCGTCCGCCGCCGTGAAGGCCCTCGACGAGCTGGAGTCACTGGCCCGCGAGGGCGGCTTCGAGAAGCTGCTCGGCTGAAGGTCCCACCCAGAAAAAACTCCTGCCCTCCTACAGCCGGGCCAGCACCGCGTACCGCTCGTCCTCCACCGCACGCCCCCACAGCGCCGCGTCCCCGGACAGCCGCTCCACGCGTACGTCGGCGGCCAGGGGCGCGAGCAGTCCCGTAAGGGTGTCGGCGGGTATGCCGGCCGGGGTGACCGTGCCCCACACGCCCTCGACCAGCACCAGCCGTCCGCCCGCCCTGAGCAGCCCCTGCCAGTGCCGCAGCACGCGCGCGGGGTCGGGCAGGGTCCACAGGACGTGTCGTACGAGCACAACGTCGAAGCGCTCCTCCCCCACCGGAGGTGCCGCCGCGTCGCCGACGAGGAACACGGCGGCGCGGCCGGCGAGCTTGCCCCTGGCCAGGTCGACCATCGCCCGGGAGGCGTCCACGCCGGTGACGCGGTGTCCCTGTTCGGAGGCGAGGAGCGACAGGCTGCCGGTGCCGCAGCCGAGGTCGAGGACGTCGGCGGGGCGGTCGGGCAGCCAGGAGCGCAGCCGGGCCGCCCAGGCCTCGCGGACGGCCGGATCGCGCAGGCCGTGGTCGGGTTCGTCGTCGAAGGTGGCGGCCTCCGCGTCCCAGTCGGTGTTCGTCATGCGGCCAAGAGTGACACCCGCCACTGACAATCGAATCGTGACGGCCGCCACTGACAGACCGGCGCCGATGAGTCACCCTCCCGGGAACGGTCCATCTCCGTGAAACCGCGGCACCCGGTGGACCGAAGGAGGCAGCCATGCGCCGCGTAACCGTGCAGAAGCCCCTGAAGAAGTCGGACGCCCGCCGGGTGCGGGAAGAGGTCGACGAACGCGTCACCGAGCGTCCCGAGGTCCGAAAGGACATCGCGCGCACCTGGTGGCCGGACGGCTGAGGTCACCCTCTCCGCGCCCGCTACCTGAGCGCAGTCCGAACCCTTCCTTAAGCCGACCATAAGGATCCCCTCCACCCGCCTCCAGCAGGCGATTTCGCGGTTCCCTCGGGCTAGTTTGCTGATCGCCCCCACCGAGGACCGTTCCGAGGAGATCCCGCATGTCCGCAAGCCGCTGCCGCCGCACGGCCGCCGTGATCACCGCCGTGGCCGGCCTCGGTCTCGCCCCGCTGGCCCTGCCCGCGACGCCCGCGTCCGCGCACGGCTCGATGGGCGACCCGGTCAGCAGAGTCGCCCAGTGCTACGCGGAGGGCCCGGAGAGCCCGCGGTCGGCCGCGTGCCGGGCGGCGGTCGCGGCGGGCGGTACGCAGGCGCTGTACGACTGGAACGGCATCCGGATCGGCGAGGCGGGCGGGCGGCACCAGGCGCTGATCCCGGACGGGAAGCTGTGCAGCGCGGGCAACGCCGAGTTCAAGGGCCTCGACCTGCCCCGCGCCGACTGGCCCGCGACCGGTGTGCGGGGCGGCTCGTACACCTTCAGGTACCGCGTGACCGCCCCGCACAAGGGCACCTTCGTGGTGTACCTCACCAAGCCGGGCTACGACCCGTCGGGGCCCCTGTCCTGGTCCGACCTGGACTTCGAACACCCGGTCGCCACCGCCGTTGACCCGGTGGCGACGGGCGGCTTCTACACGTTCTCCGGCACCCTGCCGCAACGTTCCGGCAGACACCTCCTGTACGCGATCTGGCAGCGCTCGGACAGCCCGGAGGCGTTCTACTCGTGCTCGGACGTGACGTTCGGCGCGGGCTCGGGCGCGGGAACGGCACCCGGCAGCTCCGCCCCCACGCCCTCCGCGTCCGCTGAACCCTCCACGCCCTCCGCACCCTCCACGCCCTCCGAGGAGCAGATCGAGGCCGGTGCCGACGAGTCGACGGTCGACCACGCGGGCCACTCGGCGGAGCCGAGTACGGGAACGACCGAGCCGGTCACCCGGCCGACACCGGCCGGCGCCGCCGTGAACCTCGCCGAGACCGGCGGCTCCGCCGGCACCCCGTACCTCGCGATGGCCGGCGCGGGCGCGCTGGCCATGGGCGCCGCCGCCCTGTCGCTGTCGGTCCGCCGGCGCCGGCACTGATCTCGCCGGGGCCTGGGCGGCGGCTCAGGCCGACCAGGTCCCGGCGGAGGATGCCCGGCCGGCTCAGCCGACCGCCGACAGGCAGGTGGTGGCGGTGGCGTGCGCCGGATCGAGGGCGTTCGTGACCTCGTGGAACGCGATCCGGTCTAGCAGTCCGAGGGCGGCGTGCTCGGAGAGGTCCAGCGGGCACAGGTCCTGGATCAGGACGTTGTGCACGTCGGACCCGCTCAGGAACTGGCTGCGGTACGGGGTGACGACCTCGTCGTACTTGGTGGCGATGACCGTGTAGTGGACACCGGGGACGGTGTCGCCGCCCGCGTTGAGCCTGGTGAGGAAGGCGGACCCGGCGACCTGGTCGGCGAGGGCCGGGGTGGCCGTGGAGAGCAGGTCGGCGGCGCCGGGGAAGTACGCCAGCAGGTTGGTGAGGCCGTTCAGGGTGGTGCCGTGGTTGCTGGGCGCGATCCCGACGAAGGTGTGCACCTCGGCGGCGCCGCCGAGGTACTTGAGGTAGTAGCGGGGCATGAGGCCGCCCTGGGAGTGGCCGACAAGGTCGGTCTCGGTGGCGCCGGTCGCGGCGAGCACCTTGTCCACGAAGGCGTCGAGCTGCTCGGCCGACTCGTCGATGGGGCCGAGGCCGTAGAAGAGGGGGACGCCGGGCAGTTGGCCGTAGTCGAGCGAGAAGACGCAGTAGCCGCGGTTCTTCAGATACGGCGCGAGGGTGAGCCAGTTGTCGATGCCGTTGGCGAAGGTGCCGTGCACGAGGACGACGGGGCGGGGATGGGCGGCGGAGGGCTTGCAGGAGTAGTCGTTCCAGCCGCTGCTCGACGTGACGGCGGCTTCGGCTCGCGCGGTGGCGGCGGGCACGAGGGTCGCGGCGGCGGCCAGCAGCAGGGCGGCGACGGGTCTGAGGACGCGGTTCCAGGGCAGCATCGAGTGATCTCCTTGCGGCTCAAGGGAGTTACGACGGCTCTACGCCCTGTGATCCGGATCACGAGGATGCTGTTCACTCGTCAAGTTACGGGCGAGTAGTACAACGTGGAAGTTACGCGTCGGTAAAAACTTCCAACTCCGGGCCACGCCGTGATAATGGACGCCTCATCAGCCCCATCGTTACCTGTTCGAAACACAGGTTGACTCACATCACACTTGTGGGTCGCATTAGATTTGGGGCTCTGGAGACACCAACTCCACTGGAAACGGCGGAAGTTGATATTCCATCAGCCGTGACGGCGCCGCTCGGGCGGGGGCCCGTGACCGTGCGGCTCCATACAGTTCCGTGCAGCCGAACTACCGGGGGAACCGCTGTGCCGAGAATCCTGCTGACCTATTGGTGGAACGGGCATGAGCCCGGCGACATCGTGGAGACGGACGACCAGACCGCGCGCGAGATCGTCGGAGTCCTGGCCCGGCCGGTGGAGGACACGCCGGAGGCGGAGCGAGAGCCCGAACCGGAAGCGGAGCCGGAGTCCGGGCGATGAGCGAGCCGTACATCAACTTCCCCGATGTGGAACGGCTGGTCGTCGATCTCCTCAAGGACCGCGGCGAGTTGGCCGGTGTCGTCGTGGACGTCCAGCCGCCCGCCGGCTTCGACGGTACGCAGCGTGCCGTGCTCGTCTCCCGGGTCGGCGGAGCATGGGCCGAGGACCCCCGGCTCGACAACCCGCTGGTCGACCTTGAGGTGTACGGGCCGGACAAGCCCGCCGCGCACACCGTCTCCCTCGTGGCCCGCGCGCTGATGCTCCAGCTCCGGGGAGCGGTGTACGGCGCGGCGACCGTCGTCGACGTCGTCGAGGAGGACGGCCCGCGCTGGCTGCCCGACTACCGGCACGCCACCGCCAGCCGCTACGTGTCGACCACCCGGCTGGTGGTCCGCCCGGCCTGACCGGCGGACCGCGTCACGGCACCACCGCGTCACCCCCACCTCAAGCACGTCTCTCGCATGTCCCACGTACGTCGTGTTCATCTCCCACCAAGGAGCAGTGATGGCCGGAACGAACGCCAAGGAGATCCGGGTCGCGGGCAGTGGCCGCGTCCTCATCGCCCCGCTCGCCACCGCACCGCCCGCCGACACCAGCGCGGCGTGGGGCGCCGGCTGGAGCGACCTCGGCTACACCACCACCGACGGGGTCAAGATCTCCAAGAAGGACAAGCTCGACCCCGTCGACACCTGGCAGAGCGTCAGCGCGGCCCGGTTCGTCTACTCCGACCGCGACCTCAGCTTCAAGTTCCAGCTCCTGCAGCTCAACGAGGCCACGCTGCCGTTCTTCTTCGGGGGCGGCCAGGTGAAGGAGACGGCGACCGGGTCGGGCCTCTACAAGTACGAGCTGGCGTCCGAGCCCCGGTTCGACGAGCGCATGCTGGGCCTGGAGTTCGTCGACGGCAACGAGGTCAAGTACCGGCTGATCGTCGCCCGGGGGCAGGTGACCGAGACAGAGGAGATCTCCCTCGTCCGCACGGCCCCGGTCAAGCTGGGCGTGACGTTCACGGCGCTCGCGGCGGCGGACGAGGCCCCGCTGGCCGTGTTCCTGATGAAGGACCCGAGCTTCAGCCCGGTCTGAGCCACCGATTCCCGCCGGTCACCGGCAGCACCCGTACAAGGAGCACGAACACCACCATGCCCCGTTTCAATGTCAACGCCGCCCGTGCCCAGCGCCTCGAAACGCTCGGTAAGGACTGGGAGTTCGAGGTGGACACGGATGTGTTCCGGCTGCCCACCGAGTTCCCGCGCAGCATCGCCAAGCAGATCGCGACGCTGGAGGACAACGACATCGACGGGCTGCTCGCGCTGCTGCTTGGCGCCGAGCAGTTCGAGCGGTTCGCCAAGTACGACATCAGCGTCCAGGACGTCTCCGCGATCCTGGAGGCGTACGGCAACGAGACGGGCATGACGCTGGGGGAAGGCTGAGCCTCGGCGCGCTGGTCGACGAGCACGCCGAGGCCCTGGAGGCGGACCTGCTCCGCCATTACGGGATCGACCTCCTCGACTGGCACCGGGGCACCCTGTCCTCCCGCCGTCTGCGCGTCCTGACCGAACACCTCCCGGCGGACTCGTCGTTCGCCCGGGCGGTGCACGGCGAACAGGCGGACTGGTCGGTGACGGACCACCTGTTGGCGGCCGTGGTCGACCAACTGGCGGTCGCCAACTGGATGTTCGCCACGGTCAACCGCGACGAGGACACCGACCCGGCGCCCTATCCGGAGCCGCTGCCGCGGCCGGGCCGGGAGGACCAGCCCGCCGGGGCCGAGGCGGTACGGGTCGGGGGCGGGGAAGCGCCCGGCGCCAGTCCGGCCGACATCGTGGCGTTCCTCAGCACGCCCTGAGCGAAGGAAGACGAGGAGGGGGCACGTGGCCGACGTGCGAGGCGACATCACCGCGTTCAAGGAGGCGGTGATGTCGCAGATCAACCAGTGGGTCAAGGAGGAGCGCCTCAAGGCCGAGTGGGCCATCGCGAAGGCCGAGGCGGTGGTCGCCAAGGCCGAGGCGACCGGTCTCAAGGCCGAGGCCACCGGCGCCCACGCGAGCGTCTTCGGCGCCCAGTTCGAGTACGGCCTCTTCAAGCACGAGTGGACCCTGTCCGAGGCCCTCAAGCAGCGGAGGGAGGACCGGGAGCAGGCGCAACGGGACCAGCGGACCGACAACCGGTTCAGGAACCTGGAGCAGTACGACAGGAGCTCCAACAGCCGGTTCGCCTCCCTCAACCGACGGATCGACAGCGCCCAGCGGAACACGCGCACCGGCATGGCGAGTATCCGCAGTGCGGCGCAGCAGAGCGAGGTGCGCCTGCACGGCCAGATCACCTCCCTGCGAACCCAACTGGGCAGAACCGCCGGCGTCGCCCGGGCCGCCGACCAGCGCAGCAGATCCGTACGGATCAAGGCGAACGCTGCCGACCGCAAGGCCAATACCGCCCTCCGTCAGGTCGGTGTGCTGGACCGGCAGGTCCGGGCGGGCCTGCAGCGGGTCCGTGAGCTGGAGGGCCGTGCCAGGGGCGCCGGCCGGGCGATCCAGGGGCTGCGCAACGACGTCAACGATCTCAACCGGTCCCTTCGGTAGTACCCCGCAAGCCACAGCCGGCGACACAGACGGAGCCAACCCACCATGCAGACGTCACTCGTATCGGTCAGCCGGGCGCTGAACCAGATGAGAACCGCGGCGAGCAGTACCGGCGGTGCCGTCAGCCGGATGCGTACCGCGGTGACCGGTACCACCGGTTCGGTCAACCAGCTCAGGGCCGCCGCGACGCAGGCGAGCACCGCCACCAGTCGGCTGCGTACGTCGGCCGCCCAGGCGAGCGGCGGCCTCAACCAGATGCGGACCGCCGCCACCCGCGCCTCCGCCGACGTCCAGCGCGCCGGGCGCAGTGCCGCCACCGGTGGTGGGTTCTTCAACCGGTTCAGTCAGGGACTGCGGGGCGCGACCACCGCCCAACGCGGCCTGAACACCGCCATGAAGGCCAACATCCTGGGCGCGATCCTCGCCCTCATCATGCCGCTCATCACCAAGCTCATCGACATGGCCATGCAGTCCAAGACCGTGCAGGCGGTCATGCAGGCCGCGTTCAAGGTCATCGGGCAGGTGGTGGGTACGGTCATGAAAGGCGCGTCGGCGGCCATCAACTGGCTGATCGACGCGGGCAAGAACGTGATCAACTGGCTGAAGGCGAACTGGCCGTTGCTGGTCGCCATCCTCACCGGGCCCGTCGGGATCGCCGTCCTCGCGATCGTCCGGAACTGGGACCGGATCAAGGAGGCGGTCGCCGCGGTCCGGGACTGGATCGTCGACAAGTGGAACTCGGCCGTCGACTTCCTGAAGGGCGTTCCCGGGAAGATCGCGGGCTTCTTCGCCGAACTGCCCGACAAGCTCAGAAGCATGGGCGGCGATCTCATCATGGGGCTCATCAACGGCATCAGGAACAAGGCCTCGGCCCTTCTCGACACCGTGAAGAACTTCATCATCAACAACATCCCGGGCCCCATCCGCAGCATCCTCGGCATCTCCTCCCCCTCCAAGGTGATGATGGGCTTCGGCGACAACGTCGGTGAGGGTCTCGCCCTCGGTATGGAAGGCGCGGGCAACCGGGTCGCGGGCGCCGCCGGACGGCTCGCCACCGCCACCGCGCGCGGGGTCATCGGCCCCGGTTACGGCCTCGCCGGAGCCGTCGCCAAGGCGGCGGCCCGTACCGGTGCGGGCGCCGGGGCCGGTGCCGTGACCGTCAACGTGCACCCCAGGCCCGGGCAGTCGGAGTACGAGATCGGCCGGATCACCGCCCGCGAACTCGCCTGGGCGGCCAAGCGATGAGCGGGCGGCAGCTCCAGCAGCCGGTGTTCGAGGTCGACGGCTGGGCCGGGAACACCGTCGACGACGCGGGCGTCGAGTGGTGGGTCACCAGCGAGCAGGGCTGGGCCTCCTCCCCGCCGGTCCGGCTCACCCTCACCGACCGCCCCGAACGGCACGGCGCCTTCGACGCCCCCTCCTACCGGGGCCCGCGTGTCATCACCCTCGAAGGCACCGCCATCGCCCCCGACCGGGCGGCGAAGGAGTCCGCCAAGGACCGGCTGGCCGCCGTACTGGCCGACGGCGGCGCCCTGTCCCCCCTGGTCGTCACCGAACCGCACCGCACCCGCCGGGCCCTGGTCCGGCTCAGCGCCGAGTCGAAGGTCGCCGACCGGAAGGCGGGCGTCTTCGAGTTCTCCCTGACGATGACCGCGCCGGACCCGCTGCGCTACTCGAACGGCCTGAACGCGAGCACCTGCCCACTGCCCTCCTCCAGCGGCGGGGTCGTCTTCCCGCTCTCCTTCCCGCTGGACTTCGGCAGCGGTTCCTCCGGCGGGCGGCTGCTCCTGGACAACAAGGGCACCGCCCCGACCTGGCCGGTCTGGCGGATAGCGGGACCGTGCGTCCAGCCGGTGATCACCAACACCGCCACCGGTGAGGAACTCGCCTTCGAACTCACCCTCCAGGAAGGGGAGTTCCTGGTCATCGACACCGACGCCCGCTCGGTCCTGCTCCAGGGCACCGCGTCCCGCCGCTCGACACTGCTGCCGGGCTCGGACTGGTTCCCGCTCAAGCCGGGGGCGACGCCCGTGCTGTTCCGCGCCCGCGACTACGCCCCGGCCGCCCGGCTGACCGCCGAGTGGCGCGACGCCTGGCTCTGAGGCCGAGGCCGTACCCGCGTACTCGACCAACCGCGCTCCCGTCAGCGGGAGTTACGACGACCAGCGACAGAAGGACCTCTCCGCATGGCTGCTGAATTCGAACGCGACTCCGGATGGCTCTCCGGCAGCGTCGTGGACGCCGAGGACGCCCGCCTCGCCACCGGCGTGCTCGCCGCCGCCTCCGCGAACCCCGGCAACCCGATCGCCGCCCGTACCGGCATCAAGCCCGGCCCCGGCAACCCCGGCAACGTCGAAGCGACCGAGACCCCGTCCCGCTATGTGTCCGTACAGCCGTTCCAGGGCGTCGTCCAGGGCACCCGGAACACCGCGGCGGGCGCATATCTCATCACGCTGGCCCAGAAGAAGAGCCTCGACGTCCTGAGCCAGGCCCCGGCGAACTCGTCCAACCCGCGCATCGCCCTGATCGTGGCCCAGCAGACCGACCGGCAGTACGGCGACGAGAGCGACGGCATGCTCGTCCGGGTGGTCGCCGGGGCGCCCGCGGTGACCCCGGTCCCGCCCACGGTGACCGGCGACCTCATCCCGCTCGCCTCGATCACCGTCCGGGCGAACGCGGGGGCGATCACCCAGGCCGACATCAAGGACCTGCGGGTGTCCACCGTCGCCGCCGGCGGAGTGCTCCCCCTGCAGACCCACGAGAACCTCCCGGCCGACGGCTACTCGGGGCAGCGCCTGTACGACCTCGAAACCGGGCTCGACCTCGTGCGCACCGGCAGCGCCTGGCGGCCCGCGGTCACGGGCTCGGTGCAGTTCTTCGGCCCCGCGGACACGGGCTGGCCGCAGAGCGGCACGGCGGGCGCCGCCAACTTCACCTTCAACCAGGTGACCGTCCCGGCTGCGCCCTACCCCCGGCTGCTCTTCATCACCGGGCAGGTGATGGTGTCCTGCTCGGGCAGCGACGAGCGGTGGGACCACGTGGTCCGTGTACCGGATGGTGTGATCTCCGTCGGCACCTTCCACGGCGGTCCCACCAGGCTCATCACCACCGTCACGACCTGCCACCTGCCGGTTCCCGCGTCGTCGGCGTCCCTGCAGCTGACGCAGTACATCGGCCGGGGCGGCGGCATCACGACCGGCACCGCGACCGTGCCCACCGTCTCCGCCACCTATACCGGCCTGCGCGTGGTGGCGTTCCCCGTCACGTGACATCCCTTCGAGAACACGTGACATCCCTTCGAGAAGAGGCATCACCATGAGCACGCCCACACCGGAACGTGACTCCGCCTGGATCTCCGGCGGTGTCATCGACGCGGAGGACGCCCGGCTCGCCACCGGGGTGTTCGCCGCCCCCGGCGCCGGCCCGGTGCAGGCCCGCAGCGGCATCAAGCCGGCCACCGGCGACCCCGGCCGGGTGCAGGCCACGGCCACCGTCTCCGGGAAGGTGACGGTCGCCCCCTTCCAGGGCGTGATCCAGGGGACGAGGTCCACCGCGACCGGCGCCTATCTCGTCACGCTCGACCAGTCGAAGACCATCGACGTGCTCGGCACTTACCCCGCCAGCACGCTCAACCCGCGTCAGGACCTGATAGTCGCCAGGCAGCGCGACACCCAGTACGGCGACGCCACCGCCGGGATGACGGTCGAACTCGTCAAGGGCACGGAGGCCGCCACCCCCGTCGACCCCACGGTGACCGGCGACCACCTTCTGCTCGCCCGGATCAAGGTCCCCAAGAGCGCGACGACCATCGCCAACGCCAACATCGACGACCTGCGCCCCTGGACGACGGCCGCCGGTGGCATCCTCCGGGTGTGGGGCGAGGGCGGCCGGCCCACGTACCCGTACACCGGCATGTACATCCACCGCTGGGACACCAACCACCTGGAGCGGTACGACAGCACTGCGGGCTGGCGGGCCGTCAACGAGGACACCGGCTGGATCAATCTCGCCCTTCTCGCCAACTGGTCGGTGTACAACGGCGAGACACCGGCGATCCGCCGGGTCGGCGCCACCGTCCATCTGCGCGGCGCCCTCACGAGCGCGCTCGCGCTGACGGCCCAGGGCACCCCGCTCATCACCGTCCCGGCCGGCTTCCGCCCGGCGATGCGGCACCACTGGTACACGGTGATCGGCGGCACGACCCGCGGCCTCGAACTGCTCCTCGACCCCGACGGCGGTGTGGCGCTGTACCCCCAGGACTCGCCGCTCCCGGCCAAGCAGCTGATCTACCTCAGCACCTCCTGGCTGGTGGGCTGATGGCCCTGCGACCGACCCGCTACACCTACTACACCGCCGACCTCTCCACCGGCGCGATCACCGACGAACTCCCTTTGTACGACGTCACGTTCAGCACCGAGTTGAACGAGGCCGGCGAGTTCCGGGGCCGACTCCCGCTGGGCGACCGGAGGGTGACGGTCCATCACCCGCGCGAACTCACCGAGCCCGGACGCGCCGCCCTCTACGTCGAGCGGGACGGCGTGCTGGTCTGGGGCGGGGTCGTGTGGACGGTCAAGTACACGTCCGCGGACCAGCACCTGGAGATCTCGGCGGCCGGTTTCCTCTCGTACTTCGACCACCGCCGGGTCCTGCCCGCCGACTTCGACCCGGCCACCACCACCGATCTGGGCGCCGTCTCCGTCGCTTTCACCGACCGCGACCAGTCGGACATCGTCCGTGCCCTCGTCGCCGTCGCCCAGGCCCACCCCGGCGGCGACATCCGGGTCCGCCCGGAGACCACCACCCTCTCCGGCACTCCCCTCACCCTCGCCTACCCGGGCAGCAGCCTGAAGAGCACCGGCGAGGCGCTGCGCGAGCTGGCCAGCCTGGAGGGCGGCCCCGACTTCCTGCTCGACATGACGTACGGCCCCGACGGCCGCCCCGTGCGCAGACTGCGCGTCGGCACGCCCCGGCTCGGCCAGCAGGGCACCCCGCACGTGTGGGAGTACGGCGCCAATCTGACCGGCTACACCTGGCCGGCCGACGGCGCCTCCACCGCGAGCCGGGTCTTCGCGCTGGGTGAGCAGGGCGAGACGAGTCAGCTGGTCAGGGTCGCCGAGGACCGGAGCACCGGGCGCCCCCTGACCGAGACCGAGGTCTCCTACGTCCACCTCACCGACCCCGTCCTGCTGGCCTCCCAGGCCCGCTCGGCGCTGGCCAGCGTCTCGGCGCCGGTCGTGCTGCCCGAGCTGACGGTACGGGCCGACCTCGAACCCGTACTCGGGTCCTACCAGGTCGGCGACGACGCCACCGTCGTCATCAAGGACGTCTTCTTCCCCGAGGGCGTCCAGTTCGACGTACGGATCACGGGCATCGAGGTCACGCCGGGCAACGACGCGGGCGAGGAACAGGTCCAGCTGACCGTCACACCAGGAACCGGAAGCACCCCATGACCGGAAAGCACCTCATGACCAGGAGCACGCCATGACCAGGATCAACCGTCCCGACACCCTCCTCACCGAGCTGCGGGACATCAAGCGGCGGCTGCACGCCCTGGAGACGGCGCAGCGGGCCACGGCGGCAGCCTCCGTACAGACCACCATGGCGGCCGGCACGGCGGCCACCGACGCGGAGGCCGCCGAACCCCAGGACGAGCCGCAGTAGTACCCAGGTACTACCCGCCCGCGGGATTCGATCCCCCGGTGCCGGAGAACGACGGAAAAGCACTCCTAGCGTGAGCGCAGGGTCGATCAGGCCCCGCCCTCCAGTGATCCAGCTCCTGGGTCCACCTCCTGCTGGGAGTACTTCCGTGGCCACGTTCCTCTACCGGCTGGGCCGGCTCGCCTTCCGGCGCCGACGGCTCTTCCTGATGTTCTGGATCGTCGTCCTCGCCGCCGTTGGTATAGGTGCCGCCAGCGTGTCCGGCAAGACGACGGACGACTTCACCCTGCCCGGCACCCAGTCCCAGCAGGCGATCGACCTGCTCGGCAAGGAGTTCCCGCAGGCCTCCGCCGCCGGTGCCACCGCGCGGGTCGTCTTCGAGGCGCCCGGCGGGCAGAAGCTGACCTCCGCCGCCAACAAGGCCGAGATCGCCGCCCTCGTCGCCGCCCTCCAGAAGGCGCCGCAGGTCGCGAGCGTCACCGAGCCCTTCGCCAACGGCCTGGTCAGCAAGGACGGCACGATCGCGTACACCCAGGTCACCTACAAGGTGCCCAAGGCCGACATCACCGAGGCCGCGTCCGGCGCGCTGGACGCGGTCGCCGCGAAGGGCGAGCAGGCCGGGCTGACGGTGAGCCTGGGCGGCAGCGCCGTACAGGAGAAGGCCGCCAGCAAGGCCGCCGAGCTGATCGGGCTCGCGGTCGCCGCCGTGGCGCTGGTCATCACCTTCGGTTCGATGATCGCCGCCGGGCTGCCGCTGCTGACCGCGCTGTTCGGGGTGGGCGTGGCGATCCTGTGCATCACCGTGTCGACCGCGTTCTTCGACATGGCCTCGGCCTCCTCGACCCTGGCGCTGATGCTGGGTCTGGCGGTGGCGATCGACTACGCCCTGTTCATCGTCTCCCGCTACCGCAGCGAGATCAGGGACGGGCACGAGCCGGAGGAGGCCGCCGGGCGGGCCCTGGGCACCGCCGGGTCGGCGGTCGTGTTCGCCGGGCTGACCGTGGTCATCGCGCTGGCCGGGCTGAGCGTCATCGGCATCAAGATGCTCACCACGATGGGCCTGGCCGCCGCCTTCGCGGT
The DNA here is from genome assembly GCF_002954775.1 of Streptomyces geranii. GTDB lineage: Bacteria > Actinomycetota > Actinomycetes > Streptomycetales > Streptomycetaceae > Streptomyces > Streptomyces geranii. Next base: position 65,540 of record NZ_PJME01000022.1, read on the forward strand.
CGCCGTGGCCGTCGTCATCGCGCTGACCCTGCTGCCCGCCGTCCTGGGCTTCGCCGGGATGCGGATCATGAAGGGCAAGCTCACCAGCGAGCGCCACCGGGCCGAGGAGCGCGGCGAGCGCGAGGCGATGGGCGTGCGCTGGGGCCGGTTCGTGACCCGCAACCCGGTCAAGATGCTCGTCGTGTCGGTGCTGGGCCTGGGCCTGCTGGCCATCCCGGCGATGTCGCTGCGCCTGACCCTGCCCGACGACAGCATGGCCTCCCCCGGCTCCACCCAGCGCGTCGCCTACGACACCCTGAGCAAGGGCTTCGGCCCGGGCTTCAACGGCCCGCTGACGGTGGTCGTCGACGCCCGCGGCAGCGACGACCCGAAGGCGGCGGCCGAGAACGCCTACGCCACGATCAGCGAGCTGTCCGACGTGGCCGCCGTCCGTCCGGCCGCCTTCAACGAGGCCGGCGACGTGGCGCTGATCGCCGCGATCCCGAAGAGCTCGCCGACCAGTGAGGCCACGAAGGACCTGGTCGCCGACATCCGCGACCACAGCGAGGCCCTGCACAAGGACACCGGCGCCGATCTGATGGTCACCGGCACGACCGCCGTCAACATCGACGTCTCCACCAAGCTGGCCGAGGCGATGATCCCGTACCTGGCGATCGTGGTCGGCCTGGCACTGATCCTGCTTCTCCTGGTGTTCCGCTCGATCCTGGTCCCGCTGAAGGCGGCCCTCGGCTTCCTGCTGAGCGTGGTGGCGACCCTCGGTGTGCTGGTGGCGGTCTTCCAGTGGGGCTGGCTGAAGGACGTCTTCGGCGTCGACCAGACCCAGCCGATCGTCAGCGTGCTGCCCATCCTGCTGATCGGCGTCGTGTTCGGCCTGGCCATGGACTACGAGGTCTTCCTCGTCACCCGTATGCGCGAGGAGTACGTCCACGGGGCCGAGCCGACGGACGCGATCGTCGCGGGCTTCAAGCACGGCGGCCGGGTGGTCACGGCAGCGGCGATCATCATGATCTCCGTCTTCGCCGGGTTCCTCCTGGACGACACCGCGCTGGTCAAGTCGATCGGCCTGGGCCTCGCCTCGGCCGTCCTCTTCGACGCGTTCGTGGTCCGGATGACCATCGTCCCGGCGGTGATGACCCTGCTGGGCCGCCGCGCCTGGGCCCTGCCCGGCTGGCTCGACCGGATCATGCCCGACGTGGACGTCGAGGGCGAGAAACTCCGCCACGCCCTGGAGGCCCGGACGGCCACCGCCCCGGCGGGCCACGAGGACGCCGACAGCGCGGACGACACGAGGGATCTGGCCCGCAAGCACTGACAGGAGTCCACCGACAGCACGGCCGTACGATCCCCATCTGGGCGTCGGGGCCCGGCCGGCCGTGTCCTCCGAGCCCCCGTCCGCCGGTCCACTCCCCCGAGGCCGGCGGGCGGGCCCGCCCGATCCCTGGAGGGCGTACAGAGTGATCGCATCGAAGGCAGCCGCCCCGGCGGCGCCGTCCGACGTCATCCGGCTTCCCCGGCCGCTGACGGAGGAGACCGACCAGCGCGCGATCGTCTCGATCATCACCCGGCTGGCCGGGTGGCGGCTGGCCGACCGGACGCATCCGCGCATCCGGCTCTGGGCCGTGCCCGTCATCTGCATGCTGCTGGGTGTCTCCGAGGTGTTCGACGACGACTTCGGCCCGAACGTCCCGGTGAAGGTGGCGCTGACCCTGGCGCTCACCGTGCCGCTGCTGTGGCGGGAGCGACGGCCGACGCTGGTGTGGGCCGTCATCACGGTCGTGTCGATGCCCGTCGCCTTCCTGGGCATCCTGACGGGGGCGAACGCCGCGTGGGTGGTGGCGCTGAACAACATGGGCCGTTTCGCCTCGCCCGGCCGGGCGGCGCTGGCCACCGCCCTCACCCTGGCGCAGATCACCGTGGCGGGCACCCTCTTCTGGGACGCCGGCCAGATCGCGCACGCCACCCGGTCCTGGGTGGTGCTGACGCTGGCGCTGCTGGTCGTGACGGCGTTCGCCTTCCTGGGGCTGGCCGGGCGGCTGGTGAACACCGTGATCGTCGCCCTGGAGAAGGACCGCGACCAGCAGGCCAGGCTGTCGACCGCCCGGGAGCGGGCCCGGGTCTCCCGGGAGATGCACGACATCCTCGGCCACACCCTCGCCGTGATCGTCGGTCTCGCCGACGGCGCCGCCTCCCTCGCCCGGACGAAGCCGGAGCGCGGCGCGGAGACGCTCCGCATCATCGGCGACAGCGGCCGGGACGCGCTGGGCGAACTGCGCAGGCTGCTCGCGGTCGTCGGGGACGAGCGGGACACCCCGGGTGAGGCGCCGCTGGCCCCGCAGCCGGGGCTGGCCGACCTGGAGCCCCTGCTGGAGCGGGTCCGGGCGGCCGGCCCGACGGCCACCCTCCGCTCGGAGGGCGAGCTGACCGGCCTCACCCAGGGAGTCCAGCTGGCCGTCTACCGGATCGTCCAGGAAGCCCTGACCAACACGCTCAAGCACGCCGCCGCCGACACCGCGGTCACCGTCTCCCTCACCGCCGCCCCCGGCACCGTCCAGGTCACGGTCGAGGACTCCGGCCCCTCGCGCCCCCGGCGGGCGAACCTCAGCAAGGCGGGCGGCGGCCAGGGCCTGATCGGCATGCGGCAGCGCGCGGCCCTCTACGACGGCGGCGTCACCGCGGGCCCCAACGACCACGGCGGCTGGAGCGTCCACGCCGTCCTGCGCACCGACCCCCCGTCCGGCACCGCCCACACCACGACCACGGAGAAGCCCCCGGCATGACCACCGTCCTGATCGTCGACGACCAGACCCTGCAACGCCTCGGCTTCCGCATGCTGCTGGAGGCGGAGCCCGACATGACCGTCGTCGACGAGGCCGTCAACGGCAGCGAGGCGGTCCGCAAGACGGCCGAACTGCGCCCCGACGTCGTCCTGATGGACGTACGCATGCCCGGTATGGACGGCATCGAGGCGACCCGGCGGATCGTCGAGTCGGGCGGTCGTTCCCGGGTCCTGGTGCTGACCACGTTCGACCTCGACGAGTACGCGTACGACGCGCTGCGCGCCGGGGCCAGCGGGTTCTTCCTGAAGGACGCGCGGCCCGAGGAACTCGTCGTCGGCATCCGCGCGGTGGCCGCCGGGGACTCGGTGATCTCCCCGGGTGTCACCCGCAAGCTCATCGACACCTTCACCAGCCGGCGCACCGGCCCCGCCCCCGGCCACGAACGCAGGCTCGCCGACCTGACCGAACGCGAGCGGGAGGTGCTGATCGCGATGGCGGGCGGCGCGAACAACACGGAGATCGCCGAGAGCCTGCATCTCGCCGAGTCCACGGTGAAGTCCCATGTGGGCCGCATCCTGGCGAAGATCGGCGCCCGGGACCGTGTACAGGCGGTGATCTTCGCGTACGACGCGGGCTTGGTCCGCCCGGCCTGAGGCAGCGGCTATCGACCCGGTTTGACGGTCTTCATGGTGAAGTGCGAGGTCACGTTCTTGATCCGGGGGATCGTCATGACCCGGCGGCTGAGGAAGGCCTCGTAGGCGGGGAGGTCGGCGACCGCGACGCGCACGAAATAGTCGGGGTTGCCGAACAGCCGACGCAGCTCCACGACCTCAGGCGCCGCCGTCAGCATGTCCTCGAAGAACTCGACGGTCTCCGCGTCCTGCGCTTCGAGGGTGAGGTCGAGGAGCACCTCGAAGGAGCGCCCCATGGCGACGGGGTCGACGACGGCCCGGTACCCCAGCAGAACCCCGTCGGCCTCCAGCCGCTGAACGCGCCGCAGACACGGCCCGGTGGTGAGCCCGACCCGCTGGGCCAGCTCGACGTTGGTCAGCCGCCCGTCGCGCTCCAGCTCGGCAATAATTGCTCGATCAGTGACATCCATAGATGGAATATTGCACGGAGACCGACCGTCTCAGCAATATTCGCAACCACATGCCAGGACTTTCAAGGGACCCTGGAGAGGTGCCAGAAGACATACGAGCCCGGATCTCAGCGGGCGTCCACGACTCCTTCTCCGCCGGGCTCGGGATCTTCCCCCTGGGCATCGCGCTCGGCCTGCTGATCATCCAGGCGGGCCTGCCGTGGTGGCTGGCGCCCGCGTTGTCGGTCGCCGCGTTCGCGGGCTCCCTGGAGCTGCTGCTGGTCGGCATGATCGCGACCGTCACACCGCTGGCGGCGGTCGCGCTGACGGTCCTGGTGGTGAACTTCCGGCACGTCTTCTACGCCTTCTCGTTCCCCCTCCACCTGGTCAGGCACCCGGCGGCGAGGGCGTACGCGGTCTACGCGATGATCGACGAGGCGTACGCCGTCAGCGCGTCGCTGCCCGAACAGGAGCGCTCGGCTCCCCGGCTGCTGGCGATGCAGCTCGCCTGCGAGGCGTACTGGGTCGGCGGCGGCCTGCTGGGCGTCGCCCTCGGCGCGGCCCTGCCCGCCCCCGTCGAGGGCCTCGAATTCGCCCTGTGCGCCCTGTTCACCGTGCTGACCCTGGACGCGTTCCGCTCCCGCCGGGAGATCCCGTCCCTGCTGCTGGCCGGAGCGAGCGTGACGGCAGCGCTCGTACTGACTCCGGACCTGGCCGTGCTGACCGCGATGCTCCTCTACGTCACCCTGCTCCTGGCCCGCCACACACTCACCGCCCGCCGCCCGGAGACCACCGCGACGGCGGTACGGGAGACCCCGAGGAGGACCGCCGATGCATTTGACGACAGGCCCTAGCACCCCGTACCTGCTCTCGGTCCTGGCGATCGTCTTCACGATCACGCTCGCCCTGCGTGCCCTGCCCTTCGCGGTGCTCGGCAGGCTGCGCGGCTCGGCGGTGGTGCGGCGGCTGGCGGTGTGGATGCCGGTCGGCGTCCTGGCGATCCTGGCCACGACCGCCCTGCACGGCACGGTCACCACGGACCCGCACGGCGCCCGGTACGCCCTGCCGGCGGTCGCCGTCACCATCGGCGTCCATCTGGGCCTGGGCCGCCGCACGATCCTCAGCGTGGGCATCGGCACCGCTGTGTACGTCGTCCTGCTGAACGCCCTGTGAGTCAGCGGGGCCGGTCCAGGCCGTGCCGGTGGGCGTAGGCGATGGCCTGGCCCCGGTCGCGGCTGCCGGTCTTGGCGAAGACCCGGTTGACGTGCGTCTTGACGGTGGCCTCGCTGACGACGAGGGAACGGGCGATCTCCCGGTTGGACAGTCCCTGGGCCATCCAGCCCAGCACCTCGGCCTCACGGGCGGTCAGCCCGTCGGGCAGCCGTTCCGGCGGTTCCGGCGCCGAGACGCTCCGCTGCCCGGTCACCAGGGCGACCAGCCGGGCGTGGACGGCGGGATCGAGCAGCGCCTGCCCCCGTGACGCGGCCCGCAGCGCCCGCTCGATGTCGTCCCGGCCGGCGTCCTTGGTGAGGTACCCGAGGGCCCCGGCGGCGAGGGCGGCACTGACCGACTCGTCGTCGCTGTAGGTCGTCAGCACGACGACGTGGGTGTGCGGATGCCTGGCCGTGACGGCCCGGGTGGCCTCGATACCGTCCATGCGCGGCATCCGCAGATCCATCAGCACGACGTCGGGCGCGTACTCCTCGACGGCGACAAGAGCCTGCTGCCCGTCCCCGACGGCGGCCACGACCTCGACATCGGGGAGCAGCGCGCAGATGGTGACGAGCCCGTCACGGATGAGGGTCTGGTCGTCGACGATCACTACTTTCACTGCGGGACCTCCGTCTCAGCGCAAGCGCCGGGCGCCTGACGGCAGCGGGCGACGAGCCCGTCGCGGGCAGGTCTCCGTCCGCCGATGGCCGCCACTGCCCTCATCCCGGCTCCCGCCTCGGCCGACTGACCGCAGATCGCGACGAACCCATCGCGGACCGGCCCCCGACCGCCGACGACGGTCACTGCCCCCATCCCGAACCTCCACCTCGTCGGGGGCACGCGGACGGCGACTGGCCCACCGCAGATCAGCGTCCGGCCACCGACGATCACCACTCTCGGTCCCGGGACCCCCCTCCCGGCCTCCGCCTCGGCCTGCCGCCCACAACCCGCGACGGGTCCACCGCAGACGGCCACCGCCCTCACCCCGGAACCCCGACCCCGACCGGCCAACTCACGCCGTCGGGGGCACGCCACTCGGCCACGGCCACGGCCTCCACGCCGGCCGGCCCCTCCCGAAGCGCGACAAGCCTGCCCCGAGCCCGGCCACCCGCCGTCAACGGCCACCGCCCTCACCCCGGAACCTCCGCGCCGACCCGCCATCCCTCTCCCTCGGGCCCCGCGCCGAACGTGCCGCCGGCCAGTTCGACCCGTTCCCGCATGCTGTGCAGACCGTAGCCGCTCCCGGTCGACGCCAGTTCGGTCGGCCGGTCCTGACCTGGTCCGGGTCCGGGGGACGTCGTGTTGGTGACCGTCAGGGTCGTGTGTCCCTCGCCGTAGGTGAGGTCGACGGTGACTCGGGCGCCCGGTGCGTGTTTGCGGGCGTTGGTCAGGGACTCCTGGGCCACCCTCAGCAGGGCCACTCCCGCCGCCGGTGGCAGGGAGCGGGTGGGGCCGCTCGTCCGCAGGGTGGCGCCCTGGGCCGCGGTCAGGGCCGAGAGCTGGTCGTCCAGGGCGACCGGCTGGTCGCGCAGGGCCTGCACCGCACGGCGCGTCTCCTCCAGGCCCTCGACGACCAGCCGGCGGTTCCGGCCGATCGCGGCCCGGATGTCGGCGGCCTCGGCACCGGCCTCGACCAGGCTGTCCAGGGCCGTCATCTGCACCGACAGCGCGGACAGCGTGTGCGCCAGTACGTCGTGCACCTCGCGGGCGATCCGGTTGCGCTCGGCGAGCAGTTCGGCCCGCTCGTGCTCCACGACACCGCGCTCCCGCTCCAGCACCAGCTCGGCGTCCGCCCGCTCCCTGGCCTGCTGCTGACGCCGCGAGATGCCCAGGAGCAGGCCCACCAACGCCCCCGCCGCCGCTGCCGCGACCCCCACGAACCCGTGCCCGGTCACCGCCAGGGCGACCCAGGCGGCGACCACCCCGGCCCCCGCCAGGAGCACCGCGCCCCGCAGCTCGCCCCTGGTGGCGGCGCACAGCCCGGCCACGCCGACGGCCACCGCTCCGAACCCCGAGAAGGCCATGATCGCCCCGCCGCTGACGGCCAGCAGCAGCACGGCCCCGAGAGCGAGGGCCGCGCGCCCGGTGTGCCGCGAGAAGAGCCACCCCGCGAATCCCAGGCCCACGCCCACGGTCAGCACCAGCCCGACCGGATCCCGGCCGCCGAGGCCGGCATCGGTCGCCGACACCGCCCCGTAGACCAGACCGGCCAGGCCGATGACCCCGGCGACCGGGCTCAGCGCCCCCCGGCCACGGGTGGGCCCGTCGAGGCCGGACCCCGCGTGATCGTCGGGTACCGCCCTGAGGTGATCAGCGCTCACCGGGCAAGCATGCCTCACCGGACCCCGTCCCGGCCGGGCCCGCGGCAGCCGCGCGGGACTCACGCGGACGACACCCGCCACAACATCGAGCCACCCCGCGCCACCGACCCCACCGGGACACCCACGGCCCGCGGACAACCGGCCCGCACCGGACGAACCCCGCTCACGCGGACGACACCTGGTGCAGCCGGGAGCCACGGCGTACGGCCTGTCCGCGCCACCCCACGATGGCGGTACGGGCGAGCACCTCGGCGAACGCCATCAGCAGGATCGCCGGTACCCAGGCGGTCACGTCGATGTCGTGGCGCATCGAGAAGCGGCCGATGGACTCGGCGCCGCCGTGCGTCGCGTACAGCTGGAAGGCGAGCCGGAAGCCCACGCCCAGCACCCACAGGACGGCGGCGGCGACAGTCGCCCGGACGATGACCTCGCCCTCGGAGTTCCGGTCCACGTGCGTCAGCACCCCGGCACCCGCGCCCAGCGCCAGCCCGGCCAGCGTCGCGGGCACGATCAGCAGCAGGTCGTTGCCCGCCGTCGGCACGGCGTGCAGATAGTGCGAGCCCGCCCAGCCGACCAGTACCAACGGCAGCAACAGCATCCGTGTCGTCAGCCGCCTGCCCCGCAGTTGCAGCACCACAAGCCCGATGAGGGCGAGATCGATCGCCCAGTCCGTGAAAGTCATGCCTCGATCGTCACGCGGAGTGACCCCCCACCGCGTCAACCCACGGGTTGGCCCCGGGTGGAGCTCGGGTGGACCCCGGACAGACCTCCCTCTCCACCCACGCCCTACGACGGACAGACAGCTCCGCAAGCCCGCCAAGCTCACGTGCCCCCGTGCCGAGCCGCCGAAAGACCTAGCCCTCGGAAGTCACCCCGGCCAGACGCAGCGCGAAGTCGCTGTACTGCCACACCACGGCGTCCTCGGTCAGCTCGCCGTCCTCGCGGTACCAGACCGCCACGCCCATACCGAGGTCGAGAACGGCGTACGACACCAGTCGCGCCGAGCCCACCTTGAAGCACCCCTCCGCGACCCCCGCCTCCACGATCTCGCGGAACCCGGCCTCGTACTCCGCGCGCAGCGCCAGCACCCGGGCGCGGTGCGGCTCGACGAGGCTGCGGATCTCCCGGTTGCCGACGAAGGCCTCCAGCCGGTGCCGGGCGTGGTAGCGGACGTGCGCCTCGGTGGCCCGGCGCAGACGTGCCACCGGGCCCTCGGTGCTGGCGACGGCGGCGCGGTGCGCGGCGAGGAGGTCCTCCATCGTGGTGGTCATGATCCGGGCGAGGAGGTCCTGCTTGGACGCCACGTGCTTGTACAGGCTCGGCCCGCGCATACCGACCGCGCCCCCGATGTCGGCCATCGTGGTCGCCTCGTAGCCCAGGCGCGTGAACAGCTCCAGCGCCGCGGCACGGATGTCGTCGGACCGGCTCACTCCACCTCCAGCTGCGGGACTAACCGGCGATAGCCGATCCATCAGCCAATTCTATCGACAACTGTGACCTGTAACTGCGAGCTGTGCCAGGGGGCTTTCCACAGAGCCAAGCGCGCGCTTACAGTCTGGCTAATACTCATTAGCCTGACCGGGAGGCGCCATGGCAGTCGACCTCACCCAGGACCCCGCCGTCGCGGACCTCGCCCGCCGCACCGCCGAGTTCGTCCGCGAGACGGTGATCCCGGCCGAGGAGCAGCACCGCGGCATCGCGCGCACCGAGGACGTACGACTCGGTCTGCAGCGGGCCGCGAAGGCCGCCGGGGTGTTCGCGCCGCACGTCGGTACGGAGTTCGGCGGGCACGGGCTGGACATGCGGGGCAGGGCCGCCGTGTTCGAGGAGGCGGGGTACTCCCTGCTGGGCCCGCTGGCGCTGAACATCGCCGCGCCCGACGAGGGCAACATGCACATGCTCGAAGCCATCGCCACCGACGCGCAGCGCGAGCGCTATCTGCGCCCGCTCGCGACCGGCGCCGTACGGTCCTGCTTCGCGATGACGGAACCGGCACCGGGCGCGGGCTCCGACCCCAGCGCCCTGACCACCCGTGCCGTACGGGTCCCGGGCGGCTGGCGTATCGACGGGCACAAGTGGTTCATCACCGGCGCGGACGGCGCCGGGTTCACCATCTGCATGGCCAGGACCTCGGGCGAACCCGGCGACCCGGGCGGCGCGACCATGTTCCTGGTCGACGCGGGCAACCCGGGCCTGAAGACGGTCCGGCACATCGAGACCCTCGACGAGAGCCTCTACGGCGGCCATGTCGAACTGCGCTTCGAGAACTGCGTCGTACCGGACGAGGCGGTCCTCGGCGAGGTCGACGAGGGCTTCCGCTACACACAGGTACGGCTGGGCCCCGCGCGGACCACCCACTGCATGCGGTGGCTGGGCATCGCCCGGCGCTCCCAGGACATCGCCGTCGAACGGGCCGCCGACCGCAGGCTGTTCGGCTCGCGGCTCGGCGATCTCGGCATGGTGCAGCAGATGATCGCGGACAACGAGATCGACATCGCCGCCGCCCGGGGGCTGATCCTCCAGGCCTGCTGGGAGCTGGACCAGGGGCGTTCGGCCGCGCAGTCCACCTCGATCGCCAAGACCTTCTGCGCCGAGGCGGTCTGGCGGGTCGTGGACCGCTCGCTGCAGATCTGCGGCTCCCTCGGCGTCTCCGGCGACATCCTGCTCGGCCGCTTCCTGCGCGAGGTCCGCCCCTTCCGGATCTACGACGGCCCGTCCGAGACCCACCGCTGGGCCATCGCCCGCCGGGTCCTGCGCCGGCACACCGAGGCGACAGCGGCGGCGACCCGATGAGCACGGTGGACGGCCTCGAACCGGCCGCCCTGGAACGGTACTTCGCCGAGCACGTCCCGGAGTTCCGGGGCGGACTCACGGCCGAGCTGATGCAGGGCGGCCGTTCGAACCTGACCTACGCACTGACCGACGGCCAAACCCGCTGGGTCCTGCGCCGCCCCCCGCTGGGCGAACTCACCCCCTCCGCGCACGACATGGGCCGCGAGTACCGCATGATCGCCGCCCTCGCCGGCAGCGGGGTCCCGGTGGCACGGGCGGTGGCCCTCGCGGACGCCGAGGTGCTGGGCGTGCCGTTCGCGGTGGTCGAGTACGTCGACGGGACGGTGATCCGGACGGTCGAGCAGTTGCACGCGCTTCCGCAGCCGGCCATCACCCGCTGCGCGCACGCCCTGGTCGACGTACTCGCCCGGCTGCACGCAGTCGACCCGGACGCGGTCGGGCTGACCGGCTTCGGCCGCCCCGAGGGCTATCTGACCCGCCAGGTCCAGCGCTGGTACGACCAGTGGCAGCGCGTACGGACCCGTGAACTCGGCGACATGGAAAGGCTGCACGCCCATCTCGCCGCAAACTGCCCGGCGGAGAGCGGCGCTTCGGTCGTGCACGGCGACTTCCGCATCGACAACACCATCCTCGACCCCGCCGACCCGGGCACCGTACGCGCGGTCGTCGACTGGGAGATGGCCACCCTCGGCGACCCCCTCGCCGACCTCGGCCTGCACCTCGTCTACGCCGACCCGTCCTTCGCACCGGTGCTGAGCGGATCGGCCGCGTCGACCAGCGAACGGCTCCCCGCCACGGCCGACCTCGCCCAGCGCTACGCCGAGGCGAGCGGCCGGGACCTCGGCGGACTCGGCTTCTACCTCTCCCTGGGCTACTTCAAGATCGCCGTCATCGCCGAGGGCATCCACGCCCGCTTCCGACAGGGGCTGACCCGGGGCACCGGATTCGACACGGTGGGACAGGCCGTCGCGCCGCTCGCCGCCGCCGGACTGCGGGCGGCACACCGGGAGCCGTGATGAGCAACGTCGTCGACCTCTTCGACCTCTTCTTCGACCTCTTCCGGCTCGACGACGAGGTGGCCGTGGTCACCGGGGCGGGTTCCGGGTTCGGCACCGGGTTCGCCCGGGCGCTCGCAAGCGGGCGGTTGTGGACGAGTTCGGCCGCGTCGACGCCCTGATCGAGAACGCCGGTGCCGGTACGGCCGTACCGGCCCGCAAGGAGAGCCCGGGGCAGTTCCGCCGGGTCAATTCGGCATCCCCTTCGGCGACTTGCCGCTTCACCTTCCGCGAAGAAGCCAGCAGTGACTACACGTAACGTATGGCGACAGGCGGGTTCGGGCCCGCCAGAGCGGCCGGACGCACGGCCCCCGGCCCGAAGCGCCGCCGGGCCCGGTCGGCGGCGGCCTCGGCGGCGCGGGCCCGGGTGTCGCCGGGGTCCAGGGAGAGCTGCCGGTAGGCGTCGCCGGCCGGGAGCAGCCCGTCGGCGCGGATCGTGAAGGCGCGGACCCTCGCCCGCTGCAGCCCGAGGCCGGCCAGCAGGCCCAGGCCTGCCGCCGCGAGGGCGGGCGAGTGGCCGCTGGGTTCCGGCAGCGCGCGGGTACGGGTGGTGGAGCTGCGGTCGGCGTACCGCACGGTGAGGGTGAGGCGTCCGGCGACCCGGCCCTCGCCGCGCAGCCGCCGGCCGATCTGGTCGGCGAGCCCCAGAACCACCCGGTGCTGCTCCGCCGGGTCCAGACAGTCGCGTACCAACACCTGGTCGGCGACCAGCTGCGCCGCCGGTTCCGCGGGCACGACCGGGCGGGGATCGTGCCCGCGCGCCCGCTCGGCCAGCAGCCGGGCGGGGACCGCGCCGAGCAGCCGCTGCAGGGTCCCCGCGGGCAGGTCGACTATCTGACCGATGGTGTGCAGGCCGTATCTGCCGAGGAGTTCCGCCGTACCGCGGCCGACGCCCGGCAGCGCGGTGACCGGTCGCGGCCACAGCCAGTCGACCGCCTCCCCGGCGGGCACCCAGGTGGTGTCCCCCGGCGCGGACGCGTCGGCCGCCATCCCGGCCAGCATGCGGTTGCCCGCGAGCCCAGCGCTGCTGTCGATGCCGTACAGCGCCTTCAGCCTCATCATCGCCGTCTGGACCATGTCGTAGGGAGACAGGTCGAAGTACCGGAGCGCCGAGGTCAGATCGAGCTGGACGGCATCGGACGAGGGCGGCACGGCCTGCACGTGAGGCGTGATACCGGACATCAGTTCGATTATGTCGCCGTACTGGACCTCGGTCAGCGCCGTATGCAGGTGAAGGTGGGCGATGTGCCGCTGCCGCACGCCCTCCCCCTTATCCCCCTCACCCCAATTCACCCCATTCACCCCGCTCATCTCACTCACCCCGCGCTCCCGGGGCTTCGGTGGCCGAACTTCTTCAGGTCGGCCGAGCGGGTGCCGGCGGGCTGGAGGTCGGCGTACGGATGCAGCCGGGCGCCCGCGGTGCCGTCGGGCAGGGTCCGCTGCGGCTGGGCGGGAGTCGGGTGCGGGCGGGTCTCGCCGAGGAGGGCGAGGGCGGCGGCGGGGCCGTGGTCGCGGCGGGCGGCGGCGATCTCGTCCAGGTCCCAGGCCATGGTGCCGACGACGGTACGACGGGTGCCGCGCACCTGGACCGTGCCGCGTACGAGGAGCAGCCCGCTGTGGAAGACGGTGTACGCGCACGCCGGATGCGAGTCCTCGAAGAACGCCAGGTCGACCAGGCCCGCCCCGTCCTCCAGCGTCACGAAGATGATCCGCTTGCCGCTGGCGATCGGCGGGGTCTGGGTCGAGGCCCGTACCCCGGCGACCAACACCTGCTGCCCTGCGCGCAGTTGGGCCAGATGGACCGCGTCGGTCGCGCCGATCTCGCGCAGCAGACGGTGGTGGTGCTCCATGAGGTGCCGGGAGACGTCGATGCCGAGGGTGTTCAACTCGGCGCTCAGGGCCTCGCGTCCGGTCATCTCGGGCAGTCCGCTCGGCTCGGCCCCGCCAACTGCGCCTGTGTCGATGGGCAGTTGGCCCTTGCCCGCGGACCGGGTGCGGGACTGGCGGTGGAGTTCGGTGATCTGGAGCAGCAGGTCGCGTCGGGTGAGCCGGCCGTCGTGCAGGGAGCCCAACGCGCCTATCTCGGCGAGGCGTTCGGCGGTCGGTCTGCTGGGGCGGGCCCGTTGCCAGAAGTCCGACAGCGATCCGTACGGCTGACCCTTCTCGATCCGGGCGCACTCCTCCTCGCTGATACCGTGCACGGCGGAGAGCGCCAGGCGCACTCCCCACCGCCCCCCGTCGGTCCTCTCCACGGTGTGTTTCGTACGGGAGTTGTCGACATCGACGGGCAGCACCCGTACGCCGCCCCGGCGGGCGTCGGCGACCAGGACGCGCTTGGGCCACATCCCGGGGTCGTGTTCGAGCAGGCCCGCCAGCAGGAACGCCGGGTGGTGGGCCTTGAGCCAGGCGCTCTGCAGCGCGGGTACGGCGAAGGCGACCGCGTGGGCGCGGCAGAAGCCGTACGCGCCGAAGGCCTCGACCGTCCGCCAGACCTCGTCCCGGACGGCCGCGCTGTAGCCACGCGCGCGTGCCCGGTCGTGGAACCAGTCCTTGATCCGGGGCAGTTGCTCCTTGTCGCCGAGCGCGCGTCGGGTGATCTCCGCGAAGGAACGGTCGCAGCCGGTCAGCACATGCAGCGTGTCGATGATCTGCTCGTGCCAGATGGTCACGCCGTAGGTGTCGGCGAGGACCGGTTCGAGGTGCGGATGGGCGTACGACGGTCTACCGCCGTGCCGGGCCGCGATGTACCGCTCGGGCATGCCGCCGGCGACCGGGCCGGGGCGGAAGAGGCTGATGTCGGCGATGACGTCCTGGACGTCGCGTGGCTGGAGCCGGGACAACAGGTCCTGCTGGCCGGGGGATTCCAGCTGGAAGAGGCCGAGGGTCTGGCTGGCCTGGATGAGCTGGAAGGCGAAGACGTCGTCGAGCGGGACCTGCCCGGGGTCGTCGAGGTCGATGCGGTCGCCGGTGGTGCGTTCGATCTCCGCGACGGCGTGGGCCATCGCGGACTGCATCCGGACGCCCAGGACGTCGAGTTTGATGTTGCCGAGCGCTTCGATCTCCTCCTTCGCGGCCATGGCCATGGGGTAGTCGCCCTGCGGGGTGGGCTGCACCGGCAGCCGGTCCAGGAGGGTCGCGTCGCTGATGACCACACCGCAGGGGTGCATGGCCATGCCGTGGACCAGGGAGTCCAGCCCTTCGGCCAGCTCCCACAGAGGTCCGAACCGGTGTGCCTCGGCGGCCAGTTGGCGCAGTTCGGGCAGTTCGGCGAGGGCGCTCGTGATGTCTGAGGCGCGCAGGTGCGGGAAGCTCTTGGCGATCCGGTCGACGTCCGCCGGGTCGATGGCCAGGGCGAGGCCGGTGTCCCGCAGCGCCCTGCGCGCCCGGTAGGTCTCGGGCATCGCGGTGACCGCGACCCGTTCCCTGCCGAAGCGTTCGAAGATCGTGTCGTAGCACTCCAGTCGCCGGGCGGACTCCACGTCGATGTCGATGTCGGGCAGCGACTCCCGGCGCCTGCTCAGGAAACGCTCGAACAGCAGGCTGTGGTCGAGCGGGTTGGCGGTGGCGATGTCCAGCGCGTGACAGACCAGGGAACCGGCGCCGGAGCCACGGGCCGCGACCCGGACACCCTTGGCCCGGATGTCGGCGACGACCTGTCCGACGGCGAGGAAGTACGCGTCGTAGTTCCAGTGGGAGATGACGGCGAGTTCCTCGTCCAGCCGGTCGAGCGCCGCCCGGTCACGGTCGAGACCGCGCCGGGCCAGCCCGGCCTCGCAGCGCAGCCGGAGCAGCCGGGCCGCGCCGCCGGCCCCGGGCTCGGCACCGAAGAGCGCCGGTTCGGGGAGGTGCGGGGTGCCGAGGCCGAGGTCGGCGGCCGGATCGACGGCGCACCCGGCCGCCGTGTCCGCGGTGTCCGCGATCAGGCGGCGGGCTCTGCGTACGTCGGCTCCCGCGCACTCGGCGACCATCCGCGCGACGACCTCCATACCGTCCTCGCCCTTGAGCCAGCGCTGTCCGCTGTCCAGGCGCCGCCGGTCGATGGGCCGCAGCAGCCGGGCGGCGTCCAGGACGTCGGCGAGGCGGTGCTGGTCGGGGTCGGCGTAGCGGACGGCGTTGGTGAGGACGGCGGTCGTGCCGGTGCGGTCGGCGAGGGCGAGGGTGCGGGCGGCCAGGCGCAGCGAGCCCGGACCTGTGCCGAAACGTTTCTGCGCAACGGCTTCCAGCCTGACCTCCCTCCCGAAGATCTCCGTCCACGGCGCCAGCAGCTTCGTCGCCACGTCCTCCCGGCCCACCGACAAGGCCCGCACCGGCTCCGAGAGCGGCCCGAGCAGCACGGTCAGCCCCGGGCCGCCGTACTCGCGCAGCGCCTCCCACGGCACCACCACCGGCGCCGCGCCGGACGCCGTACCGACATACGCGGCCGAGGTGATCCGGCACAGCCGCGCCCAGCCCGCCCGGTCCCGCGCGAGCAGCGTGAACCGCAGCGGCGGCTCGACCACATGGGCGCCGCCACGCACCGGGGCACGGCGGTACGGGGCCGGGGACGGCGGCGCGAGGGCGGCCACCGCCAGATCGATGCCGAAGACCGGCCGCACCCCTTCCTGCTCGCAGGCCCGGGCGAACCGTACGGCGCCGGTGACCGTGTCCCGGTCGGTGAGGGCCAGTGCCCCCATGCCGCGCTCGGCGGCCCGCCGGGCGAGCTGCTCGGGGTGGGCGGCGCCGTAGCGGGCGGAGTAACCGGACGCGACGTGCAGATGGGCGAAGCCCGTCATGCCGCACCTCCATCACTCCACCCCTTTTCGGCCACTCAATCGATCACCAGTTCGATGACCGACCGATACGTGATTCGCACTTCCGTTCGATTGATTCGTTCACTCTAGCCCCATCGGCCCCGGTCAGCGACCTGATCAAGGAGCAGTCCGGCGCTCGCACCAGCCCGCACACGGAGGAGCCGCCCGGCGCGAACGCCGGGCGGCTCATGGACGAACGGAGGGGCGCTCGCGTTCGCACTCTCGAAGGTCCCCCGCGGCGACGAGTGCGGTGGTGTTCGGCCGGAGATCGCGGGGTCCTCCCCGGCCTGTCGGACCACGTTGGACGGACCCTCACGTGAATTCGCACCGCAAACACCGCGGGTGAAGAGTGAGCGGGCAGACGACAACGCCTATTCCTGTCTTGAACTCGCCTCTTCGGGACCCCGTTCCAACAGGGAAGCGGCAGACGGAAGTTGCTCCTGCGGAGATTGCTCGGGCTCGGCAGCCGGGGGCATGACCGGCGGTGCGGCAGACGCCGCGACAGGCGCCGCAGCCGGTGCCGCCGCCGGCTGCTGGGCCCGTTCCAGGAAGCGGAGCAGCTCCACCGGGAAGGGCAGGACGAGTGTCGAGTTCTTCTCGGCGGCGACCGCCACCACCGTCTGGAGCAGCCGGAGTTGGAGCGCGGCGGGCTGCTCGGACATCACCCCGGCCGCCTCCGCCAGTTTCTTCGAGGCCTGCAACTCGGCGTCCGCGTTGATGACCCGGGCCCGGCGCTCACGGTCGGCCTCGGCCTGCCTGGCCATCGAGCGCTTCATGGTCTCCGGCAGGGAGACGTCCTTGATCTCGACCCGGTCGATCTGCACACCCCAGCCCATCGCCGGACTGTCGATCATCAACTCCAGCCCCTGGTTGAGCTTTTCCCGGTTGGAGAGGAGATCGTCCAGGTCGCTCTTGCCGATGATCGAGCGCAGCGAGGTCTGTGCCATCTGCGAGACAGCGAACCGGTAGTCCTCGACCTGCACGACCGCCTCGGCAGCGTCGACGACCTTGAAGTAGACGACCGCGTCGACCCGTACCGTGACGTTGTCCCGGGTGATGCCCTCCTGTGCGGGCACGGGCATCGTCACGATCTGCATGTTCACTTTGCGGAGCTTGTCCACGAAGGGCACGATCACGGTGAACCCGGGCCCGCGCACGCTCGACGTGAGCCGGCCGAGCCGGAAGACGACCCCTCGTTCGTACTGTTTGACGACCCGCGCCGCGGCTGCCACGTACATCACTCCGGCGGACGCGACAGCGACTCCCGCCGTCACCAGCTCCTCGACCATGCCGGCCCCCAGGGTCCGATTACTCCGAAGGTAACTCCGCAGGACGGACAAGAGCGAGCCCCCGCACGCGAGTTGCGTGCGAGGGCTCTCCTGCTGCTGCCGGCTGCAGGCAAGGCCGTACCGAGAACGGAACCGCTAACGGAACCGCTAGAAGACGCTGACGCCGTAGGCGCTCAGGGCCTCCGTGACGGGCTGGAAGAAGGTCGTGCCACCGGAGGTGCAGTTGCCGCTGCCGCCCGAGGTCAGACCGTAGGCGATACCGCTGTTGGAGTAGAGCGGGCCGCCGGAGTCGCCGGGCTCGGCGCAGACCGTGGTCTGGATCATGCCGTAGACGATGTCGCCGCCACCGTAGTTGACGGTCGCGTTCAGCGCGGTCACCCGGCCGCTGTGCGTACCGGTGGTGGAACCGCGGCGGTACACCGTGGTGTTGACGGACGGCGTGGCGGCGCTGGTGATGTCGACGCTGCCGACGGTGCCCGAGATGGAGCTGACCGGGTAGGTGCTCGCGTACCTGACGATGCCGTAGTCGTTCGTCGGGAAGCTGGAGCCCGAGGTCGCGCCGAGCAGCGTCGTACGACCGGAGTTGGACCACCAGTTGCCCGCGCCGTCGGTGCAGTGACCGGCGGTCAGGAAGTAGTAGGTGGAGCCGCTGCGGACGTTGAAGCCCAGGGAGCAGCGCCAGCTACTCGCATAGATTGCGTCGCCGCCGGAGATCAGTTTGCTGAACTTGCCCGGGGTCTTCTTGATGGTGATGGCGCCGGCGGTGGTGCCCGCCTGTCGCTTGATCTTCGCGATCTCCGCCTTGGAGACCGTGCTGTCGACGGTGACGACGACGCGGTTCGTCTTGGCGTCGACGGCCCAGGCGGTGCCCGGGATGTCAGCCTTGAGCACCGAGCCGCTCGCCTTGGAGAGCTGGGCGGTGCTGAAGGTGTTGACGTCGGCGGCGTTCGCGTTGGGGATGGCGATGGCAGCCGCGGCTACGAGTCCGGTGCTGACGGCGATCAGCCGGGTCCGTCTCGTGATGCCACTGCGGGGGGTGGTGCGCTTGATCCTCACTTGTCGTTCCTCCACATGGGAAGTCGGGGGCCCGCGTGGGGTCGGGGCCCGTGAGGCGCAGTCAGGGACCGCTGTCCGGATTCCGAACATGCTGTGACCCTGACAAGCGCTGGGTGGGAGTATTCGGCCGTATCACCGACCGACGCAAGAGCGCCTTTCGGCCTCACGTTGTTCGAGCGAAGTTCTGGCGAAGGTCGCGCTCCCCTGCGGATATCGCGACGACCAGCGTATTGCCGGGCAGGGGAAAGGGGCAGGCGAAGCGGTCGACGAACGGACACGCCGGGAGCACGGCCCGGCCGAAGTCCACCGTCGTGCGCCCCTCGACGGCCGGGGCGGCCGGGCGCGGAAACCGGGAACGATAACCGCCGTCGCCGCTGGTCGAGTCGGCGAGAACGGTCCACGGACCGCCGCCCTCCCCGACCGCCACTCGCGGCGTCCGCGCCTCCCCGCCGAGCGGGAACACCGGCTCACCACCGAGGCCGAGCCCGCGCTCCCGTCCGTCCGCGCCGACGACGCACACGGCGCGCGGTCCGCCGTACGGAGCGAACCGGCCGGGCACCGACCGGCGCGGATCGTACGGGGTGACCTCGACGCCCTTGAAGACGGTACGGATCCTGGCGGCGGGGTCGAGGTCGCACGCACCCCGGCTGCCCTCGCGCACCGGCACGACCAGTCGCCGCTCCCCGGGACCGGCCCGGGCGGCGGCCACCGAGCCCTGGTCAGCGGCCGACCGGACCTCCCCGGCGAAGGGCTCACCGCCGAGCGTCAGCCCTCCGCCGGGCCCGACGGCCGGCACCACTCCCCCACCACCGCCGTCACCGCCTCCCTCGCCGCTTCCTCCTCCGCTTCCCTCTTCACCTCCCTCACGGTTTCCGCCACCGTCGACCGTCCACTGGCCGGGGATGGCCGGAAGTCGACCGTCCGGATAGTCCTCGATCCGGTGCGCACCGACGAGTGAGCGGGGCCCGTGGGGCGCCGGCACCGTCTCGACGTGCCGTTCGTGCCGTTCCCGCCACGCCCCGGACACGTCCACCGTCATGAACTCACTCCAGCTCACTCCCTGGAAACACTCCGTGCGCCGCCCTCGGCACACACCCGGACCACGCGTTCTGTGCGTGGCCCGTACACAACCTGTATGTCATCTTTGTCGGCCCGACGCCCAGTCAGCCCGTCCATACGGGTTCGCCCAGCCCGAGATGCGAGCGCAAGGTGGCACCCTCGTATTCCGTACGGAACGCGCCACGCTCCTGGAGCAGCGGCACGACCCGGTCGACGAACTCGTCGAGGCCGTCAGCCGCGGGATACGGGACGAGGACGAACCCGTCGGCAGCCTTCTCCCGCACGAGAGTGTCGAGCGTGCCGGCGACCGAGCCCGGAGTCCCGACGAGGGAGGGCCGGCCGCTCGCCTCGACGACGGTCTGCCGGATCGACAGCCCCTTGGCCCGGGACAGGGCCCGCCACCGCTCGGCCACCTGCCTCCGCGCCAGGTCGGATCCGCCCTCAGGTACCGGGTCGAAGTCGGGCAGCGGGCCGTCGGGGTCGTAGGAGGACAGGTCGGTGCCCCAGATCCGCTCCAGGGCGAGGATCGCGTACTCCGGCGAGACCCGCCGCCGACGGACCTCGACGGCCCGCTCCCGCGCCTCGGCGTGGGTACCGCCGAGCACGAAGGTCACCTCGGGCATGATCTTCAGCGCCCCCGGAGCCCGCCCGTACTGCGCAAGCCGCCCTTTGACGTCGGCGTAGAAGACCCGCCCGGAGTCAAGGCTCAGGTGCCGCGAGAGGACGACATCGGCGCCGGAGGCGGAGGCAGAGACGGAGACGGAGGCGAAGTCCCACGTCTCCCCCAGGCCCTCTAAGTCCCCCAAGCCCCCCGACTGGATGACGACGGGATGCCCCTGAGGTGCGCGAGGCACACCGAACTCGCCCGCGATGTCGAAGTGTCGGCCCCGGTGGGCGAAGGGCCGGGACACCCCGTCCGGAGTCCAGGAGTCCCACAACTCCCGCGCCACTTGTACGAGTTCGGCCGCACGGGGGTAGCGCTCGGCCCGGTCGAGAAAGCGACCGCGCCGGAGGTTGTCGCCGGTGAGGGCGGCGTCGGAGGCCATCACGTGCAAGCCGGCCCGGCCACCGCTGAGATGGTCCAACGTGGCTGATCCACGGGCCAGTTCGTACGGTTCACCGGAGGTCGCGTCGACCGTGGCGGCGAGCCCGATCCGCTCGGTGACGGCGGCGAGCGCGTTCAGCACGGTGACCGGCTCGGGCAGCCGCGGGCCCTCCCCGAGAAGGAGAAAGTCGAAGAGCCCGCGCTCGGCGGTCCGAGCGAGCCGCGCGAAGGACGCGAACCCGACGACCGACCCCGCCCCCTGACCACCGCCCCACCCGGCGGAGTCGCCGTCCCCCGGAACGTACGCGGCGAGGTGCATCCGTCACCGTTCCCGCGCCCGTACGGTCATGCCGCGTCCCCTCCGGTCGCGACCGGACCGGCGTACTGGTTGGCGGGCCGGGTCAGCCCCAAGTGCTCCCGGAGGGTGCGGCCCGGATAGAAGGTGCGGAACAGGCTCCGGTGCTGGAGCAGCGCGACGGTTCCGTTGACGAGCCGCTCCAGGTCGCGGCGGGGCTCGGCGGGGACGAGGTGGAAGCCGTCGACGAGGCCGGAGGTGTGCCAGGCGGTGATCAGCTCGGCGAGGTCGACGGGCCCGCCCCGGTACAGCGGGCCGTGCGCGCTCGGCCGGGGACCGCCACCCCCGTGCCCCGGCGCGGCGGCGTACTCACCGCCCCCGAGGTCGACGACGAGGCTCGCGAGGACCCGCAGCCCGTCCGGATCGCGCCCCAAGTCCTTCGCGGCGACCCGCAGTTCGTCGCGTACGGCACCGGCCTGAGCGGCGCTCACCGCACGGACGAGCGCGACGTCGGCGTACCGGGCCGCGGTCTGCCGGGCCTGGCCCTCGGTGGCGTCGACGACCCGGACGGGGTGACCCTGAGGTGGTCGCGGCAAGCCGGAGGGTCCCTTGACGGAGAAGGCGGCGCCCTGGAAGTCGACGTGCTGCGGCTTGTCCCGGCCGCCGAAGCGCCCGGCCACGGCATCCCGGCTGTCCCACAACCGGGCGGCCACGTCGGCGACTTCACCGGCCTCCCGCCACAGCTCGTCGCCGGGTTCGGCGGGCCGGCGGCCGAAGAGCCGGGCCTCGGCCTCGGTCGCCGACACGTCGAGCTGCCAGCCGGCCCGGCCGCCGCTGACCCAGTCGAGGGTCGCGACCGCCGCCTGCACGTGGAAGGGCTCGGTGTGCGTGGTGGTCACGGTGGGCACCAGCCCGATCCGCGCGGTCACGGGCGCGACCCGGGCGAGCACCCCGAGCGCGTCCGGCCCGGGCCGCGCGAAGGAGTCCCCGAGGGTCACGAAGTCGAGCCCCCCACGCTCGGCGAGCCGCACCGCCTCGACATACGAGTCGACATCGAACAGAGCGGGCCCGCCCGCAACATGCTGATCGACGGCGGCGGCCAGGTGCAGCAGCCCCCGACCGTGCGTTGAGCTCATGAGAGCGAACCTTTCATCGGTACGTCACAGCACCCACGTGACAGACAGACCTTCATGCGGCGGCGTCGCGCTCGGCGACGGGATCAGCACCTGATCCGGCGGTGGACGCGGTGGAAGCGGTGGCCGACTCGGCGCCGGGTGCGGTGATGGGCTCGGCGCCGGGTGCGGTGACCGGCTCGGCACTGGGTCCGGCACTCGGTCCGGGGCCCGGCTGGGCATCCGGTCCAGCGCCCGGTTCGGCGGCGGGCTCGGCACCCGATCCAGCCCCCGGTCTCGTGCCCGGTCCGGCGCTCGGTCTGATGCCCGATCCGACGCCTGATCCGACGCCCGATCCGATGCCCGGCCCGGTGCGGGCCTCACTCCCGGACTCGATGCCGAGCCCCGCGCGGGACCCGGCACCATGCCCATCACCGGACGACCCGGCGTCACGCGCGTCGCCACCCCCGTCGCCGCTCAGCGTGCGCAGGAAGGACAGCGCGGCGCGGGCCGTCGCGTCGTTCTGGCGGAAGGCCGGGCCGCCCGTGCGGGGGCGGGTGAACGCGCCGGAGCCTCGGGCCTCGGTGTGGGGGCCGAGGGCGAAGCGACGTGGGTGGGGGGTGCCGTCGCGGTCCAGGAGCCGGCCGTCGCCGGGGTCCACGGCGAGCAGGCCCTCGCCGGTGACGGCGACCCCGTCGGCGTGCAGTTCGCGCAGCAGGGTGTCGCGGGCGCGCTCCACCGTGGGCTCCGGCAGGCGTGCCTCGACCAGGGCCCGGGCCTCCACCGAGGCGCCGGGCACGCTCGCGCCGGACGCCCGGAACACCCCGTCCTCGGCGGCGACGACGGTGTCCGCGCCGAGGAAGTTGAGAAGACCGGCCCGGGACAGCGCGAGCATCTGGCGCAGCCGGGGGCCGGGCGGACCGGAGGCGAGGTAGCTGAAGAAGCCGTGCCACCAGGAACCGATGTCACCGAGCCGCACCAGCTGCCCGTAGACGGAGAGCAGCCCGAGGAAAACAGCCAAGTCCTGGCTGTACGAGGGATTGTGATGCCGGGTCAGATCGTCCCGGATGTATTTCCGCAGCCCCTCCTGGAGCGCCTCGGGCGACGGATACCGCACCCCCTCCAGCGGCCGGTCGAGGGCGTCGAGGTCGAGCCGGTCGGCCGGGTCGGGCACGGTCGAGGCGACCAGCACCTCCCGCTCCACCCGGTCCGCGGCGGCGTACTTCTCCTCGAAGTCCGCCCAGGCACCGCTGGTCCGCTCCGGATGGACGGTGAACAGCCGGTGGTAGTGCGCGAACCCCAACTCCTTCTCCACCAGCGGCCATACGTCCCGCCGGAAGTCGAAGCCGTCCGGTCGCGCGAGCAGCGCGTCCACCTCACCGGGCCCGAAGAACCGCGGCAGCGGCGGGCGTTCACCGGTCCAGTCGTAACCGATCTTCGAGTGGTACGGCACCCCGCGCCGCGAGCCGACGTACAGCACGGGCTCCCGCCCGGACGGCACGTACGTCAACTCCCCTTCCGGGTCCTCGGGATCACCCTCGTACCGGCCGCCGCGCCCCTCCGTGAGCAGCACCATCAGGTCGACGAAGGCGAGCCCGAAGCCGCGCACCAGGACCGGTTCGCCGGGCGCGAGCGCGGACAGGTCGCTGTCGGCGGTGAAGTCGGGGGGCAGATGGACCAGTCCGTGGGTCCGCGCGTACGACGCCAACTCGCGCTGTTCGTCGTCGAGTTCGGCGTCGAGATGGCCGAGGGTCAGCACGACGAGGTCCGCGAGCAACGGCCGGGAGCGGCCCTCCACCCACACCTGCTGGCGCCCCTCCCGCGACCCGCTCACCCGCAGCGCGCGCCCGACGTGGTGCCGCACGCGGATACCGTCCGGGAGGGCGGCCACCGTGTCCTCGTACACCCAGTTCAGATACGCGCCGAGGCGCGGTCGGGCCGAGAACTCGCGCCCGTCGATCTGCGCCCACTCGTGCAGTGTGGGCCCCGGGCGCACCGGGCCCGTCATGGCCACCGTCTCGTCGGTGAACATGGTGACGTCCTGGGCCTGCGAGTTCATCCACAGCAGCGGTGACTGCTCCTCGCGCCAGATCCGGCCGGCGCCCGGCGGATGCGGGTCGACGAGATGGATGTCGAGGCCGGTGTCCTCGTACAGCTCGGGCGCGTTGGCGGCGATCCGCTCCAGCAGACCGGTCCCTCGCGGACCGGCCCCCACGATGACGAGAGTCGGCCGGGGAGAGCGGCCCGCGTGGTCGGAAGGGGCCGAGGCGGCCAAAGTGTCTGAGATGTATGAGGTGTCTGAGGACATGCAAAGGCTCCGTGACGCGATAGGTCGAACACGGTGATGCCTTCACACGGGCGTCGCGCAGCGGGACGCGGGGTACGGCGTGCCACTCCCGGTCCGCTCGGTACGGCGATACGGCCGAGCCCCTCAGCAAGGCCGTCCACCGACTGTACGGTGCCGTTTCCCCTCGCTGTCAAGGTTGTCCGAACTGTGAGCGGTTCATCTCATCTCGTTGACGCCGAACCGGATGCCTGTTCCACTTAACGCATGCATCCACAGCAGTGGCTGGTCAAACGCTCCCACATCGACCTCGGTCGAGTGTGGTCCTGTTCCTGTTGAGCTGACCCACTGCACGCCCCTTCGCACGGGCGCCTTTTCGCGTTCTCCCGCACGTCCCGCATCTCTCACGCCTCGCACGCGCCTTCACACCGGCGTACACCCCTCCCCTCGCACGCCCCCTCCTCGCCCCGCTGTCTCCGCCTCCCCTGCCGACTCGCCCTTCACCGACCGCACCTGAGGCGGCGTCAGGAAAGCGGGGCAGGACGCCCATTCACCCATACGTCCCAACGCTCACCCATACGCCACGAAGAATCATATTTCACTCTCAGTCAGCAGCCGCACACAGTAAGACCCTTGCGGCGCGGGGCCTCTCGACGAAATGGTTGTGCACCAGTACCGTCACGAAACCCCCGCGCGGCGTCTATTCACTTGGCGCACCATCCGCATCATGGATGACGATAGGGATGCGGAAAGCAAGAAGGACCGCTGTGAGAGGAGGCGTCCATGGGATCGGTACGCAAGGCAAGCGCCTGGCTTGGCCTCGTCGACGACAACGATGACGAGCGTTACTACGACGACGACTACTCCGAGGGGACCGAGCAGCCCGGGGATGCCTGGGTGACGGACCCGCGGGTCAAGGTCGCCGGCGAGGTGGCCGAGGAGAAGGGCCGTCGCATCGGCACGGTCACCCCGGACAGCTTCCGGGACGCCCGCGCCATCGGCGAGCTCTTCCGGGACGGCGTCCCGGTCATCATGAACCTCACGGCCATGGAGCCCGCCGACGCCAAGCGCGTCGTCGACTTCGCGGCAGGCCTCATCTTCGGCCTGCGCGGCTCGATCGAGCGGGTGTCCAACCGCGTGTTCCTGCTGACCCCCGCCGACACGGAGATCGTCAGCGGAGAGGCCCAGCCGCACCGCGCGGACGGCTTCTTCAACCAGAGCTGAGCAAGGCCGCTCACCGGCCCCGCCGTCCGTTGTTCAGGTCAGCGGAAGGCGTCAAATCCGGTGAGCGCCTTGCCCAGCACCAGCTGGTGCATCTCGACGGTGCCTTCGTACGTGAGCACCGACTCGAGGTTCGCCGCGTGCCGCATCACGGGGTATTCGAGCGAGATCCCGTTGGCGCCGAGGATCGTCCGGGCCGTACGACAGATGTCGATGGCCTCTCGTACGTTGTTCAGCTTGCCGAAGCTGACCTGCTCGGGGCGCAGGCGGCCGGCGTCCATGCGCCGCCCCAGATGGTGGGCGAGCAGAATCCCCTTGTGCAGCTCGACCGCCATGTCGGCGAGCTTGGCCTGGGTGAGCTGGAACCCCCCGATGGGCCGCCCGAACTGCTCGCGCGTCTTCGCGTAGTCGACGGCGGCCTCGAAACAGGACCGGGCCGCGCCCATGGCGCCCCAGACGATCCCGTACCGGGCGTGGGAGAGACAGCTGAGGGGCCCGCGCAGTCCGGTGACACCGGGCAGTACGGCGTCGGCAGGCAACCTCACGTCGTCGAGCACCAGCTCACTGGTGACGGAGGCGCGCAGGGACCACTTGTGCTTGATCTCGGGCGCGGAGAACCCGGGGCTGTCGGTGGGCACGACGAACCCGCGGATCCCGTCGTCGGTCTGCGCCCACACGACGGCGACCCCGGCGACGGACCC
This sequence comes from Streptomyces geranii, assembly GCF_002954775.1. Taxonomy (GTDB): domain Bacteria; phylum Actinomycetota; class Actinomycetes; order Streptomycetales; family Streptomycetaceae; genus Streptomyces; species Streptomyces geranii. Next base: position 91,631 of record NZ_PJME01000022.1, read on the forward strand.
GTTGGTGATCCACATCTTGCGCCCGCTGAGCACCCAGTCACCACTGCCGCCACTGCCGCCGTCCCGCTTGGCGTACGTACGCATGGCGGCGGGGTCGGAGCCATGGTCGGGCTCGGTGAGCCCGAAGCACCCGATGACGTCGCCGGAGGCCATACGGGGCAGCCACTGCTGCTTCTGCTCCTCGCTTCCGAAGGCGTGGACGGCGTACATGGCGAGAGACCCCTGCACGGAGACAAGGGAGCGAATACCGGAGTCGGCCGCCTCCAGCTCCAGACAGGCGAGCCCGTACTGCACGGCGGAGGCACCGGCACAGCCGTACCCGTCGAGGGACATCCCGAGGGCGCCGAGGCCACCCAGCTCACGGGCGAGCCCCCTGATGTCCGGCAGCGCCCCCTCCTCGAACCACCCGGCGACATACGGCAGCACCCGGTCCGCAGCCCAGGCCCGCACGGTGTCCCTTATCGCCAGGTCCTCCGCGTCGAGCGTGTCGTCGAGGCCGAGGGGGTCGGCGGGATCAAAAGGGGGCAGCTTCGCGAACGCGGCCACAGGACAGCCTCCGGCAACTTAACTAGCACCGCTAACCAGAACGAACCCGACGGTACGACGAAGCATGCCGCACGTCCACGACGGGGGGCGAGACGGGTTGGCCGAAGGCCTGTCGGCGACTGCGGGTCCAAACCTTTCCCACCCGCCCGCCCGTGCGGGCCAGCTGACATGTGGGGCTCTGCCGTAGGGGCTAAGGCCCGTCGGCGACTACAGGTTCAGACCTTTCCCACCCGCCCGCCCCTGCGGGTCAGACTGACATGCGGGGCTCTGCCGTGGCGGCGAAGGTCCGTCGGCGACCGCAGGTCAGGCCCCTCCCGCCCGCACCCGCCAACGCACCCCCACCCCCACAACAGACCCCCACCTCTCGACACCCCGCACGGGCGGGCGGGTGGGAAAAGTCCTGACCCGCAGGCGCCGACGGACCTCCGCCCCACCGGAGACGCCCGCCTCTCGGCATACCCGCACGGGCGGGCGGGCGGGAAAAGTTTGAACCCGCAGGCGCCGGCGAACCTCCACCCCCCACCGGCGACGCCCACGTCTAAAACATCCCGCACGGGTGGGCGGGTGGGCGGACCCCCCGTTCACACCGACACCCTCCGCCCCGTCACCTCGCGGGGCCCAGGCACCGCCCCCAACCCCGCCCCCTCACACTGCATCACCCGCGGCAACCGCAACGCCATCACCGCCCCCAGCACCAACAACCCCGCACTCACCAGCAACGTCACATGCAGCCCGTGCACGAACGCGTCCCGTGCCGCCGAGCGGAGGGCCGCGCCAGGTGACCCCCCGAGCCGACCCGCCACCTCGTACGCCTCGCCCAGCGAATGCCCCGCCGACGCCGACGCCGACGCCGGAACACCCGGCACCGACCCCACCCCGGGCGCGTACGCCGCGTTCATCACACTGCCCAGGAGCGCGATACCGATCCCGGCGCCCAGCTGGTACGACGTCTCCCCGATCGCCGCCGCCCCGCCCGCCTGCTCCGCGGGAGCCTCGCTCAGCATCGACTCGTACGCCCCGAACAAGGTCGTCTCCAGGCCGAAGCCCAGCAGTACGAACCCGGACAGCAGCAGCCCCGGGTTGTCCCGCCCGCCCATCGCCATCAGCAGTACGACCGCCGCCGCCGTGAGGCAGAACCCCGCGCACACCATCGTCCGCGGCCCGAACCGCCGCAGCAGCCGCGCCCCGGCCAGCCCCGCCGCCATCGCGGCCACCGTCAGCGGCAGCAGTCGTAGCCCCGTCTCCAGAGGCGACAGCTTCAGCACCAGTTGCAGATACTGCGCCGCGATCAGTTCGAGCCCGACCAGCGCGAGCATCGCCAGCACGATGCAGCCGACGGACGTACTGAAAGCGGGCCGCGCGAACATCCGCAGGTCCACCAGCGGATACGTACGCCGCCGCTGCCGCCGTACGAAGACGACCAGCAGCAGCGCGCCCGCCACCAGCGGCGCGACCGTCAGGAAACTCCCCGCGCCCTCCCCGCCGCCCAGCCGCTTCACGCCGAGCACGACGCCGAACAGCCCGCCCGCGGCCGTCAGCGCGCCGACCACGTCCCACGGACCGGTGTCCCGTTCGCCGCGCGACTCGGGCAGCAGCAGCCGGCCCACCGGCAGGCTGACCAGCATCAGGGGGATGTTGACGAGGAAGACCGAGCCCCACCAGAAGTGCTCAAGCAGGAAGCCGCCGAGCAGCGGCCCGACCGCCGCGCCGACCGCCGCCACCGCGCTCCAGACGCCGATCGCGAGCGCGCGCTCGCGCCGGTCGGGAAAGACCTGCCGCAGGATCGACAGCGTCGCGGGCATGATCATCGCACCGCCGACGCCCAGCAGCGCCCGCGCCAGGATCAGCGTCTGGGCGCTGTCGGCGAGGGCGGCCAGGGCGGAGGCGACGCCGAAGAGCGCGTAGCCGAGGAGCAGGATCCGGCGGCGGCCGACCCGGTCGCCCAGTGTGCCGAAGAGGATCAGCAGCGAGGCGCAGACCAGCGGGTAGATGTCGACGATCCAGAGCAGCTCTATCGCGCCGGGCCTGAGGCCCTCGCTGACGGCGGGCACCGCCACGTGCAGCACCGTCGCGTCGACCGCGACGAGCAGCAGGCTGGTGCAGAGGACGAGCAGGACGACCCAGCGGTTGGCTCCGGCACCGGCCCCGGCCGCCCGGCGGCGCAGCGCGGCGGCAGCCCTGGTCGTCCCGGACATGTACGTACCTCCAAGGTTCCCTCGCGTTCGGCGGTCCGCGGGGTGGGGACTCCCCGGGGCTCCGGCTGAGGAGGAGCGGTTGTCCTCAGTCCGCACGGCGAAAAGCGAGTGGTCCGACAGCGTACGCGAGTTCGTAGCGGCGAAACGTGGCGGACCTCTCACCGACCCGCGGAACCCGTGTGGTGTACACCACCCGTCCACCCGGGAGCCCGCCGCCCCGCCCGTCCGCGTTCCGCGCGCCGCCCATAATCGACCGGTGACCGACCCTGGAACCGCCCTCGGGCCCCGCCCGCTGCCCGCCCTCGCCCGGGCGGCGCCCGCCCTGCTCGGGTACGCGGCCGTCCGCGTCCTGGGCCTGGTCGTGCTGGCCGTGTGGAGCGCGGCGCGGGACAAGAGCGCGTACACGCTGCTGACCGCCCGCTGGGACTCGCTGTGGTACTCCCGGGTCGCCGAACTCGGCTACGGCTACGAGGTGCGTCTCCCCAACGGCGATGTGCACTCGAACCTCGCCTTCTTCCCGCTGCTCCCCTGGCTGGAGCGGCTGCTGGCCTCGCTCACCCCGATGTCGTACGCCGACGCGGGCTTCGCGGTCAGCGCCCTCGCGTCGCTCGCCGCCGCGTGGGGCGTGTTCGCGGTCGCGGACCATGTGTACGGCCGCCGGGCCGGGGTCTGCGCGGTGCTGCTGTGGGCGGTGCTGCCGGTCGGGATCGTCCAGTCGATGGCGTACAGCGAGTCACTGTTCACGGCGCTGGCCGCCTGGTCCCTGTACGCGGTCCTCACCGGCCGATGGCTCACGGCGGGCACCCTGGCCCTGCTGGCGGGCCTGACCCGCCCGGTGGGCCTCGCGGTGGTCGCGGCGGTCTGGACGACGGCCGTCGTCCAGTACGTACGGGAACGGCGCACGCCCGCCACCCCTCCCGACATCCCTCCCGCCACCCCGCACAGCCCCCCGCCCGGCGCGCCCCTCTGGCCGCGCGCCCTCGCGATGCTGCTCGCGCCCCTCGGCGCCGCCGGCTACGTCCTGTGGGTCGGCCACCGCACCGGCAAGGGCCCCCTCGGCTATCTGGACGTCCAGGCCGGCTGGCGCAACGGCTTCGACGGCGGCGCCGCCTTCGCCCGCTTCGTCGCCGACAAGTTCACGTCATTCCCGTCCGCACTGGCCGGCGTCGCACTGATCGTCGGCGTGGGCCTGCTGATCCGGCTGTACGTCGTCTGTGTGAGGCAGTGTCAGCCGTTGCCGCTGCTGGTGTACGCGGGTGTCGTCACCCTGCTCGCCCTGTGCGCGTCGAGCTACTTCGGCTCGAAACCACGCCTGTTGCTGCCCGCCTTCCCCCTGTTGCTGCCGCTCGCGCGGGCGTTGGCCCGGCTGCGTACGTCGAGGGCGGCGCTGGTGACGGGCGGGGTCGCGGTGGCCTCGGCGGCCTACGGGGCGTTCTGGCTGAACGGCTCCGGTCCGCCCTGACCGTCCGGCGAATTCCCGGCGACCGTGCGGTGAACTAATTCGAAAGGGCTACAAAACAAGCCATCCGCATGATCAATACAAATGAAGGGAAGAGGCGCCCGCCAATAGGGATTCCGCGGAATTAAACATCATCCTGAGAGGAATCCCACATCACATCGTCATTACAAAGCCGCGGATTGGGCGGAGAACTGCGCTCACTCGCTGTAACGTCGATTGAGTGAGTACCGAAGGAAACCTCGCCCGTCTGGACCGGGTGTTCGCGAGGCTGGACCGGGAACCGGGACGGCCGACCCACATCGGTGTGCCGAAGATGAGCCGGCACAGGATCGCGCTCCTTGTCGCGACCCTGGCCTTCTACCTCGCCACCGTGTGGGCCGTCGTGATCACCTCGTGGCTGGTCCGGCTCGACTGGCAGGTCATGTTCTTCCGGCCCTACCAGCAGTGGCCGGAGATCCACGCGTTCCTCGACTACTACGTGGTGCTCGGCCAGCGCGGCCCCACCGCCGTGATGATCTCGGCCTGGCTGGGCTGGCGTGCCTGGCGGCAGCGGACACTGCGTCCGCTGCTCGTGTTCGGCGTGGCGCTGCTGCTGCTCAATGTCACGGTCGGTGCCGCCAAGATCGGCATGGGCCGGCTGGGCCCGCACTACGCGACCACCATCGGGTCGAACGAGATGGGCATGGGCGGGGATATATTCCCCAGCGGTCACACCGCGAACGCCGTGGTGACCTGGGGCATCCTGGCGTATCTGGCGACGGGCCCGCTGGCCAGGCGCTGGCTGTCCGCCGGTTCGGCGCTGATGTCGCTGGGCGTCGGTCTCACGACGGTCTATCTGGGCACGCACTGGCTGAGCGATGTCGTCCTGGGCTGGGTCGCGGGTCTGCTGGTCCTGCTGGCGCTGCCGTGGTTCGAGCCGCTGATCCCGCGCGCGGAGACCTTCATCCTGTCGCTGCGCGACCGCCGGCGGGCCCGTGGCACCAGCGTCGGCACCGCGCCCGTACCGGCCCGGGTGGGTACGCCCGCGCTGCTGGGGCCGCACGCGACCGCCGAGGAGGAGGCCACGGCCCGGGAGAACACCACCCCGGCGGCCCGCTCGGCCCGGACACCCAACCACCCGACTCACCCGGTGCATCCGGTCCATCCGGCTCCGAGTCCGTACGTGATCCGCTCGGAGCGCACTCCGGCCACCCCGGCCGGAAGCCGTCGTCCGCCGCACGCGGACCGCGCCCCGCGCACCACGGGCGGCACCCCGCCGGTCCGTCACCCGCTGCCCGGCAACGGCTGAGCGGCGAGCGAGAGGCCCGCGGGGGCGCCTTGTGCACGCCTGCGGGCCTGTGGGCCCTGCTCAGCCCTTCCAGCAGCGGGCCACCCTGCCGTCGGCGACCTCGAAGTTCAGCCGTCCCGACCGGTACTCCATGGTGATGATCGCCCCGGGCGGCAGCGACCGCACCGCGACCCAGCCGCGCTCCCTGGCGAGCCGCTCGGCCCGCGCCGAGTCGAGGCCGACGTACGCGTCCGGACTGTCCTGAGGTTCTTCGGGCCTGGGAATCGGTGCCATGTCCGTCACCGTAGGCGCCCACCGACGGCCGGGGGAAGCCCGGCCCCGGACAACCGGTCACGCTTCTGTCACAAGATCACGACAGTAGTCACGACAGTAGTTTCGAGCGATAATCATCACGCACAGGTAATTCGCCACTCCCCCGAGAGCCCCGATAAACCCCGCCCAAGAACGCCGGAAGGGCACCCGGGTGACAGTGGGACGGCGGCGAATTGCGCCGCTCATCTCCATACCTGCGGCTTACGCGCTTCTTACACCCGTCATACATGGTGATGCCACGCGTCTCGGTCCACGCCCCTCCGAAGGAACGCATGGAACAGCCATGACTTCCCCACATAACCCCCTCATCGTGAGTTCATCGCTCCACCGCGCGGGACAGCCGGTCGCGGGCGGTCCTGATCACGTCGACGAGTTCCACGGGCTCCAGCACCTCGAACTCGAAGCCCATCAGCATGACGTGGACGACCATCACATCGAGGCTCGCGGCCCCTGTGCGCAGCAGACACGCGTCCTCGCCGTCCGGCTCCAGCGTCCCGGCGGAGGGCGAGATCCGCTCGGCCGCCTCCGCGAGGGGCACCAGCAGCCGGACGACGGCGTGCGAGGCGTACGCGCGCGTGGAGACGCCTTTGGAGACATAGGCGGCGAGATCGTCGGCAGGGGGCGTACGAGGGGTGAAGCGCGGCCCGTGCGGCGGCTTCGGCGTGAGACGGTCCACGCGGAACGTACGCCAGTCGGCGCGGTCGACGTCCCAGGCGACCAGGTACCAGCGCCGCTCGGTGCAGACCAGGCGGTGCGGTTCGACGGTACGGCGGGACACCGCTCCGTCGTGTCCGCGGTACTCGAAGCGCAGGCGTTCCGTGTCCCGGCAGAGGTGGGCGAGTTCGGTGAGGACGGCCGGATCGACGGCGGAGGGCTGCGGTCCCCGGAGCATCGGCACGGTGAAGGCGTTCAGGGCTCCGACACGCCGCCTGAGCCGGTCGGGCAGCACCTGTTCAAGTTTGGCCAGTGCCCGTACGGAGGTCTCGCCGATGCCCTCGATGCCCTGCCCGGCGGCCGTGCGCAGCCCGACGGCCACGGCGACGGCCTCGTCGTCGTCCAGCAGCAGCGGCGGCAACTCGGCGCCCGCGCCCAGCTGGTAGCCGCCGCCCGTACCGGGGCTCGCGTTAACCGGATACCCCAGCTCGCGCAGCCGGTCGACATCGCGGCGCACGGTCCGCGCGGTGACCCCGAGCCGGTCGGCGAGATCGGCGCCGGACCACTCGCGGTGGGCCTGGAGCAGCGAGAGCAGGCGCAGCAGTCGTGCCGAGGTCTCCAACATGGTCGAAGTCTCCATCACGGCCGGGAAGTCTTCGTCAGGGCCGGGGTGCCTTCGTCACGGCCGAGAAGTCTCCATCAAGGGCGAGAAGTCTCCGTCAAGGGCGGGCAGTCTCCGTCAAGGGCGGTACGACAGTTGCGGCACCTCGAAACAGGTGCTGTCCATGTCCCCTTGCGAGACCCATCCCTTGCCGTCCTGCCACCGGGCCACCGACAGACACGTCCGGCGCGTGGCCGGTGGCTCCGCCAGCCGCTCGAAGGAGACCGGGAGCAGCAGGCCGCCGGCGGTGTGGTCCTCGCTCCGGTTCATGTATCCGTCGACGCACGCGCGCGTGATGCCCGTTCTCGTTCCCGCGCAGGACTCCGCCGCGTCCGTGAACCACTTCGCCGCCGCCCAGCCCTCCAACTGCCACTGGGAGTGCGTCTTCAGCCCCTCGGTCGCGTCCCGGAACTCCCGTACGGCCGCCTGTCCCGTGTCCTCGTAGTTGCGGCTCGACCCGGTCGCCCACAGGGCGTTGCGGCACCGCGGGGAGTCCTTGTAGTCCTCGGGGACGGTGGAGGTCCAGTTCTGTACGTTCGTCACCTTGGCGGTGACCTCGGCGCCGACCTCGTCCATCGCCTCGCACAGTTGGGCGTTGCCGTGCGTGTCGAGGGCGTCGAAGACCAGGTCGGCGCCCTGTTCCTTCAGGTCGGCCGCCACCGCGCGGAAGTTGGGCAGCGCGAAGTCGACCTCCTCGGTGACCACGTCGTAGCCCTCGGCCTTCAGCCCCCGGGCGACCAGGCGGGCGTAGGCGGCCGAGGCGGCCTGGTTGTAGGAGACGACGGCTGCCGTACGGGCGCCGTGCTCGCGCGCGAAGTAGCGGTAGACCTCGGTGCCGCCGTAGAGCCGTCCGTCCCAGCCTGGGGTGCCGTTCCGGGGCGCGAGGCTGCCGTAGATGCCGTACAGGTGCGGGTAGGTGTCGTAGGCGGCGCCGATGGGCTGGCCGCCGATGTCGGGCACGCGTGCGCGTGCGACGAGTGCGGCGCCCGCGTAGTCGAGGGCGGTGGTGGCGACCAGGGCGACGACTGCGTTCCCGTCGGTGCCGTCGGTCTCGTCGGTCCCGTCGATCAGCTTGTGCACGCACTCGTTGTTGCCGACTCCGCTGCCGCCGTCGTCGCAGAGCCTGACCTCGACCTGGCGGCCGTCGATGCCCCCGCGCGCGTTGAGCCGCTCGAACCAGGCCCGGGCGCCGTCGCGCGGGCCGGTGAAGGCGGTGGCGCCGACCGGGCTGGTGGCGCTGGTGATGATGCCGACGCGGAGGGGTGTCGTACCGGCCGAGGGTGTCGACCGGGTACCGCGGTGCTCGAAGTCGCTCTCCGGGAGGCGGCTGCCGCAGGCCGTGCTCAGCAGGAGCAGCAGTCCCGCGACGGCCGCGACGGCCGGCTCAGCAGCCCGGGGCCGCCGTCGCATTGCCGCTCAGCCCGACCAGGGCGCAGAGCGTGTTGACGGTGACCTTCCAGGTGCCGTCCTGTTCGACGGCGGTGCCGGAGGCGTTGGGCAGGGCCGTGGCGCCCTCCAGGAGCAGCGCGTAGTTGACGCTGGCCGTGGTCGGCGAGGTGAACTCGACGTCGTCGACCTTGGCCTCGACCTGTCCGCCCCGCTGGTCGCCGCTGAACGCCTGGAGGAGCAGGCCCAGTTCGTCGCCGTTCTCCAGGACGGCCTGCTTCTCCTTGAGGGAGACGGCCGGGTCGAAGAACTTGACCCAGTTCTGCCGGACCTCCTTCTCGGCGGCGACGGGGTCGGCCGGACCGGCGCCGGTCGGCTCACCCGTGGGCTCGGCGGACGTCTCGGTCGCGTCGCCGGTCGGTTCCGTGGACACGGACGGGGTGGACGTCGTCGCGTCCCCGCCCCCGCCGCCGTCGTCACTGCACGCCGCGAGGGCCGGGCCGAGGAAGAGCAGCAGGGCGGCCAGGAACGCCGTACCCCGCCGAGCGTTCCCCCGCCCGAGGTCGGTCCCGAGAACCATCTGGCTCACCACCGGGTGTCGGTCCGGGCCAGGCGGGCCCGGTGCTTTCAGGGTCGGCTGACAGCGGGCATAGTGCAAGCCATTGGCCTCGCTTGGAAGACACAGCCAGGACACACGACGTGTGGGAGCCAAGGATGCGGACAGCCCGACCTGCTCGATCGGCCCGACCGCGGACCGCTGGTCCCGTCCTCTGGGCGGGCTGGGCCGCGCTGGCGGCGGGCGCGGTGCTGTGCGTGGTCGGCTGGTACGGCGTCTCGGGCGAGCGTTTCGCGGAACGGCAGCTGCCGTACCTCGCGTCCTGCACGGTCCCCGGGGCCGCCCTGATCGTCGCGGGGGCCGTCCTCCTCGCGCACGCCCGGGACTCCCTCGCGGCGGCCCGCGTGGAGGAGCTGTACGGCCTCCTGGTGGCCGCGGAGCCCGCCGAGGCCACCGGAGAGCCGGTCATCGCTCCCGTGGCCGTCAGCGGCCGGCTGCTGATGGTGCCGGGCGGCACCCTGTGGCACCGCGCGGACTGTCCCCTGGTCACCGGGAAGCCGGAGGCGGTACCGGTGGACGGCAAACTCCTGGCCACCGGCGAGCTGGCCCCCTGCCCGATCTGCGAGCCGGACTCGGCGGACGACTGACCGATGGCGTCCCTGACGTACGACCTCACCCTCGCGGGTCTGTCGATCGGCGGCGCGGCGGCCCTCACCGGGATCGGTCTGATCGTCACCTACCGCGCGACCGGCGTACTGAACTTCGCGCACGGCGCCGTCGCGATGGTGTGCGCGTACGCGCTGCGGCAGTGCACGGTCGAGTGGGGCTGGCCCCTGTGGCTCGGCGCCCTGGTGACGCTGTTCGTGCTGGCCCCGGCGATCGGCCTGGCCCTGGAACGGTTCGTGTTCCGGCCGCTCGCGGTCCTGGGCGGCGATCCGGCACGGACCCTGGTCGCGTCGATCGGTGTGTTCGTGCTGCTGGTGGGCGGGGCCGTGCTGGTGTGGGGCCCCGGGGCGCGGGCGGACGCGCCCGAACTGGTGTCCGCGGACCCCTGGGGACAGCTGACGGTGGCCCTGGTGCTGGCCGCCGCAGTGGGCGCGGTCACCCGGTGGACGCGGTTCGGGCGGGAGCTGCGCGCGGTGGTCGACGACCGACAACTGGCGGTGCTGCACGGCATCGACGCGGACCGGGTCGCCGCGGCGGGCTGGGCGTTCGGCTCGTTCACGGCGGGCCTGACGGGCGTGCTGCTGGCTCCGTACGTCCGCCTGGACCCGTACGGCATGCCGCTGCTGGTGATGGAGGTGGTGGCCGTAGCGGTGGCCGCCCGGATGCGCAGCCTGCCTGTGGCGGTGCTGGTCGCGCTGGGCATCGGGGTGGCCCAGAGCCAGCTGACGCGCCTTCACCCCTCGGGCTGGGCGCAGCCGCTGCTGCAGGCGGTCGGCAGCAACCTCTTCGTGGTCGCGCTGCTGGTCGCGGCGCTGGTCCTGCCGGGCATCGGCACGCGGGACGCGCTCCCGCGCGCGGTACCGGTCCGTACGCCGACTCCGCCGGGCGTGTGGATCGTGGCGGGGGTGCTGTTCCTGCTGCCGCTGGGCTTCGCGGGCTCGGACCTGCATACGTCGGTCCAGGTGCCGGCGCTGGGCGTGGTGCTGCTGTCCCTGGTGGTGGTGACCGGCCGGGGCGGCCGGCTCTCGCTGGGCCAGGCGGCCTACGCGGGCCTGGGCGCCCTCTTCACGGCCCTGCTGGCGGCCGGCCGCTTCCCCGGCCTGCCCCGGCTCCCCGAACTGGCCGCGCTGGCGCTGGCGGTGCTCCTGGTGGCTCCCCTGGGCCTGCTGACGGGCTGGCCGGCGATCGGCCGCCACGGCCTGGCACTGGCGCTGGCCACCTTCGCGGTGGGCGTCGGGGTGAGCCGTTTCGTCTTCGCCCAGCCGTACGCCACGGCGGGCCTGACGGTGCACCGCCCGGCGGGCTTCGAGGGCGACCGCGCGTTCTACGTCCTGGAACTGGCCCTGCTGGCGCTCGCGTTGCTGGCGACACGCTTCCTGCGCGCGGGCCGCACGGGCCGGGCCCTGGCGGCGATGCGGGACGACGAGCGGGGCGCGTCGGCGGCGGGCGTACGGGTCCCGTCCCTGAAGCTCCTGGCCTTCGTCGCGGGCGCCTCCCTGGCCGCCCTCGGCGGCGCCCTCCTGACGATGGGCCTGCGCGCCTTCGACCCGAGCACGTTCGACCCCGTACGCGGCCTGCTGTGGTTCGCCGCGGTGGTGGTCCTGGGCGCCGACAGCACCCTGGGCGCACTGACGGCGGCGGCCCTGCTGGTGGGCCTGGACGCGGGGGCACGGGGCGGGATGGCAGCGGCCCTGATCGGCGTACTGGCGACCCTGACGGGCCGCTTCCCGACCGGCCCGTACGAGGCCCTGCGCGCAGCGACAGCACGACTGCGACCGGGACAGGGGGCGGCGCGACTGACGCCTCTGGGGGTTGCCGTGCGGGACCGGGTGCGGGCTACGGGGCTTGGGCGACAGGGGGGCACAGGGCGCGGGCGGGTGGGGGTGACGCGACATGGGCGGCTGGAGACGGCAGCGCGGGGAGGGCCGGAGGGCACCTCGCACGGGCGGCCTGGGGCAGCGAGGTCCGGACCGCCGGAGGGCACCGCACACGGACGGCCGGATGCGGCACGACCCGGACAGCCGGAATCCGCCCCGCCCGGACAGCCGAAGGCGGCCCCGCCAGGACCGCTGGAGGCAGCGCGGCCCGGGCCACCGGAACCCACGCCGCACGAACAGTCGGAGGCGACACCACACGGACGACCGGAAGCGGCGCGGCCCGGGCCACGGGAAGCCGCACCCCACGGACGGCTGGAGGGCACCCCACGCGGACAGCCGGAGGACGCCCCACGCGGACGACCGGAGGCAGCGCGGCCAGATCCACCGGAACCCTCCCCACACGGACAGCCGGAGGCGGCGCGCCACCGGCAGCCGGGGGCCGCCCCGCACGAACGACCGGAAGCAGCACGGCCCGAACCACCGAAAGCCGCACCACACGAACAGCTGGAGGCAACCCCGCACGGACAGCCGGAGGCTGCGCCGTCCGGACCGCCAGAGGTCACCCTGCCCGGGTCGCCGGAGGCGGCCTCGCGCAGACGGCCGGTCGGCGCCCCGGCCAAGCCGTCGGAAGCCGCCCCGCGCGGACGGCTGCTGGGCAAGGGCGCATCACGGGCCGCCCCGCCCGCTCCCCCAGTTGCCCCGCGACTTTCTCGGGCCGCCCCCGGCGGCTCCTCCCCCGCACCGCTCCTGCGCGCGCGTGGCCTCCACGTCCGCTACGGCGGCTTCGCCGTGCTCGGTGGGGTGGATCTCGACGTTCGGCCCGGGCGGGTCGTCGCGGTGGTCGGGCCCAATGGGGCCGGGAAGAGCACCCTGTTCCACTGTCTTGCCGGAACCGTGCGTCCCACGCGCGGGAAGGTGTTCTTCGGGGCGCGGGACATCACGCGGCTCGCCGCCCACGCCCGTACCCGGCTCGGTGTCGCCCGGACCTTCCAGCAGCTGGCCGTCTTCCCGTCGTTGACGGTCTCCGAGAACGTCCGGGTGGGCGCCGAGCAGGGCCGTGTCGCCGATCCGGCGGCGGTGGAGCGGGCCTTGCGGCTGTTCGGGCTCCAGGGGCCCGTACGTTCGCTGCCCGCCGCCGACCTGCCGACAGGCACCCTGCGCCGGGTCGAGCTGGCCCGCGCGCTCGCCGGCTCCCCGCGCGTCCTGCTCCTCGACGAACCCGCCGCCGGTCTCGACACCGCCGAGGTCGCCGCGCTGACCCGCGTGCTGCGCGCTCTCGCCGCCGACGGCACCGCCCTGCTGGTCGTCGAGCACGACCTCGACCTGGTCGCCGACCTGGCCGACGAGGTCCATGTGCTGGCGGCGGGCCGGATCGTCGCGTCCGGGCCGCCCGGGCAGGTCCTCGGCGCCCTGGAAGCGACGGTGGGCCGATGAGCACCCTCGCCCTGCGGCACGCGCGCGTGCGGTACGGCCCACTGGAGGCCCTGCACGGCGTCTCCCTCACGGCGCCCGGTCCGGGCCTCACCGTCCTGCTGGGCCGCAACGGCTCCGGCCGTACGACCGTCCTGCGTGCCCTCGCCGGAACGGTGCCGCTGTCCGGGGGCGCGGTGGTGTGGGACGGGGTCGACGTGACCCGGGTGTCCGCGTACGAGCGGGCCCGGCGCGGGCTGTGTCCGGTGCCGGAACGGCGAGCCGTGTTCGGGTCGCTGACGGTCCGGGAGAATCTGGAACTGGCTGACGCCGACCCCGCCGCCGCGCTCGCCGCGTATCCCCAGTTGGCGCCCCTGCTGTCGCGCCGCGCGGGCACCCTCTCCGGCGGTGAGCAGCGCATGCTCGCGCTCTCCCGTGCCCTGTCGGCACGCGCGTGCGTGGTGCTCGTCGACGAGCCCGCCCAGGGCATGTCACCGGCGGTCGCGGCACACACGTACGAACTGCTGAGCGCCTTGGACGCCTGTGTGGTCGTCGCCGAGCAGCGGCTGCCGCCCGGTCTGCGGGGGAAGCGGGCCCTCGTGTACGAACTGCGCCGGGGCGCGGTCGTGTTCAGCGGGGAGGCGGCAGAGCTGGACCGCCCGTCGGGGTGAACGCCGGTGCCCCACCCGGTCCGGACCGGGTGGGGCACCATGCGCGACTCAAGGGGCGCGGCTCAGATGTCGAGTTTCTGGCCGGGCATGATCAGGTCGGGGCTGTCGCCGATGACGGCCTTGTTGGCGGCGTAGAGGTGCTGCCAGGTGGTCGTGTACCGGGCGGCGATGCCGCTCAGGGTGTCGCCCGCGCGGACGGTGTAGTCACCGTCGCCCCGGGACGAGCTGCGGTTGGTGTGGACGGGTGCGCGCTCCGGCGCCTTCGACGGGGCCTTGGAAGCGGTGGACCCGCCTGAACCTGTCGCCTTCTTGGTCGACTTCTTCGTCGACTTGGTCGACTCGCCGGTGGCCGAACCGGAGCCCGAGTCGGAGCCCGATGCGGCGGGAGCGCTCCCGGAGGCACCGGCGCGCGCCGAACAGGTGGGCCACGCGCCCCAGCCCTGGGCGCCCTGCACCTTGGTGGCCACGGCGATCTGCTGGGACCTGCTGGCCCCGTCGGCGGTGGCCGCGTAGGCCGTCCCGCCGTAGGCACGCCAGGTGCTCGCGGAGAACTGGAGTCCTCCGTAGTACCCGTTGCCGGTGTTGATGTGCCAGTTGCCGCCGCTCTCGCACTGGGCGATGCGGTCCCACACCCCGCTGTCCGCCGCCGCGGCGTTGCCGGTCGCGGCCAGCAGTCCGAGCGGGGCGAGCAGGGCCGCCCCGGCGAGGACCGCCGTCTTGCGCGTCTTGCGGGTGTAACTATCGGCACATTCGGACATGTAGATCCCTCTCCACAGACCCGGGCTTCCCCCTGGACGGAACGCGTCGGCCGCGTGAAGACGCGGTCGGCACACTCCGTCCCGTCCGTCGGCGTGGTGCTGCGCGGTGTCTGGTTCTGCGCGGCCGGCGGACGTACCCGAGCGGTGCTAGGTGCACACGGCGGAGGAATCTATGGACCCTGACGAGGCGTTATCAACCAACTCCCCGTTCTCCCAGGCCAGTTCAGGGTTACCGCAGGTATCGGTGAATTCCGGCCACCCACTTAATTCCCGCATTTCCTGATTTGTCGACCAGCTACTCGGACAAACTGTGAGTCAGTTCACCAAACCAACTTCCGTAACCTGTCCGTTACTTGACATGGAGTGCCCGATTCCGCACCCAACGTGACCGTGTGCACGGGATGGTTCGATTCCGTGCGTCGTGCAGCGTGACTCCCGCCACAGATCGCCCGTTGTCATCTTCATGAGCCCGGACTGTCCGGGCCCACCGGCCGGGGGCGACCCGGCCCCGCCACGTACCGCATCCCGAGGGAGCCACCCGTGCCGCGCATGCTCGATGTCAGCGACGAGGTCCGCGCCGAGATCGGCGACGAAGAAGCCGACCGGCTGCTCGCCGGTGACAACGCCCCGGGCAGTTACGACTGCACGTCCTGCCGCACGCCGGGCGACTCCGCCCAGGAGCGCACCAGCACCGTCCTGTTCATCGGGGACGAGACCGCCGTCCTCGCCTTCGCCCACGCGGGCTGCCTGCCCTCGCAGGTCGTCCAGGTCACCGAGGAGCAGCTCCAGGGCGCGGTCCGCTCCATCAACGCCGACGAGGAGGCCCCCATGGCCGCACCCGAGCAGGCCGTCCTGGGAGTCACCAGCGGACTGGTCCTGATCGAGGGCGAGTTGCACCCCGCCCTGGTCGTCGAACCGACGGCCCCCATCGTCCGCCCCGGCTCGACCGGCGCGGGCGACGACTTCCTGCCCCTCCTCATCGAGCAGGGCTTCATGCCGCTGACCGAGCTGACGGAGGTACCGCCCGTGCTGCACGGCTGGTCGGTGCTGCTCGCGGCGGGGCAGCTGCACGCGGTGCTGCAGCCGGGGCCGGGCGGCGCGTCCGCGGTGGCCTGGTGGCAGGCGCACCAGCCGCTCCAGGTGACGGAGAGCTGGCGTGCCGCCGCCAACAAGCACCAGCAGGTGCTGGTGTTCGCGGCGCCGGTGGGGTCCATCGGGCGCCAGCCCCGGGAGGACCTGCTGCGGGACGCGCTCGACAAGGCCGCGGGGGTCGGCAAGTTGGTCGCGAGTGCGCTCCCGCTTGCGGGCACCTGAGCGCCGTAGGGGTCGGGAGCTTCGGTGACTTGGCGGCTTGCGGCTGAGTGTGGCTGGTCGCGCAGTTCCCCACGCCCCTTCGCGGGCGCTGCGCGCCCTGCAAAATTCGGACATTGGCCGCATCCGTTCTGCGGTGGGGTCGTTTGGACGTGTGTGCACACCTACGATGTCCCCCGCCGTCAGTCCTACCTCAGCGGTCCGTCGGCCACGCCGATCTACGACGCGCTCTACGCCGAGTACGGCAAGTCCTTCCGGTCGCGGCCGGGTGACCGGAGCGGTGAGGAGGAGTTGAACTTCACGGCTTTCGGGACCAGCCCGTACGGCGGCTCGAACGGCTACGGCTCGCGGGGCTTCGGTTCGCACAACTCCGGCTCGTACAGCGCCTACAGCGCGGGGGCGTTCAGCGCGCGCACCGGTGGCGGGCAGCCGTCCGTCTGGCAGCGGGTCGGTCAACTCGACGCGCAGCAGGGGCAGACGGCGACCGCGACCGCCGTGTGGCAGACCGGCGTACGGCAGCAGCACTACACCGGCATGACCCACATCCCGGCGGCACTGCCACCGGGACCGCGCCGGGGCCAGTGAACACCATCTGCACGTGACTGAGGGCGGCTCCCGATCGGGGGCCGCCCTCAGTCATGTGGACCGCATCGGTCAGTTCACCGGATACCTCACCGGTTACTTCTTCCTGCCGCGCTTCTCGCGCACCCGCACCGAGATGTGGATCGGGGTGCCGTCGAAGCCGAACTCCTCGCGCAGGCGGCGCTCGATGAAGCGGCGGTAGCCGGCCTCGATGAAGCCGGAGGCGAAGAGCACGAACCGCGGCGGCTTGGTGCCCGCCTGGGTGCCGAAGAGGATGCGCGGCTGCTTGCCGCCCCGGACGGGGTGCGGGTGGGCGGCGACCAGTTCGCCGAGGAAGGCGTTCAGCCGGCCTGTCGGGACCCGGGTCTCCCAGCCCGCGAGGGCGGCCTCGATCGCGGGGACCAGCTTCTCCATGTGGCGGCCGGTGCGCGCCGAGACGTTGACGCGGGGCGCCCACGCCACCTGGGCCAGCTCGGTCTCGATCTCCCGTTCCAGGTAGTAGCGGCGCTCCTCGTCGAGCGTGTCCCACTTGTTGTAGGCGAGGACGATCGCCCGGCCCGCCTCGACGGCCATCGTCACGATCCGCTGGTCCTGAATGGAGATGTTCTCGGAGCCGTCGATCAGGATGACCGCGACCTCGGCCTTCTCCACGGCGGCGGCCGTGCGCAGCGAGGCGTAGTAGTCGGCGCCCTGCTGGAGGTGGACACGCTTGCGGATGCCCGCCGTGTCGATGAACTTCCAGGTGACGCCGCCGAGTTCGATCAGCTCGTCGACCGGGTCACGGGTGGTGCCCGCGATCTCGTTGACGACGACCCGCTCCTGGCCCGCCACCTTGTTCAGCAGCGAGGACTTGCCGACGTTCGGGCGCCCGATGAGGGCGATCCGGCGCGGGCCGCCGACCCCGACGCCGAAGGTCTGCGCGGGCGCCTCGGGCAGCGCCTCCAGGACGGCGTCCAGCATGTCGCCGGTACCGCGGCCGTGCAGCGAGGAGACGGGGTGCGGCTCGCCGAGCCCGAGGGCCCACAGGGCCGTGGCGTCGGCCTCGCCGCTCGGTCCGTCGACCTTGTTGGCGCACAGCACGACGGGCTTGCCGGCCTTGCGCAGCAGCCGTACGACGGCCTCGTCGGTGTCGGTGGCGCCGACCTTGGCGTCGACGACGAAGACGACCGCGTCGGACGCCTCGATGGCGTACTCGGCCTGCGCGGCCACGGAGGCGTCGATGCCGAGGACGTCCTGCTCCCAGCCGCCGGTGTCGACGATCTTGAAGCGCCGCCCGGCCCATTCGGCCTCGTAGGTGACGCGGTCGCGGGTGACGCCGGGCTTGTCCTCGACGACGGCCTCGCGGCGGCCGATGATGCGGTTGACGAGGGTCGACTTGCCGACGTTCGGCCGTCCGACGACGGCGAGGACGGGCAGCGGCCCATGTCCCGCCTCGTCGATCGCGCCCTCGACGTCCTCGATGTCGAAGCCCTCGACCGCGGCGAGCTCCATGAACTCCGCGTACTCGGCTTCGCCAAGCTCTCCGTGCTCGTACTCTCCCGAGCCCTCGGAGGGAATGTGGTCGTTCATGAAGTCCGTACCTCGTTCATCGTGGTGATCGGTGGAACCCCCGGTTGTCGGGTGATCCACTACTCGAAATGCTCGAACCGCTCAAGTACTCGGCTCAAGTACTCGGCGCGAGTACTCAAGTGTCGCTCAGTGCCCGGCAGGGCGCCCGGCGTTCTCCTGCCGGCCGGTGAGCCGTCTGGCGTTGTCCAGGTGGGCGGTGAGGTGCTTCTGGATGCGCACGGTCGCCTCGTCGAGCGCCGCGCGCGTACGCCGCCCGCTGCCGTCACCCGCCTCGAACGGGTCTCCGAAGACCACGTCGACGCGGCTGCGCAGCGGGGGCAGCCCCTTTATCAACCGTCCGCGCCGGTCGGTGCTTCCCAGGACGGCCACCGGAACGACGGGAGCGCCGCTGCGGACGGCGAAGTAGGCGAGCCCGGACCGCAGCGAGGCGAAGTCGCCGTCCCCCCTGCTGCCCTCGGGGAAGATCCCCAGGACGCCGCCCCTGGCCAGCACACCCAGGGCCTGGGTGATCGCCGTACGGTCGACGGTCGAGCGGTCCACCTCCACCTGGCCGAGGGAGCGCATGAAGGTGGCGAGCGGACCGACGAACGCCTCCTTCTTGACCAGGAAGTGCGACGCGCGGGGCGCCACGCCGATGACCATGGGGCCGTCGATGTTGTGCGAGTGGTTGACGGCGAGGATCACGGGTCCGGTCGCGGGCACCTTCCAGGCGCCGAGGACACGCGGCTTCCACAGCCCGTACATCAGGCCGACGCCGATGCGCCGTCCTACCTCGGCTCCCCGCTCCGTCGGAGTGTCCGACGCGTCGTCGCTCACTTCGCGTCCCGCTTCTCCTTGACGAGGGTGACGACGCACTCGATGACCTGCTGGAGGGTCAGCTCGGAGGTGTCGACCTCCACCGCGTCGTCCGCCTTGGCGAGCGGCGAGGTCTTACGGCTGGAGTCGGCCGCGTCCCGCTTCAGCAGCGCCTCACGGGTGCTGTCGACGTCGGCGCCCTTCAGCTCACCGCTGCGCCGGGCGGCACGCGCCTCCGGGGACGCGGTGAGGAAGATCTTCAGGTCGGCGCCGGGCAGCACGGTCGTGCCGATGTCCCGCCCCTCGACGACGATCCCCGTCGCGGCGGACGCGGCGATGGACCGCTGCAGCTCGGTGATGAGCGCACGCACCTCGGGCACCGCGCTCACCGCGCTGACCTTGGAGGTGACCTCCTGGGTGCGGATCGGGCCGCCGACGTCGGTGCCGTCCACGGTGATCGTCGGGTTCTCCGGGTCCGTACCGGAGACGATCTCCGGCTTGCCGGCCACGGCGGCGATCGCGGAGGGGTCCGTGATGTCGATGCCGTTGCTCACCATCCACCAGGTGATCGCCCGGTACTGGGCCCCGGTGTCCAGATAGCTGAGCCCGAGCTGCGCGGCAACGGCCTTCGACGTGCTCGACTTGCCCGTGCCGGAGGGCCCGTCGATGGCGACAATCACTGCGGCGCGATCCACTGTGGAGGCACCTTTCCTGGTCCGGGGTGGTGGGGTGGGGGCGCTTGATGCCCCGGACAAGGTTACTGGGTGCGGGTCACTCGTCCGGCCGCACGTGTCTCGGCGCGACGACGGCGCACCCCCTACTGCCGGATCGCCCACCCGCGCTCCCGCAGCGACGCCGACAGCACCGGCGCCGCCTTCGGCTCCACCATCAGCTGCACGAGGCCCGCCTGCTGCCCGGTCGCGTGCTCGATCCGTACGTCCTCGATGTTGACGCCCGCCCGTCCCGCGTCGGCGAAGATGCGGGCCAGCTGTCCGGGCTGGTCGTCGATCAGCACGGCGACCACCTCGTACGCCCGCGGCGCGGACCCGTGCTTGCCCGGCACCCGTACCTGCCCCGCGTTGCCGCGCCGCAGCACGTCCTCGACCCCGGAGACGCCCTCGCGCCGCTTCTCCTCGTCGGAGGACTGCAGGGACCGCAGCGCCCGCACCGTCTCCTCCAGGTCGCCCGCGACATCGGTGAGAAGGTCGGCGACCGGCCCCGGGTTGGCGGACAGGATGTCGATCCACATGCCGGGGTCGGAGGCGGCGATCCGGGTCACGTCCCGGATGCCCTGCCCGCACAGCCGTACGGCGGCCTCCTCGGCGTTCTCCAGCCGCGCGGCGACCATGCTGGACACCAGGTGGGGCATGTGGGAGACGAGGGCGACAGCGCGGTCGTGGGCGTCGGCGTCCATGACGACGGGGACGGCACGGCAGTGCGAGACCAGTTCGAGGGCGAGGTTCAGCACCTCGGTGTCGGTGTCCCGGGTCGGCGTCAGCACCCAGGGACGGCCCTCGAAGAGGTCGCCGGTCGCGGCCAGCGGGCCGGACTTCTCCCGGCCCGACATGGGGTGCGAACCGATGTACGACGCCAGGTCGAGCCCCAGCGCCTCCAGCTCGCGGCGCGGTCCGCCCTTGACGCTGGCCACGTCGAGGTAGCCGCGCGCGACCCCCCGGCGCATCGCGTCGGCGAGCACGCCGGCGACGTACGCGGGCGGTGCGGCGACGATCGCGAGGTCGACCGGCCCCTCCGGCGGCTCGTCGGTACCCGCTCCCAGGGCGGCTGCCGTACGGGCCTGCTCGGGGTCGTGGTCGGCGAGGTGGACGACGACGCCCCGGGAGGCGAGGGCGAGCGCGGCGGACGTACCGATGAGGCCCGTGCCGATGACGAGTGCGGTTCTCACTGGGCGATGTCCTTGCGCAGGGCGCCCGCGGCACCGAGGTAGACGTGCGCGATGTCGGCGCGGGGCAGATCGGACTCGATGTGGGCGAGGATGCGGACCACGCGCGGCATGGCGCCCTCGATGTCCAGTTCCTGCGCGCAGATCAGCGGTACGTCGACGATGCCGAGCTTGCGGGCCGCGGCGGCCGGGAAGTCGCTGTGCAGGTCGGGGGTGGCGGTGAACCAGACGCTGATCAGGTCGTCCGCGGTGAGGCCGTTGCGCTCCAGGACCGCGGTGAGCAGCTCGCTGACCCGCTCGTCCATGTGCCCGGCCTCGTCCCGATCCAGTTGGACGGCGCCCCGGACCGCTCGTACCGCCACGGTGATGCTCCTTGCTGATGTACATATTCGAAGCTGATGTACGTATTCGGATCTACGTATCGGCTCTTGGCGCGTCCAGCCTAGTCAGCCCGCGCGCGGCGGACGTCCGGCGCCCGCCCCCTGAGACGCGCCGCGTCACGCGCGCGGGACCTTGCCAATGTCACCCGATTCGCCCCAATCCGCGACTCGGGGCGCGAACACGCCCGTGCGCTCTGGACGCCAGGGCGGGAGTCCGCTCTCATGGCAGGAAACTCGCCTCGGGGGAGGCCCGATGAAGCGCACCGGACCGCTTTTCACACTGCTCGCGGGGCTGTTGTTGGCCCTGTTCATGCTGTCGCTCAACGCGACCACGGGGACCGAGCCCGCGTCCACGTCCCAGGCGGACACACCCGCGGACAAGGTGTCACCGTCCCCGGCCCCGACGAAGGCGCCCGCGACCCCGACCCCTTCTCCGTCACCGTCGCCCACCAAGGTCCCCGTACCGAACGCCGACTACGCTGGCCGCACGGACGACGACTCCGCCGCGGTGTCGGTCTCGCTGCGTAACGGCAGGGCGATCGCGTACTTCTGCGACGGGCGCGACAAGGAGTCGTGGCTCAAGGGCGACGTCGAGGACGACGGCTCCATGAAGCTCACCGGCAAGGGCGGCTCCGTGCTGAACGGCACCCTCAAGGGCAAGGGCATCCGCGGCACGGTCGACATCGAGGGCGGGCACTACGCCTTCACCGCGGACAAGGCGGTCAAGCCGTCGGGGCTGTACCGGGCGACCGCGACCGTCCGGAACGCCGAGATCGACGGCGGCTGGATCGTGCTGTCCACCGGGGACCAGGTCGGCATCCTCAACCGCAACGGCAAGCCCTCTCCCGCGCCCCGGATCGACCCGGAGACCGGCGCGGTCACGATCGACGGCGAGTTGCTGACGGCCCGCCCGGTCACCCCGTGAAGCACCGCCTCCAGCCGCCAGGGACAGGTCCAGACGCAGGGACAGCGACAGGGAGCCGAACATGACCGTGGACCCGAACGCCGCCACCCAGAGCTTCCCGCCCCGCCCGCCGGCCCCCGGCGGCCCGAGCGCGGCCCGCTATCTCGTCCCCGCGCTCGTCGCCGCCGCCGTGGCGCTGGCCCTCGGGGTGTACGGCAAGGTCCACGACCCGGAGGGCACCGCCTTCAACCTGGCCGGGTTCAGCAGCACGGGCGCGGTGAAGTCCTGGCTCGCGACGGCGGCGTTCGGCTTCGCGCTCGTCCAGGTCGTGTCGGCGGCGATGGTGTACGGGAAGCTGCCGGGCCCGAGCTGGTCGGGAACGCTGCACCGCTGGTCGGGCCGGATCGCGTTCCTGACGGCGGTCCCGGTAGCGGTGCACTGTCTGTACGCTTTCGGATATCAAACATACGATTCACGAGTTATGTGGCACTCCCTCCTGGGTTGCTTCTTCTTCGGCGCTTTCAGTGCAAAGATGCTGCTGCTTCGCTGGGAGCGACTGCCCGGCTGGCTGCTGCCGGTCGTCGGCGGACTGGTCTTCAGCGTCCTGACGATCGTCTGGCTGACTTCCGCCCTCTGGTTCTTCCGCACTTTCGGAGTGACGACATGACGCAAGGCCCGACACGACGCACGGTCCTCCTCGTGACGGGCGCGGCGGCGCTCACGGCGGGCTGCAGCGAGTACGGCAACGAGTCGTCGTCCTCCTCCGAGGAGTCCGGGGCGAACAGCTCCCCGGGGCAGGAGCTGGCCAAGACGGCCGAGATCCCGGTCGGCGGCGGCAAGATCTTCAAGGACGAGCAGGTCGTGGTGACACAGCCCAAGGAGGGCGAGTTCAAGGCGTTCACCTCGATCTGCACGCACCAGCAGTGCCCGGTGGCGAACGTCTCGGACGGCACGATCAACTGCACCTGCCACGGCAGCAAGTTCAGCATCACGGACGGTTCGGTGACCAAGGCGCCGGCGACACAGCCGCTGGCGGCGAAGAAGATCACGGTGACGGGAAATTCGATCACCCTGGCGTGAGGGTCGCGCGTACGCTCCCGGAATGCGCCCGCATCCCACCCCCGAGTCCCCCGAGGCCCTGGTCCGGGACCACACGATCTACGCCTGTGTGATGGGTTCGCGCGCCTTCGGCCTGGCGACGGACGGCAGCGACACCGACCGACGCGGGGTGTTCCTGGCGCCCACTCCCCTGTTCTGGCGGTTCGAGAAGCCGCCCACGCATGTGGAGGGCCCCGCGGAGGAGCAGTTCAGCTGGGAGCTGGAACGCTTCTGCACCCTGGCTCTGCGCGCCAACCCGAACATCCTGGAGTGCCTGCACTCCCCGCTCGTGGAGTACGCCGACGACACCGGCCGTGAACTCCTGTCCCTGCGCGACGCGTTCCTCTCCCGCCAGGCGCACGAGACGTTCGCGCGCTACGCCCTCGGCCAGCACAAGAAGCTGGAGGCCGACGTCCGCGTGCACGGCGCCCCGCGCTGGAAGCACGCGATGCACCTGCTGCGCCTCCTGACGAGCTGCCGCGACCTGCTGCGCACGGGCACCCTGACGATCGACGTGGGCGACGAGCGCGAACGCCTGCTGGAGGTGAAGCGGGGCGAGGTGCCGTGGCCGGAGATCGAGTCCTGGATGACCCGCCTGGCGGCGGAGGCGGAGACGGCGGCCCACCGCAGCCCCCTCCCCGAGGAGCCGGACACCCGGCGCGTGGAGGACTTCCTGATCCGCGCCCGGCGTGCCTCAGCCCGCGAGCCGGACCCGTACGACGAAGTCGTGCAGGAGGTCGCGCGCGGTGGTGGCCTCCGGCAGCCCTGAGCGGTCCTGCGCCTCGTCCAGGACCACGTGCAGCCGGCTCCACATCGCCCGCCACGCGCGCGTGGTCGAGATCGGCCGCCCCGCGCTCCCGCTCGGCCTTGGCCGCGACCAGCTCGGGCCGAGCCGGATCCAGCCGACGTGTCCAGTGCCCCTTCGAGGCCGACCCAGGCACCCCCAAGCCCGTCCGGCGTTCGAGGACGAGGCCGTTCAGGGCCGAAGCGGGGCTCCGGGGGCGCCGCCCCCGGTGAGGACACACACCGGCACACGCACTACTGCCTCCGTCAGGAGTCCCAGAGCGCTCCCAGGGTCTGCAGGTCACCCCCGTACTCGATCCGGTCCGCCCAGCGGGTCGGCCAGGCGTCGGTGCCGTGCCAGGCGCCCGCGAAGGCTCCGGTGAGGCAGGCGATCGAGTCCGAGTCGCCGGAGGTGCAGGCGGCGCGGCGCAGGGCGGTGAGGGGCTCGCCGGGGAAGAGCAGGAAGCACAGCAGGCCGGTGGCGAGGGCCTCCTCGGCGGTCCAGCCGGCGCCGGTGGCGAGGCAGGGGTCGTCCTCGGGCGAGGCGGTGCGGACTGCGCGCTGCAGCCGGTCCAGGATCTCCAGGCACTCGTCCCAGCCGCGGGCGATGAACGCCTCGGGGCTCGCGTCGTGGCTGTGCGTCCACAGGTCGCCGAGCCAGCGGTGGTAGTAGTGGCTGCGGCTCTCGTGCGCGTACGTGCGGAGCAGGGTCACCAGTACGGCCGGGTCGGCGCCCTGGGCGAGCAGCCGTACGGCGTGCGCGGTGAGGTCGGAGGCGGCCAGGGCCGTCGGGTGGCCGTGGGTGAGCGCGGCCTGAAACTGGGCGGCGCCCGCGCGCTGTTCGTCGCTCAGGCCCGGGAGCAGGCCCACGGGCGCCACGCGCATGTTGGCGCCGCAGCCCTTCGAACCGATCTGGCTGGCCTCCTGCCAGGGCAGCCGCTGCTTCTCCAGCAGGTTGCAGGCGACCAGGCAGGTGTGGCCGGGCGCCCGGTTGTTGTCCGGCGACCGGAACCACTTCACGAACTCCTCGCGCACCGGCCCTTCCATCCCCGCGGGGGTGAGCAGCCCCCGGTCCATGGCCGCGCGCAGACCGTGCGCGAGCGCCAGGGTCATCTGCGTGTCGTCGGTGACGATCGCGGGCGTGGGCAGCTCCATGTGCCGCCATGGACCGGACTTGGCGAGGATGGAGGGGATGTCGTTGAACTCGGTCGGGAAGCCCAGGGCGTCGCCGAGCGCGAGCCCGATCAACGCCCCGCTCGCGGCACGCTTCCTGACGGTCGTGGTGGTCATTCGGGGCGTCCTTCCGGTGACGTCGGTACTGGTGAGGAGGAAGACGGAGAGGGTGTGGACGGGGGTGATGCGGGCGACACCGACGTGGTCGGGCGCAGCAGCGGCGGGTGCAGGGTGGCCGCGGTGCCCGCGCGGTAGAGCGCGGCGGGTTTGCCCCGGCCACCGGTGAGACGTGCGGCGCCCGGTACCGGTTCGACGAATCCCGGCGTGGCGAGCACTTTTCGGCGGAAGTTGGGCGGGTCGAGGGCGGTGCCCCACACGGTCTCGTAGACCTGCCGCAGCTCGCCGAGGGTGAACTCGGGCGGGCAGAAGGCCGTCGCGATGCAGGAGTACTCCAGCTTGGCGCCGACCCGGTCGTGGGCGTCGGCCAGGATGCGGTCGTGGTCGAAGGCGAGCGGTCCGAGCGCGTTGTAGCGCAGCCACTGGGCCTGTGCCGCGTCGCCGCCGCCGTGCGGTTCGGGCGCGTGCGGCAGCAGGGCCGCGAAGGCGACGGAGACGACCCGCATCCTCGGGTCGCGGTCGGGCTCGCTGTAGGTGCGCAGCTGTTCCAGGTGCAGTCCGGAGACGTCCGACAGGCCGGTCTCCTCCGCGAGTTCGCGCCGGGCGGCGGTCTCCGCGGACTCGTCGGGCAGGACGAAGCCCCCGGGCAGCGCCCAGCGGCCGGCGTACGGCTCGTGGCCGCGCTCGACGAGGAGCACGTGCAGCGCGCCCGCGCGCAGGGTGAGGACGGCCAGGTCGACGGTGACGGCGAAGGGCTCGAAGGCGTACTTGTCGTAGCCCTCGGGGGCCCGTCCCCGCGCCGTTCCGTTCAAAGGCGCGGTCATGTCCGCCCACCCCCTCACACTCGCTCTTTATGGTCACCATGATCAATAGTCATACCGACTATAAAGAGCGCCGGCACCCCGCACAAGCGTCTTGACGACTCCCTTACGCCAAAATCCCCTCAGCGGCCCCTCAGGCGCCCAGGAGGGCTCGCGAGACCCCCGGACACCGGGAGGAGTGCCGGAGCCTCTCCAGGGCGAACGGATGGCCGCTGGCGGCCTCCGGGCAGACAGAAGCGGCCGGCCCCGGAGAACTCCGGAACCGGCCGCCTGGCACAACCGCTCGGCGCCGCTACAGATCGACTTCCTGCATCAGCATGCCGACCTCGGTGTTGGACAGCCTGCGCAGCCAGCCCGACTTCTGGTCGCCCAGGGTGATCGGACCGAAGGAGACGCGCACCAGCTTGTCGACCGGGAAGCCGGCCTCCGCGAGCATGCGGCGCACGATGTGCTTGCGGCCCTCGTGGAGGGTGACCTCGACGAGGTAGTTCTTGCCGGTCTGCTCGACGACCCGGAAGTGGTCCGCGCGCGCGTACCCGTCCTCCAGCTGGATGCCCTGCTTGAGCTGCTTGCCCAGGTCGCGCGGGATCGGGCCCACGATGTGCGCGAGGTAGACCTTCTTCACGCCGTACTTGGGGTGGGTCAGCCGGTGCGCCAGTTCACCGTGGTTGGTGAGCAGGATGACGCCCTCGGTCTCGGTGTCGAGCCGCCCGACGTGGAAGAGCCGCGTCTCGCGGTTCGTCACGTAGTCGCCGAGGCACTGCCGGCCCTCGTTGTCCTCCATCGTGGAGACGACGCCCGCGGGCTTGTTCAGCGAGAAGAACTGGTACGACTGCGTGGCCACGGTCAGCCCGTCGACCTTGATCTCGTCGTTCTCGGGGTCGACGCGCAGCCCCTGCTCCACCACGATCTCGCCGTTGACCTCGACCCGGGACTGCTCGATCAGCTCCTCGCAGGACCGCCGGGAACCGTAGCCCGCGCGCGCGAGGATCTTCTGGAGCCGTTCGCCCTCCTGCTCGGCGCCCGGGAACGTCTTGGGGAGCTTGACGTCCTTCTTGTCGGCGTACCGCTCCCGGTTGCGCTCCTCGGCCCGCGCGTCGTACTCGCGAGAGGTCGCCGGGACCCAGCGCCCCCGCCCGGTGCCGGCCTGGCCCTGCTTGGGACCGCCCTTGGCACCCCCGCGCGCGGAGGCACCGCGCCCGGACTTCGGACCGTCCGGGGTCGCCGCCGGTCCCACGTCGTACCGGCGCTCCTCGGGGCGGGGCTTCTTCGGCCGCCCGCCCTGCTTGTCGTCGCGGTCGTTGCCGGCGCCACGGGGGTTGCCGCGGCCTCCGCCGCTCGCCCCGCGACCTCCGCCGCTCGCCCCGCGACCTCCGCCGCTCGCCCCGCGACCCCCGCCACTCCCGCCGCGGCTGCCGCTGTTGCCACCACGGCTCCCGCCGTTGTTTCCGCTGCTGTTCCTGCCGCTGCTGCTTCGCATCAAATTTCCGTCTAGTCGTCTGCGTCGTCTGTACCCGGAGCATCTGGAGCGTCCGGATCGAACGACGGAACACCTTCCTGCGTCTCGGCCTCGATCGCGTCCGCCTCCGGAAGGAAGGGCGCGAGCTCCGGGAGCTCGTCCAGGCCACGCAGGCCCATTCGCTCCAGGAAGTAGTTCGTCGTCACGTACAGGATCGCACCTGTTTCGGGTTCCGTGCCCGCCTCCGCCACCAGACCCCGCTGGAGGAGGGTGCGCATCACACCGTCACAGTTCACTCCGCGCACCGCGGAGACCCGGCTGCGGCTGACCGGCTGCCGGTACGCGACGACCGCGAGCGTCTCCAGCGCGGCCTGGGTCAGCCGGGCCTGCTGGCCGTCCAGGACGAAGCGCTCCACGGCCAGGGCGTACGCGGCCCGGCTGTAGAACCGCCAGCCGTTCGCGACGTGCCGCAGCTCGAAGCCGCGCCCCTGTGCGGCGTACTCGCCCGCCAGCTCGCGCAGCGCCCTGGTGATCTGCCGCTTCGGCCGCTCCAGGATCTTCGACAGGTGTTCCTCGGTCGCGGGCTCGTCCACGACCATGAGGACGGCTTCCAGGGCCGGCTTCAGATCGAGGTCGGCGACGCCGAGCGGCCCCGCCGACACCTCGGTGGTCTCGTCGCTCACGCCTTCTCCTCCTGCTCCTGCTGCTCCTTCTGCGGCTTCTCCTCCGGCACCTCAGGCGGCCGGTCGAACTCGTCGGTGACCGTGGGCGCCTCGTCGCCCTCCCCGCCCGTCCAGCGCACCACCAGCTCCCCCAGGGCGGTCTCCTGGTCCAGGGCGACGGCCTTCTCCCGGTACAGCTCCAGCAGGGCCAGGAAGCGCGCCACGACGGTGAGGGTGTCGTCGGCGTCCGCGACGAGGTCCTGGAAGGTGGCCTCGCCCAGCTCCCGCAGCCGCGCGACCACGATCCCGGCCTGCTCCTGGACGCTCACCAGGGGCGCGTGGATGTGGTCGACGTACACCTGGGGCCTGGGCTTCGGCTGCATCGCCTTCACGGCGAGCTTCGCGAACCCCTCCGCCCCGATGCTGATGACGACCTCGGGCAGCAGCTCGGCGAGATGGTCCTCAAGTCCGACCGTACGGGGATAACGGCGGGCCTCGTCGTCGAGGCGGCGGCTGAGGATGTCGGCGATCTGTTTGTACGCCCGGTACTGGAGCAGCCGCGCGAACAGCAGGTCCCGTGCTTCCAGGAGGGCCAGGTCGGCCTCGTCCTCGACCTCGGCGGCGGGCAGCAGCCGCGCGGCCTTCAGGTCCAGCAGGGTGGCCGCGACGACCAGGAACTCGGTCGTCTGGTCGAGGTCCCAGTCCGGGCCCATCGCCCTGATGTGCGACATGAACTCGTCGGTCACCTTGGAGAGGGCGACCTCGGTGACGTCCAGCTTGTGCTTGGAGATCAGCTGGAGGAGGAGGTCGAACGGCCCCTCGAAGTTGGCGAGCCGGATCCTGAAGACCCCGTCATCGGGTTCGGCGGGCGGAGCGGCCTCGGCGAGCGGGGCGGGCTCGGCAGGCGGCGCGGGCTCCGGTTCGGGCTCCGGACCGGTTTCCGGTTCCGCTGCCGGAACCGGGGTCTCCGGTACGTCCTCGGCCACCGGAACGACCGCGACCGGCTCCTCGGGAGCCTCGACGCGCTCCTCGACCGGAACCGGCGGCGAGCCCCCCGGACCCCGCCCCAGCACACGCCGACGGCCGGCGGGGCCGGGGCCGGATGCGGGGGCGTCGTTCGAGGTCATGGCCCCGCAGGCTACCGCTAGCGCCCGCGCAACCGTCGTACGAGGATGCTCGCGTCTCCGCGGGACTCCAGATCCGCGAGGACCACCGCGACCGCCTCGCGCACGATCCGTCCGCGGTCGACCGCGAGGCCGTGCTCGCCCCGGAGCACCAGACGCGCGTGCTCCAGGTCCATCAGCTCCTCGGCGGAGACGTACACCGTGATCTTCTCGTCGTGCCGCTCGCGCCCGCTGGGCCGCCGCGAGGGCGCCCGTCCGCGCTTGCGGGACGCCGACACCGACTGCGGTGAGGGCCCCTGCTGTCCGGAGGCAGAACCTTCCTGCTCCCCCGGCCGCCGTCCCGAACGCTCCGCGGTGGCCGCGCGGCTGCGCGACTCCCCGGCGTCGCCGGGGTCCGCGCCGGTGGCGACATGCTCGTCGCCGTCGCCGTCACCGCCCTGGACGGGCACCGAGTGCGGCGCGTCCGCCGCGGCGGCCCCGTCGCTCTCCCCGGCGGGACCCGGTACCCGGGGCTCGCCGCCCGCCTGGCGCCTGGGAGTGGACGACTGGAGCGCCATGCCCCCGGTGGTACGGAACAGCTCGTCGGCCCCCGGCAGACTCACTCGGCGTGACACCGGGCGAGCACCTCCCTGGCGAGCTGGCGATAGGCGGCGGCACCGACGGAGTTGGAGGCGTACGTCGTGATCGGCTCACCGGCGACCGTGGTCTCCGGGAAGCGGACCGTGCGCCCGATGACCGTGTGGTAGACGTGCTCGTCGAAGGCCTCGACGACCCGTGCGAGCACCTCACGGCTGTGCACCGTGCGCGAGTCGTACATCGTGGCGAGGATGCCGTCGAGCTCCAGCTCCGGGTTGAGCCGCTCCTGGACCTTCTCGATGGTCTCCGTCAGCAGCGCGACACCGCGCAGGGCGAAGAACTCGCACTCCAGAGGCACTATCACCTTGTGAGCCGCCGTCAGGGCGTTCACCGTGAGCAGGCCGAGCGAGGGCTGACAGTCGATCACGATGTAGTCGTAGTCGGCCATGAGCGGCTTGAGGGCGCGCTGGAGCGTCGACTCGCGCGCGACCTCCGACACCAGCTGCACCTCGGCCGCCGACAGGTCGATGTTGCTCGGCAGCAGGTCCATGTTCGGGACCGCGGTCTTCAGGAGGACCTCGTCCGCGGACATCCCCCGCTCCATGAGCAGGTTGTAGACCGTCAGGTCGAGTTCCATCGGGTTCACCCCGAGGCCCACGGAGAGGGCGCCCTGCGGGTCGAAGTCGACCAGCAGGACCCGGCGTCCGTACTCCGCGAGCGCGGCACCCAGGTTGATGGTCGACGTGGTCTTGCCCACGCCGCCCTTCTGGTTGCACATCGCGATGATCGTCGCGGGTCCGTGACTGGTCAGCGGACCCGGGATCGGGAAGTACGGCAGCGGGCGTCCGGTCGGACCGATGCGCTCGCGGCGCTGTCGGGCCGCGTCGGGCGCGAGCGTGGCCGCGTACTCCGGATCGGGCTCGTACTCGGCGTCGGGGTCGTAGAAGTGCCCGTCGGGCAGTTCGTCGTAGTCGGCGAAGTGGTTGTGGACCCCGCCACTACCGTCGCCGGCCATGGCGTTCACGTGATGGCCATCCATGCTCATGTGTGCTGGCTGAGTCACCACCGGCATCCGGTGACCCTGGTGGGCTGCGAAGGTGCGGACGGCTACGGAGCCGACAGCCGCGAGCTCCGTGGGGCCCGAGCCCCGCGCCGGCGTTCCTGGTTGACCACCCCCGGGAGTAAATGTCGACTCATTCACAAGTCGTCTTACCTCCTTGGTGACCAGGAAACTTCTCGATAGGTCAGCGTGGCACCATGCCGACGGTTGGCGACTCTATGGCGTGTCGGCCGTTCGCAGCAACACAATCCGCCGGACCCGGCCCGATGTGTCGGCAATGAAACATCCCTCTGTCAAGGGCGTACGGCCGTCGCACGGCAGGTTCCACCGGTGCGCGAATCGGTTGAAGCGTTACGTTCGAGGCGAGTTGAACGAGTGTCGCAAAGTGACCATACACACATCCGGCCGGACCTTGTCGGGCAAGGTCCGGCGGGGTGCGGGGCGTTGACGAGGCCTGTTGACGTATCGCCTTTTACCCGCTGATGACTTGGTCTTTTTGTCGACCGGGAGGCCCTGCGGAGCGGCCCGGCGGGCCAGGTCACGACTCAGCCGAGCAGCGACTCCAGTTCGACGTGCTCCAGCCCGTGCGCCTCGGCGACCTCGCGGTAGACGACCTTGCCGTCATGGGTGTTGAGGCCCTTGGCGAGCGCCGGATCCCGGCGCAGCGCGGCGACCCAGCCGCGGTCGGCGAGTTCCACGATGTACGGCAGCGTGGCGTTGGTGAGGGCGTAGGTCGAGGTGTTGGGCACCGCGCCGGGCATGTTGGCGACGCAGTAGAAGACCGATCCGTGGACGGGGAAGGTCGGTTCGGCGTGGGTCGTGGGGCGCGAGTCCTCGAAGCAGCCGCCCTGGTCGATCGCGATGTCGACGAGCACGCTTCCGGGCTTCATCCGCGACACGAGTTCGTTGGTGACGAGCTTCGGGGCCTTGGCGCCGGGGATGAGCACGGCGCCGATCACGAGGTCGGCGTCCAGGACGGCCTTCTCCAACTCGAAGGAGTTGGACATGATCGCCCGGACCTTGGTGCCGAACACCTTGTCGGCCTCGCGCAGCTTGTTGATGTCGCGGTCGAGCAGCGTGACGTGGAAGCCCATGCCCACGGCGATCTGCGTGGCGTTCCAGCCGGAGACGCCGCCGCCGATGACGACGGCCCGCGCGGGCTGCGTGCCGGGGACACCGCCGGGGAGCACACCGCGTCCGCCGACCGAGCGCATCAGGTGGTAGGCGCCGACCTGCGGGGCCAGCCGGCCGGCGACCTCCGACATCGGGGCGAGCAGCGGCAGGGCGCGACCGGGCAGTTCGACGGTCTCGTACGCGATCGCGGTGGTGCCGGACGCGACGAGCGCGTCGGTGCACTCCTTGGAGGCGGCCAGGTGCAGGTACGTGAAGAGCGTCTGGTCCTTGCGGAGGCGGTGGTACTCCTCGGCGATGGGCTCCTTGACCTTCAGCAGCAGGTCGGCGCTGGCCCACACCTCGTCGGCCGTCTCCAGGATGCGCGCGCCCGCGGCCACGAACTCGTCGTCCGTGATCGAGGAGCCGACGCCGGCGTTCCGCTCGATGACGACCTGGTGGCCGTGGCGCACCAGTTCGTGCACTCCGGCCGGGGTGATGGCCACGCGGAACTCGTTGTTCTTGACCTCGCGGGGGATGCCGACCTTCACGTCGATCACGGTCCTTGGCTCAGAGGGTGTGGGGGCATAGCAATACATACCCGGACGTGCGAGGGCACACCAGGAGACCGCAGGAGAAGGCGCGGTAGAGCCAGTTTAATGAAGGCGTTCTCGGTGTCTAGCCTTTCAATGCATCAATCTTCGACTGATGTACTACGGATTTCGTAGGCGTTAGCACCGTGTTCCGCCTCTGGATCATCCGTAGGGCCCTCCGGCTCGTCGTCCAGCAGCCGCTCGGCCGCACCCCGGTGCAGCCGCGCCGCCGCCGGATCGCCGAGGTGCTCCAGCGTGTCGGCCAGCCGCAGCTGGAGCGCCGCCTGCAGCCGTACGTCGTCCGCGCGCCGCGCCCACTCCACCGCCTCCTGGCAGGTGCGCAGCGACTCCTCGGGCCGCCCGGCGTACTCCTGGACCCGGGCCAGCTCGCTCAACGCGCGCGCGTGGGCGCCCACATCGCCGTTCTTGCGGTGCCCGGCCACCGCGGCACGCCAGTTGCGCAGCGCCTCGCCGTAACGGCCCGCGTAGGTGTGCGCGGCGGCGATACGGCCGTACAGCCGGGCGGCGTCCTCGCGCTCGTCGCGCGCCAGGCGCTGGGCGAGCGCGCGGCCGTACCAGTCGGCGGCCCGGTCGTGGTCCCCCAGCTCCTGGTGCGCGCCCCCTACGGATTCCATCGCGCGCCCGGTCGCATACGGGTCGTTCGCCTCGCGTCCGGCGTCCAGCGCGGCCCGGTAGCGGGCCAGCGCGTCGGTCGTACGGCCGGTCTGGGCGTCCAGGTCGGCGAGGTTCAGCAGGGCGGCGGCCCGTTCGCGGGGCAGGTTCCGGCGTTCGGCGACGTCGAGGACGAGCCGGTGGACGCCGTACAGGTCGGGTGCGGCGGCCTGGGTGCCGATGTGCGCGACCATCGCCTTGACCAGGGCCGACATCAGGCGGCGGGCCAGCGTGTCCAGTTCCCCGTCGGCGACGGCCGTGCGCGCGGCGGCGAGCAGGGCGGGCCTGCGGATGGTCAGCCAGTCCGCCGCCGCCCTCGGGTTGGGGAAGCGCAGCGTGCTGGGCGTGCCGAGGAGCTTCTCGCGGGCCAGCGGGCTGTCGGTCTCGGTGATCGCCCGGCAGGACACCAGCAGCCGTACCGTCCGCTCCAGCATCCGCGCGCGGGCCAGCTGCAGTTCGGCCGGACGGTCCTGGGAGTCCGCCAGAGGGCGCAGGAGGGGCAGCAGGCAGCCGGGGACCTCGTACTGCGGCAGAGGCGAGTCAACGGCCGTCAGGAGGCTCAGGGCGACGAAGTCGTCCAGGGTGGCGCGGGCGCCGCCGACGGAGCAGCCGGCCAGCGCGGAGGCCGTCTGGGGGTCCACGAGGCCGCCGGGGGCCAGGGAGAGCAGTCGCAGTATCCGGGCGGCCGGGGTCGGCAGCGAGGCGTACACGAGGCGGAAGACGCGGCTCAGGGCGGTGCCGTCGTCGCCCTCGGCGTGCAGTTGTTTCGCGAGGTCGGAGACCGCCGACTTGGGCCGGGCCGCGAGCCAGCCGCCGGCCAGCATCAGCGCGGCGGGCTGGCCCTGGCAGACCTCGGCGAGTCCTTCGGCGGAGCGCGGGTCCACGGTGACGCGTACGGAGCCCGTGAAGCGGCCCAGCAGCTCCACGGCGGACTTGGTGTCGAGGCCGCCCAGGGTGCACGGGCGGACGTCGGAGATCCCGGTCAGCGGGCCGCCGGAGACCGCGACGGCGAGGCAGTCGGGGTTGTCCGGGAGCAGCGCGTCGACCTGCTCGGCGTCGGCCGCGTCGTCGAGCAGGAGCAGCATCCGCCGGTCGGCCAGCGCGTCGCGCAGCGCCTCGGACAACTCGTCCTCGTCGGCGCCCGGCGGGGTCGGCAGGTCCAGGGCGGTGAGCAGTTCGCGCGCGGTGCGTTCGGTCGGCACGCGCGTGCCGTCGGGTTCGGCGAGGCGGGCCCGCAGCACGCCGTCCGGGTAACTGTCCGCGACCTGCCGGGCCAGCTCCTCGGCGAGGGCGGTGCGGCCCGATCCCGGCTTGCCCGCGATGAGCAGCACGCGTGCGCGTGGCGCCTTCCGGCCCGCGAGGGTGTCGAGTCCGGTGCGCTCGATGTCGGCGCGCAGCTCCTTCAACTCGCGTGTCCGGCCGAGGAACTGACTGACCGTAGGAGCGGGCGGCCGATCATTTCCGGACAGCTTCGTGCCGTCTGTGTCCACCGCCTGATCCGCCACGGGCCACACTCCCGTCCACCTGCACGCGCAAGCCCGCCGGGACTCCGGTTCGGGCGTTTCCAGAGCCTAGTTCACGCTCTGCAACGATCTGCGCGGAGCGCGGCGGGCAGGTCGCCCGATCGGATCAGGCGATGGTCACACTGGAACGGGCAGTCGGCCCACTCCGGTGCCTCAGACCTCGAAGGGCCTGGCGGGCCAGGGCGCCTCGGCCGGGCGCAGCGCGTCGAGCCCGTCGCCCTGCTCGGCCGCCACCAGCGAAAGGACGCCCACGACGAGGCAGTTGTTGTGCAGCTCCCCGGCGAGGACACCCCGGACGAGTTCGGCGACGGGCACGCGCGCGTGCTCCATGTCGGCCTCCTCGTCCTCGACCTCGAAGCGCTGTCCCTCGGCCTCGGAGAGGTTCCGGGCCAGGAAGATCCGTACGGCCTCGTCACAGCCGCCCGCGGTGGGGTAGACGTCGGTCAGCACCCGCCAGTCCTCGGCCTTGACGTGCGCCTCCTCGTACAGCTCGCGCTGGGCCGCGTGCAGCGGATTCTCGCCAGGTACGTCGAGCAGGCCCGCCGGGATCTCCCACATCCGCTGCCGCACGGGGTGGCGGTACTGGCGGATCAGCAGGACCCGGCCCTCGTCGTCGAGGGCGAGGACGCCCACGGAGCCGGGGTGGACCTGGTAGTCGCGGCCCACCACCGAGCCGTCGGGCATGACCACCTCGTCGGTGCGCACGGAGGTCTTGTTGCCCACGAAGGGGGTCTGGGTCGCCCGGATCTCCCACTCCTCCGGAGTGTCGTTGATGGTGGTCATGTCGACTCGCCCTCCCGCGTCCCGCACGTACGAAGAAAACCGTCAGAAGAATCCCGGCAAAAGAAACCGGGGCACGCGCCCCAAAAGGCGCGCACCCCGGTCACCGTACCGCTCCTGGATTACTTGCCCGTCTTGCGCTCCACAGCGGCCTTGACGAGGCCCGCGAAGAGCGGGTGGGGGCGCGTGGGGCGCGAGCGCAGCTCCGGGTGGGCCTGCGTGGCCACCAGGTAGGGGTGCACCTCGCGCGGGTACTCGACGTACTCCACGAGCTTGCCGTCCGGGGAGGTGCCGGAGAACTGGATGCCGGCCTTCTTCTCCAGTTCGGCGCGGTAGGAGTTGTTCACCTCGTAGCGGTGGCGGTGGCGCTCCTCGACGTACTCCTTGCCGTCGTACACCTCGCGCACGATGGAGCCCTCGGCGAGCTTGGCCGGGTACATGCCCAGGCGCATCGTGCCGCCCATGTCGCCGTCGCCCGCGACGATGTCGAGCTGCTCGGCCATGGTCGAGATGACCGGGTGGCCGGTGGCGGCGTCGAACTCGGTGGAGTTGGCGTCCTCGATGCCGGCCAGGTTGCGGGCCGCCTCGATGACGATGCACTGCAGGCCCAGGCAGAGGCCGAGCAGCGGGATCTTGTGTTCGCGGGCGTACTGGATCGCGCCGACCTTGCCGGACACGCCGCGGTCGCCGAAGCCGCCCGGGATGCAGATCGCGTCCACGTCAGCCAGCTGCTTCTTGGCGCCCGCGGGGGTCTTGCAGTCGTCCGAGGTGACCCACTTGATCTTCACGCGCGCGTGGTTGGCGAAACCGCCCGCGCGCAGCGCCTCGGTGACCGAGAGGTAGGCGTCGGGCAGGTCGATGTACTTGCCGACCAGGGCGAGGTTGATCTCGTGGGCGGGGTTGTGGACGCGGTCCAGGAGGTCGTCCCAGGTCGTCCAGTCCACGTCCCGGAAGGGCAGGTCCAGCTTGCGGACGACATAGGCGTCCAGGCCCTCGCGGTGCACGGTCTTGGGGATGTCGTAGATCGAGCGGGCGTCCGGGCAGGCCACCACGGCCGCCTCGTCGACGTCGCACATCAGGGAGATCTTGCGCTTGATCGCGGTCGGGACCTCGCGGTCGCAGCGCAGCACGATCGCGTCCGGCTGGATACCGATGTTCCGCAGGGCCGCCACGCTGTGCTGGGTCGGCTTGGTCTTCAGCTCGCCGGAGGGGCCGATGTACGGCAGCAGCGAGATGTGGACGACGAAGACGTTGTCGCGGCCGACCTCGTGGCGGACCTGACGCACGGTCTCCAGGAAGGGCAGCGACTCGATGTCGCCGACCGTGCCGCCGACCTCGGTGATGACGACGTCGACCTCGTCGGTGGCCATGCGGCGGATGCGGTGCTTGATCTCGTTGGTGATGTGCGGGATGACCTGGACGGTGTCGCCCAGATATTCGCCGCGCCGCTCCTTCGCGATCACCGTCGAGTAGATCTGGCCGGTGGTGACGTTGGCCGAGCCGTCGAGGTCGCGGTCCAGGAAACGCTCGTAGTGGCCGATGTCCAGGTCGGTCTCGGCGCCGTCGTGCGTGACGAACACCTCACCGTGCTGGAAGGGGTTCATCGTGCCGGGGTCGACATTGAGGTAAGGGTCGAGCTTCTGCATGACGACCCGCAGGCCGCGCGCCTTGAGGAGCATGCCGAGGCTGGAGGCCGTCAGCCCCTTGCCGAGCGAGGAGGCGACACCCCCGGTGACGAAGATGTGCTTGGTCGTCGTGGCGTTGCCGTTTCGGGCTGTGCTATTTCGAGACATAGCAGGTGTCATGGCCAAGGCGGGGCTCCCGTGGTCGCGGTCTGGG
The DNA here is from genome assembly GCF_002954775.1 of Streptomyces geranii. GTDB lineage: Bacteria > Actinomycetota > Actinomycetes > Streptomycetales > Streptomycetaceae > Streptomyces > Streptomyces geranii. Next base: position 128,901 of record NZ_PJME01000022.1, read on the forward strand.
GTGCGGTACGGCCACCCGGCCCGGAGATTTCCGGGTTTTCACTGGAGGAGCCGTCGCTGCGGTTCGGGGGTTTCGTGCCCACCGGTCCACGGGCTACCAGGGTATCAGCGACCCGGGACGAAGGCTTCCGGCCACGCTCCGCGCACACGCGGACACCGATCCCGTACACGAGTCACCATCACCCCGTCAGGCGCTCACCCGAAACAGTGCCCGCTCACCCGAGACTCACTCGTTCAGCGGACCCGGGTTGTCCGGAGCGGCACGCGGATCATCTGAGTGCGTCGTATGCTCCTCGGACACTCGCTGCCGAGCCCGGCCGGCAACACGGCACCACCCCCGCCCGTAACCCCGGAACAACGAGAGCTCGTCAGTCTGTTGAGCAGAGATTTGGTGTTTGCTTCACCGCTCAACGACGCTTGACAACGAACCCTTGACCGCAAGAGCGAGACCCCCTTTTTTCGTTTCTCTGGGGGCGACGTGGCCGTTCGACTGGAGTTGCACGTGGCCGGGCGCATCGAAGACTACGCACTCATCGGAGACATGCAGACCGCTGCCCTGGTCTGCCGGGACGGCACAGTCGACTGGCTGTGCCTGCCCCGCTTCGACTCCCATGCCGTCTTCGCGGGACTGCTCGGGACCGAGGAACACGGATTCTGGCGCCTCGGTCCCGCACACGCGACGGACGCAGCACCCCCCACCGCGGCACGCCGCCGCTACCGGGGCGACTCGCTGATCCTCGAATCGGAGTGGGACACCCCGCGCGGCACGGTCCGCGTGACGGATTTCATGCCGCCCCGCGACGGCGCACCGCAGCTGATCCGCATCGTGGAGGGCGTCAGCGGCCGGGTGCCGATGCGCTCGGCCCTGCGCATGCGGTTCTCGTACGGCAGGGTCGTGCCCTGGGTGCACAAGCACGAGGGCCGGACGGTCGCCGTGGCGGGCCCCGACTCGGTGTGGTTCGACACCACCGCCGAGACGTACGGCAAGTCCCTGACGACGTACGCCGACTTCACGGTGGCCCCGGGTGACCGCATCGCGTTCACCATCTCCTGGGAGCCCTCGCACAAGCAGCCGCCCGCGCTGCCTGAGCCGGAGCAGTCCCTCGACGCCACCGAGGAGTTCTGGCGCGAGTGGGTCGAGCAGTGCACGTACCACGGCCCCTACCGGGAGGCCGTCGTCCGCTCACTGATCACCCTCAAGGCGCTGACGTACGGCCCGACCGGCGGCATCGTCGCCGCGCCCACCACCTCCCTGCCGGAAGACATCGGCGGCGTACGCAACTGGGACTACCGCTACACCTGGCTGCGTGACGCGGCGATCACCCTCTCCTCCCTCCTGCGCACCGGCTACCGCGACGAGGCCCGCGCCTGGCGCGAGTGGCTGCTGCGCGCGGTCGCCGGCGACCCGGAGAACCTGCAGATCATGTACGGCATCGCGGGCGAACGGGAGTTGGGCGAGGCCGAGCTGGACTGGCTGCCCGGCTACGAGAACTCGGGCCCGGTCCGGGTCGGCAACGGCGCCGCGCACCAGCTCCAGCTGGATGTGTACGGCGAGGTCACCGAGGCCCTGCACCTGGCGCACATGACGGGTCTGGCCCGCAACGACTACGCCTCCCTGCTCCAGTTGAAGCTGATCCGCTATCTGGAGCAGCACTGGGACGAGCCCGACGAGGGCATCTGGGAGGTGCGCGGTCCGCGCCGCCACTTCGTGCACTCCAAGGTCATGGCGTGGGTCGCGGTGGACCGCACGATCAAGCTCATCGAGTCCGGCGACGCGGACGGCCCGCTGGAGCAGTGGCGCGAACTGCGCGACGACATCCACCGGGACGTGTGTGAGAAGGGTTACGACAAGGAGCGCAACACCTTCACGCAGTCGTACGGCTCGAAGGAACTGGACGCGAGCCTGCTGCTGATCCCGCAGATGGGCTTCCTGCCGCCCGACGACAAGCGCGTGATCGGCACCATCGAGGCCATCCAGCGCGAACTGTCCACCGAGGACGGCTTCATCCTGCGCTACCCGACGACCTCGGGCGGCGACGAGAACCTCGACGGTCTGCCGGGCGACGAGGGCGCGTTCCTCGCCTGCTCTTTCTGGATGGCGGACGACCTCGCGATGATCGGCCGCGTGGACGAGGCCCGCAAGCTCTTCGAGAAGCTCCTCGACCTCCGCAACGACCTGGGCCTCCTGGCCGAGGAGTGGGACCCCCGCCTCAAGCGCCAGGTGGGCAACTTCCCGCAGGCCTTCAGCCATGTCCCGCTCATCGACACGGCCCTTAGGCTGACTGCTTCGGGGGCGTACGGCGGCTGACCGCATCAGCACTTCACATCTTTGCCGGGAGAACGCGTGACCGTGAGCAAGAACATCAACAACCCCGTGGGCCAGGGCGGTGGCAAGCGCAAGAAGCAGTCGCGCGCCGAACGGCAGAACAACGGTCCGCACCGCAACCTCGACCGCCAGGGCGCGGCCGACCAGAAGGCGGAGCTGGTGCGCAAGCTGCGTGAGAAGACCCGCGCGGCCGAGGAGGCCGCGCAGACGGGCGACAGCGCCGCACAGAGCTGACGCACCGCACGGCAGCAGGGCCCGGACCGCGACACGCGGTCCGGGCCCTGCTGCCGTACCGGAGTTCCGAAACGGCGCCCTCCCACCGAAGCGCCTACGCTGGAACCACCCAAATGCCCCTTATCGGAAGGGGGCCGCCATGGCTTCCCCCTCAAAGGCGGGCGCAGCCCTCTCCGCGCTCCGCGAAGATCTCACCGGCGACGTGCTCGCGCCCGGGGATCCCGGGTACGACGAAGCCCGCAGCGTCTTCAACGCCATGATCGACCGCCGTCCGGCGGCAATCGCACAGGTCGCTGACGAAGCCGACGTAGCCCGTTCCATCCGCTTCGCCCGCGATCTGGACCTTCCCATAGCCATCCGCGGTGGCGGCCACAGCGTCGCGGGCATGGCCGTGAACGACGGCGGTCTGGTGATCGACCTGCGCCGGATGAACGAGGTGACCGTCTATCGTGCGGCGCACTCCGTACGGGTCCAGGGCGGCGCTTTGATGACGCACCTGGACCGGGCGACCGGGCCGTACGCGCTGGCGACCACCGGCGGCCGGGTCTCCACGACCGGTGTCGCGGGCTTCGTACTCGGCGGCGGCAGCGGCTGGCTCGACCGGGCCCACGGTCTCGCCGTCGACAATCTCATCGGCGTCGACCTGGTCACCGCCGACGGCACCGCGGTGCACGCCAGCGCGGAGCAGAACCCGGAGCTGTTCTGGGCCCTGCACGGCGGCGGCGGAAACTTCGGCGTCGCCACCTCGCTCACCCTCAGGCTGCACGAGCTGCCCGCGTTCTCCATGGCGCTGGTGCTCTACCTCCCGGAGTTCGCCCGCGAGGTCACCCGCACCTACCGCGAAGTGATCGAGTCCGGCCCGGACGAGGCGAGCGGCGCGATCCTCCACATCACCGGCCCGCCCGAGGAGTTCGTCCCGCCGCATCTGGTCGGACACCTGCTGTGCGGCGCGCTGCTGACGTACGCGGGCGCCGAGGCGGACATGCGCAAGCTCGCCGAGCCGCTGCTGGCCCTGCCGCACGAGTCGGCGGTCGTCACCGCGATGCCGTACGCCGACCTGCAGTGCATGCTCGACGACCCGCCGGGGATGCGGAACTACTGGTCGGCGGAGTACCTCACGGGCGCCCCCGACGACCTCGTGGACGTCCTGTGTGCCCTCGGGGACGCCCTTCCCGTGCCCACCGGGACCATGAACGCCCTGTTCCCGCTGGGCGGCGCCATCGCGGACGGCCCGGCCGACTATCCGGTCCCCTACCGGGACTCCCCCTGGGCGGTGCACCCCTTCGGCATCTGGGAGGACCCGGCGGACGACGAGCGCTGCGTCCAGTGGGTCCGCGACGTCCGGGACGCCGTCCAGCCGTGGAGCAGCGGCGCGGTGTACCTCAACTTCATCGGCGACGAGGGCGCGGAGCGCGTGATCGCGGGCCTCGGCGCCGAGAACACGCGGCGGCTGGCGTCGGTGAAACGCGAGTACGACCCGGACAACGTGTTCCGCTTCAACCACAACATCGTTCCTGCGTAGGGAAGCCGTAGGGAAGTCGCGGCGAAGTCGTAGGGAGGCCGCCGGTGGCGCCGACGGGCAGGTCGTCATCCGTACGTAGGTGCAGGTAGCGTCCGCTGCATGGACAGCCGTGCGGAGAGCCAGGTGGACACCCAGGGCGCCGGGATCACCGTGCGGCGGGCCCTGGAGCTGCCCGGGCTGCGCAGCGGGCTGCCGGAGGTCATGGCGGGCGCCGACCGGCTGGGGCGGACCGTGCGCTGGGTGCACGCGGGCGAGGTCCCGCACATCGCCTCGCTGCTCAAGGGCGGCGAGCTGCTCCTGACGACCGGGTACGGGCTCGGCACCCGGCCCGCCGAGCAGCGGGCGTTCGTCCGGACCCTCGCCGAGCGGGGCATCGCGGCGCTCGTGGTGGAGCTGGGCCCCCGCTTCAACCGACTGCCGCCGGCCCTGGTGGAGACGGCCCGCTCGACCGGGCTGCCGCTGGTGCAGCTGCACCGCGAGGTGGCGTTCGTCGCCGTCACCGAGGAGATCCACACCGAGATCGTCAACGGCCACTACGCGCTGCTCCAGCGGGCCGAGGAGGTCCACCGGCGCTGTACGGAGGCCCTGCTGGGCGGCGGCGGCATTCCGCAGGTGCTGGGCATCCTGGCCGACTTCGGCGGCAACCCGGTGTTCCTGGAGACACCGGACGGCCGGCTCCTGTACGCCGCCGGGGCCGGTCCCGAGGGCGCCGATCCGCTCCAGGTGTGGGAGGGGCTGCGCGCCCAGCAGAAGGACGCGCCGCCGTCCGCCGGTTCCGTCGTCGTCGACGTCCCCGGGGGCGGTCCCGGGACGGGTTCGGTGCGCGCCCGGCTGGTCCTGCTGCCCGTCCTGGAACCGCTCGCCCCCGTGCACCGCATGGCCGCCGAGCGGGCCGCGGGCATCCTGGCCGTCGTGCTGATGCAGGCCCGCCAGGAGGAGGAGCTGGCGGCGCGCGGGCGCGGCGACTTCCTCACCGACCTCGCCGAGGGCCGTGTCGACGCGGAGGCGGCGCCCGCGCAGGCCCGCGTCCTCGGCTTCAAGCCCGGCACCGGACCCCTGCTGCCCCTGGTGATGCGGCTCGGCGACACGCTGGCCCCGGGCGGCGGCTGGGCGGTGCTGGCCCGCGCGGTCGCGGAGGAGCTGGCGTCGGTGGGTGTACCGGTGCTGCTGGGCGTACGGCCGGTCGAGGGGCGCGTACCGCTGCTCGTGGGCCTGCGTACGGAGGCGGAGCGCCCGGCGGTCGCCGACCGGGTCGCGGCGGCGCTGCGGGCCGGTGTGGAGCGGGCCGGGATGCAGCGCGCGGGCTCGCCGCCGCCGGTCGTCGTGGTCGGGGTGGCGGGCGGCTGGGCGGCGGCCTCGGCGGGGCTGCGGCACGCGGCGGAGACGGCGACTGCGGCCCAGGGGCTGCCGGACCGCCCTTGGTACGACGCCCGGCGCCTGGACATCGACCTGCTGCTGTGGCGGCTGCGCGACCAGCCGGACCTGGCGGCCTTCGTGGACCGCGCGATCGGCCCGCTGCGCACCCACGACGAGCGCGCCAGGCCGCCTCTGCTGCCCACCCTGGAGACCTATCTTGCGCACGCGGGCCGCAAGGCGGAGACGGCCCGCGAACTCCACCTCAACCGCCAGACCCTCTACAACCGCCTCGCGCGGATCGGGGAGTTGCTGGGCACGGACCTCGACGACCCGCAGACGGTACTGGCGTTGAGCCTGGCGCTACGGGCCCGCAGGCACGTGACCTGAGCCGGACGTCCCGTCAGGACAGCAGCCGGGGCTGGGTGAACTCGTCGTAGACGCTCAGCACTTGGGCGACGGTCTCGTCCTCGGTCGGCCAGGTGGCGATCTGCCGCACGCCCCGCTCGCGGAGCTGTTCCTGGCGCTCCGGGTCCCCGAGGAGCCGTACGACAGCCCGGCCGAGGGCCGCCGCGTCGCCGTACGGGACGAGTTCGGCCGCGTCCCCGACCAGTTCGGGCACGCCTCCCACAGAGGTCGCGATCAGCGGCACGCGCGCGTGGAGGGCTTCCTGGGCGAGGACGGAGCGGGATTCCCAACGGCTGGGCAGGAGTGCGAGATCGGCGGCGACAAGCAGTTCGCTCACGTCGTCGCGGCTCCCGATGAGCCGGACCGGCAGCCCCTCGCTCTCGATGCGGCCCTGCAACTCCGCCCGCAGCGGCCCCTCTCCGGCGATCACGAGGAGCGGCGCCGGATCGAGCCCGCACCACGCGTGGACGGCGTCCAGCAGGACGTCGTACCCCCGGTGTTTGTCGAGGGAGCCGACGGCCATGAGCAACGGGCGGTCGGTGGCGCCGAGTTCGGCCCGGGTCTTGGACCGCTCGGACTCGTCCCACCCCATGCTCCCGCGCGGGGCGGGCAGCGCCACCGCGGACAGCCGGGCGTCCCTCGCGCCGCGCCGTCTGGCCCGGTCGACGAGGTCGGAGGAGGTCCCGAGGACCACGGCGGCGGCCTTCACGACCCGGCGCTCCAGGACCCGCAGGAGATGGGCGCGGGGGCCCTCCGCGTAGGCGCCGTTGTGCCAGGTGACGACGAGCGGGGTGCGGCGCCCGCTGAGCGCGAGGGCGGCCCGGAAGGAGGCGTGCAGCCCGTGCGCGTGCACGAGGTCGGCGTTCGAACAGGCCAGGCGCAGCGCCGCCACCGAGGCGGGGTCGCTGCTGCGCGGGATGGGCACGTGTTCGGCACCGGCGCCCGTGAAGTCGTAGGCGCTGTCGGCGTCCGAGGGGGCGCACACGCTGACGCGCACGCCCCTGGCGACGAGCCCCGCGGCCAGCGAACGCACGTGCGCGCTGCTGCCGGCGTTGCCGCCGCCGAGCACCTGGACGGTGCGCAGCGGCGACTGACCGTGCGGTGAGTGGCTGGTCGCGGGGCTCACGTGGCCGGGGGCTCCTGGTTCGGCATCGGGCGGTCACGAAGAAAGGGCTGAAGCTAGGACACGGAGAAACGTACAGAAGGATCGGGCGGAAGGGGTGTACCGCGCGGCTTCCTCCCTGTACGGGGGGTTTTCCGTGCTCCTTCAAGGATGCCAGTACGTACGGGTGTTCCGAACCACGGAGGGGTACGGGGTGTCACCCACACGAGTGAGAGAGAACCCACTAAACGTCAACCGTTCGAACGGCAGCGGTCCTCAGTCGCCGTCAGCCGTCCGCCCGGGCCGCCGCCAGCAGTTCCTCCGCGTGCGCCCGCGCCGTCTCCGAGTCCTCCTGCCCGGCCAGCATCCGCGACAGCTCCCGCACCCGATCCTCGCCCTCCAGGACCTTCACGCCGGACCGGGTGACCGACCCGTCGTTGGTCTTCTCCACGAGCAACTGCCGGTCGGCGAAGGCGGCGACCTGCGGGAGGTGCGTCACGACGACGACCTGAGCGCTCTTCGCCAGCTTGGCCAGCCGCCGCCCGATCTCGACGGCCGCCTTGCCGCCGACACCGGCGTCGACCTCGTCGAACAGATAGGTGGGCACCGGATCGGTCCCCGCGAAGACGACCTCCACTGCCAGCATCACGCGGGACAGCTCACCCCCGGACGCGCCCTTGGCGATGGGCCGCGCGGGCGCCCCGGGGTGCGGGGCGAGCAGCAGTTCGACCTCGTCGGCGCCGGAGGGCCCGTAGGCGACCGTGCGCCCGCCCACTTCGACCCCCTCGGGGTCCTCGGTCTGCCGGATCTCGAAGGACACGCGCGCGTGGGGCATGGCCAGCGAGGCCAGCTCCGCGGTCACGGCGGCGGCGAACCGCTCGGCGGCCTCCGTCCGCGCGTCCGTCAACGCCTGCGCCATCCCGCCCAGTTCACCGCGCAGCGCGTCCCGCTCGGCGGTCAGCTCGCCGATCCGCTCGTCGTCGCCGTCGAGTTCGAGCAGCCGCTCGGAGCCCGTCTCGGCCCACGCGAGGACTCCGGCGACATCGGAGCCGTACTTCCGGGTCAGGGTGGTGAGGGCGGCCCGCCGTTCCTCGACGGCCGCCAGCCGCAGCGGATCGGCGTCCAGGTCGTCGGCGTACCCCGCGAGGTCCCCGGCGACGTCCCCGAGCAGGATGCCGACCTCGCCGATCCGGTCGGCGAGCACGGCCAGGGCCGAGTCGTGCGACCGTACGGCCTCCAGGGCCCGGTGGGCGCCCGCGACGAGCGTGGCGGCGTCGATGCCCTCGGGGTCCTCGGGGTTGCCGGCCAGCGCGGCGTGGGCGACGGTCGCGGCCGAGGCCAGCGCCTCCGCGTGCCCGAGCCGCTCGGCCTCCTCGGCCAGCTCGACGTCCTCACCGACCCGTGGCTCGACGGCGGCGATCTCGTCGAGCCCGTAGCGAAGCATGTCGGCTTCCTGGGCCCGCTCCCGCGCGCGGGTGGTGATCTCGCCCAGCTCGGCGACGACGGCCCGCAGCCTGCGGTACGCCTCCCCGTACTTGGTGAGCGGCGCGGCGACCGCGTCCCCCGCGTACCGGTCGAGCGCCGCCCGCTGCCGGGACAGCTTGAGCAGCCCCTGCTGATCGGTCTGCCCGTGCACGGCCACCAGTTCGTCGGCCAGCTCGGCCAGCACCCCCACGGGCACGGAACGCCCGCCGAGATGCGCCCGGGAGCGCCCCTCAGCCGAAACGGTACGGCTGATGAGCAGCGCCCCGTCGTCCAGCTCGGCACCGGCCTCCTCGGCCCGTACGACGGCGGCCCCGCCCGGAGGCACGGTGATCCGCCCCTCGACGACCGCGTTCTTGGCCCCGATCCGCACCAGGGCAGCATCGGCCCGCCCACCGAGCAGCAGCCCGAGGCTGGTCACGACCATGGTCTTACCCGCACCGGTCTCACCGGTGACGGCGGTAAAGCCTGGCGACAACTCGACGACCGCATCGTCGATGACGCCGAGCGACCGTATCCGCATCTCCTCCAACACGAACACGACCATACGAGGTCAGCCACCCCCAGTGCGACGCCCCCCACCTCGAATGAGGGAACCCGCAGGTAACGAATGACAATCGACGGTCACATGTCACCCAGGGGAGTGGCCCGACCCAGGGGCGCGGGGAACTGCGCGATCAGCCACAGCACACCCGCACCCGCCAACGAGACCGAGCCACCCCCCACAGCAGGCGCTAGTGAGGCGCCCCTCGCCACCCGGACACCGGCAACGCAAACTTGGCCACAAGCCGATCAGTGAACGAAGCATGATGCAGCCGAGCCAACCGAACCGGCACAGCCCCCCGCCGAACCTCGACCCGCGCCCCGGGGGGCAACTCCACGGTCCGCCGCCCGTCACACCACAGCACACCCGGAGGAATGTGCGGCAGAACCTCCACGGCAAGCACGGAATCAGGCGAGGTCACCAACGGCTTCGCGAACAACGCGTGCGCACTGATCGGCACCATCAACAGCGCCTCCACCTCGGGCCACACCACAGGCCCACCCGCGGAGAAGGCATACGCGGTGGACCCGGTAGGCGTCGACAGACAAATGCCGTCACACCCGAACCCGGTAACCGGCCGCCCATCGATCTCCAGCACGACTTCGAGCAACTTCTCCGCGGACACCTTCTGCACGGCCGCCTCGTTCAGCGCCCAGTCCGTGTGCACGATGTTCCCGTTCTGGTGCACGACGACGTCGACGGTCATCCGTTCCTCGACCTCGTACGCCTTCGTCACCACCCGGTCGACCACCTTGTCGAGGTCGTCGCGCTCGGCCTCCGCGAGGAAGCCGACGCTGCCGAGGTTGACGCCGAGCATCGGCACCCCGGACGCCCGGGCGAACTCGGCGCCACGCAGCAGCGTGCCGTCACCGCCCAGCACGATCAGCAGCTCGCAGCCGTCGAGGCACTGCGCGGTGGCCTCCTCGATCAGCTCCACCTCAGGAGGCAGCGGCAGGTTGGCCGCCTCGGCCGCGAGCACCCGCACCCCGAGCCCGGAGCGCACCAGCCCCTGGACGACGAGTTCGGCGCTTCTGATGGCGGCCGGCCGCCCGGTGTGGGCGAGCAGGAAAACAGTACGATCTCGGGTCTGAGTCAACGAGGCCCCTCCGCCACTGCACGGTCAACATCGGCCGGGTTGAGTTCAGGTGCGCCGGCCCGCAGCCACAGAAAGTACTCGACATTCCCCGACGGCCCGGGCAGTGGGCTCGCGGTCACGCCCTGCACCCCGAGCCCCAACTGCCCTGCCCGGGCGGCGACTCCGCGTACCGCCTCGGCACGCAGCTCGGGACTCCGTACGACTCCTCCACTCCCCAGCCGTTCCTTCCCCACCTCGAACTGTGGCTTGACCATCATCACCAGGTCGGCATCGGGCGCCGCACACCGCGCAAGGGCGGGCAGCACGAGGCCGAGCGGGATGAAGGACAGATCCCCCACGACAAGATCCACTGGTTCCCCATCGATCGCTTCGAGCGTCAACTCGCGTACGTTCGTACGGTCCTTGACGGTGACGCGTTCATCACTTTGAAGAGACCACGCGAGTTGCCCGTACCCCACGTCGACCGCGACGACGTGTGCGACGCCCGCGCGCAGCAGTACGTCCGTGAAGCCACCGGTGGACGCGCCGGCGTCCAGCGCCCGCCTGCCGCCGACCTTCAGCCCCTGCGGTACGAAGACCTCCAGGGCGCCCGCGAGCTTGTGGCCGCCCCTGGAGACGTACTCGGGATCGCCGTCGTCGGCCGTGACGACGATCGCGGCGGCCGTCTCCACCTGGGTGGCGGGCTTCGTCGCGACGGTCCTGCCGACGCTGACCCGCCCGGCGGCGATCAGCTGGCTCGCGTGCTCGCGCGAGCGGGCGAGCTTCCGCCGCACCAGCTCGGCGTCAAGACGGCGGCGTGCCACTCCTGCCACGTTCGGTTCAGCTCCTATTGCCGTACGTCGTCGGGGGCGCCGGAGGTCCCGGGCGGGCGTCGAGCGCGGTGAGCGTGTCGCGCAGCCCCCGGTGTACATCCTCGTACACCTGGACATGGCCGTCCGTGGCGAGGTGGTCGGCGTCGCCGAGCCGGTCGAGCCGGGCGTCGACCTCGGCGTCGCCCGTGGGGACGCGGGGGACGTTCAGCGGGGCCGGGGCGGCGGGGTCGTCGTACCCGGGTTCGACGACCGTCTCCAGGGCCGTTTCCGGAACCGACGGCTCCGCCGGGCCCTCGGCCGGGGGCACTGAGTCGTTCATGCCCCGACGCTACCGCGAACGGCTGAGGTACCGTCGTCCACGATGGCCACGATCGAGGAGTGCCGCAGCGCACTCGACAAGCTCTCGGACAACATGGCGGGCGCGAGCGGGGACGTACGCGAGGCGGCGGCCCTGGACCGCTCGCTGAGCTGCCGTATCACCGACTTGGACGTCACCTTCGTGGGACGCCTCCAGGGCGGCCGTATCGAGGTCCAGGACACCCTCCAGGGCCCGCCCAGGGAGAAGGCCGAGATCCGGCTCACGATGTCCGGCGACGACCTGGTGGCGATGGTCGCCGGCGAGCTGAACTTCGCGAAGGCCTGGGGCTCGGGCCGGGTGAAGCTGGAGGCGGGCCTGCGGGACCTGTTCCGCCTCAGGAAGCTTCTCTGACCAGTTTGGTACGGGCCTTGCGCGCAGCCGGCACCACCAACGGAGTGCCCGTCTCCGGATCGTCGATGACCTGGCAGCGCAGCCCGAACACCTCTTCGACCAGCCCGGCGGTCACGATGTCGCCCGGCGCGCCTTCGGCGATGACCGCGCCCTCGCGCAGTGCGATGAGATGCGTGGCGTACCGGGCGGCGTGGTTGAGGTCGTGCAGGACGGCGACCAGGGTCCGGCCCTGCTCCTCGTGCAGCTCGGCGCAGAGGTCGAGGACGTCGATCTGGTGCTGGATGTCGAGATAGGTCGTGGGCTCGTCGAGGAGCAGCAGCGGGGTCTGCTGGGCGAGGGCCATGGCGATCCACACGCGCTGCCGCTGACCGCCGGAGAGTTCGTCGACGTAGCGGTCGGCGAGTTCGGCGACGCCGGTCGACTCCATGGACTCCCGGACGACCCGCTCGTCGTCGTGGGACCACTGGCGCAGGATGCCCTGGTGCGGGTAGCGGCCCCGGCCCACCAGGTCGGCGACGGTGATCCCGTCGGGCGCGATCGACGACTGCGGGAGCAGCCCGAGGGTCCGCGCGACCTTCTTCGCGGGCATCGACTGGATGACCTGCCCGTCGAGCAGGACCCGGCCCTCGCTGGGCTTGAGCATCCGCGACAGGGCGCGCAGCAGGGTGGACTTGCCGCAGGCGTTCGGGCCGACGATGACCGTGAAGGAGTTGTCGGGTATCTCGACCGACAGCTGCTCGGCGATCACACGCTGGTCGTAGGCGAGGGTCACGCTCTCGACGGACAGGCGGTTCACGGTGTTGGTGCCCTTCTTGACGTTCTCGTTCGCGGAGTCGGACTTTCCCGGCTCCCTCTGCCCGCTCATATCCGGTGCCCGCTCATATCCGGCCCGCCTTCCGCTCGGTGACCAGCAGCCACAGCAGATACACCCCGCCGAGCACGCCGGTCACCACGCCCACGGGCAGCTGGTCGGCGCCGAAGAGCCGCTGCGAGGCCCAGTCGGCCACGATCAGCAGGGTGGCGCCCATGCACATGGACGGCACCAGGTTCGGCCCCGGCGAGCGGGTCAGCCGCCGGGCGAGCTGCGGCGCGGTCAGCGCGACGAAGCCCACGGGTCCGGCGGCGGCCGTGGCGGCGGCGGTGAGCAGCACGGCGGCCAGCATCAGCACCAGCCGTACGCGCTCGACGCGCACCCCGAGGGCGTACGACACGTCGTCGCCCATCTCCGTCATGCGCAGCCCGCGCGCGTTGGCGAGCACCAGGGGTACGAGGGCGAGGCACAGCCACAGCAGCGGCCAGACCTGGTCCCAGCCGCGCCCGTTGAGGGAGCCGGTCATCCATACGACCGCGCGTGCCGCGTCGATCAGATCGGCCTTGGTGATCAGATAACCGTTGACCGCGGACAGCACCGCGGAGACCCCGATGCCGACGAGCACCAGCCGGTACCCGTGCACGCCGCGCTTCCAGGCGAGCAGATAGATGGCGAGCCCGGTGCCGAGCCCCCCGGCGAGCGACCCGAGGGTGACCGCGTCGGCGCTCCCGGAGAACAGCACGATCATGACCAGCGCGCCGGCGGTCGAGCCCTGGCTGAGGCCCAGTACGTCCGGACTGCCCAGCGGATTGCGGGAGATGGACTGGAAGAGCGCGCCGCCGAGCCCGAGCGCGGCCCCGACCAGCAGCCCGACCAGGACGCGCGGCAGCCGCAGCTCGTTGACGATGTACTCCTGTCCTGCGTTCCCGTCGCCGAGCAGCGTCCTGAGGACGTCTCCGGCCGGGATCGGGAAGTCACCGGTGCCGATCAGCGCCACGGTCGCGGCGAGCGCGGCCAGCAGCAGCGCCACGACGACGACCAGCGCTCGCACGTCCAGGCGCAGGGAGAGTCCGCCCGGAGCCCGTACGACGCGGCTGGCACGGCCGGCGCCGAGGGCGGACCGGACAGGAAGGTTGCTCTTCACAGCTGGGCCGTCCTCCGCCGTCGTACGAGAAAGATGAAGACCGGGCCGCCGAGGACCGCGGTGACGATGCCGACCTGGAGTTCGGCGGGCCGGGCGACGATCCGCCCGAGGACATCGGCGCCGAGCAGCAGCACGGGCGACAGGACGGTCGCGTACGGCAGGATCCAGCGCAGGTCGGGCCCGGTGAAGGACCGTACGACGTGCGGGACCATCAGCCCGACGAAGACGATCGGCCCGCAGGCGGCGGTGGCGGCCCCGCACAGCACGGTCGCGGCGGCCATGGACAACGCGCGGGTGCGGTTGAGATCGGCGCCGAGGGCACGGGCGGTGTCGTCGCCCATCGACACGGCGTTGAGCGGCCGGGCGAGCAGCAGCGCGACGACCGAGCCGACCACGATGAACGGCAGGACCTGCGTGATCGTGTCGTCGGTGGCCGAGGCGAGCGAGCCGACCGTCCAGAAGCGCATCCGGCTGAGCGCGGCGTCGTCCGTGATCATCACGGCCTGGAGATAGCCGTAGAGCGCGGCGCTCACGGCGGTACCGGCGAGCGCGAGCCGCACGGGCGTGGCCCCCCGGCTCCCGCCGAGGAACCAGACCAGCGCACCGACGGCGGCGGCCCCGAGAAAGGCGAACCACACATAGCCGCTCAGCGAGGTGACGCCGAAGAAGGTGATGGCGGTGACGACAGCGGCCGAGGCACCGGCATTGATGCCGAGCAGCCCGGGATCGGCCAGCGGATTGCGGGTCAGCGCCTGCAGCACGGCCCCGGACAGCCCGAGCGCGGAACCGGCGAGCAGCCCGAGGAGCGTCCGCGAGACCCGCTCCCCGACGACGACGTCCCCATAGGTCCCCGAGTCCTGGAACAGCCCGTGCCAGACCTGCTCCAGGGACAGCTCTTTCGCCCCGATCGCAATACTGGCAAGGGCGACAAGAACCAGGATCCCCAGGGAGACGAGGAGTCCAACGGCCCGTATCGCCTGACGCTTCGGGGGCGCGGGGGCGGTCTCCGCGCGCTGCTCAGGAGGACTGTCGACAAACACGAGGTTAGGTTAGCCTACCCTCTCATTCCTCTCGGAGGCCGTCCATGGGGAGGGGCTGGGGAGGGGCTTTCGGAGCGTGGAGCCCGGGGGTTGGCGTGGCGGCGCGAGTTCCTCAACTCCGGCCCTCAGGAGCGGACTTCGGGCTCGCGACTCCAGCTGACCCCGGCCCTGTGGTGCCGCCGCCCCTCACAGCCCCAGCCGCGCCAGCGCCTTGCCCCCGTCCAGCCCGCACGCGCCGTCGCCCGCCGCCGTCCAGGCAGCCGCGCACAGGGCGCGCAGCCCGTCGAGGGGCTCCCCCTCTCCCGTCAGCTCCAGCCGATCCTCCCCCGCGGTAGCCGTCCAACCTCCGCACCGGAAACCCTCGCCCGCGGGCGTGACCTCGGGCTGCCCGGTGAGCAGCCCCCTCAGGTCGGCGTCGACATAGGTGGGCCGGTGCTGCGGCGGTGCGGCCAGCAGCTGGGCGCCGTCCGTGACGCCGGTGAGGACCAGCAGCGAGTCGACGTCCCCGTTGAACGCGCCCTCGATGTCCGTGTCCAGCCGGTCCCCGACGACCAGGGGACGCTCGGCCCCGGTCCGCAGGACCGTCTCCCGGTGCATCGGGGGCAGCGGCTTGCCAGCCACCTGGGGCTCGGCGCCGGTGGCGATGCGTACGACCTCCACCGCCGCCCCATTGCCGGGCGCGATCCCGCGCGCGCTGGGGATCGTCAGGTCGGTGTTCGACGCGAACCAGGGCACCCCGCGCGCGATGGCGAAGCACGCCTCCGCGAACCGCCCCCAGGGCAGCTCGGGCCCGCCGTACCCCTGCACGACGGCCACCGGCTCGTCCTCGGCCGAGTCGACGGGCTCCAGCCCGCGCTCGCGCAGCGCGACCCGCAGCCCCTCGCCGCCGATCACCAGCACACGCGCGCCCGCAGGCACCTGGTCGGCGATCAACCGGGCCACCGCCTGCGCCGACGTGATGACATCCGACCCCTCGGTCGCTATGCCCAGCTCGGTGAGGTGCTCGGCCACGGCGTCGGGCGTACGCAGCGCGTTGTTGGTGACATAGGCGAGCCGCATCCCGCCGTCCCGTGCCACCCCGAGCGACTCGACGGCGTGCACGATCGCGTGACCGCCCGCGTACACCACCCCGTCCAGGTCGAGCAGCGCCGTGTCGTACGCCTCGCTCAGCGCCCGCGCACTGCCCTCGGGCCGCGTCCTGACGGTCTGGCTCATTGTGCATCGCTCCTCGTTCGCCCGGCTTTCCCCCGATCATCCCCCATGCCACTGACAGCCCTACGATGCACCAATGAACACTGCAGGTCCCGCGGACGTACCGGCTCGCATGGGCCTTCAACTGACCCCCTTCCGGGGCCTGCGCTACGACCCCGACCGGGTCGGCAGCCTCGCAGCCGTGACCTCTCCGCCGTACGACGTCATCGTGCGCCCGGACGGCCTGATCCACCTCGAATCGGCCGACCCGCACAACATCGTCCGGCTGATCCTCCCCCAGGCGGCGACCCCGTCGATCCGCAACGAACAGGCCGCGGACACCCTCGACGACTGGCTCTCCGAGGGCATCCTCACCGCCGACCCCGAGCCCGCCCTGTACGTCTACGAGCAGCGCGACACGACCGGCCACCTCCAGCGCGGGGTCATCGGCGCCCTGCGCCTGTCGGACCCGTCGGAGGGTGTCGTCCTGCCCCACGAGGACGTCATGCCGCACGTGGTGGCGGACCGCGCGGCCCTGATGCGCGCGACCTCCGCGAACCTCGAACCCCTCCTCTTGACCTACCGCAGCAACGATTCAGCAGGCGTGTCGCCGTATACCACCAGCGCGGTGGTGGAACGCACGGCCGCCCGCCCCCCGCTCCTCTCGACGACCACGGAGGACGGCTTCGGCCACCGCCTCTGGGCGATCACCGACCCCGCCGAGCTGGCCGGCATCCAGGCGGACCTCACCCACCACCAGGCCCTCATCGCCGACGGCCACCACCGCTGGGCGACGTATCTGTGTCTACGCGCGGAGCACCCCTCCCCCAGCCCCTGGGACCACGGCCTGGTCCTCCTGGTGGACACCGCCCGCTACCCCCTGCGCGTCCGCGCGATCCACCGCCTCCTGCACGGCCTCCCGGTCGCCGACGCCCTGACGGCCCTGGAGGGCCACTTCCGCGTACGTCACCTGGCGGTGCCCCTGGCGGAGGCGCTCACCGCCCTCGCGGAGGCGGCCACCGCGGGCAACGCCTTCCTCCTGGCCGGCGACGGCGCCTTCCACCTCGTGGACCGCCCTGACCAGGCTCTCCTGGCCCGCACGATCCCCGCGGACCGCCCCCAGGCCTGGCGCACCCTGGACGCGACGGTCCTGCACGCCACGCTCCTCGACCACATCTGGCACATCCCCGAGGACTCACCGGCCCACATCGCGTACATCCACGACACGGCGGCAACCGTGGAGAAGGCGGAACAGGACGGCGGTACGGCGGTCCTGATGCACCCGGTCCACGAGGAGGTCGTACGCGACCTGGCCCGCCAGGGCATCACCATGCCCCGCAAGTCGACGTCCTTCGGCCCCAAACCGGCCTCGGGCCTGGTGCTGCGCACCCTGACGCACTGAAACACGCCAAACCACGCCGCAACGCGGAAGGGCGGGACCCCTGACCGGGATCCCGCCCTTCACATCACACCTTCACCGCTTACCGGGGGTCGCCCGACGGACCACCGTCATCGCCGTCGTCGCCGTGGTCACTGTCATCGGCGGACTCGACGGTCTCGGCAGCAGGGACTTCGACGGACTCGGACTTGAGGACAGGCTCGTCACCGACAGACGCTTCCACGTCCAGGCCGACCTCTTCGTCCTCGCCGTCGTTCTCGTCGTCCTCGTTCTCGCTCTCGTCGAAGGCGTCGACGAACTCCACCCCGTCCAGCTCGGCGAGGCGGTCCGAGGCGTTCGTGCTGCCGTCCTTGTCGGACTCGATCGCCTTGGCGAACCACTCCCGCGCCTCGTCCTCACGCCCGGCGGCGAGCAGCGCGTCGGCGTACGCGTACCGCAGTCGCGCGGTCCACGGCTGTACGGAGTTGGAGGCAAGCTCGGGGCTCTGCAGGGTCACGATGGCCGCGTCGAGCTGGTCCATGTCACGCCGGGCGCCGGCCGCGACGAGCCGCATCTCGACCTGCCCGGCCTTGTCCAGCTTGTTCACCTCGGGCGCCCCGGCCATGTCGAGCGCCTTCTCGGGCCGCCCGAGCCCACGCTCGCAGTCGGCCATGACGGGCCACAGCTCGACGTTCCCGGTCATCCGCCGAGCCGCACGGAACTCGGCCAGCGCCTCGCTGTACTTCTGCGTCGCGTACGCGGCGAACCCGGCCGCCTCGCGCACGGCGGCCACACGCGAGGCCAGCCGCAGCGCCACCCGCGAGTACGCGTAGGCGCTCTCGGGCTCCTCGTCGATGAGCCGGGCGACCATCACCAGGTTCTTGGAGACCTCCTCGGCCAGCCCCTTGGGCAGGCTCATCAGCTCCTGGCGTACGTCCTTGTCGATCTCGTCGCCCGTGACGTCCTCGGGGATCGGCAGCCGCTTGATCGGCTCCCGGTCCCGGTCACGCTCGTCACGGAACCCGCCACCGCGCCGGTCGTCACGCCGGTCATCGCCCCGACGGTCGTCCCGACCCCGGAAACCGCCGCCGGCGGGCCGCCCGCCCCGGTCGTCACGCCCGCGGAAGCCACCGCCACCACCGGAGGGACGGCCACCGCGGTCGTCGCTGCGGCCACGGAACCCACCGCGGTCGTCGTCCCGACGGACGAACCCGCCACGCTCACCACGGTTGTCGTCCCGTCCACGGCTGTCGTCGCGCCGGAAACCGCCACGGTCGCCGTCACGCCGGTCGTCCTCACGACGGAAGCCACCACGGTCACCCCGGTCGTCACGCCCGCGGAACCCGCCGCCGGCGCCGGCACCGGCGGGACGGCCTCCACGGTCGTCGTCACGACGGAACCCACCGCCCGCGGGACGCCCACCACGGCTGTCGCGGCTATCACGGTTGTCTCGGTTGTCGTCGCGACGGAATCCACCGCGATCACCGGTGGCAGGGCGACCACCACGGTCGTCACGCCGCTCATCGCGTCGGTCGTCCCGACGAACAAAGCCACCACGGTCACCACGGTCGTCACTCCGACCACGGAACCCACCGCGATCGTCATCACGCCGGAAGCTCGGACGCTCACCGTCCCGACGGTCATCCCGACGATCGTCACGTCGGTCGTCCCGACCACGGAAACCGCCCCCGCCGCCGGCACCGGCGGGACGGCCTCCACGGTCGTCGTCACGACGGAACCCACCGCCCGCAGGACGCCCACCACGGCTGTCGCGGCTATCACGGTTGTCACGGTTGTCGTCGCGACGGAATCCACCGCGATCACCGGTGGCAGGGCGACCACCACGGTCGTCACGCCGCTCATCGCGTCGGTCATCGCGACGAACAAAGCCACCACGCTCACCACGGTCGTCGCTGCGACCACGGAACCCACCACGGTCGTCATCACGCCGGAAGCTCGGACGCTCACCGTCCCGACGGTCATCGCGTCGAACGAAGCCGCCACGGTCACCGCCACCACCACGGTTGTCGTCCCGACGGAAACCGCCACCGGGCCGATCGCCCCGGTCGTCACGACGAGGTGCCGCCGGCCGGTCCGAACGTTCGTCACGCCGGAAGGCAGGGCGAGCCCCACGGTCGCCATCACGACGGTCGTCGCGTCGGTCGTCACGGCGCACGAAGCCACCGCGCTCACCACGGTTGTCGTCGCGACGGGGAGCCGCCGGCCGATCGTCACGGCGACCGTAACCACCTGAACCACCAGTCGGCCGACCGCCACGGTCGGAGCCACCACGGTCGTTTTCACGGCGATCACCGTCGCGGCGCGGACCGCTTCGGAACCCACCACGGTCGCCGCGGTCACCACTGTCCCGGCGGCGCTGGTCGCGCTCCGGGCGCTCGTCGGGAGAGTTGGTGGACATGATGGGTGACTCCTGTCTTCGGTACCGCAAGCTATTTTAAAACAAAAAGGACCCCTGGTCCCAGCGTGAACGCTGGGACCAGGGGTCCTCCAAAGATTGTTCGGCGGCGTCCTACTCTCCCACAGGGTCCCCCCTGCAGTACCATCGGCGCTGTAAGGCTTAGCTTCCGGGTTCGGAATGTAACCGGGCGTTTCCCTCACGCTATGGCCACCGAAACCCTAATGGTTTCGAGCGAACAAGCACACTTTTCTTTTGTGTGGTTCAAGCTCTAGCCGACAACTGTTCGTTGTCTCAGAACTAACACAGTGGACGCGAGCAACTGAGGACAAGCCCTCGGCCTATTAGTACCAGTCACCTCCACCCGTTACCGGGCTTCCAGATCTGGCCTATCAACCCAGTCGTCTACTGGGAGCCTTAACCCCTCCAGGGGGTGGGAACACTCATCTCGAAGCAGGCTTCCCGCTTAGATGCTTTCAGCGGTTATCCCTCCCGAACGTAGCCAACCAGCCATGCCCTTGGCAGAACAACTGGCACACCAGAGGTTCGTCCGTCCCGGTCCTCTCGTACTAGGGACAGCCCTTCTCAATGTTCCTGCGCGCGCAGCGGATAGGGACCGAACTGTCTCACGACGTTCTAAACCCAGCTCGCGTACCGCTTTAATGGGCGAACAGCCCAACCCTTGGGACCGACTCCAGCCCCAGGATGCGACGAGCCGACATCGAGGTGCCAAACCATCCCGTCGATATGGACTCTTGGGGAAGATCAGCCTGTTATCCCCGGGGTACCTTTTATCCGTTGAGCGACGGCGCTTCCACAAGCCACCGCCGGATCACTAGTCCCGACTTTCGTCCCTGCTCGACCCGTCGGTCTCACAGTCAAGCTCCCTTGTGCACTTACACTCAACACCTGATTGCCAACCAGGCTGAGGGAACCTTTGGGCGCCTCCGTTACTCTTTAGGAGGCAACCGCCCCAGTTAAACTACCCATCAGACACTGTCCCTGATCCGGATCACGGACCCAGGTTAGACATCCAGCACGACCAGACTGGTATTTCAACGACGACTCCACAGACACTGGCGTGCCCGCTTCACAGTCTCCCAGCTATCCTACACAAGCCGAACCGAACACCAATATCAAACTATAGTAAAGGTCCCGGGGTCTTTCCGTCCTGCTGCGCGAAACGAGCATCTTTACTCGTAGTGCAATTTCACCGGGCCTATGGTTGAGACAGTCGAGAAGTCGTTACGCCATTCGTGCAGGTCGGAACTTACCCGACAAGGAATTTCGCTACCTTAGGATGGTTATAGTTACCACCGCCGTTTACTGGCGCTTAAGTTCTCAGCTTCGCCACACCGAAATGTGACTAACCGGTCCCCTTAACGTTCCAGCACCGGGCAGGCGTCAGTCCGTATACATCGCCTTACGGCTTCGCACGGACCTGTGTTTTTAGTAAACAGTCGCTTCTCGCTGGTCTCTGCGGCCACCCCCAGCTCAAGCAGTAAATGCTCTCACCGGTGATGGCCCCCCTTCTCCCGAAGTTACGGGGGCATTTTGCCGAGTTCCTTAACCATAGTTCACCCGAACGCCTCGGTATTCTCTACCTGACCACCTGAGTCGGTTTAGGGTACGGGCCGCCATGAAACTCGCTAGAGGCTTTTCTCGACAGCATAGGATCATCCACTTCACCACAATCGGCTCGGCATCAGGTCTCAGACTATGTGTGATCCGGATTTGCCTAGACCACGTCCTACACCCTTACCCCGGGACAACCACCGCCCGGGATGGACTACCTTCCTGCGTCACCCCATCACTCACCTACTACCACCTTGGGTCAGCGGCTCCACCACTTTCCATTCCCCGAAGGGTCCGGAACGGCTTCACGGCTTTAGCATTAATGGGCTCGATGTTTGACGCTTCACAGCGGGTACCGGAATATCAACCGGTTATCCATCGACTACGCCTGTCGGCCTCGCCTTAGGTCCCGACTTACCCTGGGCAGATCAGCTTGACCCAGGAACCCTTAGTCAATCGGCGCACACGTTTCCCACGTGTGTATCGCTACTCATGCCTGCATTCTCACTCGTAAACCGTCCACGACTGGCTTCCGCCGCCGCTTCACCCGGCATACGACGCTCCCCTACCCATCACAGCGGGCGTTGGCCCTATAGCTGCAATGACACGACTTCGGCGGTACGCTTGAGCCCCGCTACATTGTCGGCGCGGAATCACTAGACCAGTGAGCTATTACGCACTCTTTCAAGGGTGGCTGCTTCTAAGCCAACCTCCTGGTTGTCTGTGCGACTCCACATCCTTTCCCACTTAGCGTACGCTTAGGGGCCTTAGTCGATGCTCTGGGCTGTTTCCCTCTCGACCATGGAGCTTATCCCCCACAGTCTCACTGCCGCGCTCTCACTTACCGGCATTCGGAGTTTGGCTAAGGTCAGTAACCCGGTAGGGCCCATCGCCTATCCAGTGCTCTACCTCCGGCAAGAAACACACGACGCTGCACCTAAATGCATTTCGGGGAGAACCAGCTATCACGGAGTTTGATTGGCCTTTCACCCCTAACCACAGGTCATCCCCCAGGTTTTCAACCCTGGTGGGTTCGGTC
Organism: Streptomyces geranii; assembly: GCF_002954775.1. GTDB lineage: Bacteria > Actinomycetota > Actinomycetes > Streptomycetales > Streptomycetaceae > Streptomyces > Streptomyces geranii. The sequence continues at coordinate 151,082 of NZ_PJME01000022.1, forward strand.
CTCCACGAAGTCTTACCTCCGCTTCAACCTGCCCATGGCTAGATCACTCCGCTTCGGGTCTTGAGCGCGCTACTATACCGCCCTATTCGGACTCGCTTTCGCTACGGCTTCCCCACACGGGTTAACCTCGCAACACACCGCAAACTCGCAGGCTCATTCTTCAAAAGGCACGCAGTCACGACGCATCGAGTAAACTCAATGCGCGACGCTCCCACGGCTTGTAGGCACACGGTTTCAGGTACTATTTCACTCCGCTCCCGCGGTACTTTTCACCATTCCCTCACGGTACTATCCGCTATCGGTCACCAGGGAATATTTAGGCTTAACGGGTGGTCCCGCCAGATTCACACGGGATTTCTCGGGCCCCGTGCTACTTGGGTGTCTCTCAAACGAGCCGTTGATGTTTCGACTACGGGGGTCTTACCCTCTACGCCGGACCTTTCGCATGTCCTTCGCCTACATCAACGGTTTCTGACTCGCCTCACAG
>NZ_KZ672953.1:0-96090 GCF_002954775.1 Streptomyces geranii
ATCCTTCTGGGGGCAGCGCCCCCAGACCCCCGCTGGCGGCCTGACCGGCCTCGTCCTCAACCGCCGGACGGGCTGGGTATGTCAGCCCGTCCGGCGTTTGAGGACAAGCGGGGGTCCGGGGGCGGCAGCCCCCGGGGACGGGAATGGGTAGGGGCGGCGGGGGCGAAACTCCCCTACCATGCGCCAAGTCGCACGCCAGTTCTCACCACCCCGACGAGGAGCCCGCAGCTCGTGGCCATACCCCCGCCCCCTGGACCCGGCCAGCCGCCCCAGTACCCCCTGTACGCCCAAGGCCCCTACGCCACCTGGAACCAGGGCTACTCCCCGTACAACCAGCCCACCCCGGTCAACGGCGTCGCCATCGCCTCCCTCGCGCTCGGGCTCCTCTGCTTCATCCCCGCCGTCGGCCTCGTCCTCGGCGTCATCGCCCTCCTCCAGATCCGCAAGAACGGCGAGCGCGGCAAGGGCATGGCCATCGCCGGGTCCGTCGCCTCGACCCTCGGGCTCGCCCTCTGGGCGCTACTCCTCGGCACCGGCGGCCTCTCCGCCGCCTGGGACGGGTTCAAGGACGCCGCCGAGGACAGCAACAGCACCTTCTCCCTCGAAAAGGGCGACTGCTTCGACTCCCTGGACGGCTCTCTGGAGGGTTACGCGTACGACGTCGACATCGTCCCCTGCTCCCGCCCCCACGACGGCGAGGTCTTCGCCGGCTTCCAGCTCCCCGCCGGCTCCTATCCGGGCGACGACCGCGTCACCGAGGTCGCCGACGAGAAGTGCTACGCCCTTGAGGACAGTTACGCGATGGACTCCTGGGCCGTGCCCGTGGACGTCGACGTCTACTACCTCACTCCGACCCGCCAGAGCTGGCGCCTCGGCGACCGCGAGGTCACCTGCGTGTTCGGCAGCGTCGACACGGACGGCACCCTCACCGGCTCGCTGCGCGCGGACGAGACCACCCTGAACGCCGACCAGTTGGCGTACCTGAAGGCGGCCAAGGTCCTCAACACGGCGATGGACGCGGAGCCCTTGGACGAGTACGTCGAGGACGACCTGCCGGGGAACAAGGCGTGGGCGGGACAGGTCACGGACGCGCTCGACGAGCAGATCGAGCTGCTCACCGCACACCCGTTCACCGGCACCGCCGCGTCACGCGTCGACGCCCTCCTGAAGGAACTCCGCAGCGCCCGCACGGAGTGGGCCAAGGCGGCCGTGGCCCCCGACGTGGACACCTTCTACGACCACTACGACACCGGCTACACCCTGCTCGACCCCGACCACACGGTCAGCGTGCGCAGGGCCCTGGGCCTTGAGACGATCCGTCCCGAGTACGAATCGGAGGGCACCGGCGGCGAGGGCGACAGCGGCGAGAGCGGCAGCGAGGACGCCGACATCCAGGTGTGACGGCGGCCCCGGCGGTAGCCGTTCGCGGTATGCCCCCGCCACCGTAAGTCATCACATCGAGTGATTCCCTGGCCTTCGCTTGCATGTCGCAACCCATGGTTGCCAGGCTGTTGCTGTCTGTACAACCTGATGGGAGCGGCCCGTGACATTCGGTGAGCAGCCGGCCTACCTGCGTGTCGCGGGAGATCTGCGACAGAAGATCGTCGACGGTTCGCTGCCACCGCACACCCGCCTCCCCTCCCAGGCCAGGATCCGGGAGGAGTACGGCGTCTCGGACACCGTCGCGCTGGAGGCGCGCAAGGTGCTGATGGCCGAGGGGCTCGTCGAGGGCCGCTCCGGCTCGGGCACATATGTGCGAGAGCGCCCCGTGCCGCGCCGTATCGCCCGCTCCGGCTTCCGGCCGCACGGCGGTGCGACGCCCTTCCGGCAGGAGCAGTCCGACGCGGAGGCGCGCGGCACCTGGGAGTCCAGCAGCGCGCAGACCGCCGCCGGCGGCGCCATCGCCGAGCGGCTCTCCCTGCTCCCCGGCGACCGCGTGATGTGCACGAAGTACGTCTTCAGAGACGCCGGCGAGGTGATGATGCTGTCCACCTCCTGGGAGCCCCTCGCCGTCACCGGCCGTACGCCGGTGATGCTGCCCGAGGAGGGCCCGCTCGGCGGCATGGGCGTCGTCGAGCGCATGGCGGCCATCGACGTGATCGTGGACAACGTGACGGAGGAGGTCGGCGCCCGCCCCGGCCTCGCCGAGGAACTGCAGGCCCTGGGCGGCGTCCCCGGTCACGTGGTGCTCGTCGTGCACCGCACGTACTACGCCTCGGGGCGCCCGGTCGAGACGGCCGACGTCGTGATCCCCGCGGACCGCTACCAGGTGGCGTACCACCTGCCCGTGAAGTAACCCGTACGCGGGGGCGGTTGACCTTTCGAACGCTCCCCCTCCGCACCGCCGCCCCGCCTGCCGCCGCCAACCGCCGCCGCCCGCCCGGCCGTTGGATTCTGGCCGTTCTCGCAGGTCGCCCCGAGGGGTGCGGCGGGGCGCGTTGTGCCGCTGACCGGACACACCATGCCCTTTCGACGGCGCGTTCGATGCCGTGCGCCCCCTGAGTGCTGGCCGGTTGCGTACCTCTTTGTGAAATTCCGTGTTCGCTGCGTAAAGGTTAGGCGTAGGCTCGGGCATATGCGGATTGCGGTTTCCTTAGCGGGCGGGGCGCGGCGCAAGCCGGGGGCGGGAAGTGGAGGGGCTCCATGAGCGACGGGACGATCACTCTTCCCTGGCTCGTCATAAGGCAGGACGACAACGGCAATCGCTACCGCGTGGGCAGGTACGCGACCCGCGCGGAGGCCCAGAAGATCGCCGACAGCCTCGACGACCGCGGCCACAAACAGCTCTACTGGGTCGAGCGGATCGGGCAGAACGGAACCAGGTGAGCCGACGGCCTCGGCGGCCCGGCAGGCCGGCGGGCAGGTTGGCTGGCCGGACGGTCGGGCGGGCGGGCCGGACGACCCCGCTCCCGTAGGCTCCCGCTCCCGTAGGCTCCCGCCCATGACCGAACGGACACGGCCGGCCACGCGGATCGTCGTGGTCGGCGCCGCCCTGCTGCGCGACGGACACCTCCTCGCCGCCCGCCGCAGCGCGCCCCCCGAGCTGGCCGGCCGCTGGGAACTGCCCGGCGGCAAGGTCGAACCCGGCGAGGCTCCCGAGGACGCCCTCGTACGCGAACTGCGCGAGGAGTTGGGCGTGGACGCGGAACCCGTCGAGCGCGTCCCGGGGGAGTGGCCCGTCAGGGCGCCGTACGTCCTCCAGGTCTGGACGGCGCGGCTGGCGGCCGGTTCGCCCGAGCCCAAGTCCCTCCAGGATCATGACGAACTGCGCTGGCTGACCCCGGCCGAGGTCTGGGACGTGGACTGGCTGGATCAGGACGTACCGGCGGTCCGGGAGGCGGTCGCCCGGCTGGGCGGCTCGTGAGGCGTGGGAGGCGCCCGGTGTGCGCGCTCCCTACGCCGTTCGTGCCACAGTGCGCCCTCGGAGGCGGTACTCGGCGCCGAATATCGGGTATGTGCCCATTAACCCCACGAAACCGGACACCCCATCAAGCCGGACATGGGTGGGTCGCTGCTGGGAAGTGATCGGCGTGATCGACACCGAAGGCGACTGTGCCGAGTGGAGCTTTCCCGCGGAGCCCGGCGCCGTGCGCGGAGCCCGTACGGTCGTGCGCGGGCAGCTGCGCGGCTGGGGGCTCGACGACCTCGGCGACATCGCCGCCCTGCTGGTCAGCGAGCTGGTCACCAACTCCCTGCGGCACGCCACGGGACCCATCGGCGTACGCCTGGTGCGGCCCGACGAGACCTCCGCCACGCTCCTCGTCGAGGTCTCCGATCCGCTGCCCGACCCGCCCTGCGAGCGCGTCGCCCGGCCCGACGAGGAGGGTGGCCGGGGGCTCCAGCTGGTCGCCGGCTCCGCCTGCCGCTGGGGCACCCGCCCCGCCGTCGCGGGCAAGACGGTGTGGTTCGAGCTGTCGGTGCCGGGCTGAACCCTGGCCCGGATGAACCCCGCGCACGGACGGTGACAGTGCGTGCGCCGTGGTGAACAACCCCTGTACGTCCGCCCCCGCGCTGTCGACCATGTGGTTCAGGCCACTGGCAGTTGTCGTCGATCGGGGTTCGACCGGTGTTCCCCTGGTTAGAAGACTGGGAGTGTTGTCGCGGGCCGGTCCGAAAAGCATCGGGATCGTCCCGTGATCGTGAACACCGTGTTGTGGGGCGCCGTAGTGCTGGATACTGCGGGCAGCCGCCCCCGGTGACCGGTGCCGGACGCGGTGAGCTGGAGGGGACGGTTCGCGTGAGCGAGATACCAGCGAAGGCCACGGAGTCCAAGGACCCGTCGGGCGGCGCGAGTGCGAGTGTCGTGGGTGATGCCGCGGCCGGTGCGCCACGTCGTGCGACGGGCGTCGGGGGTCCGGTCGACGGTGACGCGATACGCGATGCGACACGTGAAACCACGCGTGACACCATGGGCGGGCCGGTGCGCGACGCGACACGTGACACCGTGCTGGACCACGCGCGTGACGTGACAGGTGACCCCATGTGGCAGAGCAGCCCACCCGGCTCGATCTACGACTACATCAAGGTGGCGTCGTTCTCCATCGGCCCCGACGGCCTCGTCGACCAGTGGAGCCTGCGCGCCGAGAAGATCTTCGGCATCCCCGCCGCGCGGGCCGTGGGCATGGACCCCATCGAGGCCTTCATCGACCCCGATCTGCGTGAGCGCGGCCAGCGGAAGATGGCGGAGATCCTCGACGGCCGCGAGTGGACCGGGGTCGTGCCCTTCCGGGTCCGCGAGCCCGCGCCGGACGCGGAGGGACCCCGGGAGGGGCTCGCCGAGGTCTATGTGATGCCGACGCGGACCGAGGAGGGCGAGAAGGCCGCCGTCTGCATCGTCGTCGACGTCCGGACGCTGCGTCAGATCGAGACCGACCTGGCCGCCTCGCAGGCGATATTCGGACAATCTCCGTTCGGCTTCCTGCTCATCGACACCGACCTCCGCATCCGCCGCGCCAACCAGCGCTTCGCCTCGATCTACGGCGGCACGGTCGACGACCACCGGGGACGTGGCGTCTACGACTACCTGCGCTCTCCCGAGGCCGAGCGGGTCTCCGCGACTCTCCGTCGCGTCCTGGAGACCGGCGACTCGATCACCGACATGCACATCACCGGCCTGGTGCCCGGTTCCGACGAGCGCCGGCACTGGTCGGTCAACCTGTATCGCGTGCACAGCGGCACCGGCCGCCCCATCGGTGTCGCCTGGCTCGCCCTCGACATCACCGCCCGCCGCGCCGCCGCCCGCGAGGCCGCCGCGGCACGGCGCAATCTCGCCCTTCTGAACGAGGCAGGCTCCCGCATCGGGAACTCCCTGGACCTGGAGACGACCGCACGCGAACTCCTCGACGTCGTCGTCCCCGGCTTCTGCGACCTCGCGACCGTCGACCTGTACCAGGGGCTGCTGGCCGGCGACGAGACCCCGCCCGGGCTCGCCGACGGCAGCGCCGAACTGCGCCGCGTCGCCTACGCGAGCGCCGTCTCCGACGCGCCCTTCGCGAGCGGCAAGGCACCCGTCGCCGTCGGCGCGGTCCACCACTTCGCGTTCAACTCGCCCTGGGCGGACGCCCTGCGCACCGCCCGCCCGCAACTCGTCCCCGCCGAGGACAACGGCGCCATCCAGTCCACCCTGGCCGTCCCGATGGTCGCCCACGACACCGTCGTCGGCCTCGCCCAGTTCTCCCGTACGAAGGGCAGCGAGCCGTTCGGGGAGCGGGACCGGGCGCTGGCCTGGGAGTTGGCGGCGCGGGCCGCTGTCTGTATCGACAACGCCCGCCTGTACCGGCGCGAGCACGAACGCGCCCTGATCCTCCAGCGCTCCCTGCTCCCCCCGGGCGACCCGGAGGCCTCGGGCCTGGACATCGCCTGCCGCTACCTCCCCGGTAACGCGGCGACCGAGGTGGGCGGCGACTGGTTCGACGTCATCGAACTCCCCGGACACCGCACCGCGTTGGTGGTCGGCGACGTGATGGGCCGGGGCCTGCGCGCAGCCGTGGCGATGGGCGAACTCCGTACGGCGGTCCGCACCCTGGCCCTCCTGGACCTCGAACCGGCGGAGGTTCTGTCGGCGTTGGACGAGATCGCGCGCGGCCTCGGCACCCCCGGCGGCGTCCAGCAGGCCACCCGCACCGCCCGCCAGCCCCGCGACGCCGACCTCTCCGAGGTGTACCTCGCGACCTGCATCTACGCCGTCTACGACTCGGTGACCCGCAGGTGCACCTTCGCCAACGCGGGCCATCTGCCGCCGGTCCTGCTCGAACCGGGCGAGGACGCGATGATGCTCGACGTCCCGCCGGGCATGCCGCTCGGCGTCGGCGGGGAGCCCTTCGAGGAGGTGGAGGTCGAACTACCCGAAGGCTCGCTGTTGGCGCTCTACACGGATGGACTGGTCGAATCGCGCGACCACCCGCTGGACGAGGGCCTGCAAGCGTTCGTCGGCGCGCTCAGCGACCCCTCGCAGCCGCTGGAGGACGTCTGCGACCACGTCCTGAGCACCCTCGACACCCACCACGGCGAGGACGACATCGCCCTGCTGATGGCACGTGTACAGGGTCTGCCCGCCGAGTCGGTGGGCGACTGGGTCCTGCCGCGCGAGCCGCGCAGCGTGGGCCGGGCGCGTGAGCACACCCGTACCCAGCTCACCGCCTGGGGCCTCGAACCCCTCATCGACACCACGGAGTTGCTGGTCAGCGAGCTGGTCACCAACGCTTTGCGGTACGGCGAGGGCGAGATCAGGCTCCGCCTCCTCCTGGACCGGATGCTGGTGTGCGAGGTCTGGGACGCGGGGCTCGTCCAGCCGCGCCGGCGTCGCGCGCGCGACACGGACGAGGGTGGGCGGGGCCTCCAGTTGGTCGGCCTCCTGAGCGCGGCGTGGGGCTCCCGCAGGACCCCCCGGGGGAAGACGGTGTGGTTCGAGCTGCCGCTGCCCGACGCGGGGACTGTCCTCACGGACCCGGCGGAGGCGTTGCTGAGCCTGTTCTGATCTGACGGACGGGCTCTTACGGAGTTCACGGAGAGTTCTTACCGGGGCGTCGGCGCCTGCTGTCCTGCCCCTGTGGGTTGTTGTGCGGCTGCCGGTCGGTGGGGGCTTGTCGCGCAGTTCCTCGCGCCCCTGGAGGGCAGCGCCCCTTTCGGGGCGCTGCCCTCCAGGGCGTCAGCCTCGCCTTGCTCGTGTTGCCGGGCCGCCGTACGAGCCCGGGGCGCCGCCTGTCAGGGCCTCGCCCTGGGCGTCCGGGAGGTCGCCCAGGAGGATGCCGCCGAGGACCGCTCCGGCTACGCCGTTCGTGTGTTCGGGGCGGCCTCCGTAGGGGTTGCCGTGGGCGCGGATGTCCTGTTCGGCCAGTTCCCGGGACCGCCGGGCGAACGTGTCGGCCTCCGCCGGGGTCCGGTCCAGCAGTCGGCGGGCCTCCGCCAGCCGGGTGCGGGCCTCGGCGCCCACCGCGCCCCGGTGGGTGCCGACGACACCGTCCGCGTCGGCGGTGGCGGCGCGCGCGACGAGGCGGACGGCGTCGGGTACCGACCCGAGCGGTGCACACACCTCGGCGACCCGGCGCAGCGCCTCCAGCGGGTCGTGGGGCCCGGCGGCGGCCTCTTCCCGTACGGCGGCCAGCGGGCCGGCGGCCACCCCCGGAGCCGTGCTCTCCACGACCGCCGCCTCCGCCTCGTCCAGCGCCTCCGGCAGTGCCTGCGCGGCGGCGGCCAGCGCGGACGCGAGCCGGTCGACGCCGTCCACGAAGACCTCGGCCTGGGCGATGGCGCCCTCGGCGGCCCGCAGTTGCCGTACGGCCTTGTCCGTCTCGCCCGTGTCGGCGTACTGGCGGGCCCTGTTGAGGCCGGTCGTGGCGAACACCAGTCTGTCCTTGGCCTGTTCGACGTTTCCGGCGGCGGCGAGGGACGCGCTGGGCGCGTATCGCTCGGCCAGGTCCGTCAGGGTCGCCCCGGCACTCGCCGTACGGCCGGTCAGTTCCCGGAAGCGCACCTCGGCGTGTCTGAGCGCGCCGCTCATGTCCCGTTCCAGCGCGCGGAGTTGGTCGAAACCGGCGGCCTCCGCGTCCAGGCGGCGGCCCGCGTCCACGCACCGCGCGACGATCTCGTCGAGGGTGTCCCGGGAGGCCGCCGCCGGGTTGTCGTCGTAGGTCTGGCGCAGTTGGAAGGCGGTCGTCAGCTCGGCCTCCGCGTATCGCAGGGCCGCCGTGAAGGGCGCGACCGCATCGGTCCCGAACAGGCCCTCCACGAAAGCGAGTTCCTCACGGCTGGTGCGTACGCAGTCGTCGGTGGTGACCAGCGACTTGCGGGCCTGCCGGTCGAGTTCGGGGGCGGGCGGCGCCGTCCCGTCCGTCACGGGGGCGGGCTGGGCCGCCGTACCGCTGCGGCGTCTGCGGCGGGTGTAGCCGTACGCGGCCACGGCGGTCGCCGCGCCCGCCGCGACGAGGGGCAGGACCAGATCGCCGCTGGAGGTCTCGTCCTCCGGAGCCGCGGCGGGCGCGCTGTCGGCCGCGGACACGGTCACCTCGTGGTCCTGGTGCCCGGCCGTCACTCCGGGCAGCACCAGCCACATCACGCCGATCGCCCCGCCCAGCGCGGCATGCGCCAGACGCACGGGTATGTGGGAGGCGGCTCGCAGCGGCCTGGCCCGGGAGCGGGAGGGCGTCACATTTGCGAGCGTATGGGGGTGATCGCGCTACCGCGACCGGGATGGGGCAGGAGTGGCCGGAGAGGGAGAGTGGGTAGGGTTTCGCGGATACGTGTTCGAAGGGGGCGGGGATGCACGGGTACCTGTCGGTGGCTGTGGTGCTGATCGCGGGCAGTCTGTTCGTGAGCGGTGGGGTGGCTGTGCGAACCGGCCGGCTTCTGCCCTGGCTGCGGCGCCGTTGCGTGCGCCCCGCGATGTGGGGCTACGGAGCGATGTTCACCAGTGCCGGCCTCGCCGCGCAGACGACGTACGGGGTCTGGGACGTGCTCGGCGGCTCGCCGATCCTCGAAACCGCCGTCCCCCTGGCCTGCGTGCTGCTGATGATCGCGGGCTTCTGGTTCCAGCTGCTCGCCACCCGCCCGCCCCTCGACACGTGACCACCACGCCCCGCAGACCGCTCACCACCACCGACCTCGCCCCCCTCACCCGCGCCGCCCTCGGCCCGTCCCGGCGCCTCGCCGGGGTCACCCGGCTGCGCGGCGGCAGCAAGAAGGGCGTCTACCGGCTCGCCCTCGACGACGGTACGACGGCGATCGCGTACGTCTGGTCGCCGGACGAGGACCTCTGGGACGCGGGCCCGGTCGACCACCGCGACCCCTTCGCCCACGCCACCGGCCTCGACCTCTTCACGACCTGCCACGACCGCCTCGCCACCGTCGGCGTCCGCACCCCGCGCCTCCTGTACGCCGACCCCGACCGCACCCACCTCCCGGCGGACGCGGCAGTCGTCGAGGACGTAAGGGGCCACCCGGGCGGCGGCGACCTGGAGACCCTCCTGGAGCGCGACCCGGAGACCGGCACCCGCGTCCTGGACCGGCTCGGCGACCTCCTCGGCGTCCTGCACGCCACCACCGGACCCCGCCTCGGCAAGGTCGGCCTGGTCGACAAGGGCGGGGTGTCGTACGGGAGTTCGTGCGAGCGGATCATCACCGACCGCGCGCTGCACGACCTCGACGACCTCGTCGTACGACAGCCACGAGCCGCCGCCCTGCACGGCGAACTGGCCGCCCTCGTACGGCACTTGGCGGCCGAGGTCCGCCCCCGCACCGGCCCGCTCCCCCTCGTCCACGGCGAACTCGGCCCCGACCACGTCCTGGTGACCCCGGACGGCGAACCGGCGCTCATCGACATCGAGGGCCTGCTGTACTTCGACGCGGAGTGGGAGCACGTGTTCCTGCGCCAGCGGTTCGGGACGCTGTACGGGGCTCTCGCCGCCCCTGACCTCGACCCGAACCGTCTGCGCCTCTACCGGCTAGCCATGCACCTCTCCCTGGTCACCGGCCCGCTGCGGCTCCTTGACGTGGGTGCGTTCCCCGACCCCGCCTTCATGCGCGGGATCGCCGAGCACAGCCTCGAACAGGTGCTCAGCCTGCTCATGAGTCCGCGCCACGCCTCCTGATCTTCGAGCCCAGCCACACCAGCGGGTCGTACTTGCGGTCAACTGCCCGCTCTTTCAAGGGGATCAGCGCGTTGTCCGTGATGTGGATGCCCTCCGGGCACACCTCGCTGCAGCACTTGGTGATGTTGCAGTAGCCCAGGCCGTGTTCCTCCTGGGCCGTGCGCTTGCGGTCGAGGCCGCTCGCCTCCGCCGCGTCCAGCGGGTGCATGTCGAGTTCGGCGACCCGCATCAGGAAACGCGGCCCGGCGAAGGCGGACTTGTTCTCCTCGTGGTCACGGACCACATGGCAGGTGTCCTGGCACAGGAAGCACTCGATGCACTTGCGGAACTCCTGCGACCGGTCCACGTCCTCCTGCATCATCCGGTACTCGCCGGGGGCCAGGTCGGCGGGCGGCACGAAGGACGGCACCTCGCGGGCCTTCGTGTAGTTGAAGCCCACGTCCGTGACCAGGTCGCGGATCACCGGGAAGGCCCGCAGCGGTGTGACGGTGATCGTCTCCTCGGGCGTGAACACCGACATCCGGGTCATGCACAGCAGCCGGGGCCGCCCGTTGATCTCCGCCGAGCACGAACCGCACTTGCCCGCCTTGCAGTTCCAGCGGACGGCGAGATCGGGGGCCTGGGTGGCCTGGAGCCGGTGAATGATGTCCAGAACCACCTCGCCCTCGTTGACGTCGACCTTGAAGTCCTCCAGGCCACCGCCCTTCACATCCCCGCGCCACACCTTGAAGTGGGCCGTGTAGCCGCTCATTCGTACAGCTCCTCTTCGGCGAGGTACTTGACCAGCTCCTCCTTCTCGAAGAGGGCGAGCAGGTCGGCGCGGATGGGTTCGGTGGTCTCACGGGTCAGGTCGATCTGGCCGCTCGCCGGGTCCGTGGCCTTCTGCCCCGCCGGATCGGTCAGCGCGCACAGCAGGTTGACACGGCGCCACTCGCGATCCATCGCCGGATGGTCCTCCCGGGTGTGGCCGCCGCGCGACTCACGGCGTTCCAGCGCGGCCCGCGCCACGCACTCGCTGACCAGCAGCATGTTCCGCAGGTCCAGCGAGAGATGCCAGCCGGGGTTGAACTGCCGGTGCCCCTCGACCCCGGCCCGCCAGGCCCGTACCCGCAGATCGGCGAGCTTCTCCAGGGCCTGTTCCATCTCGCCCTCGCGGCGGATGATGCCGACGAGGTCGTTCATGGCCTGCTGGAGCTCCTGGTGCAGGGTGTACGGGTTCTCCGGGGGCCCTGCCGAAGCCTCCGTGCCCTCCGCCGAGAAGGGCCGCAGGGCCTCCGCCGCCGCCGTGTCGATCTGGACCTCGTCCACCGTCGGCCGGGCGGCGAGCGTGTTCGCGTACTCGGCCGCGTGCAGTCCCGCGCGGCGGCCGAACACCAGCAGGTCGGAGAGGGAGTTGCCGCCGAGCCGGTTGGAGCCGTGCATCCCGCCCGCGACCTCACCGGCCGCGAACAGGCCCTGTACGTTGCGTGCCGCGGCGGTGTCGGACTCGACCGCGATGCCGCCCATCACGTAGTGACAGGTGGGCCCGACCTCCATCGCCTCGGCGGTGATGTCGACGTCCGCCAGCTCCTTGAACTGGTGGTACATGGACGGCAGTCGGCGCCGGATGACGTCGGCGGGCATGCGCGTCGACACGTCGAGGAAGACGCCGCCGTGCGGGGTGCCACGGCCCGCCTTCACCTCCGAGTTGATCGCGCGGGCCACCTCGTCGCGGGGGAGCAGTTCGGGGGGCCTGCGGTTGTGGTCCGGGTCCTCGTACCAGCGGTCGCCCTCGGCCTCCGACTCGGCGTACTTCTCCTTGAAGACGTCCGGGACGTAGTCGAACATGAAGCGTTTGCCCTCGGAGTTGCGCAGGACGCCCCCGTCGCCGCGCACCGACTCCGTGACGAGGATGCCCTTGACCGACGGCGGCCAGACCATGCCCGTCGGGTGGAACTGCACGAACTCCATGTTCAGCAGCGGCGCCCCGGCGAGCAGGGCCAGCGCGTGGCCGTCGCCCGTGTACTCCCACGAGTTCGACGTCACCTTGAAGGACTTGCCGATCCCGCCGGTCGCGATCACGACGGAAGGGGCTTCCAGGACGAAGAAACGGCCCGTCTCACGCTCGTAGGCGAAGACGCCCGAGACCCGGCTGCCGTCCTTCAACACGCGGGTGACCGTGCACTCCTGGAAGACCTTCAGGCGGGACTCGTAGTCGCCGGTCTCCTTCTTGTCCTCCTGCTGGAGGGAGACGATCTTCTGCTGGAGGGTGCGGATCAGCTCCAGGCCGGTGCGGTCGCCGACGTGGGCGAGGCGCGGGTACTCGTGGCCGCCGAAGTTGCGCTGGGATATCCGGCCGTCCTTCGTACGGTCGAAGAGGGCGCCCCAGGTCTCCAACTCCCAGACCCGGTCCGGGGCTTCCCTCGCGTGCAGCTCGGCCATCCGCCACTGGTTGAGGAACTTGCCGCCGCGCATGGTGTCGCGGAAGTGGACCTGCCAGTTGTCGTGGCTGTTCACGTTGGCCATCGCGGCGGCGATCCCGCCCTCGGCCATCACCGTGTGGGCCTTGCCGAAGAGGGACTTGCAGATCACCGCCGTACGGGCGCCGCGCTCGCGGGCCTCGATGGCGGCGCGCAAACCCGCGCCGCCCGCGCCGACCACGACCACGTCCCATTCCTGCCGGTCGACGACAGACATCAGAAGAACCTCGGATCATCGAAAGCGCCGGAGGCGACCAGGTACACGTAGAAGTCGGCGAGCCCGACGCTCACCAACGACGCCCAGGCGAGCTGCATATGACGGGCGTTCAGCTTTCCGACCCACTGCCAGGCGCGGTAGCGGACGGGATGCTTGGAGAAGTGCTTGAGCTTGCCGCCGACGATGTGCCGGCAGGAGTGGCAGGAGAGCGTGTACGCCCAGATCAGCGTGATGTTGAGCAGGAAGACCAGCGAACCCAGGCCCATGTGGCCCCAGTTGTAGTGCTCGTCGCGGAAGGAGAGCACCGTGTCGTAGGTCAGGATGCCCGCGACCAGCAGGGCCGCGTAGAAGAAGTACCGGTGCAGGTTCTGGAAGACCAGCGGGAAGCGGGTCTCGCCGGTGTACTTCTTGTGCGGTTCCGCCACCGCGCAGGCGGGCGGGGAGGCCCAGAAGCCGCGGTAGTAGGCCTTGCGGTAGTAGTAGCAGGTCAGGCGGAAGCCCAGCGGGAAGACCAGGATGATGATCGCGGGGGAGATGCCCCACCAGCTGCCGAAGAGGTCGGCGTTGGGGCCGTTCCGCATCGGGGCGCAGTTGTCCGCCAGACAGGGCGAGTAGAACGGCGAGACGTAGGGGGCGGCGTAGTAGTCGGCGTTCGCGAACGCGCGCCAGGTCGAGTAGACGATGAACGCCAGCAGACCGGCGGCCGTCGCGGCGGGCGCCAGCCACCAGCGGTCGGTCCGCAGATGCGGGGCGTCGATGGCGGCGCGCGTACGGGTCCGTACGCCGCCGCGCTCATCAGGGTCGGGGTCGGTATCGCTGTCGGTACCGGTATCAGTGGCCAAGGAGAACTCCGGTCGGATTCTCAGGGGGCGTGACGGTCGCGGGCGCCGAGTCCTTCGTCGTCCGAGTCCGTCCACAGGGTGTTGTCGTACGGGGTGTCAGGGATCGTCACGAGATCGGGGCGCCGGGGCTGGACGAGCGCGGGGGCGGCCTCGCGGAGCAACGCGAGGCTTTCGCGCAGGTGGTCGGCGTCGCTGCGGAGACGGCGCATTTCCAGGCCGCCCTTGCCGAGTTGCTGTTCCAGACGGCCCATCGAGCGGAGCAGGTCGTCGAGGCAGCGCTGTACTGACGTCAGTTCGTCGTGCACGGACATGACGTGACCTCACTTCCGGGCGGTCGGGCCCTGGACGGAGACGTTCATGCGCCTGAGAGTGTTGCGCGTCACACCGGCCGGTGGGAAGCGGTGTGCATGGATTGGCTGGGGGAGGGGGGTGCGCGGGGGTGTGCCCGGGCGCGGCGCACGCCCTCCGCGTTCCGCCAAACGGTTGGGCTTCGGGAGCCCCGCCGCCGTGTCTCCCTCCGCTGCCGAACCCTTTCCTCTTCAGTGGCCGTACATCTGATCAACGGCATATCACGCCACCGGAGGTAGACCTGATGTCCCACCACGGCGTCGGACTGCGCGCGGTCACGCGCTCGGTCGCCTTCCTCACCGCCGGCGCTCTCGCCGTGACCCTGCTCACCGCGTGCGGCGGTGACGAGGACCACGCGAGCGAGCCCCTCGCCGGGCAGGACATCGCGCCCGCCGACCGCGCCCTGCTCGCCGACGGCGGCACCCTGCGCTGGGCCGTGGACTCCGTACCGGAGACCCTCAACACCTTCCAGGCGGACGCCGACGCGACGACCACCCGGATCGCGCAGGCCGTGCTGCCCTCGATGTACCGGCTCGACGCGAACGGGCGTCCGCAGCGCAACGCCGACTTCCTGGAGTCCGCGAAGGTCGTCGACACCGAGCCCCGCCAGGTGGTCCTCTACAAGCTGAACCAGCAGGCCGTCTGGAGCGACGGCAGGGAGATCGGCGCCGCCGACTTCGCCGCCCAGTGGCGTGCGCTGTCCGGCAAGGACTCCGCCTACTGGACCGCCCGCAACGCCGGGTACGACCGCATCGAGAAGGTGCAGCGCGGGGCGAACGACCTTGAGGTCAGGGTCACCTTCAGCCGCCCCTACGCCGACTGGAAGTCGCTCTTCTCGCCGCTGTACCCGAAGGAGGTCATGGGGACCCCGGACTCCTTCAACGACGGCGCGCGGAAGAAGCTCAAGGTCACCGCCGGGCCCTTCGCCCTCAAGAAGGTCGCCAAGGCGGACGGCGACGTCGTCCTCGTGCGCAACCCGCGCTGGTGGGGGCGCACCCCCCGGCTCGACGGCATCGTGCTGCACGCCGTACCGCGCGACAAGCGCGCCTGGGCGCTCGCCGCCGGGAAGGTCGACGTCGCCGAGGTCGACCCCGCCGAGGCCGAGCGGATCGTGCTCGCCGCGCGCGGCAAGTCGACCCCGCTCCAGGGCCCCGGCGCCGCGCTCACCCCGAGCCGCGCCCTGCGGTCCTGGGCCCTCGCGCACGGCTCCGACGAGGAGGCCGCCGACGAGGAGACCCTCGCGCGCCGCAAGGAGCGGGAGGCGAGCGCCAAGTACGCCGAACAGCAGGAGTCGTTGCGCGGGTTCGAGGTGCGCAAGTCCCTCGAACCGGCCTACACCCAGCTCGCCCTCAACGGCGCCGACGGCCCCCTCGCCGACGAGCGGGTGCGGCGTGCGGTGGCCCGCGCACTGGACCGCAAGGCGCTCGCCGGGCTGGTGCTGAAGCCGCTCGGGCTGCCCGCCGTACCCGTCGGCAGCCACCTCGCGCTCTCCGGCCAGGCCGCCTACGCCGACAACAGCGGCGCCCTCGGCGGCCAGAACACCGACGAGGCCGAGGCACTCCTCGCGGACGCGGGCTGGGTGCAGGGCGGTCCGCTCGGCGAGCAGCGGAAGAAGGACGGCGAGAAGGTCGCCGGGGGAGAGGGAAAGAAGGCCGGTGACAAGTCGGCCTCCCCCGAGGCATCCCCGAAGGCCGGCAAGAGCGCCGATGCCGAGGACGGCACCTACGTCGTCGGTGACGACGACAAGCCGTACGCCGAGCCCGTCCGCGAGGACCACCAGGACCCCCAGGACCACCGGGACGGGTCGGGCAAGAAGAACCTCGCCCAGGACGGCAAGCAGTCCCTCCACAAGCACCCGGACCAGGGCGGCGCCCCCGCCGGTGCCTACGCCCCCAAGGGCACGCCGGCTCCCGCCGGTGCGGCTGCCGGGGCCCTCGCCAAGGACGGCAAGCCGCTGACCCTGCGGTTCGTCCTGCCCTCGGGACCGGGCTCGGCCACCCTGCGGGCGGTGGGCGACCGGATCACGCGCATGCTGGACCGGGTCGGCATCCGCACCGCCGTCACCAAGGTGTCCGACGACAGCTACTTCAAGGACCACATCGCCTCGGGCCAGTACGACCTGGCCCTGTACTCGTGGCCCGCCTCCGCCTTCCCGGCCACCGACGCCCGCCCGATCTACGCCAAGCCGGTGCCCGCGGCCGACGGTTCGCTCAACGTCGAGCAGAACTACACCCGCGTCGGCACCGACCAGGTCGACCAGCTCTTCGACCAGGCCATCGCGACCCTGGACGAGAGCAGGTCGGCGTCCCTGGTGCGCAAGGCGGACGCCCGCATCTGGGCGTCGGGCGGCTCCATCCCCCTCTTCCAGCGCCCCCAACTGATCGCGACCCGCAAGACCACCGCCAACCTGGGCGCCTTCGGCTTCCAGACACCGGTCTACGAGGACATGGGCTTCCTGAAGAAGCCGGCACCGGCGGCCGGTTCCTCCCGTTCCTCCGGTTCCCCGAAGGAGTAGCCCGCACAGCACCGGGAGGTACCCTCCCCGCAGAGACGATCAGCACGGCTGCCGCCCCGCGGAGACTCGCGGGGCGGCAGCCGTCGTACGGGGGAACGGGGGCGGCCATGCGGGCCTGGGCCGCGGGGATCACGGCACTGATGCTGGGGACGGCCGGCTGCGGAGCCGTGGCCACCGACGACGGCAGCTCCGCCGCCGGGGCGGCCACGATCTGCGCGTACGGGACCTACACCTGGTCCGGCATCCGGCACGTGGAACTGCTGACCGGGCTGCCCGACCGGCTCACGTACACGGACGGCGCCTACCAGGGCACCGTCGAACCCGTCTCCGGCACCGTCCAGCGGCCCACGGTGACCGGCGTCCCCGAGGGCGTCGCCCCGGCCCGGGTGATCAAGGCGCTTGGCGCGCACCTGAAGACGGACGACCCGCTCGCGGGGCCGTCCGATACCGCCGGGCAGGAGGAGACGGATCTCTACTACGAAACCGGTGAGCCCCGACAGGCGTACTACACCTGGGAGTCGATCAACCTGGTCGAGGCCGACTTCACATACACCTGCGGGCTGAACGAGCCGGTCCACGGGCACGTGCACACCTGGGACACCTACGGCGGCGGGTTCCTGCCCTGTTCATCGCCCGCGGAGGGGGCCGCAGCCCGGGTCGCGGCGCTGCGGCTCTGCCCTGCCGGATCCCGTGCCGTGGCCGGTTCCTGACCGCTTCCGCGACCGCCGGAAAGGCCCTGCGGAGGCCCCTTCCCCGTACGCCCCGTACCATGGGGTAAGGCCGTGGCATGTTCAGCCCGGCAGGGTCCGCGTAACACAGACGTACGCGCAGGCCATCCACTCAAGCCGGGAGTACGCCGCAATATGGCCACGCGCCACGACATCCGCAACGTCGCCATCGTCGCCCACGTCGACCACGGGAAGACGACACTGGTCGACGCCATGCTGAAGCAGGCCGGTGCCTTCGCCGCGCACGCCGCCGAGTCGCTCGACGACCGCATGATGGACTCCAACGACCTGGAACGTGAGAAGGGCATCACGATCCTCGCCAAGAACACGGCGGTGAAGTACCACCCGAAGGACGGGGGGGACGTCATCACCATCAACATCATCGACACCCCGGGCCACGCCGACTTCGGTGGCGAGGTCGAGCGCGGTCTGTCGATGGTGGACGCCGTCGTTCTGCTCGTCGACGCCTCCGAGGGTCCGCTGCCGCAGACCCGGTTCGTGCTGCGCAAGGCGCTCCAGCAGCGGCTGCCGGTCATCCTCTGCATCAACAAGACGGACCGGCCGGACTCCCGGATCGACGAGGTCGTCAACGAGACGTACGACCTCTTCCTGGACCTGGACGCGGACGAGGAGCAGATCGAGTTCCCCATCGTCTACGCGTGTGCGCGTGACGGTGTCGCCTCGCTGACCAAGCCGGCGGACGGCAGCGTCCCGGCCGACAGCAACAGCCTGGAGCCGTTCTTCTCCACGATCCTGTCGCACGTCCCGGCCCCGCAGTACGACGAGGCCGCCCCGCTGCAGGCGCACGTCACCAACCTGGACGCCGACAACTTCCTCGGCCGTATCGCGCTGCTCCGCGTCGAGCAGGGCGAGCTGCGCAAGGGCCAGACCGTCACCTGGATCAAGCGTGACGGCTCCATGTCCAGCGTGCGCATCACCGAGCTGCTGATGACCGAGGCGCTCACCCGCAAGCCGGCCGAGATGGCCGGCCCCGGTGACATCTGTGCCGTCGCCGGTATCTCGGACATCATGATCGGCGAGACCCTCGCCGACCCCGAGAACCCGATCGCGCTGCCGCTCATCACGGTCGACGAGCCGGCGATCTCCATGACCATCGGTACGAACACCTCGCCGATGGTCGGCCGCGGCGGCACGGGCAAGGGCGCCGAGAACAAGGCCGTGGTCAAGGACCGCAAGGTCACGGCCCGTCAGGTCAAGGACCGCCTCGACCGCGAGCTGGTCGGTAACGTCTCGCTGCGCGTCCTCGACACCGAGCGTCCCGACGCCTGGGAGGTCCAGGGCCGTGGTGAGCTGGCGCTCGCCATCCTGGTCGAGCAGATGCGCCGCGAGGGCTTCGAGCTGACCATCGGCAAGCCGCAGGTGGTCACCCAGGAGATCGACGGCAAGCTCCACGAGCCCGTCGAGCGCATGACGATCGACGTGCCCGAGGAGCACATGGGCGCGGTCACGCAGCTCATGGGCGTCCGCAAGGGCCGGATGGACAACATGTCCAACCACGGCTCCGGTTGGGTTCGGATGGAGTTCGTCGTGCCCTCCCGCGGGCTCATCGGCTTCCGTACCGAGTTCCTCACCGGCACGCGCGGCACCGGTATCGCGCACTCCATCCACGAGGGCCACGAGCCCTGGTTCGGCGTCCTGGCGACCCGTAACAACGGTTCCCTGGTGGCCGACCGGGCCGGCGCCGTCACCGCGTTCGCGATGACGAACCTCCAGGAGCGCGGTGTGCTGTTCACCGACCCCGGCACCGAGGTGTACGAGGGCATGATCGTCGGCGAGAACTCGCGCTCCGACGACATGGACGTGAACATCACCAAGGAGAAGAAGCTCACGAACATGCGGTCGTCCTCGGCCGACTCGTTCGAGGCGATCGTCCCGCCGCGCAAGCTCTCCCTGGAGCAGTCCCTGGAGTTCTGCCGCGACGACGAGTGCGTCGAGGTCACCCCGGAGGCGGTTCGCATCCGCAAGGTGAACCTGGACGCCCGCGAGCGCGCCCGCTCCGCCAGCCGCGCCAAGCACGGCTGATCAGACGTCACGAAGACCCGGTCCCCACCTCTGGGGGCCGGGCCTTCGGCGTGTCCGCGTACGGCTCGTCGGCAGCCCTCTCGTCCGACCTGTCCGTGGGCTGTGCAAGGCTGTTCGGATACCGGTGAACCAACGATCAAGTTTCGGACATGTAAACAGAAAACGATCCCTTTATGTCCGTTTGGTGGATTTACCGTTCAAGGTGTCAAGCGCGCGCAGGTGTCAATCTTTGCAATTTTTGCTCAAAATTTCGACGGTAGGGAGATCCCTATGCCTTCCGGCCTTGACGCGCGTTGACTTACTTGGCGAAAGTTCCCCACAACCACAGAACCCGCCGGTATCTGTGCTGCGCTCAGCTCTCCAACCCCCCGGGGGAAGAACACACATGACCAGTCCAGCCAAGGCCGATGGCTCCGGGCCCTCGATCGCCTTGGACCCCGAGCTCGATACGAAGCCCGAGCCCGTCAAGGCCGAGAAGAGCCTCGAGGGTCGTTCCCCCGGGCAGTTGATGTGGCAGCGCTTCAAGCGTGACCGTACCGGTGTGATCTGTGCCGTGGTAGTGATTTTCTACTTCGTGATCGCCCTCGCGGCACCCCTGCTGGTCAAGCTGAGCGGGACCAACCCCTACACGCTGTACGGCCAGGACCCCACGTACGCGGACAGCCCGGTCCTTGACGACTTCGGGCTGCCCCTCGGCTACTTCGGCGGTGTCTCGGGGGATCACTGGTTCGGTGTGGAGCCGCAACTGGGCCGCGACCTGTTCGCCATGCTGATGTACGGCATGCGCACCTCGCTGTTCATGGCGGTGGCCGTGACCGTGCTGGTGATGGTCACCGGTGTGCTCATCGGTCTGATCGGCGGCTACTTCGGCGGCCGGGTCGACTACTGGGTCGGCCGCGTCACCGACTTCTTCCTCTCCTTCCCCTCACAGCTGTTCTTCATCGCGTTCATGCCGGTCGTCACGGCGTTCTTCGTCGACCCTCGGGAAGAGACCCCCACCTACTTCCGGGCACTGGCGATCCTCATCGTGCTGTGGGTGCTGGGCTGGATGGGCATGGCCCGTCTGGTCCGTTCGACCGTGCTGTCACTGCGTGAGCGCGAGTTCGTGGAGGCCGCCAAGGTCTCCGGGGCCTCGCCGTGGCGGATCGTCCGCAAGGAGATCCTGCCCAACGTGGTCTCGCCGATCCTGGTGCAGTTCACGTACCAGCTCCCCAGCACCATTCTCACCATCGCGTTCCTCTCCTTCGCCGGCGTCGGGTTCGTCGAACCGACCCCCGACTGGGGACGGCTCTTCGCCGCCGCCGCCGGCTACGCCAAGCAGGATCCGGCGTTCATGTTCTTCCCGGGCACGGCACTGGTGATCTTCATCCTGTGCTTCAACCTCCTCGGAGACTCCGTTCGGGATGCGTTCGACCCCAAGTCCGGGCGCTGATCGTCCATTGGTGGGGGGTGGCTGCCGCCCCCGCGTCGGCCTACCAGCCGCGTCAGGCAGTACTCATGGATAACAACCGACAGGTAGGTGCTTTAGCCACATGAAGTCGTTCACCTCGCGCAGAACGCGGGCCATCCTGGTCGCCATCGCGGCCGGCTCTCTTGCGCTCACCGGCTGCTCCGAGAACAAGGGCGGCAGCTCCGGCAAGGACTCCAAGGAAGACCAGGCGGAGGCCTCCGAGCAGTCGAAGGCGGTCGTCTACGGCGACGCCGCCGCGTCTACCGGTCCCGCCGAGGAGGTGCCCGGCGCCAAGAGCGGCGGCACCATCGAGGTCTACCAGGAGGCGGGCCTCTCGCACCTGGACCCGGGCCAGATCTACGTCTCGGACGCCGGCCAGGTCGCCAACCTGCTCTACCGCGGTCTGACCAACTTCGAGGAGGACGGCAAGGGCAACGTCTCCGTCGTCGGTGACCTCGCGACCGACTCGGGCAAGTCCTCGGACGGCGGCAAGACCTGGACGTACACGCTGAAGGACGGCGTGAAGGACCAGAACGGCAACGTGATCACGTCCGCCGACATCCGTCACACCGTCGAGCGCCAGTACGCCGAGTTCATCTTCGACGGCCCGACCTACCTGCAGACCTGGCTGAGCGGTCCGAAGTACCGCGAGGCGCTGCCGGACGGCGGCTTCGGCTCCAAGCACCTGCCTGACACGGTTCTCGAGACCCCGGACGCCAAGACGGTCGTCTTCCACTTCGACACCGCGCGTCCGGACCTTCCGCAGACGCTCGCGATGCCGGGCTACTCCGTCGTTCCGGAGAAGACCGACACCAAGGCGAAGTACGACACGGCCCCCGTCTCGCTCGGCCCGTACAAGATCGCCGACTACAAGGCCGGCAAGTCCATGAAGCTCGTCAAGAACGAGAACTGGGACCCGAAGACCGACTCGGTCCGGCACCAGTACGTGGACGGCTTCAACGTCGACTTCGGTGTCACCGAGTCCACCCAGACCAGCCGGCTGATCGCCGACCAGGGTGCCTCCAAGAACGCCATCCAGCTCACCGGCTCGGTCGAGGCCACCCAGATCCAGGACGTCATCGGCGACCCCGCCGTCAACAAGCGCACGATCAAGGGCTACCAGCCCTACGTCATGACGCTGGTGTTCAACCTGGACCGCGTGAAGAACAAGGCCGTCCGTGACGCCGTCACCTACGGCGTCAACTCGAAGTCGCTCATCGCGGGTGAGGGTGGCGCCTACGGTGGCGACCCGGCCCCGAACCTGTTCGCCCCGACCCTCCCGGGCTACGAGGCCAGCTACGACCCGTACGGCCGTCTGAAGACGCCGCAGGGCAACATCGCGAAGGCCAAGGAACTCCTCAAGGACGTTCCGGCCGCCGAGAAGAAGCTCGTCTTCGCGTACTCCAACAGCGAGGCCGGCCAGAAGCGCAAGGTCGCGATCGAGGACGCGCTGACCAAGATCGGCATCGACGTGGTGGCCAAGGAGGTCGACTCCGCGAGCTACTACGAGCAGATCGGCAAGGTCAAGAACCCGTACGACATCTACATCTCCGGCTGGGGCCAGGACTGGCCGTCCCCGGCCACCGTCGTCACGCCCATCTACGACGGTGACCAGGTCGCCGACGGTGCGCCGAACTACTCGCACATCAACGACCCCAAGGTCCAGGAGCTGATCAAGAAGGCCCTGACCCAGGAGCCGACCGAGGCCGCCGCGACCTGGAAGGAAGCGCACCACTACATCCTGGAGAAGGTCAACCCGGCCGCTCCGCTGTGGTACACGAAGCAGCTCCAGCTCTTCGGTTCGAACATCGGCGGTGCCCGCTACAGCACCGAGTCCAGCTACATCGACATCACGCGACTGTTCCTGAAGTCGTAACTCGATACGGCTGATCGCGGGGGTGCGCACCAGGCGGAGCGCACCCCCGCGGTTCCGTGAACCCGGTCCCATCCCGACTCCGCACGTCTCCGCAGAGAGCAGCCCCCCGCCATGTTTCAGTTCATCCTCCGGCGCACGGTCGGTGCCGTCGTCACCCTGTTCCTGATCGGCGCCGCCACGTTCCTCCTGTTCGTCGCAGCGCCCTCCGACTACGCCTCACTGGCCTGTGGCAAGGACTGCTCGCCCGCGAGACTCGAGGACATCCGCCAGGCACTCGGCCTCAACCTGCCGATCGCACAGCAGTTCTGGGACTTCATGTCCGGCATCGTGACGGGGCGCGACTTCCCGCAGGGCCACTGCGACGCACCCTGCCTCGGCCAGTCGTTCTACTACAACGAAATGGTCTGGAGCCTCATCAAGGACCGCTTCCCGCTGACCCTGTCGCTGACCATCGGGGCGCTGGTCGTCTTCCTGGTCGTGGGTCTCGGCGCGGGCATGATCTCCGCCTACAAGCGCGGCTCACTGGTCGACAAGGTCGCCACCGGCACGTCCATGGTGCTCAGCTCGTTCCAGATCTACTTCCTCGGCCCGATCGCGCTGATCGTCCTCGTCTACCAGACCGGCTGGATGGAAGACCCCAAGTACGTGCCGTTCACCGAGGACCCGATCGGCTGGCTCGTCGGACTGTCCATCCCGATGGCCGTCATGGCCACCATCTTCACCGCGCAGTACACGCGTATGGCGCGCGCCTCGATGATCGAGCAGCTCGCGGAGGAGCACGTCCGCACCGCCCGCGCCAAGGGCATGTCACAGAAGTACGTCTTCTTCCGCTACGCCTGGCGCGGTTCCCTGATCCCGATCGTCACCGTGCTCGGCATCGACATCAGCGCCCTGCTCGGCGGCGGTGTCGTCACCGAACTCACCTTCTCCCTCCAGGGAATCGGCCGCCTCGCCGTGGACGGCGCGAGCCAAAAGGACCTCCCGCTCACGATGGGCATCATGTTGTTCGGGGCCTTCTTCATCCTGATCCTGAACATCCTTACCGACATCGTGTACGCCTATATCGACCCGCGCGTCCGGCTCTCCTAGGAAGAAACGAACCACCGTGACCACACTGACCAAGCCCGAGGGCGCACCGGCCCCGACCGGTCCGGACAGCTTCCTCTCGGTCCGCGATCTCAAGGTGCAGTTCTCCACCGAGGACGGCATCGTCAAGGCGGTCGACGGACTCTCCTTCGACGTCGAGCGCGGCAAGACCCTGGGCATCGTGGGCGAGTCCGGATCGGGCAAGTCCGTCACGAACCTGACGATCCTCGGTCTGCACAACCCGATGAGCACCACCGTCGACGGCGAGATCGTCCTCGACGGCAAGGAACTCGTCACCGCCACGGAGAAGGAGCTTGAGCAGCTCCGCGGCAACAAGATGGCGATGATCTTCCAGGACCCGCTGACCGCGCTCTCCCCGTACTACACGGTGGGCCGCCAGCTGTCCGAGCCGTTCATGAAGCACACCGGGGCCTCCAAGAAGGAGGCGAAGGTCCGGGCCGTGCAGATGCTGGAGAAGGTCGGCATCCCGCAGCCCAAGACGCGCTTCGACGACTACCCCCACCAGTTCTCCGGCGGTATGCGCCAGCGCGCGATGATCGCCATGGCGCTGATGTGCGACCCCGACCTGCTGATCGCCGACGAGCCCACCACCGCGCTGGATGTGACGGTGCAGGCCCAGATCCTGGACCTGCTCAAGGACCTCCAGCAGGAGTTCGGCTCCGCGATCATCTTCATCACGCACGACCTCGGCGTCATCTCGAACATGGCCGACGACCTGCTGGTGATGTACGCGGGCCGGGCCGTGGAACGCGGCACCGTCAAGGAAGTCCTGCGCACCCCGCAGCACCCGTACGCCTGGGGCCTGCTCAGCTCGATGCCCCGGCTGGACGGCGACATCGACGAGGCGCTCACGCCGATCCCCGGCTCGCCGCCCTCGCTGCTCAACCCGCCCTCGGGCTGCCCCTTCCACCCGCGCTGCGCCTTCACCGGCGAGGTGTCGGGGAGCCTCTGCACCGACGTACGGCCGTCTCTCGGGGACGGGCGCGGCTCCGCGTGCCATCTGTCGGCGGAGCAGAAGCAGACCATCTTCATCGACAAGATCCAGCCCCGGCTGCGCTAGGGAGCACCGAGACATGAGCGAGAACCTCACCCTCCCCGCACAGCAGGGTTCCACCGGTACGTCGACCGAGGAACTGCTCAGGGTCGAGGGCCTGACGAAGCACTTCCCGATCTACGGTGGCTTCCCGATCAAACGAAAAGTCGGCGCCGTGCAGGCGGTCGACGGCATCGACCTGAGCATCGGGGTCGCCGAGAGCGTCGGCATGGTGGGCGAGTCCGGCTGCGGCAAGTCGACCGCGGGCCGGCTCATCACCCGCCTCCTGGAGCCGACCGGCGGCAAGATCACCTACTCCGGCCAGGACATCAGTCACGCCTCGCGCAAGCAGCTGGCGCCGGTCCGCTCCGAGATCCAGATGATCTTCCAGGACCCGTACAGCTCGCTGAACCCGCGGCAGACCGTCGGTACGATCATCAAGTCGCCGATGGAGGTCAACGGGATCGAGCCGTCGGGCGGCCGGGAGAAGCGGGTACGGGAGCTGCTGGAGCTGGTCGGGCTCAACCCCGAGCACTACAACCGCTTCCCGCACGAGTTCTCCGGCGGCCAGCGCCAGCGCATCGGGGTGGCCCGCGCGCTCGCCCTGAAGCCGAAGCTGATCGTGGCCGACGAGCCGGTCTCCGCGCTGGACGTGTCCATCCAGGCCCAGGTGGTGAACCTCCTCAAGAAGGTCCAGGAGGAGATGGGCATCGCGTTCCTGTTCATCGCCCACGACCTGGCGATCGTCCGGCACTTCTCGCAGCGCGTCGCGGTGATGTACCTGGGCAAGATCGTCGAGGTGGGCGACCGGGACTCGATCTACAACCGCCCGCGCCACCCGTACACGCACGCCCTGCTCTCGGCCGTGCCCGAGGTGGCGATGGACGACGAGACGGAGGCCCGCGAGCGCATCCGCCTCGCCGGTGACGTCCCGTCGCCGATCCACCCGCCGTCCGGCTGCCGCTTCCGCACCCGCTGCTGGAAGGCGCAGGACAAGTGCGCGAGCGAGGAGCCCCCGCTGCTCCAGATCTCCGGCAACCGCGAGAACCACCTGACGGCCTGCCACTTCCCGGAGGACCCGACGACGGAGGCACGCGACGAGGACGTGGTCCTGGACCCGGCGCTGAAGGCGCTGGAGGCGGACGCCAAGCAGGACTGAGGTTCCGGGACTCCGGGACGTGGGTTCGGCGGGGGGCGAGGAGCAACAGCTCCTCGCCCCCCGGCTTTTATTCGTTCGACACGCGCCCGCCCGGTCCGGGACCCTCACACGCGGTATCCCTCACATGGCCTGGAGGCCTCGTTGTCCTTCCCGACGATCCACAACATCACCTTCGACAGCACCGGTGACCCCTACGATCTCGGCCTGTTCTGGAGCGCGGTGTTCGGCCGCCCGCTGGCCGACGACGACAAGCCCGGCGACCCGGAGGCGGTGCTCAGGGACCCGGCCGGCGGGCCCACGCTGCTGTTCATCCGGGTCCCGGAAGGCAAGTCGGTGAAGAACCGCGTACACCTCGACCTGCGCCCGCACGGGCGCACCCGGGACGAGGAGGTCGAGCGGCTGATCTCCCTGGGCGCCCGCCTCGTCGCGGACCACCGCAGGCCCGACGGCGGCGGCTGGGCCCTCATGGCCGACCCCGAGGGCAACGAGTTCTGCGTGGAGCGCGGGGAGTTGGGCTGACCGCCGGCGGCCCTCAGTTCGGGTCGTTCCCGGCCTTCCCGTAACGGCGGAACGCCCGGGTCTCCACCGTCCAGGGACCGACCGGCACCGAGTCGCCGAAGATGTAGGGGTCCTTCTGCAGGTAACGCCCCTTGCACGGGTCCGAGTGCACCTCGATGGTGCCCGTGCGGGGATCGACGATCACGTAGTGGGCGATACCCATGGCGGGGTACTCGGCCAGCTTCTCGCCGTACTCGTGGGCAGGGCCGGACGGCGAGACGATCTCGACGACCGCCAGCACCCGGGCCGCGTCGACGGCCAGTCCCTCCTCGTCCAGGACGTCCTCGGGGATGACGACGGCATCCGGGCGACGCATGCGGCCCAAGGCCGGGTGCTCGATCTCGGGGCCGTTCGCGCAGCTGTGGCCGGGGTGCGTGGTGAGGAGCTGTTCGTCCAGCTGCGTGCGGATACGGCGGACCGTACCCGCGTGCCGCTTCGACGGGCTCACCATGGCCAGCACGGGGCCCGAAGGGCCGATCTCGACGATCCAGCTCCCTTCGAGCCCCTCGGCGCGGGCCATGAGCTTCTCGGCGATCGCGCGCATCCTCGTGTAGTCCATACCTGGAGGGTAGGGATCAGGACCTCCCTGTCATCCCGGGTTCGCGCCCACATAGTCGGCGTGGTACTCCACCCGCTGCGCCGCCGTCAGATGGCAGGCCGCGCCATGTCCCGCCGTACGGGGCAGATGGGGGCGTCTGCTCGCACAGCGCCCCGCCGGCACCTGTTCCCGGAACGCGCAGCGCGGCTCGAAACGGCAGCCCGCGGGCGGGTCCAGGAGCGACGGGGGAGTGCCCGGGATCGGGGACAACGGGACGTCCACGGGGGCGTTCAGGGTCGGCATCGAGCCCAGCAGGCCCCAGGTGTACGGGTGTTGGGGCGTCCTCAGCACCTCGCGCCGGGTGCCGCGCTCCACCGCCCGGCCCGCGTACATCACCAGGATGTCGTCCGCCATACGGGAGATGACGCCCAGGTCGTGCGTGATGAAGACGATCGACGTGCCGAACTCCTGCTGCAGATCCCCCAGCAGGTCCAGGATCTGGGCCTGCACTGTCACATCCAGCGCGGTCGTCGGTTCGTCGGCGATCAGGAGCTGTGGGTCGCACGCCAACGCCATGGCGATCATGACCCGTTGGCGCATACCGCCGGAGAACTGGTGGGGGTAGTCGTCCGCCCGTGCCGTCGGCTGCGGGATGCCGACCCGCCTGAGCATCTCCACCGCCCGTGCCCTGGACTCCCGCCTGGACGCCCCGGTGTGCTTGGCGTACGTCTCCGCGATCTGTCTGCCGACCGTGTGGTACGGCGACAGCGACGCCAGCGCGTCCTGGAAGATCATCGCCATCTTGCTGCCCCGCAGCCTCTCCAGCTCGCGTTCCCGCGCGGTCAGCAACTCCTGCCCGTCCAGCACGATCTCCCCGGCCAGCGTCGTGCGCGTACGGTCGTGCAGGCCCAGGATCGCCAGGTTCGTCACCGACTTGCCCGAGCCGGACTCCCCGACGATGCCCAGGGTCCGGCCGCGCCCCACGTCGAAGGAGAGCCCGTCGACGGCACGTACGACACCGTCGTCGGTGGCGAAGTGGACGCGCAGATCCCGTACGGAGAGGAAGGGATCGGCCGTCGAGGGGCCGGACGCTTCAGACACCAGGGTCACCAAGTCCCCTCTACGCCAGCCTGATCCGCGGGTCGATCAGCGCGTACACCGCGTCCACCACGATGTTGGCGACGACGATCGCGGCGGCGGCGACGAGCACGACCCCCAGCAGCAGCGGGAGGTCGTTGTCGCGTACCGCCTTGATGGACAGGGCGCCGATGCCGTGCAGGCCGAACGTCTCCTCGGTGATGATCGCGCCGCCGAGCAGATAGCCGATGTCGAGGCCCAGGATCGTGACGATCGGGCCCATCGCGCCCCGCCAGGCGAACCGGAAGAACACCGTGCGCCGGGACAGGCCCTTGGCGCGGGCGGTACGGACGTAGTCCTCGGCGAGGGACTCCACGAGCTGGGAGCGGGTCATCCGGGTGTAGTTGGCGGTGAAGATGATCGCGAGGACGAACCATGGCAGCAGCAGGCCCTTGAACCAGGCCACCGGGTCCTGGGAGAAGCCCACGCTGTCCTGCGGGCGCGGCAGGATGCCCCACTGGTCGGAGAGGTAGTACATGGCGACCACGCCGACGATGTAGATCTGGAGGGAGGAGCCCACCAACGATATCGACGACGCGATCTTGTCCAGGGCCCGGCCCTGCTTCACCGCCGCCAGCATGCCCGTACCGACGCCGAGGACCACGAAGACCACCGCGCTGCCCAGGGTGAGGGAGAGGGTGGTGGGGAAGCGGTTGGTGATCAGGCCGAGGACCGGCTCGTGGTTGGTGAAGGAGTAGCCGAGGCAGGGTGCCGAGCAGTGGCCGAGACCGGCGTAGTCGCGGCCCACGAACACCCCCGCCAGCCAGTGCCAGTACTGCAGCGGCAGCGGATCGTCGATCCCCAGGTTGCGCCGCACGAGCGCGAGCGTCTCCGGCGTGCAGAGCTTGCCGCAGGCACTGCGCGCCGGGTCGCGCGGGGCGACGTAGAAGAGGACGAAGGTGATCGCGCTGATGACGAGGAGGATCATCAGCGCACTGAACGTCCGACGAAGAATGAAGCGGAACATGGCGATCGGTTTCCCTGGCGAAACCCCCGGCACCGTTCCCTGGTGGGCGGGACAGGTGCCGGGGGTGGTCGGTGAGGCGCCCCGTCAGGGGGCGCCCCGAAAGGGGCGCGGGGAACTGCGCGACCAGCCCCCACGGGCCCGCAGTAGAAAGACGGCCTACGACTTCGCGTACAGCTTGTAAAGCACGAACGACGAGTTCAGGGGGTCGTACTCGGCGCCGCCGACCTTGCTCCCGTACAGATAGAACCGCCGCTGGTACATCTCCGGAATGATCGGCGCCTCCTTCTCCATCAGCTGCCTGTCCAGCGCGGCCCACGCCGCGTTCGCCTGTGTCGCGTCGGTCAGGGCCGCCGCCTTGTCGATGGCCGCGTCGACCCAACTCACCTTCAGCTGCGAGACGTTGTTCGCCCCGTTGGCGATCACCCGGCCGTCGAAGAGGGGCTGGATCATGGTGAAGCCGGTGGGCCAGTCCGGGGACCAGCCGAACCACATCACGTCGAAGGAGTTGTCGATCTGCTGGACCTGGTCGTAGTAGCTGGTCGCCTCCACCGGCTTCACGACCGGGTCGAAGCCCGCCTCCTTCAGGGCGTTGGCGATGACCACCTTCGTCTTCTCGAAGGCGTCGTTGGAGCCCTGCGGGTAGGTGTAGACGATCTTCTGGCCGAGCTTGCCGGCCTCCTTGAGCAGCGCCTTCGCCTTCGCGGTGTCACCCTGCGGCTTCGCCAGCTTGCCGTAGATGTCGAACTTGACCCGGCCGGCCATGTCGGGGCCGAGGATCGTGGTCGCGTAGTCGCCGGAGGACGGGCCGCCGTAGATGGTCCGGATCTGCTGCAACGGCCAGGCGTAGTTGAGCGCCTGACGGACCTTCAGGTCGGGGATGCGCTTGCAGTTGATGGCGTAGTAGTACAGGCCGGTCAGCAGCCCGTCGACGGTACGGCTCTTCAGCGCGGGTGTCGTCAGCACCTTCTGGATGCGCTCGGCGGGCACCCCGCTGTACGCCATCACCGCGTACTGGTCGGTCCCGGAGTCCGCGATCAGCCGGTCGGAGGTCTGCAGCGCCTCGGGGCCGAACTCGAAGGTGAACGAGTCCGGGTAGGCGTTGCGGATCGGGTCGGTCGCCGGGTCCCAGTGGGTGTTGCGGACCATCGTCAGCGACTTGTCCACGGAGTGCGCGGAGAGCCGGTAGGGCCCGCAGGAGAACGGGTCCTTGTCGTACTTCTCCTTGGTGTCGTGCTTCGCGGACACCGCCCCGTACGACTGCATGGCCAGCGTCCAGTTGAGGTCCGGGCGGGCCGTCTTGAGGTGGAAGGTGATCGTCTTCTTCGCGGTGTCCGTGACGACCGAGTCGAGGTGCTTGCCGTCGTACGGGCCCTTGTAGACCGAGCGGAAGTCGTTCGTGCCGGTCAGCGCGGCCTGGAGGTAGGTCGCGCCCTCGGTGGTGAAGCTGGCGAAGCCGCGCTCGATGCCGTGCCGTACGTCCTCGACGGTCAGCTCGCTGCCGTCCTCCCACTTCAGCCCGTCCTTCAGGGTGTACGTCCAGGTCTTGCCGCCGTCCGACATGGTGCCGGTGTCGGTGGCGAGGTCGCCGACGAGCTTCATCGCGCCGCCGTCGATGCGGTAGCCGGTCAGACAGCGGATGTAGAGGTTGCCGACCTCGGAGTTCCACGAGTAGTAGATGCGCTGTGGGTCGAGGTGGGAGAAGTCCTGCGGGCTGATCGGCCGGATCGTGCCGCCCTTCTTCGCGCCCGGGATCTCCGGCGCGGGCCCGGTGGAGTCCTCCTTGGTGCCGATGCTGACCGACGAGTACTTCCCGGCCGACACCCCGCCCCCCGACGTACCGCCACCGCCTCCCCCACCGCTGCTGCACGCGGACAGGACCATCGAGCCGCCGGCGGCTACCGAGGTGGCGATGACGAAGTTTCTGCGGGAGAGAGACATGGGGTGTGTCCTGCCTGAATCAGGGAGATGGGTTGTTTTCCGGGGTTTCCGGATGTCCCGTGCGGGGAGAGGGGTGGGCGCCGCTGTTCAGCGTTTGGTCTTCGGGTCCAGCGCGTCGCGCACGGAGTCGCCGAGGAGGTTGAAGGCGATCACGAAGATCACCATCGCCAGGCCGGGGAAGAGCATGTAGGTGATGTCGTTCTGGTAGACCTGCGCCCCGCGCTGGATCATCACGCCCCAGTCGGGCGTGGGGTCGCTGAGCCCGACCCCGAGGAAGGCGAGCGCCGCCTCGGTGGTCACGTACATGGGCAGCGCGAGGGTGGCCTGGATGAGGATCGGGGTCCACAGGTTGGGCAGCAGCTCCCGGAAGATGATCCGGGCCGGGGAGGCGCCGGTGACCTTCGCGGACTCCACGAACTCCCGCTCGCGCAGGGCGAGTACCTCACCGCGCAGCAGCCGGGCGATGGGCGCCCAGCCGAACGCGGTCATCACGGAGATGAGACTGACGACGGTCAGCCAGGTCGGGGTGTTCTCCTCCGGCGACACGAAGATCGAGATCATCACCGGCCAGAACGCGATGAAGAAGAGGGTGGAGGGGAAGGCGAGGAGGATGTCGATGACCCGGCCGACGAAGCCGTCGATCCGGCCGCCGAGATAGCCGGCGGTGAGTCCGACGACGATGCCGAACAGGGTGACCAGCAGGGTCGTCACCGTGGCGATGAGCAGTGAGTTGCGGATGCCGTAGAGCAGCAGGGTGAAGACGTCCCGGCCGAGCTGCGGTTCGACCCCGAACCAGAAGTCGCCGCTGATGCCGCCGTTGGGCCGGATCGGGAAACCGAACTCGTTGAGCAGTCCGGTGCCGTTCTGGCCGTAGGTCGTGTACGGGTCCTTGCCGTAGACCTTGGCGATCAGCGGGGCGGCGATGCCCGCCACGAAGAAGAGCACGACGACGACGGCCGAGACGAGCCCGGTGCGGTCGCGTCGGAAGCGCAGCCAGGCGATCCGGCCCGGTGAGCGGCCGGTGCCGCCGCGGACCGGCGCGGTGGGCGTCGGTGGTGCGGCACCGGAATCGGCCGCCACCAGGGGTGCGGTGGCGGAAGGCGTAGACGAGGTCACATTGGGGACCTTTCAGCGCCGGTTCAGGTGCCGTCAATGCTTCGTTGACGCCTTTGATCTGGACTTTTGCCCTTTGACCCGACGCTGGGTCAGCACTTGGGTCGGCTTTGGACGGCCATGACCAAAGAGGGACCTAAGAGCGGACCGAGGGGGAGGGGGACCCGTACGGGCCGCCAAGAGGTGCGTTACGTGCGCTATCGGCTGATATTGACCGGTAACGGTATGGAACTGTATGGCGCACTGAACAGGAGGCACTCCATGCGTGGAGCCACGCACGTCCGATGGGCCGCATGCGCGGTGGCGGTGGCCCTCGCGGCGACCGCCTGCGGGGGCGACGACGGCGACAGCGACGGCGGCGGCAGTGGCAGCGGCGACGGCTCCGGAGTCCTCAGCTCCTCCTGGGGCGACCCGCAGAACCCGCTGGAGCCCGCCAACACCAACGAGGTGCAGGGCGGCAAGGTCCTGGACATGGTCTTCCGGGGCCTGAAGCGCTACGACGCCAAGACCGGCAAGGCCAACGACATGATGGCCGAGAAGATCGAGACGACCGACTCGCAGAACTTCACGATCACCATCAAGGACGGCTGGAAGTTCAGCAACGGCGAGGCCGTCACCGCCAAGTCGTTCGTCGACGCCTGGAACTACGGCGCCAGCCTGAAGAACAACCAGAAGAACGCGTACTTCTTCGGCTACATCGACGGCTACGACAAGGCCCACCCCGAGGACGGCAGCAAGCAGACCGCCGACACCCTCTCCGGGCTCAAGGTGACCGGCACGAACACCTTCACCGTCAAGCTCAACCAGAAGTTCTCGACCTTCCCCGACACCCTCGGCTACGCGGCCTTCTCGCCGCTGCCCCAGGCCTTCTTCACCGACCACGCGGCCTGGCTGAGCAAGCCCGTCGGCAACGGCCCGTACGCGATCAAGGCGTACACCAAGGGCTCCCAGATGTCCCTGCGCAAGTGGGACGCCTACTCCGGCACCGACAAGGCGCAGAACGGCGGCGTCGACCTCAAGGTCTACACCGACAACAACACCGCCTACACCGACCTGATGGCCGGCAACCTCGACCTCGTCGACGACGTGCCCGCCTCCCAGCTCACCAACGTCAAGGCGGACCTCGGCGACCGGTACATCAACACGCCCGCCGGGATCATCCAGACCCTCGCCTTCCCGTTCTACGACAAGGACTGGGACAAGCCCGGCATGGAGAAGGTCCGCACCGGACTCTCCCGGGCCATCAACCGCGAGCAGATCACCGAGACGATCTTCCAGAAGACCCGCACCCCCGCCACCGACTGGACCTCGCCCGTCCTCGGCGAGGAGGGCGGCTACAAGGAAGGCCTGTGCGGCGACGCCTGCGAGTACGACCCCGAAGAGGCCAAGAAGCTCATCGAGGAGGGCGGCGGCTTCCCCGGCGGCCAGGTCAAGATCTCGTACAACGCGGACACCGGCTCGCACAAGCAGTGGGTCGACGCCGTCTGCAACAGCGTCAACAACGTCCTCGACAACGACAAGGCCTGCGTCGGCAACCCGATCGGCACCTTCGCCGACTTCCGCAACCAGATCACCCAGTCCAAGATGTCCGGCCCCTTCCGCGCCGGCTGGCAGATGGACTACCCCCTCATCCAGAACTTCCTCCAGCCGCTCTACTACACCAACGCCTCCTCCAACGACGGCAAGTGGACCAACAAGGAGTTCGACAAGCTCGTCGACGAGGCCAACGCGGAGACCGACCAGAGCAAGGCCGTCGAGCTGTTCCAGCAGGCCGAGGAGGTCCTGCGGGACGACATGGGCGCCATCCCGCTCTGGTACCAGAACGGCAGCGCCGGCTACTCGGAGCGCCTCTCGAACGTGGCTCTTAACCCGTTCAGCCTGCCCGTGTACAGCGAGATCAAGGTCAGCTGACCGTCCGAGCCGCCGGGACAGCCGTGCACGTACGGCGGCTGTCCCACTACCTCCGGAGCCCTCATGGGACGGTACGTGATCCGGCGTCTGCTGCAGATGATCCCGGTCTTCATCGGCGCCACCCTGCTGATCTTCCTCATGGTGAACGTGATGGGCGACCCCATCGCGGGCCTCTGCGGCGACCGGCAGTGCGACCCGGCCACGGCCGCCCAGCTCCGCAGGGAGTTCGGCCTCGACAAGCCCGTCTGGCAGCAATACCTGACCTACATGGGCAACGTCTTCACCGGCGACTTCGGCACCGCCTTCAACGGCCAGAAGGTCACCGAGCTGATGTCGACGGCGTTCCCCGTCACCATCCGGCTGACCATCGTGGCCGTCCTCTTCGAGATCGTCATCGGCATCACCCTGGGCGTGGTGACCGGCCTGCGCCGCGGCAAGCCGATCGACACCGCCGTCCTCCTCGTCACCCTGGTCGTCATCTCGGTCCCGACCTTCGTGACGGGCCTCCTCCTCCAACTCCTCCTGGGCGTCGAGTGGGGCTGGATCAAGCCGTCGGTGTCGACGGACGCCAACTTCGACGAACTGATCGTCCCCGGCCTGGTGCTGGCCTCGGTCTCACTCGCCTACGTCACCCGCCTCACCCGCACCTCGATCGCGGAGAACAGACGCTCCGACTACGTCCGTACAGCGGTCGCCAAGGGCCTCCCGAGACGCCGGGTGATCACCCGCCACCTGCTGCGCAACTCCCTGATCCCCGTGGTCACCTTCATCGGCACGGACGTCGGGGCGCTGATGGGCGGCGCGATCGTCACCGAGCGGATCTTCAACATCCACGGCGTCGGCTACCAGCTCTACCAGGGCATCCTCCGCCAGAACACCCAGACGGTCGTCGGCTTCGTGACCGTCCTCGTCCTCGTCTTCCTGGTCGCCAACCTGCTCGTCGACCTCCTGTACGCCGTACTCGACCCGAGGATCCGCTATGCCTGAGCAGCCGTACGAACCGGAGGGCGCCATCGCCGCGACCGGCATGGGCGGCGCCATGGACCTCGCGATGAGCGAGGCGGAGACCCTGGAGAAGGGCCCGGGGGACGGCAACGGCCCTTCCGACAAGCCCCGTTCACTCTGGTCGGACGCCTGGCTGGACCTGCGCCGCAACCCGGTCTTCATCATCTCCTCCCTGGTCATCCTCTTCCTGGTCGTCATCTCCATCTGGCCCTCGGCGATCGCCTCCGGCAACCCCCTCAAGTGCGACCTCGCCAACGCCCAGAAGGGCTCGGCCCCCGGCCACCCCTTCGGCTACGACGGCCAGGGCTGCGACGTCTACACGCGCACGGTCTACGGCGCCCGTACGTCCGTCACGGTCGGCGTCTGCGCCACGCTCGGGGTCGCGATCCTCGGGTCGGTCCTCGGCGGGCTCGCCGGTTTCTTCGGCGGAATCTGGGACTCGGTGCTCTCCCGCATCACCGACGTGTTCTTCGCGATCCCGGTCGTCCTCGGCGGTCTGGTCCTGCTCTCCGTGGTGACCAGTTCGACGGTCTGGCCGGTCATCGGCTTCATGGTGCTGCTGGGCTGGCCGCAGATCTCCCGTATCGCCCGCGGCTCGGTCATCACCGCCAAACAGAACGACTACGTCCAGGCCGCCCGCGCCCTCGGCGCCTCCAACTCCCGCATGCTGCTACGGCACATCACGCCCAACGCGGTGGCCCCGGTGATCGTCGTCGCGACGATCGCGCTCGGTACGTACATCGCCCTGGAGGCCACCCTGTCCTACCTGGGCGTCGGCCTGAAGCCCCCGACGGTCAGCTGGGGCATCGACATCAGCTCGGCCTCCGTCTACGTCCGCAACGCCCCGCACGCCCTCCTGTGGCCCTCCGGAGCGCTCGCGGTCACCGTGCTCGCGTTCATCATGCTCGGCGACGCGGTGCGCGACGCCCTCGACCCGAAGCTGAGGTGACCGGCGCCATGCTCCTCGAAGTACGCGACCTGCACGTGGAGTTCAGAACCCGGGACGGGGTCGCCAAGGCCGTCAACGGCGTCACCTACAGCGTGGACGCGGGCGAGACGCTGGCCGTGCTCGGCGAGTCCGGCTCCGGCAAGTCGGTGACCGCCCAGGCGGTCATGGGCATCCTGGACACCCCGCCCGGGAAGATCACCGGCGGCGAGATCCTGTTCCAGGGCAAGGACCTGCTCACCTTCAAGGAGGAGGAGCGCAGGAAGGTCCGGGGCGCCCAGATGGCGATGATCTTCCAGGACGCGCTGTCGTCGCTCAACCCGGTGCTCAGCGTGGGCGACCAGCTCGGCGAGATGTTCACGGTCCACCGGGGACTGTCCCGAAAGGACGCCAGAACCAAGGCGGTTGAGCTGATGGACCGGGTCCGCATCCCGGCCGCCTCCCAGCGCGTCCGGGACTATCCGCACCAGTTCTCCGGCGGTATGCGCCAGCGCATCATGATCGCCATGGCGCTGGCCCTGGAACCGGCCCTGATCATCGCCGACGAACCGACGACGGCCCTCGACGTGACCGTCCAGGCCCAAGTCATGGACCTCCTCGCGGAGTTGCAGCGCGAGCTGAACATGGGCCTGATCCTCATCACCCACGACCTCGGAGTCGTCGCGGACGTCGCCGACAAGATCGCCGTGATGTACGCGGGCCGGATCGTCGAGTCGGCGCCGGTCCACGACATCTACAAGGCGCCCGCACACCCGTACACCAAGGGCCTGTTGGAGTCGATCCCGCGCCTCGACCAGAAGGGCCGCGAGCTGTACGCCATCAAGGGCCTCCCGCCCAACCTGATGAACATCCCACCGGGCTGCGCCTTCAACCCGCGCTGCCCGATGGCCCAGGACATCTGCCGTACGGACGTACCGCCGTTGGCGGAAGTGGACGAGGACAGGCGGAGCGCCTGCTACTTCTGGAGGGAGACGCTCGATGCCCGCAATGACTAAGACCGCGGAGCCGATCCTCGAAGTGACCGGGCTGGTCAAGCACTACCCGCTCACCCAGGGCATCCTCTTCAAGAAGCAGGTGGGCGCGGTCCGGGCCGTCGACGGCGTCGACTTCGCGCTCGGCGCGGGCGAAACCCTGGGCATCGTGGGGGAGTCGGGCTGCGGCAAGTCGACGGTCGCCAAGATGCTGGTCAACCTGGAGAAGCCGACGGCAGGCACGATCAAGTACAAGGGCGAGGACATCACCAAGATGTCGGGGCGGGCCCTCAAGGCCGTACGCCGCAACATCCAGATGGTCTTCCAGGACCCGTACACCTCCCTCAACCCCCGGATGACGGTCGGCGACATCATCGGGGAGCCGTACGAGATCCACCCCGAGGTCGCGCCCAAGGGTGACCGCCGCCAGAAGGTCCAGGACCTGCTGGACGTGGTCGGCCTCAACCCGGAGTACATCAACCGCTATCCGCACCAGTTCTCCGGCGGCCAGCGCCAGCGCATCGGCATCGCACGGGGGTTGGCGCTGCGCCCCGAGATCATCGTCGCCGACGAACCGGTGTCGGCGCTCGACGTCTCGGTCCAGGCCCAGGTGATCAACCTCCTGGACCGCCTCCAGAGCGAGTTCGACCTCTCCTACGTGTTCATCGCGCACGACCTGTCGATCGTGCGGCACATCTCGGACCGGGTCGGGGTGATGTACCTCGGCCGGATCGTGGAGATCGGCCGGGACGCCGAGATCTACGACCACCCGACGCACCCGTACACCCAGGCGCTCCTCTCGGCGGTGCCCGTCCCCGACCCCGAGGCCCGCGAACACCGCGAGCGCATCATCCTCACCGGGGACGTGCCCTCCCCGGCGAACCCGCCCTCCGGCTGCCGCTTCCGCACCCGCTGCTGGAAGGCGCAGGAGCGGTGCGAGTTGGAGGTGCCGCTGCTGGCGGTCCCGGCGGAGTTCCGGCTGACGACCGATCCGACGGCGCACGACTCGGCGTGCCATTTCGCGGAGGAGAAGCACGTCGTACCGACGGACGATCTTGACGACGGGGTGAAATAAGCGCATAAATGCGCGCGAACCTCGTTAACACGCAGGCAACTTGGCCGACCCGGTCTCGATATATGGACGGTCCACTCTAATGAATGTACGGCCGTGCGGGTGCCGTAAACGGGCCGGGGCTCGCCATGTAGCCCCGGCCCGTTGCCGTGCCAGGACTACTCCTGGCCGAGCCCCAACGCCCGCTTCAGGAAGTCCACTTGAAGCAGCAGCAGGTTCTCCGCGACCTGCTCCTGAGGGGTCATGTGCGTGACGCCCGACAGGGGGAGCACCTCGTGCGGGCGGCCGGCGGCCAGTAGTGCCGAGGACAGTCGCAGGGCGTGAGCGAATACGACGTTGTCGTCGGCGGTGCCGTGGACGACCATCAGCGGCCGGTGCGGCTCGGCGGGGGACGACAGCCCCTCGTCCGTCACGAGCGAGCTGTCGGCGTACGCCTCCGGGGCCGCCGCCGGGTCGCCGAGGTACCGCTCCGTGTAGTGCGTGTCGTACAGCCGCCAGTCCGTCACCGGGGCGCCCGCGATACCGGCGTGGAAGACATCGGGCCGCCGCAGCACGGCCAGCCCCGCGAGCCAACCGCCGTACGACCAGCCCCGGATGGCCACCCGGGAGAGGTCGAGCGGGTGGCGCTCGGCGAGGTCGTGCAGGGCCTCGATCTGGTCGTCCAGCGAGACGGTGAAGTCCCCGCGGACCGCCTTCTCCCAGGCGGGCGAACGCCCAGGAGTCCCCCGCCCGTCCGCCACGACGACCGCGAACCCCTGGTCGGCGAACCACTGCGAGGTGAGGTGCGCGTTGTGCGCGGCGACCACGCGGGGGCCGTGCGGACCGCCGTAGGGGTCCA
The DNA here is from genome assembly GCF_002954775.1 of Streptomyces geranii. Taxonomy (GTDB): domain Bacteria; phylum Actinomycetota; class Actinomycetes; order Streptomycetales; family Streptomycetaceae; genus Streptomyces; species Streptomyces geranii. Next base: position 38,857 of record NZ_KZ672953.1, read on the forward strand.
TGAGGACAGGGAGGGGAGTGACGCCGTCGTAGTCGGTCGGCATAAGCAGGGCGCATGGAATTCTCCGTGCGCCCCCCTGGGTGAAGGTGATGCGCGGGGACAAACCGGGATCTTCGGCGTACGAGACGACAGTCGCGGCAGGCTTGCCGTCGCGCAGCACCTGCACCTGGGCCCCCGGCCGGCCCGGCACCGCCGACACGAGGACGGTCACGCCCCCGGCGCGAACAGCCGAGTGCACGCCGGGCTCTTGCGAGACGCGCTCCAGCCCGAGTTCGTTCACTCGATAGACGTGCACTTCGCCGATCTCGGTACCGGCGGCCTCCGCACCTGCGGACGCGGACACCAGCACGTCATCGGCAGAGACATCGAGCACGGCCCGTACATGCAACTGCGCCCCGGTGAGCGGCCGTTCGCCCACGGCCAGCACCCGGGCGCCACCCTCGTCGGCGATCCGGACGAGCTGTCCGGAGGGGCTCCAGCAGGGCACCCCAGGGAAAAGATCAAGCCAATGTGGATCTTCCTCCGCGTGCACCATCCGGGTCGCCCCGGTGTCCGGGTCGACGGCCAGGAAGAGCTGCCCGCGCTGGTCCCGGGACTGCACGAGGATCAGCGGCGCACCGGCCGCTGACCAGTGCACACGAGCCAGATACGGATACTTCTTGCGGTCCCAGACGACCTCGGTCCGTACGCCGTCGAGGGTGAGGACGAAGAGCCGTACGTCGGCGTTCGGGGTGCCGGCGGCCGGGTAGGCGACCTGCTGCGGCTCCCGTTCCGGATGGGCCGGATCGGAGATCCACCAGCGACCGACAGGCGAGTCGTCGGCCCGCGCGACGAGCAACCGATCCGACTCAGGGGACCACCAGAAGCCGCGCGAACGGTCCATCTCCTCGGCCGCGATGAACTCGGCGAGCCCGTACGTCACCGTCTCCGACTCCGGCTCGGCGACTGTGCCTGCCCGCTCACCGGCGAGTTCCGCGAAGCGCAGGGCGCCACCGACGACGTAGGCGACGAGGCGCCCGTCGGGGGAGGGCCGGGGATCGACGACGGGTCCGGGGACGGGGATCTCGCGCACGGTCCCGGCTTGCAGCTCGGCCACGAACAGCCGCCCGGACAGGGCGAAGGAGGCCAGTTCGACGGCGGAGTCGGTGGCGTAGGAGACGATCCCGGCACCCCCCTCGCGGCTCCGCTCCCGACGCGCCCGCTCCTCGGCGGACAGCCGCTCGTCGGCCCCGCCGAGAAGGGCGAACGGGTCGGCGACGACCCGCTCGGCACCCTCGGGCAGATCGAGCACCCACAACATGTTGGCCCGGTCGGTACCGGAGGAGGACCGCAGGTAGGCGACCCGCGAACCGTCGGGCGCCACGGCGAAAGCGCGGGGCGCCCCGAGCGTGAACCGCTGGGTGCGGGCGTGCCGGCGGGGGAAGGAGACAGGCTCGGTCGTCATGCCCCGACCATATTGGCCATGCGCCCCCTTGTGCGGCCGTGCGCCGACCGATGCGCGCGGGCGAATAGTTATGATCACTGGCGGCGAGTGGGTATGAACCTGCTGGCCACTGTATGGATTTACTGCCCCCATAGTCCGACCCCCGGTCCCTGGGCCCTTTGGAGGTGAACCGCCGTGGCACTCTCGATTTCGGCGGTCGTGCTGCTGGCGATCATCGTCTTCTTGCTGATCAAGAAGTCAGGACTCAAGGGAGGGCATGCGGTGGTGTGCATGCTCCTGGGGTTCTACATGGCCTCGTCGACCTTCGCCCCGACGATCAGCGACCTGACGACGAGCATCGCGGGCATGATCGGCGACCTCAAGTTCTGACCGCGCCTGCCGGAGGGCTCCGGGTCCGTGCGTGACCGGAGCCGCCCGACGCTGCTTCCGCATGCGCTCTGAGACGTGAGCCCGGTCAGTTGTGGGACACGTGCGGGACGAAGGTGGCCCAGGTGGTGGCGGTGAAGGTGAGGCAGGGTCCGGCTTCTATGTTCTTGGAGTCGCGGACGTGGATGGTGCCGGGGGCTGTGGCGACCTCGACACACGAATCGCCCTCGCTGCCGCTGCTGTAGCTGCTCTTGAACCATGCCAGGCCGGAGTCGCCCTCGGTCGAGGTGGTGCGGTTCATGTATCCCCCAGCAGTTGTTCGATGAAGGCCGCGGATTCACGCGGGGTGAGGGCCTGGCCTCGGATGATGCCATAGCGCAGTTCAAGGATACGGAGCTGCTTCGCGTCGGAGACCGGGCGGCCGTTGGCCACCACCGGCGACCGGCCCACTGCCGAGCCGTCCGCGAACTTCAACACCTCGATGCTGCCGTCCACCCCTGCGTGCTCCTCGCGATCCAACGGCATCACCTGAAGCTCGACGCTGCGCAACTCTCCGATCTCCAGGAGGTGTTCGAGCTGGCGACGCAACATCGCCTTCCCTCCCAGTGGGCGCCGCAGCGTCCACTCCTCGACGACGAAGCCGAGTTCGGGTGTCGGATCTCGTTCGAAGACGGACTTGCGGGCCACCCGTGCCTCGAAGAAGCGCTCCACCTCGCTCGCGGTGTACGCGGGGCGCCGCATCATGAGCAGCCTGCGTGAGTACTCCGGTGTCTGCAACAACCCATGGATGTTCAGCGGATCGTAGAGCTGAAGCTCGACCGCCTTGGCCTCCATCTGCGCGATCTCCCGAACCTTCTTCGGGTACCGCACCTTCTCCAGATCCTCGTTCATCGCCGTGAGGAGGCCCGCCGCCTTCAGGACCTTGTCCGACTTGACCATGTACTCGGGGCGGGCGATCCGTTTCCCGCCCTCGATCTTGTAGACCATGTCCTCGCCATACCCCACCTTCCTGCCGAACTCGCCGGCCCGCATCCCCGACGCCTCCCGGCGAAGCCGCAGTTGGCGGCCGACCGCCTCCACGACAGCCACCCCCCACTCGTCGTCCGGGTCCACCTCCCAACCCGGCTCGTCCGCCTCACCCTTGAGCTGTCCCGCCTCGTCATCCACAGTCATGCCTCCGTCCTTACCCACATGCCCCGCCCCGACAGCCCGGCCCTTGGGGTTCTGGATACAAAGAACCCCAACCAAGCCCCACCCCTCCCTCCCGCCGAGCAAACTCACTCGCGCGAGTGAACATCGCCAACTTCGCCGGATTCGCGGTCGGTTGCCTGGCCTACGCTCGGGGCAACACCACCGCCGACGAGAGGTGACTTCCCGGTGATCGACAAGCGTCTCGGCCAACACCCCGAGCTGTCCTTGATCGCCATCGGGCTGGGCAGGTACATCCAGTCGCTGCCCACTGGTGCCCCCGTCGACGTCGAGACCCTCGCCCGGCGGTTCTCCTCCGACAACCCGGACGAGATCGCCGCCGCCCTGCGCGAGCTGGAGACACACGGCTTCCTCCAGGGGCCCGGAGAAGCGCACCCCAAGTAGGCCCCTGCCCGCACTGCCCCGGGCACAGACGACGAGGAGCGAGCGCCATGACCATCGCCCCGGACGACGCGCGACAGGGCGGGTCTCACCTGTACCGGGCCATGCGGGACCTCGTTCGGACGATGGACGACACCCTTCCCGGGAAGTTCGAGGTCACCAAGGAAGGAATCGTCCACGACTTGTTGTCGCCGGGAGGGCTCCACGAGGTGACGGCGGCGCACGTCAGTCGCCGTCTGGAGAAGGTCATGCCGGACGAGCTGCTGGCTCACAACGGCAAGCCCGATGTGGAGGACGAGCCGGAGGGCATCATGCGTCACCCCGACGTCATGGTGATCGCGTGGGCCGATCTCGACGTCGAGGGCTCCATCGACCCCCGTACCGTCGTTGCCGCCGTCGAAGTGGTCTCCAAGTCCAACCCCGAGAACGACTGGGTCACCAAGACACGCGACTACCCCCTGATCGGCATCCCGGTCTACGCGATCTTCGACCCCCGCACCGGCACCGGCGCCGTCTTCACCGACATCCACCCCACCCCCGGCGGCCCCCGCTACGCCACCCGAAAGGACTTCGTCTACGGCGAGGACGTCACCATCGCCGACTGGACGATCCCGACGACCGGCCTGCCGCGTTACCGGGACGAGGAATCCTAGGGCGCCGCAGACCAGAGCCCCGCGCCTCGTAGGCTGGCCCCATGAAGGAACTGCCCGACCGGCGTCTGCTTCTGGTGCACGCGCATCCGGACGACGAGTCGATCAACAACGGCGTCACCATGGCCAGGTACGCGGCCGAGGGGGCCCTCGTGACTCTGGTCACCTGCACTCTCGGGGAGCGCGGGGAGGTCATTCCGGCCGAGCTGGCTCATCTCAGCGGGGCCGCCCTCGGTGCGCATCGGCTCGGGGAGCTGGGGGCCGCCATGCGTGCCCTTGGTGTCCATGACCACCGGCTGCTCGGCGGGGCCGGGCGGTTCGGGGACTCCGGGATGATGGGGCTTGCCGACAATGACGATCCCGGGTGTTTCTGGCAGGCGGATGTCGACCAGGCCGCCCGGTATCTCGTCGACGTGATTCTCGAGGTCCGGCCGCAGGTTCTGGTGACCTACGACCCCGACGGCGGCTACGGGCACCCCGATCACATCCAGGCCCACCGCGTCGCCATGCGCGCCGTCGAGCTGGCCGACGAGGCCGGCTGGAGCGTCGCCAAGGTCTACTGGAACCGGGTGCCCCGGACGGTCGTCGAGGACGGGTTCGCCCGGCTGCGGGAGGCGCTGCCCGGGCTGGCCTTCGCCGCGGCCGGTGCCGTCGACGACGTACCCGGGGTCGTCGACGACGAGAGCCGGATCAGTGCCGTCATCCACGGCGCCGACCATGTCTCCGCCAAGGCCGCCGCCATGCGTGCCCATGCCACCCAGGTCGAGGTGGACGAGCCCTGGTTCGTTCTCTCCAACCAGCTGGCCCAGCCGCTCCTCACCGATGAGTACTACGAGTTGGTGCGCGATGAGCGCGCCGGGGACGGTGAGCGTACTTCTGTGCGTGAGACCGATCTGTTCGACGGGATCGCAGTGACTGCGGAGGGTGGTGCGCGATGAGTGCGAACGGGAAGAAGCCCGCGGGCGGAGCCCGTGGAAGGGCGGCGGCTGCCGGGGTGGGTGCGGGAGTCGCGGGAAGCGGTGGGGGCGGTGCGGGGGGCGGGAGTCTGCTGGCCCAGCCGCTCGCCGGGCCGTCCCTCGGGCGTTCCCTGGCCTGTCTGGGGCTCTTCGTCCTCGGGGCCGTCGTGGGAGCCGCGGGCGGGCTCGTGCAGGCCGCCTGGTTCCCGGGCGGGTTGCTGCTCGCGCTGGGCGGAGCGGCCGGGCTGTTCCTCGGCGGGGCGCGTGCCGCCGGGAGTCGCGCCGGGGCGGTCGCGCCGGCGGCCGGGTGGATGGTCTCCGTCATCCTCCTCACCGCCAGCCGCCCGGAAGGGGACTTCCTGTTCGCCGCGGGAGTCGGCTCGTATCTCTTCCTCCTCGGCGGGATGGCCGTCGCTGTGATGTGCGCCACCCTCGGTCAGGGGCGGCAACCGGACGGGTCCGCCGTCCGACTTGGCAAGTGACGTACTACTTCGCCACCGCGATCGCGTGGGGGTCCCGTGACGGTTTCCTCGGCGGTCGTGGGATACGCGCCGGACGTGGCCAGTATGGTGGTGCGCGCCGCCGAGCTGCCCGCGTGAGGTCGCGTCGGGCGGCGGAGCCAACCGGGAGAACCTGCCTTGAGTCGTGAAACTGACAGTCCGTCCTCCGGGCCCAACGGGCGCGGGGGTGCCGCCTACCCCTCGGGGACACCGCCGTACGGCACGCCCATGGCGTCCGACGGCGGTCCGGACGCGGGCCGTTCGGCCGCGGAGCCCGACGGGCCCAAGACCGAGACCACGCTGACGACCCGGATCCGGATCAACATCCCCGGGTCCCGGCCCATTCCGCCGGTCGTCGTACGGACACCCGTCGCGGACGCTGAGTCCTCGTCGTCTCCGTCGTCTCCGTCGGCCTCGTCGTCCCCGTCCGCTCCGTCGTACTCCTCCGAGGAGACCGGGTCCCACGCGCTGCCCAGGAGAGGCGGCGCGGGCGACAGCAGAACGCCGGCCGCCGACGCCCCGGCCCAGCCCGGGGAGAAGACCAGCGACTGGTTCGCGCCGCGCAAGTCCGGTGCCCCCAAGGGCGGTCCGGGCGGTGGCCCGAGCAACGGCGCCGGTCTGCCCGGCGGTTCGGGCCCCGCGCCCGCCGCACCCCGCCCCGGCAGCCCCAACGGCGGTGGCCCGACGCCCGCTTCCCGACCCGGTGGCCCCAACGGCGGCGGTCCCACGGGCACTTCGCGCCCCGGCCTCGGCGTCATGGGCGCCGCGGGCAACGCGGGCGGCCCACGCGCCGCGGGCGGCGGTACGAAGGGTGCCGGGCTCCCCGGTGCCACCGGCGCCGGTCCTGTCGCGCCGGGGCACGGCGGCGGCACCGGTTCCTTCGACGTGTCCGCGCTGGCTGCCGGGGCGGGCCCGCTGAGCACCTCCCCGTACCCGTCCGGCAATGGCCCCCGTGGCGCGGGTGGTCCTGGAACGGGTCCCGTGGCCCGGCAGAGCGCCGCTCCCGGCGCCACCGACGGCCGCGGTGAACCGCGCCGCGACGACCTGCCGTACTTCGCCGAGAACGGCCAGGGCGGCCCCAACCCGCAGGGCGGCGCCGGCAACGGCCGTGGCCCCCAGGTCGGGCCGGGCGGCCAGGCCGGTGGATTCGGCCCGCAGAACGACTTCGCCCCCCAGAACGACTTCACGGCGGCCAACGACTTCGGCGCTGCCCAGACCGACTTCGGCGGCCCGAACCGGCCGAACGGCCCTGGCGGACCCGGCGGACCCGGCGATCCGGGTGGTCAGAACGGCTTCGGGCCCGGTGGTCCGGGCGGTCCCGGCGGACGCGGTCCCGCGGGCCCGACCGGCGGTCCCGTCACCGGCGACGGCCCGGTCGTCCCGCCCGTCGGCGGCGGCGCCCCCGGCGGACAGGGCATTCCGGGCGGCCCGGGTGCCCAGGGCGCCCCGGGCGTCTCCGGCACCGGCCGTCTCGCCGTCGGCCTCAGCGACGACACCGCGGTCCTCACCCCGCAGAAGCAGGTCCCTCAACCGGGCGCCGACGGCTACGACGCCTACGGCGGCTACGGCGGGTCCGTGGACAACGTCTCCAGCTCCACCCTCACCAGCGGTATGCCCGTCGTCCCGGCCGCCGACCGGAACTCCCCGTTCGGCCCCGGCACCCACTCCGACGGCCCCCTTCCGCACACCCCGCCGAAGCTGCCCGAACCGGTGTCGCCGAGCACGCCCGCCGCCGCCGCGCCCAAGGGCAAGAAGGCGAAGAAGAAGGGCCGCAGCAAGCTCACGCTGCTCGTCGTCGCCGTCTTCTTCATCGCCGGTGCCGTCTACGGCGCCGGACTGCTGATGAACCACTCCGACGTGCCCAAGGGCACCACCGTCCTCGGCGTCGACATCGGCGGCGGCACCAGGGACGACGCCGTCAAGAAGCTCGACGACGCCTTCGACCAGCGGATGACGCAGGCCCTGAAGCTGTCGGTCGGCGGCAAGACGGTCGAGCTGCGGCCCGACCAGGCAGGACTCCAGTTCGACACCCAGGCCACGGTCCGGGCAGCCGCCGTCAGCGACTACAACCCGGTGTCGGTGATCGGCTCGCTCTTCGGCCAGCAGCGCGTCGTCGAGCCGGTCATGCCGGTCGACGAGGAGAAGCTGACCGCCGCGCTCCAGCGACTGGCGGGCGGGGCGGGGTCGGCCACCGACGGCACGATCAAGTTCGAGTCCGGCAAGGCCGTCGCCGTCTACGGCAAGGCGGGCAAGGGCATCGACGCCGCCGCAGCCACCGAGTCGGTCGAGAACGCCTACCGCAGCCAGGTGGAGAGCGGCACGAGCACCCCGGTCCAGGTCCCCACCAAGACCCAGGAACCGACGGTCTCGAACGCCGAGGTCGACCGCATGATGAAGGCCTTCGCCACCCCGGCGATGTCCGCCAACGTCACCGTCCGCCCGGACACCGGCGCCCCCGAGCTGGAGTTCAGCCCGAAGAACTCCCTGTGGAGGTTCCTCGGGGTGAAGGCCCTCAACGGCAAGCTCGTCGAGTCCTACGACAAGGCCGCGCTGAAGGAGCTGTACGGCGGCACCTTCGACGAGGTCCTGATCGCCCGCGGCAACGGCACCAAGACGCCGGTCACGGTCGAGGACGTCATCAGCGCGTTGCGCTCCGCGTTGGTCAGCAGCACTGATCGGGTCGGCGTGATCGAGACGAACCCCAGCTGAGTGCTCCGCCGGGCGCGCGGCTCTTCGGCTGCCGCCCGGTGGGGGCTGGTCGCGCAGTTCCCCGCGCCCCTTCAGGGCGCGGGGAACTCACCCTCGTACCCATGACATCTGTCATCCGCGACTCAGGACCCCCGGCACTGCCCGCCGCACCACCCCCGCGGCCAAGCTGGACGCATGGAAACCACCCCAGTGGTCGAGTTCGACCAGGTCACCAAGAGCTACGGCGACGTACGGGCCGTCGACGGGCTCGCGCTCACCCTCCGCCCCGGTGAGACCGTGGCCCTGCTCGGGCCCAACGGCGCCGGCAAGTCGACCACCCTCGATCTGCTCCTCGGCCTCAAGCAGCCCGACAGCGGTACGGTCCGGGTGCTCGGCCGCAGCCCCCGCGAGGCCATCGTCGGCGGGCACGTCGGGGCCATGCTGCAGAGCGGCGGGCTCATGGACGAGGTCACCGTCCGTGAGCTGGTCGCGCTGGCCTGCGCCCTGCACCCCCGGCCCTTCCCGGTCGGCGAGGTGCTCTCCAGGGCCGGGATCACCCAGTTGGCCGACCGCAAGGTCAACAAGCTGTCCGGCGGCCAGGAGCAGCGCGTCCGGTTCGCCCTCGCCACCGCCGGGGACAGCGCCCTGATCGTCCTGGACGAGCCCACCACCGGCATGGACGTCACCGCCCGCCAGGCCTTCTGGGCGACCATGCGCGAGCAGGCGGACCAGGGCCGTACGGTCCTGTTCGCCACCCACTACCTGGAGGAGGCGGACGCGACCGCCGACCGCGTCCTCGTCCTGCACCGGGGCCGCCTGCTGGCCGACGGCACCGCCGCCGAGATCAAGGCGAAGGCGGGCGCACGCCGGATCTCCTTCGACCTGGAGGCCGTCGCGGAAGAGGCCGTACTGAGGGCCCTGCCCTTCCTGACCTCGCTCGACATATCCGGCCGGACGGTCCGCATCCAGTCCTCCGACGCCGACGCGACCGTCCACGCCCTCTACGGCCTCGGCCTCTACCCCCGCAACCTCGAAGTGGCCGGCCTCGGCCTCGAACAGGCCTTCGTCACCCTCACCGCGGCAGCCGAGGAGGCGCGCACCTCATGACGACCACCACCTTCGCCTCACGGGCCCTCATCCAGCTCGAAGTGACCCGGGCCCTGCGCAACCGCAAGTTTCTGTTCTTCTCGGTGATCTACCCGTCGGCGCTGTTCCTGCTGATAGCGGGCAGCGCGGACAGCGTCACGAAGGTCACGGGCACGGAACTCACCCTCCCGACCTTCTACATGGTCGCCATGGCCTCCTTCGGCGCCCTGACGGCCGTCCTGATGGGCAACAGCGAGCGCATCGCCAAGGAGCGCGAGAGCGGCTGGGTACGACAGCTGCGGCTCACCACGCTCCCGGGGCGCGGCTATGTCTTCGCCAAGACGGCGAGCGCGGCCGTGATCAGCCTGCCGTCGATCGTGGTCGTCTTCGTCGTCGCGGCGGCCGTGAAGGACGTACGCCTCGACGCCTGGCAGTGGCTGGCCCTCACCGGCACGATCTGGGCCGGCAGCCTGGTCTTCGCCGCACTCGGAGTCGCCCTCGGCTATCTCGCGAGCGGCGACTCGGTCCGCCCGATCACGATGATCGTCTACTTCGGCCTCTCCATGCTCGGCGGTCTGTGGATGCCGACGACGACCTTCCCCCAGTGGCTGCAGGACATCGCGAAGTGGCTGCCCACGCACGCGTACGCTGCCCTCGGACAGTCCATCGAGCTGGGCGACGCCCCGCAGCTGAAGGACGTGGCGATCCTGGCCGTCTCCTTCGTCCTCTTCGCGGGCGGCGCGGCCTGGCTGTACCGGAAGGACACGCTGAAGGCGTGAGCGGCGTCGGCATCGGACAACGCCCCACCACCCGCAGACAGCGGGTGGTGAAGTCCCTGTGGATCGGCGTCTGGCTGGTCTACCTGGGCGCCCCGGTGGGCGACCTGCTCCACGGCGGCCACAGCACGGGCGTACGGCTCCTCGGCTGGCTGGGCCTGGCCGCCTTCGTCGCCTGGTACTGGGCCCTGGTCTTCCGCACCGGCCGCGGCGAGACGACCCGCCTGGTCGGCGGCTCCCTGGTGGTACTCGCCGCCCAGTCGGCCCTCCTGTCCCTCACCCTGGGCCGCGAGTGGCTCGTCCTGTTCGTGTACGTGTCCACCGCGTCCGGCGCCGCCCTGCCGACGCGCCTGGCCCGCTGGACGATCCCGGCCACGGCGGCCCTGATGACCGCCGTCGCCCTGGCGGTCCCCGGCGGCCACGCCTACCTCGCCGGACTCCTCGTCCCGGCCCTCCTCGGCGGCGCCGCGATGGCAGGGGTACGACAACTCGTGCGTACGACCATCGAGTTGCGCGAGGCCAGGGCCACCGTCGCCCAGCTGGCCGCGAACGAGGAACGCCTGCGGCTGGCCCGGGACCTGCACGACCTGCTGGGCCACTCCCTCTCCCTGATCACCCTGAATGCGAACTGGCCGGCCGGATGCTCCCCGACCACCCCGACAAGGCCGCCCTCCAGGTCGCCGACATCGAGCAGGTGAGCCGCCAGGCCCTGGTGGACGTACGCGAGGCGGTGAGCGGCTACCGTCGTCCGCGCCTGACCGGCGAACTGGCGGGCGCGAAGGCGGCGTTGACGGCGGCCGGCATCACGGCCGCCCTGCCCGCCGACCCGGTCCCTGCCGACGCCGACGAGGACGCGGAGTCCGCCCTCGCCTGGGCCCTGCGCGAGGCGGTGACCAACGTCGTACGGCACAGCGGCGCCCGGCGCTGCACGGTCGAGGTGCTGACCAGGCAGACCCTGGACGGCCCCGTCCTCGAACTCTCGGTGGAGGACGACGGCACGGGCGGCTCCTCCTCCGGCGTCCCCGGCAACGGCCTCACCGGCCTCGCGGAACGCCTGGCGAAGACGGGCGGCTCCCTGGAGGCGGGCCGCACGAAGCGGGGCTTCCGCCTGGTGGCCAGGGTGCCCGCGAACCCGGCGCCGACCGCGCCGGACGTAGGATCCGGTCCATGAACCGCGTGATCAAGGTCCTGCTGGCGGAGGACCAGTCGATGGTCCGCGAGGCACTGGCCGCACTGCTGGGCCTGGAGCCCGACATCGAGGTCGTCGCCCAGGCGGCGCGCGGCGACGAGGTGTTGGGGGTGGCCCGGGCCCACCCCGACCTGGACGTGGCCCTCCTGGACATCGAGATGCCGGGCGCGACGGGCATCGAGGCGGCGGCGCAGCTCCACCGGGAGTTCCCGGCCCTGAAGCTCGTCATCCTCACCACCTTCGGCCGCCCCGGCTACCTCCGCACCGCCATGGAGTCGGGCGCGGACGCCTTCCTGGTCAAGGACGCCCCGGCGGCCCAACTGGCGGAAGCGGTACGCAAGGTACTGGCGGGCGAGCGGGTCATCGACCCGACGCTCGCGGCAGCGGCCCTGGCGGACGGCGCGAACCCGTTGACGGACCGTGAGCGAGAGGTTTTGAGGGCGGCGGAGAACGGCGCGACGAACGCGGAGTTGGCGTCCAGGCTGCATTTGTCCCAGGGGACGGTTCGCAACTACCTGTCGACGGCCATCCAGAAGCTGACGGCGAGGAACAGGGCGGAAGCGGTACGGATAGCGAGAGAGAAGGGCTGGCTGTAAGGGGGTGGCTGGACTTCGAGGGCCACTGCGGGGCGGTTGTGGCTGGCCGCGCAGGTCCCCCCCCCCCCCCAAGGGCGGGGCCCCCCCCCCCCCCCCCCCCCCCGGGGGCCGCGCCCCCAGCCCCCACGGATCCGCACCCGAACGACTACCCCCGTACCCCCGTCAGTTCAAACGGGCCCGGGCCGCCCGAGCCTGCCCCCGCACCCGCTCAGCCCCGACCTCGTCGACAACCCCCAGCACCTCCGCATACCCCTCCAACTCATCCGCTCCCACCAAGAACTCCCCCCGCCCCACAAGCAATTGCGCCCGCTCATACCGCAACCGCGCCGGATGCGAAGGCAACAGCAGCGCCAACTCCACCGCCCACAAAGACACTTCCGACCGCTCCGGCCGCGCCGCCCCCCACGCCCGCACATTGTTCAGCACCCGCAACATCACATCCAGCGGATCAGCGGGCCCCAGCATCGAAGGATCCAACGCCTCCCCGGTCGCCCCCGCGACCAGCAACTCCGCGTCGCCCCCGGTCAACACCCGCCCCCCGTCGAAGGGATCGGCGAGCACCTGCTGGTCGACGGGACCGAAGCCCACGACGAAGTGCCCGGGCAGCGCGACCCCGTACACCGGCGCCCCCGCCCGCCGCGCGACCTCCATCCACAGCACGGACAGCAGGATCGGCAACCCCCGCCGCCGTACCACCACTTCGTGCAGCAGTGAGGACTCCAGCCGCTGGTAGTCGGCCGGGCTGCCCCGGAAGCCGAGGCGTTCGCCGAGGAGTTCGTGCAGGGCCGTCGCCCAGGAGTGCGGCCCGCCCGGGCGGAAGGGCAACTGCCCGGCCAGCCGGTCGAGTTCCATCTGGACGGCGTCGACGCCGGCCTCGTCGAGGGCCCGGTCCGCGACCGCGCCCATCAGCAGGCACAGCGTCGTGAGGTCGGGCCGCTCGGAGCGGGCTTCCTCGGCGAACAACGCCCGTAGTTCGGCGGACCGTTCGGGTCCCGGCGGATACGGCGGGGGATGAGGGAGACGCATACCAGGCCCGTGCCCTCTCACGCCGATCGATAGTGGTGGTAGGAGTGATGCGTTCCGAATCCCATCCCGGTGTACAGCGCCCGCGCCCCCGCGTTGTCCTCCTCCACCTGCAGCCAGGCGGCCGACGCGCCCTCCTCCAGCGCCCGCCCGGCCAGCGCGGCCATGACGGCCGTGGCCAGCCCGCGTCGCCGCTGACCGGGGTCCACCTCGACGGCCGCGAACCCGGCCCACCGCCCGTCCACGACACACCGCCCGATGGCGGCGGGCGGCTCACCCGGGGCGTCCCCCGGCACGGTCGCGAACCACACCGAGGGCCCGCTGCCCAGCACGGCGAGGGCCACCTCGCTCACGCCCTTGCGCTGATACCGCGAGAGCCACGCCTCGTCGGCCTCCCGCGCCAGCACCACCCCACCGCCGCCGTCCCCCAGATCGGCGACGGGCGCCAGCCCCCCGACCCACAGCCCGGCCGTCACCTCACGCGTCCACCCGCGCTCCGCCAGCTCCGCGCACAGCACCTCCTGGGTGCCCTCGGCGCCGGTCGCGGTCTGGACGTACGCGGGCAGGCCCCGATCGGCGTACCAGCGGCTCACGGCGGTCAGCGCCTCGTCGAGCGGCACGCCCGGGTCGCCGAGCGGCAGCACGGAATTCGCCCGCCGGGTGAACCCGGAGGCCGCCCGCAGCTCCCACTCGCCCAGCCGCTCGCTCTCCACCGGCTGCCAGGACCGCGCGGAGACCCGCGCCAGCTCCTCGTACGAGGCGGCGGGGCCGCGCCGACGGGCGGGGGCCGCGGGGACCACTTTGCCCGCCACCAGGGACGCCGCAGCGACCCGTACGCGCTCGCCGTCACGTCGTGTGATCAGGAGCACACCCGTGTCTTCGTCCCATGATGTGAGAACACCTACCGTGTCGGTGAACTTCTCACTATCCGGGGCTTCTTCGTTCAGCCGTCGAACAGAGACACGTTTGCCCACGTCAGCAGCGGTGATTCGGACGACGAGCCGGCCGGCCGCAGAGATTTCCACAGGTCAGTTCGCCCCTCCTGTATGGATCATGCCCGGGAACGGAGATACTAGGTGCGGGCATCGACGACGCCGCGCTCCCGCGCGCCAGGTGGCGGGGCCTGAAGACGGCCCGCCAGCGCCCTATCGAGGAGGAACGACAGCGTGACCTACGTCATCGCGCAGCCTTGTGTCGACGTCAAGGACAAGGCGTGCATTGAAGAGTGCCCGGTCGACTGCATCTACGAGGGCTCCCGGTCCTTGTACATCCACCCGGACGAATGCGTCGACTGTGGAGCCTGTGAGCCGGTCTGCCCGGTCGAGGCGATCTTCTACGAGGACGACACTCCGGAGGAGTGGAAGGACTACTACAAGGCGAACGTCGAGTTCTTCGACGAACTCGGCTCGCCCGGCGGCGCCAGCAAGCTGGGACTGATCGAGCGCGATCACCCCTTCATCGCCGCGCTGCCGCCGCAGAACGGCTGACGGCGGCCCGCAGAGCCCGCGCCGCCTCGGTCCCGTACGCCCCGATCGCCCAGGTCGTGGTCGCCGTACGGGACCGAGGCGTTTGCCGTACGTACGAAAGTGAGCCAGTAATCGTGTCCTCCGCAGTCTCCGACCGCCTTCCCGCCTTCCCCTGGGACAAGCTGGAGCCGTACAAGAAGACGGCCGCCGCGCACCCGGACGGCATCGTCGACCTGTCGGTCGGCACGCCGGTCGACCCGGTCCCCGAGCTGATCCAGAAAGCGCTGGTCGCGGCGGCCGACTCACCGGGCTACCCGACCGTCTGGGGCACGCCCGAACTGCGCGACGCGCTCACCGCCTGGGTCGAACGCCGCCTCGGCGCCCGGGACATCACCCACCGCCACGTCCTGCCGATCGTCGGCTCCAAGGAACTGGTCGCCTGGCTCCCCACCCAGCTGGGCCTCGGCCCCGGCGACAGGGTCGCCTACCCGCGCCTGGCCTACCCGACGTACGAGGTCGGCGCCCGCCTGGCCCGCGCCGAGTACGAGGTCTACGACGACCCGACGGAGCTGGACCCGACCAACCTCAAGCTGCTCTGGCTCAACTCGCCCTCGAACCCCACGGGCCGGGTACTGACCAAGGACGAGCTGACCCGGGCGGTCGCCTGGGCCCGAGAGCACGGCGTGCTGGTCTTCTCCGACGAGTGCTACCTGGAGCTGGGCTGGGAGGCCGACCCGGTCTCGGTCCTTCACCCGGACGTGTGCGGCGGCTCGTACGAGGGGATCGTGGCCGTCCACTCCCTCTCCAAGCGCTCCAACCTCGCGGGCTACCGGGCGGCCTTCCTGGCCGGTGACCCGGCCGTCCTCGGCCCGCTCCTGGAGATCCGCAAGCACGGCGGCATGATGACCTCGGCGCCCACCCAGGCGGCCGTCGTGGCCGCCCTCGGCGACGACACCCACGTGCGCGAACAGCGCGAGCGGTACGTGGCCCGTCGTACGGCCCTGCGCGAGGCCCTGGTCCGCCACGGCTTCCGCATCGAGCACAGCGAGGCCAGCCTCTACCTGTGGGCGACCCGCGAGGAGTCCTGCTGGGACACCGTCGCCCACCTCGCCGACCTGGGCATCCTGGTCGCGCCGGGCGACTTCTACGGCACGGCGGGCGAGACCTTCGTCCGCGTGGCCCTCACGGCGACGGACGAGCGGGTGGCGGCGGCGGTCGCCCGCCTGTAGCCGACTTCGGCGGCAGCGGTCGTACGACAGATACGCGAGATACGACAGAGGGGCCCGGGGAAGATCCCCGGGCCCCTCCGCCATCACCTGGTCCCGCGGTCGGGTCAGCCCAGCGGCAGGCCCTGCAGGGGCAGCTGACCGGCGCCCGGCAGGCCCTTCGTCGGCAGCGCGTCCGTCGGGAGGCCGCCCTTCGTCGCGGTCTCCGTGGTGCTGCCGAGGAGGTCACCGGCGCCGCCGGCCGCGTCCAGGGCGGTCAGGGCGCCCAGGTTGGGGGTGGCCGGCAGGGCGGCGGGGGCCGCGCTGGCGGAGCCGGCCGCACCGACCCCGGCTGCCGCTCCCGCTGCGACGAGCAGCGCGGCACGGGCGATCCGGCGGGTCAGGGGGAGGGACATGATGCTCCTGAGTTTCGGTTGACTGTTGATCGTCCGGACTCGGACGCAGTGAATACCGCTCCAGGACCCCTGAAGGTTGCGGCGCACGAATGCAAAGAGTTGGCAATGTGTCGCATAATCGCCTGCGGATAAAAGCGGGCAAAGGTCACCCGGTCCGAAAGTCGGGTGAATCCTTGCGACGCGTTGCGGCCCTTTGTCCGCAAGGGTTCTGCCGGACAGTGGGCGGATCTCGGAGGCACTCGGCGAAAACCCGCGCAGACTCCCGCCGGGACCCGGCAGGAGTAACCCTTACGAGCGACGTCCCGTACTCCTGCCCGTACTACGGAGTGGTGACGATCCGGACCGCTTCCGCGCTCGCCCGGGTGCCCGTCGGACGCCACTCGCTGTCGGTGTTGCCGGCCGTCCAGCGGCGGCCCGCGTAGGTGACGTTCTCGATGTGCAGCGCCGAGGCGTTGGCCACGGCCCAGTGCGCGAGCTGCCAGCCGCGCTGCGCGCGCGTCGTCCCGGCGGCGGTGTCGGTGTCCTCGGGCACCGGGAGCGTGACGGTGGAGGGCGCGGTGGAGGAGGGTGAGGGCGTAGGGGTGTCGGCGGCGCCCTTGCGGCTCACCTCCGCGCCCGCCACGGCGAGCACGTCGCGGCCGAAGTCCCGTACGAGCGCGGCCCGTACGGCGTCCGGACCGCCGCCGGTCGTGCTGGCGTCCCGGCGGCCCTCGCAGGTCAGGGTGGCCGCCGCGTGCCCGGTCAGGGCCGCCGCCAGCAGGGTGGCGTCCGGCTCGTGCTTGGCGTACGCCTCCGGGAAGCCGCTGCGCTGCACGCGCTGGGCGGCCACGGTGAGGGGGAGGGTCTCGTAGTCGGAGACCTTGACGAGATGGTCGTAGAACTCGCCCGCCGAGTAGGTCGGGTCGAGGATCTCCTTCTCGGTTCCCCAGCCCTGCGAGGGCCGTTGCTGGAACAGGCCCAGTGAATCCCGGTCGCCGTGGGTGATGTTGCGCAGCCCCGACTCCTGGAGCGCGGTCGCCAGCGCGATGGCGACGGCCCGTTCGGGCAGCCCGCGCGCGGTGCCGACCGCGGTGATCGTCGCCGCGTTGACGGCCTGCTCGGGGGTGAACTCGTACGAGGGGCCGCGGCCGTCGGCCGAGACGACCTCGCAGGCCGGATCCCCGGTGCCGCCGGTGACGTACTGCACCACGAGATAGCCCGCGACGGCGAGCAGCACGAGGAAGGACGCCCCACGACGGAGGAGACGGCCACGACGCTTGTGAGTGGGGGACTGCTCCGGCATCCGTACAAGGTACTGGAGAGTAGGGTCCGTGACTTCCGAGTCGGGTGAGGAAGGGGGCGAATCGGCGGCGCGTTAGGGTCGTCGGTATGGCCGACACACCGCTTGACCTCACCTTGGACGCCGCTCGACTGACCGCGTGGCTCGTCGACTTCCCCTCGGAGAGCGGCGGCGAGAAGCCGCTCGCGGACGCGATCGAGATGGCCCTGCGCGGCCTGCCGCACCTCGCGGTCGAGCGGTACGGCAACAACGTCGTCGCCCGGACGAACCTGGGCCGCGCGGAACGCGTGATCCTGGCCGGCCACATCGACACGGTCCCGATCGCGGACAACGTGCCCTCACGGCTGGACGAGGACGGGGTGCTGTGGGGCTGCGGGACCTGCGACATGAAGTCGGGGGTCGCGGTGCAGCTGCGGATCGCGGCGACGGTCCCGGAGCCGAACAGGGACCTGACGTTCGTCTTCTACGACCAGGAAGAGGTCGCGGCCGAGCTGAACGGGCTCAGGCATGTGGCCGAGGCCCACCCGGAGTGGCTGGAGGGCGACTTCGCGGTGCTGCTGGAGCCGTCCGACGGCCAGGTGGAGGGCGGCTGCCAGGGCACGCTGCGGGTGCTGCTGAAGACGGCGGGGGAGCGGGCGCACTCCGCGCGCAGCTGGATGGGCTCCAACGCGATCCACGCGGCGGCCCCGATCCTCGCCAAGCTCGCCTCGTACCAGCCGCGTTACCCGGTGATCGACGGCCTGGAGTACCGGGAGGGCCTCAACGCGGTCCGGATCGGCGGCGGGGTGGCGGGCAACGTGATCCCCGACGAGTGCGTGGTGACGGTCAACTTCCGCTACGCGCCGGACCGTTCGGAGGAGGAGGCGCTCGCACACGTGCGGGAGGTCTTCGCGGACTGTGGGGTGACGGAGTTCGTGGTCGACGACCACAGCGGAGCGGCGCTGCCGGGCCTCTCCCATCCGGCCGCCGCGGCCTTCATCGAGGCGGTGGGCGGCACCCCGCAGCCCAAGTACGGCTGGACGGACGTGTCGCGCTTCAGCGCGCTCGGCGTCCCGGCGGTCAACTACGGCCCCGGGAACCCGCACTTGGCGCACAAGCGGGACGAACGGGTGGAAACCGAAAAGATCCTTGCGGGCGAGCAACGGCTGAGGGCCTGGCTGACGTCATGACCCGACAAGCGCCGCTTTACGGCGGACATGCTCACGTCCCCCGCCCGTAACCGGCGGAGATCTACGCTGAGGTGGAACCACAGCAAGCGGAGGAAGGGAGCGGCCATGGCTACCGGCAACCCCGAGGGCAGCAAGCAGCCACCTGAGGAGCAGCGGCTCGGACCGGTGCTGCGCAGGCGCGGGCAGGTCCAGGCGAGCACCACCGACCAGCGTCTCCTCGACGCGGGCGGCCCCTCCGACTGGGTCCACACGGACCCGTGGAGGGTGCTGCGCATCCAGTCAGAGTTCATCGAGGGCTTCGGCACACTCGCCGAACTCCCGCCCGCGATCAGCGTGTTCGGCTCGGCGCGGACGCCGCGGGAGTCGCCGGAGTACGAGGCGGGTGTGCGGCTCGGGCGGGGCCTGGTGGAGGCCGGCTTCGCCGTCATCACCGGCGGTGGCCCGGGGGCGATGGAGGCGGCGAACAAGG
Organism: Streptomyces geranii; assembly: GCF_002954775.1. Lineage (GTDB taxonomy): Bacteria > Actinomycetota > Actinomycetes > Streptomycetales > Streptomycetaceae > Streptomyces > Streptomyces geranii. The sequence continues at coordinate 57,725 of NZ_KZ672953.1, forward strand.
GGGCGTGCGAGGCGAAGGGCGTCTCGGTCGGGCTGGGCATCGAGCTGCCCTTCGAGCAGGGGCTGAACCCCTACGTCGACATCGGCCTGAACTTCCGCTACTTCTTCGTCCGCAAGATGATGTTCGTGAAGTACGCACAGGGTTTCGTGGTCCTGCCCGGGGGCCTGGGCACGCTGGACGAACTCTTCGAGGCACTGACCCTGGTCCAGACGCAGAAGGTGACGCGGTTCCCGATCGTGCTGTTCGGGAGCGAGTACTGGGGCGGGCTGGTGGACTGGGTGAAGAACACGCTGATCGCCCAGGGCAAGGCGTCGGAGAAGGACCTGATGCTGTTCCACGTGACGGACGAGGTGGACGAGGCGGTGGCGCTGGTGTCGAAGGAGGCGGGCCGCTAGCGCTGGCCTGAGCGGACGGTTCCTCGGGGGCTCCGCCCCCGAACCCCCGTATCGCGCTGGCCGGACGGGCTAACTACTTAGCCCGTCCGGCGTTTGAGGACAAAGTGGGGGTCTGGGGGCGCAGCCCCCAGGGCTGGGAACGGGTAGGGGCGGCGGGGGCGAAAAAGCCCTACGCCAGCCCCCTTCGTGCCACCGTCGGCGGGCGGTTGCCCGCGATCGACGTCACCATGTCCAGTACCTGGCGCGTCTCCGCCACCTCGTGGACGCGATACACCCGCGCCCCCAGCCACATCGACACCGCCGTCGTCGCCAACGTCCCCACCAGGCGCTCCTTCAGCGGTCGATCCAGCGTCTCGCCCACGAAGTCCTTGTTGGACAGGGAGACCAGCACCGGCCAGCCCGTCTCCACCATCTCCCCCAACCGCCGCGTCGCCTCAAGACTGTGCCGCGTGTTCTTCCCGAAGTCGTGCCCGGGATCGATCAGCACCGACTCCCGAGGCACTCCCAGCGCCACCGCCCGCTCCGCCAGTCCGACGGTCACGCGCAAGATGTCGGCCATGACATCCTCGAACGCCACCCGGTGCGGACGCGTCCGCGGCTCCGCACCGCCCGCGTGCGTGCACACCAGCCCCACCCCGTACCGCCCCGCGACCTCCGCGAGCCCCGGATCGACCCCGCCCCACGCGTCGTTCAGCAGATCCGCCCCCGCCTCGCACACGGCCTCGCCGACCTCCGCCCGCCAGGTGTCCACGCTGATGACCACCTCGGGGAACCTGCGCCGCACCTCCGCCACGAAACCGACCGTCCGCCGTGCCTCCTCCGCCGCCGTCACCTCCTCGCCGGGCCCCGCCTTCACCCCGCCGATGTCGATGATGGCAGCCCCCTCTGACACCGCCTGCTCCACGCGCGCGAGCGCCGGCTCGTCGCGGAAGGTGGCTCCCTGGTCGTAGAAGGAGTCCGGGGTCCGGTTCACGATCGCCATGATCACCGGCTCGTGCGCGTCGAATTCACGCCTGCCCAGTCTGAGCATCGCCTGTGACCCCTCCTAGTACGTTCCGGGTATTCGGCCGCCTGCGACCATAACTGCCAGACTCGCATGGCACGATCGGACCCTGCCGCACTGCTCCTGCCTGTTCGGCTCAGTCCGCTCCGATCCGCTCCGCTCAGCCCGATCCGCTCCATCCGAAATTCCGTGGGGAACCAGCGATGTTGATGTTCTTGTTCCTGGTCGTCGCGCTCGCCGTCGTGGTCGGCGCGGTGACGCTGGCCGTGGTGGGCGGTGGCGAGACCGCCGTGCTGCCGGACGCCGCGCCCGAACGGCTCCAGGACCCGCTGCCGCCCGACCGGCCGGTCGACCGCGGCGACGTCGAGTCCCTCCGCTTCCCGGTCGCCGCCCGCGGCTACCGCATGTCGGACGTCGACGACGCCCTCACCCGCCTCGGCGCCGAACTCGCCGAGCGGGACGCCCGTATCGCCGACCTGGAGTCCGCCCTGGCCGGCGCCCAGGCCGCGACGCGGACCACCCTGGACAAGCCGGTCCAGGGGAGCGAGCAGTGAGCGACGACGACAGCGGGGCGGCCGTCGCCGGGCCCGACGGCGGTCTGCGCTGTCCCTGGGCGCTGTCCACGGAGGACTACGTCAGCTATCACGACGAGGAGTGGGGGCGTCCCGTCCACGGCGACGACGCCCTCTTCGAACGGCTCTCCCTGGAGGCCTTCCAGTCCGGCCTCTCCTGGATCACCATCCTGCGCCGCCGGCCGGGCTTCCGTACCGCCTTCGCCGGCTTCAGGATCGCCTCCGTCGCGGAGTTCACGGACGCCGACCGCGAACGCCTCCTCGCCGACGCCGGCATCATCCGCAACCGCGCGAAGGTCGACGCGACGATCGCCAACGCGCGCGTGCTCGTCGATTGGGCCCCGGGGGATCTGGACGAGCTGATCTGGTCGCATGCCCCGGACGCCGCCACCCGTCCGGTCCCCAAGACCCTGTCGGACGTCCCCGCGGTCACCGACGAGTCGACCGCCCTCTCCAAGGCGCTGAAGAAACGCGGCCTGTGCTTCGTCGGCCCCACGACCGCGTACGCCCTGATGCAGGCGTGCGGCCTGGTGGACGACCATCTGGCGGACTGTGTGGCCCGGCAGGGCTGACCGCCGGTGCCGGTACGCGCGGCACCGGCACCCGCACCCGCGCCCCGCTACCGCCCCAGATACTTCGGCTTCTCCTTGTTGACGAACGCCTGCACCGCGATCGCGTGGTCCTCCGACGCGCCCGCCCGTGCCTGGAGTTCGTCCTCCTTCTCCAGGGTCTCCTCCAGGGTGTGCGAGAAGCCGTACGCCATGGCCTCCTTGAGGGCCGCGTACGCCACCGTCGGGCCGTCCGCCAGCGCGCGTGCCGTCCTCTCGGCCTCGGCCCGCAGGTCCGCCGCCGGGACGACCCGGTTCGCGATGCCCAGCTCGTACGCCTCCTGCGCCTTGACGCTGCGCGGGAACAGGAGCAGGTCCGCGGCACGCCCGGGGCCGACCACGCGCGGGAGCGTCCAGGAGACGCCCGAGTCGGCGGTCAGCGCCACGTTCGCGAACGAGGTGGTGAAGGAGGCCGTGTCCGCGACCACGCGGTAGTCCGCGGCGAGCGCGAAGCCGAAGCCCGCCCCGGCCGCGACGCCGTTCACGCCCGCCACCACCGGCTTGGGCATGCCCGTCAGAGCCCGCACGATGGGGTTGTAGTGCTCGCGGACCGTGGTCATGGTCTCCCCCGTGCCGGCCGCGCGATCGGCCGCCAGCAGCCCGATGTGCTCCTTCAGGTCCTGGCCCACACAGAACGCCCGGTCCCCGGCGGCGGTCAGCAGGACCGCCCGTACGGCGCCGTCGCCCGCCGCCTCCTGGACCGCCTCCCGGAGCGCGACCTTCGCCGCGATGCTCAGCGCGTTCATCGCCTCGGGGCGGTTGAGCGTGATCGTCGCCAGCCCGTCGTGCACCTCGTAGAGCACGGTGTCGGCCATGGGGGTCCCCTCCGGTGGGTGTCTCGGCTCGGTCGTCGCAGGACAGCATGGACAGCATGGCGGAGATCACGGTCCGGGGAGAGGGCGGGTCGTGTGACCTGCGTCAAAGAATTCCCGTCCGTTCGCGGCCGGCGCGGGTCGGCGTGAGTCCGCGCGGCGGCGAAGTATCGCAGTCACATCGCCGAATTGGGTGGTTTTGCTCGCGCGCGTTGCCCAAGCGATGCCGACTGATGTTGGTCATAGGGTCCTGAGATGCGGGATAATGGCTGGGAAGCAATGTGTTCGATGCCGGTGACGTTCGTCCCATGAGGGGATGGGCGTGCCCTCCTAAGGGGCCGTCGGCGACGATGAGCTGGTTTCAGGAAGGGGAACGAGCATGGCGGCCATGAAGCCGCGGACGGGCGATGGCCCGCTCGAGGTGACAAAGGAGGGGCGGGGCATCGTCATGCGCGTTCCGCTCGAAGGCGGCGGTCGACTCGTCGTCGAGCTGACCCCTGATGAGGCCGACGCGCTGGGCGACGCCCTCAAGAAGGTCGTCGGCTGACGCGCGGACGCGTCCATACCCTTTCAGCTGCCCCGGCATCGTGAACACACGGTGCCGGGGCACTGTTTTGCCTCAGTGCTCCGCCGTCAGCGCTTGACCGCGCACAGCAGACCGTCCCCCACGGGCAACAGGGACGGCACCAGTTCCTGGCTCTCGCGCACTGCCCGCAGCAGCTCGCGCAGCCGTATGACCTCGGTGGGCTGGGGCCCCGAATCGACGGTCCTGCCGTTGGCGAAGACCCCCTCGAAGACCACCAGGCCACCCGTACGGAGCAGACGCAACGATTCAGCTAGATAGTCGAGACTCTCCAGCCGGTCGCCGTCGCAGAAGACGAGGTCGTAGCCGGCGTCCGCGAGCCGGGGCAGGACGTCCAGGGCGCGGCCCGGGATGAAACGGGCCCGGTTGCTGGCGAAGCCGCACGCGCGGAAGGCCTGGCGGGCGAACTGCTGGTGCTCGGGCTCGGGGTCGACCGTGGTCAGGACCCCGTCCGCGCGCATACCGTGCAGCAGGTACATCCCCGAGACGCCCGTCCCGGTCCCGATCTCCGCCACCGCCTTCGCGTCCACGGAGGCGGCCAGCAGCCGTAGCGCGGCGCCCGTGCTGGGCGCCACCGAGCGCAGCCCTGCCTCGCGGGCCCGGTCACGGGACCAGCGCAGTGCCTCGTCCTCGGCGACAAAGGCGTCGGCGAACGCCCAGCTCGTCTGCCGGTTGCCGGTAATGACCCTCTCCTGTCCCCGCGGTTGCCTGGGCGTGACTGTATCCGTTGCGGCCGGGAACCCGCAGATGGGACCGGGCGTTTAGAGGGGTGTGGGACGAGGTGGGACAGACAGGGTGAGCACAGGGGGGACGAGCGGATGGACCAGCACAGCGAGAACACCGGGCAGGTACTGACCCGGCCGGTCGAGCAGTATCGGCACAGAGCAATTTCTCGTAAAACCGCTTATCCGGAGCTAACGGGCGAGGTGGCTATGGTAGGGGCTCCACTGGACACCACCAGAGCCGACAGGGGAGGTGCGGCTGCGCCTGTGGATCGGGGAGGGGCGCTGCGGCGCCTTCTCGGATCAGCGGGCAGGCCGAAATCCGTGAACAACACCGCTGCTGACCCCAGCCACGCCGCTGACCGAGCCCAGACCGCGACCTTCTCCACCGACGCGGACGGGCAGGCGTGGACTCCGCCCACGTGGGAGGAGATCGTCAGCACGCACAGTGGCCGCGTCTACCGCCTGGCCTACCGCCTGACCGGCAACCAGCACGACGCCGAGGACCTCACACAGGAGGTCTTCGTCCGCGTCTTCCGCTCACTGTCGACGTACACGCCCGGCACCTTCGAGGGCTGGCTGCACCGCATCACCACCAACCTCTTCCTGGACATGGTCCGCCGCAAGCAGCGCATCCGTTTCGACGCCCTCGGCGACGACGCGGCCGAGCGACTGCCCAGCCGCGAGCCGTCCCCGCAGCAGGTCTTCAACGACGCCCACTTCGACGCGGACGTCCAGCAGGCGCTGGACACCCTCGCGCCCGAGTTCCGTGCCGCCGTCGTCCTCTGTGACATCGAGGGACTGTCGTACGAGGAGATCGCCGCGACCCTCGGCGTGAAGCTCGGCACGGTCCGCTCCCGTATCCACCGAGGCCGCTCCCAGCTCCGCAAGGCCCTCGCGCACCGCTCTCCGGAGGCCCGTGCCGAGCGCCGTTTCGCGGTGCCACGGGTGGCCGCGCTGGGAGGAGGGGGCGCGAGCGCGTGAGTGGATCGCGGCCGTACTCGGCCGAGCGTCGCCTCGCCGAGCAGCATCTGGGAGACCGCCTCTCCGCCCTGGTGGACGGAGAACTCGGTCATGAGACGCGTGAGCGCGTCCTGGCGCACCTGGCCACGTGCGCGAAGTGCAAGTCGGAGGCCGACGCGCAGCGCCGGCTGAAGAGCGTCTTCGCGGAAATGGCCCCGCCACCACCTTCCGAAAGCTTCCTGGCCCGCCTCCAGGGCCTCCCCGGAGGCGGTGATCCCGACTCCGGCGGCTCGCCGCTGGGCGGGGGAGGATTCACCGACGGCATCTCGGCGTTCCCCGGGGGCCGGGGGATCGGTTCAGGAGTCCCTGGGACCTCCTCCTCGGGAGTCTTCGGCGTGAGAGGGGACGGCTTCGGATACGTCCCCGCCCGCCCGCACACCTCCGTACTGCCGCCCGCTCCGGGCCGGGGTTTCCGCATCCATGACGTGGGCCGTCACGACGCCGACCGCTCGTCCTCGCGCGGACTGCGGTTCGCCTTCGCCGCCGCCGGTGCGGTGTCGCTGGCCGCGATCGCGCTGGGCGGGGTGTCGACGGGCGTTCCCGGCGACACCGCCGAGGCGCGGGGCACCTCCGGGGGCAGCAATGTGACACCGATGCGTCCGCAGGGCGGCGGAGCCGCGACGGCTCCCGAGAGCCAGCGGCGCCGAGGAGTCGGCCCACTGCTCTCGCAGGGCTTCGGCCAGGGGACGTTCGGACAGGGACCGGTGGCCTCGACGGAGGCGTCCGCACCGCTGCTGCCGGGCATCCCCGCACCGGCCCCGGGCGGCCGTGAACGCGAGGCGATGCACCCGCTGACGACACCGGTGGTGGCGGCAGCGGCGGTACTCTCCCCGCTCATACGCCCGCTGCAGGCCCCGCAGATCGCCCTGACCTCCTGGTCGTCGTCGCCCGACGCGGCGGTCGAGGGCCTCCTCATGGCCCCGGCACCCGACTCGTCCCGCTCACCGTCCCCTTCCACCACGGACACCGTCCGCTGACCCCACGAACCTGGTTGAATCCGAGGTGCGGGCCGCACAGCAGCGGGCCAGGTGTGGGGAGAGCATGAACGAGGGGAAGCCCGCGAAGACCACCAGCTGGTGGAGTCGTTCCCGCAGGGATGCGGGGGCGACGTCCGGTCGCGGGGAATCGGGGTCCGGCCAGGGGGAGTTGGCTGCGGGGGAGGGTTTGGCTGGGGCCGAGGGGTCCGAGGGGCCTTTGGTCGGGCCTGAGTTGGGCTCGGCGGAGGCCGAGGGGGCTTCCGGCGGGGCCGGTGAGGTCTCCGCTGGGTCTGACGCGGTCCGGGTAGGGGCCGACGAAGAGGCTCTCTCCGGGACTTACAGCAAGGGTGATGGCGACGGTGACTTCGCGTTGCCGCCGCCGACCGCAGCGCCCGGTGCAGCCGTGCCCGGTGTGTTCGGGGCGGCTGAAGTCCCGTCTCCCGTCGAGCCGCACCCCCGACCGGGTGGTCCCCTGCTCGACTCCCCGCCCACCCCTCCCCAGGAACCCCCGCCCTTCCCCGACCCCGGTCCCGACAGCACCCCGCCCTACGGTCATCCCGGTCCCTGGGCGCCCGCTCCGCCGGTTCAGCGTCCCTCGGTGACCCCGGCGCACGGTACGGCCGTGGTGGGGGCGCAGGGGGCCTTTGACGTATCCCATGCCTCCGACGGTGTGCCGCCCGAAGCTCCTGACGCCGGCCCCGACCCCTGGCGGCGCTATGACCCCTGGGCGGCCACTCCCCTTCAGCCCCTCCAGCACAGCGGTCCCGCAGTCCGGCCGGCCGGGGCGCGGAAGCGGGGGCTGGTTGTCGGGGCTCTGGTGCTCTCCTTGGTCTCCGGGGGTGTCGGGGGTGCCGTCGGGGCGTATCTGGAGCGGCACGGTGGGGTCGGGGACCGGATCCAGTTGCCGCAGGCCGATGATGGCGAGGCCGTCGGGCGGGCGCCCGACAGCGTGGCCGGGATCGCCGCCCGGGCGCTGCCCAGTGTGGTGACGCTGCATGTGCGTGGTGACGGGGCCGAGGGCACCGGTACCGGGTTCGTGCTCGACGGGCGGGGGCACATCCTCACCAACAACCACGTCGTCGAACCCGCCGGTGCCGACGGCGAGATAACCGTGACCTTCAGCGGCGGCGAGACCGCCGAGGCCGAGGTCGTCGGACGCGACAGCGGGTACGACCTCGCCGTCGTCAAGGTCAGCGGGGTCGACGGGCTCCAGCCGGTTGTCCTCGGCAACTCCGACGACGTGGCCGTCGGTGATCCCGTTGTTGCCATCGGGGCGCCCTTCGACCTCGCCAACACCGTCACCGCCGGGATCATCAGCGCCAAGGAACGGCCCATCACCGCCGGCGGCGACAGCGGCGACGGCAGCGACGTCTCGTACGTCGACGCGCTCCAGACCGACGCGCCCATCAACCCGGGCAACTCCGGCGGGCCGCTCCTCGACGCCCGCGCCAGGGTCGTGGGCATCAACTCCGCCATCCGGTCCGCCGACAGCGCCTCGGGGCTCGACGGCGCGCAGTCCGGATCCATCGGGCTCGGCTTCGCCATACCCATCAACCAGGGCAAGCGCGTCGCCGAGGAACTCATCAACACCGGCAAGGCCACCCACCCCGTCATCGGCGTCACCCTCGACATGGACTACTCCGGCGACGGCGCCCGCGTAGGCACCGAGGACAACGACGGCGGGCCCGCGGTCACCACCGGCGGCCCCGGCGACCGGGCGGGCCTGGAGGCCGGCGACATCATCACCGAGGTCGACGGCAGGCGCGTCCACTCCGGCGAGGAACTGATCGTCAAGATCCGCGCCCACCGCCCCGGCGACCGCCTTGAGCTGTCCCTGCTGCGCGGCGGCCGGGAGCGGACGATCTCCCTGATCCTGGGCTCATCTGCCGGTAACTGACAGAAACGTCACAGGTGAGGGGCCCACACCGCCTCCCACTAGGCAAACATCGCGGAAAACCGGTCGCGTACACCCACTCTTGGGCCCCCGGACGGTACCGGTGGGACTAGCTGGCCGGGTACCGTGGAACCGGCCCGGACCACGGAAGACCGCGAAGACCGCACGGACCACCGAGGGCCGAGGACCGAGGACATCGCAAGGAGCTTCAGGTGTTCAATGACGTAGGACCGCTCGAACTGGTGACGCTCGTGCTCCTCGCCGTGCTCGTCTTCGGTCCGGAGAAGCTGCCGAAGATGATCCAGGACGTCACGCGCACCATCCGCAAGATCCGGGAGTTCTCGGAAGGCGCGAAGCAGGACATCCGCGAGGAACTGGGCCCGGAGTTCAAGGACTTCGAGTTCGAGGACCTGAACCCCAAGACGTTCATCCGCAAGCAGCTGGACAACGACGAGCTGGGGCTCAAGGAGATCCGCAACGGCTTCGACCTGAAGAAGGAGATGGCCGAGGTCACGGACGCGGTCCACGGCCGCGAGGCCGACTCCTCGTCCTCCCCGTCGTCGTCTTCCTCCTCCTCCGCGTCGTCCTCCTCCGGTACCTCCGGCGGCACCGTCGACATGACGAAGAAGCCCGAGCCGGACGAGCGTCCGCCCTACGACGCGGACGCCACCTGACCCTCGCGGCGACGCCCGCGCGCGTGACGCGATTCATACTCCGACCGGGCCCCTGAGGGCCCGATCCGGGCTTCCGCACGGCCTACGCGCCGGTTGCTTTCCCGGTTGCCCGCCACGCTGTGGATATGCTGCCGAGTTGTTGTGGGGCCGTACATCAGCGGGCAACGCCGCCCGAAGGGGGGCGGGCCGCCCGGGCCGACGAGAACGAGGAGGCGTCCGGGTACATGGAGACGACAAGTCGGGTGGGCGCGCAGGCGCCGGCCGCGGAGGGCGGACAACCTGTCCCCTCCGCCCGGCGCACGGTCGACGGCTATCTGCTGGCGCCCTTCCCTTGGTACGGCCTCGACGAGGCCTTCACGGGACAGCGCTGGCTGATGCAGGTGGGTACGGCGGCCGACGGCGCCGTCGAGCACGGTTCGATCGGGCACGGTGACGAACCCTCCATAAGGCACGAGGCGATGGGGGAGGACAAGGACCGGTTCGCGGTGGTCGTCACCGTGGCCGCCAACCCCGTACGGCGAAGTGCGGACGGCACGGGGCTGCTGGAGGCCACCTCGGTGTCCTCGGCGGCCTGGCTGGCCGGTGTGGGGCTGCTGTCCTTCACCTGGCCCGGGCAGATGGACCACACCCTCCGGGACGACTGGCTGGACCAGCAGACGGAGACGGCGTGGGTCCTCGCGGACGATCTCGGCGGTTCCGACTGGTCCACGCTGTCCCTGCCGGTCGACGGCGTGCCCACGCCCTTCCACTACCGCGAGTCCGAGTTCGGCTGGGTGCTGGCCGGGTCGACGCAGGAGGGTGTGCATGTGGGGGCGTACGGGCGGGGGATGAGTGCGTACGGTCTTGGCTTCGCCGTGATCAAGGATATTGGCGTGTACGAGTGAAGGAGGGGCGCCGTTTGTTTGGGGCGCCCCTCCGTTGTGGGGTGTGGGGTTGTGTGGCGGGTGCTGCGCCGTCGTGGCTGGTCGCGCAGTTCCCCGCGCCCCTAAAAGCAAAAGCCCCGGCTGAGGTCTCTCAGAACTTGTTCCTCGGAGTGATCCCCAGCGACAGTCCCGCGAGGCCCCGCTGGCGTCCCCCCAGCTTTCCGGCGATGCCGCGCAGTGCCGCGCCCGCCGGGGAGTCCGGGTCGGTCAGGACGACCGGGCGGCCGTCGTCGCCGCCCTCGCGGAGGCGGACGTCGATCGGGATGGAGCCGAGGACCGGGACCGACGCCCCGGTGGTGCGGGTGAGGCCGTCGGCGACGCTCTGGCCGCCGCCCGTGCCGAAGACGTCGACCATCTCGCCGCAGTGCGGGCAGGGCAGGCCCGCCATGTTCTCGACCACGCCGACGATCTTCTGGTGGGTCTGTACGGCGATGGCACCCGCCCGCTCGGCCACCTCGGCAGCCGCCTGCTGAGGCGTCGTCACGACCAGGATCTCGGCGTTCGGGACCAGCTGGGCGACGGAGATCGCGATGTCGCCCGTGCCCGGCGGGAGGTCCAGGAGCAGGACGTCCAGGTCGCCCCAGTACACGTCCGCCAGGAACTGCTGGAGGGCCCGGTGGAGCATCGGGCCGCGCCAGACGACCGGGGTGTTGCCCGGGGTGAACATACCGATGGAGATGACCTTCACGCCGTGCGAGGACGGCGGCATGATCATGTTCTCGACCTGGGTCGGGAGCCCCTCGACGCCCAGCATGCGCGGCACGCTGTGGCCGTAGATGTCGGCGTCGACCACGCCCACCTTGAGACCGTCGGCCGCCATCGCCGCCGCCAGGTTGACGGTGACCGACGACTTGCCGACCCCGCCCTTGCCGGACGCGATCGCGTACACGCGCGTGAGGGAGCCCGGTTTGGCGAAGGGGACCTCGCGGTCGGCCTGGCCGCCGCGCAGGGCGGACGCCAGATCCTTGCGCTGGTTGTCGCTCATGACGTCCAGTTCGACGTCGACGCGCGTGACGCCCTCGACCCGCGAGACCGCCTCCGTCACGTTCTTCGTGATCGTGTCGCGCATCGGGCAGCCGGAGACCGTCAGGTACACGGCGACCGCGACCGCCCCGTCCGCGCCGACGACCACCGACTTCACCATCCCCAGCTCGGTGATGGGTCGCTGGATCTCGGGGTCGTTCACCGTCGCCAGTGCTTCACGCACCGCGTCTTCCGTAGCCATAACCACGATGGTACGGCGCCGCGCACAGCCCCCGGAAAGCCCGTCACCGGTCTTCTACGTCACGCCCCCGCGGCCGTTCCGCCGGGAATACACCGGGTCCTCCGGAACGGCGCTCGGAACGACGCTCGGGAGGCCCGTCGGCGTGCCGTCCCTCGTACCGCTCCTCGTACCGTTCCTCCAGCTCCTTGACCAGGTCCTGCAGCTCCGATCGGATCCAGTCCCGGGTCGCGACCTCGCCGAGCCCGGCGCGCAGGGAGGCGATCTCGCGGGTCAGGTACTCGGTGTCGGCGATCGACCGCTCGTTCTGCTTGCGGTCCTGTTCGAGGTTGACGCGGTCGCGGTCGTCCTGCCGGTTCTGCGCGAGCAGGATCAGCGGGGCCGCGTAGGACGCCTGGAGGGACAGCATCAGCGTCAGGAAGATGAACGGGTAGTGGTCGAAGCGCAGGTCACGCGGCGCGCTCACGTTCCACACCACCCACAGGATGATGACGACCGTCATCCAGACGATGAACCGCCCGGTCCCCAGGAAGCGCGCGATGCGTTCGGAAAGCCGTCCGAAGGCCTCCGGGTCGTACTCGGGCAGCAGCCGGCGCCGAGGCGCGCGCGGCTGGTCGAGCCGGACCCGGGACCGGCCGCCGGCCGTGGCACCGCCGGCCGCGCGCTCGCGTGCGCCGGACTCGCGCTCAGGAGCCATGCGTACCGCCCTCCCCGGCCGGGGGCACGGCCTCGTCGAGGTGGAACTCGGTCTCCCGCCAGTCCTCGGGCAGCATGTGGTCGAGTACGTCGTCCACGGTCACCGCGCCCAGCAGCGACCCGCTCTCGTCGACCACCGGCGCCGCCACCATGTCGTACGTCGCGAAGAACCCGGCGACGACCGGCAGTTCGGCGTCCGGGGAGAGCGGCTGCAGGTCGTCGTCGACGAGCGAGCCGACCAGGGTGTACGGCGGGTCGCGCAGCAGCCGCTGGAAGTGGACGGCGCCCAGGTACTTGCCGGTCGGCGTCTCGTCGGGCGGCCGGCACACGTATACCTGGGCGGCCAGCGCCGGGGAGAGGTCGGGCTCGCGGATGCGGGCCAGCGCGTCGGCGACGGTCGCGTCGGGCCGCAGGACGATCGGCTCGGTCGTCATCAGCCCGCCCGCCGTGTCCTCGCGGTAGGCCATCAGGCGGCGCATGTCGGCCGCGTCGGAGGGCTGCATGAGGCTCAGCAGCCGTTCCTGGTCGGCCTCGGGCAGCTCGCCGAGGAGGTCGGCCGCGTCGTCCGGGTCCATCGCCTCCAGGACGTCGGCGGCGCGCTCCTCCTTGAGCTTCCCGAGGATCTCGATCTGATCGTCCTCGGGCAGCTCTTCGAGTACGTCGGCCAGCCGGTCGTCGTCGAGAGCGGCGGCCACCTCGGCGCGCCGCTTGGGCGACAGGTGATGCAGGACGTTCGCGAGGTCGGCGGGGCGCAGCTGCTCGAAGGTGGCGAGGAGGCTCTCGGCGCCCTGTCCGTCCTCCTCCAGGGAGAACCCGGTGACAGCCGACCAGTCGACGGTCAGTGTCTCGCCGGTGTTGCGCCGGAAGGCTCCGCCGCGGCCCTTCTTCCGTACGAAGACCCGCTCGATCTCCCAGTCCCGGCGGGCCGGCAGCTGTCGTACCGCCACGTCCAGGACGGTGACCTCCTCGCCGGTCTCGTTCAGGGTGACGCGCCGGTCGAGGAGTTCGCCGAGGACGAGGCGCTCGGTGGGGCGCTGCTCGAAGCGCCGGACGTTCAGCACGCCCGTCGTGACGACCTGGCCCGACTCGATGCCGGTGACGCGGGTCATGGGCATGAAGACGCGGCGCCGGGTGGTGAGTTCGACGACCAGGCCGAGCAGCCGGGGCGGGCGGTGGCTGACGCGGAGCATGGCGACGAGGTCGCGGACGCGGCCCACCTGGTCGCCGTTCGGGTCGAAGACGGCCGTACCGGCGAGGTGCGAGACGAAGACGCGGGGCGAGGCCGCGGCCATACTGTGCCTCCTGTCCCGGTTGTCTGGGCTGTCCTGGCTGTCTCGGTGTGCGCTCGCGGGAGCGCGTCGGCTTGTGTCCGCGGGTATCCGAATTGCCTGCTCGGATGCGCTTCAGGCTAGCCCGTCCGGTTCGCCTCCGCCCTGGTGGGGGGTCCGGACGGACTGGCTCCGTCGGGGCCCGGCGGCACCGGTACGCTGCCGTCCAGACCGCCCAGGACACCCGTACGAGAGGCAGCCCCACCTGTGTCTGCGAACCCCCGTGGCCGTACCCGCAGCGCCGGACTGGTGGGCGCGATGTGCGCCCTGGCCGTGACGGGGACAGGACTGACGGGATGCGGTGCCGACCCGGACGAGGGCACGAACGGCGTCGGCAAGCTGCCCGCCGACACCATCCAGACGAAGACCCGTACGGCCGCCGAGTCCGCCGACGCCGTACGGCTCTCCGGGACCGTGGTCACCAATGGGACGACGTACACCCTGGACATGCGCCTCAAGGACGACGGCGGCACCGGCTCGGTCACCGCGAAGGGGTCGACGTTCCGGCTGCTGCGGGTCGGCGAGCACCTGTTCCTGAAGGCGGACGCCGAGTTCTGGACCCACGAGAGCACCGGCAAGGCCGAGGACAGCGAGTCGGACGCGGCAGCCGCGAAGAAGCTCGGGGGCCTGTTCGTGAAGGTGCCGACGGGCGATCCGTCGTACAAGAAGTTCAGCGGCTTCACCGACAAGGACGTCCTCCTGGACGGCCTCCTCACCCTCCACGGCAGCCTCGCGACGGACGGCCACCACGACCAGTCGGGCACCCGCACGATCCGCATCACCGGCGACAAGGGCGACGGCGGCACCCTGGACGTCTCCCTGGAGGGCTCCCCGTACCCCCTGCGCCTGGTCCGCGCGGGCGGCGCGGGCACGCTGCTGCTGAGCGACTGGGGCAAGGACTTCGTGTTGGAAGAACCGAAGAAGAACGAGACGGTGGACTACGGTCAGCAACTCCCCAGTTCTTAAATAGGGGGGTATGGGGGGGCTACGCCCCCCCATAAGGGGCGCGGGGAACTGCGCGACCAGCCCCCACCCAGCCGCACCGGACGAACTACCCCCGCCGTTTCCGGAACAGCAGCCGCGGCACACTCGCAGGGACCGGCGACCGCGTAGTCGCCGACGTAGGCACCGGCGGCGCGGCCAACGACCCCTCCGGCAGCGGGCGCAAGCCCCCCGCGCGCGGAGCCAACCGCACCACCCGGCATTCCCGCGCCCACCGATCCACCATCGCCTCACCGTCGGGCGCGTTCAACCGCTTCCCCTTCAGCTCGCCGACAGCCGCCTCCCACTCCGGAGACCGGGGAACCAGCTCCGCGACCGTCGCCGCCCACACCACCAACCGCCCGCCCTTGTCCTTGCTGCGCACGGTGACCTCCGCCTCCACCCCGTCGGAGAGCCCCGGCAACGGCTGCTCCCCGGGCCCGTCGCCGACCAGGACGGCCGCGCCCTCGTGCCAGACGTGCCACAGCGCGCGGGACGGCCCGGCGGGGCCCTCGACCCAGACGAGGCCGGACTTCTTGGTGGCCTCCTCGACGAGGGCGCGGTCGAGCAGCGGGTCAGTGCCGGGCGTCGTGGGCGTCATGGGCGTCATGGGCGTCATGGGCAGAAGAGTAACGACGACGCCCGCCGCCACCAGCCCCCCGTCACAGCCAGCCGTTGCGCTTCAGCGTGCGGTGGATGGTGACACACAGGCCCACCATGGCCGTCATGACGACCGGGTAGCCGAACTTCCAGTGCAGCTCGGGCATGTAGTCGAAGTTCATGCCGTAGACCCCGCACACCATCGTCGGTACGGCGATGATCGCGGCCCAGGACGTGATCTTCCGCATGTCCTCGTTCTGCGCGACCGACGCCTGCGCGAGGTTGGCCTGGAGGATCGAGTTGAGCAGCTCGTCGAAGCCGATCACCTGCTCCTGGACCCGGGCGAGGTGGTCGGCGACATCGCGGAAGTACTTCTGGATGTCGGGGTCGATCAGCCGCATCGGGCGCTCGCTCAGCAGCTGCATGGGCCGCAGCAGCGGCGAGACCGCCCGCTTGAACTCCAGGACCTCCCGCTTGAGCTGGTAGATCCGGCCGGCGTCGGTACCGCGCGGGGTGCCCTTGCGGCCCGGCGAGAACACCTCCGTCTCGACCTCGTCGATGTCGTCCTGCATGGCGTCCGCGACCGCGACGTAGCCGTCGACGACATGGTCGGCGATGGCGTGCAGCACGGCGGAGGGGCCCTTGGCGAGCAGCTCCGGGTCGTCCTGGAGGCGGTGGCGCAGCGCGCGCAGGGAGCCCTGGCCGCCGTGCCGGACGGTGATGAGGAAGTCCCGGCCGGTGAAGCACATCACCTCGCCGCTCTCCACGACCTCGCTGGTCGCGGTGAGTTCGGCGTGGTCGACGTAGTGGATGGTCTTGAAGACGGTGAAGAGCGTGTCGTCGTACCGCTCCAGCTTGGGCCGCTGGTGGGCCTGGATGGCGTCCTCGACGGCGAGCGGGTGGAGCCCGAACTCGCTGGCGATACCCGAGAATTCGGCCTCCGTCGGCTCGTGCAGCCCGATCCACACGAAGCCGCCGTCCCGGCGGACCTTGCGCATCGCCTCGTGAGGGGTCAGCGCCTTCGAGGTCTGGACGCGGGCGCCGTCGCGGTAGATGCCGCAGTCGACGACGGCCGAGGGGGTCGAGGGGTCGCGCGTGGTGTCGTAGGAGCCGCTCTCCTTGCGCAGGGACGGACGGGACGGGCGGACCGCGGCACGCAGGTTGTGGATCATCGACATGTGGCAGGCTCCTTCGCGACACGCAACGAAAAACCGCCGACAACGACTGGAACTACCCGGAATGGGGACGTCCTGACTGAGGATGTTTGGCACGTCCACAAAGCGGGGAGCACCGCACCGTCGCGGTGGTGAGCTTCGCTGCTGATTCAGAACTGACGCAGATCACATGGATCGGGCAAATCGCATGGATTGGGCAAACGAAACCAAGTGCTCTTCCGCGATGACGCGCATGTGACGTGGTGCGATGCGATGCGCTGCGAGAGGTGACAGCCCAGCGGGGGAGCGGTCGGAGCAACTACATCAGCGGGCGGAAGAGCGGGTGCTACTGCACGGATGACTTCGATCCATTGCAGCCCCACCTCCTCCGGCCGGTCCCTCGTGAGGGACGATCCATTCCCCTTCGGCTTCAAGGGGAGCCCCCTAGGGGGAACTTCAGCGGTGTCGGAACTCGATAGCGGCGCTTCTGCGTGCTGCCCCGAACCCGGCCAAGGGTAACAGCCGACGGAACTGTCAAGGTGCGCGTTTGCCCGCAACTGACGAGTTCTATGCTCGCCGCATGGCTGATGTTCTTCCTCTGGTCGAGGCCCGGTTGCGTACGACACTGGGCGAACCGGACGCGCGCGCCGCGGTCACCTTCCTCGGTACGGACCGGGTCGAGGTGCTGCGCTTCCAGGACCGCGACCGGGACGGGGAGATCGTCCGCTACGCCACCCTCGGCATGTCCGCGCAGCCGATGGCCGACCCCACCGCGGTGCTCGCCGACCCGGTGAAGGGCCCGCGCGCGGAACTGGTCATCTCCGTCCGGGCCGGCCTCGCCGACACCGACAAGGTGCTGCGCCCCCTCGCGATCCTCGCCGCGTCCCCGCAGGTCGAGGGCTTGATCGTGGCCCCCGGCGCCTCGCTCGACGTAGGGGAGCCGCTGTGGCCCGGGGCGCCCTTCACCTCGGTCCTGGTCGCGGAACCGGGCGGCCTGGTCGAGGACCTGGAACTGGACGAGCCCATGGACCCCGTCCACTTCCTCCCCCTGCTCCCGATGACCCCGAACGAGGCCGCCTGGAAACGCGTCCACGGCGCCCAGGCCCTCCAGGAACGCTGGCTCACCAACGGAACGGACCTACGCGACCCGGGCCGAAAGTCCGTCCCCCTGGACTGACCCCTTACTTCTGACCCCGGAGTGACAGACATCACCAACGCCCCCTTGGAAGAAGCCAGTTGGGCAACGCCCTGCTTTTGGCCTTTGGGGGCGCGGGGCTGTATCCATGTGCGGCTCCGCCGCGTGGGCGCGACCAGCCCCCACGGGCCCGCAGACGAACAACCACCCTCAGCGAGCAAAGACGCCCACACCGTCCTCCGCAGCGTGCCGAACCTCCAGCTCCGCCACCTCACGCGTAAGCGACCCCCGCCGCACAACAACAACCACCGCACCGAGCACAGCCGTAACCGCCGCCACCACGAACGGCATGTGCACGTCCGACCACCCCTCGATCTTCGGCGCGAAATACGGCGCCGCAGCCGCGGCGAACCACCGCACGAAGTTGTACCCCGCGCTCGCCACCGGCCGAGGCGCGTCCGAGACGCCCAGCGCCAGCTCCGTGTACACCGTGTTGTTCACGCCG
Organism: Streptomyces geranii; assembly: GCF_002954775.1. Taxonomy (GTDB): domain Bacteria; phylum Actinomycetota; class Actinomycetes; order Streptomycetales; family Streptomycetaceae; genus Streptomyces; species Streptomyces geranii. The sequence continues at coordinate 75,532 of NZ_KZ672953.1, forward strand.
ATGAACGCGCCGGACAGGATCGTGCAGACGACGGCGACGGTGTGGCTGCCGTAGCCGAGGACGAGCACGTCGGCGGCGAGCAGCACCAGCGAGCCGCCGAGCACCGGCAGCGAACCGAACCGCCGCTGCAGCCGGGGTGCGACCAGTACCGACGACACGGCCAGCAGCAGGCCCCAGGCGAAGAACACGGCGCCCGAGCGGTACGGCGTCATGTCGAGCACGAACGGGGTGAAGGCCAGCACGGTGAAGAACGTGTAGTTGTAGAAGAAGGACGAGACCGCCGCCGAGGCCAGTCCGCCGTGCCCGAGCGCCTTGATCGGGTCGAGCAGCGAGGTCTTCTGTGCCGGCTTCGGCTGCTCCTTGAGGAACACCGTGATGCACAGGAAGCCGACGGCCATCAGGAACGCGGTACCGAAGAAGGGGTAGCGCCAGCTGGCGTTGCCGAGCAGTGCGCCGAGCAGGGGGCCGCACGCCATGCCGAGGCCCAGGGCGGACTCGTAGAGCAGGATCGCCGCCGCGCTGCCGCCGGCCGCCGCGCCGACGATGACCGCGAGGGCCGTCGAGACGAAGAGCGCGTTGCCGAGGCCCCAGCCGGCCCGGAAGCCGACCAGTTCGGCGACCGAGCCCGAGGTGCCGGCCAGGCCCGCGAAGACCACGACGAGGGCGAGGCCGAGCAGGAGGGTCTTCCGGCCGCCGATCCGGCTGGAGACGAAGCCGGTGACCAGCATGGCCACGGCGGTGATCAGGAAGTACGAGGTGAAGAGGAGGGAGACCTGACCGGCCGTGGCGTCCAGGCCCTTGGCGATGGACGGGAGGATCGGGTCGACGAGCCCGATGCCCATGAAGGCGACGACGGACGCGCCGGCGGTCGCCCAGACGGCCTTCGGCTGCCGGAGGAGGCTTTCCGGGCCTGTCGTTTCCGTCGCGCCTTCCGTGCTGCTGTGCATGTCTGCTCCCCGAGGGATCGTTGGTGTATGCACATAGTAAGTTAGAGTGGCTAATTAATGCAAGCTACATCTAGTTTCGGTTGGTGGAAACGGTGGAAACCTGTCACTCCGGACGGGTGATCGTCCTTGACGGGAGGGAGGACGGGGAGGACCGTGGGGCCCTATGAGGGGCGAACCCAGTTGCCCGAAGTGTGGTGGCCGGGTCAGGGCTCCCGGACTCTTTGCCGACTCCTGGCAGTGCGATGCGCACGGGACGGTGCATCCGCTGCAGCCCGTGATCCCGCCGAGCGTCGAGGCCCTCAGTGTCGTCGTGCACCGCACCCAGGTGCCGGTGTGGATGCCGTGGCCGCTGCCGGTCGGCTGGCTCTTCACGGGCGTGGGCTGCGCGGGCGACGACCGCAGCGGCGGCCGTGCGACGGCGGTGGCCTGTACGGGTCCCGGTCCGCTCGGCGGCATGGGCGAGCTGATCCTGGTCGCGGAGGAACTCGGCGTCGGCCTCGGCGCGCGCTACGCGGGCATCGACGGGCCCGACCCGGGGCCGTACATGAACGTCGAGAAACCGGCCGAGGCGAAGGTGCTGGCGGCGGGGCGGCCGACTCCGTTGTGGCATGTCGCGGGCGGGCCCGACGACCGGGCGGTGTTCGCGGGGGAGGCGCTGGGGTTGTGGTTGTGGGCGGTTGTGTGGCCCGAGCAGTCGGGGTTGCTGATGTATGACGAGCTGGTGCTCACGGATCTGCGGGATGCGGGGGCCGAGGTCGAGCTGGTGCCTTGTGGGGCGTTGTCGCCTCGGTTGATGCAGCCGTAGGGGGCTGGCGGTTCGTTGTCGGGTGTGGGTCGGTGGGGCTTCTCGCGCCGTTCCCCGCACCCCTAGAGGCAAAGACGGGCCCGTTATGCTGGGGCGTCCCTCTTGGCACCCTCAGTCGTTGGAGTCCGTACCGTGCGCATCGATCTGCACTGTCACTCCACGGCCTCCGACGGGACGGACACCCCGGCCGAACTGGTGCGCAACGCCGCTGCCGCCGGGCTCGACGTCGTCGCGCTGACCGATCACGACACGACCCGGGGGTACGCCGAGGCCGTCGCCGCCCTGCCCGCCGGGCTGACGCTGGTCACCGGGGCCGAGCTGTCCTGCCGGCTCGACGGGGTCAGCATGCACATGTTGGCCTACCTGTTCGACCCCGAGGAGCCCGCGCTGTTCGCCGAGCGGGAGCTGGTGCGGGACGACCGGGTGCCGCGAGCGCAGGGCATGGTGGCCAAGCTCCGGGAACTGGGCGTGCCCATCACCTGGGAGCAGGTCGCGCGGATCGCCGGTGACGGTTCCGTGGGCCGACCGCATGTCGCGACGGCGCTGGTCGAGCTGGGCGTCGTACCGACCGTGAACGACGCCTTCACCGGGGACTGGCTGGCGGACGGCGCCCGGGCCTACGTACCGAAGCACGAGACCGATCCCTTCGAGGCGCTGCGGCTGATCAAGGGGGCCGGCGGGGTGGCCGTCTTCGCGCATCCGGCCGCGAGCAAGCGGGGACGGACCGTCCCGGAGTCCGCGATCGCGGAGCTGGCCGCCGCCGGGCTCGACGGCATCGAGGTCGACCACATGGACCACGAACCGGCGACCCGCGCGCGGCTGCGCGGCCTCGCGGCGGAGCTGGGGCTGCTGGCCACCGGCTCCTCCGACTACCACGGCAGCCGCAAGACGTGCGTGCTCGGCGAGTACACGACGGACCCCGAGGTGTACGGGGAGATCACACGGCGGGCGACCGGGGCGTTCCCGGTGCCGGGGGCCGGCGGAGCGGGGTCCGGAGCCGGAGCCGGAGCGGGAACCCGGGCCGACGTCTGAGGAGGCAGCCGCCTCCTCCGCGCTCGACGTCCTCTCCCTCCCCCTTCCTCCCTCCCCCTCCTCGTTTCCTTCGTTCCTCCCTCCCCCCTTCCCTCATCCCCGTTTCTACGCAAGGCTCGCCACCCATGTTCGACGTCGCCGTCTTCGGCTCGCTCTTCCTCACCCTCTTCGTCATCATGGATCCCCCTGGGATCACCCCGATCTTTCTCGCGCTCACCGCGGGGCGGCCCGCCCGGGTGCAGAAGCGGATGGCGTTCCAGGCCGTCTGTGTGGCCGGCGGTGTGATCACCGTGTTCGGGCTGCTCGGGCATCAGATCCTGGACTACCTGCATGTCTCCGTGCCCGCCCTGATGATCGCGGGCGGGCTGCTGCTCCTGCTGATCGCCCTCGACCTGCTCACCGGCAAGACGGACGAGCCCAAGCAGACCAAGGACGTGAACGTCGCCCTCGTACCGCTCGGCATGCCGCTGCTCGCCGGGCCCGGGGCGATCGTGTCGGTCATCCTGGCCGTGCAGAAGGCGGACGGCGTGGCCATGCAGGTGTCGGTGTGGGCGGCGATCCTGGCCGTGCACGTCGTGCTGTGGGTGGTGATGCGGTACTCGCTGGTGATCATCCGGATCATCAAGGACGGGGGCGTGGTCCTGGTGACGCGGCTCGCCGGGATGATGCTGTCCGCCATCGCCGTGCAGCAGATCATCAACGGGGTCACCCAGGTGGTCCAGCAGAGCTGACGCGCACTCATACGCAGAACCCCTGTACGGCGTCGGTGCCGTACAGGGGTTCTGAAGTGTGGTGGGTCGTCCGCGCGTTATGAGGCCGAGCTGTCGGCCGGGCGGATCCAGAGGCGCTGTCCTATGGCGGCTGCCTGCTGCACGATCCGGTTGACGGAGGCGGCGTCCACGACCGTACTGTCCACGGGGGTGCCGTCGACGTCGTCGAGACGCATGATTTCGAAGCGCATGGGCTTCTCCCTTCGTCTGGTCATCCTCCTGAGGAGAACTACTTGGTTACGTACTACTCAACTACGTGAGTGTTACGAACATTCCCTACGCTAAAGAAATTTTTCGAACGTCTAACTACCGTCGGGTAAGAGCTGACCGGGACCGGTTGTGTTCGAAGCGTGACCGCCGAGACAATGGAGGTATATGAACAACGACGACCACGACGACGACCACGACGATCACGCTGAGCTGAGCGCCCGCATCGACCGTACGAACGAGTTGCTCCATCGCATGCTCGCCGAGGTGGCGAAGACACCCTCGACACACGCGATCTTCGTCGACGCCGGGTATCTGTACGCGGCGGCCGGTCGGCTCGTCGCCGGGACCGAGGACCGCCGCTCCTACGAACTGGACGCGGAAGGTCTCATCGAGGCGCTCATCGACAAGGCCCGCACGATCTTCGCGGACAGCCGCCTGCTGCGGGTCTACTGGTACGACGGCGCCCGGCGCCGCATCCACACCATCGAGCAGCAGTCGATCGCGGAACTTCCCGATGTGAAGGTGCGCCTGGGCAACCTCAACGCCAACAACCAGCAGAAGGGCGTCGACTCGCTCATCCGCACCGACCTGGAGTCACTCGCCCGGCACCGCGCCATCAGCGACGCGGCCCTCATCGGCGGCGACGAGGACCTGGTCTCCGCGGTCGAGGCGGCACAGGGGTACGGGGCCCGGGTCCACCTCTGGGGCATCGAGGCGCCCGAGGGCCGCAACCAGGCCGAGCCGCTGCTCTGGGAGGTCGACAGCCAGCGCACCTTCGACCTCGACTTCTTCAAGCCGTACGTCGCCCGGCGCACGGCCGCGTCCTACGAGGCGTCGGCGGGGGCGCGGCCCACGCGCGAGGACGTGCGGTTCGTGGGCGCGCAGATCGCGGCGAAGTGGCTGGCGGCGCGGGGGCGCGAGGCACTGGTCGAGCTGCTGCCCGGGCATCCGTATCTGCCCGGTTCCGTCGACCAGGACCTGCTGGTGGAGGCGGAGGGGCTGCTGCAGTACTCGCTGCGCGGCCAGTCCGAACTGCGGCGGGCGCTGCGGGACGGCTTCTGGGAGCACCTGCAGACGCAGTACTGAGTCACGGTACGAGGCTGTCCCAGAAGTCGGCGAGGGCGCGGGCCGTCTGCAGCGGGCGGTCCGTGTTGGGGGAGTGCTCGGCGCCCTCGACGACGGTCCGGTGCGCGCGCAGTCGTACGGCCATGTCGTCGAGGAGGGGGACGGCCCAGGTGCCGTCCTCCGCGCCGGACAGGACGTGGAAGGGCAGCGGTACGGCGGCGAGTTCCGCGACCCGGTCCGGCTCGGCGCACAACTGACGTCCCGTGGCGACGAGTTGGGCCGGGCTGTTGCCCATCCAGCGGCGGCGCAGATCCTCGCGGTCGTCGAGACCGGCGTCCAGGGCGTCCACCGAGTCGAGGTCGCCGCCGCCTGCCTGCGGGTCGTCCATGGCCTGGATGGCCTCCCAGACGTCGGCCATGCTCATCACGGCGAGCGCGTCCCGCAGGAGCTTCGCGCGCTGCTGCTGGGCCTCGGAGATCTGGGCCGGGCCCGAGGAGATGAGAGTCAGGGAGACGAACGGGGTGTGGTCCAGGAGTACGGCGGCCCGGGCGATCTGGCCGCCGAGCGAATGCCCGACGAGGTGCACGGGGGTGCCGACTGCTGCCGCCTGGGCGAGCACGTCCTGCGCCAACTCGCCCTGCGCGTACGCCGATTCGTCGTCCCGGGGGCCGGGGGACTCGAACTGGCCCCGGCCGTCCACGGCGACGGTGCGGTAGCCGCGGGCGGCGAGCGGCTCGTGCAGGGAGATGAAGTCCTCCTTGCTGCCGGTGAACCCGGGCAGCAGCAGGACGGTCCCCTTCGCCGCGACGCCGACACCGACGGAGGCGTCGACGACCGCGAACTCGCCGCGCGCGGTGGACAGCGGGTAGGCGCGGGCGCCGGGGGGCGGGGTGAAGGTGGCAGGCCTGCTCATGGGACGAGGTTATCCGGCGGGGGTGTGGGGGGATGCGGGGGAGGTGGGCCGGGGGGTGGGGGCTTGGGTGGTGGGTGGCTGCGCGGGCAGGGTTTTTCCTCGCCCCCGCCGCCCCTACCCGTTCCCATCCTTCGGGGGGCTGCGCCCCCAGACCCCCGCCAATCGCGCTGAACGCGCTCGTCCTCAAACGCCGGACGGGCTGGAGATGCTGGCCTGCGCTGAAACCCAAGCCACGGCCCGCACCCCCAAGCCACGGCCGGCACCACTCAGCCCGTCCGGCGTTTGAGGACGAGGCCGTCAAGGCCGATCCACCCCCCACCCACCCCAGCCTTACCCACCCACCCAGGGGGGTCTGGGGGCACCGTCCCCAGGGATGGGAACGGGTAGGGGCGGCGGGGGCGAAGAAAACCAAGGCCCGGAGAACCCCGACGGCCCGGCCCACCTGGGGAGGTGGGCCGGGCCGTCGGGGTGTTGCCGGTGTGGGGGTCAGGCCTCCACGGTGTCCGTCGTCTTGCGGGGCGCACGGCGGCGAGGCGGCTTCGCTTCGGTCGCCTCCGGCGCCGACTCCACCACGACCGCCGGTTCGGCGGCCTTGCGGGTCCGGCGACGCGGCTTGGCCTCCGCCTCGTCCGCGACCTGCGCGGGGATGTCGGCGACGACCTCGACCGCCTTGCGTGCGGTACGGCGGCGAGGCTTGGCCTCGGTCGCCTCCACGGTGTCCACGACGGCCTCCGCGACCTTGCGGGCGGTCGTCGTCCGGCGCGGCTTGGCCTCGACACCTTCGGCAGTGTCGACAGCGACCTCCGCCGTCGCCTTGCGCGTCCGGCGCGGCGGCTTCACCTCCGTGACCTCCGCCTCCGCCACGACGACCGGGGCCTCGGCGGCCTTACGGGTCGTCCGGCGACGCGGCTTGGCCTCGACGCCCTCGGCGGTGTCCACGGCGGCCTCCGCGGCCGGTGCCGTCGCCTTGCGCGTCGCACGGCGCTTCGGCTCCGGGACGGTGACCGTCTCCGGCTCCGCCACGACGACCGGGGCCTCGGCGACCTTGCGGGTCGTCCGGCGACGGGGCTTCGCCTCGACGGCCTCGGCGGTGTCGACGACCACCTCGGCGGCAGTCGCCTTGCGCGTCGCCCGACGCGGCTTGGCCTCGGTCGCTTCGACGGCCTCGACCGTGTCCACGGCGGCCACCGCAGCCTTGCGCGTCCGGCGGGGCGCCGGAGTCTTCACGACAGCCTCGGTGGCCTCGGCAGCCTCTGCCACGACGGACTCGGCGGCCTTGCGGGTCGCCGCCCGGCGGCGGGGCTTGGCCTCGGTCGCCTCCACGGCCTCCGTGACGACGGCCGATGCCTCGACGGCCTCGGCAACCGGCTCGGCAGCCTTACGCGTACGGCGCCGGGGCTGAACCTCGGTGACCTCGGCCACGATCTCCGCCGGAGTGGTCGTGGTCGTGGTCGCGGCCTGCGTCGGCTCCGCCGCCTTGCGGGTGCGGCGGCGGGGCTGAACCTCGGCGACCTCCGTGACCTCGGCCACGATCTCCGCCGGAGCGGTCGTGGTCGTCGTCGCGGCCTGCGTCGGCTCCGTCGTCCTGCGGGTGCGGCGGCGGCGCGGCTTCTCCGTGGACTCGGGGGCCGCCAGCTGCGTACCCTCCGCCGTCGCGACCGCCGCCACAGCCTCCGTCGGCGGTTCTGCGAACGTCGGCGTCGGAGCCGTCGTGACCTGCTCCGCCGCTGCGCCGCGCGTGCGGCGACGGCGGCGCGGGGTGCGGCGCTCCGTGGGCTGGTCCGGGGAGGTGACGGCCTCGCCGGTCTGAGGAGTGGCCGGAGTGGTCGTCGGTGCGTCCGCCGTGGCGCCGCCTCGGGTGCGGCGGCGGCTGCGCGGCGTACGGGCCGGGCGTTCGCGCTCCGACGTGGGCGCCGAGGCCGCCGCCGGGGCGGGACGGCCGCCGCGACCGCGCGGGCCACCGCGTCCGCCCGTCTCGCCGAGGTCTTCGACCTCCTCGGCGTTCAGACCGGCGCGCGTCCGCTCCGAGCGCGGCAGGACACCCTTGGTGCCCACCGGGATGCTCAGCTCCTCGAAGAGGTGCGGGGACGTGGAGTACGTCTCCGGCGGGTCGTTGAAGTTCAGCTCCAGCGCCTTGTTGATCAGCTGCCAGCGCGGGATGTCGTCCCAGTCGACCAGTGTGATCGCGATGCCCTTGGCACCCGCGCGGCCCGTACGGCCGATGCGGTGCAGGTACGTCTTCTCCTCTTCGGGAGACTGGTAGTTGATGACGTGCGTGACACCCTCGACGTCGATACCGCGTGCCGCCACGTCCGTGCAGACGAGGACGTCGACCTTGCCGTTGCGGAAGGCGCGCAGCGCCTGCTCGCGGGCGCCCTGGCCGAGGTCGCCGTGGACCGCGCCGGAGGCGAAGCCGCGCTGCGCGAGCTGGTCGGCGAGGTCGGCCGCGGTGCGCTTCGTACGGCAGAAGACCATGGCCAGTCCCCTGCCCTCGGCCTGCAGTATGCGGGCGACCAGCTCGGGCTTGTCCATGTTGTGCGCGCGGTAGACGTACTGCGCGGTGTTCGCGACCGTCTTGCCCTCGTCGTCCGGCGCGGCGGCGCGGATGTGCGTGGGCTGCGACATGTAGCGGCGGGCGAGACCGATGACGGCGCCCGGCATGGTCGCCGAGAACAGCATCGTCTGACGGCGGGCCGGCAGCATGTTCATGATCTTCTCGACGTCGGGCAGGAAGCCCAGGTCGAGCATCTCGTCGGCCTCGTCGAGGACGAGCGCGCGGACGTGCTTGAGGTTCAGCTTCTTCTGGCCCGCGAGGTCGAGCAGCCGCCCCGGGGTGCCGACGACGACGTCGACGCCCTTCTTGAGCGCCTCGACCTGCGGCTCGTAGGCCCGGCCGCCGTAGATGGCGAGCACGCGTACGTTACGCACCTTGCCCGCAGTCAGCAGGTCGTTGGTCACCTGCTGGCACAGCTCGCGCGTCGGGACGACGACGAGTGCCTGCGGGGCCTCGGTGAGCTGCTCGGGCTGGGCACGGCCGGCCTCGACGTCGGCGGGGACGGTCACGCGCTCAAGGAGCGGGAGCCCGAAGCCGAGCGTCTTGCCGGTGCCGGTCTTGGCCTGGCCGATGACGTCCGTGCCGGTGAGGGCGACGGGGAGCGTCATCTCCTGGATGGGAAAGGGAGTGATGATGCCGACGGCTTCGAGCGCCTCGGCGGTCTCGGGAAGAATTCCGAGATCCCGGAAAGTCGTAGTCAGGGCAATGCCTCTTCTGTGTACGCGGTGCGAGGCGAGCGCGGGGGTCGTGTCGGGACCGGGCCGGGAACTTCGGCCGCCTCACGGGCGGGCCGAGTGGCACGGGACCACTGCCGACGCTCGAGCGCTCGTACCGCTGAGGGTCCCTCCGAATTCCGTACGCACTGTGCCGTACGGACGAGGAGAGCTGTCGGGTCGGAGCCGATCGGGCCACCGACCGGGCATCCTCATTCGTGTGGCCCGTCGAGATACGTCTTTCAACTCAGCGGGCGCATTACCACCATACCCCGGAATCGCGCACATGCGATGGCCGATTCGGTCACGTAGTGGTCGTCACACTGATTGAGCAGGGACTTCCGCCTTGCGGCCAGCGGGCTATTGTGCGCTTCATGACGACGCCTGACAACGCCTCCGGTACCCCCGAAAACCCCGCAGAAGCCGCGGCCGACACCGGCTCCGCACCCACCGGAGTCGCCGCCCAGGACTGGGCGCAGGCAGCCACCGACCCGCAGTACCGGGCCGCTGTCGTGGACCTGCTCGGCGCGCTCGCGTACGGCGAACTGTCCGCGTTCGAGCGCCTCGCCGAGGACGCCAAGCTGGCGCCGACGCTCCTCGACAAGTCGGAACTGGCCAAGATGGCGTCGGCGGAGTTCCACCACTTCGAGCAGATCAGGGACCGTCTCACCGAGATCGGCGCCGACGCGACCCAGGCGATGGAGCCGTTCGTCGCCGCGCTCGACGGCTTCCACAAGCAGACCGCGCCCTCGGACTGGCTGGAAGGGCTCGTCAAGGCGTACGTCGGCGACTCGATCGCCAGTGACTTCTACCGCGAGGTCGCCGCCCGCCTCGACGCGGACACCCGTCGGCTGGTCCTCGCGGTCCTCGACGACACCGGGCACGCGAGCTTCGCCATCGAGAAGGTGCGCGCGGCGATCGACGCGGAGCCGCGCGTTGGGGGGCGGCTCGCGCTGTGGGCGCGGCGGCTGATGGGGGAGGCGTTGTCGCAGTCGCAGCGGGTGGTCGCCGACCGGGACGCGCTGTCGACGATGCTCGTCGGGGGCGTGGCGGACGGGTTCGACCTTGCCGAGGTCGGGCGGATGTTCTCGCGGATCACTGAGGCGCACACCAAGCGGATGGCTGCGTTGGGGTTGGCCGCCTAGATTTTTGTCTGCGGCGTCGTTGTGGCTGGGCGCGCAGTTCGCTCGCGCCCCTTTGGGGCGCCTGTACCTACGCCGTTGCCGATGAGCGGCGGAGTCTGCCCTTAGGGCGTAGCAGCAGGGATACCGACGCCGCCGAGACCGCCGTGGCGCCCAGCAGGATCAGCAGGAAGTGGCCGGAACTCAACGCGCTGTGCGTGAGGAACGCGCCGAACAGGGCGCCGGCCACGCCGGTCGACAGGACCAGGGGGCGGGTGGGGAGGCGGTCGGGCAGGCGGTGGGCCGCGGCCCAGGCCAGGGCGAGGCCGAGGATCGCGGAGCCGAGCGCTTCCAAGAACATGTCTGGGTCCCTCCCACAGCCTGCTTGCCTCGTATGACGTTCACAGCCCGTCATACCCGTGACCTGCTCGAAGCAACCCCCTTGTAAGGGTGACGTGTGGTCAACCTGTGAAGCGGGGACGCGAGATGGACATGGAAACGGACGACATGGAAACGGACACGGAAAGGGCCCGGCGGTTCGAAACCGCCGGGCCCCACCCGTGTACGTACCGAAATACGTGCCGAAACGTGTCCTACAGCGCGCTGAAGCCCACCTTGCGGACCGTCGGCTCGCCCAACTCGACGTACGCGAGGCGGTCGGCCGGTACCAGGACCTTGCGGCCGTGGTCGTCCACGAGGCTCAGGAGCGTCGACTTGCCGGCCAGCGCGTCGGCGACGGCCTGCTCGACCTCCTCGGCGCTCTGACCGCTCTCCAGAACGATCTCGCGGGGCGCGTGCTGCACGCCGATCTTGACCTCCACGGCTATGTCCCTCCGACGGTCAGTGAAGTGCGCGGGCGTCCGCGCCGTACCCAGCACACATTAGCCCGGTGAGGGGACGTACATGTTCCGCCCGGGAACGCCAGGAGCGAACAGCCGGTGGGAACAAACGGGCGGTCAGTGGTGCTCGGTGCCGTGCAGCGGGAAACCGGCGATGCCGCGCCAGGCCAGCGAGGCCAGCAGCTGGACCGCCTGGTCGCGCGGGACGCTGCGGTCGCTGTGCAGCCAGGACCGCGCCACCACCTGGGAGAGGCCGCCGAGACCGGAGGCCAGGAGCATCGACTCCGGGCGCGAGAGGCCGGTGTCCTCCGCGATGACCTCGCAGATCGCCTCCGCGCACTCGTTCGTCACCTTGTCGACACGCTCGCGCACGGCCGGTTCGTTCGTCAGGTCCGACTCGAAGACCAGCCGGAAGGCGCCGCCGTCGTCCTCCACGTAGGCGAAGTACGCGTCCATCGTCGCCCGTACGCGCTGCTTGTTGTCCGAGGTCGACGCCAGGGCCGTACGGACCGACTCGATCAGCGACTCGCAGTGCTGGTCGAGCAGCGCGAGGTAGAGGTCGAGCTTGCCGGGGAAGTGCTGGTAGAGCACCGGCTTGCTGACGCCGGCCCGTTCGGCGATGTCGTCCATCGCGGCGGAGTGGTAGCCCTGCGCCACGAACACTTCCTGGGCGGCGCCCAGCAGCTGATTCCGTCGGGCGCGACGCGGCAACCGCGTGCCCCGCGGGCGTGCCGCCTCAGTTTGCTCGATGGCTGTCACGCCGCCTCCCAATTTCGTCCACATGCGGTGTGCGCCGCGCCGCCATCGTACTTTTCGGTAACCCTGGTGCGCGCGGTGCGAGCGGAGAAATTCCTCGACCGGGCGACTGGATGTTCCGGGCTATTCGCACAAATGGCAACAAATCATGTGCCGGTACGCGGCTAGCGGTACTCGTCTTCGTCCAGTTTCACCACGCGTGCCTGTTCCGCGAGGTCGGCCTCATTGGCGCGGTCGGTGTTCTCACCGGTCAGCGGGGCGTCGCCGTCCTGCTCGTCTTCGCTTTCCTCGTCCGTGAAACCCTCGATCTCCTCGAAGGACTCCGGGTCGGTCGGATCGACGGCCATACCGGGCCCCCTTCCCATGGGGAACGGCTTTCAAAGCGGGTGCCCTGCTTACGAGGCTAGGAGACACGGAGGCGGGACGCCAGGTGGCCGGGGCGCCGCACTGCCGCGCGGCCCGCCTGTGACGCCGAACACACGAACCACTGCGTGATCGTCTCGTAACATTGCCGCATGTCTTCGACCGAGCCGCCGTACGTTCCGGCCACCAATGTGCTGCCGAAGGTGTCGCCCGTCAGGGTCGCGGAGGGCGAGCGGCTGCGCTCGGTGGGGCTGCCGGGGATCACGCTGACCGTGCGTTCCAGGCCTCCCGCGCGCGCGGGACTGCCTCCCGCGTTGTACGTCCACGGCCTGGGCGGCTCCTCGCAGAACTGGTCGGCGCTCATGCAGCTGCACGACGGGGTCGTCGACAGTGAGGCGCTCGACCTGCCGGGCTTCGGCGACTCCCCGCCGCCGGACGACGGCGACTACTCGATCACCGGGCACGCGCGTGCCGTCATCCGCTACCTCGACGCCTCCGGGCGCGGCCCCGTGCACCTCTTCGGAAATTCGATGGGCGGCGCCGTGTCGACGCGCGTCGCGGCGGTGCGGCCCGACCTCGTCCGGACGCTCACGCTCGTCTCGCCCGCGCTGCCCGAGGTCCGCGTACAGCGCACCGCGGTGCCGACCGCGCTGCTCGCCCTGCCCGGCGTGGCCCGGCTGTTCACCCGGATGACCGCGCAGTGGAGCGCCGAACAGCGCGTCCGCGGGGTCACGGCACTCTGTTACGGCGATCCCGAACAGGTGACCCCCGAGGGCTTCCGGCACGCCGTCGAGGAGATGGAACGGCGGCTGCAGTTGCCGTACTTCTGGGACGCGATGACGCGTTCGTCACGCGGGATCGTCAACGCGTACACCCTCGGCGGCCAGCACAGTCTGTGGCGCCAGGCCGAGCGGGTGCTCGCGCCGACGCTCCTGGTCTACGGCGGCCGGGACCAGCTCGTTTCGTACCGCATGGCCCAGCGCGCGGCACGCACCTTCCGTGACTCCCGGCTGCTCTCGCTGCCCGACGCGGGGCATGTGGCGATGATGGAGTACCCGGAGACGGTGGCCTCGGCGTTCCGTGAACTGCTCGGGGACACGGGAGAGTTGACAGCGGATACCGGTACTGTGGCGGCGAGGACCGTCGGCAGCCGGGCCGACGCCGCGAACGCGGGGAGCTGAGACGCGAGGTGGGACGTCACAGCCGCCGCGGCCGAACCGGCGGCAGCGCGAACACGGGTGACAAGGCGAACATCCCCGTGGCCCAGCAGGGGCAGGGACCGCAGTCGCCGCAGCGTCAGCAGCCCCAACAGGGCTCGCCGCAGTGGTTTCCCGACGGTACGCCCGCTCATGGCTTCCCGCGGCTGCCCGACGGCACCCCGGCCCACGGGACACCACGTTTCCCGGACGGCACGCCCGCGCACGGCTTCCCGCGCATTCGCGGCGGCCACCCCGAGCAGCGGGAGACCGGCGGCGGCTGGGGCGAGCTGGGCGCGCGGACCGGCACGGGGCCGGCCATACCGCGTCAGCGCCCCGCGCCCCCGGACCGGCAGGGGCCCAGGCAGGCGTACGTCGACGCCTTCGACGGAGTCGGTGTGTCCGGCGCCGCCGCGCGGGACGTCGACCGCTTCGCGCCGCGCACCAGGACCCGGCACCCCGCCGACCCCTACGCGGACGTCACCTCCTGGGAGACCGAGGCCGGCGACGGTTACGTCCCGCCCGCCGGGCCGGTCAAGGGCAAGGGCGGCGGCAAGGGGCGGGCCTTCGCGGGCATCGCCGCCGCCGCGGTCACCACCGTGCTGGCGGTCGTCGTGGCCGGGCAGGTCACCGACGGCCCGGATGACGGCGGCGGGGTGCGGGCGCAGACCGCGAACGGCTCGGGGCAGGACGTACGGGCCTCGGAGGACTCCGGGACGGACAGCGACGACGCCCCTTCCGCGTCCGACGCGCCGGCCGCGGTGACGACACTGACGTACGACCAGAAGATGGCCAAGACGTATGCCCTGGGGGCGACCCTCAAGGGCTCCGGGAAGTTCGACACGATCCGCGGGTTCGCCAAGGCGCCCGGGGCCGGGCAGAAGTACACGTACCGCGTGGACGTCGAGCAGGGGCTCGGGCTGGACGGGACGCTGTTCGCGCAGGCCGTGCAGAAGACGCTCAACGACGACCGCAGCTGGGCCCACAGCGGCGGGCGTACGTTCGAGCGGATCTCCTCCGGCAAGCCCGACTTCGTGATCACGCTGGCGAGCCCCGGCACCACCGCCTTCTGGTGTGCCAAGTCCGGGCTCGACACCACCGAGGACAATGTGTCCTGCGACTCGGCCGCGACCGACCGAGTGATGATCAACGCGTACAGGTGGGCGCAGGGGTCCGAGACCTACGGCGACAAGATCTATCCGTACCGGCAGATGTTGATCAATCACGAGGTCGGCCACCGGCTGGGCTATGGGCATGTGACCTGCGACAAGGACGGCGAGCTGGCTCCGGTCATGCAGCAGCAGACCAAGTTCCTCGACCACGACGGGATCCACTGCAGGGCCAACCCCTGGCCGTATCCCGGGAGTTGACGGGTGGCTCGGAAGTCACGTTGACACGGGTGGAAAGTTCGTTCATATTTTTGCGCATGTGGTCTAGTCATGTTGTCGAACGCGCCGCCATCGAGCTGGCGCTGATCGGCGTGACCCCACTCTGCGTGGCAGACATTCTCTGTCGCTGACACCCGCCCCCGGCGTGCGTGTCGCGACGTTCACCAGCTCCCTCTTCGGTTTCGGTCGACTTCTTCGGTCGGCCACGACCTGATGCGACCCGGCGCCCGGCAGACGTGTGTTCACTTCCGTCTCACTCCTCGTCACTCCGTCTCATCATTCGAGAGGTCGTCTTCCGATGCGCCAACCGTCCGTCAGAAAGCGCCGCGTCGCAGCGGTGTCCGTCAGCCTTGTCCTGGCCGCCGGCGCCGCCGCGTGCGGGCCGAAAGACAACGATGCCAAGGGCGCGAGCAGCGACTCCAAGCCACAGAAGGGCGGCACGCTCACCGTCCTGAACTCCAACCCGCAGGACGACTTCGACCCCGCCCGGCTGTACACCTCCGGCGGCGGAAACGTTCCCTCGCTCGTCTTCCGTACGCTCACCACGCGCAACCGCGAGAGCGGGGCGGCGGGCGCGAAGGTGGTGCCCGACCTCGCCACCGACACCGGGCGGCCGAGCAAGAACGCGACCGTGTGGACGTACACGCTCAAGGAAGGGCTCAAGTACGAGGACGGCACGGCGATCACCAGCGCCGACATCAAGTACGCCGTCGAGCGCTCCTTCGCCCCCGAACTCTCCGGCGGGGCGCCCTACTTGAGGGACTGGCTGATCGGCGCCGCCGACTACCAGGGGCCCTACAAGGACAAGGGCAAGGGCCTCGACGCGATCGAGACGCCGGACGCCCGCACGATCGTCTTCCACCTCGACAAGCCCGAGGGCGAGTTCCCCTACCTGGCCACGCAGACGCAGTTCACGCCGGTCCCGAAGGCCAAGGACACCGGTACGAAGTACGAGGAGCACCCGATCTCCTCGGGGCCGTACAAGGTCGTCAGCAACGAGGGCGACGGCGAGCGGATCGTCCTGGAGCGCAACACCTACTGGTCGGCCGCCACGGACGCGGAGCGCAAGGCGTACCCCGACAAGATCGACGTACGGTCCGGGCTCGACTCCTCGGTGATCAACCAGCGGCTGTCGGCGTCCCAAGGGGCGGACGCCGCGTCCGTCACCACGGACACCAACCTCGGTCCGGCCGAGCTGGCCAAGGTCACCGGTGACAAGGAGCTGGCCGCGCGCGTCGGTACCGGGCACTTCGGCTACACCAACTACATAGCGTTCAACCCGAAGATCAAGCCGTTCGACAACATCAAGGTGCGCGAGGCGATCTCGTACGCCGTCGACCGCACGAGCGTCGTCAACGCGGCGGGTGGCTCGTCGCTCGCCGAGGCCGCCACCACCTACCTCCCGAACCAGAAGTCCTTCGGGTACACGCCGTACGACCACTTCCCGGCGGGTGCCTCCGGGAACCCGGCGAAGGCCAAGGAACTGCTGAAGGAGGCCGGTTACCCGAACGGACTGACCGTCACGCTGACCCACTCCAACGCCAAGGACTTCGAGACCAGCCCGGAGATCGCGACCGCGGTCCAGGACGCGCTCAAGAAGGCCGGCATCACGGTCAAGCTGCAGGGTCTTGAGGAGAACGACTACTCCGACACGATCCACGACGTCAACAAGGAGCCCGGCTTCTTCCTCGCCCACTGGGGTGCCGACTGGCCCTCCGGCGGTCCCTTCCTCGCCCCGATCTTCGACGGCCGGCAGATCGTCAAGGACGGCGCGAACTTCAACACCGGCTTCCTCAATGACAAGTCGGTCAATGCCGAGATTGACGCGATCAACAAGTTGACCGATCTTGACGCCGCCGCCAAGCGGTGGGGTGCGCTGGACAGCAAGATCGGTGAGCAGGCGCTGACCGTGCCGCTGTTCCACCCCGTCTACAAGCGGCTGTACGGCAAGGACATCAAGAACATCGTGATCAGCGACTGGACGGGTGTCCTCGACATCTCCCAGGTCGCGGTGAAGTAGCCGAAGCCGTGAGCGAGGTTCTTCTCGCCTCCCAGCCCGCCGGGACGGGTACGACACCCGTCCCGGCGGGCTCGGGGGCCCGTCAGTTCTGGCGGCGGCTGCGTGCGCAGCGCGCCGCCCTCGTCGCGGCGGCCGTCGTCGCCCTGCTCGTCCTGGTCGCGCTCGCCGCGCCGCTGTTCACCGCGATCGAGGGCCAGGACCCGACCACGTACCACCCGTCGCTGATCGACTCCGCGCGCGGGGGAGTGCCTATCGGCTCCTTCGGGGGCATCAGCGGTGACCACTGGCTCGGCGTCGAACCGCAGACGGGGCGCGATCTGTTCGCCCGGCTCGTCTACGGCGCCCGGGTCTCGCTGGGCGTCGCGCTCGCGGCAACCCTCGTCCAGGTGTTGATCGGCGTCGTGGTCGGTATTGCTTCGGCCCTCGGTGGTCAATGGGTTGATCAACTGTTGAGCCGGCTCACCGACGTCATCATCGCCCTGCCACTCATGATCATGTCGTTGGCCCTGCTGGCGATCGTGCCCAGCAGCTTTCCGCGGCCGGTGCTGGTCGCCCTGGTCATCGGGCTGATCGCCTGGGGCGGCATCGCGAAGATCGTGCGCGCCCAGACGCTCACCCTCAAACAGCTCGACTACGTGGCCGCGGCCCGGCTCAGCGGCTGGGGTTCCTGGCGGATCGCCCGCCGCGAACTGCTGCCCGGCCTCGCCGCGCCCGTCATCACGTACGCGGCTCTCCTCGTCCCGTCGAACATCACGGTCGAGGCGGCCCTGTCCTTCCTCGGGGTCGGCGTGAAGCCGCCGACGCCCTCCTGGGGGCAGATGATCACCGCCGCCGACGTCTGGTACCAGGCGGCCCCGCAGTACCTGCTGCTGCCCGCGGGCGCCCTCTTCGTGACCGTCCTGGCGCTCACGGTCCTCGGTGACGGTGTGCGCACCGCCCTCGACCCGCGCGCGGCTTCGCGGTTGCGTGTCGGGACCGGGCGTCGGCGCGAGGCGAAGACCACGAAGGCACAGCCAGGGGGTGACTCGTGAACCTCTCCGGTTTCGGCGGCTTCGTCGCCCGCCGCGTCGTCGGCGCGATCGTCACCCTCTTCGCCATCTCGGTGATCATCTACGTCGTCTTCTACGTCGCCCCCGGCAACGTCGCCCAGATCACCTGCGGCCCGCGCTGCTCCCCCGCCCAGGTGCACCAGGTCGCCGAGCAACTGCGCCTCGACGACCCGCTGTACCTGCGCTACTGGCACTTCCTGGAGGGCATCTTCGTCGGCCAGGACTACTCGACCGGTACGTCCGTCCAGCACTGCTCGGCGCCCTGCCTCGGCCTGTCGTACCAGACCGACCAGCAGGTCACCGAGCTGATCCTGGCGAAGCTCCCGGTCACCGGCTCGCTCGCGCTCGGCGCGATGGTGCTGTGGCTGCTCATCGGCGTCGGCACCGGAGTGCTCTCGGCGTGGCGGCGCGGCCGGCCCACCGAGCGCGTCCTCACCGGCCTGACCCTCGCGGGCACGGCCACGCCCGTGTTCGTGATCGGCCTGATCCTGATGATCGTCGTCTGCGGGCAACTGGAGCTGCTGCCGTTCCCGCAGTACGTGCCCTTCGCCGACGACCCCGAGCAGTGGGCCTGGAACCTGCTGCTGCCCTGGCTGTCGCTCGCCCTCATCGAGTCCGCCAAGTACGCCCGGCTGACCAGGGCGTCGATGCTGGAGACGCTCGCCGAGGACCACGTACGCACCTTCCGCGCCTACGGCGTCGGGGAACGGTCCATCATCGGGCGGCACGCGCTGCGCGGTGCGGTGGCGCCGCTGATCGCCCTGAACGCCACCGACTTCGGATCGATGTTCGGCGGTGCCGTGCTGACCGAGACGCTGTTCGGCCTGCCCGGCCTCGGACACGAACTCGTCGAGGCGGTCAAGGTCGTCGACCTGCCGGTGGTCGTCGGCATGGTCCTGGTCACCGGATTCTTCGTGGTCATCGCCAACGCCGTCGCGGATGTGCTGTACGCGGTGGCCGATCGACGGGTGGTGCTCGTATGAGCCTGGAGAAGCACTCAAATGAGACTCAGGCGGATCGCTCGCAGGACGCGGCTCTCGTCGAGGTCGACGACCTGACGGTCGCCTTCGGCTCCCTGCGGGCCGTGGACGGGCTGTCGTTCCGGCTCGCCAAGGGCGCCGCGCTGGGCCTGGTCGGCGAGTCCGGCTCGGGCAAGTCCACGGTCGCGTCGGCCCTGCTGGGCCTGCACCGCGGTACGGGTGCGGAGGTCGGCGGCACGATCCGGGTCGCCGGAACCGACGTACAGGCGGCCTCCGAGGCCGAGCTGCGGGGACTGCGCGGGGCGAAGGCGGCGATGGTCTTCCAGGACCCGCTGTCGTCCCTGGACCCGTACTACGCGGTGGGCGACCAGATCGCCGAGGTGTACCGCGTACACACGAAGGCGTCCCGGCGGGCCGCACGCGCGCGTGCCGTCGACGTACTGGACCGGGTCGGGATTCCGGACGCCGTACGGCGGTCCCGGTCCCGGCCGCACGAGTTCAGCGGCGGGATGCGGCAGCGCGCGCTGATCGCCATGGCGCTCGCCTGCGAGCCCGAGCTGCTGATCGCCGACGAGCCGACGACCGCGCTGGACGTCACCGTCCAGGCCCAGATCCTCGACCTGCTGCACACCCTGCGCGAGGAGACCGGGATGGGTCTGCTGCTCGTCACGCACGACGTGGGTGTCGCGGCGGAGAGTGTGGACGACGTGCTGGTGATGCGGCACGGGCGGGCCGTCGAGCACGGCCCGGTCGCCGCCGTACTGGGGGCGCCTGGTCAGGCGTACACCCGCGAACTGCTCGCCGCGGTCCCGCGCGTGGAAGCGCGGCGGGTCCCGGCGGACGCCTCCGGCTCCGCGGACGTCGTACTGGAGGCCAGTGGCCTGCGGCGCGAGTTCGGGCGCGGGAAGCGGGCGTTCGCGGCCGTGGACGACGTGTCGCTGACCGTCCGGCGGGGCGAGACCCTCGGGATCGTCGGGGAGAGCGGCAGCGGCAAGACGACGCTCGGGCGGATGCTGGTCGGGCTGCTGGAGCCGACGGCAGGCGAGGTGCGCTACGAGGGGCGCCTGCGGTCCGGGGTCGGACCGGCCGTGCAGATGGTGTTCCAGGACCCCGTCTCCTCCCTCAACCCCCGCCGCAGCGTGGGCGAGTCGATCGCCGACCCGCTGCGGGCGCGGGGAGAACGGGACGAGGGGCGCGTACGGGAGCGCGTGGGGGAGCTGTTGGGGCGCGTGGGGCTCGACCCGGCGCACTTCGACCGCTATCCGCACGAGTTCAGCGGTGGCCAGCGGCAACGCGTGGGCATCGCACGGGCGCTGGCCGCCGAGCCGCACGTCATCGTCTGCGACGAGCCCGTCTCGGCGCTCGACGTCACGACCCAGGCCCAGGTGGTCGCCCTGCTCGGCGAGCTGCAGCGCGAACTCGGCCTCGCGCTGGTGTTCGTCGCCCATGACCTCGCCGTCGTACGGCAGGTCAGCGACCGTGTCGCGGTGATGCGCCGGGGCCGGATCGTCGAATCGGGCCCCGCGGACGAGGTGTACGACAATCCGCAGAACCCCTACACCCGGCAGCTGCTGGCCGCCGTACCCGCCCTGGACCCGGAGATCGCGGCCTGGCGCCGCGCCGTGCGACGGGAGTTGACCCCGGCCTGACCGCCTGTCCGTAACCGCACACCCGTATCCGCACATCCGTTCGTGACCATGCGTGTGTCAGTGATCTCTTAGCGCGACAGAACGCGATCCGTGCGGGAAAGTTACGACCGTTCACCCCTTTTGGTGGTGGGGCGGGCAACCCGCCGGCGCCCCACCCCCCAGTTCGGCAACCGTAGTCCACCAGCGAGC
>NZ_KZ672953.1:96100-141387 GCF_002954775.1 Streptomyces geranii
TCACCGGCTCCGGGGCGCTATACTCCCGCCCCTCCACGGTTTGGGGGGGCGCCCCCCCCCCCCCCCCCCCCCACCACCGCCTTGTCCGCATACGTTCGTCCCGCTGCGAGCCGCCGGGTCAACGGCGGCTCCCCATACGGGAGATCGGGGGTGTGCTCGTGCGCATCGGACTGCTGACGGAGGGTGGCTATCCGTATGTGAGCGGTGACGCCAGACTCTGGTGCGACCGGCTCGTACGCGGACTCGGTGGCCATGAGTTCGACATATACGCGCTCAGCCGCAGCGAGCGGCAGGAGGACGAGGGCTGGATCGAGCTGCCGCCGCAGGTCAGCCGGGTCCGGACCGCTCCGCTCTGGACGGCCGAGGACGACGGGGTGGCATACGGCCGCCGCGCGCGCCGCCGGTTCGCCGAGTGCTTCGGCGAGTTGGCGGCAGCGCTGTGTACCGGGCCCGACACGGGGAACGCGCCGGACGGACCGGACGCGTCCACCACTGAGGCGGACCGTTTCGGCAACGCGCTGTACGGCCTCGCCGAACTCGCCCGCGACGAGGGCGGGCTGGTCGGCGCGCTCCGCTCGGAAGCCGCCGTGAGCGCCCTGGAGCGCGCCTGCCGTGCGCCGGGCGCGCTGGGAGCGGCGCGCGAGGCGCGCGTCCCGGAGCTGCTCACCGTCGCCGCACAACTGGAACGCGCCCTGCGCCCCCTCTCGCTCGACTGGTACGAGGACGACGGCCTCGGCTCGGTCGACCTGTGCCACGCGGCGGCCGGTGGCCCGGCGGCGCTCCCCGGACTGCTCGCCCGCCACTTCTCCGGCGTCCCCCTGCTGGTCACCGAGTACGGGGTCCCGCTGCGGGCGCACTACCTCGCCTCGGGCGCCGACGACAGCGCCCCGGCCGTACGTGCCCTGCTCGCGGCCTTCCACGGCGGGCTCGCCTCGGAGGTCTACCGGCGGGCCACGCTCGTCACCCACGGCAACACGCACACCCGCCGCTGGCAGGAGAGATGCGGGGCCGACCGGGAGAAGCTGCGGACCGTGTACCCCGGCATGGACGCGTCCCACTTCGCGGAGGTGGGCGAGTCGCCGGGGACCGCGGATCCCGACACGCTGATCTGGGTCGGCCGGATCGAGCCCGCCAAGGACCTGGTGTCCCTGCTGCACGCCTTCGCGGAGATCCGCAAGGAGCAGCCGAAGACCCGGCTGCGCGTCATCGGCGCGGCCACGGGAGCCGAGAGCGAGGCGTACCTCGGCCACTGCCGGGCGCTGGCCGCGCAGCTCTTCCCCGACGAGGCCGAGGGCATCCACGCCGTCGGCGACAACCCGGTGTCGTTCGAGGAGATCGGCGGCCCGGACGCACCGACGCTCGCGGAGGCCTACGCGGCGGGCGGGATCGTCGTCCTGTCCAGCGTGGTCGAGGGCTTCCCGATCAGCCTCGTCGAGGCCATGTTCTGCGGCCGGGCGACCGTGTCGACCGACGTGGGCGCGGTGGTCGAGATCGTCGGCGGTACGGGGCTCGTGGTGCCGCCGCGCAACCCGAAGGCGCTCGCGGAGGCGTGCGTGGCGCTGCTGCAGGACCCGGAGCGCCGTGAGCGCCTTGGCGCCGCCGCACGCGCCCGTGCCCTCGAACTGTTCACCGTCGAGCAGAACATCGCGGCATTTCACGGCATTTACCTGGAGGTCGTCTCGCGCAGCCCCGTCGACAAGGTGGTCCTCGACGGCACCGGGGAACCGCTCCCGTTCGCCGTCCCCGCGGAGGCCCACGTCGCCGGCCGCTGGACGCGGGGCGGCATAGGCGTGGTGGCCCGGGGCGGGCCCAGCTGGGCGACAGGACGCGCATCCGCACCGGTACAGGCGACCCCCGTACCGGCCGGGGAGGGCGCGCGATGAGCGAGCTGGGATCACTGGACCGCCCCGGGACACCGGACAGCCCCGGCGCCTGGGACGAGAACGCGGAGGACTGGCTCATGGGAGCCGTGGAGACGGAGGAGACGGAAAGGACGGAGGAGGCAGAGGGGACGGCAAGGGCGGCCGGGGCAGCGGAGACGACGGCGTCGGCGGCAGCGTCAGCGGAGGTACGCGACACGCCGACGCGGGCCCGGTCGGCCGCTCCCACCACCACCCGTACCGCGCGCCGGGGCACCGCGGACCCCGTGAAGGCCCTCATGCACCGGCACCGCGAGCTGTGCGAGCGAGCGGTGGACCCGCTGGAGATCGCCGCGGGACTGGAGGCCTACGGCGTCACCGACCGGACGGCCGCCCGCTTCCGCCACCGGGACGTCTTCTCCCTGGCCGAGGAGATGTACGCCCGCGTCTCCCGGGACACCGAAACGGCACCGCGCCCCGCCCCGCCGACCGCGTCCGGCGTACGGGCCGACTGGGTCCTGCTCTCGCTGCTGCCGGGCGCCCTGTGCGCGGCGACGGTGACGGGCCTGAACCTCACCCAGGGGCGCGTCCGGCTCGCCGTGGCGACCCTGGGCGCCCTGGCCGTCACGCTGGCCGTACGCGCCGCCCTCGGCCGGGGACCACTGAGCCCCAGGTCCCACCCGGCGCCCCCCGGCAGCTACGCGAGCCACACCCCGACCACCACGCGCGCGTGGACCTACTGGCTCCTCGCGTACGCCCTCCTCGGCGACGGCCTGCTCACCCTCGGGCTGACGGGCGGCCTCGACAGCATCACCACCGCCGCCCGCGACCTGTCCACCGCCCCCGTGCTGGCCCTCACCCTGGCCTGCGCGCCGGCGGCCTGGTGCGCCCACCTGTTCACGGGCCGGGCCCGGCGCAAACTGACCGCCAGCCGAGGCCTCGCGGACTTCACCGCGGCCGTGAAACCCCTCCTCCTGGGCACCTTCGCCCTGTTCCTGTGCACCCTGACGGCCCTCGTGGCCGCCTGCGGCACGGTCCTGCACGAACCGGCCGCCTACACCACGACCGTCACCCTGGGCGCCCTCCTCCTCCTGGCCCGCCTTCTCACGGCCCACGGCTTCACCCACGCCCCGGCGGTACTCCTTGGCGCGGCAGCGGCCACGGAGGCAGCCGCCCTGGCCACCGCCTTCGCGTCCCGCCTCCCCGGCTGCGCCTTCTTGGCCGTCCCCGTGGACACGGTCGTGGCCGCCTGGGGTCCGGCGGCCGTCTCGGCGGTGGCCTGCGGAGGGGCCGCCCTGCTCCTCCTGCTGCACGCGACCCGCACGCTGACCAGGGCGTCGGCGCACGCGACGCCGGGTGAGCCCGGATGACGCCCCGCTCCACGACCACGGCAGGTGACCGATCCCGCAGCACCGCACGACCCCCCATCACGAACGCACCCGCAACCCCAGAAGGAGCACACCGATGATCACCTCCCGACCCGGAGCCGGAGATTCCGCCGAGGGAGTCGTCCGATGAGGGTTCTGCTGATCGGAGCCAACGGCTATCTCGGCCGCTTCGTCGCCGACCGACTGCTCGCCGACCCGGCCGTGCAGCTCACCGCCCTCGGCCGAGGCGACGACGCCGACGTCCGTTTCGACCTCGCGTCCGGCAGCCCCGGAGCACTCACCCGCTTCCTGGACGCCGTCCACCCCGGAGTCGTCGTCAACTGCGCGGGCGCCACCCGCGGCGGTGCCCGCGAACTCACCCGCCACAACACCGTCGCCGTCGCCACCGTCTGCGAGGCCCTGCGGCGCAGCGGCTGCGGTGCCCGGCTGGTCCAGCTCGGCTGCGGCGCCGAGTACGGCCCCAGCCAGCCCGGTTCCTCCACGGCCGAGGACGCGGTGCCCCGCCCCGGCGGCCCGTACGGCGTCAGCAAGCTCGCCGCCACCGAACTGGTGCTCGGCTCCGGCCTCGACGCCGTCGTCCTGCGGGTCTTCTCACCCGCCGGGCCCGGCACCCCCGCCGGCTCCCCGCTCGGCCGTCTCGCCGAGGCGATGCGCCGGGCGATGCAGTCGGGCGACGGCGAGCTGAAGCTCGGCGGCCTCGGCGCGCAGCGCGACTTCATCGACGTACGGGACGTGGCCCGTGCCGTCCACGCCGCCTCTCTCTCGGCCGCGCAGGGCGTCATCAACATCGGTTCAGGGCGCGCCGTGCGGCTGCGCGACGCCGCCTCTGTCCTCGCCCGCGTCGCCGGATACGGCGGCGCGCTGCACGAACTCGACGGCCCGCCCGGCCCCTTGCGGGCGACCATCGGCCACCCCCGCCCCGACCCGGACCACGCGGGCCCGGTCGCGTACCCGTACCCGGACGGCTGCGGCAGCTGGCAGCAGGCCGATGTCCGCACCGCCCGCGACCGGCTCGGCTGGCGCCCCCGGATCAATCTGGAGGAGTCCCTCGCCGACATCTGGATGGAGGCGGCGTGCCGCATCTGACCAGCGCCCGGGCGGGCACCGCGAGCACCGGTGTCCGTACCGGCTTCGGCGTCCCGGGCTTCGCGCACCCCCTGCTCGCCCCGGCCGAGTGGGGCGGGCTCACCCGCCCGGGCACGCCCCTGCACTGGGTCGTCCTCAATGTCGCCGACGGCCCGGGCAGCCGCCCCGACCCGCACTGTCTGGAGGCCGCGGGCCGGCTGCGCAACGCGGGCGTCCGCGTCCTCGGCCACCTCGACACGGCCCACGGGGCCCGCACGCACGGGGAACTCGCCGCCGAGGCGCGGCGCTACCGCGACTGGTACAAGGCCGACGGCTTCCTCCTGGACCGCTGCCCGACCGACCGCACCGCCCTCCCAGCGCTCGCCCGCACGACCGACATGCTCCGCGCGGCGGACGACGGCACGCACCTCGTCCTTGGCCACGGCACCCACCCGCACCCGGACTACCTGGACCACGGCGACCAACTCGTCACCTTCTCGGGCCACTGGAGCGACTACCGCTGGTCGCAGGTGGCCGAGTGGACCGCGGAGCATCCGCCCGAGCGGTTCTGCCACTTCGTGCACGGACTGCCGCACGGTCATCTCGAAGAGGCGCTGCGCGTCGCCCGCTGGCAGGGCGCCGCCACGATCTACTTCACCGACCGCACGGACCGCGGTGGCCGCACCGACCCGTGGGAGACCATGCCCGGCTACTGGGACGACATCGTCTCGCGCCTCGGAACGGGTGTCTCGGAATGAAGAAGGGCGTGGCAGTGTTACGGGGAGAACAACTGTAGTGATTGACCGACCAACGGAGTCCCCGTGTCGCTGCCACCCCTGGTCGAGCCCGCTGGCGAGCTCACCGTAGACGAGGTCCGCAGGTACTCCCGCCACCTGATCATCCCGGATGTCGGGATGGACGGGCAGAAGCGGCTGAAGAACGCCAAGGTGCTCTGTGTGGGCGCCGGCGGCCTGGGCTCGCCGGCGCTGATGTACCTGGCCGCGGCGGGCGTGGGCACGCTCGGCATCGTGGAGTTCGACGAGGTCGACGAGTCGAACCTGCAGCGCCAGATCATCCACAGCCAGGCGGACATCGGCCGCTCCAAGGCCCAGTCCGCCCGTGACTCGGTGCTGGGCATCAACCCGTACGTCAACGTCGTCCTTCACGAGGAGCGGCTCGAAGCCGAGAACGTGAAGGAGATCTTCAGCCAGTACGACCTGATCGTCGACGGCACGGACAACTTCGCGACCCGCTACCTGGTCAACGACGCGGCCGTACTGCTGAACAAGCCGTACGTCTGGGGCTCGATCTACCGCTTCGACGGCCAGGCCTCCGTCTTCTGGTCCGAGCACGGCCCCTGCTACCGCTGCCTCTACCCCGAGCCCCCGCCGCCGGGCATGGTCCCCTCCTGCGCCGAGGGCGGCGTCCTGGGCGTGCTGTGCGCGTCCATCGGCTCCATCCAGGTCAACGAGGCCATCAAGCTCCTCGCGGGCATCGGCGAGCCCCTCGTCGGCCGCCTGATGATCTACGACGCCCTGGAGATGCAGTACCGCCAGGTCAAGGTCCGCAAGGACCCCGACTGCGCGGTCTGCGGCGAGAACCCGACCGTCACCGAACTCATCGACTACGAGGCCTTCTGCGGCGTGGTGTCCGAGGAGGCCCAGGAGGCGGCGGCCGGCTCGACGATCACTCCCAAGCAGCTCAAGGAGTGGATCGACGACGGCGAGAACATCGAGATCATCGACGTCCGCGAGATCAACGAGTACGAGATCGTCTCGATCCCCGGCGCCAAGCTGATCCCGAAGAACGAGTTCCTCATGGGCACCGCCCTGGCATCCCTCCCGCAGGACAAGAAGATCGTCCTGCACTGCAAGACGGGTGTCCGCAGCGCGGAGGTCCTCGCGGTCCTGAAGTCCGCCGGTTTCGCGGACGCGGTCCACGTCGGTGGCGGAGTGATCGGCTGGGTCAACCAGATCGAGCCGCACAAGCCGGTCTACTGACCAGCACATCACCCTCCTGTACGTCCTGTTCGGCCGGCGGGGGTCTCGCGCACCACAGGTGCCCGGGGCCCCCGCCGCCGTCATGAACAGACCTTGCCGTCCTTCGGTGCCGTCCCGTCCAGCAGATACGTGTTCACCGCGGAGTCGACACAGTCGCTCCCATTGCCGTACGCCCCGTGCCCCTCGCCCTTCCAGGTCAGCATCACGCCGACGCCCTTGCCCAGCTCGTCCGCCATCTTGCGCGCGCCCTCGTACGGCGTCGCCGGGTCCCCGGTGTTGCCGACCACCAGGACGGGCGCCGCGCCGGGCGCGCTGACCTCCGGGGTGTCGTACCGACCGGTCACCGGCCAGTCGTGACACCAGCCGGCCGTGTCCCAGCCCATGAAGTCCCCGAACACGGGCGAGATCTTCCGGAACTCGGGCAGTCGCGCCTTGGCCTGCGCGGCGGTCGGCCGCTGCTTGTCGTCCGAGCACGATATGACCCGTTGGGCATGGGTCGTCGTGCCGTAGTGGCCCGAGGCGTCACGGTCGTTGTAGGCGTCGGCGAGCGCCAGCAGGTCCGTTCCGTCGCCCTGTTCGGCCGCTTCGAGGGCGCTGGTCAGCGCCGGCCAGCTCTGCTCGCTGTACAGCGGGACGATGACGCCGGTGACGGCCAGGCCCTGGGTCAGCTTCCGCCCGGAGGAGGTGGACAGCGGCTCGGCGTCGATCCCCTGGAGCAGGGCCGTGATCTTCCGCGACCCTTCCTCCGGGTCCTGGCCGGTCGACTTCAGGTAGTTGTCGAGGGCGCGCTGGAAGCCCCTGGCCTGGTTCTTCGCGTGTCCCACCATGTCGGCGGCCGGGTCGACCACGGCGTCGAGGATGAGGCGCCCCACGTTCTTCGGGAACAAGTGGGCGTACACACCGCCGAGTTCGGTGCCGTACGAGATGCCGAAGTAGTGCGTCTTCGTGTCGCCGAGGACCTGGCGCATCAGGTCCATGTCGCGGGCGGAGTCGGTCGTCGAGACATGCGCGATGAGGCTTCCGGCGGCCTTCTCGCAGCCCTTGCCGAAGTCGGCGGCGTCCTTGAAGTACGCCGTCTCCTCGGCCGCGTCGTCCGGCGTCGGGTCCACCGACTCGGCGGCCTGGATCTCCTTGTCGCTGCGGCAGCGCACGCCCTCGCTGGCGCCGACCCCGCGCGGGTCCCAGCTCACCAGGTCGTAGCGCTCGCGGAGCGCGGAGACCGTGCCTGCGTACGAGGGCATCACGGAGAGGCCCGACTGGCCCGGTCCACCGAAGTTGAACAGCAGGGACCCGATCCGGTCGCCCCCGGTGGACTTGGCGCGGATGAGCGCCAGGTCGATGGTCTCGCCTTCCGGTTTCGCGTAGTCCAGCGGTGCCTTGAGCGTCGCGCACTGCCAGTCGCTGCCCGGAGTGGGGGAGTCCGCCGTGCCCTTGCAGCGGCCCCAGTCGAGCTTCTGCGAGGTCAGCGAGGCGGGCAGTCCGGGCGAGGCCCGGGACGAGGACGTGGCCGACGAGGACGGGGTGGCGGCGCCCTTGTCGTCACCGCCGCCCGACGAGCCGCCGCTGCAGCCGGCGACCAGCAGCGCGGCGGCGGTCGCGGCCGTCCACCGTACGAAACGAGACATCTGTACTCCCCCCTGCGTGCCGCCCGCTCGGATCTGCGGGTGGCGGTCCGGCCATAGTAGGCGGATCACGCCGAGGCCGTATCAGCCTGTGGATAACCTTCTGACCTGCACTTTTCTAGGAGCAGACGGTTCCTGCCGCCGGTACCTTCCCGTTCAGCAGATAGCCGTGCACCGCCGTGAGCACACAACGGTTCCCGCTGCGGTACGCGCCGTGCCCCTGCCCCTTGTACGTCAGCTCGACGCCCACGCCCTCACCCAGTGCCCCCACCATTTTCCGCGCCCCTTCGTACGGCGTGGCCGGGTCGCCGGTGTTGCCGACGACGAGGATCGGCGCCGAACCGGTCGCGCCGACGTCGGGGTGGTCGGCGGCGCCCGGCACGGCCCAGTCGGTGCAGCTGACCATGGACCAGGCCATGAAGTCGCCGAACAGGGGAGAGGCGGCGCGGAACTCGGGCAGCCTCGCCTCGACATCCGCGACGGTGTAACGCGGCTTCCCGTCGGAGCAGTTGATGGCGATGTTCGCCGCCGCGATGTTGCTGTACTCGCCGTTGCGGTTACGTCCGTTCATCGAGTCGGACAGCAGCATGAGGGTCGTGCCGTCACCTTCGTACGCCTGTTCAAGGCCGTCGGTGAGGTAGGGCCAGAACTCCTCGGAGTACAGGGCCTGTGCGATGCCGTTGGCCGCCGCGCTCTGGGTCAGCTCGCGGGGAAAGAGCCCCGGGATCGGCTTGGCGTCCAGATCCTTGAGGAGCTTGGCGATCCGGTCCTCGACGTCCTGGGCGGTGTCGCCTAGCGGGCAGTCCTCGGTCTTCGACGTGCAGTCCTCGGCGAAGTTGTCGAGTGCGAGCTGGAAGCCCTTGGCCTGCCCGAGCGAGCCCTGTTCGGGGGTCTGGGTCGGGTCGACCACCGCGTCGAAGACGGCCCGGCCCACCTTCTTGGGGAACAGGTGTGCGTAGACGCCGCCGAGTTCGGTGCCGTACGAGATGCCGAAGTAGTACAGCCTGTCGTCGCCGAGGACCTGGCGCATCAGTTCCATGTCGCGGGCCGCGTCGGTGGTGCGCACATGCGGGAGCACCTTCTTGGAGTGCTTCTCGCAGGCCGCGTTGAACCTCCGGGTGTTGTCGAGCAGTTCGGAGCGTTCGGCCGCGCTGTCGGGCGTCGCGTCCTGCTGGAAGTAGACGTCGAGCTGTTCGTTGTCCTCGCAGCGCACACCGGCGCTGCGGCCCACCCCGCGCGGGTCGAAGCTCACCAGGTCGTAGCGGGTGCGCAGGGTCGCGTACTCGTTGCCGAACGCGGGGAGCGTGCTCACTCCCGAGCCTCCGGGCCCGCCGAAGTTGAAGATCAGGGACCCGATGCGCTTGTTCGCGGCGCCGCTCGCCCGCGCGCGGATCAGCGCCAGCTCGATCGTGTCGCCCTTCGGCTCGGCCCAGTCCAGCGGCGCCTTCATGGTCGCGCACTGCCAGGTGTCGCCGCCCGGCAGCGGGGACGGGGCATCGCCGCCGCCCTCCGACTCGGACGGCGCGGGGCAGTCCTCCCAACTCGGCTTCTGGGCCGACAGATCCTCGTCCGCGGAGCCGGAGTCGTCGCTGCACCCCGCCATCAGGGACGACAGCAGAAGGGCGGCGACCGTCAGGGCAGCGGCACGCGGCCGGGAGGGGTTGGGCATGCCCCCATCCTGCGGTCGTACCCGGCGGGGCGCTCGGGGCGCGAGCCGTACGAGGTACCGCGCGCGGGGACGTACTCCCTAGAGGGAGCCCTTGCGTGTCAGGTGGTTGAAGAACAGCCAGCCCGGCAGCACCGGGATCCACAGGGTCAGCAGCCGGTAGAGCAGCACCGCGGGGGCGGCGACCTCCTTGGGGAGGCCGACGGCGATCAGACCGACCGTCAGGGTCGCCTCGACCGCGCCCACACCGCCGGGGGTCGGCGCCGCGGACCCCAGCGCGTTGCCGGCGAGGAAGACGACGGCGACGCTGGCGAGGCTGAGCGAGGTCGACTCGTCGCCGAACGCGCGGATCGACGCGTCCAGGCACATCACGAAGCACGCGGTCAGCAGCAGCATGCCGCCGATGCCGGTGACCAGCTTCTGGGGCCGCTGGAGCACGTCCAGCATGCGCGGGACGACACCGGCGAAAAGCGACCGCACGCGCGTGACGACGAATTTCCGCAGGAACGGCACCGAGGTCACCACAAGGACGAGCACCGCGACGGTCAGCAGACCCGCGATGACCGTCCGGGACGGCGACAGCGACGGCGTCTTCTCGGTGCCGGTCAGATAACCGAACGACAGCAGCATCAGGATGTGGCAGCCGAGCCCGAACAGCTGCGACGCGCCGACACTGGCCACTGCGAGCCCAGGACGCACCCCCGCGCGCTGCAGGAAGCGCGTGTTCAGGGCCACGCCGCCCACCGCCGCGGGCGCCACGATCTTCACGAAGGACCCGGCGACCTGCGCGGCCACCGTGCGCATGAACGGCACCCGCTCGGGCACGAAGCCGAGCAGACTCATCGCGGCGGCGAAGTAACTCAGCGCCGAGAACAGCACGGCAGCGATGACCCAGCCCCACTCGGCGTTGTCGAACAGGGTGGCGAACTCGATGTGGGTGAGCTGGGAGAGCAGGAAGTACGCGCCGAACGCACCGGCGATGAAGCTGATCAGCGTGCGCGGTCTCACCCGCTCCAGACGGGCCGGTTCGACCGGCGCCTGGGGTCTGATCAGCAGCACCTGGTGGCGGATCTGGGTGAGCAGATCCTCCTCGCGGGCGTCCTCCAGAGCCTCGTCGATGGCCCGCTTCTCGGCCCGCTGCTCCGCCCGTACGGCCTTCTTGCCGGGCTTCTCCAGCACGACGACGGGCCCGGTGTCGGCGTGGGCCGCCTCCAGACGGGCCTGCTTGGCCTGCTGGGACGCCTCCAGGACCGCCTCACGCTGTCGCTGGGCCCGCTCGCGGGCGAGTTTGCGCAGTGTCGCGCGCGTGGAGCGGGACAGCGCGATCGGCTGGAGCATCGGGAGGCAGTTCGCCACCGCGTCCGGGCCCAGCACGCCGACCGCCGACGCCACCGCGCGTTCCGCGCCCACGCGCAGGCCCAGTGTCGACACCAGCTGGGCGATGTCCATGCGCAGCAGCAGGTCCCCGGCCGCGATCTCGCCGACCCGGAGGTCCGTCAGGATCACCTTGCCGGAACGATCCACCAGAATCGCCTCGCCGACGAGTCTGCGGTGTGCGATGCGCCGTGACTGCAGGGCCCTCACCTGGTGCCAGGTGTTGCGCAGCAGGTCGTCGGTGATCTCCTCGTCGTCCAGCGAGTCGAGCGTGCGGCCTCCGGTGTGCTCGTAGACGAGCATCACGGCGTCCGGGCCCAGCTCCGAGGTCGCGATCAGCTTGGGCGCGTTGGCACCGGCGGCGATGGCCGCGTACGCGAGGAGCGCCTCCTGCTCCAGGGCCTGGCGCAGTGACTGCAGGCTGCTGCGGGTGGCCAGGCCGCGCAGCGTGATGTTGCGCCACATGCGGTAGAAGAAGCCCTGCGCCTGCTGCTCGCGGTCGACCACGGTGACGTCCAGCGGTGGACCGTCCTCCAGGGTGACGAAGTAGCGCCGGCCCCGGTCACCGCTGTCCGTCGCCTCCGGCACCTCCTCACGGGCCGCGCTCACCGGGCGGAAGCCGACGTGCCGCAGGCCCGCCATCAGGTTGCGGCCGGTGGGGCGCACGTTCGGCGAGCCGACCGCGTACAGCGTCCCGTACGCCACCGACCAGCCGATCAGCACCGTCAGGATGATCGAGAAAGGTGTGGTGTAGCCGGTGACCAGCATCGAGAAGGCGTCGAGCAGCAGCACCACCCACAGCACGGCACGCCAGCGCGGACGCCGGGACATGCCGACGGCCGTCATGTAGGCGATGACCGGCGCGAGATAGCCGTGCACCGGGTCGGTGAGGGCTTGGATGTCGCTGGGGGAGGGCTGGGTGAGCGCCTCCTGGATGGAGTCCGGGGCGGCCTTGGCGACCCACAGGTCGGTGGCGAGGGTCACTCCGTGCGCGAGGACCGCCGCCAGGACGCCGTCGGCGATCCGCAGTCCGTCCCGCTTGATCAGCCGCTCGATCGCGAAGGCGACCGGCACCAGGAGGATCGCGATGCTCGACGCCAGACCCGCGATCTTGATCAGCAGGTCGGGTGCCTGGCCGGTGCCCTTGTTGATGTCCTGTTCGAGCCCTGAGGTGGTGCCGTGCGCGAACGCGGCGATGGCGAGCAG
The DNA here is from genome assembly GCF_002954775.1 of Streptomyces geranii. Taxonomy (GTDB): domain Bacteria; phylum Actinomycetota; class Actinomycetes; order Streptomycetales; family Streptomycetaceae; genus Streptomyces; species Streptomyces geranii. Next base: position 108,281 of record NZ_KZ672953.1, read on the forward strand.
GATGACGACCGCGATGACGCCCGCCAGGAGCCGCATGAGATCGGAGGGGCGGTGCACGCGCGCGGGGAGCAGCGGTTCGTCGCCCTCGACCTCTTCGACGTGGGCGTCGTCGTCGGCGCAGTCGGCGGGCGGGCCGGCCGGATCCCGCTCGGCCTCGGGGCCGGTGCCGTCGGCACCGGGGCGCGACGAGACCTCAGAGGTGCCCTCCGCGTCTTCGGGGTGCACGCCCTGCTGCTTCATGGTCTCTTCTTGGTCTCGTATCACCGGTCACCGCCCGCACGATGGTGGCATGCCCCACTGACACGCAGGGGCATCAGGGTGTGGTGCGGGGGCGCACAGTCTGCCGCAAGCGCCGCCCCGGGGCGAGGAATACCCACGGTCGCCGCCTCGTCACGTTGTCGGTGGGGTGGGGCAGGATGGGTCGGATGAGTGACGAGAGCCTTCCGGCGGACGCCCTGCCGGACTACGCCGAGCGGGCCCTGGAGGCCGCGGAACTGATCCCGCCCGGGCGTGTCATGACGTACGGCGACGTGGCCGAGTGGCTGGAGGAGGGCGGACCGCGCCAGGTCGGGCGGGTGATGGCCCTCTATGGAGGGGCCGTTCCCTGGTGGCGGGTCGTCCGCGCGGACGGCGTCCTGCTGCCGGGCCACGAGCTGGAGGCCCTCGCCCACTACCGCGCGGAGGGCACGCCCCTGAAGGAGGCGAGCAGGGCCGCCGAGGGGCACCTGCCGCGCGTCGACATGAGACGCGCGCGGTGGGACGGCGGCGAGCGGGCGGAGGGTCACACCTGACAGCTTCCGCCATCGGGCGGGCGACAGGGGAACCTGTGGCCCGTACGGGGTAAACCGGGCACGTCCGTGCCATGGCGTACGTTCGTGGGGCGAGGGGGCGAAGTGGCGCCCGAGGCGGGAGGGAACGAGCGGAAGGTCTGCTTCCGGACCGCCCGTCGGCGTAGCGTCGGCGGCACCCGTCCCCGTCACCCTCGACAGATGGCACACCCACCAGGACCGGCGAACCACGTGAGCTCCTCTTTCTCCACCAGGCGCCTGTCGCACCCCCAGGGGCGACAGGGGGACCGTGGCGCTTACCGACTGGTGCGTACCCCGCCCACGCGGCAGGCCCCCCCTCCTCTGGACGCCGCACAGCGCGCGGTGGTTGACCATGAGAGGGGACCTTTGCTCGTCCTCGCGGGTCCCGGCACCGGAAAGACCACCACGCTCGTCGAGTCCGTGGCGGCCCGCGTCGCCCGGGGCGGGGACCCCGAGCGGATCCTTGTACTGACCTTCAGCCGCAAGGCCGCCGTCGAACTGCGCGACCGGATGGCACTGCGCATCGGAGCCGCGCGCGCTCCCCGCGCGACCACCTTCCACTCCTTCTGCTACGCCCTGGTCCGCGCCCACCAGGACAGCGAGCTGTTCGTGGAGCCCCTGCGGCTGCTCTCCGGCCCCGAACAGGACGTGGCCGTCCGCGGGCTGCTCGCCGGTCAGCCCGACCTGGAGCGGCTCGGCCTCGCCCATGTGCGCTGGCCGGACGAACTGCGCGCCTGCCTCACCACCCGGGGCTTCGCCGACGAGGTCCGCGCGGTCCTCGCCCGCAGCCGCGAACTGGGCCTCGGCCCGGACGCCCTGGACGCCTTCGCCCGCCGCATCGGCCGCCCCGACTGGCGGGCCGCCGCCGCCTTCCTCGCCGAGTACCTCGACGTGCTCGACATGCAGGGGGTGCTCGACTACGCGGAACTCGTGCACCGCGCGGTACTCCTCGCCGACCGACCCGACACCGCGGGGCAGCTCGCCGCCCGCTACGACGCCGTCTACGTGGACGAGTACCAGGACACCGACCCGGCCCAGGTGCGGCTGCTGCACGCGCTCGCCGGGAACGGCCGGACCCTCGTCGCCCTCGGCGACCCCGACCAGTCGATCTACGCGTTCCGTGGCGCGGACGTCAACGGCATCCTGGACTTCCCCGGGGCCTTCCCGCGCGCGGACGGCCGCCCCGCGCCGGTCGAGGTCCTGCGGACGTCCCGCCGCTCCGCCGCCGTCCCGCTGACCGCCACCCGTCTCCTCACCCAGCGCATGCCCCTGACCCGCCTCCCGGCCGAGAAGATCCGCGCCCACCGCGGACTCGCCTCCGTCCGGGACGGGGGCCGCGTCGAGGTCTGCACCTACCCGACGGCGGGCACGGAGCTGGACAACATCGCCGACACACTGCGCCGCGCCCATCTGGAGGACGGCATTCCCTGGGGCGAGATGGCCGTCCTGGTGCGCGCGGGCGGCCGTACGATCCCGACGGTCCGGCGCGCTCTCACGGCCGCCGGGGTCCCCCTGGACATCGACGGCGACGACCTGCCCCTGCGCCACGAACCGGCGGTGGCACCGCTCCTGACGGCACTCAGGGCGGTCGCGACGGCGGAGGCGTCCGGCCCGGACGAGGAGCCGCGCGCCGAAGAGCCAGGGGACGACGACACCGCCGCGCCGGGGGACACCGCCTGGCTCGGCACCGAAACCGCCCTGACCCTGCTCACCTCGCCCCTCGCCGGCATGGACGCCGCCGATCTGCGCCGCCTCGGCCGCGCCCTGCGCGAGGAGGAGCGGGCCGCGGGCAACCCCGTACCGCCGCCCTCGGACGAACTCCTGGCCCGCGCGCTCGCCGAACCGAAACGCCTTGTCGCCCACGACCCGACCTACGCGCGGGGCGCCCAGCGGCTCGGCGCACTGCTCGGGAAGGCACGTGGGCGCCTCGCGGGCGGCGGCACCGCCGAGGAGGCCCTCTGGGCCCTGTGGAACGGCACACCCTGGCCGGGACGGCTGGAGCGGGCCGCCCGGCGCGGTGGCGCGGCGGGCCGCAACGCCGACCGCGACCTCGACGCCGTGTGCGCCCTGTTCGCGACCGCCGCGCGCGCGGAGGAGCGCACCGGCGGCCGGGGCGCCCTCAACTTCCTGGAGGAGATCGACGCCGAGGACATCGCCGCCGACACCCTCACCCGCCGTGCCGTACGCCCCGACGCCGTACGCCTGATGACCGCGCACCGCTCCAAGGGCCTCCAATGGCGCCTCGTGGTCGTCGCCGGCGTCCAGGAAGGCCTGTGGCCCGACCTGCGCCGCAGAGGCTCCCTCCTGGAGGCCGACCGCATCGGCCGCGACGGCCTCGCCGAACCGCTCACCCCGGGAGCGCTGCTCGCCGAGGAACGACGCCTGTTCTACGTGGCCGCCACACGCGCGCGTGAACGCCTGATCGTCACCGCGGTGAAGGCCCCCGCCGACGACGGCGACCAGCCCTCCCGCTTCCTCACCGAACTCGGCGTCGAACCCAAGGACGTCACGGGCCGCCCGCGCCGCCCCCTCTCCGTCGCAGCCCTCGTCGCCGAACTCCGGGCCACCACGGTCGACCCACGCGTCTCAGGTTCCCTCAGAGAGGCCGCCGCACGCAGGCTGGCCCGGCTCGCCGCGCTCACCGACGAGGACAGCCGACCCCTCGTGCCGTCCGCCCATCCCCACCGCTGGTGGGGCATGTACGAGCCGACCGAGAGCAAGGTCCCGCTGCGCGACCGCGACCAGCCCGTAGTGCTCTCCGGCAGCGCCCTCGACCAACTCGCCAACACCTGCGCCCTGCAGTGGTTCCTGGGCCGAGAGGTGAAGGCCGACGCCCCCGCGACCGCCGCCCAGGGCTTCGGCAACGTGGTGCACGTCCTCGCCGACGAGGTCGCCTCCGGACACACCCCCGCCGACCTCGACGTCCTCATGGAACGCCTCGACTCCGTGTGGAACGCGCTCGCCTTCGACGCTCCGTGGAAGTCGGCGCAGGAGAAGGAGCACGCGCGCGTGGCGCTCGAACGCTTCCTGACGTGGCACGTCGACTCCGCCCGCACGGGCCGTACCCCCGTGGCCAGCGAGCACGACTTCGACGTGACCCTCGGGGCGGGCGACTACGAGGTGCGCATCCGCGGTTCCATGGACCGCGTCGAGGCCGACGGCGAGGGCCGTGCCTACGTGGTCGACTTCAAGACCGGCAAACAGGCGCCCACCGCCGCCGAGGTGGCCCGCCACCCCCAGCTCGCCGTCTACCAGCTCGCCGTCCGCGAAGGCGCCGTCGACGACGCCTTCGACGGCGTCCGCCCCGAACCGGGCGGTGCCGAACTCGTCCAGCTGCGCCAGGGCGCCGCCAAACGGGACGGTGGCGAGACCCTGCCCAAGGTGCAGGCGCAGGGTCCCCTCGAAGGAGGGGACGGGGAAGGCGCGCAGGGGGAGTGGATCGGCGACCTGCTGGCCACCGCCGCCGGCAAGGTGCTCGACGAACGCTTCACCCCGACCGCCGGCCAGCACTGCGCCCACTGCTCGTTCCGGGCCTCGTGCAGCGCCCGCCCCGAAGGCCGGCACGTGGTCGAGTGACACCGACTGTCAGTGGCCGCCGCTAGCCTCTCTGACGTGCCAGCCAGCATCAGCGACCCCGAGCAGCTCAAGGAGCTCCTCGGCATCCCCTTCACCCCGGAGCAGACCGCGTGCATCGTCGCGCCGCCCGCCCCGCAGGTCATCGTGGCCGGAGCCGGGTCGGGCAAGACGACGGTGATGGCGGCACGCGTGGTGTGGCTGGTCGGCACCGGCCAGGTCGCCCCCGAACAGGTGCTCGGCCTCACCTTCACCAACAAGGCCGCCGGTGAACTCGCCGAACGCGTCCGCAAGGCACTCGTCAGGGCGGGCGTCACCGACCCGGACGTCATCGACCCCGACAACCCGCCCGGCGAACCGGTCATCTCGACCTACCACGCCTTCGCCGGCCGTCTCCTGACCGATCACGGCCTGCGCATCGGCCTCGAACCCACGGCCCGCCTCCTCGCCGACGCCACCCGTTTCCAGCTCGCCGCGCGCGTCCTCCGTGAGGCCCCCGGCCCGTACCCGGCGCTCACCCGTTCCTTCCCCGACCTCGTCAGCGACCTCCTGACGCTCGACTCCGAACTCGCCGAACACCTCGTCCGCCCCGAGGAGCTGCGCGCGTACGACGCCGAGCTGCTACGTGCCCTGGAGGGCGCCAAACTCACCAACGCGGACCTGCGCAAGGTCCCAGAGACGGCCGCCGCCCGCCGTGAACTCGTCGAACTGGTGACCCGCTACCGGGCCGCCAAGCGTGAGCGCGACCTCCTCGACTTCGGCGACCAGATCGCCCTCTCCGCGACGCTCGCCCGCATCCCCGACGTGGGCCGCCTCCTGCGCGAGGAGTTCCGGGTGGTGCTCCTCGACGAGTACCAGGACACCTCGGTGGCCCAACGCGTCCTCCTGGCGGGCCTGTTCGGCGGCGGCACCGGCCACCCCGTGACCGCGGTCGGCGACCCCTGCCAGGCCATCTACGGCTGGCGCGGCGCCTCCGTCGCCAACCTCGACGACTTCCCCGAGCACTTCGCCCACGCCGACGGCGGCTCGGCGGCCCGCCAGTCGCTCAGCGAGAACCGCCGCAGCGGAGGCCGTCTCCTCGACCTCGCCAACGGCCTCGCCGAGCCGCTGCGCGCCATGCACGCGGGCGTGGAGGCCCTGCGCCCCGCGCCCGGCGCCGAACGTGACGGCCAGGTGCGCTGCGCGCTGCTGCGCACCCACGCCGAGGAGATCGACTGGCTCGCCGACTCGATCGCCCATCTCGTGAACACCGGCAAGGCGCCAGGCGAGATCGCCGTCCTGTGCCGCACCGCCACCGACTTCGCCGAGATCCAGGGCGCGCTCGTCGCCCGGGACGTCCCCGTCGAGGTCGTCGGCCTCTCCGGGCTGCTGCACCTGCCCGAGGTCGCCGACCTGGTGTCCGTCTGCGAGGTCCTCCAGGACCCCGGGGCCAACGCCTCCCTGGTCCGGTTGCTGACCGGCCCGCGCTGGCGGATCGGCCCGCGCGACCTCGCCCTGCTGGGCCGCCGGGCCCGGTTCCTGGTGTCCCACGCGCGCGGGGGTGACGCCGACGACCCGGACCGCAGGCTCGCCGAGGCCGTCGAGGGGGTCGACCCCTCCGAGGTGATATCGCTCGCGGACGCCCTCGACACCTTCCTGGAGACCTCCATGCGGGGCGAGGGCGACGACGACGGGCTGCCCTTCTCGACGGACGCGCGCGTGCGCTTCGCCCGCCTCGCCGTCGAACTGCGCGACCTGCGCCGCTCCCTCGCCGACCCGCTGATGGACGTACTGCACCGCGTGCTCGCCGTCACCGGCCTGGAGGTGGAGCTGTCGGCGTCCCCGCACGCGCTGGCCGCCCGCCGCCGCGAGACCCTCTCCAACTTCCTGGACATCGCCGCCTCGTTCGCCGCCCACGAGAGCGAGGCCAGCCTGCTCGCCTTCCTCGGTTTCCTGCGGACGGCGGCGCAGTACGAGAAGGGTCTCGACAACGCCCTGCCCGGTGGCGAGAACACCGTCAAGGTGCTCACCGCCCACAAGTCCAAGGGCCTGGAGTGGGACGTCGTGGCCGTCCCCGGCCTGGTCACCGGCGCCTTCCCCAGTGACCGGGGCCGCGAGAAGTGGACCTCCCAGGCCAAGGTCCTGCCGCACGGACTGCGCGGCGACACCGACACGCTGCCCGACATCGAGGCCTGGGACTCCCGGGGCATGAAGGCCTTCCAGGAGGCGATGAAGGACCACCAGCACACCGAGGAACTCCGCCTCGGCTACGTCACCTTCACCCGCCCCCGCTCCCTCCTGCTCGGCTCCGGCCACTGGTGGGGCCCCTCCCAGAAGAAGGCCCGCGGCCCCTCCGACTTCCTGAAGGACCTGTACGACCACTGCACGGCCGGACACGGCGAGATCGAGGCCTGGGCGGACGAACCCGAGGAGGGCGAGGAGAACCCCGCCCTGCACGCCACGACCGCCGACCAGCTGTGGCCCCTGCCCCTGGACGACGCCGCGTTCCGCCGCCGCCGGTCCGCCGCCGACACGGTCCTCGCCCACCTGGAGACCCTCGCCTCCCACGAGGACGGCCACCCGGCGACCGCGCAGGACCCGGACACGTACGAGGACCCGGACTGGCCCCCGCCACCGGACGACGACGAGATCCCCTACGAGGACGACGCACCCTTCGACGAGCCGTTCGACGACGGCCCGCTCGACGACGCCGTGCTCCCCACCGACGACGACGCCGACTGGGACGCCTGGAGCACGGACCGCCCCGAACCGCCCGCACGGACGCCGTCCCACGCGCGCGTGCCCACCGTGCCGCACGCCCGCAGGCACCCCGCCGAGGCGGATCTCACCCCTGAGGAGGCCCGTGCCGTTGCCTCCTGGGACCGTGACCTCGACGCCCTCACCGGGGAGCTGCTGCGCGCGCGGGAGAGCGTCACCGACGTACCCCTACCCCCGTCGCTGACCGCGTCCCAACTGATGCTCCTGGCCGCCGACCCGGACGCCCTCGCACAGGAACTGGGCCGCCCCATGCCACGGCCGCCGCAGCCAGCCGCCCGCCGGGGCACCCGCTTCCACGCCTGGGTCGAGGCCCGCTTCGAGGAGCTGCAGCTGCCGATGCTGGAGCCCGACGAACTGCCCGGCAGCGACGCGGAGATCGCCGACGAGCGTGACCTTGAACACCTCAAGGACGCGTTCGAGAACACCGAGTACGCCCACCGCACGCCCTACCGGGTCGAGGCCCCCTTCCAGCTCGCCATCGCCGGACGGGTCGTACGCGGCCGGATCGACGCCGTCTACAAGGAAGGCGACGGCGAGGCGGCGACGTACGAGATCATCGACTGGAAGACCCACCGCGCCCCCACCGCCGACCCGTTGCAGCTCGCCGTCTACCGGCTGGCCTGGGCCGAGCAGCAGGGCGTGCCCCTGGAAGCCGTCGGGGCCGCCTTCCTCTACGTGCGCAGCGGCGAGGTCGTACGGCCCGAGCTTGCGGACCGGCGCGCGCTGGAGCGGCTGCTCCTGGAGGAGCCGGCCGCGTTCGAAGTACCGGACGAGGATGTCAGTGCGGGCCGATAGGCTCTTGACCATGAGCCATCCCGTTGACAGTGACGTCAGCGCCGTCCGCACGTACATCGAGCAGCACCGCGCGGCCTTCCTCGACGACCTCGCCGAGTGGCTGCGCATCCCGTCCGTGTCGGCCCAGCCCGACCACGCCGCCGATGTCCGCCGCAGCGCCGACTGGCTCGCCGCCAAACTCCGGGAAACCGGCTTCCCGACCGTCGAGGTCTGGGCGACCGAGGGCGCCCCGGCGGTCTTCGCCGAGTGGCCCGCCAACGACCCCGCCGCCCCCACGGTCCTCGTCTACGGCCACCACGACGTCCAGCCCGCCGCCCGCGAGGACGGCTGGGGCAGCGACCCCTTCGAACCGGTCGTCAGGGGAAACCGGCTCCACGCGCGCGGGGCGGCCGACGACAAGGGCCAGGTGTTCTTCCACACACTCGGCGTCCGCGCCCACCTCGCCACCACCGGCCGCGCCGCACCCGCCGTCCACCTGAAGATGCTCGTCGAGGGCGAGGAGGAGTCGGGGTCCGTCCACTTCCGCGACCTCGTCGAGGAACACGCCGACCGGCTCGCCTCCGACGCCGTGATCGTCTCCGACACCGGCATGTGGGCCGAGGACACCCCCACGGTGTGCACCGGCATGCGCGGCCTCGCCGAGTGCGAGATCCACTTCCACGGGCCCGACCAGGACATCCACTCCGGCTCCTTCGGCGGCGCCGTGCCCAACCCGGCGACCGCGATCGCCCGCCTCGTCGCCGCACTGCACGACGACCACGCGCGCGTGACGATCCCCGGCTTCTACGACGGCGTCACCGAACTCACCGACCGCGAGCGCGAACTCCTCGCCGAACTCCCCTTCGACGAGGAGCGGTGGCTGCGCACCGCCAAGTCGTACGCCACCCACGGCGAGGCCGGACACACCACCCTGGAGCGCGTCTGGACCCGCCCCACCGCGGAGGTCAACGGCATCGGTGGCGGCTACCAGGGCCCCGGCAGCAAGACCGTCGTCCCGGCCTCCGCCATGGTGAAGCTCTCCTTCCGGCTGGTCGCCGGCCAGGACCCCGACCACATCGAGAAGATCGTCCGCGACTGGACCGCGGACCGTGTTCCCGCCGGAATCCGCCACAGGATCACCTTCGCGGCGGCCACACGCCCGTGCCTGACCCCGCTGGACCACCCCGCCCTGCAGTCCGTCGTACGCGCCATGGGCCGTGCCTTCGGCAAACCGGTCCGCTACACGCGCGAGGGCGGCAGCGGGCCGGCCGCCGACCTCCAGGACGTCCTTGGTGCTCCTGTGCTCTTCCTGGGCATCTCCGTCCCCTCGGACGGCTGGCACGCCCCGAACGAGAAGGTGGAGATCGACCTCCTCCTCAAAGGCGTCGAGACCACCGCGCACCTGTGGGGCGACCTGGCGGAGAACTGGCGCCATGAGTCCTGACGACCGCCCGCGATCCGGACCGGAAGCCGCCCCGGGGCACACTGGAAGTACCTCCGAGCACCCGCGAGAGCCCGCCCGGAAACCGACGCCCCCCACCCGTCCCCACCCGAATTCCGCTGAACCGCCCGCTGAAATATCCGTTCCACCGGGGGAGTTGGAAGCACCTGTGACCACCTGGACCGACCACACCGCCGACCGTCCCATCTCGCTCACCGCCCCCAGCGGCATCGACCGGGCCGCGCACCACCGGCTCGACGAGGCCTGGCTCGCCGCGGCGTGGAGCCACCCCACCACCCGCTGCTTCGTGGTCTCCGGCGGTCAGGTCCTCATCGACGAGACGCCCGAAGGGCGCACCGAACTCGTCATGACCCCCTCCTTCGAAGCCCCCCTCACCGAGGCGCACCGCTATTTCCTCGGCACCGACGAGGACGGCACCAGCTACTTCGCCCTCCAGAAGGACGCCCTGCCCGGCCGCATGGACCAGTCGGCGCGCTCCGCCGGACTGCGCGAGGCAGGCCTGCTCCTCGACCCCCGGGACGCCGGGCTGATGGTGCACGCCGTCGCCCTGGAGAACTGGCAGCGGCTGCACCGCTTCTGCTCCCGCTGCGGCGAGCGCACCGTCATCGCCGCCGCCGGTCACATCCGCCGCTGCCCTGCCTGTGGCGCCGAGCACTACCCGCGCACCGACCCGGCGGTGATCATGGCCGTCACCGACGAGGAGGACCGCATCCTCCTCGGCCGCCAGGTCCACTGGCCCGAAGGCCGCTTCTCGACGCTCGCCGGATTCGTCGAGCCCGGCGAGTCGATCGAGCAGTCGGTGCGCCGCGAGGTGTTCGAGGAGGCCGGCATCCTCGTCGGCCACGTCGAGTACGTCGCCAGCCAGCCCTGGCCGTTCCCGTCCAGCCTCATGCTCGGCTTCATGGCCCGCGCCGCCTCCACCGACATCGAGGTCGACGGCGACGAGATCCACGAGGCCCGCTGGTTCTCCCGCGAGGAACTGCGCGCGGGCTTCGAGTCCGGCGAGGTCCTCCCGCCCTACGGCATCTCGATCGCCGCCCGCCTGATCGAACTCTGGTACGGCAAGCCCCTGCCGAAGCCGGGCAGCGCCCTCTGACAGGGCTGACCCACGACAAGACCCCCGCACGGCCGCCGGGCCGGTCGGGGGTCTGGGGCGCGCGGGTCAGGCGCCGAGGGCCTGCTTCACCTGCGCGAGGCTCGGGTTCGTCATCACGACCTCGGGGCCGGCATTGGAGGGAACGACCAGCACCGTCGGAACCGTCTGGTTGCCGCCGTTCGCCTTCTCCACGAACGCCGCCGACTCCGGGTCCTGCTCGATGTTGATCTCGTTGTACGCGATGCCCTCGCGGTCCATCTGGCTCTTCAGCCGACGGCAGTAGCCGCACCACGTGGTGCTGTACATCGTCACAGTGCCCGGCATGTCTCTCGCGCTCCTCGGCAGATCGGGGGACGGGTGCTCGCTGGGTGGAACGTACGCGACCCGTCCGTCATTCCCACGGGGGGTATCCGGGACATCCGGGTCTCACGGGGGACACCTGCCGCATTAGTACGACTGCGAGGGGGTGCCTGTGGACAACCGACTCACCTGTCTCCGGCGACCTGGCAGCATGGCGGTGTGACAGCAGCAACGCACTCCACCCTCTTCCCGCAGGTTCCGGACTCGGCCGACGCGGTGCTCGACGGACTTGATCCCGAGCAGCGCGAAGTGGCCACCGCCCTGCACGGTCCGGTGTGCGTGCTGGCAGGCGCCGGCACGGGGAAGACACGGGCGATCACCCACCGCATCGCCTACGGCGTGCGCGCCGGGATCCTCCAGCCCTCCAGCGTGCTCGCCGTCACCTTCACCAACCGCGCCGCCGGTGAGATGCGCGGGCGGCTGCGCCAGCTCGGCGCCGGTGGAGTCCAGGCGCGCACCTTCCACTCGGCCGCGCTGCGCCAGCTCCAGTACTTCTGGCCGAAGGCCGTCGGCGGCGCCATGCCCCGGCTCGTCGACCGCAAGATCCAGCTCGTCGCCGACGCCGCGGCGGCCTGCCGCATCCGCCTCGACCGGGGCGAACTGCGGGACGTCACCGCCGAGATCGAATGGTCCAAGGTCACCCAGACCGTCCCCGCCGACTACGCCCCCTCCGTCGCCAAGTCCGGCCGCGTCGCCCCCCGGGACCCGGCCGAGATCGCCCAGATCTACGCCACCTACGAGGACCTCAAGCGGGACCGCTCCGTCATCGACTTCGAGGACGTCCTGCTGCTCACCGTCGCCGTCCTCCAGGACCGGCGCGACATCGCCGAACAGGTCCGCTCGCAGTACCAGCACTTCGTGGTCGACGAGTACCAGGACGTCAGCCCGCTCCAGCAGCGGCTGCTGGAGCTGTGGCTCGGGGACAGGGACAGCCTGTGCGTGGTCGGCGACGCCAGCCAGACCATCTACTCGTTCACAGGAGCAACTCCGGACCATCTGCTCGACTTCCGCATCCGCCACCCCGGTGCCACCGTCGTCAAGCTGGTCCGCGACTACCGCTCCACCCCCCAGGTCGTCCACCTCGCCAACGGTCTGCTCGCCCAGGCCCGGGGCCGAGCCGCCGACCACCGGCTTGAATTGATCTCGCAGCGCGACCCGGGCCCCGAGCCCGGCTACACCGAGTACGCCGACGAACCCGCCGAGGCCGAGGGCGCCGCCCGCCGAATCCGTGACCTCGTCGCCGCAGGCGTCCCTGCGGGCGAGATCGCCATCCTGTTCCGGACGAACGCCCAGTCGGAGACGTACGAACAGGCCCTCGCCGACGCCGGGGTCCCCTACCAACTGCGCGGCGCCGAGCGGTTCTTCGACAGACCCGAGGTGCGCAAGGCGATGAACCAGCTGCGTGCCGCCGCCCGCTTCGGCGGCAACGACTCCCTTCTGGACGACGTCGTCGACCTGCCCTCCCAGGTGCGTGCCGTCCTGTCGGGGGAGGGCTGGACAAGTCAGCCGCCCGCGGGCTCCGGCGCCGTCAGGGAGCGCTGGGAGTCGCTGGCCGCGCTGGCCAACCTCGCAACCGACTTCACCGCCGCGAAACCGGGCGCCACGCTCGCCGACCTCGTCGCCGAACTCGACGAGCGGGTGACCGCCCAGCACGCCCCGACCGTTCAGGGCGTCACCCTGGCCTCCCTCCACTCGGCCAAGGGCCTGGAATGGGACGTCGTCTTCGTCGTCGGAGTCGCCGAGGGCATGATGCCGATCACCTATGCGAAGACCGACGAGCAGATCGAGGAGGAGCGCCGACTCCTCTATGTCGGTGTCACCCGCGCGCGAGAACGCCTCCATGTCTCCTGGGCCCTCTCCCGCGCACCCGGTGGCCGCCCGAGCCGCCGCCCCAGCCGCTTTCTCGACGGACTGCGCCCCGGCTCCGTCACCACCGCCTCCCGGACGGGCGCGGCCGGTGTCGGCGGCATCGACCGGGGCTTCGACCGCGGCCTGGGCTCCAGCGTCGGCAGCGCCCCGCGCCGGACACAGAGAACCCCGGCCCGCTGCCGCGTCTGCGGGCGCACGCTGACCGACGCGGGCGAGATGAAACTGATGCGCTGCGACGAGTGCCCCTCCGACATGGACGAGGGCCTCTACGAGCGGCTGCGCGAGTGGCGGGCGGTCCAGGCGGCGCGCAGCGGGCAGCCCGCCTTCTGCGTCTTCACCGACCGGACCCTGATGGCCATCGCGGAGACCGTCCCGGACGAAGCAGGGGAGTTGGCCCGTATCCCCGGTGTCGGAGTGCGCAAGCTCAACCGGTACGGAGCCGATGTTCTGGCCATCTGCGCAGGTCACGAAGTTGAGGGGGAGAGCGGGAGTGACTGATTCAAACTCGTCGGAAAAATAGTTTGCGCATGCCCCGGCAATCCCCATAGGTTCTTAGCCACGGGCACGGAGTCTTCTCAGAAGACCTGGATCCGTGCTGTACTTCATAGTCGTATATCCGTTGGACCGGTTGACCCCGGTCCCCCAAGACGCCGAGAGGAGGCGAGTCCAGTGATCAGCATCTACACCAGCTCTGTCAGCGAGGTCAAAATGACCGATCTCTCGACCGTCTCCCTGTGCATGCTCGGCGTCTCGAACCTGGGCACCGGTCTGTCCGGCATTCCTGCCGTCCGGCCGGCGTCCTCCGTGTCTCTCGCCGGACTCCCTGTCCGCGAGCGCAATGAGCGACCGAGCAAGGCACTGGAAGCAGGAGCAGTAAAGGCACAGGCCCCGGTCTATGCCTTCGCGGCCGGTGCCGGATCCCTCAAGCAGACGACGCAGCAGCACCACACGATGTGGGCCTTCCGTGGGCCAGAACCCTGGAGTGATCCAGCCTGAGTGATCAGGCCGGCGCCTTCAGGGCCGCGGAACCCCATCCGGGATCCGCGGCCCTTCTGTTTGCCCCGAACGGGGACGACGGAGTCGAAGGGGCCTCGGGACAAGAGAAAACCCGCCGGTACCAGCCACACCGGCCCAACAGGGCCGGAACGAACAGACGAGGAAGACGACCCGTGCAACTCGAAGCGCACGCCCCGTCAGTACCGCCTTCCGAAACGATCCCCCCGCCCGGCCTCACGGAGGACTCCACCTTGATCCCGCTCACCGCGCTCACCGCGCTCGACGACGCCATCGAGAACCTCGGCGTACCCGTCCCCTGCCGTTCCTACGACCCGGAGGTCTTCTTCGCCGAGTCGCCGGCCGACGTCGAGTACGCCAAGTCGCTCTGCCGCACCTGCCCGCTCATGGAGGCCTGCCTCGCCGGCGCCAAGGAGCGGCGTGAGCCCTGGGGTGTCTGGGGTGGCGAACTGTTCGTCCAGGGTGTCGTCGTAGCCCGCAAGCGGCCCCGTGGCCGTCCGCGCAAGAACCCGGTCACGGCATGAAAACCGCAGGAACGATCGACCGTCCCTTCACGCACGACCCCAAGAAGCAGGCCCCGATGACGCCTACCACCAGCGAGCCCGCCGGCTCCGCGACCCCGGACTTCACCACCACCGGTGCGAACGACTCGCGCCAGAACAGGACCCGAGAGATGCAACTCATCCCAGAAGCCCTGGCTCGTGCGCATATGCACGACCGCCTCCAGGAGGCCGAGCGGGAACGCCGCGCATACCGCGTGGTGACCGCCCGCCGCCTCCAGCGCCGGGCCGAGCGCGCCTCGCTGCGTGCCCGCCGTGCGCTGGCCATGGCGGTCATGCAGTAACGACCACGGCAGTCAGGCAGTAACAGCAGTCCCTTCCCGCGGGGGCCGGTCCGTCCGAACGGACCGGCCCCCGCAGTGCGTTGTGCCCGCCGGACCACCGCTCACGGCGTTATCGTCGGCTGATGACGACTGTTCCCGGCAGCAGCGACGGTCCCGGCGGCGGTGACGACAGCGGTTCCCCGACCGGACCCCACCCCGTCGACTGCGCCCACTGCGGCACGCGGGCCGAGGGCCCGCCGCTCACCTGGACCTGCTCGGTGGAGAACGGAACACGTCACTACCTCTGCGACCGCTGCGCCCGGGAGAACCTCAGGGCCATCGAGGGGCGGCTGGACCCGGCCTGGTGGTGAGCCCGCTCAGATCTCGGCGACCGACGGCTCCTCCTCGGCCTCCGGCAGGAAACCCGGCAGCCACTCCTCCAGTTCCGCGCGCATGCGCACCGTCGCCCCCAGCTGGCACAGCACGCCGATGGTGCTCAAGGTGACCCGGTGGATCAGGAGATACGACGGCGGCAGGTTGAGCTGCTTGCCCAGCTGGTGTGCGGGGGAGCGTGGGTCCGCTATGCGGGCCGCCTGGCTGCGCATCCAGCCCCGGGTGAAGGTGAACTCGTCCGCCTGCGCCGGTTCGATGATCGGTACGAGGTAGTCCAGCACCGCCTCGGGGTCCAGGTCGATCGAGTCCTTGACGAAACCCTCCGCGCACAGGGTCTCGTAGACCGCCTCGGCCCGGCCGTCCAGCGTCAGCCGCAGTGAGTCGCCGATCGTCGGCGGCAGCCCGCCCGGGAGACGGTCGACGGTGCCGAAGTCCAGCACACCCAGACGCCAGTCGCCCTTGCCGCCCGGGCCGCCGGGCAGCAGCCGGAAGTTGCCGGGATGCGGATCGGCGTGCAGCAGGCCGGTGCGGGCGGGGCCCGAGAAGAGGAACCGGGTCAGCAACTGGCCCGCGCGGTCGCGCTGCTCCTTCGTGCCCCCGGTGATCACCTCTGACAGCGGGATGCCGTCGATCCACTCCGTCACCAGGACCTGCTCGCACTGGTGGACGACGTCCGGCACCACGACGTCCGGATCGCCCATGAACTCCGCCGCGTGGGCCCGCTGGGCCTGCGCCTCCAGGCCGTAGTCGAGCTCCTCGGAGACCCGGTCCCGCAGTTCGGCGATCAGCGGCTTGATGTCCATCCCGGGGATGAGAGGGCCCAACAGGCGGGCGAAGCGGCTCAGTTGGGTCAGGTCGGAGAGCAGGGCCTCGCCGGCGCCCGGATACTGCACCTTGACCGCGACCTCGCGCCCGTCGTGCCAGACCGCCCGGTGCACCTGGCCGATCGAGGCCGCGGCGGACGGCTTGTCCTCGAACTCCAGGAACAGTTCCTGCCAGTCCGCGCCGAGCCGCTTCTCCAGTACCGAGTGCACCGTGCGGGTCGGCATCGGCGGTGCCGCTTCCTGGAGCTTCGTCAGCGCCGCGCGGTAGGGGCCCGCGACCTCCTCGGGCAGGGCCGACTCGAAGACGGACAGGGCCTGCCCGAACTTCATCGCACCGCCCTTCAGCTCGCCGAGCACCTTGAACAACTGCTCCGCGGTGCGCTGCTGCAGTTCGCGGCTGACGATGTCCGCCGACTCGCCGACGATCCGTTTGCCCAGTCCCCAGGTGGCCCGCCCGGCGATGCCGAGCGGGAGCGCGGCGAGCTTGGCGGTCCGGGTGACCGCCTTCCGGGGAAGATCAGACATGAGCCCTCCAAGTTCCGGACAGCCGCGCCGCGTGTGCCTTACGGCGTAACTCCGTCGACGGCCGTTGCCCGGCCATTGTCTCGTGCGACTCCCCGTCCTCCGAGGTGCGTTCCCCCTTCTTACTCTTCTCCTCCGCGCCGCAGGGACATGCGGGGTGTGCCCAGACCGGGCGGGGCTGCCAGTCGAGCCCGGGGACGGTGACCTCCCAGCGGGCACCCGCCGTGGTCGGGAGCCCGCCGTCCAGGAAGGCGAGAGCGTGGCTCGCGGTCAGACCCGCGACCGTCGTCGCCAGGGCCAGGTCGCATGCCCTGACCTGGCGCGGCCGTGCGGAACGCCACTGCGCCACCAGACGCGGCCAGACCGGGTCCCGGTCGACGCGCCACCGGTCCAGACAGCCGGCGCAGGACGTCTCGCCGGGCAGGACCAGCGGGCCCACGATGCCGGTTCCCTCCACGACACCGGCGTACAGATGCGGTGTGCCGGAGGTCACGAGCGGTTCGGCGGCGGCCGGGTCCGGCGCGTGCACGGCGAGGTCGTCGCGCGGGGCGAGGATCACCAGGGAGAACCCGGGGTCGCTCCCACCGAGCGGCGACTCGGCGGACGTACGCCGTGGTGGGCGGTCCGGGGCCGCCCGGCGGACCGCGCGCCGCGCGGACTCGTCCCGGCGTTCGCCGACGGAGTCGGCGGGCAGGCCGCCAGGGGCGACGTCCCACGGCTCGACCACGCCGCCGTCCCGCACATCGACGTGCCCCACGCCCGCTCCCGCCAGCAGCGAGGCCACCACCGCGCCCACCCGGCCCGCACCCCGGACCTGCACGCGCAGTGACCGGCGGGCCGCCAGCCGGGCCATCGGCTCGCCCGGTGCGGACGCCACGAGGGAGAGGGCGGCCAGGTCGGGAGCCAGCCGCTCCAGGACCTTCTTCCTGCCGCGCAGGGCTTCGGCCTCCGGGCCGCCGCCCGTCGCGTCGTCCAGGAGGCCTGCCTCGCCCAGCCGCTCCACGAGTCCGTCGACATGGGCGGCCGGCAGGTCCATGCGGTGCCCCTCTTCATGGAGACGCGGCAGTCCGCGGGTGCCGTCGAGCATGCCCAGGAAGCTGCCCGTCGCCGTGTCCACCGGACCGAGGATCATCGCGTGCGCGGGTGTCATCCCGAACTGGACCGTGTTCAGGTCCCGCCAGCCGCGCCGCAGCGCGGGTTTCGTCATCGGATGGGTGATGCGCGGGCGAGTTTTATTCGAGTGGTCCGTGTCCGGCGGTGCGGCAGCTGTGTCCGCCCTGTCCGACGCAGGCGCAGGTGTCGTGGTTGAACGCATGGCAGGCCCCCGTAGCCAGAGAAAGTCCCCGTTGAAAGTCCCTGTTTGTCGGCGGATGTCAGTTCTCGTGCCGCCGACGAGTGCCAGCATGCCGGGTCCGCTCGGCGGGCGTCGAAAGTTGTCCACAGGCGGTGGGTATTCGTCGTACGAATCAGACGCATGGTGGGGGATCGGCGCCGAACCGTCCCGGAGTCAAGACTTCCCCCGTGTGCAGCGGGTAACGTCGTGCCGTGCCCGCCGACCCACTGCACCGCGCCGGAAACCCACAGCGCAGTACGACGAGCCAGCCGCCAAGCGGCTCGGGGGCGAGCGCGATCGAGGTTCGCAGGAGTGCCCGGCGACGCCGGACGGTCTCCGCGTACCGCGAGGGCGATCGCACCGTCGTGCTCATCCCGGCCCGGATGTCCGAAGCCGAGGAACAGCGCTGGGTGACTGTCATGCTCGACAAACTCGCCGCCCAGGAGAGCAAACACAAACGGGTGCCCGGCGACAGCGAGCTGGCCGAGCGCGCCGAGCAGCTGTCGGACCAGTACTTCGACGGCCGGGCCCGGCCCACCACGGTGCGCTGGGTCACCAACCAGAACACCCGCTGGGGCTCGTGCACCCCGGCCGAAGGCAGCATCCGGCTGTCGCACCGGCTGCAGGGCATGCCCGAGTACGTCGTCGACTACGTCCTCCTCCATGAGCTGGCACATCTGCTGGTGCCCGGGCACGGGCCCCGTTTCTGGCGGCTCCTGGACGCCTATCCGCGCACCGAGCGGGCCCGGGGCTACCTCGAAGGGGTCGTCGCCGCCGACCGCCTGCCGCATTCGCCCTCCGCGCGCGGGGACTGACCTGCGGGCCACGCGCGCGTGTGTGACGGTCACGGGGTGTTGTGTACCGGGTTTGTACCGGCCTCGGTCAAGGCCGGAATTAGCCGTTAGCCTGACCCGACGCATTCGGCATTCGGGATGGGGGACGGTCGGTACGCATGGCCAGGGAATTCCAGCGCGGCCACAAGGCCAGGATCAGTGATCTCACCGCGGGCACGGATCTGTACGTAGGTGTGCAGATCTCCGGACCGGGGCTGACCTTCGACATCAGCTGCTTCGGCCTCGACGCCGACGAGCAGCTCTCGGACGACCGGTACTTCGTCTTCTTCAACCAGCCGAAGTCCCCGGAGGAGTCCATCCAGCTCCTGGGCGCCCAGGCGGGCGACACGGAGTCCTTCCGCGTCACGCTCGACCGGGTCCCGCCGCAGATCCAGAAACTGTCGTTCACGGCGACGCTCGACGGCGCCGGGCAGATGTCGCACATCGCCCCCGGGTACATCCGTATCGTCGCGGGCGGCGAGGAGGTGGCCCGCTACGCCTTCGACGGCTCGGAGTTCTCCACCGAGCGGGCCGTGATGCTGGGTGACTTCTACCTGAAGGACGTGTGGCGGTTCGCCGCGGTCGGACAGGGGTTCGACGGCGGCCTCGACGCGCTGCTGAAGAACTTCGGCGGCGAGGTCGCCGAGGAGGAGCCGCCCGCCCCGGAGCAGCCCCAGCCCGCCGCCGCCCCCGGTTTCGCGCCTCCCGCGTTCGGCGTCCCGGCTTCGGCACCCGCACCCGCACCCGCACCGGCTCCGGCCGCTCCGCAGCCCGCCGCCCAGGGATTCGCGCCCCCGGCTCCGGCGCCCGCGCCCCCGGCCCCCGTGCCGTCGGTGCACGCGGCCCCCACCATCGTCGCGCCCCTGACACCGCCCGGCGGCGCCCAGGTGCCGCCCCCGGCTCCGGCCCCCGCGCCCTACGGGCAGCCGCCGCAGGCTCCACAGCCCCCGCAGGCTCCGTACGGCCAGACGCCCGGCCAGACCGGCTCGCTGCCTCCCGGCTACGGCCAGCCGCAGCCGCCCCAGGCCCCGGCAGGCCCGCCCGGTCCTCCTGGACCTCCCGGTTACGCTCAGCAGCCGCCGTTCGGGCAGGCCCCCGGCCCACAGGCCTCCTACGGGGTGCCCCAGGGCGCCGGGCAGAACCCCGGTGTCACCGCCGCGCTCCAGCAGTTCAAGGAGACGCCGACCGGGCAGCGCTGGACGCAGCAGAACAAGAAGCTGGTCCGCGTCGACCTGGGCGTCGCGGGCCAGCCCGTGCTGGCCCGGCAGGGCAGCATGGTGCTCTACCAGGGCAAGGTCGACTTCAGCTACAAGGGCGCCGGATTCGCCGGCCGCATCGTGGGCGGCGCGACCGGCCAGGAGATGCAGCTGATGCGCTGTACCGGCCAGGGCCAGGTGTTCCTCGCCGACAACTCCACCCATCTGCACCCCGTGGAGCTGCAGGGCGACGCGATCTGCGTCTCCGCGGAGAACGTCCTCGCCTTCGACGAGAGCCTCCAGTACGAGGTCCGTCGCGTCGAGGGACACGGCATCCCTGGTGGCGCCTTGTTCACGATGCAGTTCCAGGGCACCGGCACGATCGTCGTGAAGACGCACGGCACCCCCGTGGTGCTGCCCGTCACGCCCACCACGTTCGCCGACTGCAACGCCGTCGTCGCCTGGTCGGCCGCCTCCCAGGTGGTCGTCTCCAGCCAGGTGCGGATGCGCCGCAACGCCTACCCGGGCGACACCGGAGAGAGCGTCAACCTCCAGTTCCGGGGTGCGCCCGGGAACTTCATCGTCGTCCAGCCGTACGAGGTCTGAGGGAGCCCGTCATGAACCAGCCGCTCGCGGGCTACGCTCCCGCACCCGTCACCGCCCGTATGGAGAACCACGGCAACCACATGCTGAAGGTCGCCATGCAGACCGGAAACGACCTCCTCGCGCGCGTGGGGTCGATGGTCGCCTACGAAGGCTTCGTCCAGTACGAGCCCAACCCGCCGGCCGTGCGCCAGATCGCGCGCGACTGGGCCACCGGTGAGGGAGCGCCCCTGATGAAGTGCTCCGGGGACGGCCTGCTCTATCTCGCCGACTACGGCGCGAACGTCATCGTGATCAACCTCAACGGCGACGGCATCTCCGTCAACGCCACCAACCTGCTCGCCTTCGACGCCCACCTCAGCTGGGGTGTCGAACGGGTCAAGGGGCTGGCCAAGTTCGCCGGACAGGGCCTGTGGAACACCAAGATCTCGGGGCAGGGCTGGGTCGCGCTGACCTCCCGGGGCAAGCCGATCGTCGTCGACTGCGGTGGCGGCGAGGACGAGACCTACGTCGACCCGGACGCGCTCGTCGCCTGGTCGCCGAACCTCAAGGTGAAGGGCAAGCGCAGCTTCAAGGCACAGTCCCTCATCGGGCGGGGCAGCGGCGAGGCCTACCAGATGGCCTTCTCCGGCCAAGGCATCGTCGTCGTCCAGCCCAGCGAGGACAGCACCGACCGTCTCCGGATCCGGGGCTGAGGGGGAGCCAGAACGCCATGCAGAGCTCACTTTTCGCGCACAACGACTCGCAGACCCAGGAACGCTGGAGCCTGCAGAGCAAGCAGATGCTCCGGGTCACCCTGGAGGGCCACGACGACATCCTCGCCCGCAAGGGCACGATGGTCGCCTACCAGGGGCTGATGGAGTTCGACGCCGAGTACCAGAGCAGAGGCCAGGGCCGCTCCCGGGCGGCCACCGGCGAGGGCCTGGACCTGATGCGCTGCCACGGGCAGGGCACGGTCTATCTCGCCAACCTCGCCCAGCACATCCATGTGGTGGACGTGGAGCAGGACGGGCTGACCGTCGACAGCAGCTACGTCCTCGCGATGGACTCCGGGCTGCACCACGAGGTCATCGCCGTGGACAGCCTGTACGGCATCTCCGGCTCCGGGAAGTACCAGCTCAACATCACCGGCCGCGGCAAGGTCGCCCTGATGACCTCCGGTGCGCCGCTGATGATGCAGGTGACGCCCGACAAGTACGTCAACTGCGACGCCGACGCGATCGTGGCCTGGTCGACCGGACTGCGCGTACAGATGCAGGCCCAGACGCACACCTCCGGTGTGTGGCGGCGCCGTGGCAACACCGGTGAGGGCTGGGAACTCAGCTTCATGGGCAGTGGCTACGCGCTGGTCCAGCCCAGCGAGCTGCTGCCGCCGCAGAACGCCCAGATCGGCTCCGGCCTCGCCGCGCAGTACGGGATGGGCCAGCAGGGGGTCCGCAGCCAGAACCAGGGCAACGCCTGGAGCTAGCCGCGCGGGACAGCCGTCCGGACAGGCAGTGCGGATGTGTAAGGGGCGACCACCATGGGCGGTCGCCCCTTACCCGTGGTCGCCCTTCACTCGCGGTCGCGCCTCACCCGGTCACAGTCTGGCGCGCGTCGCTTCGAGCAGTCGTACGACCGAGTCGTCCGCCACCTCCGCCACCTCGGCGTAGGCGAACCAGCGCAGGTCCAGGGACTCGTCGCTGATCTCCTGGACCGCTCCGGGCGGCGCCACCACCGCGTACTGCACATCGAGGTGCCAGTGGCACGGTGCCGGGATCGGATGGCGGTCCAGCCGGACCGGGCCGCCCTTGAGCAGCGTCAGGCCCGCCGTGATGCCCGACTCCTCCGTGGCCTCGCGCAGCGCCGCGGCGGCGACGGAGACGTCCTGCGGCTCGCAGTGGCCGCCCATCTGCAGCCACATCCGCAGCTTCTTGTGCAGCGTCAGCAGCACCTGGCCGCGCGAGGGGTCGATCACCAGCGCGCTCGCCGTGAGGTGCCCCGCGCAGCACGACTTCCACATGCCGTCCGGATGTGCCTCCAGATGGCCGAGATAGGCGTCCCGCAGCTCTTGCTGGTCCTCGTACTCCTTCAGTACGAGGACCGCGTCGTCGTACAGACTCACTCGGAGTCGTCGTCCTTCTTGAGGTTGGGCTTCTCGGCTGCCTCGCCGAGCATCTTGTCCAGCTCCGAGAAGTCGAGCTGCTCGCGGTGCACGAAGCCGTCCGGGTCGTCCAGGTCGGAGGCGGTCGGCAGCATGTCCGGGTGGGCCCACAGGCCGTCCCGGCCGTCGACACCGCGCGCGTCCGTCAGCGACGCCCACAGGCGCGACGCGTCGCGCAGCCGGCGCGGGCGCAGCTCCAGGCCGATCAGCGTGGCGAACGTCTGCTCGGCCGGACCCCCCGAGGCCCGCCGGCGGCGCAGCGTCTCGCGCAGCGCGTCCGCGGACGTCAGACGGGGCTTGGCCGCCGCGTGGACCACCGCGTCCACCCAGCCCTCCACCAGGGCCAGTGCCGTCTCCAGCCGGGCCAGGGCGATCTTCTGCTCCGGGGTGTCCTCCGGCTGGAACATGCCCTGCTGGAGCGCCTCCTGGATCTGCTCCGGGTTCTGCGGGTCGAACTGGCCGACCACGTCCTCCAGCTTGGCCGTGTCGACCTTGATCCCGCGCGCGTAGCCGTCGACCGCGCCGAACAGGTGCGAGCGCAGCCACGGCACATGGGCGAACAGGCGCTGGTGGGCGGCCTCGCGCAGGGCGAGATACAGCCGCACCTCCTCCTGGGGCACGCCCAGGTCCTTGCCGAACGCCTCGATGTTCGCCGGCAGCAGCGCGGCCCGGCCCGCCGGACCCAGGGGCAGACCGATGTCCGTGGAGCCCACGACCTCGCCCGCGAGGACCCCTACGGCCTGCCCGATCTGCGTACCGAACATGGCGCCGCCCATGGAGCGCATCATGCCGATCAGCGGGCCCGCCATGGCCTGCATCTCCTCGGGCAGCACATCGCCCATGGCCGCGCCGACGCGCTCGGCGACCGGGTCGACCAGCTCCTTCCACGCGGGCAGGGTCGCCTCGACCCACTCCGCGCGGCTCCACGCCACCGCGGAGCCCGCACCGGACGGCAGCGATGTCGCGTCGTCCAGCCACAGGTCCGCCAGCCGGACGGCCTCCTCGACCGCGGTGCGCTCGGCGGGACCGATGCTGGCGTCCTTGACACCGTCCGACGTCCCCTGGGAGACCGTCTGGCGGGCGATCTGCTTGGCCATGTCCCAGTTCACCGGCCCGCCCTCGTACGAGAGCATCTGGCCCAGCTGCTGGAACGCTGCGCCCAGGTCGTTGGGGTTCAGGGAACCGAACATGGCTGCGAGCGGATTGTCGCCTCCGGGACCGCCGAAGCCGGCAGGTCCGAAACCGAACGGTCCCTGACCACCACCGCTCTGCTGGTCCTTCTTCTTGCCCTCGTCGCCGTTCTCCGGCTCCTCCGGCGGAAGGCCGAATCCGAATGGGGTGTCACTCACGGGATTCCTCGGCTGGTAAGGCCGTCGGTTCTCCCGACGGCGGCTGCCCGACAACACCACCCAGCCTAGACACCGCGGCCGGTTGTGGGGCTCGGTGCTCCGCCGACTCCTGGCCTGCGGCAGGATGGATGTCACCTGGTACGTACGCGTCACGCGCGTCCTTACTGAAGACAACCGCTGGAGACGCCGGTGAGTTCCCCAGATCCGCAGGTTCGCGCAGCGCGAAACCACTCAACCAATCCGGCCATACGCGGGCCGGTCGTCGCGGTCACCGGCGCCGCGACGGGCATCGGGGCACTGCTCACCGAGCGGCTCGCCGCGTCCGACGAGATCAAGCAGGTCGTCGCCATCGACGAGCGCCGGGGTGAGTGCGCGGCGGCGCAGTGGCACATCCTGGATGTACGGGATCCGGCCATCGCGGAGAAGCTGCGCGGCGCCGATGTCGTGGTCCATCTGGCTGTCGATCTGGACCTGGAGACGGACGGCGCCGCCCGTACGGCCTACAACGTCCGCGGGACGCAGACCGTACTGACCGCCGCCGCTGCGGCCGGAGTGCACCGGGTCGTGCTGTGCACCTCCGCGATGGTCTACGGCGCGCTGCCGGACAACGAGCTGCCGCTCGCCGAGGACGCCGAGCTGCGGGCCACCGCCGAGGCGACCGGGGTCGGGGACCTGCTGGAGATCGAGCGGCTCGCGCGGCGCGCGCCGCGGGCGCATCCGGGGCTGAACGTGACGGTTGTGCGGCCCGCAGTGCTGATCGGAGGTACGGACACCGCTCTGACCAGGTACTTCGAGTCGCCTCGGCTGCTTGTCGTGGCCGGGTCGCGGCCCGCGTGGCAGTTCTGCCACGTCGAGGATCTCTGCAGCGCTCTGGAGTACGCGGTGCTGGAGAAGGTCGAGGGGGAGCTTGCCGTCGGGTGTGACGGGTGGCTGGAGCAGGAGGAGGTCGAGGAGCTGAGCGGGATCCGGCGCATGGAGCTGCCGTCCGCCGTCGCTCTCGGCGCGGCTGCCCGGCTGCACCGGATCGGGCTGACGCCCTCTCCGGCGGGGGATCTGGCGTACACGATGTATCCGTGGGTGGTGAGCGGGAGTCGGTTGCACGATGCGGGGTGGCGGCCTCAGTGGAGCAATGAGGAGGTGCTTGCTGAGCTGCTGGAGGAGGTTGCGGGGCGGCATACGGTTGCCGGGCGGCGGTTGGGGCGGAAGGACGCGACTGCGGCGGGGGCTGCGGGGGCGACTGTGGCGTTGTTGGGTGCGGCTGCGGTGGTGCGGCGGGCTCGGAAGGCTCGGCGGCGGATTTGAGGGGTGGGGTGCGGGTGGGGTTTTCCTCGCCCCCGCCGCCCCTACCCGTCCCTCCCCCAGAGGGGGGACCCCCACCGGGGGCTGCGCCCCCAGACCCCCGCCTGTCGCGCTGAACGCGCTCGTCCTCAAACGCCGGACGGGCTGGAGGGGGTGCTGGGGTGGCACCATGGGGGTATGGCATCCCTTGACGTTCATCCCGGTGAGTTCGCCGCTCTGGAGCCCATCAAGCTTGTTGCCGTTCGGGATGAGGCGCTCTCCCTCGATGAGGTTTTTCGGGCCGTGGGGGACGACTCCGCCGGGGGGACCGTCCTCTTCGTCGGGACCGTTCGGGATCATGACGGTGGGGCCGATGTCGAGGGGCTCGGGTATTCGTGTCATCCCAGCGCCGAGGCCGAGATTCGGCGTGTCGCCGAGAAGGTCGTCGCCGAGTTTCCCGTGCGGGCGCTTGCCGCTGTGCATCGGGTCGGGGATTTGAGAGTGGGGGATCTGGCTGTTGTCGTCGCCGTTTCCTGTCCGCATCGGGGGGAGGCCTTCGCCGCCTGTCGGAAGCTGATCGACGATCTCAAGCGCGAGGTGCCCATCTGGAAGCACCAGACCTTCTCCGACGGGACCGAGGAATGGGTCGGCGCCTGCTGAGTGCGCGTCGCTCCGGTTGCGTAACCGCACCCCGGGCGTGAGCGTTAACACAGCGGAGGTTAATCTGCTGATCAGTCAGTTGCGGTCACTCTTTTGGGGTTGGGAGGTCGGCATGGCGGCACTCGCCTGGTTGCTGATTCCGCTGGTGGCTGCGATCGGCGCCGGCCTGTGGGGAAGTTGGGCCAACCGGACTCGCAGGACACGCGGTGACGGGCCCGAACTCGACGGCTACGTGCGGTTCCGCGAGGCCATGGAGAAGTCCCGGACCTGATACCCGTACGGGCGGCCCTGACGGTGCGCCGACAGGACCGTCCCGTACTGTCGTGCCATGCCACGCCGCACCGCGACGATGCTCGCCTCCACCCTCATGCTGATCGCGCTTTTCTGCGCCGGAGTGTTCATCACCGTGCCGTACGCGGAGATGTCGCCGGGGCCGACCGTGAACACCCTCGGGGACCATGACGGCGAGCCGGTGCTGCAGATCTCCGGGCGCAAGACCTACGCGACCTCCGGACATCTGAACATGACCACCGTCCGGGTCACCAGCGCCGACTACAACATGAACCTCGTCGAGGCCGTGTACGGGTGGCTCGCGCACGACAACAAGGTCGTGCCGCACGACACGCTCTATCCGGACGGCAAGACCGAGGAGCAGTCGACCCAGGAGAACGCCGAGGAGTTCAGCCAGTCCCAGGAGAGTGCCAAGGTCGCGGCTCTGAAAGAGCTTGATGTTCCCGTGCAGTCCTGGGTCATTGTCTCCACCGTGTTGAAAGGCTCTCCTGCCGAGGGGGAACTGCACGCCGGTGATGTCATCAAGGCCGTCGACGGTACGGCCGTCAAGGAGCCCTCCGACGTCGCCAAGCTGGTGACGAAGCACAAGGCCGGCGAGAAGGTCGTCTTCACCATCGTGCCCGCCGCCGAGCAGGCCGCCGCCGAGAAGGCGAACCGGGCCGCCACCAAGACGCAGGACATCACCATCACGACCACGAAGTCCGAGGACAGCGGCACCCAGCGCGCCATCGTCGGGATCTCCGCCGGGACCGACCACACCTTCCCGTTCACCATCGACATCAAGCTCGCCGATGTCGGCGGCCCGAGTGCCGGACTGATGTTCGCCCTGGGGATCTACGACAAGCTGACGCCCGGGAGCCTCACCGGCGGCAAGTTCGTGGCCGGTACCGGCACCATCGACGACGACGGCAAGGTCGGTCCCATCGGCGGGATCGAGATGAAGACCGTCGGCGCGCGGGAAAAAGGGGCTCAGTACTTCCTGACCCCGGCCGACAACTGCGCGGCTGCCGCCAAGGACACCCCCGAGGGGCTCACGCTCGTCAAGGTGGGCACCATTGGCGATGCGTTGAGCGCCCTCAAGGACATCCGGTCCGGCGACACCGGCGATCTGCCTAAGTGCGGCACCAAGTAGGCACTCCGTAGGAGTGCCCGCTCGTTACTCCGCCATCACTCCGCGAACGTCGCCGACAGGGCCTCCGCCAGGCCCGGTACCAGGCCCGAGCCCGTCAGCACCTCCGTCGCCGCGTCCTTCTCGCGCAGGCGGACCGCCGAGTCCCGGGTGCCGTCGCGCAGCACCCCGACCGTCATCCGGACCTCCTGGCGGTCCGGGTGCGCGGCGACCCAGGCCGTCAGCTTCTTGTCGCTCAGCCCCTGCGGGACCGACGCCTCCGCGGACGGCGGCAGCATCAGCCGCTCCACGGTGAGCGCGCAGCCGACGACCGCGTCCGGCCAGGCGATGGTGGCGAGGAAGTCGTCCAGCGGCTTGCCCGCCGGGATCTCGTCCTGCTCGATCGGGGTGAGACCGGCGGCCTCCTGCTCCTCGGTCAGGCCGAGCTGGGCGGCGAGAGAGGGTTCCTGGACCTTCAGCCGGGCGGTGTCTACGAGTGCGAAGAGCCTGGCCGGCTGGTCCCAGCCGAGGCCGGAGACGTACTCGTCGATCTCGAGTACGGCCCGGGTGAGCGGGTTCGCCGCCATGGGAGTGTTGGACATGGTCACAATCCTGCCTCGTTCATGGCCCGAAGCGGGAACCGAGTAAAGCGTGAGTAAGTTGCATAGGTGAGGCCTCTACGATCACGAGGCCTGACGGATGGTCCGCGATCACGGGGGCCTGACGGACCGACAGCGACTTTTGAGGTGCCACCTTGGCTTTCCAGATGCCGGACCGCGGCGGAGGCCCGCAGGGGCCACGGATCAGAGTGGGCCGCCCGTCCCGGCGCGTCCGGACCCTGCTCATGACGCTGGGCGTCCTTGCCGTACTCGGCATGGCGTTCGTCATGTTCGCGGGATTCTGGACGGACTGGCTCTGGTACCGCTCGGTCAACTACTCCTCGGTCTTCACGACCACGCTGTGGACCAAGATCGGACTTTTCTTCGTCTTCGGCCTGCTGATGGCGACCGCCGTAGGGGTCAACATCTGGCTGGCGCACCGGCTGCGCCCGCCGCTCAGCGCCATGTCGATGGAGCAGCAGAGCCTCGACCGCTACCGCATGGGCATCGCCCCGTACAAGAAGTGGCTGCTCCTCGGCATCACCGCCCTGGTCGGCCTCATCGCGGGCGCCTCGGCGTCCGGGCAGTGGCGGACCTGGCTGATGTGGGTCAACGGTGTGTCCTTCGGACAGAAGGACCCCCAGTTCGGTCTGGACGTGTCCTTCTACGCCTTCGACCTGCCCTGGTACCGCTTCATGCTGGGCTTCGGCTTCGCCGCCACGATCCTCTCCCTGATCGCCGCCGCCCTCACCCACTATCTGTACGGCGGGCTGCGCGTCACCAGCCCGGGAGCGCGGGCCACGGCCGCCGCGACCGGGCATCTGTCCGTGCTGCTGGGTCTCTTCGTCGCCCTCAAGGCGGTCGCGTACTGGCTCGACCGGTACGGCCTCGCGGTGAAGTCGAGCGACTTCAAGGCGACCGGCAACTGGACGGGCCTTCGGTACGTCGACGCCAACGCCTATCTGCCGGCCAAGACGATCCTGTTCTGCATCGCGATCATCTGCTCGCTGCTGTTCTTCGCGACGCTCTGGCGGCGCACCTGGCAGCTGCCCGTCATCGGCTTCGGACTGATGGTCCTGTCGGCCATCCTCATCGGCGGGCTCTACCCGGCGATCGTGCAGAAGTTCCAGGTCCAGCCGAACGAGCAGGCCAAGGAAGCGCCCTACGTCACCAAGAACCTCAAGGCGACGCGTGAGGCGTACGGCATCGACGACGCCAAGGTCAGCGAGTACGCGGGCCGCAGCGACACCGAGGACAAGACCAAGCTGCGCGACGACGTCGACGCCACGGCGAGCATCCGCATCATGGACCCGAACATCGTGTCGCCGACGTTCCAGCAGCTCCAGCAGATGCGTAACTACTACGCCTTCCCGACCAACCTGGACGTCGACCGGTACAGCAAGGACGGCAAGGACCAGGACACGGTCATCGGTCTGCGTGAGCTGAACCTCAACGGCATTCCGAAGAACAACTGGATCAACGACCACTTCCGCTACACGCACGGCTTCGGTGTGGTCGCGGCCAAGGGCACCACGGCAGACGCCGAGGGCCGCCCGGTCTTCACCGAGTCCGACCTGCCGTCCACGGGTGACCTCGGGACGTACCAGCAGCGGATCTACTACGGCGAGAAGACCAGCCAGTACTCGATCGTCGGCGGTCCCCAGAAGGAGATCGACTACTCCGACGACACCGGTGAGAAGACCACCAGCTACACGGGGAAGAGCGGCGTCAACCTCTCCAACCCGATGAACCGTGCCGCGTACGCCGTCGCGTTCAGCGAGCCGCAGATCCTCTACTCCGGTGCCATCGGCGAGGGTTCGCGGATCCTGTACAACCGCACGCCCAAGGAGCGCGTCGAGGCGGTCGCGCCCTGGCTGACCATCGACGGTGACGCCTACCCGGCCGTCGTCGACGGTGAGATCCAGTGGATCGTCGACGCGTACACGACGACGAACGGCTATCCGTACGCCTCCCGCACCACGCTGGGCGACACGACGGCCGACTCGCTCACCGCCAACAACAACCAGCGCGCCGTGGTGGCCCAGCAGAACCAGGTCAACTACATCCGCAACTCGGTGAAGGCGACCGTCGACGCGTACACCGGTGAGGTCAAGCTCTACCAGTGGGACACGAAGGACCCGGTCCTCAAGACCTGGATGAAGGCCTTCCCGAACACGGTCGAGCCGAAGAGCGACATCTCCGCCTCGCTGATGGCTCATCTCCGGTACCCGCAGGACCTGTTCAAGGTCCAGCGCGAGCTGCTCACCCGCTACCACGTGGCGGACGCCGAGACCTTCCTCAGCGGCTCCGAGGTGTGGCAGGTGCCGGACGACCCGAGCAACAAGTCGGGCGACGCGGTGCCGCCGTACTACCAGAGCCTGAAGATGCCCGACCAGCAGGCGCAGACGTTCTCCCTGACGACGACGTTCACGCCGAACGGCCGGGACAACCTCAGTGCCTTCATGTCGGTCAACGCCGAGGCGGGGACCAGTGATTACGGCACGATCAGAATCCTGAAGCTGCCGACGAGCAGAACGGTCGACGGGCCCAAACAGGTCCAGAGCCAGTTCAACTCCGAACAGGACATCGCCGAGTCCATCAGGCTGCTGAGAGGCGGCGACTCGGAGATCGAGTACGGCAACCTGCTGACCGTGCCGCTCGACGGGGGGCTGCTCTACGTGGAGCCCGTCTACGTACGCGGCAGCGGCCTCAAGTACCCGCTGTTGCGCAAGGTGTTGGTGACCTACGGCGGCCAGACCGCCTTCGAGGACACGCTCGACGCCGCGCTCAACAAGGTCTTCGGTGCGGAGGGCACGGTCACCGAACCGCCGGACGACGGCGGTGGTACGACGACACCGCCGCCGACGTCCGACAATCCGACGGTCCAAGAGGCACTCGACGATGCCCAAAAGGCCTTCGACGACGGCCAGGCGGCCCTCAAGAAGGGCGACTGGGAGGCGTACGGCAAGGCGCAGGCCGACCTTGAGGACGCCCTCCAGCGGGCCGAGGAGGCACAGACCGCGGCCGACAAGGCAGGCAGCGGGACCGGCAGCGGTAGCGGGAGTGGTTCCGGAAGCGGTGCTTCCGCCAGCGCCAGTCCCAAGCCCAGCAGTTCGCCGAGCAGCAGTCCCAGCAGTAGTTCCACCAGTGGTTCCAGCAGCGGTTAGTGCTGGTCGGGGGCCTGTTCAGACAGTGGCTCCCGCTCCTCCCGCGCCGTGGTACGGTTGCAACACAACGGCGCGGGGTGGAGCAGCTCGGTAGCTCGCTGGGCTCATAACCCAGAGGTCGCAGGTTCAAATCCTGTCCCCGCTACTGATTGCGAAGGCCCGGATCCTCCAAGGATCCGGGCCTTCGTGGTGTGCGGGTGTGCGAACGTGTGTGCCGACCTGGTGAAGGCCGCGCCTTCCGGGGGCAGTTGAGGGGAACTGTGTTTGACTTGTCTCTCTGTGGGCATGTCGACAAAACGCTGTAGAGACCTCACTGACTGCGGTATACCAGGTGTACCCAGGTTGCAGGTGGTGCGACGATGGACGTTATGGGGGACAAGGCAACTCTGTTGGAGACAGGGCGATTTGTGCAGCCTCCCGACCGGGACGAAACCGGCGAGGCGGTAGAAGAGGCACGCCAACGGCTCGCCGCCGAGGCCGGCGACGTCGAGGCGATGAGTGTCCTCGGAGCCATGCTGCTGCGCCGTGGCGATCTCGACGGAGCCGAGCCTCAGCTGCGTGCCGCCACCGCGGCGGGTGACCGTGCCGCCGCCAACAACCTGGGGGTCCTCCTCCATCAGCGCGGGTACGCGGACGACGCCGCCGGGTGGTGGCGGATCGCCGCCGTGGCCGGCTCCGCCCCCGCCGCGCACGCGCTCGGCCGCCACCACCGTGAGCGTGGTGACGAGCCGGCCGCCGAGTACTGGCTGCGCCAGTCCGCCGAGCAGGGCCATGTGCTGGGCGCGTACGCGCTCGCCGATCTGCTGGAGCACCGCGGGGACGTCGCCACCGAGCAGTGGATGCGGGTCGCCGCCGAGCGGGGGCACCGGGAGGCGGCGTACCGGCTGGCCCGGGCGCTCGACCGGAAGGTCTCGGAGGGGGCCGGGGGCGCGGGCGCCGAGGGTGCGGGTGACGGTGCCGGTGAGGTCGAGCAGTGGTATCGGCAGGCCGCCGCCCGTGGGCATCGGCGGGCCGCGCTGCAGCTCGGCGCCATCCTGGAGAAGCGCGGTGAGCTGAAGGAGGCCGGGCGCTGGTATCTGACCTCCGCCAAGGAGGGCGAGGCCCGGGCCGCGTGCGCGCTCGGGTTCCTGCTGCGGGACGCGGGCGACACCGAGAGCGCCGCCGTGTGGTGGCTGCGCGCTGCCCAGGACGGGGACGGCAACGCCGCCAACGCGCTGGGCGCGCTGCACGCCGAGCGGGGTGAGACCCAGACCGCCGAGCGCTGGTACCGGGCCGCCATGGACGCGGGGGATGTCAACGGCGCGTACAACCTCGGGCTGCTCTGCGCCGAGCAGGCGCGTACGGCGCAGGCCGAGCAGTGGTATCGCCGTGCCGCGTACGCCGGGCACCGGGAGGCCGCCAACGCGCTCGCCATTCTGCTGTTGCAGGGCGGGGACGCGTCGGGGGCCGAGCCGTGGTTCTCCAAGGCCGCCGAGGCGGGGAGCGTCGACGCCGCCTTCAACCTCGGGATTCTGCATGCCGGGCGGGGCGAGGACGAGGCGGCGCTGCGGTGGTACGAGCGGGCGGCTGGTGCCGGGCACACCGAGGCGGCGCTTCAGGTCGGGATCGTGCGGTTGCGGGACGGGGACGAGCGGGAGGCTGAGCGGTATCTGCGGTGCGCGGCGGGTGGGGGGAGCCCCGAGGCCGCGTATCGGCTGGCTGCCGTGCTTGACGCTCGGCGTCCGCAGGCGCCCGCGCATGAGTTGGGGGAGATCGCGCACGAGAAGACGGAGTGCGAGGAGTGGTACGAGCGGGCGGCTTCTCAGGGGCATCGGCGGGCTCAGGTGCGGGTGGGGATGCTGGCGTCCGCCCGGGGGGACGTGGTCGAGGCGGCTCGGTGGTATCGGGCTGCGGCTGAGGCGGGTTCCCGAAACGGGGCGTTCAACCTGGGGTTGCTGTTGGCTCGGGAGGGGAGTGAGCCCGAGGCCGCTGTGTGGTGGGCTCGGGCTGCCGAGGCGGGGCATGGGCGGGCGGCGTTGAGGTTGGCGCTGGTCTATGCGCGGCGGGGGGAGTTGGCTGAGGGGCAGCGGTGGGCTGATCTTGCCGTTTCTCTTGGGCCGGGGGAGGTCGCTGAGCGGGCGGCTCGGTTGCGGGATGCTTTGCGGGAGGAGCTTTCTGCGTGAGTGGGGTGCGTGGGTGGGGGTGGGCGTTGGGTTTTTCTCGCCCCCGCCGCCCCTACCCGTCCCATCCCTTCCTGGGGGGGGGGCCGCCCCCCCCCCCCCGGGGGGGGGG
>NZ_PJME01000025.1 GCF_002954775.1 Streptomyces geranii
AAAATCGGCCTGGACGGCCTCGTCCTCAACCGCCGGACGGGCTGAAAACCCAAGCGCCGGCCGGCACCCCTCAGCCCGTCCGGCGTTTGAGGACGAGCGCGTTCAGCGCGACAGCGGGGGTCTGGGGGCGGCAGCCCCCAGGGATGGGAACGGGTAGGGGCGGCGGGGGCGAGGAAAAGTCGTTACGGGGTCGGGGGCTGCTTCGGGTCCTCCCGTTGGGCCGGCTCCGTTGCCGTCCAGCCCGCGCAGAACAGGACAAGTTTTGATGTGAAGTTGATCCACAGCAGCAGCGCCACCGGCACTCCGAACGCCCCGTACATGCTCTTCGCCGCCACCCCCTGCATGTAGCTGCTCAGCAGCAGCTTCAGCAACTCGAAACCCGCCGCTCCCATCAGTGCCGCCACGATCAGTCTGCGCCGGGTCGGTTCCACGCCTGGGAGGAGGGTCAGGACGTAGAGGAGGAGCAGGAAGTCCGCCAGGACGGCGACGCCGAACGCCGCCGCCCGTAGCAGGACCGCTCCCCAGCCCGCCTCGTCGATGCCCAGGCCCCGCGCGATCCAGCCGACCGCCGCCGAGGCGACCGTCGACGCCGCGAGGGTGACCAGGACCGCGCCGCCCAGGCCCACCAGGACTCCCGTGTCCTTCACCTTCCGCAGGACAGGGTTCCCCTCGTCCTCCGGCAGCTCCCACACCGCCCGCAGACACTCCCGCATCGAGCCGACCCACCCGATCCCCGTGAACAGCAGCACCGCCCCGGCGATCACCCCGACCGTGCCCGCGTTCTGCACCAGGCTGTCGATGTTCAGCTGCTCGGAGATGCCGGGCACCTGCTCGGCGATCTTGTCCTCCAGCGTGTGCTGCCGCTCGGTGCTGAGCGTGGCCGCGGCGATCGCGGCGGCCACCGTGAGGAGGGGGAACAGCGCCACGAAGCTGATGAAGGTCATCGCCGCCGCCAGCCTCGTCCACTTCACGCGGTCGAGGCGCTCGTACGACCGCCACGCGTGCGTGGACATCAGCCGGACGACGACCGGTCCGACGCCGGGGAGCTTCTTCAGCCAGTCCATAGTGACCTTGTACCCCGGAAACGCCCGTCCGTGTGGCGGTTCTACCTGGTCGGAAGCGTGCCGCGGTCCACATGGGTCGGCTGCGGCGGTACGACGGTCGAGCCGAACGAGAACTCGCGCAGCTTGCGCCACACCGCGTCGGGGCCCTGTTCGTAGAGCGCGAAGCCGGTGCAGGGCCAGTCGGCCTCGTAGTCGGCGAGGTCCGCGAAGGCGCGGTCCATCGCCTCCTCGTCGATGCTGTGGGCGACCGTCACATGCGGGTGGTACGGGAACTGGAGTTCGCGTGCCACCGGCCCCGAGGCGTCACGGACCTGCTTCTGCAGCCAGGTGCAGGCCTCGGCGCCCTCGACGATCTGGACGAACACGACGGGCGAGACCGGCCGGAAGGTGCCGGTGCCGGAGAGCCGGAGCGGGAAGGGGCGGCCGGCCGCGGCCACCTCCACCAGGTGCGCCTCGATGGCGGGCAGCGCCGCCGAGTCGACTTCCGTGGGCGGCAGCAGGGTGACATGGGTGGGGATGCCGTGAGCGGCGGCGTCGCCGAAGCCCGCACGCCGCTCCTGGAGCAGGGTGCCGTGAGGCTCCGGGACCGCGATCGACACACCGATCGTTACGGTCCCCACGTCGTCTCCTGTTCGTCGTCTCTGTTTCGTCGTCTCGGTGTCGCTCATGTCAGTCGGCTATCGACTGTACGGGCAGGGGGCGTCTGCGGGCAGGCGCACGCGTAGTGATGTGCAGCGCTCTCCGATGGCCCGGCGTGCGCCGTCCGGTGGTACTGGTTCAGGTGGTGGTACGGGTGCTGGTGCGGGTCAGTGCTTCGCCGGGAGGAAGCCGACCCGCTCGTACGCCTGGGAGAGCGTCTCCGCGGCGACCGCGCGTGCCTTCTCCGCGCCCTTGGCGAGGATCGAGTCGAGGGTCTCCGGGTCGTCCAGATACTGCTGGGTGCGCTCCTGGAACGGCGTCACGAAGTCGACGACGACCTCGGCGAGGTCCACCTTCAGCGCACCGTAGCCCTTGCCGTCGTATTTCTGCTCCAGTTCGGCGATTTCGACGCCCGTGAGGGTCGAGTAGATGCCGAGGAGGTTGCTGATGCCGGGCTTCTCGGCGGGGTCGAAGCGGATCACGGTGTCCGTGTCCGTGACCGCGCTCTTGACCTTCTTCGCGGTGGCCTTCGGGTCGTCCAGGAGGTTGATGAGGCCCTTCGGCGTCGATGCCGACTTGCTCATCTTGATCGACGGGTCCTGAAGGTCGTAGATCTTCGCCGTCTCCTTGAGGATGTACGGCTTCGGGATCGTGAAGGTCGCGCCGAACCGGCCGTTGAAGCGCTCGGCGAGGTCGCGGGTCAGCTCGATGTGCTGGCGCTGGTCCTCGCCTACGGGGACCTCGTTCGCCTGGTAGAGCAGGATGTCCGCGACCTGGAGGATCGGGTACGTGAACAGGCCGACGCTCGCGCTTTCGGCGCCCTGCCTGGCCGACTTGTCCTTGAACTGGGTCATCCGGCTGGCCTCGCCGAAGCCGGTGAGGCAGTTCATGACCCAGGCGAGCTGGGCGTGCTCGGGGACGTGGCTCTGCACGAAGAGGGTGCAGCGGTCGGGGTCCAGGCCCGCCGCGAGGAGCTGGGCGGCGGCGAGGCGGGTGTTGGCGCGCAGGTCGGCCGGGTCCTGCGGGAGGGTGATCGCGTGCAGGTCGACGACCATGTAGAAGGCGTCGTGGGTCTCCTGGAGGGCTACCCACTGGCGGACTGCGCCGAGGTAGTTGCCTAGGTGGAACGAGCCTGCGGTGGGCTGGATTCCGGAGAGCACGCGGGGACGGTCAGAGGCCATGTTCACCATTCTCTCAGAGGGTGAGGGTGGGATTGGCCCGGGAGGTGGGGGGTGGTTCGGTGCGTGGGGGACTGCGGACCGGTTGTGGCTGGTCGCGCAGTTCCCCGCGCCCCTGGCAGGCTGCCCCTGAGGGCGTTGATCAGCCGAGGTCGATCTCCGGGTACAGGGGGAAGCCCGCCACCAGGTCCGTCGCCCTCTGGGAGATCTCCTCCGACACCTTCTCGTCCAGGACGTGGGAGGCCTTCGACACGGCGCCCGACTTGGTGGTGCCCGGCTCCGCCGCCGTCAGGACCCGGTCGATCAGGCTCGCCACCTCGTCCATCTCCGCCGTGCCCAGGCCGCGCGTGGTGAGCGCCGGGGTGCCGATGCGGATGCCGGACGTGTACCAGGCGCCGTTCGGGTCGGCGGGGATGGCGTTGCGGTTGGTGACGATGCCCGAGTCGAGGAGGGCGGTCTCGGCCTGGCGGCCGGTGAGGCCGTAGGAGGAGGCGACGTCGATCAGGTTGAGGTGGTTGTCCGTGCCGCCGGTGACCAGGGTCGCGCCCCTGCTCATCAGGCCCTCCGCCAGGGCGCGGGCGTTGTCGACGATGCGCTGGGCGTAGTCCTGGAAGGCGGGCTGCCTGGCCTCGGCCAGTGCCACCGCCTTCGCCGCCATCACGTGCGGGAGCGGGCCGCCCAGGACCATCGGGCAGCCCCGGTCGACCTGGTCCTTGAGCGAGTCGTCGCACAGGACCATGCCGCCGCGCGGGCCGCGCAGGGACTTGTGCGTGGTGGTCGTCACGATCTGGGCGTGCGGGACCGGGTCGAAGTCGCCGGTCAGGACCTTGCCCGCGACCAGGCCCGCGAAGTGCGCCATGTCGACCATCAGCGTCGCGCCGACCTCGTCGGCGATCTCGCGCATGATCCGGAAGTTCACCAGCCGGGGGTACGCCGAGTAGCCCGCGACGATGATCAGCGGCTTGAAGTCGCGGGCCGTCGCGCGCAGGGCCTCGTAGTCGATCAGGCCGGTCGCCGGGTCGGTGCCGTACGAGCGCTGGTCGAACATCTTGCCGGAGATGTTGGGGCGGAAGCCGTGGGTGAGGTGGCCGCCGGCGTCCAGGCTCATGCCGAGCATGCGCTGGTTGCCGAAGGCGCGGCGCAGCTCGGACCAGTCGGCCTCGGAGAGGTCGTTGATCTGGCGGACGCCGGTCTTCTCCAGGAAGGGCGCCTCGACGCGGTCGGCGAGTACGGCCCAGAAGGCGACGAGGTTGGCGTCGATACCGGAGTGCGGCTGGACGTAGGCGTGCCGGGCGCCGAAGAGTTCGCGGGCGTGCTCGGCGGCGAGGGACTCGACGGTGTCGACGTTGCGACAGCCGGCGTAGAAGCGGCGGCCGATCGTGCCCTCGGCGTACTTGTCGCTGAACCAGTTGCCCATCGCGAGGAGGGTGGCCGGGGAGGCGTAGTTCTCGGAGGCGATCAGCTTGAGCATCTCGCGCTGGTCGTGGACCTCCTGGCCGATGGCGTCGGCGACGCGCGGCTCGACGGCGCGGATCACGTCGAGGGCGGCGCGGAAGGCGGTGGACTCGTTGGAGAGGGAGCCGGTGGAGCGGGGCTCGGGTGACATGGGGACCTCCGGACGTGGCGTTCGGCGTTCACGGGTCGGCCCAGGCGCACGGCACACATTGCGGCTCGGGCCGCTCCCCGATGGTCGATCCCATCCCAGCGCGCCAGTCACGGCCCGTCGGTCACCTTACCGGGCACACCGGACACCGGAGGTCCCGCGTCCATCATCCGAGCACGTCCACCATCCGAGCGGGACGAGCCGCCGCGGGATCCGGCTAGAGGATCACATGGGGCAGGAAGCGGGCGTACTCGTCCGTGATCGGGCCCGCCGACTCGCGGATGCCCAGGCCCGCCGACTCGTTCTCCACCACCCACGCGCCCAGCACCACCCGGTTGCCGTCGAAGTCCGGCAGCGGGGCCAACTCCTGGTAGCAGCAGGCCTCTTCGCCGTCCGCCGGTACGGCGGGTGCGCTGCCCGGTTCGTGGATCGTCACGCCGGCTCCCTCCCTGCCCAGGAGCGGCTTCGCCACGTAACCGGTGGTGTGGGCCAGTTCGCGGGGGCCGTCCAGGTAGGCGGGGAGGAGGTTCGGGTGGCCGGGGTACAGCTCCCAGAGGATCGCGAGCAGCGCCTTGTTGCTGAGCAGCATCTTCCAGGCGGGCTCGATCCACAGCGTCGTACCCGTGCCGCCGCCGTTGTCCAGGGTGTCGAGGACGTGGCCGGCGAACTCGTCGCTGGTGAGCCACTCCCACGGGTACAGCTTGAAACAGCTGCGGATGAACCGGAGTCGGTTGTCGACGAAGCGGCCGGAGAGGGAGTCCCAGCCGATCTCCTCCACGGCGAGCCAGTCGGTGTCGAGGCCCGCCTGTTCCGCCGTCTCCTTCAGATAGGCCACCGTCATCAGGTCCTCGCCGAGTTCGTCGGCGGCGGAGTGCGCGAAGTGCAGGGGGCTGCCGGGCGGGAGGAGTGCGGCCTGCTTCTTCCAGGCCGCGACCAGGCGTTCGTGGAGGGAGTTCCACTGGTCGGCGCCCGGGAAGCGGTCCTCCATCCAGAACCACTGGGGGGAGGCCGCCTCCACGAGGGAGGTGGGGGTGTCGGCGTTGTATTCGAGGAGCTTCGCGGGTGTCCCCGTGTCTCCGTCGTAGCGGAGGTCGAAACGGCCGTAGAGGGACGGGAGTTCGGCGCGGCGGTGCCAGGCCTCGGCGACCGCCGACGCGATGCGCGGGTCGGTGATGCCCAGGTCCGTGAAGCGGTTCTCGGTGACGATGTGGTCGGCCGCGGCCAGGCACATGCCGTGGAGTTCCTCGACGACCTCCTCCAGCGCCTCCACCTCGGGGAGCGAGAAGACGTAGTACGCGCTCTCGTCCCAGTAGGGGCGCAGGCGACCGTCGGGGTGGCGGGTGAGCGGGTAGATGAGCCCCTGTTCCTCGACCGTCCGCTGCCAGTCGGGGCGGGGCTCGATCGTGCGGCGCCGCATACCGGGCTCAGCCGCCCGAACTGCTGTCGCCGCCGCCGAGGCCACCACGGTGTACGCCGGTGCTCGAACCGTCGCTGTCGCCGCTCGAACTGCCGCTGCTCTTGCCGGACTTGGAGAAGGAGCCGCCCTTGACCCAGCCGGACTTCTTCTTGCCGCCGTAGTAGTGGGCGCCGTTGACGGCCGTGACCGTCTTGCAGTTCTTGTCGGCGACGACCTTGTAGCCCTTGGCCGCGTTGTAGCTGTCGCGGTCCACGCAGCGCTTGTCGGGGGCGTCGGAGGAGCAGGCGGTGAGGGCGGCTGCGAGCAGGCCCATTCCGCCCAGTACGACGGTGCCTGAGCGGAGTTGCCCGCGTGACTGTCTGGCTGCGTCGGCCATGTTCGTGTCTCCCCGTTGGTGTTTCGCCCTGCTTGACGTTGGCTCAGCTTAAAGATCGTCCAAGAACGGGTGTACGCCTACCCCCCTGTACCTCCCGTCCACCTAGAGTCGCTTTGTGCTCTTTGGAATGGTGTGCGCGCTCGGCGCGGCGGTCTGCTTCGGTACGGCGACGGTGTTGCAGGCGATGGCCGCGCGAGCCGCCGCCGACGTCCCCGGCCGAGGGGGCGATGCCGCGCTGCTGCTGCGGGCGGTGCGGCAGTGGCGGTACATCGCCGGGCTGGGGCTCGACGGACTCGGCTTCGTCTTCCAGGTCGCCGCGCTGCGGTCCGTTCCGATCTACGCGGTCGGCGCGGCGTTGGCCGCGAGTCTGGCCGTCACCGCGGTGGTCGCCGCCCGGCTGCTGCGGGTGCGGCTGAGCGGGGTGGAGTGGGCCGCGGTGGGGGTCGTGTGCGCGGGCATGGGGATGCTGGGGCTCGCCTCGGGGACGGAGGGCGAGCGGGCGGGGCCCGACGCGCTGGGGTACGCGATGCTCGCGATCGCGGTGGGGGTGCTGGTGCTGGGGCTGCTCGGTGGGCGGTTGCCCGAGCGCGGGCGGGGGCTGGTGCTCGGGTTGGGGGCGGGGTTCGGGTTCGGGGTGGTCGAGGTGTCGGTGCGGCTTGTCGACGAGGTGTCGGTGGGGGCGCTGGTGCGGAACGTGGCGGTGTACGCGGTGGTGGTGGGGGGTGGGGCGGCGTTTCTCGCGTTGACTTCGGCGTTGCAGCGGGGGGCGGTGACCGTGCCTACCGCGGGGATGGTGATCGGGGAGACGATCGGGCCCGCGCTGATCGGGGTGGTGTGGCTGGGGGATCGTACGCGGGAGGGGTTGGGGTGGCTGGCGGTGGTGGGGTTCGGGGTCGCGGTGGCGGGGGCGCTGGCGCTGGCCCGGTTCGGTGAGGCCCCGGAGTGAGTTCTCGCCCCCGCCGCCCTTACCCGTTCCCATCCTTCTGGGGGCTGCGCCCCCAGACCCCCGCAATCGGCCTGAACGGCCTCGTCCTCAAACTCCCCCAGAGGGGGGACCCCCAGACAGGCTAAAAGGCGGCCACCACCCCGTCCCACAACCGCACCCTCGCCTCCAGCGCGTCCATCGCCGTCTCGGCCGCCTCCCTCCACCTCTCGTCGCTCACCCCGCACAGGTCCGCGACCATCTGCATGGCCATCGGGGTGTGTTCCTCGCCGTCGACCTCGATGTGGCGGGAGAGGTAGTCGCGGAAGAGGGGGAAGCGGTCCGTGCCCTCCTTCTTGATCACCTGGTCGAACATGTCCGGGATGAGGTCCTCCCGGGAGAAGGCGAACGCCGCCGCCCGGCAGTGCAGCGGGCGGTCGTTGATGATCTCGAAGGTCGTGCGGACGAACTCGGCCGCCGGGAGCGGGACTTGGGCCACCCGTAGGGCCGAGGTCACGTCGTGGCCCTCGCCGACCAGGCCGAGGAAGGTGTCGATGCGGGTCGGGTCGGCGTCGGCCTCCGTCATGCCGGCCCGGTACAGCTCGAAGTGGCTGGTGAAGCCGCCGTTCAGCTCGTCGCTCTCCTCCACGAGCACGATGTCGTTGATGAGGCGCCGGCTCACCTCCGACCCGCGCGGCACCCAGGGGACGTCGACACAGGTCAGCTCCCGCTGCAGCGACTTGAGCAGGGACATGAAGTCCCAGACCGCGAACACATGGTGTTCCATGAACGTCGCCATGTGTTCCCGGGTGTTTATCCGCTGGTAAATGGGGTGGGCGGTCACTTCTTTTCGTGCCGGTTCGATCACGGACCGGGCCCGCTCGATCCCCTCGTGAGTCATATCCCAGTCGTACCTGGACATGAAATCTCCCTCGCGTTGGTCGAATGGCGATCGTGCAGCTTTACCGCCCGCCCGGCAAGCACTTTCCTGAATTCCGGAGAAGTTACCTCGAGTATCACTCAAACATTGATCGACAGAGTACACAAAGCTGGCTCAAAGGACGACAAGAAGCCATCTTCCGGACATCCTGGCGGGGGTTTCGAAAATCTTCGTTGAAGATTTGAGCGTGACCGCATCCCGGTGCGTATACGACAGGGTGACCAGGAATCCCGTCACCGTCACGGTGGCGTATCAAGTGATCCCGGGCCGCGAGACCGAGTTCCACTCCTGGGGGTGGGCCATGCTGCGCGCGACCGCGCGTGAGCCGGGTTTTCTGGGGGGTGGTGTGCTTGTCGACGGAGAGGCGGACTGGCATGTGGTCTACCGCTTCGACAGTGAGAGTTCGGGGCTGGCCTGGGAGAACTCCGTCGCTTGGGCCCAGTGGACGGCCAAGGCGCAGACACTGGCCCGAGAGACCGGGCGCCGCAGCGTGCCGGGCTCCAAGACCTGGTTCGAGGCTCAGACGGACACCCCGGCCGCCGCTGCGGCGCCGGCCCCGCCCCGTCCTCCGGACAAATGGAAGCTCTGGTTCGTGAATATGAGCGCGGTTTTTCCACCCGTGCTTATATTCAATCTGACCATTCTCCCCTATCTCGGCGGCGTCAATCCGCTGCTGCGTACGCTACTGCTGTGCCTGGCCGTGACGGCATTCGTCACCTATATCCTCATGCCGCGCCTTCAGCGGTTCTTCAAGAAATGGCTGTATCCGCCGCTCCAGGCACTCCGTGGACGGCACAAACGGAGAACCGCATGAACTACCGCATGAACGATGCAAGGGAGGTGGGCGGGTGAAGACCCTGCTCATCGACAATTATGACTCGTACACGTACAACCTTTTCCAGCTGATCGCCGAGGTCAACGGCGAGGAACCGGTGGTGATCCGTAACGACGCCCCTGCCGCCGTGACCAGCGCATTCGACACTCTTGCCGATTTCGACAACGTGGTCGTCTCCCCCGGGCCGGGACACCCCGCGGCCCCCCGCGATTTCGGGATCAGCGCACGTGTACTCGCCGAGTCGCACATCCCCGTACTGGGCGTCTGCCTCGGTCACCAGGGGATCGCGCTCGGCGAATCGGGCCGGGTCGTGCCCGCCCCCGAGCCCCGCCACGGGTATCTCTCCACGATCCGGCACGACGAGCAGGACCTCTTCAAGGGGCTGCCGCAGAACTTCACCGCCGTGCGCTACCACTCCCTCTCCGTGCGCGAGCCGCTGCCGGAGACCCTCCAGGCCACCGCGTGGTCCGAGGACGGCGTCCTGATGGGCCTGCGGCACCGCACCCGCCCGCTGTGGGGAGTGCAGTTCCACCCGGAGTCCGTCCTCACCGAGTACGGCCGGCGCATGCTGATGAACTTCCGCAACCTCACCGCGGACCGCGCCCGCAAGCTCCGTACGAAGAACACCGCCGTCACCCGCCGGGCCGCGGCGATGCCCGAGCCCACCTCCCCCGTGCTCGTCCCCCGCACCCCGCGCATCCCGGCCCAGCGCCGCTCCGCCCCGCAGCGGCCCACCCACCGGCTGCACACCCGCCGGATCACCACCGCCGTGGACACGGAGGCCGCCTTCGGCCGGATGTACGCGGGTTCGCCGCGCGCCTTCTGGCTGGACAGTTCGCAGGTCGAGGCGGGACGGTCGCGGTTCTCGTTCTTCGGGGACGGGTCGGGTCCGCTCGCCGAGTTCGTGCGGTACGACGTCACCAGCGGCGTCTGCGAGATCGAGCGGGACGGACGGCCCACCCGCAAGGTGCAGGCGAGCGTCTTCGACTACCTGAAGCGGAAGCTGATCAGCCGTCAGGTCGACGCCACCGGGCTGCCGTTCGACTTCACCGGCGGTTACGTCGGCTACTTCGGGTACGAGACGAAGGCCGACTGCGGCGCCTCCGCCAACGCGCATCGGGCCCAGACCCCGGACGCCTGCTGGCTGTTCGCCGACCGGCTGATCGCGGTGGACCACCAGGAGGGCCACACCTACGCGGTCTGTCTCGCCGAGGACACCCCGCAGGCCACGCTGGAGGCCGCCGACTGGCTGGACAGCGCACTGGCCCAACTCACCTTCGTCGTCGCGGAACAGACCCCGGCACCCGTGCCCGCCGCCGCGCCGGACCCCGAGGCCGCCGAGCCGTGGCTGGTGCGTGACCGGGCCACCTATCTCGCCGACATCGACTCGTGTCAGCGGGAGTTGCGGGCCGGTACGAGTTACGAGGTCTGTCTGACCGACGCGGCCAGGATGCCCGCCCCGGCGGACTCGTACGACTACTACCGCGTGCTGCGCCGGGTCAACCCGGCGCCGTACGCGGCCTTTCTGCGCTTCGGCGACCTCGACGTGGCCGGTTCCTCGCCCGAGCGGTTCCTGCGCATCACCCGGGACGGCATGGCCGAGGCCAGGCCCATCAAGGGCACCGCGCCGCGCGGCAGCGGTCCTGCGGAGGACGACGCCCTGCGCGACTCGCTCGCCGCCGACGACAAGACGCGCGCCGAGAACCTGATGATCGTCGACCTGCTCCGCAACGACCTCGGCCAGGTCTGCCGCACCGGCACG
The DNA here is from genome assembly GCF_002954775.1 of Streptomyces geranii. Classification (GTDB taxonomy): domain Bacteria; phylum Actinomycetota; class Actinomycetes; order Streptomycetales; family Streptomycetaceae; genus Streptomyces; species Streptomyces geranii. The sequence goes on from NZ_PJME01000025.1 coordinate 10,737, forward strand.
GTCCGCGTCTCCCGGCTGATGGTCGCCGAGACCTACGCGACCGTGCACCAACTCGTCTCCTACGTCGAGGGACGGCTGCGCGAGGGCACCGACTCGGTGGACGCCGTCCGCGCCTGCTTCCCCGGCGGCTCGATGACCGGCGCCCCCAAGCTGCGCACGATGGAGATCATCGACTCGCTGGAGACCGAGGCCCGGGGTGTGTACTCCGGCGCCCTCGGCTATCTGGGGTGCAGCGGCGGCGCCGATCTGAGCATCGTCATCCGGACCGCCGTGATCGCCGACGGGGAGATGCAGCTGGGCGCGGGCGGCGCGATCGTCCTCGACTCCGACCCGGTCGCCGAGTACGACGAGATGCTCCTGAAGACGGCCGCCCAGATGCGCGCCTACGAGGAGTACCGGTCGTCCTCTTCCTCGTCCCGGACGTCCTCGTCCCTGCCGGTCGCCGCCGAGGAGGCCGCGCGATGACGACCCACCCCTCCCCCACGGCTCCTCCGCCCCCGCCCCCGGCGGACGCCGGCGCCCCCGGCAACCTCGCCGCCCACCTGGCCGCCCTCGCCGAGCGGCGCGGCTGGACCGACCGGGCCGCCTTCCACCAGGGACACCAGGGGCACCGCTCCTGGACGCACGGCGAGGTGCACGAGCTGGCCGCCCGGACGGCGACGGTCCTCGCCGGGCACGGGGTACGGGCCGGTGACCGGGTGCTCCTCGCCCTGCCCGACGGCATCACCTGGGTGACCGCCTTCCTCGCGACCGCCCGGCTCGGCGCGGTGGCCGTCCTGGTCAACCCCGAACTCCCCGCCGCCGACCACGCATTCATGACGGAGGACGCCCAGGCCGTGCTGTGCGTGACCGGACCCGGTCTGGAGGAGACGGAAGGGGAGGAGGGCCGTTTCGCGGGGCGGCCCCTGCTCGGTGCCGATCAGCTCGCCGCCCTCGCCCCCACCGCCGAACCGGCCGCCACCGCCCACCCGGTGGACGCGCACACGCCCCTGTACGTGCAGTACACCTCCGGAACGACCGGGCGCCCCAAGGGAGTTGTGCACGCGCACGGCGACCCGAAGACCTACCACGACCTCATCGGGCGCCGGCTGCTGCGCATCACCGAGGACGACGTCACCCTCTCCGTGTCGAAGATGTTCTTCGCGTACGGCTTCGGCAACGCCTTCGTCTTCCCGCTCTTCTCCGGCTCCTCGGCCGTCCTGGTGGACCGGAGGCCGACCCCGGCCGCCGTCGACGAACTCGTCGCCCGGCACCGGGTCACACTGATCTACTCGGTGCCGTCCGCGTACGCCGCCCTCGTCTCCGACCGGGGCAGCGGCCACCAGTCCTGCTTCGCCTCCGTACGGGCCGCCGTGTCGGCCGGTGAGGGGCTGCCGGAGGGGCTCGGGCAGCAGGTCGCCGAGCTGCTCGGCGCCCCGGTGCTGGAGCAGATCGGCTCGACGGAGGCCGGACACGCCTTCTGCGCCAACAGCCTCGACCACAACCACCCCGGTACGGTCGGCCGTCCCGTCCCCGGTTTCGAGGTCGAGCTGCGCGACCGCGCCGGAGCCCGCTTACCCGATGCCGGCCAGGGCGCGGAGGGCGTCGAGGGCGAACTCTGGGTGCGTGGGCCCACGGTGACGAGCGGCTACCTCAACCGGCCCGAGGAGACAGCGAGTTCGCTGGTCGGCGGCTGGCTGGCCACCCGGGACCGGGCGGTGCGCGAACCGGACGGTTCCTACCGGCATCTGGGCCGCGCCGACGACATGGAGATGGTCGGCGGCATCACGGTCTCGCCGCTGGAAGTGGAGGCCGTACTGCGCACCCACCCGGCGGTGAAGGAGGTCGCCGTCGCCGCGCTCACCGACGACCGGGGCTTCAGCAGGCTGCGTGCCTTCGTCGTCCCCGTCGAACCGCCCAGGGCGGGCCTGGAGACCGAACTGATCGAGCTGGCCCGCGCCCGGCTCGCCGCCTTCAAGGCCCCCCGCAGCGTCAGTTTCGTCCCGTCGCTGCCCCGCACCTCTACGGGCAAGCTCCGCCGCCACCTAGTCCGCCAGGGCGCCTGGTGACCGGCACGACCACCCTCACCACCGTCACCACCATCGCAAGTCCCGCCGCACGACACGTACTTCAGCCTTCAGAAGGGAACGGGCGCATGCCACAGCAGCAGCCCCTGCTCGCCGAACGCGGTTTCTATCTGGGCCCGGTCTTCCGGCGGGCCGCCGACCGGCACGGAGCCGTCTTCGTCACCCTGGACCGGCCGCTGGACGTCAGTCCCGATCTCGGGGTGGACCTCAGCTACAGCCAACTCGCCGACCTGGTCGATGAGTTGTCGGCCCGGCTGTGGGCGGCGGGAGTACGGCCGTCCGAGCAGGTGGTCGTCCACAAGACCGACAACGTCGACATCGTGCTGCTGACCTGTGCGGTCTCCCGGATCGGCGCGGTCCCGGTGCTGCTCTCCCCCGGCCTCGCCGGACCGGTCGTCGGCCAGTTGCTGCAGCGGCTGCGGCGGCCGTGGCTGCTCACGGACAGCGCCAAACTCACCGGCCCGCTAGCGGAGTTGGACCTCTCCCCGCTGGTCCGCCGGACCCTCGCCGTCGACGTCGGCACCGACGCGCCCGGCGCCGAACCGCTGGAGATGTACGCCGGTGCCGAACCCGCGGCGCCCGTCCGCCTCCACCCCCGTGAACCCGCGCTGATCACCCACAGCTCGGGCACCACCGGCATCCCGAAGCTCGCCGTGCACTGCGCGAACACCATGTGGAACCGGCTCGTACCGCAGCAGGCGATGGGCTGGCCCACGCGCGGGGAGACGGCCGCGCTGCACATGTCCTTCGTGCACTCGCGCTTCTACCATCTCCTCGGCGTGCTCCTGCACTTCGGCAGCCCGCTGCTCCTGATCACCGACCCGGCCCCGGCCAACGTGGGCCCGCTGCTCGCCCGCCACCGCCCCGGGATCGTCGAGACGCACCCCAACACCTTCGTCCTGTGGGAGGAGTTGGCGGACGCGCCGGGTCAACCCCTGTCACGGGTACGGTCGTACGGGTCGACGTTCGACGCGATCCACCCGCGTACCGTGAAGCGGCTGCTGGGCGCCTCGAAGCGGCGTAACGCCTGGCTGATCCAGCTGTACGGGCAGAGCGAGACCGGTCCTGTCGCCTTCCAGTGGTTCACCCGGCGCAGTGCCGCGAAGGCGGACGGGCGGCGGGTCGGGATCGGGATACCCGGCTTCACCCGGGTCCGCGTCACGGACGACGACGGACAGCCGGCCGCACCGGGAAAGCCGGGCCGCATCGAGGCCCGGACGCGCGGACGCATCCTCACCTACCTCGGCGCGCGCGAGCAGTACGAGCGCCAGCTGGACGGCGGCGGATGGTGGCAGATGGGCGACATGGGGTACCGCAGCAGGCTCGGCGCGCTCTATCTCATCGACCGCGAGATCGACCAGATCGACTCCGTGCACAGCAATCTGGAGGTCGAGGACACGCTGATGGACCGGCTGGAGGAGCTGCGCGAGGTCGTCATCGTGCCGGGCGCCGACCGTGAGCCGGTGCCGGTGATCTGCGTACGGGACGAGGTGCCCCTCGACCCCGACCGCTGGAAGCAGGCGACCGCCGACCTGCCGACGATGGCCGCGCCGCGTCAGTGGCGGTTCGAGGAGCTGCCGATGACGGCGACCTGGAAGGTGAAGCGGGTGGAGATCAGCCGCATGCTCGCCGAGAGCGCCCGCGCGTGACCACCCCGGAGCGGGTACCCGAGCGGGTACCGGAGCGGGTGATCGTCGTGGGTGCCGGTCCCGTCGGTCTCTCGGCCGCCCTCGGGCTGCGCGCGCACGGACTGCCGGTCGTGGTCCTGGAGTCGGACCCCGAGGACCGTGAACGCCCGGGCAGCCGCGCCCTGTTCGTGCACCGCGAGACCCTGCGGCTGCTGGACGGGATGCGCCCGGGCCTGGCCGCCGAGTTCACGTCGTACGGCCGGACCTGGCACACCAGGCGCACCCTCTACCGGGGCCGCGAGGTCTACTCCCGCACCTTCCCGGAGACGCCCGACTCCCCGGTGTCCATACCGCCGTTCACCAGTCTGCGCCAGGTCGACACGGAGCGCTTCCTGCGCGCCGCCTGCCGGGACGCGGGCGTCGAGTTCGCGTGGGGCGTGCGCGTGACGGGCGTGCGTTCCTCGCCGACCGGGGTCACCCTCACCGACTCCGACGGCGGCGTCTGGCACGGCACGCACGTGGTCGCGGCCGACGGCGCCCGGTCCGCCGTACGGGCGGAGTTGGGGATCACGATGGAGGGGACGCGCTCGGAGGGCTTCCACGTGGTCGTGGACGTCGCCGACATCCCCGGCGCCGAACTCCCCCTGGAGCGCGTCTTCCACTACGAACACCCGGGCGTGGGCGGCCGGAGCGTGATGCGGGTGCCGTTCACCGGCGGCTTCCAGGTCGACCTCCAGTGCCGCGACGACGACCGGCAGGAGGCGTACGGCACCGAGGAGGCCGTACGGGACTGGCTGCCGTCGGTGCTTGAGGCGCCCGGGTACGGCTCGCAGATCCTGTGGGTGTCGACGTACCGCTTCCTGCGCAAGGTCGCGGACGCGTTCACCGATCCGCACCGGCGGGTGCTGCTCGTCGGGGAGGCGGCGCATCTCTTCCCGCCGTTCGGGGCGCGCGGCATGAACAGCGGGATCGCGGACGCGGCGGCAGCGGCGTCGGCGATCGCGGCGGTGACCAGAACGGGGCTGGAGGGGGCGGTCGCCGAGTTCGCCGAAGTACGGCACGCGGCGGCCCTGTTCAACAGCGCCGCCGCCGGTACGGCCCTGGACCACCTGCGCCCGCAGCGCCGGATCGTCCGGGCCAAGCAGCGTGCGGCGGCGGCCCTCGCACCGGTCCTGCCGTGGTGCGGGTCGTGGCTGGAGCACGCGCCGTACGGGCCGCGCAACGGGGCACCGGCGGTGGCCGGCCGCAAGTACTGACCGAGGCAGCAGAGCACCAAGGCATCGAGAAAGAGCACTTGATGACGTACCCAGCAACACAAGCGGCGGCCAGGGAAGGGCTGTTGACGTGGTCGCCGCGCCGTGGTCTGACCGGTCCCGGCTCCGCCGGTTCCGTACCGACGGTGGGCGAGCGGCTGGCGGTGGCCGACTCCTGGCTGCTGCGCGACGGCCGGGTCCGCGGCCTCGTCCGGCACCGGGAACGCTTCCTGCGCGCCTGCGGCGACTCCGGCGGCCCCTCGCCGCGCCAACTGGTGGACTTCTGGCGGGACATGACCACCGCGCTGCCGCGCACCGGGGAGTGGTTCCCCCGGGTGGAACTGGGCGCGGAATCAAGGGAGTTGAGACTCCTGCTCCGGCACGCCCCACCGCTGGGCACGAGCGTACGGGTCTGGGCGACGGGCCAGCCCGATCCGCGGACCGTCCCCCGCCGCAAGGGCCCCGACCTGGACACCCTGGCCCGGGTCCGGCAGCGGGCGAACGGTGCCGGGGCCGACGAGGCGGTGCTGGTCACACCCTCGGGCGTGGTCCTGGAGGGCGCCACCTCCAGCGTCCTGTGGTGGGAGGACGACACCCTGTGTCTGCCCTCGCCACAGCTCCCGGTCCTGGCCGGGGTCACCCTCTCCCTCGTCCAGGAACGCGCCCAGCGCACCGGCATCCGCGTCGCCCACCGCGAACGCGCCCTCACCGACCTGGACGGCCGCGAGGTGTGGCTGGTGAACGCCCTGCACGGAATCCGCCCGGTGACGGAATGGACGACGGGCGAGGGATCGGAACCGCTGTTGCGGGCCGGGCGCGCGGAACGGGCGGCCGAATGGCGGCAATGGCTGGAGGCCCTGATGGAGCCGCTGCAGTAAACGACCGGAGAAAGAAAGTAAAGAGCGAGAAGAAAAAGAGAGAAGAAAGGTGAAGAAAGGTGGGGCAGGGCGTCGAATTCGCCCCGCCTCACCTTTTCACGCCCGAATTCGGCTGCCCTACTTCGCCGCCGGCTTATAGGCCCCCGGAACCATACGGGTCGCGATGGCGGTCCGGTTGTACGCGTTGATGACGGTGATCACCCAGATCAGTGCGGCGACCTGTGCCTCGTCGAAGACGGCGGCGGTGTCCGCGTACACGTCGTCGGGCACGTGTCCGTCGTGGACCAGGGTCACCGCCTCGGTGAACGCCAGTGCGGCACGCTCCCGTTCGGTGAAGAAGGGGGTCTCCCGCCAGGCGCTGAGGGCGTAGATCCGCTGCTCGGTCTCGCCCTGGGCGCGGGCGTCCTTGGTGTGCATGTCGAGGCAGAACGCACAGCCGTTGATCTGCGACGCGCGAATCCGGATCAGTTCCAGGAGTTCCGGTTCGAGCTTGGCGTCCTGCGCGGCGGAAACGGCGGCGCCGTGCAGGGCACCCATCGACGCGGAGACATCGGGGGTGATTTTCTTGATGGCGACACGGGATACGGGATCAGTGGTGGTCATGGGATTACTATATCCACGAAAAAGTAGGCCCTGGAGGATAGGAGAGCAAACCGGTGACCCCTTACTCCCTGGCCTTCTACATGGAGGTCGTCACCACCGGCGCCGTGCTCGGCGTGAGCCACGCCGACTCTCCCGAGCAGGTCGCCCAGGTCCTGGGGCCGGACTTCGCCGAGGACGCCTTCAGCGACCGGAGCCTGTGCCTCGGCTACGGCTTCGCCGAGTTCTTCTGGGAGCGCGCCTCCGCCGACGACCCCTGGTCGGGCCACCACTTCACCCTCCAGATGCACCGGCTCGCGCACCGGAAGCGCGTCGACGTCCACGACGTGCTTCGTGCCCGGTACGGGCGCTTCGCCCGCAGGCTCAGGTTCGAGAAACTGCGACGTCTCCTCGTGCGGCGCGGTGTGCCCTTGGTGGAGATCCCGGCGATCCCGGCAACCGGTCCGTACTTCCGTACGTTCTGGCAGCCCGACTCCCGTGTCGCCCTCACCGTCATCGGCACCTACGGCGAGCACCGGACGCCGGACAATCTGCGGGTCGGTGACGTGTACAGCGTCCACGGCCCGCTGACCGCCGAGGAAGTGGCGTGGCGGAGGGCGGCACAGGCCTAGGAACCGGCCGTCGAAGCGACCGCCGCGCACAGCTCCTCCTGCGCACCCGCCCAGCCATGGTCCACCGCCGGTCGCCGCCGGACCGCCTCCCGTACCACCGACTCCCCGGTGCCCGGCGGGAGTTGGAGAACCGCGTGCGGACCGGCCGCGACGCCGGTCGCGTGGACCTGGGGCACCCTGGCGACGAGGGCGACGAAGGCTGCGAGCGGGCACCGCCGGCCTTCCCGACCTCGCCCGCTCCCGGCCCCTGACCTGTCCGGCCTCGCCCTTCCCAGCGTCACAATTCCGGGCGTCACCCTTTCCCGGCCCTCACCCGGCCCGGCCCAGCCTTGTCCCGGTCCTCACCCGGCCCGGCCCAGCCCTATCCCGACCCCTCACCCGCGCCGGCCTCACCCTCTCCGCCCGGCCCCTCGCCCTCGCCCTCCCCCTGCCCTGGAACCCCTGCCTGGCCCTGACCTTGGCCCTCTACCTGCCCCTGCCCCTGCCCCTGCCCCTGGGCCTGGGCCCTCTCCAGTGCCTCCTCCTTCGCCTTGCTCCTCTTCTCCCGTACGGCCGTCCTGCGCGCCTCCTCCGCGTCCCAGCGGCGCTTCAGTTCCAGGGTTCGGCCGGTGAACTCGACCGGCTCATCGTCGTCCTCTTCCCTCCACAGGCCCTTCGCCTTCAGTTCTCGGGTCTGGACCTCGACCGGCGGCTCGGGGTCCCAGTCCGAGGGGCGGGGGCCCTCCGGGCCGTCCGGGCCGACTCTCACCAGGCGTTCCACTCGGGTCACCCGGTAGCGGACCCCGTCGACTGTCGCGACGTTCAGGCGCCTCTCGTCCACCCGGTCGGCGACCGAGGCGTACTCCTGGGCCTTCTCGTCGGTCAGGCCTCGGTGGTAGGGGGCCATCACACGCAGCCAGTAGGCCAGCGAGTCCCTCGCCCCCTGGGGTGTCGAGTGGGAGGCGCCGGGGTTGTGCGACCGCCAACTCCCCTCCACGCGCTCGGAGATCATGTAGACGGCGGGCAGCAGTACCCCGCCCGGGTGGGTGTGTAGTGCGCGCCTTGCCTCGTCCCGGACGTCCTGCGGGGCGCCGCGGGCGATGCCGACGAACTGGATCAGGTCCAGTTTGAGGATGCCGTCGGAGAGCCCGGTGCCCGTGACGGGGTCGACCACGAAACCCTTGGTGCGCGGGCCGACCCGGTACGCCTCGCCGACCTCCGCCGGGTCGGGGTCGGAGGGGCGGGGCGGCTCGGGGCCGTTCGGGCCCATCCTTACGAAACGGGACGCGCGCACGATGCGGAAGCGTTCGCCGCGCACCCGGAGGTCGTTCACGACCTCCCGGTCCATGCGCAGGGCCGCCGCCATCCACTTGCGCCTGGCGGTCTCGTCACCCGCCTCCTCCGCCTCGCTCGCCCGCAGCCGGAACACCGAACCGAGCGAGTCCCGGGAGCCCTGCGGGGTGTCGTTGCCGTAGCCGAACAGCTCCCAGCCGCCCGCCTCGCGCTCCTTGGCGTGGAAGAACTCCGGGATACCCACACCCATCAGGTCGGGGTACCGCATCGCGGCCTCCGCCGCCTCCTGCTCGGCGAAGGCCGCGATCGGGCCCTCCTGGGCGGTGACCCGGATCGTCAGATAGGCGGGGACGTGATCCCTGTAGTCGCTCATGCACTGAGCGTGCACACAAGGCGCCCACCCGACACCCGATTTCACCGAATTGACGGGGTCCCAGCCGTGGAATCCTGTGGAATCGCGCCAGTCCCCGTGCCAAGTCGCCCCGACTGACCCGGCTGACCCGACTCGCCGGGTTGACCTGGCTCGCACGCGCCCAGTGGCGGGCAGAACCACTCCAACGCGACCGTCAGCAGCTCCAGTTCGTCGTCCCGCCCGTCCGCGTCAGGTCCGTACGCCGCGATCGCGTAGATGTTGCTGTCCGACGCGACGAAACGCTCGTCGTAGACGTGCCAGCGGCCGACCTCGGGTTCGCCCCTGATCGCGTCGGCCAGATACTCCAGCCGGGACCCGGTGAACGTCCCGTCGTCGAGCGTCTCCAGCCCCAACTCCGTGAAGCCCGCCGCCTTTCCGGTCGCGTCCGACAGGAACAGCTCGAACGAGGCCCGTGGCGACGGCTCCTGCACCTGGTACACCTGAATCCGGTGCGTACTGTCCGAACTGCGGTAGTTGACGACCCGGATGCCGTACTGGGAGTCGGCCGTCGTACGCGTCCACCCCTCGGGCAGCGCGATCCGGAACCCCTCCCCGTCCTCGAACACCTCGTACCCGAGGGGCGGTTGGGCGGCGACGGAGACCGAGGCGGACGGCGAGGACGCGCTCTCGCTCGCCGACTCGCTCGGCTGCTCCACCGGCTCCGACGAGACCACGGACGCCGTCGACACCCCGGCGGCGGTCGCCCGGGACGCCTTGCCGTCGTCGTCCCCGTTGTCGACCACGAGGGTCAGCACCAGCGCGACCGCGACCGCGACGACACCGGCCCCGCCGAGCCCGGCGAACAGCAGCCGCCGCCGTCTCGCGTCGACGTCGGCCACCGCGGCGGCCGACGGGCCGGGCACACCGCCGGGCCACCCCGTCACCGTGGGCGCCTCGGCGGACCCGGCCGGGGGCGGCTGCCACCAACCCGCGCCATCCGGACCGGCGTCCGGCGGCACCTCGTACGCCGACGCGTCCGGTCGCACCACCTCCGTCGGCGAGAAGCCCGGCATCGGCGGTGGCGGCGGAGTCACCGGAACGCCGGCCCCGCCACCACTCCCCACGTCCTCCCAGCTCTGCGTGTCCTCGTTCCAGTACCGAGCCGATCCCCCGCTCATCCCACCCTCACCCTCCCCCTCACAGCCCCACCAGGGCCGCCACAGCCCCCGCCGAGGCGAGGACGTTCAACAGGGCCTGGGAGTCGCCCAGTAGCTCTCTCAGGCGTTCCCGGCGGGACGGAGCCGCGCTGCCCGTGCGGGTGATCTCCTCCTCCGTCTCCGCCAGGGCCCTGTGCAGCGCGTCCGTCTCCTCGCTCGCCCGCACCCTCGCCAGGTCGGCGCGCAGTTCGCGTACCGCCGTCAGCAACTGCTCGGCGATCTCGTCGCGTTGGGGTGCCGTGCCGTGGTGGGAGACGGCGCGCGCGTGGCTGCCGACGGCGAAGGTGCTGTGCGAGACGTCGCCGAAGCTGACGTTCGGTTCATCGTTGGCCATCGGTACCCGGTCCTGTCTGCGGCGCGGCGCCGCCGGTCGTGGAGGAGGCGGAGGCGTTCGGGCCCACGGCGAAGGTGCTGTTCTCCACCCGGGCGAAGTTCGTGACGTCGCCGAAGTTGTTGACCGTGGTGATCTTCTGCATGAACTCGCCGGTCAGATACCCGGATTCGGCCAGCGCCGCCCGAACTCCGCCTGCCACCCGGTCCTGCACGTTCTTCAGATAGCGCAGTACGTCCATCTCCTGGAAGTCCGACCCCAGCGGTACGGAGCCCAACTCCCGTACGGAGACGCCCGGACCGTCGGGCAGCGCGCCCGCGTACCCGCCGGTCAGCAGCCGCCAGACGTACAGCAGCCCCTTGCCCAGCGTCACGAGCGAACGGGCCACCGAGCCGGGGACCTGGGCGACGGCCCAGGCCGCCTTGCCCAGCGCGTTGTTGTGGCGGTAGCGGTGGGCGGTGCGGTCGGCGTTCTTGAAGTCCTCGCGCACCGGCGTCAGTACGTGCGGGGCGACCTCCAGGGTGAGCATGCGGCCCTGCGTGTGGATGCGCACGAAGACCGTGACGACCAGCTCCTCCTCCCAGCCGCCGACCCGGATGCGCAGGAAGTGCCGCCGCTTCTCCCCGCCCTCCTCGACCGCCCGCGCCCGGTGCTCCTCGAAGGCCTGCGGATGGTACGGCGCCTCCTCGCGCCGCAGGATCCCCTCGGCCGGCAGGAACACGCACTCGTCGATCTCCAGCCGCCGCAACCGGTCCCGCCCGAGCTGACCGGAGTACTCGGCGGGCAGCCTCAACTGCTCTATCAGCGGCCGGATCCTCTCCAGCACGACCCGGTTGCCGAGCGGCTGCTGCTTCTTCATCTCGTCGGGCCGCAGCTCCACCGCGAGCACCCACGTCTGGTAGGCCGCACCCGCCCCACGGAACGGCCGCGCCTCGTTGTACATGATCAGCGGCGCGTGCTGTTCGACACGGATACGTTCCTTCAGCCGGTGGAAGCGGTGTCCCTCGGCCTGTTCGGCCGGGTCGGAGGCGGCGTCCGGGAAGCGGCGCGGGGAGAGTTCGGCGGCGAGCGCCCGCGCGAACTGCCCGCGCTGCGCGGCGACACAGGCCGCGATCAGGGCGAACATCGTGAACGTCGCCCAGGCCTGCCACATCTCGATCAGCCCGTCGACATCGCTGCCGGACGGCACCAGCACGTCCGTCGCGCTCGTCGACCCGGAGAGGCCGCCGTCGCCGTACAGACCGGAGTCGTAGCCGGAGGACGAACCGCTCGACGAGTCCTCGTCCAGGCGCCCGAAGGCGACGGCCGCCGTGAAGACCAGCAGGATCGCGAACAGGGCGCGGCCCCACCAGCGGAGCAGGAAGGCCGGCACCCGCCGGTACAGGGGCGCGTACTCGCTGCGGCCCCGGATCCAGGAGGCGAGGGCGATGTACAGGATGGGGGCGAGGAAGAGGGCCAGCAGTCCGCCGGTCAGCGCCGCGCCGATCACCCAGAGGGCCAGGATCGCCCCGGCCCACAGCAGCTCCTGGCGTCTGGCTCTCAGCGCGTGCGCGAGGACGCGGGCCGCGTCGAAGCCGAGCGAAGGGGCCACGATGCGCTGTTCGTTGAGGTGCAGTTCCTCGATGACCCGGTCGCGGTAGTCGGAGTCCAGGTAGGTACCGGCGCACAGCAGCCGGGTGGCCTCGCTGGCGTGCGGCAGTGGTTGCGGCGGTGGCTGGGGTTGCGGTTGCTGTGACGGCTGCGGTGGTTGTGGTTGCTGCGGCACATGAGTGGTGCTCACGCGACTCCCCCGATGCGTGGAACGTCCCTTGCCAGAGAGCAAGTTGACAGCCCATCAGCATAGAGGGGCGGGCGTTTCGGCAACAGGGAATTGCCAAGGGCCCCGTCCGGCCGAAGCCGGAACGGGGCCCGAGGGCAGTGCGGTTGGACCGGGACCAGGGGACTAGATGAGGCCGAGGGCGCGAACCGCCTCGCGCTCCTCCGCCAGCTCCTGCACCGAGGCGTCGATCCGGGCGCGGCTGAACTCGTTGATGTCCAGGCCCTGGACGATCTCGTAGACGCCGTCCTTCGTGGTGACCGGGAAGGAGGAGATCAGGCCCTCCGGGACGCCGTACGAACCGTCGGACGGGATGCCCATGGAGGCCCAGTCGCCGTCGGCCGTGCCGTTGACCCAGGTGTGGATGTGGTCGATGGCGGCGTTGGCGGCGGAGGCGGCCGAGGACGCGCCGCGGGCCTCGATGATCGCGGCGCCGCGCTTGGCGACGGTCGGGATGAAGTCCTCGGCGAGCCACTTCTCGTCGCTGACGACCTCGGCGGCGTTCTTGCCGGCGACCGTGGCGTGGAAGATGTCGGGGTACTGGGTGGCGGAGTGGTTGCCCCAGATCGTCAGGCGCTTGATGTCGGCGACCGTCGAGCCCGTCTTCTTCGCGAGCTGGGTGAGCGCGCGGTTGTGGTCGAGGCGGGTCATCGCGGTGAAGCGCTCGGCCGGTACGTCCGGGGCGGCGGCCTGGGCGATCAGCGCGTTGGTGTTGGCCGGGTTGCCGACGACCAGGACCTTGATGTCGTCGGCGGCGTTGTCGTTGATGGCCTTGCCCTGCGGCTTGAAGATGCCGCCGTTGGCCGAGAGGAGGTCACCGCGCTCCATGCCCTTGGTACGCGGGCGGGCGCCCACCAGGAGGGCGACGTTGGCGCCGTCGAAGGCCACGTTCGCGTCGTCCGTGATGTCGATGCCCTGGAGCAGCGGGAACGCGCAGTCGTCCAGCTCCATGGCCGTGCCCTCGGCGGCCTTGAGGGCGGGGGTGATCTCCAGGAGGCGGAGCCTGACCGGCACGTCCGCGCCGAGCAGCTGGCCGGAGGCGATGCGGAAGAGCAGGGCGTAACCGATCTGGCCGGCCGCGCCGGTGACGGTGACGTTCACGGGAGTGCGGGTCATGGCGTTCTCCGTATGACAGCTGGCGGTGGGGCGTCGCTGCCCCGGTTCGGATGATCGATCTCTTGGCATCAAGAGAGATCCGCCGTCAGGCTATCGCGCATCCGGGATCCCGTACGTCCGGGTCCCGTGTGGCCCGTCCCACAGCGTTCCGCTTCCCGCGAAGTCCCGCCCTGGCGCCGGGAACGGCGGCGGTCGCCCGTCCGGGAGAGGTGTGACGGGCGACCACCGCCGGGGGACCGGTCGGACCGGATCCCGTGGGGGTACTTCACCGCCTGCCCCGATCCCGGCGAGGCATGCCCCGTCCATGGCGATTCCCCTCGCACGACCGTCCGCGCCGCCGTGGATCCGCGGCCCTTCGAGCCCGTACGAGGGGAATGTGCCGTCGCGCCGCGGCGTCCCGTCGGCGCGTGCGCCGCTACTGCGTGCAGCCCTTCTCACCGGTCGCGGCGAGGGTGACGCACGCCGTGGCGTCGCCCGCGTCCTTCACGGCCACCATCGGCGTGTACGCGTCGGTGTCGGTGTCGACCGCGCCGGTCTGCTTCGCCCCGCCGGAGGCGGTGACGTCGACCTGGTCGCCCGGCGCCGCCTGCGTGATGCGGGCCCAGGCCGCCTGGCAGGTCTTGCTGTAGCGGACCTCGACGAGCGTGGTGCCGACGGTGACGCTGTTGGCGGTCTGCGCCAGTTCGCCGCCGCAGCCCATGTTCTCCGGGTCCTGTCCGGTGCACGCCTCGCCGCTGCACTCCACGCCGACCGGCAGGTCGGGGTCGGTGCCTGCCGAGGTCGTCGGGGACGGGCTCGGCTTGGCCTGCGGGGTGTCGTCGCCCTTGTTCGTGAAGATCAGGGCCGCCGCGACCACCACCGACGCGCCCACGACACCCGCGAGGAACATCGTGAGCCGCCGCTTGCGCCGCGAACCGCCGGAGCCACCGCCACCGGGCCGGGCGTCCTGCGGCTCGCCGCCGGGCGTCGGCACGGGCGTACCGGGGGTCCAGGGCGCGGCGCCCGGATAACCGGAACCACCGGGAAACCCGGAGGGTCCACCGGGGCCACCCGAACCGACCGGGCCACCGGGGCCGTCGAGGCCGGAAGGCGTGGCCGTACGCCCCCCGGCGCCGCCTCTCGACGCCGGGCCCTGATACCCGGCCATGCCCCAGGAGTTCCCCTCGGCCGAGGCCGAACTCGCGGAGCTGGCCGAGCTGACGGAACCGGCCGAACCGGCGGAACTCACCGAGCCGCCCGCGCCGCCACCGCCCCGGGCCGCACCGGCCCGTACGTCGCCGACCGAGTCCCGGGTCTCCGGGGGCGTCGGCTGCGGCGGGACGGTCGGGGAGACACCGGCGGGTCCGGCGATCCCCGGAGTGACGGTCGCGCTCCGCGAGGCCCGGCCGCTCTTGCCGCCGCCGTTCTTGCCGCCCACGTTCTTCGTCTCGGCGGCGGGCGCCCCGAACTCCCCCAGCGCGGCGCGCGCCTGGGAGATCCGGATCGCCTCCATGGTCATGTCGTGCCGCATCTCCGAGCGGCTCCAGGCGCGCTCGGCCAACTCCCACATCGTGGTCAGGTGAATGGGATTCGTGTTGGTGACCTCGGCCAGGGCGACGATCGCGCCCTTGGGCGCGAGAAGCCGGCCGTTGAGATAACGCTCCCAGGACGTCTTGCTGTAGCCCGTGCGGTCGGCCACCGCCGCGATGTTCAGGCCGCTGCGGTCCACGAGCCTGCGCAGCTGGCTCGCGAACTCCTTGACCTGCGGATCTAGTTCATCCGGCAAGGCCCTCCAACGAGGCATGCTTCCCCCCTCATTCCCCCCGGTCGTGCTGGCTGTGTCTCCCGTGCGTAAAGCCGTGGATCCCTCGGCCGAGTCTGTTCCTGACTGTCCTGGCTACCCACACGGATGCGCCCGTTCAGGATCTCGGTTCCCGGGGTGGGGGCGCACGGGAGCATTGTCCGGCCTGGAGGTGCACCGTTGCACGCCCCCGGCTTGCGGTCCAGTGTCCCAGTGTTCCACCGACCACCCTCCCGGCCGGCCGAACCTCTGGATGGTGCACGGGACGCCCCGGACCGTCCCGATTGCCCACATTAGCGGTGGCGCGTTGCGCGCCGGTTGCAATTCCTCGAACTTACCGACACATCGCCACACAGAAAGCACAAGAACGGTCACAGTGGGCGCAGAGCTGTCGGATTCCCTCAGCGGCATCAACCAAAAACGACAGCGCCGACCACGGCGAGCATGACGAGCACCGGCACGAGAAGCAGCGCGACGAGCAGCACCCGCCGCGAGGAGTCACCGGGGGCGGACTCGGATTCCACCCACCACGGAAGGGTGGGCACCTCCTCCTCGTACACCCCGTCCTGCTGTGGCGTGTCCGGCACGGGGGCCGGCGGCCGGGGCCAGACCTGGACCGCCAGTTCCCAGCGGACCCCGAACCGCTCGGCGTCCGCCGGGGTCAGGCCCGCGACCCGGCACAGGGCGGCTATCGCCTGCCGGGGCGGCGGCTGGGTCGCGTTGAGGTACCGCTGCCAGGAGGACTTGCTGTACGCGGTACGGGCGCCGAGCGCGGCCAGGCTGAGCCCGGTGCGGTCCTTGAGCCCCCGCACCTGCTCCACGAAGTGCCGCACCTCCGGCGGCAGATCCTCCGGCAGTGGCTGCCAGGCGCTCATCGCCCACCTCCACGGTGTCGGACCACGCCGGAGGGCGGGTCGGTTCCCGACGGGGTCTACAGACCGCCGTGGCTACGGATCGTGTAGTGCAGCGTGTCGTCGAGGAACGGAATCTCCAGCCAGGGATTCGGCTGGGCCATCATCGACAGCAGCACGATGGCGGTGCCCAGCAGGGTGTACGTGACCATGTCCGTGAACCGGGACCGTACGGCGAGCATCCCGACGTCCGGCACGACCCACCGCAGTACGGCCCCGGCCAGCAGCGCGGCCCCGATCAGCAGCGTCCCGTACCGGAACACGTCCAGCGCGGTCAGCAGCAGCCCGAGCCCGACCGCGCCCAGCACGACCAGGATCGGCCACTGCCGCACGGGCGCGGGCGCGTCCCCGGGAGCGGCCCGGCCGCCCCCCTCGGGCCGCGCGGTGTCCCGCGTGAAGAGCGGGAAACGGCGCGTGGTGCGCCGGGGCCGCCCGGAGGCGTCCGGGGCGCTGACAGGGTCCACGACCGCACCGGCCGGGTCACCCGGCTCGCCCACTCCGTCGGACGCGGACACCGCACCACCTCCGGAAACCCTGCCGCCGTCGGCCCCGGCACCGGGACCGGGCACCTTGCCCGAACCGGGCACGCCACCCTCGCTCGTACCGCCGACGACGCCTTCGCGTACGCCCTCCGCCTCAGCCGACACTGCGTTCCGCCGCCTCGACCACGTTGACGAGCAGCTGGGCGCGGGTCATCGGGCCGACTCCGCCGGGGT
Source organism: Streptomyces geranii (assembly GCF_002954775.1). GTDB lineage: Bacteria > Actinomycetota > Actinomycetes > Streptomycetales > Streptomycetaceae > Streptomyces > Streptomyces geranii. Next base: position 27,284 of record NZ_PJME01000025.1, read on the forward strand.
TCGGGGAGATCCAGCCGGCGACCTCGGTCACGCCCGGGTGGACGTCGCCCACGATCTTGCCCTCGGCGGTGCGGGAGACGCCGACGTCGAGGACGGCGGCGCCCGGCTTCACGTCCTCGGGGCGGACCAGGTGGGCCGAGCCGGCCGCGGCGACGATGATGTCGGCGCGGCGGAGGTGGGCGGCCAGGTCGCGCGTGCCCGTGTGGCACTGCGTCACCGTCGCGTTCTCGCTGCGCCGGGTGAGGAGAAGGGGCATCGGGCGGCCGATGGTCACGCCCCGGCCGACGACCACGACCTCCGCGCCCTTGATCTCCACGCCGTGCGCGCGGAGGAGGGTGAGGATGCCGTTGGGGGTGCAGGGAAGGGGCGCCGGCTCGTTCAGGACGAGGCGGCCCAGGTTCATCGGGTGGAGGCCGTCCGCGTCCTTGTCCGGGTCCATCAGTTCGAGTACGCGGTTCTCGTCGATGCCCTTGGGAAGCGGCAGCTGGACGATGTAACCGGTGCACGCGGGGTCCTCGTTCAGCTCGCGGACCACCGCCTCGATCTCCTGCTGCGTGGCCGTGGCGGGGAGTTCGCGCTGGATGGAGGCGATGCCCACCTGCGCGCAGTCACGGTGCTTGCCCGCGACGTACTTCTGGCTGCCGGGGTCCTCCCCCACCAGGATCGTGCCGAGGCCGGGCGTCACACCCTTCTCCTTCAGCGCCGCCACGCGGGCGGTCAGATCGGACTTGATCGCTGCTGCGGTGGCCTTGCCATCGAGAATCTGGGCGCTCATACCCACATCCTCGCGGATGACCGCCCCCCGGTTCCAATCCGGGTGCCGTCCGACGACCGCCCATGATCGTGGATGTTGCACTTGCACAACACATGCACTATGCGGCTGGACAAGTACGTACGAACTAAAGAACGATAAAACGCTAAGCAGCACAGTGCCGCGGGCAGGGCCGGGGGGCGTACCGCATCTGCAACACCTTCCTCCGTTCGGTGCCTCGCGTCGTCCCCGCACTTGACGCAGACGGAGGAAGACCCGCCATGAGTTTCGGCGACCCGAACAACCCGTACGGCCCGCCCCAGCAGCAGCCGCAGCAGCCCGCGCCCGGCTACGGCTACCCCCAGCAGACCCCGCCCCAGCAGCCCGGTTACGGCTACCCGGCGGCCCCGCCGCTCGGTCAGCAGGGGTACGGACAGCCGGGCTACGGCGGTTACCAGGGCGGCCCGTTCTCGATGCCGGGCAATGTGAAGGCCGCCCGCGTGATGCTGTTCGTCATCGCGGGCTTCCAGGTGATCGGCGCCATCCTCTTCGCCCTGTCCGCGGTCGCGATCCACGCCGCGAAGAACGACGAGGAGCTCCAGAACAACGTCGACTTCCAGCAGCTCGCCGACTACTCCGCCGGGGCCCTGTGGGCGTTCACGGCGATCGTCCTCGGCTGGGGGATCTTCGCGATCGTGCTGGGTGCGAAGTTCGGCAGCGGCGGCAGCGGCCTCCGTATCACCACGCTGGTGTTCGCGATCATCACCGCCGTCCTCGGCATCTACCCCTTCATCGTCATCGGCCTGGTGCACACCACCCTCGCGGTGCTCATCGCGGTCTTCGTCGGCAAGTCCGACGGCGCGGCCTGGTTCAACCGGTCGAAGTACCCGGCGGGACACCAGTAGTCGCACAGTCGCACCGGCGGCGGTACCGAAAAGGGTGCCGGCCCCCTCCTGGGAGGGGACCGGCACCCCTTTCATGTTCATGAGCCTCGGGACCTCAGTGGAAGAAGTGCCGCGTCCCCGTGAAGTACATCGTGACGCCCGCCTTCTTCGCGGCCTCCACGACCAGCTCGTCCCGCATCGAACCGCCGGGCTGCACCACGGCCTTGACCCCGGCGGCCGTAAGGATCTCCAGCCCGTCCGGGAACGGGAAGAACGCGTCCGAGGCCGCGTACGCGCCCCGCGCCCGCTCCTCGCCCGCCCGCTCGACCGCCAGCTTCGCCGAGTCGACCCGGTTGACCTGGCCCATGCCGACGCCGACCGAGGCGCCGTCCTTGGCGAGCAGGATCGCGTTGGACTTGACGGCCCGGCACGCCTTCCAGGCGAACGCCAGCTCGGCCAGTTCGGCGGCGCTCAGCGCCTCGCCCGTCGCGAGCGTCCAGTTGGCCGGGTCGTCGCCGTCGGCCTGGAGCCGGTCGGTCACCTGGAGGAGGACACCGCCGTCGATCGGCTTGACCTCGACGGGGTTGGCGGGTGCGCCCGCCGCCCTGAGCACCCGGATGTTCTTCTTCTTGGCGAGGGCTTCGAGCGCCCCCTCCTCGTAGTCCGGCGCGACGATGACCTCGGTGAAGATCTCCGCGACCTGCTCCGCCAGCTCCTTGCTCACCGGCCGGTTGACGGCGATGACCCCGCCGAACGCCGACAGCGGGTCACAGGCGTGCGCCTTGCGGTGCGCCTCGGCGACGTCCGAACCGACCGCGATCCCGCACGGGTTGGCGTGCTTGATGATCGCGACACAGGGCTCGGCGTGGTCGTACGCGGCACGGCGGGCGGCGTCCGTGTCCGTGTAGTTGTTGTACGACATCTCCTTGCCGTGCAGCTGCTCGGCCTTTGCGAGACCGCCGCCGTTGCCGTCCACGTACAGCGCGGCGGGCTGGTGCGGGTTCTCGCCGTACCGGAGGGTGTTCTCGCGCTCCCAGGTGGCGCCCAGGAAGTCGGGGAACCGCGACTCGTCGACCGGGGCGTAGGAGGACGCGAACCAGGAGGCCACCGCCACGTCGTACGACGCCGTGTGCTGGAAGGCCTCCGCCGCGAGCCGCTTGCGGGTGGTGAGGTCGAAGCCGCCGGTCCGGACGGCGCCCAGGACGTCGGCGTACCGCGCCGGGCTGGTGACCACGGCCACCGACGGGTGGTTCTTGGCGGCGGCGCGGACCATCGACGGGCCGCCGATGTCGATCTGCTCGACGCACTCGTCGGGCGAGGCACCGGAGGCGACCGTCTCGCGGAAGGGGTAGAGGTTGACGACGACCAGGTCGAAGGGCTCGACGCCCAGTTCGGCGAGCTGGCTGCGGTGGTCCTCAAGCCGCAGGTCGGCGAGGATGCCCGCGTGCACCTTGGGGTGCAGGGTCTTGACCCGGCCGTCCAGGCACTCGGGGAAGCCGGTCAGCTCCTCGACCTTGGTGACGGGGACGCCCGCGGCGGCGATACGCCCAGCGGTCGACCCGGTCGAGACGAGCTCCACGCCGGCCTCGTGCAGGCCGCGGGCCAGCTCTTCCAGGCCGGTCTTGTCGTAGACGCTGATGAGCGCCCGGCGAAGGGCCCGCTTGTCGCTCTCGGCGGTGACAGTGATGTCGTCGATGTCGGCGGTCACTGGATAACTACCTTTCGTCCCTCAATGCGATAGCCGTTGCGGGCGAGCCGCCCCACGACATCGACGAGCAGCCTTCGCTCGACTTCCTTGATGCGCTCGTGCAGAGCGCTCTCGTCGTCCTCGTCCCGGATCTCGACCACGCCCTGAGCGATGATCGGCCCGGTGTCGACGCCGTCGTCGACGAAGTGGACGGTGCAGCCGGTGACCCTGGCGCCGTACGCGAGCGCGTCGCGAACGCCGTGGGCCCCCGGGAAACTGGGCAGCAGGGCGGGATGCGTGTTGACGAACCGCCCGCCGAACAGGGCCAGGAACTCCTTGCCCACGATCTTCATGAACCCGGCGGAGACCACCAGATCGGGCTCGTACGCGGCCACCGCACCGGCGAGCGCCGCGTCCCACTCGGCCCGGGTGCCGTGGTCCTTCACCCGGCACACGAAGGTCGGCAGCCCGGCCCGCTCCGCGCGCGCGAGCCCCTCGATGCCGTCCCGGTCGGCCCCTACGGCGACGATCTCGGCGCCGTAGGCCCCGGCGCCGCCGGCCGCGATGGTGTCGAGGAGCGCCTGAAGATTCGTACCGGATCCGGAGACCAGCACGACAAGGCGTTTGGCGACCTTGGCGGCCTGGGACTCGGCCACGGCGGGGCCCTTTCTCGGGGGAGCGGTTTCGTGCGGGCGGCTCACATGCCCACTCGTGTGTTCATACGAATGCTTCGCGTCCCGGGATACGGGGAAGTCTACGAAGCGGCCGACCGCCAGCAACGATACCGGCACACCGGACGGCCCCCACGGGACGGGGGCGTGGCCGGAAGGTAGCGTCTGCGAGGGGCCGGTCCGGGAACGCGGTCGTCATGCGGTGCGTTCACCGGGTGACGGCTCATGCCGGAACAGCCTCCACCAGAGTTGTGACCACCGTTGTAACCAACAAGGGGAAGACGCTCACTTGATGTCGGACCGCAGCCTGCGACTCCTCACGCTCACCCCGCAGTCGGTGCTGCTGCGGGAGCGCCCCGCGTCGCCGCCCGACGCGGCCTCGGACAAGAAGCCGGGCACGAAGAACGGCGACCGGGGCGAGGCCGGCGACGCCCAGGAGAGCGCGGCCCAGGACGACAACCCGTTCGCCCCGCCGCCCGAGGGCAGCCCTGACAAGCCCTGGCAGCCCCGGCGTCCGGAGGGCGAGGACCAGTCGGGCGGCGGGTCCGGTGGCCCCTCGCCGTGGGGCAGTCAGTGGAGCGACCGGCAGCCGGGCCGTTCCCCGGGCGGCTTCGGCGACCGTTCCGGCCGTCCCGGCGGCCAGGGCGGCTCCGAGGGTCCGGGCGACGGGCCGGGCACGAACCCGCGCTGGGACCCGACGGACCCGGCCCAGCGCCATGCGCGGTACGCCCTGCTGTGCGGCATGTGGGCCTTCTTCTTCGCCCTCTTCGCCTGGCCGTACGTGGCGCTGCTGCTCGGCGCGCTCGCCCTGCACTGGGGTATCAGCGCCCTGCGCGCCAAGCCCCGCACCCCGAACCCGGACAACCCGGCACCGCAGCAGGGCGCGGGCGGCGGCGGCCGACCGCAGAAGACGGCCGCGATCAGCGGTCTGGTCACGGCGTCGCTGGCGCTCGTGATGGTCGCGGGGACGTTCAGCCTCCAGTTCGTCTACCGCGACTACTACACGTGCGCGAACGACGCCCTCACGACCACCGCGAAGAAGGCCTGCAACGACCTTCTCCCGAAGGAACTCCGGCAGGTGTTCGGCACGAACAGCTAGCCGGGAAGCCTGCTTTCCTCCGGCTCTTCCGGCTCGTCCGACTCCCCCGGCTCCGGTGGCGGCGGTGTCGCGGACGCCTCCTTGAGCGCGGCCCAGCGGGCCTCGCGGGAGGCGGTGTCGTACCAGGGCGAGAGCGAGGGCGACGGCAGGTCGAGGGGGAGGAAGTCGTAGGCGGCCTCCGCCTCGTAGGGGTCGCCGGCCTCGTACGCGTCTTCGCCGACGGTGACGGTGACATCCGCGGTGACGGCCGTCGTGCCGTACGGCTTCCTCGTCGCGCCGGGGACCTTCGGTGACGTCAGCTTCAGGGTCCCGATGTCCGTGCCGGTGCCCTTCGGCCGCTCGCGCAGGCGCCACGCGCGCAGCCCGAGGGCCATCGGCAGGGCGACGGTCGCCGTCCACGCGAGCGTGGCCGCGCCCGTCAGCCACCACACCGGCCCGACATGGGCGAGGGCGTGGTTGCCCAGCGGCCCGCCGGACAGCGCGGCGAGCGCGGCGAGCGCGCCCGCGCACAGCAGGGCGGCGAACCCGGCGTTCGCGGCGGTACGCCCGACCGACCACGGCACCCGCCCGGCCTCCGCCGGACTCGCCGCCCGCGCCGTGAACCACCCGACCGTCACCCCGGCCGCCACCGGCACCGCCGCGACCGCCCAGGTCAGCGGGGTACCGGGACCGGCGTCCGGCACGGCCGACAGCAGCGGGAACGGCGGCAGCAGCGGCGCCGGATCGGCACCCAGCGGCCCCGTCACCCGGCCGGCGCCGAGCACGAACCCGGGCCCGAGGGCGTAAGCGGCGCCCCACAGCGCCGCGTTGGGGATCAGGGCGAGACAGAGCAGCAGTACGGCGATCCGCCCCGACCACGCCTCCGTCAGCTGCAGGAAGGAGACCCGGGCGGCCCCGCCGTGCCCGACCAGCGACACGGCCACGAGCAGCGCGCCGCCCCCGACCAGCACGGCGACCCCGGCCCCGGCGGCCCGCCCGACGGCCAGGACCCGGCCCCGTACCGCCGGGTCCAGGACGCGCCGGCGAACCCACCTGGGCAGCAGATACAGCACCCGGGGTGAGAGGGGCGCGCGCGGGCGGCCGTACGCCGTCCAGACCCCGGCGCCCGCCGCCGCCATGGTGAGCAGCGGTACGCATACGACAGTCCAGGCCCAGTCGGGACTCAGACCGCCCCCGGCCGCGTACAGGGCGACGCCCCCGGCGACGGTCAGATACCCGGCGACGACGCCGAGCCAGGCGGTACGGGCGGGGACGGGAGGCGCGTCCCCGGTCGCGTCCTCCTCCGCCTCCGGGCCCTCGGCCACGTCACGGGCGGCGCGGTGCAGCAGCCAGACCGGGAGGGCGAGCAGGAGGAGCGGGGTGACGCCGACGGGGGCGGGGGCGCCGGAGAGGCCGTCGACGCGGACCAGTTCGGCGCCGTGGGCGAGCAGCCAGAGGGCGGCGGCGATGTGCAGGGCGCCGTCGGGGCCGCTGTCCGGATACGGCGAGCTGATCCACAGCACCATCACGAGCACGGCGAACGAGCCGAGCCCGAGCCCCGCCGCGACCGCGCCGCCCAGCAGGCCGGCGCCCAGCCCGGGGGAACGGTCACGCAGCCGGTCGCGGACCCGGTCACGGACCCGTGCCCGGGTGCGCAGGGGCAGGAAACGAAGCCGGCGATCGGTCATCTGGGTCACGAGCGCCATGCTCCCAACGACACGCGCTTTCCGGGTGTAACAGGCGAACTTACGACGTGTCACTCAATATACGTTTTATGTACTTTTTCGCGCGAAGGGGCCCCCGGTGACACAGAGCCCCACCACCCCGCTGCCCCCACCCGCCGAGCGCCGACGCCTGCGCGAGTCACAGTCGCTGACGCGGGCTCAGGTCGCCGAACGGGTGGGCGTCAGCCGCGAGACGGTACGCGCGTGGGAGACGGGCCGCACAACACCGCGCGGACGCAGGGCACAGGCGTACGCGGCACTGCTGGCGGCGGCGCCGACACCGTCAACGCCCGCTGCCACGCCTGCCGCCACGGCCGTCGCCGAGGCTGCCGTCGTCGCCACCGCCCCGCAGGACATGCCACCCCTGACGCCGGCTCAGGCCTTCGACGCGCTGTACGCGTTCTGCGCCCCGGCACTCGTACGGCAGACGTATCTCCTCACCGGGCGCCGGGAGTTGGCGCGCGAGTCCGTCGAACGGGCGTTCCAGCTGGCGTGGCACCGTTGGCCGGAGGTGGCGGTGGACCCGGACCCGGCGGGCTGGGTGCGTGCCACGGCGTACGACTGCGCCCTCTCCCCCTGGCACCGCTTCCGCGCCCGCCACCGCCACCCGGAGGCCCCACCCGCCGACCCGACCGACCGCGCCCTGCTCTCCGCCCTGCTGCGACTGCCCCCGCCGTACCGCCGCACCCTGCTCCTCTACGACGGTGTCGGCCTGGGCCTGCCGGAAACGGCGGCGGAGACGGAGGCGAGCACACCGGCGACGGCGAACCGCCTGCTGCACGCCCGCGAGGCGCTGACGACCCAGCTCCCGTCCCTCACGGACCCGGCCACCCTCTCGACCCGCCTGTCGGTCCTGGCGACGCACGCCCGCCTGAGAGCGTCCCGCCCGTCGACGGTCCGCGCGGCAGGCGAACGCCGAGCCCGGAACTGGACCCACGCGGCCATCGCCTTCACGATCGCCCTGACGGCGGCCACGACATTCACCCTCCACACGTCCCCGACGCACTACGAGCCTCCGGTGGCCCCGGGAGCAACAGTCCAGGGCGTACCACCGAGACCGGCCCCGGGCCCGTTGTCCCGTACGGAACAGAAACTCCAGAAGAAGCTGGAGGAGGAACCGGCAAACGGCCCGGAGAGGGTGACACCGGAGCCGAGGTGAGGCGCGCGACCCGGCTGTGGGCACAGCCACCAGTTCCGGGTACCCGGCAAAGTAACGGCACCCGCACCAACGCCAGTGGGCCCGCCCCAGCAAAGGGAACGGGCCCACAGAGGCTCAGCTCAAAGAACGTCAGCCGGCGAGAAGCTCGCGCGCCAGCTTCGCCGTCTCGGTCGGCGTCTTGCCGACCTTGACGCCGGCGGCCTCAAGCGCTTCCTTCTTCGCAGCCGCCGTACCGGACGAACCGGACACGATCGCACCCGCGTGACCCATGGTCTTGCCCTCGGGCGCGGTGAAGCCGGCGACGTAACCGACGACCGGCTTCGTCACGTTCTTCGCGATGAAGTCCGCGGCGCGCTCCTCGGCGTCGCCACCGATCTCACCGATCATCACGATCAGGTCGGTGTCAGGGTCGGCCTCGAACGCGGCGAGCGCGTCGATGTGCGTCGTACCGATGACCGGGTCGCCACCGATGCCGACGGCCGACGAGAAGCCGATGTCCCGCAGCTCGTACATCATCTGGTACGTCAGCGTGCCCGACTTCGAGACCAGACCGATACGGCCCGGCTTCGTGATGTCGCCCGGGATGATGCCGGCGTTCGACTGGCCCGGGGTGATGAGTCCGGGACAGTTCGGGCCGATGATCCGGGTCTTGTTGCCCTTCGACTGCGCGTACGCCCAGAAGGCGGCGGAGTCGTGGACGGCGATGCCCTCGGTGATGACGACCGCGAGGGGGATCTCCGCGTCGATCGCCTCGACGACCGCGGCCTTGGCGAAGGCCGGCGGTACGAAGAGTACGGACACGTTCGCGCCCGTCTTCTCGATCGCCTCGGCGACCGTGCCGAAGACCGGGATCTCGGTGCCGTCGATGTCGACCGACGTGCCCGCCTTGCGCGGGTTCACACCGCCGACGATGTTCGTGCCGTCGGCCAGCATGAGCTTGGTGTGCTTCATGCCCGTGGCACCGGTCATGCCCTGGACGATGACCTTGGAGTCCTTGTCGAGGAAGATAGCCATGGCTTGTCTGTCCCTCTTCCCTTACTTCGCAGCCGCGAGCTCGGCGGCCTTGTCGGCCGCGCCGTCCATGGTGTCCACGCGCTGGACCAGCGGGTGGTTGGCGTCGGAGAGGATCTTGCGACCCAGCTCGGCGTTGTTGCCGTCGAGGCGGACGACGAGGGGCTTGGAGACTTCCTCGCCCTTGTCCGCGAGCAGCTGCAGCGCCTGCACGATGCCGTTGGCGACCTCGTCGCACGCGGTGATGCCGCCGAAGACGTTGACGAAGACCGACTTGACGTCGGGGTCGCCCAGGATGATCTCCAGGCCGTTCGCCATGACGGCGGCGGAGGCGCCACCGCCGATGTCGAGGAAGTTGGCGGGCTTGACCCCACCGTGGTTCTCACCGGCGTACGCGACGACGTCGAGGGTGCTCATGACGAGCCCCGCGCCGTTGCCGATGATGCCGACCTCACCGTCGAGCTTGACGTAGTTGAGGTTCTTGGCCTTGGCGGCGGCCTCCAGCGGGTTCGCGGAGTCCTTGTCCTCAAGGGCCTCGTGGTCCGGCTGACGGAACTCGGCGTTCTCGTCGAGGGAGACCTTGCCGTCGAGGGCGATGACCTTGCCGGAGGCGACCTTGGCGAGGGGGTTGACCTCGACGAGGAGGGCGTCCTCCTTGATGAAGGTGTCCCACAGCGTCACCAGGATCTCGGCGACCTGCTCGGCGACCTCGGCCGGGAACTTCGCCTGGGCGACGATCTCACGGGCCTTCTCGATGCTGACGCCCTCGTTGGCGTCGACCGGGACCTTCGCGAGGGCCTCGGGGTTCTCCTCCGCGACGACCTCGATCTCCACGCCGCCCTGGACGGACGCCATGGCGAGGAAGGTGCGGTTGGTGCGGTCGAGGAGGTACGAGACGTAGTACTCCTCGACGATCTCGGGCGCGGTCTCGGCGATCATCACCTTGTGGACCGTGTGGCCCTTGATGTCCATGCCGAGGATGTCCGTCGCGCGGGCGACGGCCTCGTCCGGGGTGGCGGCGAGCTTCACGCCGCCGGCCTTTCCACGCCCACCGACCTTCACCTGCGCCTTGATGACGGACTTGCCGCCCAGACGCTCGGTCGCCGCGCGCGCCGCCTCAGGCGTGTCGATGACTTCACCGGCCAGCACCGGTACACCGTGCTTGGCGAAGAGGTCCCTCGCCTGGTACTCGAACAGGTCCACGCGCGTCCGTCCCTATCAGTGATCTCGCGGTTCGTTGTCTGCGTGGGCGTGCCGCGATGGGCAACGTGACGTCCGCTGTGTCACAAGGGTGGCGCACACGGTGTCCGAGCGCGCGGCATGTCCGTCTCGCAGGTTATCGCCGCACCCCGCAGGTCCCTAAATCAGGAATCACACCTGAGCGGTGATACCTGTCACAGAGTGCCACTCACGGCCGCCTGACGGCCCCTGTGAGGGCACTCGGGAGGCACTCCGGCGGGGCTTAGATGCGGTTACGGGTGCAAAGGTGAGGCCTCACCGGGCTGGGGTGGGCCCGGTGAGGCCCCTGGAAGGCCCGCCGACGGCTTCGACGGTCCTCCGGCAAGCGGTCTCCCACCCCTATGGGAGCCCACTCACCGCCCTCCACCGGTCACAGCCACCGCCGGGCCGATGGCATTCGGCCGTACGAGGCTGTCCTGACGGAGTCCGGATGATCCGCACGTCGGGCGCGCGGAAATTCGGGGGTACGGAAGCTTTCAGGGGTACGGAAGCTACTGACTGGCACTGCGTGCAGTCACCGCAGGCTCCGCTCACGCACGGCGGCGCAACGGAGCGGGAGACAAGCCCCTAACCGGGGAAGACGGGAACGGCCCGGTGCCGGTCCCGCACCTCGGCGCCGCCAACACCCGCAGCGCCCTCCGGCACGAACCGCACCGACACCCGCTGACCCGACGCGACGGCATACCCATCGCCGTGCCCGCCCCCATGCCGGGAAACACCACCGTCGACGACCGCCCGTTCACCGGGCACCCGCTGAGGCACCCCACCGGGCGAACCCCCAGACACCTGCCGCACGGACGGCGCCGGGACACGTACACCGTGAACGTCCACGCCACGACCGCCGACCACGAACCGAGGCCCGTGGACGACTCCGCCCTGAGGCGTCTCGGCGACGGGCGCGGGCCGGGTCTGCTCCGGCGAGGAGGGGATCGCGGGAGATGCAGGGGAGGCGGGCGTGGAGGGAACGGTGGGCGAGTCGGGCACACCCGGAAGCACAGGCGGTACGGGCGGCACAGACGGCACAGGCAGCTCGGGAACCGCCGGGAGGGTCGGCAGGTCGGGCAGGGCAGGAAGCTCGGGGAGTTCCGGAAGCGCGGGCAGGTCGGGCAGGGTGGGCAGCGTAGGTAAGGCGGGCAGGGTCGGCACCTGAGCCGACACCTCCGCCAGCTCCTCGGTCACGGCGTCCACAAGCCCACCGACGGGCTCGACCAGCTCAACAGGCCTCGTCGGCAGAACCGGAACCGGAACCGGCAGCTGAGTCTGCACCTGACCTGGAACCGTCGGCGCACCCCCCTCCGCCGCATGCGCCCGCTCCCCGAAGAGGAGCCCGAACACGAGCAACCCGCCCACCAGCACGGCCAGTTGCAGCGCACGCCGCCCAACCGCCGTGCGCGTCACGCGCAGTACGGCAAGGGACAGGGCGGCTGGCCAGTTCAAGGGGAGGAACACTCCGGGCGGCGACAGGACTGGGTGGGCGCCGATCTTCGCACGCCTCTCCCGAGGTCGCGCAACCACCCCATGGCCGATGCACAGTCATGTCCGTTTTGCCGCCGGAGGCCCCCTCAGCTCACTCGGTGTCGGGTATCGGCAGCGGACGCTTCTCGATCGCCGCCGCCATGATGTCCGGGAACAGATCGGGCGTGCAGGCGAACGCCGGTGCGCCCAGCGCCGCGAGCGCAGCCGCGTGCTCCCTGTCGTACGCCGGCGCCCCCTCGTCGGACAGCGCGAGCAGCGTCACGAACTGCACCCCGGACGCCTTCATCGCGGCGACCCGCTTCAGCATCTCGTCGCGGATGCCGCCCTCGTAGAGGTCGCTGATCAGCACGACGACCGTCTCGGCGGGCCGGGTGATCTGCGACTGGCAGTAGGCGAGCGCCCTGTTGATGTCCGTACCGCCGCCGAGTTGCGTACCGAACAGCACGTCCACCGGATCGTCGAGCTGGTCGGTGAGGTCGACGACCGCCGTGTCGAAGACGACGAGCCGGGTGTCGATCGACCGCATGGACGCCAGCACCGCCCCGAACACCGACGCGTACACCACCGACGCCGCCATCGACCCGGACTGGTCGATGCAGAGGACGACCTCCTTCCTCACCGACTGGGAGGCCCGCCCGTACCCGATGAGCCGCTCCGGCACGATCGTGCGGTACTCGGGGAGGTAGTGCTTGAGGTTGGCCGCGATCGTACGGTTCCAGTCGATGTCGTGATGGCGCGGCCGACTGATCCGGGCGCTGCGGTCCAGCGCACCGGTGAGCGTGGCCCGGGTCCGCGAGGCGAGCCGCTTCTCCAGGTCTTCAACGACCTTGCGTACAACAGCTCTCGCCGTCTCCTTGGTCGTCTCCGGCATCGCCTTGTTGAGGGAGAGCAGCGTGCCGACGAGGTGCACGTCCGCCTCGACCGCCTCCAGCATCTCGGGCTCCAGCAGCAGGGCGGAGAGCCCGAGCCGGTCGATGGCGTCCCGCTGCATGATCTGGACGACGGACGACGGGAAGTACGTCCGGATGTCCCCGAGCCACCGCGCGACCGACGGCGCGGAAGCCCCGAGCCCCGCCGAACGGTCCCGCCCCGCCCGGTCCTTGCCCCCGTCCCCCCTCCCGTAGAGCGCGGTGAGCGCCCCGTCCATGGCGGCGTCCTGACCGGAGAGCGCGCACCCGGTGCCGTCGGCCGCATCGCCCCCCAGCACAAGCCGCCACCGCCGCAACCGCTCCTGCGCGGACTCCACTGACTCAACCGACCCGGTCGTCACTGTCATGCCCCCACCCCCACAAGCCCGTTGTCACCGGTCCCCCCGGCACCCACTCCCGCCCCCGAACCCGGCGCCGTCCCGAGGAGCAGCCGAAGCACCGGCAACACGGCATCCGCCCGCCGGACATCGAGGTCGGGCGCGAACCCCGGCACCCCGGCAGCACCGGCCACCGAACTCCCCCGCTCACCCGGCCCACGCCGGACCAGTTCCCCGAGCGTCCGGCGCACCCCCGGCTCGTACACCGAGAAGGTGCGCCTCAGCAGCGGCAGCACATCGGTGAACGCCTCCGCCGGCACCCCGGTCAGCCAGGCGTCGACGAGCCCGAGCAGCCGTTCGTCGTGCACGAGCAGCATCCCGCCCCCGGAACCACCCCCGACGAACCCCTCGATCCAGGCGGCGGCATCCCCCGGCGCGGTCCCCGGCGACAACACGAGCCCCATGAGCACGGCGGCCTCGTCCTGCGCCAACTCCCCCTCGTCCAACAGCAACCGCACGGCCCGCCCCCGCACCACCCCGGCCACGCTGTCCCGCCCGCCCAGCACCCGAAGCACGGAGTACCAACGCCGCCGCAACCGCCCGGCCGACGACGCGTGCAGACCACCCGCCTCGACGCCAACGCCGTCTCCTTGGCGCCGCAGCTCACCGGCAGGAGCCTCGCCCTCCGCGGATTCCCCTGCTTCCCCGAACTCCCCGGACTCGGCGGTACTCGCCGGGCTCACAGGGCTCTCGGCGGCCTCCCCCAGCAACCCCACCGCCCCATGCACGGCGTCCACATGCCGCCGCATCTCCTCCGCCGCGTCCGTGTCCAGTGCGGCGCAGGCCGGCGGCAGGCCGACGAAGACGCGTTCGGCGAGGCCCGCCGCGACCTCCGCCAGGGCCTTGGTGTCCGTGCCGCGTACGTCGCCGTAGCGCAGGGAACGGACCAGCGCGGGCAGGGCCTGGGCCAGGTGGCCCACGTCCGCGTCCAGGGCCGCCCGGTCCGCGAGGACGCGCATCACCATCGGGAGCGCGTCCGGCAGTTCGGCGAGCAGACAGCGCTCGGCGAGTGCGGTCACGTCGGCCAGCGAACCCGCGCCGACGGCGTCGGCCTCCGCCCTGGCTGTCGCCGCCGAGAGCACCGTCGTCCCCCACACCCCGGCCTCGGCGACCCGTACCGCCAACTCCGGCTCCCACCGCAGCCGCCAGGTCTCCCGGAACGTACCGGTGCTGCCGTGCGACGCCGCGGGCTCGCCCCAGCCGACACCGAGGAGCCGCAGCCGGTGCAGCAGCCGACTCCGCCCGGCGTCGGTCTCCTTGCGCAGGTCGAGCTCCAACTCCCGCTCCAGCGCCTCCGGCTTGAGCCGCAGCCGGCGCTGCAGCCTGGTCAGGTCGCGCTGCAACGGCACCGCGGGCGCCGACTCCGGCACCTCCCCGAGCACGTCCCCGACGACGAGCCGGTCCCGCACCAGCGCCAGCGGCACGTCCGACCCCTCGCACATCACCGCCCGCACGGCGTCCGTCGTCTCGGTCAGCCCCGGCAACGGACGGCCCCGCATCGCGGCGAGCGTCTCCGCCAGCCGCACCGCCTCGATGACGTGCGCCGAGGAGACCATCCTGTCCTCGGCGCGCAGCAGCCCGGCCACCTTGGTCATCCACCGCTCGACCGGCCGGTCCCGTACCCCGAACAGGTGCCCGTACCAACCGGGCGAGTCGATGCCCGCCCCGTATCCACTGGCCCGCGCGAGCCTGCGATGCGTCCACGGCACCCAGGTCACGTCCACCTTGACCTTGGGCAGCCCTTTCAACAGCGCCCGGTCGGCCGCGACGGCACCCTTCCGCCGCAGCGCGGGCACATGCCAGGCCCCGCACACCACGGCCACCGCCGCGTCACCGAACTCCCGCTGCGCCGCCCGCACTTGGAGCCGCATGTACGCCTCCCGGACGAGGTCCCGGTCATGCCCTCCGGTCCCGTACACCTCCCGCAGCGCGCCCATGGCCTCTTCGAGCACCTCGAAGGGAGCGAACGCGTCCCCCTCCCCCACCCCCCGGTGCTCGACCACGTCCTCCCACCAGCGCTCGGGATCGTCATAGCCACCGGCCCGCGCGAGCACGGCGAGCGGATCGATCCGCACATCCGCATCCGCATCAACGTCCACAGCCGCGCCCGCACCCGTGTCCGTGTCCGTGTCCGTGTCGGAGACGGTCTCGCTCCCCCATGCCAGCGTGTGCGTGGCGGGAAGGTCGATGAAGCGGGCGGGGACCCCCTGTTCCAGCGCCCAGCGGAGCGCCACCCACTCCGGGGAGAACTCGGCCAGCGGCCAGAAGGCCGAGCGGCCGGGTTCGTCCACCGCGTGGGCCAGCAGGGCGACCGGCGGTCGCATGTCCTCGTCGGCGGCCAGCGGGACCAGCGCGTCGGCCTCGGGCGGTCCCTCGATCAGCACGACCGCGGGCCGCGCCGCCGCCAACGCCGCCCGAACCGCCCGCGCCGACCCGGGCCCGTGATGCCGCACCCCGAGCAGCAACGGCCCGCTACCGGACCACTTGCCCCCGCCCCCCTCTGCCTCCGTCACACCAGCCCCCTCTCGGGCCACCGCAAGCCGCCGTCACCGACCGCTCCGCTCACCCCACCGACCCCCACGACCACCGGCCCGTCTCCCGCCGACATCACGGCCACGCACCCCCACCCCCACGCACCCGCACCCGCACCCGCACCCGCACCCATCGGACAACTCACGCGCTCACCTCCCGGCACGCCCGGTAGAAGTCCTTCCAGCCGTCCCGCTCGCGGACCACCGCCTCCAGGTACTCCTGCCAGACGACCCGGTCGGCCGCCGGATCGCGTACGACGGCCCCGAGGATGCCCGCGGCGACGTCGGATGCCCGCAGGACGCCGTCGCCGAAGTGGGCCGCCAGGGCCAGGCCGCTGGTGACAACCGAGATCGCCTCGGCGGTGGACAGCGTGCCGCTGGGCGACTTCAGCTTCGTACGGCCGTCCGACGTGATGCCGTCGCGCAGCTCGCGGAAGACGGTCACGACCCGGCGGATCTCGTCGACGCCGTCCGGCACCGCCGGCAGGTCGAGGGAGCGGCCGATCTGGTCGACGCGGCGCGAGACGATGTCGACCTCGGCGTCGGCGCTCTCCGGCAGCGGCAGCACGACCGTGTTGAAGCGGCGGCGCAGGGCGCTGGACAGCTCGTTGACCCCGCGGTCGCGGTCGTTGGCCGTCGCGATCAGGTTGAACCCGCGGACCGCCTGCACCTCCTGCCCCAACTCCGGTATCGGCAGGTTCTTCTCCGACAGGATGGTGATCAGCGTGTCCTGGACGTCCGCCGGGATACGGGTCAGTTCCTCGACGCGGGCGGTCATGCCCTCCGCCATCGCCCGCATGACGGGACTGGGCACGAGGGCGGCACGGCTCGGGCCGTTCGCGAGCAGTTCCGCGTAGTTCCAGCCGTACCGGATCGCCTCCTCCGGCGTGCCGGCCGTGCCCTGGACCAGCAGCGTCGAGTCGCCGCTCACCGCCGCCGCCAGGTGCTCGGACACCCAGGTCTTCGCCGTCCCGGGCACGCCCAGCAGGAGCAGGGCGCGGTCGGTCGCGAGGGTGGTGACGGCGACCTCGACGATGCGGCGCGGGCCGACGTACTTCGGGGTGATCACCGTGCCGTCCGGCAGGGTGCCGCCCTGCAGATACGTCGCGACGGCCCACGGCGACAGCTTCCAGCGTGCCGGGCGCGGCCGGTCGTCCTGCGCGGCCAGCGCCGCGAGTTCGGCGGCGAAGGCGTGCTCGGCGTGCGGGCGCAGTTCCTCCGTGCCGTTCGCGTGCGCGGAGTTCTCGTGCGTCGGGTCGACGGATGTCGGTTCAGCGGAAACAGGCATGGCTCGGTCCCCCTCCAGCTCGGCCGGTCTTGGCCCGTTCGGATCTGGTGACCACACTGCACCACGCCACTGACAACGCGTTCTGACCTGCGGAAACGACATTTCGGCGGCCGGGCGGGGCTGGTCGGTGATCGCTGCGAGGGCCGATTGTCAGTGGTGGGATCTACCTTCGATGTCATGACTCAGCAGGGGGTGCGCTGGACGGCGGATCAGGTGCTGGCACTGGCGCCTGACGTCTCGTCACGCAAAGCGGGAAGCAAACTCGGCGCGGCCGGGCCGTGGTCGGAGGCCGGCAGCTCGGACGAGGGGACGGTGTGGGGACTGTGCAAGGGCAGTGGCAGCAAGCCGTATCAGACGGTCGTCGACATCGCGGACGCCACCGGGCCTGCGTACAAGTGCAGTTGTCCGAGCCGCAAGTTCCCGTGCAAGCACGCCCTCGGGCTGCTGCTGCTCTGGGCGGGCGAGGACGGCGCGGTGCCGCGAGGGGAGGCGCCGGGCTGGGCGGAGGAGTGGCTGGCGGGTCGGCGGAAGCGGGCGGAGGAGAAGCGGGCGGCGGCGGACGGTTCACCGTCCCCGTCCGCTGATCCGGAGGCGGCGCGGCACAGGGCGGAGCGCCGGGCCGAGCGGATCACGGCCGGGGCGACGGAACTTGAGCAGCGCCTGACCGATCTGCTGCGCGGCGGCCTGGCGACGGCGGAGCAGGCGGGGTACGGCATGTGGGAGGAGACGGCGGCCCGCATGGTCGACGCGCAGGCCCCCGGACTCGCCTCGCGCGTGCGGGAGTTGGGGGCGATCCCGGCATCCGGTCCGGGCTGGCCGGTGCGGCTGCTGGAGGAGTGCGCGCTGCTCCATCTCCTGGACCAGGGCTGGCTGCGCCGGGACGAGCTGCCGGAGGGCCTGGCGGCGACGGTACGGTCCCGGATCGGCCTGCCCGGCTCGGCCGACGGCCCGCCGGTGCGCGACCACTGGCTGGTCCTCGCCCAGTACGAGACGGCGGACGCCCGTCTGACGACCCGCAGGATCTGGCTGCACGGCACGGAGTCGGGCCGCACCGCCCTCCTCCTCTCGTACGGGGCGGCGGGCCGCGCGCCCGAACTGTCGCTGCCGGTAGGGCTGGCGTTCGAGGCGGAGGTGGCCGCGTATCCCGGCGCCGGGCAGCTGCGGTCGGCGCTGGTCGAGCGGTTCACCCCGCCCGCCCCGACGGACGTACGGCCGACGGGGACGACGACCACACGCGCGGCGGAGCGCTACGGGAAGGCCCTCCTGGACGACCCCTGGCTGACCTCCGTCCCGACGACCCTGGACCGGGTCATACCCGTTCCGGCGGGCGGCTCCTGGCAGTTGGCGGACGCCGACACCGACTCGGCGCTCCCCCTGGCCCCGTCCGCCGCCGCCCACCCCGGCCTGTGGCGCCTGGTCGCCCTCTCGGGCGGCGCCCCGGTCAAGGTCTTCGGCGAGTGCGGCCACCGGGGCTTCACTCCCCTGACGGCCTGGCCGGAGGGTCCGACGGGACAGGCGGTCCCGCTGTGCTGAGGGGGCGCGAGACTCCACGGTTCCCAGGACACCCGCCCCCCTGTGCTGAAAGGCGCCGCACCTCACACGCTCACGCCCCCACCAAGCCCGTACGACGAAAGGGAACCCCATGAACGGCAGCACGGCCTCCGCCCCCGAGGGCACGCCTTCCGTGGGCGCACCCGTGGTCGGCGGCACCTGGGAGGAGCTGGTCACCTCGGCGCTGCTCGGCACGGACCGGCGTACGCCCCCGGGCTGTCCGCCGGGCGGGCAGGCGCCGGTCGTGCTGCTCGACGCGGCGGCCGTGGAGACCGTACGGCGGCGGGCGGGGCTGCGGCCGGCCCGGGCCGCCGGTCGCCCGGAGCCCGCCGCCGCGGACCCGCGTCCGCCGCTGCCCCCGGCGGCGGCCCGCAGGCTGGCGATGCTGCTGGCCGACCGGCCCGGCACTCCCGGCGGCGGGCGTCGGGGCACGGCGCCGGATCTGATGGAGCTGCTGCCCCAGTGGCTCGCGGCGGCGAACACGCACGGTTTCGCGGCCCCTCCGCAGACGCTGCCCGCGCTGCTCGACGCGGCCAGGGGGCGTACGGATCTGCGTCCGGCGGCGCTGGAGTTCGCGGGCCCGCGCGCGCTGTGGCTGGCCCGGCTGAACACGGACTGGCGGTTCGCCCTGCGCTCGACCCCGGGCGGAGGCACGGCCGTGCCCGGCGCGGACGAGCCCGAGCGGATCCAGCGGCTCTGGCAGGAGGGCCTGTTCGCCGAGCGCGTCTCCCTCCTCGCGGCGATACGCGCGCGGGAGCCCGCCGCAGCCCGGGAACTGCTGGAGACGACCTGGCCGACGGAGCGCGCCGAGGACCGGCTGATGTTCCTCGACTCGCTCCGCACAGGACTCTGCGCCGAGGACGAACCGTTCCTGGAGCGGGCGTTGGCCGACCGCAGCCGCAACGTCCGGGCCACGGCGGCGGAGTTGCTGTCCGCGCTGCCGGACTCGGCACTCGCCGCCCGCATGGCCGTCCGGGCGGGCGCGTGCGTGGCTGTCGACCACATGACCGGCACCGGCGGTGACGGTGACAGTGGCGCCGGCGGTACGAAGGACGGGCCCGCGCTCGTCGTCGAGGCCCCGCACGAATGCGACGCGGGTATGGAGCGCGACGGCGTCGTCGCCAAGGCCCCGGTAGGGCGTGGTGAACGGTCCTGGTGGCTGGGCCAGTTGGTGGAGGCGGCCCCGCTCGGCTCATGGTCGGCGCGACTCGGCGGACGTACGCCTGAGGAGGTCGTGGCGTTGCCGGTGGCCGACGACTGGCAGGGCGAGCTGCACGCCGCGTGGTGCCGGGCGGCGGTCCGGCAGCGGAACGCCGACTGGTCCCGGGCGCTGCTCGGCGCACCCTCGACACCCGAGGCGGGCGGACCCGGCGCGGTGTCCCTGGCCGAGCGGGCGAAGCTGCTCGCGACGCTGGACTCCGCCGAACGGGCCGAGTGGGTCGCGGGGTTCATCGGGACGCACGGCCTGTCGGAGGCCTTCCAGCTGCTCGGCGTGTGCGCGGTGCCCTGGGCGCCGCCGCTCGGGCGGGCCGTGGTCGACGCGCTCAACATCGCACGGGACGCGGGCAGTTACCCCTGGAGCTTCAGCGGCGTGATGGGCCTGGCGGAACGCTGCCTGGACCCCGCCGAGGCCGGCCGCCTCGACGGCCTGCTGGCGGTCCCGGACGAGGGCGAGGACGCGTCACCGGGCGCCGGAAGCTACTGGGCGGAGGCGTTCCAGCGCCTCGTGGGCACCTTGCGCCTGCGCGCGGCCATGGCGGAGGAACTGGCAACGGACGGGACGGACGAGACGGGCGGGACGGGCGGGAGGGGGACAGCGGCGTGAACCAGGTCCAGGAACCACCCGCACCCCGCCGAGCCCACGAGAACTCCTGTGTTCCTAGGCACCCGCCGACTCCCGCGCGTCTCCCCGGAGCCACTCCACGATCGAGGCCGTACTCGCCCCGGGCGCGAAGATCTCCGCGCCGCCCTGCTCCTTCAGTACCGCGATGTCCGCCTCGGGGACGACCCCGTCGCCGAAGACCTTGATGTCGGCGGCGTCGCGCTCCCGCAGCAGGTCGACCACCGCGGCGAAGAGCGTGCCGTGGGCGGGCAGCCCGATCGCGTCGGCGTCCTCCTGGATCGCGGTGCCGACGATCTGCTCGGGGGTCTGGTGGACGCCGGTGTAGATGACCTCCATACCGGCGTCCCGCAGCGCCCGCGCGAGCGACTCGGCCGCGCGGTCGTGGCCGTCGGGCCCCGGCTTCGCCACCACCACGCGGATCGGACCACCGGCCACACCCATCACAGCCTCCATGAAGTGCGTGAAGTGAACGAACGTTATGTCCAGCATCCCGCAACCGGCAGTTTCACGACGGATGACGAGGGGGAAATCACATGGTGGGACACGTTCGCCGCGCACCGTCGCCTTCACTGGACCGGCGCAAGGGGAGCCGCATCGAGGTCGTCGCACCACCGCGCCGCGAGCCGCGCGCCGTGGCGGTGCGGTGGGTCGGAGATGGCACGAAGGGCAGGAAGGCACGACAGCGGGGAGCTTCGTCGCCGTACGGCAGGAAGCTTCGCCACCCCCTTGTCGGAATCGCCGCGCGCCCGCCTCGTACGCCTCCGACGCCACCACCGGCCGCCTCGCGCGACCCCCCACTAGGGCACACGGGGGAACAGAGGAGTCCTCCCGCGTGCCGACAGGAGGTCGGCCATGAAGGTCATCCGGGCAGTTCAGCCGCTGCTGCCGCTCTGTGAGCGCGTCCTGCCGAGCAGGCTGGCGGGGCTCTCCCTCGCCCTCCTCAAGGCGACGGCCCTGGAGCTGGCGATCCTGGCGGGACACCTGCTCCTCTATCCGTCGGGCATCACGCAGGAACGCCGCGCCACGCCCCAGGACGCCAGCGCGCCCCCCGAGACCTCCACGACCAGCCAGACAGGCACCTCCACCACCTCCGTCGCCGCCCCCACCCACCTGCCGACGGAGCCGAAGCCCCCGGTCGTCCTCCTGCACGGCTTCATCGACAACCGCTCCGTCTTCGTCCTGCTGCGCCGCTCCCTCGTCCAGCACGGCCGCCGGCAGGTCGAGTCGCTCAACTACTCCCCGCTGACCTGCGACATCCGCACCGCCGCCGAACTGCTCGGCCGGCACATAGAGGAGATCTGCCGGCGCACCGGGCAGCCGCAGGTGGACATAGTCGGGCACAGCCTGGGCGGCCTCATCGCCCGCTACTACGTCCAGCGGCTCGGCGGTGACCACCGCGTCCGCACACTCGTCACCCTCGGCACGCCGCACTCCGGCACCCGGGTCGTCCCGCTGGCCGACGCGCACCCGATCGTCCGCCAGATGCGCCCCGGCTCGGCGGTCATCGAGGAACTGCGCCTCCCGGCTCCCGGCTGCCGTACGCGCTTCGTCAGTTTCTGGAGCGAACTGGACCACCTGATGGACCCGCCGACGACGGCCTGCGTCGACCACCCGGACCTGCTCGTACAGAACGTGCAGGTCACCGGCGTAGGCCACCTCGCCCTGCCGGTGCATCCCGCCGTCGCGACCGGGATAAGGCAGGCCCTCGACGACAGCGACCACCCCGTCGCCACCGGCGCGCAGACCGGCGGACTGACCGTGGCGTGACGCCGCGCACCCGTCGCACAGGGGCGTCCGCCACGTCCAAAGGGACGCCGAAGACGCGCCGGGATTCGAACAATCCTCGAACGCCAGGCCAAACCCGTGCCCGCAGTCCCCCGAAACACGGCCGAATGCCCGTTTCCCGCAGGCACGAAACCTGCGGAAGATTGTCGCGCCCGCATACCGCCGGGTACAGTCGCCGCACTGCTCGGCCAGCTCTACCAGCCCCTGTTGTCGAGGCGAAAGAGAAGTTGGTGAACGAACGTCACCCGTCGGGGACCATGACCACCCCGGCTCCGGCTTCCGACGCCGCGACGGCGCATTACGCGTCGTACGGCACGCAGGAAGTCCCTTTCGGTGACTTCACCACGTACGACCCCACCTTCGCCAACGGTTTCGACGCGGGTATGGGCACGGGTACGGGCACCGGCACTTTCGACACCGACCCCCTCTTCGGCAACATGCCGGGCGGCGAGGCGACCGGTTCGTACGACAACTCCCAGTGGTCCACGGGCAGTCAGCACACCCTGAACTACGACCCCTACGCGGCCCAGCACCACGCCGCCTACGACACCGGGGCGTACGACACCACCACCTGGGCCCCCGGCTACCAGCAGCTCGCCGACATCCCCGCGCAGACACCGCCCCCGGGCGGCGACACGAGCGGACAGTGGGACGCGAACGCCTGGCTCCAGCCCGACCAGAGCGGCCCGGCCGACCAGACCCAGCACTGGGAATGGGGCACGCAGGCCTTCGACACCGGGGTGTACGACGCCACGCAGTGGAACTCGGACAGCGGCACGCCCGCCCCGTCCGCCGAGTACGACCACGAGCCCGAGCACGAGTACGACCAGCAGGCCACCGCGATGTTCGAACAGATCGCGGACGCCACGGACGTACCGGACCACGAGCAGCAGGCCCTCGCCCACGACGAGCCGGACCTCCTCGCGGACGGCGAACTGCCCGCCGAGGCCCCGCTGCTCGACGGCCAGGAGGAACTCGCCCCGAGCGGCGGGCGCGCGGCGTCCCGTACGGCGGCGCGCAACGCGAACCGCTCCCGGCGGCGCCCCCCGGCCAAACGTTCCGCTCTGCTGACGATCGCCGTTCCGTCCGCCTGTGTGATGGGCGTCGCGGGCATCGCCGCCGCCTCGGTGGGCGGGATGAGCGGTGACGACGCGCAGAACACGACCGCGTCGGCCTCGGACGGTGTCGCCGTGAAACCGTCCGCCGCGAACAACAAGCTGGACTCCCAGCTGGAGAGCCTCACCGCGGGCGCCGACGACTTCGCCGACCGGGCCAGCCGTACGCAGGAACGTATCGACCTCAAGGCCCAGCAGGTCGCCGAGAAGAAGGCTGCGGCGGCGGAAGCGGCCCGCAAGGAGCGACTGCGCCCCAAGTACGCCCTGCCCGTCGCGCAGCGGGGCCTCAGCGCCTACTTCGGCCAGGCCGGCATCAACTGGATGTCCGTGCACACCGGGATCGACTTCCCGGTCTCGTACGGCACGACGGTGATGGCCGCGACCGACGGCACCGTACGGACGCAGTGGAACAGCGCGTACGGCAACATGATGATCGTGACGGACAAGGACGGCACGGAGACGTGGTACTGCCACCTCTCCAGCTACCAGGTCGCCTCCGGTACGACGGTCAAGGCCGGCGACGCCATCGCGTACTCCGGGAACTCCGGCAACTCGACCGGCCCGCACCTCCACTTCGAGGTACGCCCGGCAGGCGGCTCGGCGATCGACCCCCTCCCCTGGCTCCGCAGCCACGGCCTGGACCCGACGTAACCACCCACGCCCCAAAGGGGCGCGGGGAACTGCGCGACCAGCCCCCACCGGCCCGCAGATCACATGACCGCGCCCCAACCGCAACTCCAGCGGAGCGCTAAAGCTTCTCCACAGGCGCGTACCTCAACAGCAACCGCTTCGGCTTCTCCTCACCGAAGTCGACCGTGGCCTCCGCGTTCGAACCGGTCCCCTTCACACCCACCACGGTCCCCAGACCGAACTGGTCATGCGTGACCCGATCCCCCACCGCCAGCGCGACGACCGGCTTCTCCGCGCCACCCCGCCGCGTGGCGAATCCGGACGCCCCCGACGCCGCGGAGCGCGAGCGCGTGGACGACAGCGAGGACGCCACCCCGGATACCGGCCCCGAGGACTTCACCGGAGCGGCCACCGCCCCCGTGCGCTTCCACTCCAGATGGGTCGCCGGGATCTCCTCCAGGAACCGCGAGGGCGGGTTGTACGACGGCTGCCCCCACGCGCTGCGCAGCGACGACCGGGTCAGATACAGCCGTTCACGCGCGCGCGTGATGCCCACGTACGCGAGCCGCCGCTCCTCCTCCAGCTCCTTGACCTGGCCGAGGGCGCGCATGTGCGGGAAGACGCCGTCCTCCATGCCGGTCAGGAACACCACGGGGAACTCAAGGCCCTTGGCGGTGTGCAGGGTCATCAGGGTGATGACGCCGGAGCCGTCGTCGTCCTCGTCGGGGATCTGGTCGGAGTCGGCGACCAGGGCGACCCGCTCCAGGAACGCGGCGAGCCCGACCGGGGCAGGCGCCTCGCCCGCGGCCTCACCCAGCGCCTCGCCCTCCGCGGGCTGCTGGGCATCCTCCGCCTGCGCGGACTCCTGCTCGAACTCCAGGGCGACCGCGGCGAGTTCCTGGAGGTTCTCGATCCGGGTCTCGTCCTGCGGGTCGGTGGACGCCTGCAACTCGGCGAGATAGCCCGTGCGTTCGAGTACCGCTTCGAGGACGGTCGCCGGGCCCGCGCCGGACTCGACGATCGTCCGGAGGTCCTCCATCAGCGTGTTGAACTTCTTGACCGCGTTGGTCGAACGCGACGCCATCCCGTACGCCTCGTCCACCCGCCGCAGCGCCGCCGGGAAGCTGATCTTCTCGCGCTGCGAGAGCGCGTCGATCATCGCCTCGGCACGCTCCCCGATGCCCCGCTTGGGGACGTTGAGGATGCGCCGCATCGGCACCGAGTCCTCCGGGTTGGCGAGGACACGCAGGTAGGCCAGGACGTCCCGGACCTCCTTGCGCTCGTAGAAGCGGACTCCGCCGACGACCTTGTAGGGCAGGCCGACGCGGATGAAGATCTCCTCGAACACACGGGACTGGGCGTTCGTCCGGTAGAAGACGGCGACATCGCCCGCCTTCGCGTCGCCCGCGTCCGTCAGGCGGTCTATCTCCTCGGCGACGAACTGCGCCTCGTCGTGCTCGGTGTCGGCGACGTAGCCGGTGATCTGCGCGCCCGCGCCCGCGTTGGTCCACAGGTTCTTGGGGCGGCGGGACTCGTTGCGCTCGATGACCGCGTTGGCGGCGCTCAGGATCGTCTGCGTGGAACGGTAGTTCTGTTCGAGCAGGATCGTCGTCGCGTCCGCGTAGTCCTCCTCGAACTGGAGGATGTTGCGGATCGTCGCGCCCCGGAAGGCGTAGATCGACTGGTCGGCGTCACCCACGACACACAGCTCGGCGGGGCGCAGCTCGTGCTCATTGGGCGGTACGTCCACCGGGTGTTCGGAGGTGCCGACGAGTTCCCGTACGAGGGCGTACTGGGCGTGGTTGGTGTCCTGGTACTCGTCGACGAGGACATGCCGGAAGCGGCGGCGGTAGTGCTCGGCGACGTCCGGGAAGGCGCGCAGCAGATTGACCGTCGTCATGATCAGGTCGTCGAAGTCGAGGGCGTTGGCCTCGCGCAGCCGCGACTGGTACATCGCGTACGCCTGGGCGAGGGTCTTCTCGAAGCCGTCGCTCGCCTGGGCGGCGAAGTCCTCCTCGTCGATCAGCTCGTTCTTCAGGTTGGAGATCTTCGCGCTGAACGACTTGGGCGGGAAGCGCTTGGGGTCGAGGTCCAGATCGCGGCAGACGAGCGCCATGAGCCGCTTGCTGTCGGCGGCGTCGTAGATCGAGAAGGACGACGTGAAGCCGAGCCTCTTGCTCTCCCGGCGCAGGATCCGCACGCACGCGCTGTGGAACGTCATCACCCACATCGCGTTCGCGCGCGGGCCGACGAGCTGCTCGACGCGTTCCCTCATCTCGCCGGCGGCCTTGTTGGTGAAGGTGATCGCGAGGATCTGGCCGGGGTGGACGCCCCGCTCGCCGAGCAGATAGGCGATGCGGTGCGTGAGCACACGGGTCTTGCCGGAGCCGGCGCCCGCCACGATGAGCAGGGGGGTGTCGGCGTGCACGACGGCCGCGCGCTGGTTCTCGTTGAGCCCGTCCAGGAGCGCGGCCGGGTCCACCACGGGGCGCGGGGCGCCGTCGCGGTAGTACGCGTCCCGGTCCGGCGGCGCGTCGAACTGCCCGCCGAACAGGTCGTCCGGAACGGACTCCGGAGCGTGCTCGTCCTCGGGCGGCGGCGGGGGCTCCTCCTCGCGGGCCCGAGGGCCCTGGAGGTCCGCCAGGAAGCTGTCGTCAAAGAGGCTGCTCATCGCTCTCCGAGTCTAGGCGCCCCCACTGACAACCAGCCGCCACCCCGAAAACATGCACTGACCAATCCCACCAAACAACAACAAGCCGATTCCGGTGAGCAGTGTTTAATGCCGAGGTCACAAAAACGTATCGGGCATAGCGGTCATCAACCTTCACAGGGGCCACACGAGTTGGTTAGCGTGCCCCCAGGGCTGCTCGACCCCCACCGGCGAACGTCGCCGGGCCGTGCGGCCCCCGCCGAGTCCGATCGTGCCGCCCTGTGCGGCAGGAGCCGGGGACCCACCGAAAATCTGGGGTGAATCGGTCCGACCGCCGTCCAGGGCACGGACCGTAGGGCAACCCTTCCGAACCACCCGCCCGAACCCGACAGCTAACCCGGTAGGCGGAACGTGGAAGGAGTCGCCTCCCTTGGCGTCGTCGCACCGCAAGTCGCGTCCTACGGGAACGCGCATAGCAGGTATACGGACCCCCGCCTTCGCCACGGCGGCCCTGACCGCCTCCGTCGCCCTGCTGACCCAGACCGCCGCCAACGCCGCGCCCTCGGACCCCACCACGCCTCCGGCGCCCTCCGCCGACGACCAGCCGAGCATGGAGGAGGTGGAGGCGCAGGTCGACGACCTGTACCACCAGGCCGAGTCGGCCGCCGACGTGTACAACGCGGCCAAGGAGAGGGCCGTCAAGCAGCAGAGTCGCGTCACCGCACTGATGGACGACGTGGCCCAGCGCACCCAGAAGCTCAACGAGGCGCGCGAGGAGCTGGGCACCTTCGCCGCCGCCCAGTACCGCACCGGGTCGGCCGCCCCCGACACGGCGACGTTCCTGCTGGCGGACACGCCGCAGGACTACTTCGACCAGAACCAGCTGACGGACCGTCTGACGGCCCGCCAGAAGGACGCGGTCGACGACTACATCACCCAGCAGGCCGAGACGACGCGCCAGCGCCAGGAGGCCACCGCGAGCCTGGAGTCGCTCACGGAGTCCCAGGACCACCTGCAGACGACGAAGACCGCCGTCCAGAAGAAGCTCGCACAGGCCCGCCAGCTCCTCTCCCGCCTCACGGCCGAGGAGAAGCTGCGGCTCGCGGCGATCGAGCGGAAGAAGCAGGCCGAGGCCCGCCGCCAGGCCCAGGAACTCGCCCTCCGGCAGCAGGAGGCGGCGGCAGCCGCGGCGGCGGCGCAGCAGCCGACGGGCGGCACCGCGTCGGACACGGCGTCCTCGTCGACGACGACTCCGGTCACGGACTCCTCGTACGCCACGAAGGCCGAGAAGGCTCTCGCCTTCGCACGCGCACAGATCGGCAAGCCGTACGTCTGGGGCGCGACCGGCCCCGACTCGTACGACTGCTCCAGCCTCACCCAGGCCGCCTGGCGGGCCGCCGGAGTCACCCTCCCGCGCACCACCTACGACCAGGTGAACGCGGGCACGACGGTCTCCCTCGCCGACGCTCAACCCGGTGACCTGGTCTTCTTCTACGACGACATCAGCCACGTCGGCCTCTACATCGGCAACGGCATGATGATCCACGCCCCGAAGCCGGGTGCGTACGTACGCGAGGAGTCGATCTTCTACGACGGCGAGTCGGCGATCCACAGCGTGGTGCGCCCGGCCTGAATCACTGGTCTCGTCAGGTCCAGAGCACGGCGATGAAGATGTTCGCCGTGGTGAACAGGCCCACCAGGCCGAACAGTCGCTTGTCCACGGTCTCGTCGTCCCGCTTCACATAGACGAGGCCGAGGACGACGATCAGCAGGGCCAGCTTCACGCCGATCTTGACGTTGTTCACCGTCTGGTCGTCGGCCTGGTTGAGGCCGACCAGCGCGACACCGGTGACCAGCATGGTGAACGCGCCGTGCAGCATCGCGGGCACGAAGCGGGCCGTGCCCTGCCCCATCGCCTTCAGCTGGGTGAGGAACCCGCCCAGCAGCGAGGCGATGCCGATGATGTGCAGCCCGACGAACAGATGGATGAGTACGCCCATGGCCCGGGAGCCTAGTCAGAGCCCCCGGGCCCGCCTGACACCGGGCCGGGCGTACGGCGCTCACGGGCACCCTTCCGGGTGCGGGACGCGTCGCTGCGGAACCTCGCATATATGCACCCCATAGCACCGTGTAATCGCCACGTGCCTCCCAAACCCCCTCATCGGTCAGCCGGTTGTGTGAAGTCGGCGGCGGCGGAACGCGATCACGGTCGCATGCGGTCACCGCTCGATCGGCTCACGCCAGTTCCGTACATGGCGTTACCCCCAGGTCACCCTCCGGTTTAGCGTCCTCCACCAGGTGACCGGCTCCCCACCGCCGCCCGGGCCAGGGGCGGCAGTCGGCCACCACCGCCGAGAAAGTCCGGCGGCGGACCGCTCCCCCTGTGCGGACCGTCGCCGGACGCGTCACCGCCCTCCCGGGTCCGCTTCCCGGGCAGCCTTCCGGCGGTCGTCGCAGTGGCGGTCGTACGAAAGGACGTGACGCCCCGGTGGCAGCGCACCGCAAGCCCCGACAGCGCTCGCTCAACGGCAATACGGCCCGCACCGCCGCGACGATCGCCCTCGCGGGCGCGGCGACGGCGACCGGCTTCGACGGCATCGGGTACGCCGAGCCACAACTGACCCAGGCGCAGGTCGAGGCCAAGGTGAACAAGCTGTACGAGGAGGCGGAGGTCGCCACCGAGAAGTACAACGGCGCGAAGGAGAAGGCCGAACGGGCGGAACGGCGGCTGGGCAACCTGCGGGACGAGGCGGCCCGCAAGGAGGACCGGCTGAACTCGGCGCGGGAGGCGCTGGGTTCGATGGCCGCGGCGCAGTACCGCTCCGGCGGACTCGACCCCGCCCTGCAGCTCGCCCTCTCCGACGACCCCGACGCCTATCTGGACGGCGCCGCGTTCGCCGAACGGGCGGGCAGCAGACAGGCGGGTGACGTCGCCCGCGTACGCAGGCAGCTGCGGGAGATCGAGCAGCTGCGCGGCGCCGCCCACGTCGAACTCACCACCCTCAAGTCCCGCCAGGCCGAGCTGAACCGCCACAAGAAGACGGTGACCGGAAAGCTCGGCGAGGCCCGCAAACTGCTGTCCCGCCTCACCGCCGAGGAACGCGCCCGCCTCGCGGCGAACACCGGCGGCGGCACCGGAGGCTGGGGCACGGCGCACGCCTCGCGGTCGTCGGGCGGTGCGCGGGAGGGACTGGGGGCGACCGGAGTCGCCGACACCACCGGGCCGTCCGGGTCCTCCGGAGCCGCCGAGGCACCCAACTCGCGTGCGGCGGCTGCCGTTTCCTACGCCTACGAGAAGCTCGGCAGCCCCTACGTCTGGGGCGCCACCGGTCCCGACGCCTTCGACTGCTCGGGCCTCATGCAGGCCGCGTACCGCTCCGCGGGCATCTCCCTGCCCCGCACCACCTACGCCCAGATCAACGCGGGCCAACGTGTCTCACGGTCCGAACTCCTCCCTGGCGACCTGGTGTTCTTCTACTCGGGCATCAGTCATGTGGGCATGTACGTGGGCCGCGGCCAGATGATCCACGCCCCGAACCCGTCGGCTCCGGTACGGGTGGCACCGCTGGACGAGATGCCGTTCGCGGGAGCGACCAGGGTGGTGTGACTACACCAGCCTCCGGGCCGTGGCCCACCGCGTCAGTTCGTGCCGGTTGGACAGCTGGAGCTTCCTGAGGACCGCCGACACATGCGACTCGACCGTCTTCACGGAGATGAAGAGCTGCTTGGCGATCTCCTTGTACGCATAGCCCCGGGCGATCAGCCGCAGCACCTCCCGCTCGCGCTGGGTGAGCCGGTCGAGGTCCTCGTCCACCGGTGGGGCGTCGGTGGACGCGAAGGCGTCCAGGACGAACCCGGCGAGCCGCGGCGAGAACACCGCGTCGCCGTCCTGGACCCGGAAGACCGAGTCGACGAGGTCCGTACCGGTGATCGTCTTCGTCACGTAGCCGCGCGCACCGCCCCGGATCACGCCGATGACATCCTCCGCGGCGTCCGAGACGGACAGCGCCAGGAAGCGCACCGGCTGCTCGGGGTCGGCCATCAACGGGGCGCAGCGGCGCAGGACTTCGACCCCGCCGCCGCCCGGCAGATGGACGTCGAGGAGGACCACCTCGGGCCGGGTCGCGGTGATGACGGTGACCGCCTGGTCGACGTCGGCCGCCTCACCGACCACCTCGACGCCGGTCCGCTCGGTCTGCCCGATCTCGGCCTGGACCCCCGTACGGAACATACGGTGGTCGTCGACGAGCACCACCCGCACCCGCCGCCCGCCCGCGTCACCGCTGTCACCACCACTGCCGCCGCCGGCCGCCGCGCCGGTCTGCGCGCCCTCGGTGGCTTCGGCGGCTGCGGTGGCCTCGGCGGCCGGTGCCGCTTCGGCCGACTCCGCCGAACCGGCCGGCCCGGCCTGCCTGTTGTCCCCCTGCGCCTCGCTCATGACGTACTCTCCGCCCTCTCCATCTCCAGCTCGACCTCCGTGCCGCCGCCCGGTACCGCGCGCAGTCGCGCCGTACCGCCGTTGCGCTCCATCCGGCCGATGATCGATTCTCTGACGCCCATGCGGTCGGCGGGTATGGAGTCGAGGTCGAAGCCGGGTCCGCGGTCCCGGACGGACACGAAGACCGTCCTGCCCTCGACCTCGGCGTAGACCTGCACCGCACCGCCCTCGCCACCGTACTTGGCGGCGTTCACCATCGCTTCCCGCGCGGCCTGCATCTGTGCGCCGGTTCTGTCGTCGAGCGGGCAGTCGCCGACGACCACGACCTCGATGGGGACGCCGTGCTTGTCCTCCACCTCGGCCGCGCTGCGCCGCACCGCCTCGGCGAGGGTGTCGGGTTCTTCGGCCTCGTCCTTTCCGGTGCCCTCCGGTTTGTAGAGCCAGTTGCGCAGTTCGCGCTCCTGGGCGCGGGCGAGGCGGCGCACCTCGTTCGCGCTCTCCGCGTTGCGCTGGATCAGGGTCAGGGTGTGCAGCACCGAGTCGTGCACATGGGCGGCGACCTCCGCACGCTCCTGGGCGCGGATGCGCATCAGGCGCTCCTCGGAGAGGTCCTGGGTCATCCGGACGAGATAGGGACCGGCGAGCAGCGCTGTCCCGACCAGCACGGCGAGCGCGGCTTGGAGGACCGAGCCGAGGTGGGCTGCGGAGCCTTGCAGGACGAAGATGCCGGACACCCCCGCGGTGACCAGCATGACGCCGGCCGCGGCGCGGACAAGGGTGAGGGTGCGTCTGCGGCTGCCGACCTCCATCCAGCGGGCCCGCCGGGCGTTGTCCGCCTGGCGCCAGACCAGGGCGACACCGGCGGCGACGAGCACCGCCGGGAACAGATAGATCCTGGCGCCTCCGCCGAGATTCACATTGCCGACGAACACCATGGCCACGACGACCATGAGGAGCAGGGCGACGATCTGTCCCTTGTCCGGCTTGCGGGCGACGAGTCTGCGGCGGCCGTCGGGCGAACTCCCGGTGGTGACGAAGGACGGGGGCCGCTGGGCCTCGACACCGCCGACGCCGAGCGGCACGAAGAACCAGAAGGCCGCGTAGAGCAGCGCACCGAGTCCGTCCGCCATGAACAGGCCGACGAACATGAGGCGCAGCCAGATCACCGGCAGGCCGAGATGCCCGGCGAGCCCTCGCGCGACTCCTCCGAGCCAGCGTCCGTCGCTGCTGCGGTAGAGCTTGCGCGGGGGCCGCGGTTCGACGAGTGGCAACGCTGCGGCTTCCGGCATGCCATCGATGTTCACACGAGCGGCGGGGCCGGGCATCAGGGTCGGCCCCCGAGACTCCCCTGATCTTCGGGCCCGCCCCTCCTCGAACGTTTCCCGGGCCCCGCCTCGGGGCCGATATCAGGGTTCGTCCAGGGTCATCCCGACTGCCGCCGGGCGGCCCCAGGCGCCACCATGGACTCATGACAGATCACGCCAACGCCGCGACGGGTCCGGGACCCGGCTCCGGCCCGCGCCCCACACCGGGCGCCGGGCCGCAGGATGCCGCGCCCGCCGCGACACCGCCGCCGCGCACAGAGAAAGAGGAACCGCGCGCGCCCGGGCACACGGACCCGGTCGCGGGTGTCACGGCCGAGGAGCAGCTGCCGGCCAGGTTCCGCCGGGACCGGCGGCAGAAGATGCTGGGCGGGGTGTGCGCCGGACTCGGGCGGACCTGCGACATGGACCCGGTGATCTTCCGGATCACCCTGGCGGTGCTCTCGGCGACGGGCGGCATCGGCCTCATCTTCTACGGCTTCGCCTGGCTGTTCGTGCCGTACGAGGACGAGGAGGAGAACGAGGTCCGCAAACTGCTCACCGGCAGAGTGGACGGCCAGGGGCTGACCGCCGTGCTCTTCGCGCTGGTCGGCTGCGGTGTGTTCCTGACGATGCTGAAGAACGGCGGGGTGCTGTCCTTCGCCGTCATACTGTCCATCCTGCTCGCGGGCGCAGGCTACTGGTCGCGCAACCGCGGCGCCCCCGACCCCGACCCGCTGGCCGCCCAGGCCGTCGCGGACGCCCCACCGGAGGCCCAGGCGCCCCCGGTCCCCGCCGCCTACCCGTCCTGGTGGCGCGACCCCATCGTCAAGGACGGCACGCATGTCGGCGGGACCGGCTATCTGTGGGGTCCCCCGGGCGGCCTCGACCGGGACATCGTGGTGCCCGGCGACATCGCGCACGTCAGCTACAACAGCCGGCGGCCGGAGGCGGGGGCGGTCTGGCCCCGCCCGCCGAAGCCACGCGGCCCGCGCTGGATCGGCGGCTGGATCCTGCTGCTCGCCCTTCTCGCCGGTTTCGTCGGCACGGCGGCGAAATGGGACGAGGAGGCTCTCGCCACCAGCCTGCAGACCGGCCTGGCCTGCGCGCTCACGGTGTTCGGCCTCGGCATAGCCGTCAGCGCGTTCCTCGGCCGTACGGGGGCGGGCTCGGTCTTCCTGGCGATCATCACGGCGGGGCTGCTGGCAGGCGCGTCGGCACTGCCCAAGGACGTCAGCACCCACTGGGTGCGCAAGGAATGGACACCGGCCGCGGTGGCGGACGTACTGCCAAGGTACGACGTCGGGACGGGTGTCGCCACCCTGGACCTGACCGGGCTGCGCGTGGCCAAGGGGCAGACGGTGACGACGGCGGTGGAGGTGGGCATGGGCCGGATCGAGGTGATCGTGCCGGAGGGAGTCACGGTGAAGGCGGACATCCAGGTGGGCGTGGGCGACATCCAGCTGCCCGGCGACGACCAGCAGGACGTGGACGTGGCACCGGGCAAGCACAAGCAGGCCACGCTGTCACCGGCGGGCGGCGGCGCGAACGCGGGCACGATCGACCTCGACCTCGGGGTCGGTCTGGGACAGGCGGAGGTGACCCGTGCTACGTCATGAGTTCCAGCCCGGGAAACTGATCGCCGGCATCTTCGTCACCATCGCCGGTGTCACCTATCTCGGCGACGCGGGCGACGCCTGGGAGACACCCTGGTTCGCGGTGATCCCGCTGCTGGTCCTCGGCCTCGCACTGGCGGGTGTGGTGGCCGGGCTGACCGGAGCGGTACGCCGCCGCAGGAAGAACCGCCGCGCGGCAGCCGAGGCGGCCGGCCCGACAGAGGCGACAGGCTCCTCGGACACCGCGAAGATACCGAACTGACCGACGGCCGAAGGCTGTTGGCGAGTGGCTGACGGCTGACGGCTGACGGCTGACGGCTGACGGCTGACGGCTGACGGGTACGGCTTACGGCCGACCGGTCATCCGCTGCGGCGACCGCTGGCCCTGGTCCTGGCCCTGGTCCTGGCCCTGACCCTGGCCCTGGCTACCGGTATCCCCCGGCCCGCTGTCGCCGTCGGCCCCGCAGGGCCGCGTCCACGGAGAAGACGGACGCTCCGGCGAGGATCAGGGGGAGCCAGGCCATCAGGTAGGGAAGGTCGTTGCCGTAGTAGTAGGGGTCGGCCGCCCAGCTCACGGTCAGCCAGAGGCTGAGCGAGATCAGGGCGCCGCCGACCGCCGCCAGCCGGGCCAGCAGTCCGATCAGCGTGCCGATGCCGACGGCCAGCTCGCCGAAGGCGATGGCGTAGCCGAAGCCGGCGGGGTTCTTGAGAGCGAGGTCCACCAGGGCCGGGATGGCGGAGGAGTCCCGAACCGTACGCATCAGATCACCGACCGACCCCGATCCGGAGTCGGCGAAGAAGGAGCTGTCGGTGAGTTTGTCCAGACCGGCGTAGATGAAGGTGACGCCCAGGAAGACGCGCAGGGGCAGCAGGGCGTAGCGGGTGGCGGTGTCACGCCAGTCCCGGTCGCCGTCGAGGTAAGGGGAGTGCGTATCCGTCCGAGTGCTGTGAGTCATCGCCCTTAGCCGCCTCTCGCCCGCCGTACGTTGACCCCTCAACAGACCATACGTATCCCGACGTGACCTCGCTCACTTCCGGTAGGCCAAATTTCCGCCTTGGCCGGGAAGCAGCGGTGGTCCGACAACCGGGCCGAGCGTCAGTCCGTCACGTCGATGACGCACCGGTTGGTCTCCACGCCCGCCGCGGTGACGACCTGGACCTCCACCCGGCCGGGCTCGACGTCCGCCGGTACCGGCACCGTCAGTACCTCGTCGCGGGGGTTGCTGAAGCCGCCGGGGACCGGGACCAGGGGGACGTGGACATGGACCGGGCCGATGCGGACGACCATGCGGGACAGCCGGTCGGCAGTGCCCGCGCCCGGGGGTACGAAGCCGGCTCCGCGGATCTCGATGTCGTCGCCGGTGCGGATGGGGGCGTCCAGGTCGCC
This sequence comes from Streptomyces geranii, assembly GCF_002954775.1. GTDB lineage: Bacteria > Actinomycetota > Actinomycetes > Streptomycetales > Streptomycetaceae > Streptomyces > Streptomyces geranii. The sequence continues at coordinate 62,405 of NZ_PJME01000025.1, forward strand.
CGCCTCCCGGGAGCGGACGACCGACAGGATCACCGGCCGGCCGCCCTCCGCGTACTTGCCGGCCACATAGGTGGCCGCCGACACCAGCACCACCACAGCCAGTCCCCACGGCAGATCCGGCAACTGGTCCGGACGCCGGGCCAGCCGTACGACAGCGAAGAGGAGAGCTACCGTGCCGATCATCACGTACTGGATGTCCGCGAAAGTGCCGCGGCCCGAGTCGTCCGTCAGGAGGTCGGCCGCGCGGGGGCGGTCCGCGCGGACCTTCTGGAGTCGCTGGCCGAGGACACGCAGGCCGACGACCCTGCGCACGAGCACCGCGATGGCACAGACGACGGCGAGGACGGTCACGACGCCCGCGCCCCGGGCGAGGTCGAGTCCGGCGATCAGCGCGTCGCGCTCCTCGTGGCCGGAGGCCACCGCGAGCCGGCCGACCAGCACGAGCACGGCGTACACCACGAACAGCACCCAACTCGCCGCCACCACACGGGAGGTCGACAGGCGGTTGTCCTCGCCGATCAGGGGCGCCAGCGCGCCGCCCCGGGCCCGGTGGAACCAGGACGCGGCGGTGAGCGCGCCGCCGACCAGTACGGCGGCGACCAGGCCGGCCGTGCGGGCCGCGCTCCAGCCCGCGCCGATCGCGGTGAGCGCCTGCCCGAGCAGCAGCACGCCGATCAGCGCCCACACGGTGAACGCCGTGCGGCGCCACAGTCGGGCGAGCCACACCTCGCCCTCGGCCCGGCCGCGTTCGGCGACGACCGCCGCGGACTGGGTCAGTTCGTCCGAGACCCACTGGCGGGACGCCGAGGCCGAGTGGGCCACCGCCGCCGGCAGCCCCTGTCCCGCCGCGAACCCGTCCCGCATGAGCAGGAACTCGGCGACCGCGCGCCGATGTCCCGTACGTGCCCCGTGGGGACAGTCCCCGCAGGTGCAGCCGCCTCCGTGTTCCCCGGGCAGCACACCTTGTCTCGCCTCCTGCACCGCCACGCCCGACGCCTGCCTTCCCGCACCCGATACCCCGACCACACATGCGCGGATCGCCGCCCGAACCGCACATTTGACCCTCGTACAACTCCCCCACGACGAGAGCGAATTGTGCCCTACGCAACACCCCCTCGCGTACGGCAGGTCGGCTCCCGCAGCGGAAAGGGCGAGTGAAACCACGGTCTCCGTGTTGACCCGGCTGCGAGAATTCGCGTATGGCCGAGATCATCCAGCGCGACGGGAGCTGGGCCTTCGACGGCGGCACGGTCAGGATCACGCCGGGGCTCCACCGTTCCGTGCCGCTGTTCCGGCAGACGTACGGCGAGGTCGCCGTGCCTCTGGAGGCGGTTTCCGGGATCGTCTACGAGCCCGAACGCAAGCGTGGGCGGCTGCGGTTGCGGCTGCGCGAGGGAGCCGACCCGCTGCTCCAGGCGACGGGCGGACGGCTGCCGGACGCGGCGGACCCGTACCGGCTGACGGTGGACATCGATCGGTCCGGAGTCGCCGAGTACCTCGCCGAGGAGATCCGGCACGCCCTGCTCCTCGACCAGGTGCCCAAGGAGCCGGCGAAGGCGTATCTGCTGCCGGGGCCGCCCGTGCCGGTGTCGGTGCGGTCCAGCGACGGCATGGTGTCGTTCGACGGTACGCAGGTGCGGATCGACTGGGCCGACACCGCGGACCGGGTCAAGCGGGCCACCGGCCCCCGCATCATCTCGACCCAGGATCTCGTGCAGGTCGACTGGCTGCCCAACTCGGGCTACGAGGACGGGTTCATGCGCTTCGTGACCCGGGGCACGGTGTTCTCGAAGCTGCCGCCGGAGAAGGACCCGTACGCGCTCGACCTGTGGGGCAGCGCGCGCCGGGATCTGCTCACGGCGCTCGTCGCGACGGCGGTCACCGCCCGGCTGCCGCATCCCTCCACGCGGGCGGTGGACTATGTGGAGCAGGCCCGGCTCTCGCCCGCGGTCCCGCCCCACTCCGACCATCACGACGTACTCCTGCGCAGGCTCCGGGAGTTGGGCGAGCTGCACCGCGAGGGGGTGCTCACGGACGAGGAGTTCGCGGCGACCAAGGCGGCCGTGCTCCGGAGTTTCTGACCCGGCCGCGGCCGGACAGTCCCGGGTCCGGGTCCGGGTCCGGGTCGCGGTCGGCCCAGTCGCGGTCAACTCAGCAGATCCGGCTCGCTCCTGCTGATGTCCCGCCACAGCGGCTGGTAGTTGATCCAGGCGACCAGGTCGCCGCCGAGCTGCTCGCGCGTCGAGACGGCCTGCTTGTGGTCGATGAGGACGGGCCGGCCGGCCGCTCGCGCGGTCAGCTGGACCTGGCTGGAGCGTTCCATCGACAGGAACCACCAGGCCGCCGCGTCCACCGAGTCGCCCACCGTGAGCAGCCCGTGGTTGCGCAGCACGAGGGCCTTGCGGGTGCCCAGCGCGGACGCGATCCGGCGGCCCTCGTCGGCGTCGACGGCAACGCCCGTGTAGGCGTCGTACAGGGCGTGGTCCTCGTAGAAGGCGCAGCTCTCCTGGGTGATCGGGTCGAGGAGGTCGCCGAGGGCGGCGAGGGCGCGGCCGTGCACCGAGTGGCAGTGGGCCACGGCGACGACGTCCGGGCGGGCGGCGTGCACCTGGGCGTGGACGGTGAAGGCGGCCTGGTTGATGTGGTAGCGGCCCTCGATGACCTGGCCGTCCTGGTTGGCCATGACGAGGTCGCTCACGGTGACGTGCTTGAAGGGCATCCCGAAGGGGTTCACCCAGAAGCAGTTGCTGTACTCGGGGTCGCGCGCGGTGATGTGCCCCGAGACGCCGTCCTCGAAGCCGAGCCGTCCGAACAGCCTGAGCGCTCCGGCCAGCCGTTCCTTGCGGTGCCTGCGCTCGTCGTCGAGCGACTCGTACATCGGGGGCATCGCGAACTGCAGCTGGTCGGTGGGCAGCGGCAGGGGCGGTGTGGGCCCGTGCATAGGTCCTCCACACTGGGTTCCTTTACGGAGCGGAAGTTACCGTCGGTCCGCGCAGGAGAACAGGGATGTTTGCGAAGAGATAAAAGAGATACCGGAGACGGAGGCCCGAGACCCACCGGAGTCCCGGACCGACTCCGAACAGCGACGAATACGAGACACCACCGAATACCCGTCAGGGGATGTCGGGTATCCACGTCAGACTCGGTTCCATGAACTGGGCAGTGTTCACCACCACCGAACCGGAACTGGCCGAAACCGTCGAGGAGCGCTTCCGCGCCTTCACGCACCACACCCTCGCCACCCTCCGCAAGGACGGCTCGCCGCGCACCACGGGGCTCGAAGTCCGCTTCCTGAACGGCGAGTTGTGGCTGGCGATGATGCCGGACTCGCTCAAGGCCCGAGATCTGCTCCGCGACCCCCGTTTCGCCCTCCAGGCGAACCACGGGCCGGGGACGGACATGGGCGGGGGCGACGTCAGGGTGAGCGGGCGGGCGTACGAGGTGGAGGATGCGGCGGTCAAGGCCGCGTACGCCGAAGAGGTGGAACCGCCGGAGCCGTTCCACCTCTTCCGCACCGAGCTGACGGAGGTCGTGCGGACCTTCGTCGAGGACGAGAAGTATCTGGTCGTCCAGGTCTGGACGCCCGGAGAGCAGGTGCGGACCCTCAAGCGGACCTAGGCCCTGTCGCCCTGTCGCCCTGCCGTCAGGACCTGGACCTGGGCCCGGGCCTGGACCGACGAACAGCCCTGGCCCGCCCCGGGGTCACTCCCACTCGATGGTGCCCGGGGGCTTGCTCGTCACGTCGAGGACCACTCGGTTGACGTCGGCGACCTCGTTGGTGATGCGGGTGGAGATCTTCGCCAGGACCTCGTAGGGGAGGCGGGACCAGTCGGCGGTCATCGCGTCCTCGGAGGAGACCGGGCGCAGGACGATCGGGTGGCCGTAAGTGCGGCCGTCGCCCTGGACGCCCACGCTGCGGACGTCCGCGAGGAGGACCACCGGGCACTGCCAGATGTCGCGGTCGAGGCCGGCGGCGGTCAGTTCCTCGCGGGCGATGGCGTCGGCCTCGCGGAGGAGGTCGAGGCGGTCCTTGGTGACCTCGCCGACGATCCGGATGCCGAGGCCGGGGCCGGGGAAGGGCTGGCGCTGGACGATCTCGTCGGGCAGGCCCAGTTCCTGGCCGACCATCCGGACCTCGTCCTTGAAGAGCTTGCGGAGCGGCTCGATCAGCTCGAACTCGAGGTCTTCCGGCAGGCCGCCCACGTTGTGGTGGGACTTGATGTTGGCGGTGCCGGTACCGCCACCGGACTCGACCACGTCCGGGTAGAGGGTGCCCTGCACCAGGAAGGCGACCTCGGGGCCCTCGTCCGCGATGATCTCGGCCTGGGCCTGTTCGAAGACGCGGATGAACTCGCGCCCGATGATCTTCCGCTTCTCCTCCGGGTCGGAGACCCCGGCGAGCGCGGTCAGGAAGCGCTCCTCGGCGTCGACGACCTTCAGGGTGACGCCGGTCGAGGCCACGAAGTCCTTCTCGACCTGCTCGGTCTCGCCCTTGCGCATCAGTCCGTGGTCGACGTAGACGCAGGTCAGCTGGGAGCCGATGGCCTTCTGTACGAGGGCCGCCGCGACCGCCGAGTCGACGCCGCCAGAGAGGCCGCAGACGGCGCGCTTGTCGCCGACCTGCTCGCGGATCAGCGCGACCTGCTCGTCGATGACGTTGCCGGTGGTCCAGGACGGGGTCAGGCCCGCGCCCCGGTAGAGGAAGTGTTCGAGGACCTGCTGACCGTGCGTGGAGTGCATGACCTCGGGGTGGTACTGAACCCCGTACAGCTTCTTCTCGTCGTTCTCGAAGGCGGCGACCGGGACGACGTCCGTGGACGCGGTGACCGAGAAGCCCTCGGGGGCGGCGGAGCAGGCGTCGCCGTGCGACATCCACACCGACTGGTCGGCCGGGGTGCCCTCGAAGAGGGTGGAGGAGGACTTGGTTACGGCCAGCTTCGTACGGCCGTACTCGCGGGCGCCGGTGTTGTCGACCGTGCCGCCGAGGGTGGTCGCCATCAGCTGGAAGCCGTAGCACATGCCGAAGACGGGGACGCCGGACTCGAAGATCGCGCGGTCCAGGCGCGGGGCGCCCTCCGCGTACACCGACGAGGGGCCGCCGGAGAGGATGATCGCCGCCGGGTTCTTGGCGAGCATCTCCTCGACCGGCATGGTGCTCGGCACGATCTCGCTGTAGACCCGGGCCTCGCGGACTCGGCGGGCGATGAGCTGGGCGTACTGCGCACCGAAGTCGACGACCAGGACGGTGTCGGGGGCGGGGGTCGCTGCTGACACGGGGGCCTTCCGGCGGTTGGGCGGGGGTCTGTGCGGGTGATTCTACCGGGGTGGGGTTGGACACCTTGCCGTGCGCTGGGGGCCGCCGCCCCCAGATCCCCGCTTGGAAGGGCGCCCTTCTCCGTGCATACTGACCCCCATGCTCACGCACCCGACCTTCCTCTTTACCTATGGCAACCGGCCCGCCGGCTGCCATGGTCGTGCTGCTTGAGCAACTGACAAGCGACTTCCCAGGCGCCCCGGGCCGACAAGGCCCGGGGCGTCTGTCGTTTCCGGGTCCTGCCGATCCGGGGCACACCGTCCCGTCCGACAAGGAGCCCCGCATGACCACCACCGACACCACCGACGCAGCCGCAACCTCAACCTCAACCGATGTGATCGCCGACGCACGTGCGCGCATCGACGCCCTCGACGACCGGATCATCGGTCTCGTGCAGGAACGGATGGCCGTGTCCGCGGTCGTCCAGGAGACGCGTATCTCCTCCGGTGGGCGGCGCGTGAATCTGTCCCGGGAGATGGAGATCCTCAGCCACTACCGGGACGCGCTCGGCAAGCCCGGCACCTCCCTCGCGATGACGTTGCTGGAGCTGTGCCGGGGCCGGATCTGAGGTCGTATCTGAGTTCGGGCGCCGTCTCACCCGTCCGACGCGTGACCGTCGTGCGCGGTCTTCGTTGGTACCGGTGTCCGTGCCAGCCAGGGGCGGGCCCGCACGAACCACGCGTGGCTCCAGGGTTGTGACCGGACGGCAGGGGACAGCAGCCCGGTCACCCCAGAGAAACGGTCGGCTCCGGGGACGCCCGGGGTCGGCCGGTAAGACCAAGGTCAAAAAGTACAAGGCCGGGTCAAAAGGTTGCGTACTCGACGACCTTCGAGCACGATGCAAGAGCGACCCCAAGTCCCGCAGCAGGCAACCGTATTGACGTGTAACCCTCGACTGCCATTGGTCCAGACCAAGCGCGCGCCCCTTGTGCGCCGGGGCGCCGACCGGTGGGTACAGACCAACAACGCGGCGCAACCCCCCGGCGCCGCTTCCCAGGCACCGGCGCTGCCCTGACGCCGGTGCTGACGGAGAAGGGCCCCGCGGATCCGTCCCGCGGGGCCCTTCGCTCTGTCCGTAGTTGGTCACTCTGCCCGCCGTCGCTCTGCCGGGTCACCCTGTCCGGTCACTCCGTCTCCGGCGTCCGGGGTTCACGAACGAGTGAGGGGCGAGCAGTCCTCGTCGCCGATGTCGCCGCTGCGGTCGTAGGGGTCGACGGCGGGGCCTGATGGGTCGTCGGGACTGGCGGTCGTATCGACGAGGTCCGAGTCGAACTGCGGGTGGAGATAGCCGTCGTACACGTCGCAGGCCGAGTTGGCGAACTGGCTCTTGTAGTTCAGGACGCTGATCTTCCCCGGAGTGACCTGGTACTTGACCGGATCGTAGAGCTCGATGTCGAGGACCCTGCGCACGATCGTGCGGGTCACCTCGCGGTCGTTCGAGCCGGCGCGGGTCACCGGGTAGACGAAGGTGTAGTCGGCGTGCACGACGGCGGTGTCGCGCCCGTCCGCCTTGAACGTCATCCGGCCGCGCGTCTTGATCACGTCACCGACCAGGCGCAGTTTCGCGGGGTCGAACCGGCTGAACATCCACAGCGGGTCGTGCTTCGCGTCCGGTCGGCGCAAGGAGGTGTTCAACTCGCCGAGCAGGTCCTTCTGCTCGGGGTCGATCGCCTTGAGCGCGGCTGCGGGGTGCTCGCCGCGCAGGGTGGCCGGGTCGAGGTTGGCGTCGATCAGGAACTGCCTGGTCTGCCGCAGCACCCGTTCCACCTCGGCCTTCGAGAACGAGCCCACCGCCTTCGCCGGCGGCGGGACGATCCCGGCCGCGCCGTCCGCGTACCGCACGGCGGGTGATCCGGCGAACGGCCTGTCGAGCGTCGGGATGTCGGGGTCGACCTCCGACGGCGCCGCGGACGGCGCGGCCGTCTCCTCGGGCAGCGGGGAGGTGTCGGCGGCGGAGCCCCCGTCCGAAGCGGCGGCGCCGAAGGGATCGCCGGGGATCAGCGACGGTCGCACGGCCACCAGCGCCACGGCGACCGCCAGCGGTACGCCGATGATCGCCCACCGGCGCCTGCGCCTGGCCGCCTGCCCGTTCATCTCCTGCCAGGCGGGGCCGGTGCGCCAGCCCTCGGGCAGTTCGCCGCGCGCGTCCTGCCGACGCAGTCGCTCGGTGACCGCCCGCGCCCGCGCGGACGGTTCCTTCGGCGCCGAGGCACGGATGTCCCGCTCGCTGTCGCGGTTGAACTGCCCCCATATGTCGTCGGGTATGTCGTCGGGAACCGACGGCTCAGGCTCTTCGGCCGGCTTGCCGCCGGGCTTCTTCTCAGACACGAGGGCTATTTCTAGGTGATCCGCGAACGAATCCACAACCAGCGCCAGGGAAAAGAACGGAAACCCGGCGACAGACCGGGCAGAACGCGGCCGGACCCGATGCGTACGACCCGGCACGTGACCCGACATGTGACCCAGCACACATAAATTTCGCGTGAGTGAAGAGCAACCATTCACAGCCGCCGCATGTCACTTGTTCAGAACCAGGGGGCACATCCGTGCCCCGCAGTTGGACATCCTGAGGTCGTGAGGTCTTGATGAAGCTTCGCCGTGCCATGGCCGCAGCAGCGGCGACTGCTGTCATATCCCCGCTGGCCCTGCTGTCCGCGCCCGTCGCGTTCGCCGACGAGTCGGCCTCGCCCAGCCCGAGCGACACGGCCGTCACGGAGACCCCGTCGCAGGCGCCGACCGACACCGCGTCGGCGACGCCCTCGGACGCGGCGCCCACCGACACCGGCGTGCCGACCGACACTTCGTCCTCCACCGCCTCGGCGAGCACGAGCGCGAGCCCCACCGACTCCACCTCGGCCTCCCCGTCCGACTCCGCCTCTCCCTCGGTCTCCGCCGAGCCGAGCGAGGAGCCGACGGACCCGGACGTCCCGTTCTGCGAGGACCTCGACGAGAACTACGACGACGCCCAGGTGTCCGCCGACATCAAGGGCCTGCCGGGCAAGATCGTCGCGGGCGACGGCTTCCACGCCTTCAAGCTCGTCGTCACCAACGACTCGGACACCGACCTCAAGGGCGTCGCCTTCTACGCCGAGGTCGAGAATTACGAGCTGGACGAGTCGAAGTTCCTCAGCCCGTACGTCGACCTGGAGTTCAAGAACCCGGAGACGGGCAGCTGGGACCGCATCGGCAACGACGACTGGGCCGGTGACTACTTCTTCTACGTCGAGAAGCTGAAGGCCAAGGCGAGCCAGTCCGTCGACCTGCGCGTCAGCATCGACGCCAAGGCCCCCGCCGGCGACGCCTACTCCTTCGGCTCCGGCGCCTACATCGACAACATCGACGGCCAGGACTGCATCGCCGAGGGCTGGGCCCAGTACGACTTCGAGGTCCTGAAGGCCGGTTCCTCGAACACCGACCCGGGTACGGCCACGCCGAGCGACAACGGCTCCAAGGACCCGGTCAAGAAGCCCCAGGGCGACGTCTCCGCCCTGCCGAGCGGCAACCTCGCCGACACCGGCTCCAGTTCGGCCCTGCCGATGATCGGCCTCGTCGGCGGTGTCGCCGTGGTCGCCGGTGCGGGCGCGGTGTTCGCGATGCGTCGCCGGAAGGCGGGCGGCGCGGAGGCGTAAGCCTCCGGCAAGGACAAGGGGAGGACCTGCACTCGGAGGGGGGTGCGGGTCCTCCCCTTTATTTCCCCTGCCTCATCTCGCCCGCTTCTCCATCGCCTCATCCAGCCTGCTTCTTCGCCTACTTCTTCGTCCCGCCTACTTCTTCTTGGGAACCGCCGGCATCCCCAGGAACGGCAGCCGCAGCGCGCCGAACGCCTCCGCCGGGACCGCCGGCGCCTTCGGCTCGACCGGCCGCAGCCGCTCGTACGCCGCCCCCTGGACCGGACGCGGGTCGGCCTCGCCGTTGTTCGGCCAGTACGACATCGCGCGCTCGGCCTGGGCGGTGATCGTGAGGGACGGATTGACGCCGAGGTTCGCGGAGACCGCGGCGCCGTCGACCACCGAGATGCCCGGATGACCGTAGAGGCGGTGGTACGGGTCGATCACGCCCGTCTCGCGTGAGTCACCGATGGGACAGCCGCCGAGGAAGTGGGCGGTGAGCGGCATGCCCATCAACTCGCCCACGTTGCTGCCCGCGAAGCCGTTGATCTCGGCGGCGATCGCGGACGCGCTCTCCGTAGCCGCCCTGATCTGCTTGGGGTTGGGGGCGCCGTGTCCCTGACGGGCCGTCAGAAACCCTTTGCCCGCGCCCTTCGGCTTCAGATAGGTGGTGAGGGAGTTGTCCAGGGACTGCATCACCAGACCGATGATGGTCCGTTCCGACCACTGGCGGTTGGAGATCGAGCGCAGGACCAGGAGCGGGTGCCGGGCCGCGTTCGCCAGCCAGCCCAGGACCCTCGACGACCCTTCCGCGTACGGGACTTGGAGGATCGACAGGCCGCCCATCGAGTTCGAGCCCTTGCCGTAGCGGACCGGTTCGATGTGGGTGTTCTCGTCGGGGTGGATCGAGGACGTGATGGCGACTCCACGCGTGAAGTCGACCTTCGCCTCACCCGTCACCTTGCGGTAGCGGCGGTTGTCGGTCTGGGCGCCGACCAGCGCCTCCGAGTTGGTACGGGTCAGCTCGCCCAACCGCTCGGAGAGGTACGGGAGTTGGCCGCCCGCCTTCATCCGGTGCAGGAGGGTCTGGGTGCCGTAGGTGCCGGCGGCCAGGACGACGCGGCGGGCTGTGTACGTACGGCCCGCGCTCTTCCTCTTGGCGTCCGTCGGGAGCGTGGCGACCGCGTAGCCGCCGCGTGAGTCGTCCGTGACGGACACGACCGTCGTCAGGGGGTGGACGACCGCGCCCGCCTTCTCGGCCAGGTAGAGGTAGTTCTCGTTGAGGGTGTTCTTCGCGCCGTGCCGGCACCCCGTCATGCACTCGCCGCACTCGGTGCAGGCGTTGCGCGCGGGTCCGGCGCCGCCGAAGTAGGGGTCCGGGGCCCGCTCCCCCGGAGCCGCCTTCACCGACCCCTCCGCGTCCTCGCCGTCGCCGAAGAAGACGCCCACCGGCGCGAGATGGAAGGTGTCGCCCACGCCCATCTTCTCGGCCGCCGCCTTGAGATGGACGTCGGACGGAGTCGTGGTCGGGTTGAGCCGTACGCCGAGCATGCGCCGGGCCTGGTCGTAGTACGGGCTCAACTCCTCCTGCCAGTCGGTGATTCCACGCCACTGGGGGTCGTCGAAGAACGGCTTCGGCGGTACGTAGAGGGTGTTGGCGTAGTTCAGCGAACCGCCGCCGACCCCCGCGCCCGCCAACACCATCACGTTGCCCAGCAGATGGATGCGCTGGATGCCGTACATGCCGAGCTTGGGGGCCCAGAGGTAGTTCTTCAGGTCCCAGGAGTTCCGGGGGAGCGTGTCGCGCGTGAAGCGGCGGCCCGCCTCCAGGACGCCGACGCGGTACCCCTTCTCGGTCAGGCGCAGGGCGGTGACGGAGCCGCCGAAGCCGGAGCCCACCACGATGACGTCGTAATCATGGTCGTACGACACTTGCTCTCCTCGTTGAGAACAGACCTTGCTGAACGCCCCCTGGGCCAGGGGGCCTTACCGCAGCCGGAGTGCCTTCATCACGCGCAGGCTGCGGGTCATGAACTCCGCGTACTTCTCGTCGGTCATGCCCAGCGCCGGCGCCATCGGCAGCAGCCGCTGCTGGGCGACCGTCTGGGCCTCCGTGTACTTGAGGATGCCCTCGGAGCCGTGGCGGCGGCCGAGGCCGGAGTCCTTCATGCCGCCCATGGGCGACTGGACGCTGCCGTACGCGGACGCGTAGCCCTCGTTGACGTTGACCGTGCCGCAGCGGACGCGGGCGGCGACGGCTCGGCCACGGGCGCCGTTCTTCGTCCAGACCGAGGAATTCAGGCCGTACGGCGTGGAGTTGGCCAGGGCCACCGCCTCGTCGTCCGTCTTGAAGCGGTAGATGGAGACGACCGGGCCGAAGGTCTCCTCCGAGCAGACGGCCATCGGGGTCTCGACGCCGTCGAGGATGGTCGGCTCGTAGAAGTAGGGGCCGATGTCCGGGCGGGCCGTGCCGCCCGCGAGGACCTTCGCCCCCTTGGCGACGGCCTCGTCGACGTGCTTCGTGACCGTCTCCAGCTGGCGTTCGCCCACCAGCGAGCCCATGTCGGCGCCGTACGCGAGGGACTTGCCGAGCCGCATCGCCTTCGTCCGGGCCGTGAAGCGCTCGACGAACGCGTCCGCGATCGACTCGTGGACGTACAACCGCTCGATGGAGATGCAGAGTTGGCCGGCGGAGGAGAAGCAGGCCCGGACCGCGCCCGCCGCCGCCTTCTCGATGTCGGCGTCCTCCAGGACCAACATGGCGTTCTTGCCGCCGAGTTCGAGCGAGACGCCGACCAGTCGCGCGGCGGCGCCCTGCGCGACCTCGCGGCCGGTGCGGGTGGAGCCGGTGAAGGAGACGTAGTCGGCGTGCTTGACGACCTCGGGGCCGATGACCGGGCCCTCACCGAGGACGACCTGGAAGACATCGGCGGGCAGCCCGGCCTCGATGAGCAGGTCCCGGGCCCACAGGGCGGTCAGGCAGGTCTCCGTGTCCGGCTTCATCACGACCGCGTTGCCCGCGACGAAGGCCGGGATCGCGTCGCCGACCGACAGCTCAAGCGGGTAGTTCCAGGGCGCGATCTGCCCGACCACCCCGCGCGGGTGGCGCAGTTCGGTGACCTTGGTCAGGGTCGGCATCGCGCCCGCGTGCCGCTTCGGCCTCAGGTACTTGGGGGCCATGCGGCCGTAGTGGCGGGCGGCCACGGCGACCGCCTGGACCTCCTCGTGGGCGTGCAGGCGGGCCTTGCCGGTCTCCAGCTGGATGAGGTCGAGCACCTCGGCCTGGCGGGCCAGCACCAGGTCGTGGAAGCGGAGCAGCACGGCGGCGCGCTGCCGTACCGGGGTCTGCTCCCAGACGGCCTGCGCGACGCGGGCCCGCTCGTACGCCTTCTCCACGTCCTCGGGGGTCGACTCGGGCAGGTCGGCCAGCTTCTCGCCGGTGAACGGGGTGTGGTTGGCGGTGCGTCCGGAGCCGACGACACCCTTGGTGAGCTGGGCGACCAGCTCGGGCGTGACCACGTCGGCGGCGGTGCGGGCGCCTGTGGGCGCGGGTGCCAGGGGGTTCGTACCGGTGGGGGCGTCGGTGCCGGGCTTTACCGGGGCCTGCGAGTCCGTCATGAGCCGCAGCGTATGACGGCTCGGAGGGCTTTGGGTACCCATGGGTAACCCGGATTCACTGTCTACGCACAAGCTGCCGACTCCCACCGCCATGCCGCCAGTGGTCACTGGCAACGAATCCGCTGATCAGGGCGTTGGGCGCCGAGTGCTCACCGAGGAGACGGCGATCTGAATCACTTCTCGGTCACTCCTCGGCCACTCCTCAGCCACTTCGAGCACCCCGAGGCCACTACTTCTCGATTTCCAGCTGGTCGCGCGCCCCCTTGAAGACCTCGGTCCCCCGCTTCTCGTCCGGCGTCCCCTTGGGCATGTCGACGCGCAGCTCGTACAGCCGGCCGTCGTCGGTCAGGATGTCCACCTGCATGACCCGCACAAGCCTGCCCTCGGTGTCGTACGTCGTGTCCGCCTGGACCGCCTCGTAACCGGCGACGGTCGTATCGGCGTACTGGGTGTGCGACTCGCCGTACCCCGCCCAGATCTCGGCGGCGTGCTCGGCCTGGCCCAGGGGCGAGCGGGGGGCCTTGTCCCAGAGGGTGAGGCGGACCTGGATGACCTCGTCGTTGTCGTAGATCGCCATCCGGGGCTGGTCGGTGGCATCACCCTGCTCATGGAAGCGGACGTACTGGCGGGGCAGCGCGAGGACCGCCCGCAGCTCCTTCTCGTCGTGGGCCAGCCAGCTGCCGAGGGTGGGCAGGGCCTCGGTGGGCGCGGGGACGGCGGTCGCCCCGGAAGGGGGTACGGCGGACGGGGTGCCGGGTGCCTCCTCCCCCGCGACCGCCGTGTCCCCGCCGTTCGTGTCGACGACCGTGCCCTCGAACACCATGCCGGCGGCCACCAGGGCCCCGGCGGCGGCAAGGACCACGAGGGCCACCCGCAGCCGCCGCCGACGCCGCGCGGGCTTCGGGGCGGGCAGTGCGGTGGCGCGGGTCTCGGGCGAGGGCTCGGGGGAAGGCTCGGATACGGGGGTGCCTGGCACCGGAGTCTCCGGCGCGGGCGCGGGCGCGGGCATGGGCCTGGACTCGGCTGCAGCGCTGTCGCCCCGCAACCGCACCGTCCCCGCGTCGTCCGCGAACTCCCTTATCCCGGACGGCTCCTGAGCCTTCGTCAACTCCCCGCGCTCCGGCGCCTTCGGCAGCGGCCAGCCCTTGGACACCGCCTCCAGGGCCGCCGTGACCTCGTCCGCGTCGGGGCGTTCGGCGGGGTCCTTCACCAGCAGTCGTACGAGCAACGGGCCGAGCGGGCCCGCCTGTTGGGGCTGAGGTGTCTCGGCGGCGAGGATCGCGGCGAGGGTGGACTCCAGGGTCGTACGGCGGAAGGGGGACCAGCCCTCGACGGCCGCGTAGAGGAGTACGCCGAGCGACCACAGGTCGGAGGCGGGGCCGGCGCCCCGGCCCGACATGCGTTCGGGGGCGATGAATTCGAGGGAGCCGACGAACTCCCCGCTCATCGTGAGGGATTCCTCGCCCATGATGTGGGCGATGCCGAAGTCGGTGAGGACGACCCGGCCGTGCTGGCCGAGCAGGACGTTGGCGGGTTTCACGTCGCGGTGGACGATCCCGACGGAGTGCGCGGCGCGCAGCGCGCCGACCACGGCGAGGCCGATGCGCGCGGACTCGGCGGGCTTCACGGCACCGCGCTGGAGCACCTCGTGCAGGGACTCGCCGCGCACCAACTCCATGACGATCCATGGGAGTCCGTCCTCGACGACGACATCGTGGACGGAGACGGCGGAGGGGTGGTCGACGCGCGCGGCGGCCCGCGCCTCCCGGTGGAGTCGGTGGGCGATCCGCTGACGGGCGGCGTCCTGCGGGTCCCCGGGCAGCCTCGGCTGCTTGACCGCGACCTCACGCTCGACCAGCTCGTCCCGCGCCCGCCAGACGGTGCCCATGCCGCCGGACCCGATGCGCTCGGTCAGCCGGTACCGGCCACCGACCAGCCGCCCCTGGTCGCCCTTGCCCGCACCACCCGTGCTTCTGCCTGCCCCGCCCGTGCCCTTGTTCTCCCCACCGTCGCCGCCATCGCTCATGCCCCATCCCTACCCTGCGGGCCCGACGCCTGTCGACGCCGGTTCAGGGCGTCCGTCGTACGGCGGGGCAGTGCCGTACGGCCGACCGTCGCCGCCAGTTTGCGCAGCCGCCGCCAGTCCATCGGGGGCGTCGGCGCGGGGACGCCGGGCCGGTGGCGGGGGACGCGGACGCGCAGGGCGCCCGGTTCGACGCGGCAGCGGACGGGGGTGGGCAGGACGAGGGCCTCGCCGTCGAGGCCGACCTCGATCTCGGGCAGGTCGGCCTCGACGACGACCTCGTGGGCGGTGATGACGGTCAGGCCGGTGGCGTACCGGCCGAGGAGCAGTTCGGCGGCCTGGGCGGCGTCCTCGACCTTGATGCCGAGCACCCCGAGGACACCGGCGTCCAAGCGCTCGCGGCGGCCGAGGCCGACCAAGTCGTCCATGCGGTAAGGGTTGTTGCTGACCAGCACGGCCTGCGGCCCGTGGACGACCGTCTCGCCGTCCCGGGTCTCCGCCCGGGGGTAGGCGCGGGCGGTCAGCGTCGCGCCGCGCTCGAAGGTGAGCAACTCGGGCAGCAGGCCCAGGGTGGTGCCCACCTTGTCGTCGCGGTACGCCGGGCTCTGCACGATCGAGGCGTACGCGCCGAAGGAGGCGTTGTTGACGAAGGGGCGGCTGTCCGCCGTACCGTCGCCGCTGTCGAGGTAGCCCAGGTCCACCCGCAGTTCGACGCCGCCCGCGTCCGTGAGGGCGTCGAGGCAGGCGGCCGGGTCTTCGCGGTCGAGGCCGAGGTCCATGGCGAAGTGGTTGCGCGTACCGGCGGACACGACCAGGAAGGGCAGGCCGTGTTCGGCGGCGACGCCCGCGACGAGGGCCTGGGTGCCGTCGCCGCCGGCCACGCCGAGCAGATCCGCGCCGGCCGCGACCGCCTCCCGGGCGAGGACGACGACGTCCTCGGGCTCGGGCTTGTCGGGGTCGAGCAGATGGACGCGGGCACCGAGCCGCTCCGCCTTCTCGCGCAGCCCGAACCGGTCGACCTTGCCGCCGCCGGACCGCGGGTTCATGAGGAGGAAGGGCCGGACGGGCGCAGGCGTCTCGTACTCGCGGACCGGCACGACATGGGACTTGGTGCTGCTCAGCGCGGACTTCCCGGCCCACACGGCGATGCCCCACAGCGCGAGGGAGGCCAGCGCGGGACTCAGCAGGTTGGCGGCGGCGAAGAGGGCCACGACCGCGACGGGGGTGGCGACGGCGAGTACGGCGCCGACAGCCCGTACGAGGCCGCGCCGGGCCAGCGCCCACCACAGGCCGGAGGCGGTGAGCACGGCCCCGCCGATGCCGACCACCGCCAGCAGCAGGCTGCCCATGCCCGCGAACGCGATCGGCAGCAGTACGGCCAGCCCGGCCGCCCCGAGCGCGGCGCGCGCCGCCCAGCGTTGGCGGGCATGCGCACGCCCGAACAGCTCGTTGTCCAAGCCGGTACCCATGTCCATGTCGACGTTTTAGCAGAGTTCCGCTGCCGAGCAGGATGATCACGGTGCTCTTACCTTGAAGACACGATCAGGTCACGGTATCTTCACGACCCAGTCGCCACTTATACCCAATAACGGCGCACGCATTCGCACTTCACCCTCCGCAATTCGCCCCTTACTTTTGGAGAACGTGACGATGACCGTGCCCGATACGGATTCTCCGAGAAAGCACGAAGCGCATGAAATACGCGAAATAGACGTACGGCATCATGTCTCGCGGGCCGAACTGCGGGGCACCCGGGTGCGATTGGCCGGATACGCCTATCTGCACCGGGTGGAGACACGCGACGTCAGCACCGAACTCGTCGTGCGCGAGCGCGAGTCGGGGACCGAGTACCGGCTGCCGGTCACCCACACCGCCTCCCCGTGCCTCGGCGCCGACGAGGACGAGGGGCGGTACGCCTACGAGAAGGCCGGGTTCGAGGCGGCCTTCGACATCGACACCCTGGCCGACGGCTCGCCCCTCGACGACGGCCTGTGGGACATCTCCCTGGCCGTCGGCGCGCAGGGCCTCACCCGCGAGGTCCGCATCGGCAGCAACCGCGCGGACCGACTGGCCGGCCGCCCCGACGTCCGGATCACCGAGACCGTACGCGGCCGTCGCGCCGTCACCCTGTACACGACCGTCCCGTACGGCAACTACACGGTCGACCTCGGTGAACGGAAGCACCCGGTGCTGAAGCGGCTGACGTTCGCACCCGTCCGCTGGCACGCGAGCCGCCCCACCGAGCTGCTGATCACCGGCCGCTGCACACTCGGCGCGTACCCGCGCGGGGCACTGACCGTGCACCTCGACAGGGAGGACGAGCCTGGCACCACCGCCGTCTTCACCGCCGTACGGCCCCCGCACGGCGAGCAGTTCACCGTGCGCATACCCGTACGCGAGCTGGGTCCGGGCGTGTGGAGCGGCGAACTCCGGCTCGGCGAAAGGGCGTTGCCGCTGCCGCAGCCGCCGAGGAAACTGAGGGCGGCCAAGTGGTGGCACCGGAGCGGGTTCTGCTACGCGAAGCCGGTTTTCCGGCCGGACGGCGGATTCGCGCTGCGGGTGGGGGCGACCGGGAAAGCGGGACTTCTCCGAGCGGCCCTCGGGCTCCTGAAACGCCGCTTTATCCGCTGATCGCCGCTTTTCACTCATCGGCGAACGTGTCCAGGGCGACGTCGAAATACTCCTTCGCCTCCCGCACCTTCCCGACGGGCGCCGACACCCATACGTCGTACATCCGCCCGCCCTCCTCCCAGCACAGGTCGTAGGTGTGCCGGGGCCCCTCGGCCTCGCTGAAGCCGTCCCAGGTGAACTCCCAGAGCGCGGCGGCCTGTTGACCGTGCCTGGTCCCGGTGACCCGGCCGTCGCGGTAACCCGGGTTCGAGGAGGGCCCGTTGGCGTCCGCCCGGGTCATCACCGCGAGCGGGCCGCCGGGTTCGGGGTCGACGACCCTGATCCCGAGCCGGAAGGTCTCCCCCGGCGACAGATAGAAGACCCGGTCCTTCTGCTCGGCACGCGTGAAGCCGTCGGGAACGGCGAGCGAGAAGCCACGCGGGTCGCGAGCGAGCCGGTAACCGGAGGGCGCGGTGCCGGAGGAAGGGGCACTGGAGGAAGGGGAGTTGGCGGGGATGGACGGGGAGGAGGACGAGGAGGGCCCGGTCGCCGTGGGCGACACCTCCGTCGCCCCCGACCCGGACGCGGTCACCGCCGTCGCCGTACTCCCCGGCGCCCCTCCCCCACCGTCCCCCGAGTTCATCAGCAGCGCCGCCGCGGACACCCCTGCCCCGGCCAGCGCCGCGACCAGCACGGCCGCGATGAGCACGGTCCGCCCGGAGGGCCACGGCGCCTGGTCCGCCGTACGGGAAGAAGCCGACGAAGACGAAGATGCAGACGAAGGTGTACGGGAGGACGCGCTCCGCAGGGAGAGGGTGCGGGGCGAGGGCGCCGCCTTGCCGCCGGGCTCGTCGTCCCGCCAAGCCTGCTGCCGGCCCTGCTGTCGGGCCTGCTGCCGCCCCGGCGTGTACCCCGCCGACAGCTTCGGCGTACGCCCGGTCGTCCGGAACGCCCGCAGCATCCGTTCCGCCTCCGGGGCGTCGAGCCGCCGCTCGGGATCGCGCTCCAGGAGCCCCCGTACGACGGGCAGGAGCGGCGCGGCCTGGGCCGGTGGCCGTACCTCGTCGATCACGACGGCGTGCAGGATGCCGCCCAACGAGTCGCGCCGGAACGGGGATTCGCCGCTCAGGGCGGTGCAGAGCAGCGCGCCGAGCGACCACAGGTCGGACTCGGGGCCGGTCCTGACCCCGGACATCCGCTCGGGCGCGGTGTACTCGGGCGAGCCGACGAAGGAGCCGCTCTCCGTGAGCGTGGTCGCGCCCGCGACCTGGGCGATACCGAAGTCGGTGAGGACGATCCGGTCGGTGTCGTCCTCCAGGAGGACGTTCGCGGGCTTGATGTCCCGGTGCAGGACCCCGGCGGCATGGGCGGTGTTCAGGGCGCCGAGCAGGGCGATGCCGATCCGCGCGGCCTCGTCGGCGTCGACCGGGCCGCGGCCGGAGATCCGGTCGGCGAGGGAGCCGCCGTCGATCAACTCCATGACGATGTACGGGCGTTCGTCGTCCTCGACGACATCGTGGACGACGATGATGTGCGGGTGGCGGAGCTGCGCGACCGCGCGGGCCTCACGCAGGGTGCGTTCGCGGCGCAGCCGGGCCTCGTCCGCCGAGAGGGAGGTGTCCTGCGTCAACTCCTTGACCGCGACCCGCCGTTCGAGCAGCTGATCGGTCGCCCGCCAGACGACGCCCATCCCGCCCCGGCCGAGCCTCGCCTCCAGGCGGTACCGCCCGGCGATCACACGGAAGCTGTCCCCCTCGGGTCCCATGAGCCTCATCATGCCGCAACGGAGGGCCCGGCTCCGGGGCGGCGAACACCGGATGACCGACAACCGCCGTACCGCACAAGCAGTTCACCGGAACCTCGCCCCTGCTCCCGGCCCGCCCTCAGCCCGCGTTCGTCCGCCAGCCCCGCAGTACCGTGCCGAACTGCTCGCGCGCGGTCGCCCAGTCGGCGGCCGGAGCGGACATGTAGATCAGGTACTCGGCCCCGTCCCGGCCGAGATAAGCCTGCTCGATGGCCCGCCGCGGCCCGGGGAACGCCCCGTCCTTGGCCAGCGCGGTCCAGGTGAAGTCCCAGAGAGAGCCCTTGCGGTCGCGGTAGACGTTCGCCCCCAGGCTCACCCTCCTGTACTCGCTGAGCCTGCTGAGCTGCTGTTCCAGGTCGAGTTGGTGGGCGTAGGGGTCGTCGAAGTCGGGGTCCTCGTCGATGGCTATCCGGAGGAAGTGCTCTCCGCCGTCCGGCGAGTAGTCGATCTGGCCGTTGGAGACCGTCCGCGTCCACCCCTCGGGCAGCGGAAGACTGAAACCGGCCGGATCCTCGACCCGCACCCAGCCCTCCGGCACGGAGGCCGGGGCAGCAGGCGGGACAGAAACCGAGGCGGATGCGGACGCGGAGGCAGACGACGAGGCCGAGGCCGACGGGGATGCCGAGACGGCCGAACCGTCCTTCCCCGCCCCCGCTCCCGCCCCCTTCCGCGTCTCCGTCGCCGTCCCCGAGTTCCACTGGTGCAGCGCGAACGCCCCGCCCCCGCCGATGAGTACGACCAGCGCGACGGCCAGCGCGATCGTGCGCCCGCGCCGGTTCCGCCCCGCCGGGGCGCCGGGTCCGACCCGGGTCGGACCGAAGCTCCCCTGGACCGGCGTGGCGGAGTCGCCCGCCCCGGAGCCCATCCGGAACGCCCCGACCTCCCCCTCCGCGGGCGTCCGCACCGTCGCCTCCGTCCGGAGCGTCGGCACGTACTGCTGGGCCGCGCGGGGCCGGCGCCCCTCAGCCGCCTCCGCGAGCAGCTGCTCGGCCTCGGCCGCTCCGGGCCGTACGGCGGGATCCTTGAGCAGCAGGGCCGCGATGACCGGCGCGAGCGCACCGGCATGCCGCAGCTCCTCGGGCTCGTCCTCGACGACCGCCTGCATGGTGGTCAGCGGGGAGGTCCGGCGGAACGGCGACCGGCCCTCGACGGCCGTGTACAGCGTCGCGCCGAGCGCCCACAGGTCGGAGGAGGGTCCCGGGTCCTCGCCGCGCAGCCGCTCCGGGGCGAGATAGTCGACGGACCCGACGATCTCCCCCGTACGCGTGATGGTCGTGTCGCCCTCGACCTGGGCGATACCGAAGTCGGTGAGCAGGACGCGGCCGTCCTGGGCGAGCAGGACGTTGCCGGGCTTGACGTCCCGGTGGAGTACGCCGGCGGCGTGCGCGGCGGTCAGCGCGCGCAGCACCCACAGGCCGATCCGCGCCGCCTCGCGCGGCTCGATGCGCCCGGCCTCCTTGACCTCGTCGGCCAGCGAGTTGCCCTCGACGAGTTCCATCACGATCCACGGGCGGCCGTCGTGGTCGAGCACGTCGTGCAGGGTGACGACGGCGGAGTGGTTGATCCGCGCCGCCGCCCGCGCCTCGGCCCGGGTGCGGGCGAGCAGGACGGCCTTCTCGCTCTCGGACACGTACAGCGCGGCCGTCAACTCCTTGACGGCGACGGCACGGTGCAGCAGCTCGTCGTGCGCACGCCACACCCGGCCCATGCCGCCGCTGCCGATGACGTCGACGAGCCGGTAGCGGCCCGCGAGGAGCAGGCCCTGCATCTGATTCACGTTTCCCCGCAATGGTCTTGACAGGGTCAAGACTAAAGAGCGCCCGCACGGGAGGGAACCGCCGGGGTGCCTACGGGGACAGCACTGTGACGCTTCTGCCCGCCGGGCTGCCCTTCCGGTCAGCCGGTGAACTGATAGGTGTCCGCCGCCTGTTCGTACAGCCGGGTCACCTCGTCCCGCTCGGCCTCGGGCCCGCGCACCTGCACGACGTGATAGCGCCCGTCGACGACTATCGCGAGATTGCGTACGAACACCTCGCTGCCGGAGCTGTCCTGCCAGGTGAACTGCCCCTCGGCCATGGCCCGTCCGCCCACCTCGATGGTCCGCATCCCACTGGACGTGGCCCAGGTCGAGTCGCGGAACGGCTGCAACTCGTACTCCCGCTCCCGCTGATAGGCCATCGGGTCGGACCCGTACGCCTTCGTGGTGTCCCGCCCCGGGACCACGATCAGCTCGAACGCCCCGTGCGAGTAAACGACTTGCCCGCGCCCGTTCTTCGCCGTCCGGTCCCACCCGTTGGCGACGGCGACCCGGAACCCCTCGGCGTCGGTACGCAGGGTGAAGCCGGCGGCGACCTTGGGCCCACCGTCGGGTTCCGTCTCCGACTCGGACTCGGACTCGGACGAACCGGCCGACGGGGAAGCGCTGTTGTCGTTCCCCCCGCTGGGCGAGGTCTGCTCGGGCCGGGGTTCGCTGCTCGCGTCCGGGGTGTCGGCCGACTGCTGCGGCGTCGCGTTCACCTCACCGGCGGAACCGGTCCGCTCCCCGTCCTGTCCCTCGTCGCTGCCCGCCTTCGGCATGAAGAACATGGCGTACGCGACCGCCGCCGCCAGTGCGAGCAGTATCACCAGGAGCAGGTTGCGGCCGAGTCTGCGCGGCGCCCGCTGCTCCTGCCTGGCCCGCTTGTGCCGGCCGTGCGGACTGTTCGCGGGCAGCCCCGCCCGGCGCCTGCGCACCAGCTCGCCCCGGCGCCGTACGATCGGCAGCCGACGCGGGTCGGTGGGCGGCGCGGCGACGGTGTGCACCCCGGCCTCGGGCTCCGGCGCCGACCTGACGAGGGAGCGCAGCCAGCCGTTCAACTCCTCGAAGTCGAGCCGCTCGGTGGGGTCCTGGCGCAGCAGCGACTCCACGACCGGCCTGAGCGGCCCGCACTCCTCGGCGAAGGCGGGCGGCTCGGCGCACACCAGCTGCACCAGCTCGGCCGTCGACTCCTCGGGGTAGGGCGCATGCCCCTGTACGGCCCTGAAGAGCAGCGCGCCGAGCGCCCACAGGTCGGTCGCGGGACCGATGGGCGGGGCCAGCTGCCAGTTCTCGTGCACGGGCCCTGCCTGCTCGGGCGCCCACCGCTCGGTCACGGCCCCGACGACAGCCATCCGCGCCTGCCGCGCCCGCTCGGCGGCCAGCGGAGTGGCGGGCCCACGCCTGGGAGCGGCCACACCCTCCCACCCCGGGGGCCGCCCGGGAACACGATCGGCGGGCGGCGCCTGGTCCCGGGGAGCGTCCTGGGGCGCACCCTGGGCGTGGGCCTGCGCGTGGGTCGGCGGCCAGGTCTGCTGCGACGGAACCCCGTCAACGGGCACGAACTGGTCCCGAGAGGAACCCTGAGGCACCCCCTGGGCATGCGCCTGGCTCAACGACCAGGGCTGCTGCCGCGCCACACCGTCGGCAGACGGCCCCTGCTCCCGGGACACCCCTTGCGTCTGCGCCTGCGGCTGTGCCTGAGTCAACGGCCAGGCCTGCTGCGACGGAACCCCGTCGGCGACCCCGCTCGTCGCGGCGCCGTTCGCCCCGGCGGGCAGGGCGTTGCGCGGCTGCCCGGGAAGCCCGGTCGCGGGCGCGACCCCGCCGTTCCAGGTCGGTGCCGTACGCACGCCGTAGGGATCGGCGATCTGCCCCGGAGGCGGCGTCGCAGGGCCGCGCTCCCCGCCGGTGCCGGGCGCCTCGATCGACGGCCTGGCACCACCGGGCAGCGCGGTACGCCCGCTCTGCTCGGCCTCCTGGACCCGGGCCGCGGCCCGCGCCCCCGCCCGGTACGCGGCGATGGCCCCGGCCCGCGCCGCCCGAATGTCCCCCCCGGTCTCCAGCGCCCGCCGCTCGCCCCCGGCGGAGCCTCCGTCGCTCCCGTCAGCACCCGTACCGGGCGCCCCGCCACCGGACCGCGCCTCGATGGCGGCCCGCCGGGCGGCCTCGGGATCCCCACCGGCGTCCCCGGCGAAGGTCCCCCCGGCAACCCCGTAACCTCCACCCCGGCCGGAATACCCGGAACCACCGGGCGACCCCTGCCGCCCAGCCGCCCCCGGCCCGCTCACGGCCGGAACAGACGACTCCCCGTACCCACCACCACCGCCACTACCACCCACCGCACCGAGCCCCGGACCACCACCGGCGACTCCCCCGGCACCCGGCACAGGTGACTGTCCGTACCCACCACGTCCACCGGCACCGCCCGCAGAGCCCCGCCCTGGAGCATCAACCCCCGCAGCCGCACCCCCTATGGCCTTCGCGCCCCCCGGCCCATGCACCCCAGCAGCCCCAGGAGCCCCGGCGGCCCCACCCGCCGGCTCCGCCCCCGACGCATCCCGGCCAGGCACCGGGTCGTACCCGCACAGCGCCTCTTCCGCCGCCCCGGCAGCCAGTCCGGTGAGCATCACGCGCCCGTCGTCGCAGACGAGCACCGTGCGCTCGGTGATGTTGCGGTGCACCCAGCCATGGGCGTGCAGCACCCGCAGCGCCATGAGGACGTCGGCGGCGACCTCGGCCGCGCGGTACGGCGTCAGCGGCTTGTCGGCGAGCAGCGACTCCAGCGACCGCGCCGGCACCAGTTCACTCACTATCCACAACGAGCCGCCCTGCGCGAACACGTCGAAGACCTGGTCGAGCCGCGGATGGTCGGGAATCGACGCGGCGGCCTGCGCGGCCTCTATGGCACGTCGTACGGCCGGATCGGTGGGCCGGCGGGTGGCCGCGGACCGTGTGTCGGCAGGGCGCGCACGACGCCCGTCCCTGGCCACGAACCCGTCCGGCAGCCCGTCCGCGTCGAGCACCTCGGCCTCGACGACCTCGGGCAACGGCACCTGCCTGACCAGGACTTCCTGCCCGCTGTAGGTGTCCCAGGCACGCGTCTCACGGAGTTCGAACTCGTCGGACGCGGGCAGCGGCAGGCGATAGCGGTCGGCGAGTACCCGTCCCGCATATTCGTCCACGATGCCTCCCCCGAGCCGCCCAGCTGCTCAAATCCGTTCGTCATACGTCCCGTTCTGGATGCGTACGGTCCGCAACCACTCACGATACGTGCCGGAGGCAACTCGCAAAGAGGGATCCGAGATCTGGCGGCCTCAACTCGGAACCGCGCACATCACGATTTCGGCTCGAACGTCTCCGTGAACGTCCGCCATGTCTCCTTGCGCAGCTCACTGCCCCAATTGGCCGCTTTCGCGGTGTACATGAGCGCAAATCCGGATTGGGCGTCGACCACGAACCCCCGGTCCACGGACCGGTACTTCGTGCCGCCCTCCGTGTAGGTGAACTCCCAGTCGGCCGTGTTCCAGCCGCGGTAGCTCACCTTCTCTATTCGGATCCGGTCGTACTGCGACCGCGTCATGTACTGCTCCTGGTTCTCCCAGTCCGCGACCGGATCGGACTTGGGCGTGCCGGTCCAGCCGATGAGCAGCTTCTGCCCGTCGGGCCCCGCGAACCGGGCGCCCGCGGACCCCGTGGACTCGAACTTCCACCCGGTGGGCAGCCCGACGGAGAACCCCTGAGCACTCTTGTACGTGGTCACGGCCGAGGTACCGCCGGAGGAACTCGCGGTCGCGCTGGGCGAGTTCGCCGCGCCCTCTCCCTTACCCGTGCCCGAGCCGGTCCCCGTCTCCGCGCTCGTCGAGGCGTCGGCGCTCTGCCCGCCGTCCGTACGGGTGCCGTCGGCCTTGTCCTCCTTGGTCTCGGCGGAGGCGGAGGCCGACCCGGAGGACGTCACCTTGTCCCCGCCGCTCTTCGCACCACTGGCCGAACCGCCGTCGGGGTCGTCGCCCCCGAGCACGAGGGCCAGCACCACGCCGAGCACGATGACCGCGACGACCACCGCGATGATCACCAGCGTCCGCTTCGGCACGACGTCGGTGAGCGGCGCCCTGGGCGCGGGCCGAGGCGGCAGATCCGGCGGCGGTACCACGGGCCACCCCGAACTCCGCCCCCCTGCGCCGGCGTTGCCCGCCTGAGTCCCGCTCTCGCGAGCCTTGCCGTCCCGAGCCCCGGGAACAGCGGCCCCCTGTGCGGTGCCACTCTTCGCGGTCTCACCCACCACACCGGTGGAAGCCACACTTCCCGAAGCCGATCCGGAGCCCACGCTTCCGGAGGCAGCGACGCCCGCACCGGCACCGGCAGCTCCCCCGGACTCGGAGCCGACCGCATCGGCGTCAGCGGGCTTCGTCCGGACAGCCGCGCCCGCCCCGGCTCCCGCCGCGACAGCCGCCTTCTTCACGGACCGGAACGCCCCGCGGAACCGCTCACCGGCCTCCTCGCCCCGCTTGCCGCCGGAACCCGAGTCTGCCGAACTCCCGCTCTCCGCGCCCTTGTCGGCCCGCTTGCCCTTGCCGGGGACGGGCGGCAACGGCACGACCTTCGTCGCGTCGACCGGCTCCGGCTCGGCCTCCCTGGGCTCGGGCGCGTGGATCACCGCGTTGAGCATCGTGCGCGCACCGGCGTCGTCGAGCCGCTTCGCGGGGTCCTTGGTGAGCAGGCCGTAGATCACGTCCTTCAGCGGACCCGCGTTCTTCGGCTCCTCCAGCTGCTCCGTCATCACGGCGGTCAGCGTGGCGATCGCGGACCCCTTGTCGTACGGCGGCACACCCTCGACCGACGCGTACAACAGGCCGCCGAGCGACCAGAGGTCGGCGGCCGGGCCGGGCTTGTGGCCTCGGGCCCGCTCCGGCGAGATGTAGGAGGGCGCCCCGACGAGCATGCCGGTCGAGGTGATCGACGGGTCGCCCTCGACCTGCGCGATACCGAAGTCGGTGAGGACGACCCGGCCGTCGTCCGACATCAGTACGTTCGACGGCTTCACGTCGCGGTGCAGGATGCCCTCACGGTGCGCGGACCTGAGCACGTCGAGGATCGCGAGGCCCACCTCCGCCGCGCGCTGCGGCTCCAGCAGCCCGTCCTCACGGATGACCTCGGCGAGCGACTTGCCCTCGACCAGCTCCATGACGATCCAGGGCCGGTCGTCCTCCTCGACCACGTCGAAGACGGTCACGGCGCTGTTGTTGCGGATACGCGCGATGGCCTTGGCCTCGCGCAGCGTCCGCGTGATCAGCCGCCGCTTCTCCTCCTCGTCGATGCTCCCGGGGAACCGCAGCTCCTTGACGGCGACGGTACGGCCCAGCGTCTCGTCCTCCGCGCGCCAGACGGTGCCCATGCCGCCGCGGCCGAGGACCCCTCCCAGCCGGTACCGCCCGGCGAGGAGACGCTCGCTCTTGTCCTCACGGGATGCGCCCGCCCGCTCCGCCTCCGACATGCGTCCCCTCATGCAACCCGCCCTGACAGAACCTCCATTGTCCCTCACCCGACAAGCGGCCGACGCCCCGGGTGCCCCTCGGGACGGACGGTGGCCTGTGGGAAGGGGGACCGCGTGAAGTGCGCGTTCCGCCGTCCTACCTGCTGTCACTGCCTCCTCACCGCCCGCCCCGCCTTCCGATCGCACCTGGACATGAGCGCGGGCCGCACCCCCAAACCGGCCCCGCCCGCCGCCGAGTTCCGCCCCCGCACCCCGTAGAACGGCCGGGCGCGGGGCAAAGATCCCAGCTCACGACACTCGTTCGAGTGACGCTCAGGAGTTCGGAGAAGCTGCCGTGCAGGACTTCGCGGGAACTGCCGGGCAGGACTTCGCGGGGAACTCCCGTGCCGGGTTTCGACGCAACTCCCGTGCAGGACCGCGCGAGAAGCGCCGTGACACAGCGTCAGAGCGGCACGATGTCCGGGGCGCCCAGCCGTGCCGCGTCCGCCGTCAGGTCGTCGGGCTGGCGCTGCGACTCGCGCTCCGCCTCCACCCGCTTCTCGTAGTGCTCGACCTCGCGCTCGATCTGGTCCTTGTCCCAGCCGAGCACCGGCGCCATCAGCTCGGCCGCCTCACGGGCACTGCGCGTCCCCCGGTCGAAGGTCTCGATCGAGATCCGGGTCCGCCGCGTCAGCACGTCGTCCAGATGCCGCGCCCCCTCGTGCGAGGCGGCGTACACCACCTCCGCCCGCAGATAGTCCTCCGCCGCCTGCAAGGGCTCGCCGAGCGAGGCGTCGGCCGCGATCAGGTCGAGGACCTCCTGCGCGAGTGAGCCGTACCGATTCAGCAGGTGCTCCACCCGCACCACGTGCAGGCCGGTGCGCGCGGCCGTCCTGGCCCGGGCGTTCCACAGCGCGCGGTAGCCCTCGGCCCCGATCAGCGGCACGTCCTCCGTCACGCACTCGGCGACCCGCTGGTCCAGCCCGTGCACGGCCGCGTCGACGGCGTCCTTCGCCATCACCCGGTACGTCGTGTACTTGCCGCCCGCCACGACCACCAGCCCGGGCACCGGATGCGCCACGGTGTGCTCGCGCGACAGCTTGCTGGTGGCGTCGGACTCACCGGCGAGCAGGGGCCGCAGACCCGCGTACACGCCCTGGACGTCGTCCCTGGTCAGCGGGACCGCGAGCACGGAGTTCACATGCTCCAGCAGATAGTCGATGTCGGCGCTGGAGGCCGCCGGGTGGGCCTTGTCGAGGTCCCAGTCGGTGTCCGTCGTCCCGACGATCCAGTGCCGGCCCCACGGGATGACGAACAGCACGGACTTCTCGGTGCGCAGGATCAGCCCGGTCGTCGAGTGGATCCGGTCCTTGGGCACGACCAGATGGATGCCCTTGGAGGCCCGGACGTGGAACTGCCCGCGCTCGCCGACCATCCCCTGGGTGTCGTCGGTCCACACGCCCGTGGCGTTGACGATCTGCCGGGCCCGGATCTCGTACTCCCCGCCCGCCTCGACGTCCTGCACCCGGGCCCCGACGACCCGCTCGCCCTCCCGCAGAAAGGCGGTCACCCGCGCGCGGTTGGCGACCTTCGCGCCGTACGCGGCGGCCGTGCGCACCAGGGTGGCCACATAGCGGGCGTCGTCCATCTGCGCGTCGTAGTACTGCAGCGCCCCGACCAGCGCGTCCTTCTTCAAGGCGGGCGCGACGCGCAGGGCGTGACGGCGGCTCAGATGGCGGTGCGCGGGCAGGCCCCGCCCGTGGCCGCGGGCCATCGACATGGCGTCGTAGAGGGCGACGCCGGCACCCGCGTACAGCCGCTCCCAGCCCTTGTGCTGCAGGGGATACAGAAACGGCACCGGCTTCACCAGGTGCGGAGCGAGCCGTTCCAGCAACAGCCCCCGTTCCTTCAACGCCTCCCGGACGAGGGCGAAGTCGAGCATCTCCAGATAGCGCAGACCGCCGTGGACGAGCTTGCTGGACCTGCTCGACGTGCCCGACGCCCAGTCGCGGGCCTCCACCAGGCCCGTGGACAGACCGCGGGTCACGGAGTCGAGCGCGGTGCCCGCGCCGACCACACCCGCGCCCACGACGAGCACGTCCAGCTCACGCTCGGCCATCGCTGCCAGTGACTCGGCTCGCTGCGCCGGTCCCAGTGCCGCTGTCCTCATCGCTGCCTCCCGCTGTCGGTCGCGCCGGCCGCATCCCTACGACCGGTCGGCTGTGCCCCGTCGTACGGCTGCTCCTGCCCGGATCCCCCTGCCCGAATTCTCACTGGGTTGCCCGACTTCGGCCACCACCCGCCCTCAGCCTGTGGACAACCTCCACGGAAACACCTGTGGAAACTCGCCCACCGAATCCCACATATCGGTCATATTTACTCCTAGTCTGACATTGCGCTCGCCCGTCCAGTCCACAGGGCTTGCGCACCTGTCCCGCTTCGGCTACTGGGAAGGACGGCCCACGCATGCCCGCAGATCTCGCCGTCATCGGACTCGGACATCTCGGCCTGCCGCTGGCCCAGGCCGCCGTCGCCGCCGGCATCCCCACCCTGGGGTACAAGACCGGCCCCGAGGCCGGTTCCCTCACCGCAGCCGAACTGCGCCGGATGCTCTCCAGGGGCTTCCGGACAGCGGCCGGCCCCGCCGAACTCGGCCGCGTACGCACCGCGGTCATCTGCGCCCCCACCCCGCGCGGCGCCGACGGCACCCTGGACCTCGGCCAGGTGGAGTCCGCCGCCCGCACCCTGGCGGCCCACCTGCGCCCGCACACCACCGTGATCCTGGAGTCACCGGTACAGCCGGGCACGACGGAGGAGTTCCTGCGTCCCCTCCTGGAAGAGGGCTCCGGCCTCCGCGCGGGCCGCGACTTCCACCTCGCCTACTCCCCCAGCCGGGTCGACCCCGGCAACCGCGACTTCACCCCCGCCAACACCCCCAAGGTCATCGGCGGCCTCACCCCCGCCTGCACCGAGTCGGCCGCCGCCTTCTACAACCGGCTGACGGACAAGGTGGTACGCGCGCGTGGCCCCCGGGAAGCGGAAACGGTCCAGCTCCTGGAGACCAACTTCCGCCACGTCAACATCGCCCTCGTCAACGAGATGGCCGTCCTCTGCAACGATCTGGGCGTAGACCTCTGGGACGTCATCCGCTGCGCGGAGACCAAGCCGTTCGGCTTCCAGGCCTTCCGCCCCGGCCCGGGCGTCGGCGGCCACGCGGTCCCCCAGGACCTCCACGGCCACACCGGCCGCACCCTGCGCATGGTGGAACTGGCCCAGCAGGTCAACAACCACATGCCCCAGTACGTCATCCAGCGCGCGGCCACCCTCCTGAACGAGCACGGCAAATCGGCCCGAGGCGCCCGCGTACTCCTCCTCGGCGTCACCTACAAGCCCGACCTCGCCGACCAACAGGGCTCCCCCGCCCAGGAGATCGCGACCCGCCTGATGGAACTGGGCGCCTCCGTCAGCTACCACGACCCCCACGTCCCGTCCTGGAGCGTCCTGGACCGCCCCGTCCCACGCGCGGACTCCTTCTACGAGGCGGCAGCCGACGCGGACCTGACGATCCTCCTCCAGCAACACCGGACGTACGACCTCCAGGGCCTGTCGGTGAAGGCACAGCTGCTGCTGGACACACGGGGGGCCACGCCTACGGGGGCGGCGCATCGGTTGTGAAGGGGGGGCGCGTGGGACGCGGCAGGCTTCAGGAATGGTGGCGAGCAGCTCCCCGCGCCGGTAGCGTGGAAACAGGTGGAGCCCACCGCAGCGGGTACTGCGGCAGGCTCCTGATTGGTGGTCGAGTGTCCACCCCTACTCTCTATAGGGGTGGCCGCTCACCAACCGTAAGTCCGCAAAAGACACCTCCTCCGGAACTTCACCAGCCGAAGCCGAATGCGATCCCAGCGGGTGGGTTTGCGGTGACGGCCCATCGGCGCGCCCCCTTCCATGACGCCGCCCAGTAGCCCGGTGGACGGTTCAACTGGAGCTCGGGGCCGGGCCCCCGGGTCAATAGGGTCCGGATACGTGCTCCTTGGAAGGGGGCGCCCCAGAGAGCGGGTCGCCAAGAGGGACACTAGCCCTCGCGCCTCCCCTGACCAGCCCGTATCCACCCCGAACGCAACCGCGCGCCCGCGCCCCACACCACGCGCCCCCGCGCCGGACAGCCAAAAGGGGGCCGGTCACCTGCCAAGGTGACCGGCCCCCTTTTCAGGCCCCAAGCTCCGTCCTACGAACTACCGCTGATGCACCGAGTCCGCCACCGCGACCTCAACCCGCTGGAACTCCTTCAGGTCGCTGTACCCGGTCGTGGCCATAGCCCGCCGCAGCGCACCGAAGAAGTTCATCGAGCCGTCCGGGATGTGCGACGGGCCCGTGAGGACCTCCTCAATCGTGCCGACCGTGCCGAGGTCGACCTTCTTGCCGCGCGGCAGCTCCTCGTTCACCGCCTCCATGCCCCAGTGGTGGCCCTTGCCGGGCGCGTCCGTGGCGCGGGCCAGTGGAGAGCCCATCATGACCGCGTCGGCGCCGCAGGCGATCGCCTTGGGGAGGTCGCCGGACCAGCCGACGCCGCCGTCGGCGATGACGTGCACGTACCGGCCGCCGGACTCGTCCATGTAGTCCCGGCGGGCGGCGGCCACATCGGCGACCGCGGTGGCCATCGGGACGCGGATGCCGAGGACGTTGCGCGTGGTGTGCGCGGCGCCGCCGCCGAAGCCGACCAGGACACCGGCCGCGCCGGTGCGCATCAGGTGCAGGGCCGCGGTGTACGTGGCGCAGCCGCCGACGATCACCGGGACGTCCAGCTCGTAGATGAACTGCTTGAGGTTCAGCGGCTCGGCGGCGCCGGAGACGTGCTCCGCGGAGACCGTCGTACCGCGGATGACGAAGATGTCGACGCCCGCGTCGACGACGGCCTTGGAGAACTGGGCCGTGCGCTGCGGGGAGAGCGCGGCGGCGGTGACCACGCCCGAGTCGCGCACCTCCTTGATGCGCGCGCCGATCAGCTCCTCCTTGATGGGGGCCGCGTAGATCTCCTGGAGACGGCGTGTCGCGGTGTCCGCGTCCAGGTCGGCGATCTCGTCGAGCAGCGGCTGCGGGTCCTCGTACCGCGTCCAGAGCCCTTCGAGGTTGAGGACGCCGAGGCCGCCCAGCTCGCCGATGCGGATCGCGGTGGCCGGGGAGACGACCGAGTCCATGGGGGCCGCCAGGAAGGGCAGCTCGAAGCGGTAGGCGTCGATCTGCCAGGCGATCGAGACCTCCTTCGGGTCGCGCGTACGACGGCTCGGGACGACGGCGATGTCGTCGAAGGCGTACGCCCTACGGCCGCGCTTGCCGCGCCCGATCTCGATCTCAGTCACGTGTGTGGCCTTTCCATCCTTGGTTCTGCGCCTCCCAGTATCCCCGACGGGCACGACGAAGGCGGTCCCGGAGTATCTCCGGGACCGCCTCTCGCACGTCCGGTTACCGCTCGCGCCTACTTGCGGCTGTAGTTGGGCGCCTCGACCGTCATCTGGATGTCGTGCGGGTGGCTCTCCTTGAGGCCCGCCGACGTGATGCGGACGAAGCGGCCCTTGGTCTCCATCTCGGAGACGGTGGCCGCACCGACGTAGCCCATCGTCTGGCGCAGTCCGCCGACGAGCTGGTGCAGTACGGCGGCCAGGGGACCGCGGTAGGGCACCTGGCCCTCGATGCCCTCGGGGACGAGCTTGTCGTCGGAGCCGACGTCGGCCTGGAAGTAGCGGTCCTTGGAGTACGACTTCGCCTGGCCGCGCGACTGCATGGCACCCAGGGAGCCCATGCCGCGGTACGACTTGAACTGCTTGCCGTTGATGAACATCAGCTCACCCGGGGACTCCTCGCAGCCCGCCAGCAGGCTGCCCAGCATCACGGAGTCGGCGCCGGCGGCGAGCGCCTTGCCGATGTCGCCGGAGTACTGGAGGCCACCGTCGCCGATGACCGGGATGCCGGCGGCGCGGGCCGCGAGGGCCGCCTCGTAGATGGCCGTGACCTGCGGTACGCCGATGCCGGCGACCACACGGGTCGTACAGATGGAGCCAGGGCCGACGCCGACCTTGATGCCGTCGACGCCCGCGTCGATCAGGGCCTGGGCGCCGTCGCGCGTGGCCACATTGCCGCCGATCACGTCGACGTGGACGTTCGACTTGATCTTCGACATCCAGCTCAGGGCGTTGCTGTTGTGCCCGTGCGAGGTGTCGACGACCAGGAAGTCCACGCCCGCCGCGGCGAGCGCCTGGGCGCGCTCCAGCGCCTCGGGGCTGGCGCCGACGGCCGCGCCGACCAGCAGGCGGCCTTCGGCGTCCTTGGCGGCACCGGGGTACTTCTCGGCCTTGACGAAGTCCTTGACCGTGATGAGGCCCTTGAGGAGACCGGCCTCGTCGACCAGGGGCAGCTTCTCGATCTTGTGGCGGCGCAGCAGCTCCATCGCCTCGGTGCCGGAGATGCCGACCTTGCCGGTGACCAGCGGCATCGGCGTCATGACCTCGCGGACCTGACGCGAACGGTCGGTCTCGAAGGCCATGTCACGGTTGGTGACGATGCCGAGGAGCTTGCCGTTGCCGTCCGTCACGGGCACGCCGCTGATGCGGAACTTGGCGCAGAGCGCGTCGGCCTCGCCGAGCGTCGCGTCCGGGTTCACCGTGATCGGGTCGGTGACCATGCCGGACTCGGAGCGCTTCACGAGGTCGACCTGGTTGACCTGGTCCTCGATGGAGAGGTTGCGGTGCAGCACACCGACCCCGCCCTGCCGGGCCATGGCGATGGCCATGCGGGACTCGGTCACCTTGTCCATCGCGGCGGAGAGCAGCGGGATGTTGACCCGGACGTTGCGGGAGATGCGGGACGAGGTGTCGACCGCGTTGGGCAGCACCTCGGATGCGCCCGGCAGCAGCAGCACGTCGTCGTAGGTGAGCCCGAGGGTCGCGAATTTGGCGGGCACTCCGTCGACGTTGGCAGTCATGACACCTTCCCCAAATGGCCTTGATCGGTGCGGATGTCCATGCTAACGGGAAGCACGGGTCCCGAATTCCACGGTACGAGGCACCCTCAGGCTTCGTATGTTCGTACGGAATCGACGCCCCGGCCGTTCAGACCTCGGCCAGGACGCTGTCAGGACTGCCGCCAGGACTACTGCTCCGCCAGTGCCCGCAGGCGGCTGAGCGCGCGGTGCTGCGCGACACGCACTGCTCCGGGTGACATTCCCAACATCTGACCGGTCTCCTCGGCCGTGAGGCCCACCGCGATGCGCAGCAGGAGCAGTTCGCGCTGGTTCTCGGGGAGGTTGGCCATGAGTTTCTTGGCCCATTCGGCGTCGCTGCTGAGCAGGGCGCGCTCCTCGGGGCCGAGGGAGTCGTCCGGGCGTTCGGGCATCTCGTCCGAGGGGACGGCCGTCGAGCCGGGGTGACGCATCGCGGCGCGCTGCAGGTCGGCGACCTTGTGCGCGGCGATGGCGAAGACGAACGCCTCGAACGGGCGTCCGGTGTCGCGGTAGCGCGGCAGGGCGAGGAGTACGGCGACGCAGACCTCCTGCGCCAGGTCCTCCACGAAGTGCCGCGCGTCGCCCGGCAGTCGGGACAGCCGGGTGCGGCAGTAGCGCAGGGCGAGGGGGTGGACATGGGCGAGCAGGTCGTGCGTCGCCTGCTCGTCCCCGTCGACGGCACGGTGGACGAGACCACCGATCACCCCATGGGCGTAAGCCGCCTCGTCGTCGCGCATCGGACCATGGTGCCTTGGCGCCGCTCTCTCCGTGGCACCGCGTCCGTTGTTGTGCACCGAAGCGTTATGAGCAGGTGCGCCGGAACTCATCTCCTGCGCCCTCCCCTTCCGCTCGACCGACTCGTTCCCGAGGAACTCCACACCTCAAGGATGCGGCATCCGCGGCGAAACGAGCAGCGGGCATCCGGCGGGCTGTTTTGCCACCCCCGCCCACCGTGCGGTAGGCGGGGACTTCCCGACCCGCTCCGAGGCCCACCTAACGGACCAGACCCCACCGGAAACCGAGCGCCACCGCGTGGGCCCGGTCCGAGGCGCCGAGCTTCTTGAACAGGCGCCTGGCGTGCGTCTTCACCGTGTCCTCGGAGAGGAACAGCTCGCGTCCGATCTCCGCGTTGGACCGGCCGTGACTCATGCCTTCCAGGACCTGGATCTCGCGCGCGGTGAGCGTGGGCGCGGCGCCCATCTCGGCCGAGCGCAGCCGGCGCGGCGCGAGCCGCCAGGTCGGGTCGGCCAGTGCCTGCGTCACCGTGGCCCGCAGTTCGGCGCGCGAGGCGTCCTTGTGCAGATAGCCGCGGGCACCGGCGGCGACGGCGAGCGCCACGCCGTCCAGGTCCTCGGCGACGGTGAGCATGATGATCCGTGCTCCGGGGTCGGCGGACAGCAGCCGCCTGACCGTCTCGACGCCGCCCAGACCGGGCATGCGTACGTCCATCAGAATCAGGTCCGAACGGTCGGCACCCCAACGGCGGAGGACTTCCTCGCCGTTGGCCGCCGTGGTCACGCGCTCGACACCGGGCACGGTCGCGACCGCGCGGCGGAGCGCCTCTCGGGCAAGCGGGGAGTCGTCGCAGACGAGGACGGATGTCATGGCCGCCCTCCGCAGCTGATGCGCGTCACCTTGAGCCTCCAGGCTGGTACTAATCGTCACCTGTGCGGTTGACGCTCGACCGATTTTCCCGGCAGTGGGTACTGCCGCCCGTCCGAGCGCTTGTTCCTCCAACCGCCTCCGCACTCTCAACGATGGTCACTCGAAAGAGTTACGGGGCTGTGTGTCGTCTTCGGCACTCTACGTGAGGGCACGGACACGGTGCAGACATGCACAACAGACCCTCAACGTTTCATCACAACCTATGCCCCATTCAGCCCTTTTTCTTCCCTTTTGTTGGTGTCTGAGGCTAGATTCGCAATGAGTCATATTTTCATCTCCTTAGATCGTAGTTGTACGGTCAGGGGCACCATCTCAGCCCAGAACGGCAACAAGGGGACATGTAATGGCAGATTTCTCCCGCCTTCCCGGTCCGAACGCGGACCTCTGGGACTGGCAGCTCCTCGCGGCCTGCCGCGGGGTCGACAGCTCGCTCTTCTTCCACCCGGAGGGAGAGCGCGGTGCGGCACGGAGCGCTCGTGAGAACTCGGCCAAGGAGGTCTGCATGAGATGCCCGGTCCGCGCGCAGTGCGCGGCACACGCGCTGGCGGTGCGCGAGCCGTACGGCGTGTGGGGCGGCTTGACCGAGGACGAGCGCGAAGAACTGATGGGGCGGGCCCGCAACCGGCTGGTGTCGGCGTCGGCCGGTGGAGGGGACCTCGGTTCGAACAATTGAAGGAACGTTTCTTCGGAGCATGGGCACGCCTCTCCGAAGCGGGGGCACACGCGCGCGTGCCCCCGCTTCGGCGTGCCTCAGGCCCGCGCCGCCGCCCGCGCCAGCTCGTCCAGCGTCGCCGCCACCGCGGGCACCTTGGCCAGGTCGGGCAGGGTCAGCGCGACGATCTCCCGCCGCACCGCCGGTTCCAGCGCCACCGCGCGCACACCTCGTGGCCGTACGGACTCGATGGCGAGCCGGGGCAGGACGGCCACGCCGAGGCCCGCGCCCACCAGGCCGACCACCGCCGGGTAGTCGTCGGTCGCGAAGTCGATGCGCGGGGTGAAGCCCGCGCTCTCGCAGGCCTCGACCAGCTGGCCCCGGCAGCGCGGACAGCCCGCGATCCACGGTTCGGCGGCGAGTTCGGTGAGGGCGACCGACTCCGCGCGGGACAGCCGGTGGCCTTCGGGTACGAGGCCGACGAGCCGGTCGGTCAGGAGGGGGCGGACCACCAGGTCGTCCCACTCGCCGGCGCCCGCCGCGCCCTCGTAGCGGAAGGCGAGCGCCACGTCGCAGTCGCCCTCGCGCAGCAGTTCGACGGAGTGCGGGGGTTCGGCCTCCTCCAGGGAGACCCGGGTGCCGGGGTGGGCGGCGCGCAGGGCGGCGAGGGCCGTCGGGACGAGGGTGGAGCTGCCGCTGGGGAAGGAGACCAGCCGGACCCGCCCGGCCCGCAGCCCCGCGATGGCCGCGACCTCCTCCTCGGCCGCGGTGAGGCCCGAGAGGATGCCCGCCGCGTGCCGCACCAGGGCCTCGCCCGCCTGGGTCAGCCGCATCTCACGGCCGTTGCGGACCAGCAGCGGGGTGCCGACCGAGGCTTCTAGCGCCTTCATCTGCTGGCTCACCGCGGGCTGGGTGCAGCCCAGTTCGCGGCCCGCCGCCGAGAAGGAGCCGGTGGTGGCCACGGCACGCAGGACACGGAGGTGACGGGCTTCGATCATTTCGCGATCATAAGTGATTCTTGGGGATATAGGCGAATAATGCGTAGACGCTTTGGGCAAGTCTGTTTTAGCGTGGAATCATGGATGCGCAGGCGAACACGGGGGCGGGTGGCGTGATGAAGGTGTTGTCGGTGAACGTGGGGCGGGCGCGGACCGTGCCCTACACGGACCATCCCGAGGGCACGGGTATCGACAAGCGGCCGGTGGACGGGCCGGTGCTGGTGAGCGCGCCCGGGCCGAAGGGGATCGGCGGCAGCGGGCTGGCCGGGGACACCATCTGCTCGAAGGAGCACCACGGCGGCGACGAACAGGCGGTGTACGCGGTCGCGCGCGAGGATCTCGACGACTGGGAGCGCGAGTTGGGGCGCCCGCTGCGCGACGGGATGTTCGGCGAGAACCTCACCACGCGCGGGCTCGACGTGTCCGGCGCGCTGATCGGCGAGCGCTGGCGGATCGGGTCCGAGGTGGTCCTCGAAGTGACCAGCGGGCGGATCCCGTGCCGGACCTTCCAGGGCCATCTGGGTGAGAAAAGGTGGGTGAAGCGGTTCACGGAGCGGGGTGCGCCGGGCGCCTATCTGCGGGTGATCGAGCCGGGTGAGATACGGGCGGGCGATCCGGTCGAGATCCTGCACCGGCCCGACCACGACGTGACGGTCGCCGTCTACTTCCGGGCGCTGACGACCGAGCGGACGCTCATGCCCCGGCTGCTCACGGCCGGTTCGGCCCTGCATTCGGAGGCGGCCACGATGGTTCGCGACCATGTGAAGAAGTACGGCTGACCCGCGATCGCCACCAGGTCCCTGACTAGGGATTACGTCGGGGGCGCACGCGGCGGCTTCACGATCGGGAGGGAGCGTGCAGGGGGCGGACGGAAGCGGTCCCGGTCACTAATCTTGCGCCATGACAACGGCTCTGATTACGGGATCGACCGCGGGAATCGGCGCCGCGTTCGCGCGGCGGCTGGCGGCCGACGGCCACAACCTCGTCCTGGTGGCGCGCGATGCCAAACGGCTCGCCGAACAGGCGACCGAACTGCACGACCGGCACGGCATCGAGGCGGAGGTGCTGAGCGCCGACCTCGCGACGGACACCGGCATCGAGGCGGTGGCCGCTCGCCTCGGGGACCGCAAGAACCCCGTCGACCTGCTGGTGAACAACGCCGGCTTCGGCAACAAGGGTCGCTATCTGGACGTATCGATGGCGGACGAGCTGCGGATGCTCAAGGTGCACTGCGAGGCGGTGCTGCGGCTGACCAGCGCGGCGACCGAGGCCATGCGGGAGCGGGGGCGCGGGGGTGTCGTCAATGTCGCGTCGGTCGCCGCGTTCGTGCCGCGCGGGACGTACGGGGCGTCGAAGGCGTGGGTCGTGCAGTTCACGCAGGGTGCGGCGAAGGACCTGGCGGGTAGCGGGGTGCGGCTGATGGCACTGGCGCCCGGTTTCGTGCGGACGGAGTTCCATGAGCGGGCCGGGATGGGGACGGACAACATCCCGAACTGGATGTGGCTGGACGCGGACAAACTGGTCGCGGCGGCGCTCGCCGATCTGGCCCGGGGCAAGACGCTGTCGATCCCGGACCCGCGCTACAAGGCGCTGATGGGTGTGGTGAAGGTGACGCCGAGGGCGCTGCTGGGCGGGATCTCGTCGAAGACGGGGCGGAAGTACGGGCCTCAGTGACCCCGTTACCGATCCCGGTGGACCTGTTACCGATCCCGGTGAACCCGTTATCGGCCCGGGTGGAAGAGGTGGTGGCGCGTCTCCGGTGGGAGTATGGAGAGAGGTACCGGACCCAGGGGGGCCGGAGGCGGCGCCATGACGTTCGTACAGCTGATCGACTGCAAGACCAGTCGGTTCGACGAGATGAACCGGCTGATGGACACCTGGGTCGAGCAGACCAAGGGGAAGCGGTCCGCGACGCACACCGTGATCGGCAAGGATCTCTCGGACTCGTCGCACTTCGTCGAGATCGTGGAGTTCGCGTCGTACGAGGACGCGATGCGGAACTCGAACCTGCCGGAGACCGACCGGATCTTCCGCGAGATGGTCGCCCTGTGCGACGAGATGCCGACGTTCACCGATCTGGACGTCGTGCGGGACGAGCAGTTGTGCGCGGCCTCGGCGCGGCGGTTCTTCGAGGTCATCGCCACGCGGGGTGAACTGCCGCCGCTCAACGACCTGTTCGTGGAGCACTACCACGACCACGATCCGTCCAACGAGCAGGACAACCTGGGGCTGGACGCGGCCCGGCGGGAGATGGAGATGTGGCGCGAGGGGTTCGACTTCGCGTTCACCGTCCACGACCAGATCGCCCAGGGCGACCGGGTCTGCACCCGCTGGACGTGGAACGGCACCCAGCGGGGCGAGTTCATGGGCATTCCCAGCAGCGGAAAACAGGCTTCGATGACCGGCACGACCATCTTCCGGTTCGACACCGACGGGAAGATCGCCGAGGGCTGGTGGCAGTACGACCGGCTGGGGCTGATGGGGCAGTTGGGGGCGCTGGAGGGCTTGGAGCAGTAGGACGTACGGGGATCAGTGACCGCCCGCGAAGGGAGAAACCCCCCGTTCCGGCCAGGAACGGGGGGTTTCTTCGTCTGCCGGTGTGCCGGCCGGTGCCTCGACTAGTGCGAGTGACCGTGGCCGTGGCCGCCCGCGGCCGACTCTTCCTCTTCCTTCTTCTCGACGACCAGGGTCTCGGTCGTGAGGAGGAGGGAGGCGATCGAGGCCGCGTTCTCCAGGGCGGAGCGGGTGACCTTGACCGGGTCGATGACGCCCTGCTTGACCAGGTCGCCGTACTCGCCGGTGGCGGCGTTGAAGCCCTGGCCCTTGTCCAGCTCGGCGACCTTGGAGGTGATGACGTAACCCTCCAGGCCGGCGTTCTCGGCGATCCAGCGCAGCGGCTCGACGGCGGCTTTGCGGACGACCGCGACACCCGTCGCCTCGTCGCCGGTCTTGCCGAGGTTGCCCTCGAGGATCTTCACGGCGTGGACGAGCGCGGAGCCACCGCCGGAGACGATGCCCTCCTCGACCGCGGCGCGGGTCGCCGAGATGGCGTCCTCAAGGCGGTGCTTCTTCTCCTTCAGCTCCACCTCGGTGGCGGCGCCGACCTTGATCACGCACACGCCGCCGGCCAGCTTCGCGAGGCGCTCCTGGAGCTTCTCGCGGTCCCAGTCGGAGTCCGTGTTCTCGATCTCGGCCTTGATCTGGTTGACCCGGCCGGCCACGGCGCCGGTGTCGCCACCGCCGTCGACGATGACCGTGTCGTCCTTGGAGATGGTGACGCGGCGGGCGGTGCCCAGTACGTCGATGCCGACCTGGTCGAGCTTGAGGCCGACCTCCTCGGCGATGACCTCGGCGCCGGTGAGCGCGGCCATGTCGCCGAGCATCGCCTTGCGGCGGTCACCGAAGCCGGGGGCCTTGACGGCGACCGCGTTGAACGTGCCGCGGATCTTGTTCACGACGAGGGTCGACAGGGCCTCGCCCTCGACGTCCTCGGCGATGATCAGCAGCGGCTTGGAGGAGTTGGTCTGGATGACCTTCTCAAGCA
Organism: Streptomyces geranii; assembly: GCF_002954775.1. GTDB lineage: Bacteria > Actinomycetota > Actinomycetes > Streptomycetales > Streptomycetaceae > Streptomyces > Streptomyces geranii. The sequence continues at coordinate 102,503 of NZ_PJME01000025.1, forward strand.
GCGGCAGCAGGTCCTGGATGGAGGAGATCTTGCCCTGGTGGATCAGGATGTACGGGTCGTCGAGGACGGCCTCCATACGCTCCTGGTCGGACACCATGTACGGGGACAGGTAGCCCTTGTCGAAGGCCATGCCCTCGGTGAAGTCCAGCTCCAGACCGAAGGTGTTGGACTCCTCGACGGTGATGACACCGTCCTTGCCGACCTTGTCCATCGCCTCGGCGATCAGCTCGCCGACCTGGGTGTCCTGCGCGGAGAGCGCGGCCACGGCGGCGATGTCGGACTTCTCCTCGATCGGGCGGGCGGTCTCGAGGAGCTCCTCGGACACAGCCTTGACCGCCGCGTCGATGCCCTTCTTCAGGGCGGCCGGGGAGGCGCCGGCGGCGACGTTCTTCAGGCCCTCGCGGACGAGCGCCTGGGCCAGCACGGTGGCGGTGGTCGTACCGTCACCCGCGATGTCGTTGGTCTTGGTCGCCACCTCCTTCACCAGCTGGGCGCCGAGGTTCTCGTACGGGTCGTCCAGCTCGACCTCACGGGCGATGGTGACGCCGTCGTTGGTGATGGTCGGAGCGCCGAACTTCTTGTCGATGACGACGTTGCGGCCCTTGGGGCCGATCGTCACCTTCACCGTGTCGGCAAGCTTGTTGACGCCGCGCTCAAGGGCGCGACGGGCGTCCTCGTCGAACTTCAGGATCTTCGCCATGGGAGCGGTTCAGCCCTCTCGGAAAATTGGGAGAACGAACTGCGCCCCCGGCACCCGGCTGTTGAAGGTCGCGGGGGCCAGGGGCGTAGTTCACACTGCAATGCTGGTAATGCCTGTAATACCGAGTGACTTACTTCTCCACGATCGCGAGCACGTCGCGAGCGGAGAGGACGAGGTACTCCTCGCCGTTGTACTTCACTTCGGTGCCGCCGTACTTGCTGTACAGCACGATGTCGCCGGTCTTGACGTCGAGCGGAAGCCGCTCGCCGTTCTCGAAGCGGCCCGGGCCCACGGCCAGGACGACGCCCTCCTGGGGCTTCTCCTTGGCGGTGTCCGGGATGACCAGGCCAGAGGCCGTGGTCTGCTCGGCGTCGAGCGGCTGGACCACAATGCGGTCCTCGAGCGGCTTGATGGCAACCTTGGAGCTGGTGGTCGTCACGATCCGACCTCCCCCTTCGGAGATCTCACGGGGTTAACTGTCTGAGGTGGCGACCAGGTGGATCCGTCGTCGCGGGTGCCGGACCTGCCCGTCGCTATTGGCACTCTCCAGGGGGGAGTGCCAGACCTGAGACTATGACCGCGATTAGCACTCGGTCAAGCGGACTGCTAATTCCGTACGCGTGGCCGGGCCGGTGGTTCTGCCTGTGGACCTACAGGTAGTCCTCCAGGCGGGCCACTCTCAGGCCCCTCTCCCGCACCTCCCTGAGCAGCCTCAGCGTCTCCTCGACCTGGGGTGGGCCCACCAGGACGATGGCGCCCGGGCGGAGGCTCGCGCCCTTGGTCCACAGGACGACCGCCGACACGCCGCAGTCCGCCGCCGCGCGCAGGGTCGTCGGGTCGTAGAGGCCGTGGGGCGGACGGAAGAGGCGGGGGCGGATGCCGAAGCGCTCACGGAGTTTGTCCTGCTGGCCGCAGATCTCAGCGCGCTGGCCGGCGTACGGCAGGCCGCGCAGGGTCTGGTGGTCCAGGGTGTGGTTCTGGACGTTGGCGCCGACCTCGCGCAGCCGGGCGAAGTGGCCGTAGCCCGGGCCCACGACGCTGTCCGTGAGGAACATGCTGACCGGGAGCCGCCGTTCGCGGACCAGTTCGACGAACCGGGGATCGCGTTCGGCGCCGTCGTCGTAGGTGAGGAAGACGACCTTGTCGTGGGTACGGACGCGGTCGACGACCGGGGGCAGGGCCGCGCCGGCCGCACCGCTCGGGCCGCTCGCGCCACCCGCCGCGAGCCGGGAGTGCGCGCTCGTCGCCGCCGCCGATCGCGCCGGGTCCATGGGCGGGGCGCAGCCGACCGCCACTGCCGCCAGCAGTGCGACGGCGAGCGCGGTGGCGGTCAGGGCACGGGGGCGGGGACGCGCGGTCACAGGTAGTCCTCCAGGCGGGCCACCGCGTACCCCTTGGCTGTGACGAGTTTCATGAAGCGGCGGACCATGTCGGGCATCGTGCCCTTGCCGTCGTCCTTGCCCCGGAAGTGGCTCAGCACGATGTCGCCGGGGTGGATGTCGCAGTCCGCCTCGCGGTAGTCCCAGCGGTCGGCGAAGACCTCCTCGTTCCAGAGGGGCACGTGCTTCACGCCGCACGACTTGGCGGCGCGCAGGCTGTCCTCGTCGTAGTTGCCGTAGGGCGGGCGGAAGAGGGTCGGGCGGGTGCCGTAGCGCTTCTCGACGACGTCCTGCATGCCGCAGATCTCGGTGCGCTGGCGCTCGTAGGAGAGGGCGGGCAGGTAGCGGTGGTTGAGAGTGTGGTTGTTCAGTACGACGCCCAGGTCGCGCATCTTGCGGAAGTAGCCGTAGTCCTCCTTGACCAGGTAGTCGCTGAGGAACGCGGTGTACGGGATCTTCAGTTCGCTCATCATCCGCAGGAACGCCGGGTCCTTCTCGGCGCCGTCGTCGATCGTGAGGAAGACGACCTTGTGACGGGTGGGGATCGTGGTGAAGACGGGCGGCAGGCCGCGTTCCTCGTGGTCGTCGACCTCGAAGCCCTTACGGGTGGTGAGGCGGGGTTTGCGGGTGGGGGGCGGGGGTGCCGTGAGCGGGGGTGCGGTCAGGCCCCAGCGTTTCGCGGCGGCTGCGCGGGCCGCGTGGGCTCGGCCCAGTTTTCTGGCGTACGCGTCCAGGGCTCGGGCCGGGGGCGCGTGGAGGCGGAGTTCCTGGCCCGGGGCCGGGTGGGCCTTCTTCGGCGGGGTGCCGCTCTCCGCGCAGCCTGCGGCCAGGGCGGCCACGGTGAGCGCGGCGACTCCGGCGCGGATCATGGACGTATTGACCATTGACCGGTTTTTGTATGTTTGTCCTACTGTTCGCATGGGGCTGGATCTTCCCAGGGTCGTGCCGTACGGGCGGCCCGACACCGCCGCCGGAAGCGCACCGTCCACCGGCTGGCCCACAATGACCCGGTGAACGACCTCGCCACTCCCCTCTCCGCCTTCGCCGCCCTCCTCACCCCGGCGGGCCGCGCCCTCCTAGACGAGGTACGCGGTACCGACCCGGCCCGTGAACTGGCCGTCGCCACCCGGCTGCGCCGCGAGCATCCCGCCGAGCTGGTCTCGGCCGCGCTCGGGCAGGAGCGGCTGCGGCAGCGGGCGGTGGCGAAGTTCGGGGCAGCGGACGCCGGGCGGATGTTCTTCACGCCCAACGGGGTCGAGCAGTCGACGCGGGCGAGTGTGGCTTCGTACCGGGCGGGGCGGTTCAGGGAGTTGGGCGTGGGTTCCGTTGCCGACCTGTGCTGCGGGATCGGGGGCGATGCGATCGCGTTCGCGCGGGCGGGCGTTCGGGTCCTCGCCGTGGACCGGGATCCGCTCACGGTCGCCGTCGCGCGGGCGAACGTCGAGGCGCTGGGGATCGGGGAGCTGGTGGAGGTGCGGGAGGCCGACGTCGCCGATGTCGACGTCTCCTCGTACGACGCCCTGTTCGTCGATCCCGGCCGGCGTGGGGGGCGGGGGCGGATCTTCGATCCCGAGGCTTACTCGCCGCCCTTGTCGTGGGCCGTGGACGCCGCCCGGAAGGCGCCGGTCGCCGCGCTGAAGATCGCGCCCGGGGTGCCGCACGAGGCGGTTCCGGGGGAGGCGGGGGCCGAGTGGATCTCGGACGGCGGGGATGTGAAGGAGGCGGTGTTGTGGTTCGGGGCGGGGTCGGGGGGCGGGTTGGAGGGGGGCTCGGTGCGGGCAACTCTGCTGCCTGGGCCGCGTGTTCTGGACGGACGGGGGTTGCCTGATCCTCAAGTGCGGCCTGTGGGGCGGTACTTGTACGAGCCTGATGGCGCCGTCATTCGGGCTCATCTGGTGGCGGAGGTTGCCGAGGAGGTGGGTGGGGGGCTGATCGACGAGACGATCGCCTATGTGACGGGGGATGAGTTGCGGGGTACTTCGTTCGCCTCTGTTTATGAGATCACCGATCAACTGCCTTTTGGGGTGAAGAAATTGAAGGCGTTGCTTCGGGAGCGGGGGGTTGGGGTGCTTACCGTGAAGAAGCGGGGGTCGGCTGTTGAGCCGGAGGCTTTGCGGAAGATGGTGAAGGTTTCCGGGCCTCATTCCGCGACGGTTTTTCTTACTCGGGTGGGTGGGGCGCCGGCCATGTTGATTGGGCAGCCTGTGGGTTGAGTCTTGTTTGTGGGCTGCGGGTGCGTGGGGGCTTGTCGCGCAGTTCCACGCGCCCCTAAAGGCATTCTTCCGCTCGGGTTCTCAACAAGTTCCGTTCTCTTTCGTTCTGGGTCAGGGACGCTGCCCTCAGGAAATCTGCTCTTGCCTCCTCCTTTCTGCCCAGGCGTTGGAGGAGGTCTGCTCTCACGCTCGGTAGCAAGTGGTAGTCGCGGAGGGTTGGTTCGGTGGTCAGGCTGTCGATGATCCGCAGGGCCTGGACCGGACCCTCCGCCATGGAGACGGCCACCGCTCGGTTCAACTCCACCACCGGGGAAGGGGATCGGGCCGCCAGGGCCGCGTACAGGGCGGCGATTCTGGGCCAGTCCGTGGTGTCGTAGGAAGCCGCGTGGGCGTGGCAGGCGGCGATCGTCGCCTGGAGGGTGTACGGGCCTGGGCCCGATGTCGATGTCGTCGCGCCCGCCGCTTCCGCTCGGGACAGGGCCGTGAAGCCTCGGGCGATCAGCATGCGGTTCCAGCGGGCGCGGTTCTGGTCCTTGAGGAGCACCGGTTCGCCTGTCGGGCCCGTGCGGGCCGCCGAGCGGGACGCCTGTAGCTCCAACAGGGCCGTCAACGCGTGCACTTCGGGTTCCTTGGGCATCAGGCCCTGCAGTACGCGGGCCAGGCGAAGGGCGTCCTCGCAGAGGGCGGGGCGCAGCAGGTCGTCGCCCGCTGTGGCGGCGTAACCCTCGTTGAAGATCAGGTAGATGACCTCCAGGACCGAGCCGAGCCGGGCCTCGCGCTGGGGGCCGTACGGGACCTCGAAGGCGACGTTCTTCGTCGCGAGGGTTCGTTTGGCGCGGACGATGCGCTGGGCGACCGTCGGTTCCGGGACCAGGAAGGCCCGGGCGATCTCCGGGGTGGTGAGGCCGCCGAGGAGGCGGAGGGTGAGGGCGATGCGGGACTCGGCGGAGAGGACCGGGTGGCAGGCCGTGAAGACCAGGCGGAGGAGGTCGTCGTCGATGTCCTCGGGGGTGGGGGGTTCGGGCGGCTCGACCGTGGTTTCCAGGCTGCGGCCGATCTCCGTCAGCTTGCGCGCGTACGTCTCGCGGCGGCGGATCAGGTCCACGGCCCGGTGTCTGGCCGTCGTCATGAGCCAGGCCGCCGGGTTGTCGGGGACGCCGTCGCGTGGCCACTGTTCGAGGGCGGCCACCAGGGCGTCCTGGGCCAGTTCCTCGGCGATTCCGATGTCCCGGACGGTGCGGGTGACGGCCGCGATGATGCGGGGGGACTCCAGGCGGTAGACCGTCTCGACCGTTCTGCGCGGGTCCTCGGTGGGCTGTGTGTGTTTCGGTGTCACAGCCCACCATCAGACACCCGTGCGGGCCTGGGGCCAAGGAGGGATCAGCCCTCGGCGATCTCCCGGACCTCGCAGGTCACCGTCCAGAACTCCTCGTGCACCTTCAGGAACCGCTTGGTCCACTCGATGGCCTCGGCCATGTCCTTGCACTGCGTGATGGCGTAGCCACCGACGATCTCCTTGGACTCCGTGAAGGGGCCGTCGGTGACCGAGATCTTGCCGTCCTGCCAGTGGACGCGGGCGCCCTGTGCGGTGGGGGTCAGGCCTGCGGTGTCGAGCATGACGCCGGCCTTGGTGACCTCCTCGATCAGTTCGCCCATGCGCCGCATCAGCTCGGGGCTGGGGCCTTCGGCGGGGGCGGTGGACTCGTCGATCTTCACGAGGGAGAGGTAGCGGGGCATGGGGGCCTCCTGGAGTTGGGCGGAGCCCGGGTCCTTTCCGGGCTCTCACCACTCCGTCGAACGGGGAGGGCCCGGATCGACACGGTCTCCGGAAAACTTCTCCCCTATTCCAGACCTACTTCAGGGTCGCCCACAGTTCCGCCGCCTCCGGCTGCTCCGCCACCACCCTGTTGGCGTCGGACGCCGCCGTCACCACCGGCATCGTGACCGTCTTCAGGTCGTCCGCCGACAGGCCCTGGAGGCTCTGGCCCAGGCTCATCAGCTCGGTGAGCGAGTCCAGACCGGTGTCCGTCGTCAGGCTGGCCGTCGCCACGTCGGCGACCTTGTACAGCTTGGCCGGGCTCGTCAGCAGGTTCGTCGAGGAGATCTGCTGGAGGAGGGCCTTGACCAGTTTCTGCTGGAGACCTATCCGGCCCAGGTCGCTGCCGTCGCCGATGCCGTGCCGGGTGCGGGCGAGCGCGAGGGCCTGGGTGCCGTCGAGGTGGTGTTCGCCCGCCAGGAGGTCGAGGTGGCTGTCGTCGTCGTGGATGTCCTCGTCCGTCGTCACCGTCACGCCGCCCAGCGCGTCCACCAGGTCCGCGAAGCCGGCGAAGTCGACCTCCAGGTAGTGGTCCATGCGGACGTTCGTCATCGACTCCACCGTCTTGACCGCGCAGACCGGGCCGCCCACCGAGTACGCCGTGTTGAACATGACCCCGTACGCCTCCGCCGTCGAACTCCCGTCCGACAGCGGGCAGGACGGGCGCGTGACCAGCGTGTCGCGCGGGATGCTCACGATCGTCGCCTTCGTACGGCCCGCGTCCAGGTGGACGACCATCGCGGTGTCCGACCGGGCGCCCTCGCTGCTGCCGCCGCCGAGTGCCTGGTTGCGCTTGCCGCTGCGTGAGTCCGAGCCCAGGACCAGGATGTTCAGCGCCTCGCTCGGGAGCGGTGTCGCCGAGGCGGAGGCTCCCGTCGACGGCAGCGCCTGCGTCTTGGCGGGGCGGTTGTCGCCGAGCGCGCTGTTGATGTCGACGCTCTTGATGTTGCGGTTCAGGTGCCAGTAGGCGTAGCCCCCGGCTCCTGCGGCGAGCACCAGGGTGCCGGCGAGTGTGAAGCCGACGGCCTTCAACCAGCGTGAGGGCCGTCGACCCACCTGCCGGGCTGCCTGTCTCTCCGCGCCCCCGTCGTCGTCGGACGTCTGTTCGTCTTCTCCCATCACAGGAGGAACGTACGTCCGAATTATTACGAGCGGGGGCGCATGCCCGGCATTCTTCGGAAAATCTCACACTTCTCAGGCGGAAATCAGCCCACGATCAATCCCGGATCAGCCGAGCGTCACCGTTGGTACGGGGTTGCTGCCGCTCCAGGTCCCGTTGAAGCCGAAACTCACCGAACCTCCGCTCGGCACCGTCCCGTTGTACGAGGCGTTGGCGCAGCTCACCGCCGCGCCCGACTGGGTGCAGGTGGCGTTCCAGGCCTGGGTGACCCGCTGTCCCGCGCCGTACGTCCAGCTCACCCGCCACGAGGACAGGGACCGGCCCGTGCAGGCGATCGTCACCTGGCCGGTGAAGCCGGTGTTCCACTGGTTCGGGACCGTGTACGTCGCCGTGCAGCCCTCGGTGGAAGGGGTGCCGCCGAGCGACTGGGCGATCGCGTAGTACGCCGGTTTCGGGGTGAACGTCTCCGTGTACGGGGTCGCCGCGCCGTAGCCGTCGAACACGTCCGGGATCCAGGAGTCGGAGTCCGTGAAGCCCCAGACGGTCACGCCGGTGCACCTCGTCACGGCCACGCAGGCGTCCGTGACGGCCTTGTAGTCGGCCGCCTGCTGGGTCAACTTGGCTTCCGTGGCGGGGAGTTGCATACGGATGTCCAGTTCCGTGATCGCCACGTCCAGGCCCAGATCGGCGAACCGCTGGATGTTCTGCTGGAGGGTCGACGGGTACTGGCCGAGGATCAGGTGGGCCTGCAGTCCGACGCCGTCGATCGGAACTCCGCGCTCCTTCAGGGACTTGACCAGGTTGTACAGGGCCGTGCTCTTCGCGTTGACGCCCTCGACGTTGTAGTCGTTGATGTAGAGCTTCGCGCTCGGGTCGGCCGCCCGTGCCCAGGTCAGGGCCTGCGCGATGTAGTCGGTGCCGAGGTTGTTGTACCAGAGGGTCGAGCGGTAGGTGCCGTCCTCGTTGAAGGGCTCGTTCACCACGTCCCAGGCGGCCAACTTGCCCTTGAAGCGCGTGACTTCGGTGGTGATGTGGTCCTGGAGGAGGGTGCTGAGCTGGGCGGGGGTCCAGGTGCCGTTCGTGAGCCAGCCGGGGTTCTGGCTGTGCCAGACGAGGGTGTGGCCGCGTACCTGTTGGTTGTGGGCCTGGGCGAAGGCGACTATCTGGTCGGCCTCGGTCCAGTTGTAGGTGCCTCGGGTGGGCTCTACGGATTCCCACTTCATGGCGTTGCCGGGGGTGAGGGAGTTGAACTGGGTGCCGGCCAGGTCGCCGTAGGTGCCGGTGAGTTTGGAGCCGGTGACTGCGGTGCCGATGACTTTGTTCTTGGCGGTGGCGAGGTCTCGTAGTGGGGGGTCTGCCGCGGTTGCCGTTCCGGCGAAGAGCAGGGTGGCGGCGGTGGTGGCTGCGGCTGTGAGGAGGGTCAAGGCTGTTCTGGAGGGTCTCATGCGGGGGCCTCCGAAAGTTTCGGCTGGGGTACCGATTGACTTCGGGGCAGTGTGGGGGGAGTTGTGCGAGACGTCAATGGGTTGGGGGTCGGGTGCGGGTTCGTTGTGGCTTGTCGCGCAGTTCCTCGCGCCCCTAAAGGGGCGCTGCCGTGCTGTTTCTCACCACCAGGCTCGTTGCCAGTTCCACCCTCGTCGCCGCTGACGTGTCCTCGTCTCTGCCCAGGCTCAGGACCAGCTTGGCTGCCGTTTCCGCCATTTCCATCAGGGGCTGGCGGACCGTCGTCAGCGGGGGGCCGACCCAGCGGGCGATCGGGAGGTCGTCGAAGCCGACGATGCTCAGGTCCTCCGGGATGCGCAGGCCGAGTTCGCGGGCGGCCTCGTACAGGCCGAGGGCCTGGAGGTCGTTGCCGGTGAAGACGGCCGTGGGGCGGTTCGGGGAGCGGAGGAGGTCTAGGCCGGCCCGGTAGCCGGTCTCGTGGTGGAAGTCGCCGACCCTGAGGAGGTCGGGGTCGACCGGGAGCCCGGCGGTTTCCAGGGCCGCGCGGTAGCCGTCCACGCGGGCGCGGCTGCACATCATGCGGGACGGGCCGCTGATCGAGGCGATGCGGGTGTGGCCGAGTTCGATCAGGTGGCGGGTGGCGGCCAGACCGCCCTGCCAGTTGGTCGCGCCGACCGAGGGCACGTCGTCGCCGGGGTCGCCCGCCGGGTCCATCACCACGAACGGGATCGAGCGGCTGGTCAGCAGCGCCCGCTGGGACTCGTCGAGGCCGGACAGGACCAGGATCACGCCGTGCGGGCGGCGGGCCGCGACCTGGTCGGCCCAGGTCCGGCCGGGGGTGAGGCGGCCCGCGCTCTCGGAGAGGACGACGCTCAGACCCTCCTCCCGCGCCGCGTTCTCCACGCCCCGGATGACCTCCATCGCCCACGCGCTCTCCAGCTCGTGGAAGACCAGGTCGATGAGGGGTGAGCGGGTCGCCTCGGCGCGGCGGCGGCGGTAGCCGTAGGCCCGCAGCAGGTCCTCGACTCGGGTGCGGGTCGCGGGGGCGACGTCGGCGCGGCCGTTGAGCACCTTCGAAACAGTCGGAGCGGAGACGCCTGCCTCGCGGGCGATCTCGGCGAGCGTCGCGGTCTGGGTGGACTGCGGAGTCGTCTGTGTTTCAGCGGGTTTCGAGGGTCTCATGGCCGCGATCGTATCCCTGCGTGACCTCTTGACGAAGACCTTGTCCCGCCATAAGTTCCCGGAACATTCGACGTACCACCCGAAAGATTCGCACACAGAGCCAGTCCGGTTTCGGTCAGAACATTCGCGAGAGGTGCTGTCATGGAGTCGAACAGAGCCCAGTTCACCGGTACGGGATTCAGCCGGCGCTGGGTGCTCGGCGCCGGTGCGTCCGCCCTGCTCACCGGCGGGCTCAGCGCCTGCGGTTCCGGTGAGGGTTCGGGCGGGGGCGGGGGGACGATCACCGCGTTCGTGTACGGGGACGACGCCGTGAAGGTGCAGCAGGCGGCCGTCGACCGGTTCAACAAGTCCGCCGCCAGCAAGACCGCCAAGGGCAAGGTCAAGCTGGAGAAGATCCCGGGTTCGGACTATCTGCCCAAGCTGCGTACGGCGATGGGGTCGCCGAGCGCTCCGGACGTCTTCTTCAACTGGGGTGGCGGTTCGATCAAGGCCTACGAGGCCGCCGGGAAGATCGTCGATCTGACCGACACCATCGAGAACGACCCGGTGCTGAAGAACGGCTTCCTGCCGTCCGTGCTCGCCGCCGGGGATCTGAAAGGCCGTCACTACGGCATACCCATGCGCGGGATGCAGCCGGTGATCCTCTTCTACAACAAGTCCGTCTTCGCCGAGCAGAAGCTCCAACCGCCCGCCACCTGGGACGAGTTGCTCGACATCAACACCAAGCTGAAGAAGGCGAAGATCACGCCGTTCGCCCTCGGCGGCTCCGATGTCTGGCCCGAGTTGATGTGGCTGGAGTACCTGGTCGACCGGATCGGCGGGCCCGAGGTCTTCAGGCGCATCCAGGACGGCGACGCGGAGGGCTGGGGCGATCCGGCGGTCCTGAAGGCCGCCGAGCTGGTGAAGGAACTCATCGACGACGGCGCCTTCGGGTCGAAGTTCACCTCGGTGTCGTACGTCAACGGCGGTGCCCCGGCCGTCTTCGCCAAGGGCAAGGCGGCGATGCATCTGATGGGCTCGTGGGAGTACTCGACGCAGCTCGGCAAGTTCCCCGACTTCGCCAAGTCCAACCTGGGCTGGGCGGCCTTTCCGAAGATCGAGGACGGCGTCGGTGATGTCCGCAATGTCGTCGGCAACCCCACCAACTACTGGTCGATCAACCCCCGTACGCAGAACAAGGACGCGGCGATCGCCTTCCTCAAGGACTGCGCGTCGGAGGCGTACGCGAAGGATCTGGTCGCCCTCGGCGATGTCCCGACCACCTCGAACGCGGCGGCGCTGCTGTCCTCCGCGCCCAACCCGAAGTACGCCAAGTTCCAGTACGACATGGTCCAGCAGGCGCCCGCGTTCACGCTCTCCTGGGACCAGGCGCTCGGCGACGAGCTGGGCACCAAGATGCACACGGAGATCGGGAAGCTCTTCACGGGCAAGTCGTCGCCGAGTCAGTTCGTGTCGGCGTGCAAGGGGCTGAAGTGACGGTCGCGGTCACCGGCAAGGGCAAAGGTCGTCCGAGCGCCGTCTGGGCGCTGCCCGCCGTGCTCTTCTTCACCTTCTTCGCGGTCGTCCCGATGGCCCTGGCCTTCTATCTCTCCTTCACCAAGTGGGACGGCCTCGGCGACCCGAAGCCCGTCGGGCTCGCCAACTGGCAGAAGCTGCTGGACGATCCGCGCCTGACCCAGTCCCTCACGCTCACCGTCCTTCTGACGGCGGCGAGTTGGGCGTTCCAGACCGTCGTGGCGCTGCTGCTCGGGGTGTGGGCGGCGGGGCGGCAGCGCAACCGGGCCGTGCTGTCGGCGATCTTCTTCGTGCCGTTCCTGCTCTCCTCGACCGCGATCTCGGTGCTCTTCTACGCCCTGCTCGACCCGAACTTCGGCATCATCCAGAAGGACACGCTCGGCTCGTCCAGCGGGGCGTTCCTGGCGATCGTGTTCGTCGGGGGCTGGCAGTTCATCCCGTTCCACACGCTGATCTACCAGGGCGGGGCCCGGCAGATCCCTCAAGTGCTGTACCAGGCTGCGGCAATTGACGGGGCCGGCCGCTACCGCCAGTTCTTCTCGATCACGCTCCCGCAGCTGCGGCACACCATCACGACGTCCACCGTGCTGATCGTCGTCGGGTCGCTCACGTACTTCGAGACGGTGCTCATCCTGACGAAGGGCGGGCCCGGCACGGACACGGCGATCCTGCCGTACCTGATGTACGAGGCGGGCTTCAAGACGTACGACTTCGGCTACGCGAGCGCCATCGCGTCCGCCCTCGTACTGGCCGCCACCGGACTGTCCCTGCTGCTCGTCCGGCTGACCGGCTTCGGCGGTATGCGCAGTACGCGTGAAGGGATGTGACGGAGTGTCACACGACACGCTCCCCCGGCCGACGGCCACCGATCAGCGCCCGGAACAACCGAAGAGGCGTCCGGACCGTCGGCGCCGGCACTGGACCCGACGGGCCAACCCCCTTGCCGGACTTGGCTCGTTCGTCTGGCTGGTGATCGTCCTCGTCCCGATCTACGCCATGCTGTCGGCCTCGCTCACCGGCCCGGACAAGGCGCTCACCGGCAACCCCCTGAAACCGCCCACCGATCCGACCCTCGACAACTACAACACCGTCCTCAACTCGGGTTTCGGGCATCTGCTGAGCAACACGGTGATCGTGGCCGTCACGGTCGTGGCCATCGTCCTCGGGCTCTGTGTCCCGCTCGCCTACGTCGCCGTGCGCACCCGGACCCGGTGGTCGGGCGCGGCCTTCCGGCTGTTCCTGCTCGGGGTGGCGATCCCGGCCCAGGCGGTCGTGGTCCCGCTGTACCTCCTGATCGCCAAACTCGACCTGTACGACAGCCTGTTGGCGGTGATCCTGCCGACGGCGGCCTTCGCGATGCCGGTCTCGGTACTGGTCCTCACGGGCACCCTGCGGGACATCTCGGAGGACCTGTACGAGGCGATGGCCCTCGACGGCGCCTCTCCCCTGCGCATGCTGTTCCAGCTGACGATCCCGCTGGCCAAGGGCGGGATCAGCACCGTCGTGATCTACGCGGCGCTCCAGGCCTGGAACGGCTTCCTCTTCCCGCTGATCTTCACCCAGTCCGACGAACCCCGCGTCCTCACCCTCGGCCTCTTCAACTACGTGAGCCAGTTCGGCGTGAACATCCCCGCCCTGCTCGCGTCGGTCGTCCTCTCCGGCATCCCGATCTTCGCCGTCTACCTCGTGGCCCGGCGCGCGCTGATCGGCGGTCTGATGGGCGTGGGCGGCAAATGAGCGGCACCGATGGCGACGGCGCATCCCGCCAACTCGCAGACCCCGACAGGAGTTTCATGACGACGACCGCCCCCTGGCGTGACCGGGCCCTGTCCACCGACGCCCGCGTCGCCGACCTGCTCTCCCGGATGACCCTGGAGGAGAAGACCGCCCAGCTGTACGGCGTGTGGGTGGGCGCCTCCACGGACGGCCACGGCGTCGCCCCGCACCAGCACGACATGACCGCCGACTACACCTGGGACGAGCTGATCACCCGGGGCCTGGGCCAGCTCACCCGACCCTTCGGTACGGCCCCCGTGGACCCGACGCTGGGCGCGCAGGCACTGGCCCGCGCCCAGCGCCGGATCGCGGAGGCGGGCCGCTTCGGCATCCCCGCGCTGGCCCACGAGGAGTGCCTGGCGGGGTTCACGGCCTGGCGGGCGACGGCGTACCCGGTCCCGCTGGCCTGGGGCGCGACCTTCCACCCGGCGCTGGTGGAGGAGATGGCCGCCCGCATCGGCCGCGACCTGGCCTCGGTCGGCGTCCACCAGGGCCTCGCCCCGGTGCTGGACGTCGTACGGGATCCGCGCTGGGGCCGGGTCGAGGAGACGATCGGCGAGGACCCGTATCTGGTGGGGACGATCGGGTCGGCGTATGTGCGGGGGCTGGAGTCGGCCGGGATCATCGCCACGCTGAAGCACTTCGCCGGGTACGCGTCCTCCGCCGGGGCCCGCAATCTCGCTCCCGTGCGGGCGGGGGTGCGGGAGTTCGCCGATGTGACCCTCCCTCCGTTCGAGATGGCGCTGCGCGAGGGCGGGGCGCGTTCGGTGATGGCCGCCTACAACGAGACGGACGGGGTCCCGGCCTCCGCCGACGCTCACCTCCTCACCCAACTCCTGCGCGAGGACTGGGGGTTCACCGGCACGGTCGTCTCGGACTACTTCGGCATCGGCTTCCTGGAGACCCTGCACCGGGTCGCCGGTACGCCCGCCGAGGCCGCCCAGGTCGCCCTGGCGGCCGGCATCGATGTCGAGCTGCCGACGATCCGGAGCTACGGCGACGCGCTGGTGGCTGCCGTGCACGCGGGAGACGTACCCGAGTCGCTGGTGGACCGGGCGGCGCGGCGGGTGTTGGCGCAGAAGTGTGAGCTGGGGCTACTGGACGAGGGGTGGGAGCCCGAGCCTTCCGGCCGCCCGATCGACCTCGACTCGGCCGGGAACCGGGCGCTGGCGCGGCGGTTGGCCGAGGAGTCGGTGGTGCTGCTCGCCAATCCGGACGGGTTGTTGCCGCTCGCCCCGGACACGCGGATCGCGGTCGTCGGGCCGAGGGCGGCGGACTCGCTGGCCATGCTGGGGTGTTACTCGTTCCCCTCGCATGTCCTGCCGAGCCATCCGGAGACCCCGGTCGGACTGGACATCCCGACCCTGCTGGAGTCCCTGCGCGCCGAACTCCCGGACGCCAAGGTGACGTTCGCGGAGGGCTGCGACACCTCGGACCCGGACACGGCCGGTTTCGAGGAGGCGGTGGCGCGGACCGCCGAGGCGGATGTGTGCGTGGCCGTGCTCGGCGACCGGGCGGGGCTGTTCGGACGCGGCACGTCGGGGGAAGGGTGTGACGTCGCCGATCTGCAACTGCCCGGCGTACAAGCCGAGTTGCTGGACGCGCTCGTGTCGACCGGGGTGCCGGTGGTGCTCGTACTGCTCACCGGGCGGCCCTACGCGCTGGGGCGTTGGCACGGTCAACTCGCTTCGGTGGTGCAGGCGTTCTTTCCCGGGGAGGAGGGCGGCCCGGCGGTCGCGGGAGTGCTGTCGGGCCGCGTCACCCCGTCGGGGCGGCTGCCGGTGAGCGTGCCGAGGGAGCGCGGGGGGCAGCCGTGGACGTATCTCCAGCCGCCGTTGGGGCTCGCGGGTGAGGTCAGCAGCCTGGATCCGACACCGCTCTATCCCTTCGGGCACGGCTTGTCCTACACCTCCTTCGCCTGGGAGGACTTCGCGGGTTCCGAGGAGGCCGAGATCGGGACCGACGGGTCGTACGAGGTGTCGGTGACCGTCCGGAACACGGGGGCGCGGGCCGGGGCCGAGGTCGTGCAGCTGTATCTGCACGATCCGGTGGCCTCCGTGACCCGGCCCGATGTCCGGCTGATCGGTTACGAGCGGCTGGAGTTGGCGCCGGGGGCGGCGCGGCGGGTCACCTTCCGGTTCCACGCGGAGCTGTCGGCGTTCACGGATCGGGCGGGGCGGCGGATCGTCGAACCGGGGGCGCTGGAGCTGCGGTTGGGGGCGTCCAGTGCGGAGGTGCGGTATGCGGCTCGGGTTCGGTTGGTGGGTGCGGTACGGGAGTTGGGGGCGGAGCGGCGGCTTCGGTGCGAGACGGAGGTCGGCCCGTAGCCCCTCGCTCCTGACCCGTCGGCCCCCACTCCTGGCCCGTTCCCCGTGACGCGGCCCCGCCGGCTCAGGGCACGGCGGGGCCGTCCAGGTAGCGGCCCTCGGTGTCGTACGGCCAGGCGTTCGACACGCAGCCCTTGAGGCCGTCGATCTGCTGCATCATCGCGGGGGCGGGTCGGCCGGGGCCCGGGCAGGTGAGATGGCTCTTGTTCAGCCAGTGGCCGACCTCGTGGTTGACGATCAGGGCGCGGTACTCGGTCGCGGGTCCGTCGAACTCGGGTGAACCCAGCTGCCAGCGCTTGAGGTTGATGACGACGTCCACACCGGCCCGGCAGTTGACCTCGCCGATGTGTTCCGGCTGCTGGACGTTGCACAGCTTGTCGGTGGTGTCCGCGGTGGCGATCTTGAACGTCAACTCGGCCTCGGGGCCGGTGACTTGGCGGAAGCGCACCCCTTCCTGCCGCCAGCCGCGCCGGTCGTTGAGGATGGCGCCGATCTGGCGGGCGGCGTCCGCCGGGTCGACGCCCGCCCCCTCCTCGACCTGCACCCGGAAGGGCGTGGCGGTGGCGGGCCCGCTGACGGCGAGCGGGGCTGTGTCGAAGGTGCCGGGACCGGAGGCGGGGATGGCGGGTGCCGACGAGGAGGCCTCTCCGGTTCCCGAACCGCCCGTGGCCGCCGGGGACTTGGGGCTCGCCGGTGTCCTGGGTGCCGTGGGCGTGTTCGCCGGCTCGGAGGGGTCCGGGCGCCCCGCGACGGTGGAGTCGTCGGGGGGCGTGCTCGTGGCGCCGGAGTCCGGTGTCCCGGATGTCTCCTCGTCGGCCGTGGGCTCGGTGGTCGTCCGTACCGCCTCCGAGGAGTCGGCCTGCGGCGCGTGCGACGCGTTGTCCGGCAGTAGCCGGGGCAGGAGCAGCGGGACCGCCGCCGTGCCGAGCGCGGCGAGGCAGACCGTGGCACCGATCGCGCCGAGCCGGGTCCGCTGCCTGCGGCGCCGGCCTAAGGCGACCCGGCTGCGGGGCCCGTTCGCTGCACGTCGTTGGTCACTCATCGGGGGTACCGCCTGTCTCGTTCGTACTGCCGGTGTCGCTCACGCTGCTGTTCGGGGAGGCCGAGGAGTTCGGGGAGTTCAGGGAGTTCGGGGACGGGTCCGGCGGGGCGACGGACGCCCCGCCCGCGAAGTCCGCCGCCGGGTCCGCCAGTTCCGCCGCCACCGCTTCCTTCACCTCGCGCTTCACCTCGGCCAGCAGTGCCGACGCGCCCGCCGCGGCCACCAGTTGGTCGGCGGTGACGGGCGGGGAGACCCTGGCGTCGGTGTCCGGGCCGACGGTCAGCTTCACGGTGCTGTTCACATAGCGGTAGCTGACGCTGACCGACTGGCCGCCCCACAGCGCGCCGCCCGACACGACGACCCTGGCCTCGATCCGGTCGCCGGACAGGTGCGCCGTACGGCAGACCAGCGCCGTGCCGGGCGGCTCCGGGCACTCGACGAGGGTGTCCTTCCCCGGCACGACCTGGAACGTCACGGGGAAGACGTGCCCCTCGGTGCGGCCCGCGAAGAGGTCCGTGCCGTGCGGGGAGACGGGCCCGATCAGGTCGCCCAGTGCCTGGGTGAGCGCGTTCGCGGTCCGCGCCCGGAGAGCCGCCTCGGACACACCCGCAGCCGTGGCCGTGGCCAGCGGCGCCGGGGACAGCGCCGGAAACGGCACAGTCGCGGTGTTGGTGGTGGGCGGTGGTGCGACCGCCGGGGTGACCGGCTGCGACGCCGTTCCGCCCGCCCCGGCGAGTACCGCCGAGCCGATGCCCCCGGCCGCGAGGACCCCCGTCACCGCGCCCACGACCGCCGCCCGCGCCCGGAACCGGCGGCGTCTGCCCAGCCGTACCGCCTCCTGGGTCAGGTCGGGCAGCGGTGCGAGGCCAGCGGCGGCCCGCTCCATCAGTTCCCTCAGCTCCCCGGCGAGCGCGTCGTCGTGTGACGTGTCGTCGGGCGGCGTGTCGTGCACGGGGACTCCTCTCGGCTTCAATACTCGGCGGTGTATACGTGGGCGTCGCCCAGCACCGTTCGCAGCCGGGTCAGGGAGCGGGAGCACTGGCTCTTGACGGTGGACTCGCTGCACCGGAGCTGCGCGGCCACCTCCGACACGCTCAGGTCCTCCCAGTAGCGCAGGACGACCATCGCCCTTGCCCGGGGCGGGAGTTGACCGAGCGCGGCCATGAGCGTGACGCGCAGCTCGGGTCTGGGCGCGGCGGGCGCGGGGTCGGGGCGGGCGTGGGCGAGGAGGTCGCGCAGCCGACGCCGACGCTCGTGCAGGAAGAGGCGGGTGAGGACGGTACGGGCGTAGGCGTCGAGGTGTTCGGCGCGGCTCGCCCGGTGCCAGTGCTGGAAGAGCCGGGCCAGCGTGGACTGGACGAGGTCTCGGGCGTGTTCGCGGTCGCCGCAGAGGAGGTACGCCGTGCGGTACAGGCGCTGGCCGCCCGCCCTGGCGTACTCCTCGAAGTCCCGGTCCCGCCGCCGGGCCGTCGCCGACATCCGCCCTCCCGTTTCCCTCATGCGTATGGCTGCAGCCGCGGCTGCGGTTCCTGTGCCTCATACGCATCACGCCCCTCACACGCCTCACAGGTGTTGTCGTCCTCACCTGTTCTTGAGCGTGTTCGGGGCGGAAAGGTTGAAGGGGGTACGAAGAAAAGTTCTGGCTCAGCCGAAGCGGCCCGCCACGTAGTCCGCCGTGCGCTGGTCCTTCGGCCCGCCGAACACGTCGTCGGTGAGGCCGTGTTCGACGATCCCGCCGGGCGTGCCCTGTTCTGCGAGGAAGAAGGCGCACTGGTCGGAGACGCGGGCCGCCTGCTGCATGTTGTGGGTGACGATCACGACGGTGACCTCACCGGCCAGCTCGTGGATCGTCTCCTCGACGCGCCGGGTCGAGGTGGGGTCGAGCGCCGAGCACGGCTCGTCCATCAGGAGCACCCGGGGGCGTACCGCCAGTGCGCGGGCGATGCACAGGCGCTGCTGCTGGCCGCCGGAGAGCGCGCCGCCGGGCTGCCTGAGCCGGTCGCGCACCTCCTTCCAGAGGCCCGCCCGGGACAGGGACTCCTCGACCAGCTGGTCCTTCTCACGGCGGCCGGTGCGCGCCCCGGTCAGCCGCAGGCCGGCCACCACGTTGTCGTAGATCGACATGGCCGGGAAGGGGTTCGGCTTCTGGAAGACCATGCCGATACGGCGCCGGGCGTCGGTCAGCCGCCAGGAGGGGTCGTAGATGTCCTCGCCGTCGAACAGCACCTCGCCTGCGAGCGCCGCCGCCGGGATCATCTCGTGCATCCGGTTGAGGGTGCGCAGGAACGTCGACTTGCCGCAGCCGGAGGGCCCGATGAGCGCCGTGACCTGCCCGGCGGGCATGGTGAGGGAGACATGGCTGAGCACCTGGTGGCTGCCGAACCAGGCCGCCACGTCACGTGCTTCGAGCGTGGCGGGAACCGTGGTCGCGGTCACGGTCACGGGATCGGCCTGCGCCGGAGGCAGGACGATCGTGTCGGTCAGGGAGTCGGCCAGCGAGCCGGTCAGGGAGTCGGTCATGTCGGGTACCTCGTATCGGGATGGCGGAGAACGGCCGGGTCACAGCAGGTTGGGCAGCAGTTCGGTGGCGTGGGTGGCGACCTGGAGGCCCAGTACGGCGACGACCGGCGCGAAGACGATCCAGGTCTGGTGCCGCCCCCACCGGTGCCAGGTCCACACCGCCCCAACTGCCGCTAGCAGCAGGGCCTGCAGCCACATCACCAGCGGCCAGGGCACTCCGGAGGGCCGGGCGAGCGGTTCCTCGGACTCGGGCAGGGTGCCGGAGCGGATGACGGCCGCCGGGGTCTCGGCGGGCGCGGACACCAGGTCGGCGTCGACGCGCAGCACACCGTCCGGCATGAAGCGCGGCCCGGTCGCGGTGACCAGCACCAGGCGCCCCTTCCCGGCGGCGAGCGGCGCGGGCGCCGGATCACCGGCCCGTCGTACCCCGCTGACCTGGTACGTCGCCTTGCCCTGACCGGTGACGACGGTGAACCTGTCGCCCGCCACGAGGTCGCCGAGGCTCCGGAAGGGGCCGCCGTAGGCCGCCGCGCGGCCCATCAGGACGCTGGTCCCGGCCTGCCCCGGCATCGGGGTGTCCCTGCGGTGGCCGGGCCCGTCGGTGAGTACGGCGGAGTCGGTGCCCTCCAGGACGACCTGGGACATGCCCAGAGCGGGTACGTCGATCAGCGCGACCGGCGTGCCCGGCGCGAGGAGCTTGCCCTGCTGGTCGACCTGGGCCACCGGGGCGGTGCCCTGGGCGAGTTGGTCGCGCAGGGCGTCGAACTCGGCCTGCTGGGCGCTGTGTTGCTGGATGCCGCTGAGCAACAGCAGCTGTGCGGTGACGCCGAGCAGCAGGGCGGCGAGGCTGAGCAGGCCGCCCCGGGCGAGATGGCGGACGGCGGTGACACTCGCGACGCGCGTGCGTGACGCGGACGTTGCCGGTGCCGCTGCCGGTACTCGCGCGGGCTTGGTCTGTACGGCGACCGTCACGGCGGCCCGCCTCCTTCGCGGTTCAGAGGTTCAGAGGTTCAGGGGTTTGGGAGGGTGCCCGGGGGACCGTGGCGGCGGTCCCCCGGGCACCGGTCGAACCGGTCGTGGATCAGGTGGACTTGATGACGAAGTTCACGCCGTACTTCGAGAGCACGGTCGTCGAACCGGCGTAGAAGGCGCGCAGCGTGTGCTTGCCCTTGGCCAGCTTCGGCAGGGTGATGGTGACCTTGCCGGCGCTCAGCGTGCCGGTGGCGACGACACGGGAGCCCTCGTAGATACGGACCGTGCCGCCGGGGGTCGTGCCGGTCGCGGTGACCTTCACGGTGACCTTGGCGCGGGCGCTGTGGGCGACCGACGCCGGGGCGGTGGTGCCGACGGCCGGGGTCGCCTTGGTGACCTTGAGGGAGGCCGTGGTCGAGGAGGCGTTGAGCTTGGCGGCGCCCGCGTAGGAGACGGTCAGCGTGTGCGTGGCCACCTTCAGACGGTTCGACAGGCTGACGGTGACCTTGCCCGCGCTGTTCAGGGTGCCGGTGCCGAGGGTGGTGGTGCCCTCCTTGACGGTGACCTTGCCGGAGGGGACGACACCGTGGCTGCCGGTCACGGTGACGGCGACCTTGGGGGCCTTGCCGTACGCGGTCGTGGCGACGGACGCCTTCGTGGTGCTGGCGTACTTGACCGCGCCGGTCCAGGTGGCGGCGTCGCCGGTGCCGATGAGGTTGGCGGCGGCGACCGAGACGGTGTAGGTGCCGGTGGCGAGGCCCGAGAAGGTGTACGACGTCGTCGTGGCCGGGACGTCCTTCGTGGCCACGACACCGCCGTCGGCGCCGAGCAGCGTCACGCGGTAGTCGGTGACGGGCTGGGCCGGGGCCGGGCTCGGCGCGGTCCAGCTGAGCTTGACGCTCGCGTCGCCGAGGGTGGTCTTGAGGGCGGGCTTGGCCGGCGTCTTGGCTTCCAGGCCGGTGATCTCCAGGCCGCCGACCTTGGCGTGCTTGGCGAGGTTGACCGAGCCGTTGTACGACTCGTTCACGAAGCCGAACTTGGCGATGACGGCCTCGGCGGCGTCGGAGGCGAGGGCCGCCTCGTGGGTACCGCTGGTGACGAAGACGTCGTACACGTCCTTGTCGAAGAAGACGCTGCTCGGGTCGATCGCCCGGGTCGGGACGACGTTGTAGACGTCGCGGCCGAAGGTGGCGTTCTCGTAGTAGCCGCCGACCGGGGCGAGCTTGCCGTTGACCGTGGTGACCGGGCTGGTCGCGCCGGAGTCGCCGGGCAGCGTGACGCTGGCCAGGTGGGCGCCGGCGGCGATCGCGGTCCCGCTGTGGTCGGGGGCGACGTCGTTGCTCTGCGCGATCCAGCTGCCCACGGAGAACGGTACGAGGGTGCCGTCGGCGGTGAGCGCGGCGTCGGCCTGGTTCTCCTGGACGGTCGTGATGCTGGTGTCGACCGTGGCCTCGCTGAGGCCGATCGCCCCGAGGAAGAACTTGCGGGTGCCGGAGCCGCTCTGCGGGAGCACCGGCTTCACGGTCTGGCCGTTGACCTTGTGGTCGCTGCCGGCCGCGTAGACGTCGTGCAGCTGGTCGACCGTCAGGCTGTCGAGGCCGGTGCCGCGCACCGCGACGCCGACCGCGTCCCGGGCGAACGGGATGTAGGTGAGCGCGGTGCCGGAGACGCTCGGGCCGCCGGAGGAGCGGGCGAAGTCGACCTGGCCCTTGACGGAGACGCCCGTCGCGTTCGGGAAGAGGTCGCCGGTGAGCGACATGCTGAGCGCGGTCCGGCCCGGCCCCGAACCGTTCGGCCGGGTGAACGCCGTACCGCCCGAGCGGGTCTGGATGGTGGCGGAGCCGATCGCGTCGTAGGAGGCGAGGCCCGCGCCGGCCGTCGACTTCACGGCGGTGCCGGCGTAGCTCTTGTCGTTGACGGTGTCACCGGCGAGGGCGTTCAGGACGTCCTGGGTGGTGTCGGAACCCACGCCCACGAGCTGGCGGAACGTTCCGGCGGGGGTGGGGTCGGCGGACGCCGGGCTCGCGAGAGCCAGCGTGCCGGACACCACGGCGGCGGCGACCATGGCCGCCGTGAGGCGCGTTCTGCGCATCGAGGTTCTCCTGTTGTGCGTCGTGGAACGAGAGAGGATCTGGCAAGGTGGTACGGGCTGTCCGCCCCGACTGCGATTCGGGGCGGGCGGCCGTCTGTGGGGAGCCCCGGCCGGTGGGCGGGGGCTCCGGGGGTCAGCCCCGGCCGGGTGGCAGCAGCCCGCGCAGCCGTTCCGGGAGGGCGAGTTCGGGGACGACGGTCAGCGTGCGACCGCCGGGGAGCGGGACCCGGAGCGGCAGCCGCAGTCGGCCGCCGCCCGCGAAGGGCGCCCCGAGTGCGGCGGCGGCACCGAGCGCGGCGCCCACGGGGACGGCGTAGCGCAGGGCGTTCGCCGGGTCGGCGGGGGTGGTGCCGGCCGCTGTCGTCTGGACGGCCTGACCACCGTCGTACGAGGGCTTGTCGCTGGGCGAGGCGCTCGCGCCGCCGCCACCGGAGGCGGACGCGGCGGCGCCGCCGGTCGTACCGCCGTCGGTCGCGCCCCCGGCGACCGTGCCGCCGAGCCCGCCCGAGTCGGCGGAACCGCCGCCGGACGTACCGCCGTTGGACCCACCGGAGGCCGAACTCCCGCCTCCGGAGCCCCCGTTGGTGGCGGCCGGGCCGGTGTAGTGGGCGAGGGCGGCGGCGGCCTTGACGGTCTTGGCGCGCAGGGACTTGGGCAGGGGCGCGTAACCGGCCGGGAGGCGGCCCGGGTCGGCGCCGCTGATCTGGCCCTTCTCGGCGGCGTAGGTCAGCAGGGTCGCGTAGTCCTTGCGGGCGGCGGAGTCGAGCTTCGCCGGGCGTACGGCCGCGTAGACGAGCTGGGCGAGCGGGTACGCGCCCTTCGCGGTGGCCCTGGCCGGGCTGATCTCGGGGGCGCCGGTGCCGGAGGCGCTCGCGGCGGCGGTGGTGAGGGAGGCCGTGGTGGGGGCGACGAAGGTGCCGGAGACGTTGCGCAGGCGCGCGGTCTGGAGGCCGTAACGGGCGGCGGAGGCCGCGTCCGTCACCGTGATCACGAAGCGCGAACCGACCGTCTGCGGGCCGGGGCTCTTGTACGCGGGCGGGCTGGCCAGCGGGTCCCAGACCGCCTTCCAGAGGCTGTCCGCGCGCCGGGTGTGCAGGGCACCGGCGTGCATGTCGGTGACGTACGGATGGAAGTCGATCATGCACTGGGGTGCGGTGGCGTCGGTGCCCGGCGGGATCGTGCACCAGGGGTCGCTCTTGGGGTAGGTGTCGGTGTTCGCCGGGTCGAAGGCGAAGCCGGTGGGGTTGAGGTCGGTGTTGGTGCTGAAGTACGGGTTGACCTTCATGCCCCAGTCGTCGGAGACGCCCGCGAGGAAGTTGCGGGCCTCCTTGTCGGAGACGATCCACTGCCAGACCGCGCGTGCCGAGTCGCTGTGCCCGAGGGCGGTGAGCAGGTCGGTGGAAGTGGCCGGGGTCTCCGGGACGGACAGTTCGGCGAACTCCGGGTTGAGCGCGATGAATTCGGGGTCGCTGGCGAGTCCCGCCGGGTTGTTCTTGGCCCAGCCGTACCCCTTGGCGGCGGTGGTGCCGACGACCGCTCCCCAGGGGGAGTTGCGGTAGGACTCGGTGAGCAGCTTGGCGACCAGGCGTGGGGTGAGGTCGAGCGACTCGACCTTGGTCCCGGCCAGCTTGCGGACGGCTTCGGAGGCCCCGGCTTTCGGCCTGCGCTCGACGGTGAAGCCGATCACCGTGCCGGAGAGGGCGGTTGGGGCGTAGACGGTGGGATCGGCGGGCGCTGTCGTGCCCGCGTCGGCGCCGAGGGCCCGGGTCGTGAACGCCAGCCCGGACGAGCCGTCGGCGATGAGCCGGGAGCGGGTGTCGGGCTCGCCGAGTTCCGTGTAGCCGTACACCTTGCCGCTCGGGCAGAGGGCGGTCTGCCAGCTGCTCATGGCGTCGGCGGCGAGTTCGCTGCCGCTCGTGGCGCGTTCGTCGGAGCCCAGCGCGCAGTTGACGCCGACGTTGTTGAAGCCGAGCTTGACCGCGATGCGGTTCTTCCAGTTGGTCGCGGAGACCGGCGAACCGGCGTTCACCTGGCTGGTGTCGGCGTACGGCTTGCCGTCCAGGTCGAGATGGCCCTGCGGGACGATGACCAGCCAGCAGGAGCGGGGGGTGAGGGTCCCGTTCTCCCGTACGGGGACTCCGCAGCCCAGGTGCGGGGCCTCGTTGGCGGTCTGCACCTCCATGTACTCCGTGCCGGTGCCGTCGGCGCCGGTGCGGGCGAAGTCGACCTCGTTGGTGGTGTTGCGGTTGAACAGGGCGTTGTTCTGGGTGCCGGAGGTGATGAGCGTGCCGTCGACGGCCTTGAAGGGGACCTCGCCGAGGCCGGAGACGTTTCCGGCGCCGTAGCGGTCGTCCTGGCCGTAGTTGGTGGGGTCGGCGCTGTAGAAGACCTTGCGGGTGTCGTCGTACTCGTTGCCCGGCCAGCTGCCCCGGTCGGTGGTCGGGGAGGCGCCGTACTGGCACTGGGTGCGCGGCGGGCCGGGGTTGGCGGCGACGGTGCCGTCGTCGTCGCCCCAGCACTGCATGATCTGCACGAAGTCGGTGTTGAAGAGCGTGCCCGCGAGGGTGGTTGGCGTGCCACCGGTCCAGGAGACGGTGACCGCCTGGCTGGTGAGGTGCTCGGTCTGGCTGACCGTGAACTTCATGTCCTTGAACTCACCGCGTCCGGAGACGGTCACGGCGGAACTGGTGCCTGCGGCGGCTGTGGCGGGTGGGGCGGTCTGGGCGAGGGCCAGGCCGGCGAGGGCGCCGGCGGTGGCTCCGGTGAGGAGACGGAGGAGGAGGCGCCGTATCCGGACGGTCTTGCGGTTGCTGTTCGCTCTCATCATCAACTCCCGTCCGTGGTACGGCGGTTCGCGCCGAGGGTGCGGGCTACGACGGACGGCAGCAGGACCAGGCCGAGGATGAGCAGGGCGGCGAGGACCATCAGGGTCTGGGTGCCGGTCCAGCCGCCGCGTCCGGCCACGGCGACGGGTTGGGCGAGGGCGATCGTGCCGTCCACGGCGGTGGCGGTGCCGCCCGTGCCGGTGACCGTGCCGCCGCCGGTGGTCAGGGCCTGCCCGGTGTCGGGGTCGACTGCGGGTTGCCCGGCGCCGCCCCCGCTCGCCGCCGTACCGCCGCCGGACGCGCTGCCGCCGGTCGCCGCCGCGCCGCCGGTGGTGCCACCGGACGCGGTGCCGCCGGACGCCGTACCGCCGGAGGTGCCACCGGCGGACGTACCGCCGGAGCTGCCCGAGCCTCCGCCCGAACTGCCGCTGCCTGAGGCGGGCTTGGCGCCGCCGCTGCCCGTGTTGCAGGGCGCGGCGCCCTTCTTGTCGCAGGCGGCGGGGTAAGGGGCGGTCTCCGCAAGCTTGTTGTGGCCGTCCGCGCTGAAGGTGGGGTTGTTGCAGCCCTTGATGTTGATGTTCTGCGCCTTCACCCCCGGGATACGGCGGATCTGGTCGAAGCCCGCCTGTACGAGGTTGATCGGCAGGGGTGAGTAGCCGAGTTGGGGCGCCTGTTGCTGGCCCTGGCACATGAAGTAGTAGGAGAAGGCGCCGAGCGTCTTGCCCTTGTCCTTGGTGAAGGTGCCCTGCACCTTGAGCGGCAGGATCATGTACGAGTAGCTGGACAGGGGGTAGTTGCGCTTGTCGGTGTCGTTGTAGACGCCTTCGAGCTTCTGGGTGAGGTAGTCGGCGGAGGTCTTGTTGGTGTTGATCTTCGCCTTGAGGAGTGAGACGGCGACGTTCTTGGGGGTCGGCTCGGTGTAGTAGCCCGCGTGGTTGAGGACCTTGGCGACGGGATAGCCCTCGTTGATGGCGTACGAGTAGTTGACGTACCCGATCGCGCCCTCGCCGTAGTTCTGGGCGACGTATCCGGCGACGCCCGGGTCGCCGGACTGGGCGATCATGCCGGAGACGGTCGGGTAGTACGAGGTCTGGCCGC
This sequence comes from Streptomyces geranii, assembly GCF_002954775.1. Taxonomy (GTDB): domain Bacteria; phylum Actinomycetota; class Actinomycetes; order Streptomycetales; family Streptomycetaceae; genus Streptomyces; species Streptomyces geranii. The sequence continues at coordinate 128,523 of NZ_PJME01000025.1, forward strand.
AGGCGCCCGAGCGGCCGACCTTGGCGCAGTACGCCTTCCAGAGGGACGGGTGCTGGTTCGCCATCCACATCGTGAACTGGGCGGTGGAGCCTGAGCCGTCGGAGCGGACGACGGGGACGACGGCTCGGTGCGGGAGCTGGAGCCCCGGGTTGTCGGCCTTGACGACCGGGTCGTCCCAGTACTTGACGACGCCGGTGAAGATCTTGGTGACCACGTCTCCGGAGAGGCGGAGGTTGGTGACCTTCCTGCCGTTGACGGTGAGGTGGTACATGAACGAGGTGCCGCCCGCGACGATCGGCATGTAGGCGTAGCTGCCGGTGGAGGGGCGTTCGGCGGCGGAGCCGTCGGTGGGGTTGGTCTGGAACGGGATGTCGGACACGGCGAAGTCGACGGTGCCGCTGAGGAACTGACGCCGTCCGTCGGAGGAACCGCTGCCGGCGTAACTGATGCGCATGCCGTACTGGTTGACGGCCTTGCGCCACTGCTCGATGGCGTTCTCGGCCCAGGTGGAGCCTGCGCCGGCTACGGGGGTGTAGCTCTCGGCGGCGGCGGGGGGCGCCGCTGGGCCGGTGAGGAGGGCGGCGGCTGTGCAGAGGAGGGTGAGGAGGACTCGGAGGAGGCGGAGAGCTGTGGTGCGGTGGGTGGGCATCAGTCGGTCTCTCCGGGGGTGGGGGCGGGTGCGGGTCGGTGGGTGGTTTCCCGGCCTCCGGCCGGGTTGTGTTTCCCGCCCGCACCACCCGTGGCGCCTTCGTCGTCGGGTGCGGGTGGCCCCTGTGGGGCTGACTCGCCATTGGCGGCTGCGGGCAGTTCGGGGGTGGGAGGCCAGGGCGAGGGGGCTTCGCCTGCGGCGGCTGCGGGCAGGTCGGGGGTGAGTGGCCACTGCGGAGCGGCCTCATCAGCAGTTCCCCTCGGACCAACGGTGGATGACCCCTGCGAGGTGGCCTCGCCAGCGGCGGCTGCCGCCAGGTCGGGGGTGAGTGGCCACTGAGGAGTGGCCCCATCGGCAACTCCCGCCTGATCACCCGTGGGTGACTCCTGCCAAGTGGCTTCGCCTGCGGCGGCTTCCGCCGGGTCGGGGGCCGGTGACTCCTGCCAGGCGTACCCGCCACCGTCCGCTGCCGCTGCCTCTGCCTCTGCCTCTGTCACTGCCGTCGGTCCAGCAGCAGGCGAACCCTGCGGGACGCCCTGCCCCTCGGCGGCTGCTGCTGTCGCCGGGTCGGACGTGAGCGGTAGTTGCGACGCGCTACCCGCGTCTGCCGCTGCTGCTGCCGCCGCTGCAGTCCCCGAGTCCGCAGCCGGTGTGTCGAACAGCGACAACCCCGGGCCCTGCTCGTGCAGTTCGGCGAAGCGGGTCGTGTCTCTGCGGGAGGCTCGGGCCGTTCGGCGGGACTGGCGGCGGGTCTGGTGGCCGGGGCCTCGGCCGCCGATCACTCGGGCGATCACGAACAGCACCAGGACCATCGTCATCAGCACCGCCGCCGCGCCGAAGCCCCTCGCGATCATCTCCTGCTGCGGTGACTTGACGAAGTTGAAGACCGCCAGCGGCAACGACACCATCGGGCCGGACGTCGGGTCGGCGTTCAGGGCCGCTGTGAAGCCCGCGGTCAGCAGGACCGGTGACGTCTCGCCGATTCCTCGTGCCGTGCCGAGGATGACCGCCGTCGCGAGGCCCGAGCGCGCCGTGGGCAGGACCACGTGCCACACCGTGCGCCAGCGCGGTGCGCCCAGGGCCTCCGCCGCCTCCGTCAACGTGCCCGGCACCAGGCGCAGCACCACGTCCGAGGCCCTGATCACGATCGGCAGCATCATCACGCTGATCGCGAACCCGGCCGCCAGGCCCGACTTCTGCATCCCGAGCCCGAGGATCCACACCGCGTACACCATCAGGCCCGCCACGATCGACGGCAGCGCGGTCATCGCCTCGACGATCGTGCGGACGAATCGGGAGAAGCGGCCCGGGATCTGGTTCAGGTACACCGCGCAGGCCAGGCCCAGCGGGACCGTGATCGTCAGCGCTATCGCCATCATGATCAGCGTGCCGGTCATCGCGTGGGCGATACCGCCCATCGTCAACGGGTCCAGCGGGCCCGTCGCCTGCATGTCCTGGGTGAAGAAGTTGCCGTGCGGCAGCGCGTCCTTGCCGCGCCAGGCGGTGAAGCCGACGACCAGGGCGAGCGCGGAGAACAGCAGCGAGGCCGCCGTCCACAGCACGACCGTCATCACCCGGTCCCGTACCGCCTGGCCGTCCTCCTCGAAGCCGGTCAGCACCGCGTAGACGGTGAGGAAGACGACGTAGGCGGTGACGACGAAGCCCAACATCCCCGAGAACGGGGCCAGTTCGCCGAACAGCAGGATCGTCACGCAGAGGGCCGAGGCCGCCGCACCCGTCAGGGACAGTACGGCGGAACGGCTCACCCCACCTATGCGGCGCGGCTGTTCGGGGGAGGGGGAGAGGGAGGAAGAGTGGGGGGAAGCGGGGGAGACGGGGGTGGGAGGTGCGGAATCCTGCGGTGCTACGGACCCCGCGGGCGTTTCGCCCTCAACAGGCTGCTCTTTCACCACGGTTACGACAGTCATCTCAGGCCTCGCTCTGGGCGCCGGAGCGCGACCGTGCCGCGACGGAGGAGGCGGTGAAGTTGACCGCCAGGGTGAGCAGGAACAGCGCCAGGCCCGCCGCCATCAGCGCCGACATGCCGAACTCGGAGGAGTCGCCGTAGTGCAGGGCGATGAGGGAGGAGACCGAGTTCGAGCCGGTCTGCAGGATGTGCGGCTGGATGGTGAACACCGGCGAGATGATCAGGTAGACGGCGATGGTCTCGCCGAGTGCCCGGCCGAGGCCCAGCATCGTGCCGCCGATGATCCCGCCCTTGCCGTACGGCAGGACGACCGACCGGATCATGCCCCAGCGGGTCGCGCCGAGCGCGTACGCGCCCTCCCGCTCGCCCGCCGGGGCCTGCGAGAAGACCTCGCGCATCACCGAGCACTGGATCGGCGCGACCATGAGCGCGACGACGATCCCGGCGACGAAGGTGGACGCCGTGTACACGCTGTCGGAGGCGAGCGGGTCGCCTGGCTGGATCCCGTCCACGGTGAACAGCGGTATCCAACCCAGCCAGTCGGAGAGCCAGCGCGACAGCCCGATCACATGCTGCTGGAGGAAGAAGAGCCCCCACAGGCCATAGACCACCGACGGTACGGCGGCCATCAGGTCGACCATGCTGATGAGCGTGCGGCGCAGTCGGCGCGGTGCCACGTCGGAGATGAACAGCGCCGTCCCGACCGCGAGCGGTACGGAGATGGTGACGGCGACGAGGGCGATCAGCAGCGTGCCGGTGAGCACGGCCGCGATGCCGAAGTTGTGAACGTCCGGCTGCCAGGCGGCAGTTGTGAGGAACGCCGGGCCCCGGGCGTGCAGCGCCTGCCCCGCCCTCAGCAGCAGGAACAGCCCGACGGCCGCCATGATCGCGAGGACCACGACCCCGGTTGCCGTCAACTGGACCCGGAAGACCCGGTCACCGAACCCCCTGGCGGCGGACAACCGCCGAGGCACGGCTCTGTCGGACTCCGGCGCGCCGGAACCCTCCTGCGTGGACACCACGTACGCCCCTCGCCCATCAAGAAACGGAAACGACTCTCCCCACGCCGTGCCGAAGGGCACCGCGCCGGAGGAGAGTCAATGGCCGAATCCTGTCGCCCACACGCGTCAGATATGGACATCGCGTGAATGAGCCATGGCAACCTGGTGGGACTGCTGTGGAGGCGGTCGCGGGGCGACCCGTCAGAACTGCGTATCCGCGAGGGACCGGGACGTCACTCCACCACCACCTCGAACCGCCACCGATGCACCGCACGCGCCACCAACCCCGCGTCCGGCTCGGGCAGTTCAGGCAGCTCCGCGTCGAACTCCGCATCCCACCACGTGATGACGAGCACGCGGTCCTGCGGAGCCCGCAGCACCTCCCTGCGTACGGGAGCCACCGCCAACTCCTGCTCCTGCTCCCGGACCTGCGCCCGCACCCAGGCGAGGAGTTCGTCCCCCCGCCCCTCGACGGCCCGGGCCTCCCACATCAACGCGACGACGGTCACGTGTACAGGTTCCCCTTGCTGACCTCGTGCACATGATCGTGCGAGTGCGAGTGACCGTGGCTGTGACCGTGTCCGGGTACATGCGGGTCCGTCACCGGCAGCGAGGAGTCCGCCGACAACTCCCAGTCCGACGGGGCCCGGTTGCGGGCAACCATCTCCGCGCCCAACGCCGCCACCATCGCCCCGTTGTCCGTGCACAACTTGGGCCGGGGTACCCGGAGTCGGATACCGGCCGCCTCGCACCGCTCCTGGGCCAGCGCCCGCAGCCGCGTGTTGGCGGCGACACCCCCGCCGATCATCAAATGATCAACACCCTCGTCCTTGCAGGCCCGTACCGCCTTCCGGGTCAGCACGTCCACCACCGCCTCCTGGAAGGAGGCCGCCACATCACGCACCGGCACCTCCTCCCCCGCCGCCCGCTTCGCCTCGATCCAGCGGGCCACGGACGTCTTCAGGCCCGAGAAGGAGAAGTCGTACGCCGGGTCGCGCGGCCCGGTCAGCCCGCGCGGGAAGGCGATCGCGCGAGGGTCGCCCTCCTTCGCGTACCGGTCGATGACCGGACCGCCGGGGAAGCCCAGGTTCAGTACCCGGGCGATCTTGTCGAAGGCCTCGCCTGCCGCGTCGTCGATGGTCGCGCCCATCGGCCGTACGTCGGAGGTGATGTCCGAGGAGAGGAGGAGGGACGAGTGCCCGCCGCTGACCAGCAGGGCCATCGTCGGCTCGGGCAGCGGGCCGTGCTCCAGCTGGTCCACGCAGATGTGCGAGGCGAGGTGGTTCACGCCGTACAGCGGCTTGCCCAGTGCGTAGGCGTACGCCTTCGCCGCCGAGACCCCGACCAGCAGGGCGCCCGCGAGCCCGGGACCGGCGGTGACGGCGATGCCGTCGAGGTCCCTCGCGCTGACCCCCGCCTCCTTCAGCGCCCGCTCGATGGTCGGCACCATCGCCTCCAGGTGCGCACGCGAGGCCACCTCGGGCACGACACCGCCGAACCGGGCGTGCTCGTCGACGCTGGACGCGATGGCGTCCGCGAGGAGCGTGGTCCCGGCGACGATCCCGACGCCGGTCTCGTCGCAGGAGGTCTCGATGCCGAGGACGAGCGGGACGTCCTTGGAGTCAGCCATTGCTCTCGGTTCCTTGTACAGAAGGGGCTGAAGATGCTGAGGGGGCTGAAGGGGAGGTAGTGGAGGAGGTGGCGGGCGGGGCCGCAGGGGACGACGAAGGTACCGATGCCGCCGGGTCGCGCAGCCGCATCACCAGCGCGTCGACGTTCCCCGGCTGGTAGTAGCCGCGCCGGAACCCGATGGGCTCGAAGCCGAACCTCTCGTACAGCTTCTGCGCGCGCACGTTGTCCACCCGGCACTCCAGCATGACCTCGGCGCACTCGAACGCGGTCGCCGCCCGCAGCAGTTCGGTCAGCAGCAGGGCGCCGAGGCCGGTGCCCCAGTGCTCGCGGGCGACGGCGATCGTCTGTACGTCGGCCCCCGTGGCGGAGCCGCTGTCGGACTCCGTACCGGCGGTGGCGAGCCCCGCGTACCCGATGATCCGCCGGCTCCCGTCAGCCGCCTCCTCCTCGGCGACGTAGTACCGCCGGGTCGCCTCGGGGCCCCGCGCGTGGGCCAGGTCCGACCAGAACATGCCCCGGGACCAGGCGTCCTCGGGGAAGAGGTCCTTCTCCAGCTCCAGTACGGGCTCGATGTCCCACCAGCGCATCTCGCGCAGCACGGCAGTCGTCACTTGGGGGTGACCACCTTGTAGTTCTTGGGGACCTGGGCGTCGGGGCGGCGCAGGTAGAGGGGTCTGGGCACGGGGAGTTCGACGCCCGCCGCCAGCCGTTCGGCGGCCAGGGCGGCGAGGGCCGCGGCCGACACGTGCTCGGGGCCGCGCGCTTCGGGGAAGGTCTCCGGGTAGAGCAGGGCGCCCGCGCCGACGGCCGGCAGGCCCGCGACCTGGTCGGCGATGTCCGCCGGCCGGTCGACGGACGGCTCCGTCACCCTCGTACGGGAATCGCTGTAGCGGGCCCAGTAGACCTCTTTGCGGCGGGCGTCGGTCGCGACCACGAAGGGACCCTCGTCGACCTCGGCGGCGTACGCGAGGCCGTCCAGGGTGCAGACGCCGTGCACGGGGACGCCGAGCGCGAGTCCGAAGGTGTCGGCGGTCATCAGGCCGACGCGCAGCCCGGTGTAGGGGCCGGGGCCGATGCCGACGACGACGCCGGTGACGGCGTCGAGGCCCGTGCCCGCCTCGGCGAGGACGCGGTCGACGGCGGGCAGCAGCAGTTCCCCGTGCCGGCGCGCGTCGACCTGGCTCGACGCGGCGACGACGGCCGTCCCGTCGTGCAGGGCGACCGTGACGGCCGGGGTGGCGGTATCCAGAGCGAGCAAGAGCACGCGAACAGCCTACGGCGCCCGCGCCCCGCGTACGGCCGCCCCGGTCGGCGGTACGCCTGCTGCTACCGTCGCCACAAAACGGGACGTACGAGACGAAGAGGTGGGCGCCGGTGACCAGGAGCAGCTCGGGATTCGTGGCCGGGCTCACGGCGGCGGCCCTCGTCACGGTCGGCGTCCTCGCCTACCAGGCCTCCGCGACGGCGCCCCTGCGCCCGGGCACCGACCGCCTGTCCTCCTCGACCCCGGTGACGACGTCGAAGGTCCCCCGGGACACCCGGCACCCCGACGCCCTGCCGCGCGGCTCCGGCAAGGGCAAGCGGGTCGTGTACTCCCTGGACGACGACCGGGTGTGGATCGTCGCCGCGAACGGCAAGGTGCTCCGTACCTTCGCCGTCGTACCGGGCACGGTCGACCCGGCGCCGGGCAGCTATCTGGTGACGTCCCGCTCGAACTCGATCACGGGCACGGACGGCACCCCCATCGAACACGTGGTCCGCTTCACGGGCGTCGACGGCGTGGCCATCGGCTTCAGCGCGGCGGTGAGGCCCCCACGCCCGCAGCAGGGCCTGGCCCCCGACCCGGAACAGCGCACGGGCGGCATCCGGGAGACCCGCCCGGACGGCGACGTGATGTGGGAGTTCGCGACGATCGGAGAACGGATCGTGGTGATCCACTGAAGGGGGGCGCAGCCCCTCCTTCAGGGGCGCGAGGAACTGCGCGACCAGCCACGACGGCGCCGCGGCGAACCATGCGCCTAAGCAGCCTTGGGCCGTTCCTGAACCGGCGGCACATCAGGAACACGCGGAGGCGTCGAAACCGCCCGCGCAGCGACACCCGCAGCCAACAACTCACGCATGGAAACCGCGCGGCGCTTGGGCGCAGACGTGCTCTCGTTGGCCGGCATGGACGCCTCCTGAGGTCCGGGGGCGGACGTAGTTAGGTAAACCTAACCACGAACTGGATACCATGTGACCACGCGCAAGACGCCCGACGCAACATCTTGCCGACTGATTGTCGGAACATTCACGCAAACGTTCCTACGACGCTCAGCTCAGACCCGGGAGCACGCCGAGGTCAACGGCGGCCCACCGCTCCCCCACCCCCGTGAGGGTGACGTGCCGTACCTCGTCGGTCGTGTCCCCGACGGCCCGGTGGATGAGGAGATGCAGCCGGTCGTCCGTCAGCTCCTCCACCTTCCCCTCGCCCCACTCGACCACCACCACGGACTCGGGCAGCGAGACGTCGAGGTCGAGGTCCTCCATGTCGTCGAGACCGCCGCCCAGCCGGTACGCGTCCACGTGGACGAGCGGCGGACCGGCTACGAGGGAGGGGTGGACGCGGGCGATCACGAAGGTCGGCGAGGTGACCGCACCCCGTACCCCGAGCCCCTCGCCGAGCCCGCGCGTCAGCGTCGTCTTGCCCGCGCCCAGCTCACCGGTGAGCATCACGAGGTCACCGGCGCGCAGCAGCCCGGTGAGCCGGCGCCCCAACTCCCGCATGGCCTCGGGCGAGTCGACGACGATCCGGACGGTGCCCGGTGCCATGGCTGGTTCAGCCGGGTTGGGCGCTGCCCCTGGTGCCGCCCCTTGTGCTGCCGCTGGTGCTTCCATAACCGGAAACGGTAGCCCCTGCCGGCACGGCGCCCGCGCGGGTGAGCAGGTCGGCGAGCCGGTCGGTGACGGCCTCCGGGTGCTCCAGCATCACCAGGTGCCCGGCGTCCGGCACGAGGACCAGCTCGGCGTCCGGCAGCAGGTCGGCCATGGCCTCGCTGTGCTCGCTGGGCGTGACGAGATCGCCGACCCCGGAGAGCACCAGCACGGGCAGGTCCTTGAAGTGGGCGAGCGCCTCGGTCTTGTCGTGCTCGGTGAAGGCCGGGTAGAACTCGGCGACGACGTCGATGGGCGTGCTCTCCAGCATCCGCTCGGCGAACCGGGCGACGGCGGGATCGACGTCCCGCGACGAGAACGAGTACCGCTTGATGATCCCGGTGAAGAGATCGGCGGTGGCCCGCCGCCCCCGCTCCACCCACTCGGCCTGCTGCCCCAGTGCCTTCAGTACGCCGGGCAGCACCCGTCGTACAGCGTTGACGCCCGCGACGGGCAGCCCGAAGTTGACCTCGCCGAGCCGCCCGGCCGACGTACCGACGAAGGCGACGCCGACGACCCGTTCCCGCACCACGTCCGGGTACTGGTCGGCGAAGGCCATGACGGTCATCCCGCCCATGGAGTGCCCGACGAGCACGATCGGCCCCTCGGGCACGGCGGCGTCGAGGACGGCCTTCAGGTCCCGTCCGAGCTGGTCGATGGAGACGGGCACCCCGTCCTCGTGCTGGGCGACCCCGCGCCCGGAGCGCCCATGGCTGCGCTGATCCCAGTACACGCTGCGCACCACACCGCGCAGGGCGGCCCGCTGGAAGTGCCAGGAGTCCTGGTTGAGGCAGTAGCCATGGCTGAACACGACGGTGACGGGGGCCGGGGCCTTGCGCCCGAACAGGCGGCGCCGGCGCGGGGTGATCGCGGGCGCGGTCTCCGGGTCGACGTCGTCGACCTCGTAGTACAGCTCGGTGCCGTCGTCGGCGTACGCCCGGCCCGGGGTGCCGCGCAGCGCGCCGTACGGACCGGCCGAGTCGAGCGCGAGCCGCGCCTTCTGCCGCATCCCGCGCCCCACGGTCATCCGCTCGACGGCGACACCCGCGGCGGCCCCGGCGGCGACCACTCCTATGGCGACGCCGACGATGCCGGTCGCCCGGCGCCAGTTCCCGGCCGACGCCCCCGTGGCGGAGGCCACGGCCGCCGTGGCGACGCTCGCGACGACCTCCGCACTGCTCTCGCTCACGTACCGCTCCTCGCTGGAGTTCTGAAATCCTGAAATCTGAAATCTGGGGTCACTGCTGAAAAGTCGCCGGCTCGGTGAAGCTTCGGACTTACGGACTTACGGACTCACGGACCTACGTACTTACGTTCACGTAGAGGCGTGGCACCCGGGTTCCGATGCGGGTGACGATTTCGTACGCGATCGTCCCGGCCGCCTGCGCCCAGTCCTCGGCGGTGGGCTCACCTCGGTCGCCGGGCCCGAAGAGCAGCACTTCCGCGCCCACAGGCGGCTCGTCACCGCCCAGGTCGACGACGAACTGGTCCATGGCGACCCGCCCGGCCACGGTCCGCCACTTGCCGCCGATCAGTACGGGACCGGTGCCGGAGGCGTGCCGCGGGATGCCGTCCGCGTAACCGACGGGGACGAGCCCGAGGGTGGTGGCGCCCGGGGTGACGTAGTGATGGCCGTAACTGACGCCGTGCGCGCCCGGTACGTGCTTGACCAGCGCGAGCGAGGCGGCGAGCGTCATCACGGGCCGGAGCCCGAGATCGGCGGAGGTCCCGATCTCAGGACTGGGCGAGATGCCGTAGACGGCCACCCCGGTCCGTACGAGATCGAAGTGCGTGTCCGGACGGCTGAGCACGGCGGGCGAGTTGGCGAGATGCCGCACCTCGGGCCGTACGCCATGCCGTTCCGCGTACGCGACCATGTCGTGGAAGCGGGTTAGCTGGGCGTCGATGGAGGGGTGGTCGGGTTCGTCGGCGCAGGCGAGGTGGGACCAGAGCCCGGTGACGCGGATGAGCCCGTCGCGCTCGGCGCGCAGGGCGGCGGCGACGAGCGCGCACCAGTCGTCCCCCGGCTGACAGCCACCGCGCCCGAGCCCGGTGTCGGCCTTGAGCTGGACGCGCGCGGGCCGACGAGCGACAGCGGCAGCCTCGACAACCTCCCGCAGGGCCCACATCCCGCCCACCGACACGTCGATGTCGGCCTCGACGGCGGCCTGCCAGGGCCCGCCGGGCGTCCAGAGCCAGCACATGATCCGGACGTGGTCCGGGATCCCGGAGTCGGGCCGCCGCAGGGCGAGCGCCTCTTCCGGGGTGGCGGTGCCGAGCCACTCCGCACCCGCCTCGACGGCGGCCCGGGCACACGGGAGGGCCCCGTGGCCGTACGCGTCGGACTTGACGACGGCCATCAGGGCCGCGCCGCGCGCGCGGGCACGCAGGGTCCGTACGTTGGCCCGCAGGGCGGCCAGATCGATCTCGGCGCGGGCACGCAGGGCCGCGGCCGGCGGGGCTGCTGTCTCACTCATGGCGCCCCCAGTGTCTCAGAGGTACTCAGGAGCACGGCGGCGCGCCTACCCGGCGGCCCGGCGGCCCCACACATACACCCGGTCGCCGGTCTTGAGCACACCCCACAGCTTCCGTGCGTCGGCGAGCCGCATGTTGACGCAGCCCATGGAGCCGACGGTGGTGTAGATGCTGCCGTAGACGGCATGGAAGGCCTGCCCGCCGCTGAAGAACTGGGAGTAGGGCATAGGGGTGTCGTAGAGGGTCGAGTGATGGTTCTTGTGCTTCCAGTACACCTTGTGCCACCCGCCCCGGGTCGCGTACCCGACCCGCCCACTGCGAACGGGCACGGGCGCGTAGACGACCTTCTTCCCCTTCTGCACCCAGGTGAGCTGCCGCCCGAGGTCCACACAGGCGACGCGATAGGTCCGTACGGGACACTTGCCGGCGGCGTTGGGATTCTTCCGCGCGGACAGCAACTGCATCCGGGACCAGGTGACGGGCCCCGCGAACCCACTGTCAGGCTTGATCTTGTACGTCCGCTGAAACGCCCGAATGGCGACACAGTCGGACGCGGACTGCTTCCCGTCCACCTTCAACCTGAGCCAGAACTCGACCTGCCGCTGATAGGGCCCGGTGAGCTTGGAGCAGGTCACTTTCCGGGCGGCGTCGTGGAGGGGTACGGACTCGATGAGGTCGTACGTCACCGGCGGGGCGAGGAGGATCAGGGCGAGGAGGGTGCTGATCATGTGATCAGGAGAACGTGGGGGGTTGCGGTGCGGGGGGTTGCCGCGCGGCGGGGTCACTCTATGGCGGGGAGATTTCCCACCCACCCACCCGTTTACTGCCAGCTCTCCAGCTCGGGTCGTGCTTCCCGCCCACCCGCCCGTTTACTGCCGATTTTCCAGCGGGGGTTGAGGGGGGGGCGGGGTAGGGGACGGGGGTTGAGGGGAGCTCAAGGGCCGGGCGGCGCCCTCCAGCCCAGGTCCGCGCCCTCCAGCCCGTCCGGCGCTTGAGGACGAGCGCGTCCAGCGCGAGCTTTCCCACCCACCCACCTGTCACCACCCGCCCACCCAGCCCGTCCGGCGTTTGAGGACTAGCGCGTCCAGCGCGAGCTTTCCCACCCACC
>NZ_PJME01000026.1 GCF_002954775.1 Streptomyces geranii
CCACCCACCCCAGGCCCGTCCCACCCTCCAGCCCGTCCGGCGCTTGAGGACAAAGCGGGGGTCCGGGGGCGGCAGCCCCCAGGGATGGGACGGGTAGGGGCGGCGGGGGCGAAGAAACTCACCCCGTACGAGCCGTCCCCGTCCCCTTCTCCGCGTCCAGCGCGTACACACACCGGTCCTTGCTGCACGCGTACACGACACCGTCCTTGACCACCGGCGCCCCGGTGATCTCACCACCGGTCGCCAGCTTCCACCGCAACCGGCCGTCGTCCGCCTTCAGGGTGTACAGCAGATGGTCGGTCGAGCCGAAGTGGATGCGCCCCTCCGCCACCGCCGGGGCGCCGACGATGTCGCCGCCCGCCTGGAAGCGCCATTTGGGGGTACCGGTGACCGCGTCCAAGGTGTATAGACCCTTGCCGCTGCCGACGTGCACATGCCCCGCCGCGACCAGCACCGGCTCGATCGACGCCCGCGACTCCGTCGCGATCCGCCACCGGTCCCGCCCGTCCGCCGCGTCGAGGGCGTACACCGTACCGAGGTAGTCGGCGAGGTACACGCCGCCGCCGGTGACCGCCGGGCCCGGGGCGAAGGTGGGCGGGGAGAGGAAGACCGCCGGGGCCTCGAAGTGCCAGCGGACATGGCCGCCGGCGACGTCGATCGCGAGGACGCGGGTGCCTGCGGAGACGTACACCTGGCCGTCCGGTCCCGGGGTCAGCCGGACCGGGACCCCGCCGCAGGAGGTGGCGTCGCCGATCGGGTAGGACCAGCGCTCGTCACCCGTACGGGCCTCCAGGGCGCGCAGTCTGGCGTCCTGCCAGACGAAGACCGTGCCCTCGTGGACCTGGGGTCCGGCCTCCGGGGACTCGAAGTCAGTCTGGGCGCCGCCGTGCTCCCACAGTTTCTGGCCGGTCGCCGCGTCCCAGCCCTGGACGCCGCCACCGCGCGTACCGGTGACGACCGTGCCCCGGTCGGCCTTGAGGGAGTAGACCCAGGCGTCCGTCGAGAGCCGCCACAGGTCCATGCCCTCACGCGCGTCGAGCGCGAACAGGGTGGGTCCGTCGGAGGCGTGGATACGGCCGTCCGCGACCGCCATCGACCAGGCGACGTCCCTCGTCTTGAAGCGCCGGCGGCCCGTCATCACATCGAGGGCGTGCACCTCGAAGGAGGTGACGTAGACGAGGTCACCGGCGACCGACGGGGTGCCCCAGACGTCGTTCGACATGCGGAAACGCCAGGGGCGCCAGCCCGCCGGGGACTCCGGGGGCAGCGGCGGCGCGACCGGCAGCGGGTTCGGGTCGGCGCCGTTGACGCCGGGTCGCGGGCGCGACCAGGAGGCCACCAGGCCCGCCTCCGGCGGCGGTGCCTGTACGGCGGTGGCGCGCACGTCGGCGACGCGCGGGCCGGGGCCGATGGGCACGGGGGCACCGGCGAGGCGTACGGGGCCGGTGTCGGGCGCTCCGGTGGGTACGGGGGCGGGCATGGGGCCGGGTACGAGCCCCGGTCCCGGACCCAGACCCTGTCCCGGACCGGCGCCGAAGGGCGGCGGGTCGTGGGACGGGGGCGGCGGGATCGCCAACCTGCCACCGCCACCTCCACCACCGCCTCCGCTGCGGCCACCGGACGCCTGCGGCTTCGGCGCCGGACGGCCGCCGCGCCGCGTCTCGATGAGGGTCACCGCGCGCTCGGGCAGCCACGCGGACGCCGTACCGCTGTCGTCGGAGCCGGAGCCGAAGAGGTGAGGGGCCAGCTGGGCCTGGAGGTCGGCGGGGTTGGGGCGGCCCGTCGCCTCCATCTGCATACAGGATTCGATGAGCGGCCGGAGTTCGTCGGGCAGGCCTTCGAGGTCCGGGCCCTCCCGGAGCAGCATGAAGACCGTCTCGACCGGGTTGGCGCCGTGGAAGGGGGCGTGCCCGGTGGCCGCGAAGACCAGCATCGAGCCGAGCGAGAACACGTCACTGGCGCCGGTGACGCTGCGCGAGTCCTTCGCCTGCTCGGGGGACATGTAGGCGGGCGTACCGACGGCGACGTTCGTCATGGTCAAACGCGTGTTCGACACACCTGACGCGATACCGAAGTCGATGACCCGGGGCCCGTCCTCGACGACGAGCACGTTGGACGGCTTCAGGTCGCGGTGGACGAGCCCGGCGCCGTGGATGGACTGCAGCGCCTCCGCGACGCCCGCCGCGAGCCAGCGCACCGCCTGGGCCGGCATCGGCCCGCACTCGTTCACTATCTCTTCGAGCGAGGGCGCGGGCACGTACGCGGTGGCCAGCCAGGGCACGGCGGCCCGCGGATCGGCGTCGACGACGGCGGCCGTGTAGAAGCCGGAGACGGCCCGCGCCGCCTCCACCTCACGCGTGAAGCGCACCCGGAACAGCTGGTCCTCGGCCAGCTCCGTCCGGACCGTCTTGATCGCCACACGGCGGCCGGAGGCCGAGCGCGCGAGATAGACCAGCCCCATGCCGCCGGCACCCAGCCGTCCCAGCACCTCGAACGGCCCGATCCGCCGCGGATCGTGCTGCGTCAGCTGATCCACCACTTGCCTGCCACCTCCCCGTACGAGCCGCGTCACCTACACATATGTACGCGACCCCGTGCAGCGTCTCACCACCGCCACCGCCTTGGCGGCACGCACCCCGATTCTTCCTGGCCGGGGCACAGGTTGCGAACTCGGGTCCGGAACGGGGTGTCTCCACACAAGTCGGCTCAAAACACCCTTCCGAGGGGGCTTCCACAGGTGCTCCTACCCCGCCCGTACACCGCCCGTACCCGCTCCCAGCGGCTCATTTCCGGAGCAGTGCGAACGACGCCCCCTGGTTGTCCGTGACGACCGCCACATTCCCGTACGAAGTGTCGAAGGGCGTCGCCTGGACCCGGCCGCCGAGCCTGGCGACCGCCCCGAGGGCCTCGTCCATGTCCTCGACGGCGAAATGGACCAGGAAATGCGGCGGCATCTCGGCCGGGAACACCTCGGAGACGTCGGCCCGGCCGAAGTCGGGGGCCGCGTCCGGGCCGAACAGTGCCTCGTGGAAGAGGTTGCCGTAGAAGGTGTTGGCGACGGCGGTGTCCCGGGCGTACAGCTCGGCCCAGGCGAAGGTGCCGGGCTCGTGCCGGCGCCCGAAACCGGCGTGCGTACCGGCCTGCCACAGCCCGAAGACGGCCCCCTCGGGGTCGGTCGCCAGGGCGGTGGTGCCCAGCTCCCCCAAGGGAACCGGCGCGGTGATCACCTGTCCGCCGGCCGCGTGGATACGGGCGACGAGGGCGTGGGCGTCCGGGGTGGCGAAGTACACCGTCCAGACGGTGGGCATGCGGCCGTCGGCCTTGTGGGCGAGGGACGCGACGGGCTCGTCGTCGCGCAGGGCCCGCACCAGACCCTCCTTCTCCTGGAAGGTCCACCCGAAAAGCTCACCGTAGAAGCGCTTGCCCGCCTCTACGTCGGGCAGCTGGGCGTCCAGCCAGCACGGGACGCCCTCTGTGCGGGCGGATGCCCTGTTTTCGGCCATACCGTCAAGTTAACGGTCCTTCACGCATCCCGCAGGGCAGCGGCGGGGGCCGCGGGAGGATCAGGGGCCGGACCAGGCACAGCCGTCTCCCAGGGGCCCCTCAGATGGTCTCTCACCGCTCACAGATCACCATTGCACCCCATTTGCAGTCGGCCGAATCGCGCTCCGATCACCCCTCGGTAAGCTGACGGCATGACAGGACAAGTGCGTACCGTCGACGGCCGTGTGGCCGGCCGGCGTGGGCAGGCGACCCGGCAGAAGCTGCTCGACTGCCTCAGCGAGATGCTCAGCTCCTCCCCTTACCGGGACGTCAAAGTCATCGATGTCGCCCGGAAGGCGGGGACTTCACCCGCGACCTTCTACCAGTACTTCCCGGACGTCGAAGGCGCCGTCCTGGAGATCGCCGAGCAAATGGCCACGGAGGGCGCCGGGTTGACCGAGCTGCTCGCCGGGCGGTCATGGGTCGGCAAGGCCGGGTGGCAGACCGCCCAGGAACTCGTGGACGGGTTCCTGGAGTTCTGGCGCAGGAACGACGCGATCCTCAGGGTCGTCGATCTGGGCGCCGCCGAGGGCGACAAGCGGTTCTACAAGATCCGCATGAAGATCCTCAACTCCGTGAACAACTCCCTTACGGACACGGTCACCGAGCTGCAGGCCAAGGGCAAGGTCGACAAGGACGTCAACCCCGCCGCCATGGCCGGCTCCCTCGTCGCGATGCTCGCGGCGGTGGCCTCGCACCAGCGCGGCTTCCAGACCTGGGGCGTGAAACAGGCCGAACTGAAGCCGAACCTGGCCCTGTTGGTCCACCTGGGCGTGACCGGCAAGAAGCCGACGAAATAGCGCACGCCCACTTACTCCAGGTTCGGCAGCCCGGTCGGGCTCAAGTCCTGTCACGCAGGCGGTGGTTCACTCCGGTCCCGGCCGGAGGGCCACCGCCTGTCGCGCATCTCCCCTGCCGGACAAAGGCGTTCAGCGGCTCAGCTGTTCACTGACTCTCTGACTCGCTGACTCGCCGACTCACTGATTCACTGATTCACTGCCGTACGATCCGGAAGATCCGTATCTCCCGCTCGATCCGCGCCTGATAGGTGGCGTACGGCGGCCAGAACGCGAGCAGCGCCTTCCAGGCGGCGGCGCGTTCCTCACCGGCCAGCAGCCGGGCGGTGACCGGGATGTCCTCCCCTTTCCAGCTGACCTCGGCGTCCGGATGGGCGAGGAGGTTGGCGGTCCAGGCAGGGTGACCGGTACGGCCGAAGTTGGACCCGATCAGCAGCCAGCTCTCACCGCCACCGCCTTCGGGCATGCAGGCGAGCGGGGTACGTCGCGGCAGCCCGCTCTTCGCGCCGCGCGCGGTGAGTACGACGCCGGGCAGCAGCTGGGCGCTGAGCAGCACCTTTCCCCTGGTCAGTCGGTGTACGGCACGGTCGAGGGCGGGGATCACGTGCGGGGCGATCCGGGCGAAGGCGGGGGCCGAGGAGACCCTCTGCACCGCCTTCACGACTCTGGCCGCAGTCACTGGCATCAGACGGTCACCTCTCCCGCGTCGAACTCGTCGAAGAGCCTCGCGGCGTCGGCCGCGTGCGCGCGGAGCCGGTGCACGGGCCCGAACAGCAGCTCGTCGCCTGCGGCGCGCTTGAAGTACAGCTGGGCTTCGTGTTCCCAGGTGAAGCCGATGCCGCCGTGGAGTTGGATGCCCTCGGCGGCGGCGGTGCGGAGGGATTCGAGGGCCTGGGCGAGAGCGAGGCCGCCTGCTCGCTCTCCCTCGCGGGCGGTTGCCCAGGCCGCGTAGTAGGCGGCTGAGCGGGCTGCTTGGACTTGTACGTAGACGTCGGCGAGGTGGTGTTTCACGGCCTGGAAGGAGCCGATCGGTCTGCCGAACTGCTCGCGCTGCATGGCGTGTTCTACGGTCAGTTCCAGGATTCGGGTGGCTGCGCCGACTGCTTCCGCGGCGAGGAATGTGGCGGCCGTGTCTCCTAGTCGGGGCAGGTGGGCAGTGGTTTGGCTTTCCGTGGGTGGGGGCTGGTCGCGCAGTTCCTCGCGCCCCTTGACGGCGTCTCCCAGCAACTCCGCTTTTACGTTCCGTAGTTGCAGGCGGCCTTGGGGTCTTGTCGGGTCCAGGGTCGTTTGGCGGGTGCGGGTCAGGCCTGTGGGGTTGCCCTGGACCAAGTAGAAGCGGGTGTGGGAGCGGGCGTAGCCGCCTGTGTGGGCCGGGATCAGGAGGAGTTGGGCGCTGTGGGCGTCCAGGACCTGGCTCACCTGGCCGAACAGGCGCCAGCCGTCCGCCCGTTGGGTCGCCTGGACGCCTCCGGCGCGGCCTCCCCCGGCCCAGTCCCGGCTCGGTTCGCCGGTCAGGGAGAGGACGGTGGCCAGGGCGGTGCCGGGGACCGCGAGGGTGGCGGTCAGGGTGCCGTCGGCGATGCGTGGGAGGAGGTCCGCGCGTTGGGCCTCGGTGCCGAGGGCGGTGATCAGGGGGGCCGTGAGGACGGCTGTCGCCAGGAGCGGGGAAGGGGCCAGGGCTCGGCCCAACTCCTCTGCGGCCAGAGCGAGTTCCGTGATCGTGGCGCCGTCGACACCGCCGTACGACTCGGGGAGGGCCAGGGCGGGGAGGCCCAGTTGTTCGGCGAGGGCCGTCCAGAGGGCGGGGTCGTGCCCGGCCGGGGTGTCGACGGCGGCCCGTACGTCACCGGGCGAGCAGCGCTTGCGGAGCAGCTCGCGGAGGGTACGGCGGATGTGGTCCTGTTCAGGGGTGAAGCGGGTGTCCATGACCTGCCCCTCCTGGGCGTCCGCGGCGCCCGCTCAGCGGGATCTGACGGTTCGTCATATTAGGGCGGACGCCCTCTGCCGCACAGAGCCTGAGCTGATATACCGTCAGATTCATGGTGAGTCGATGATGCGTCGATGGCGAGGTCGATGGTGAGCCGGAAAGTGGCGGTCGCCGGAGTCGCCCTGTCGGACTGCGGGCGCGTGGACGACGTGACCCCCTACGCACTGCACGCCCAGGCGGCCCGCCGGGCGCTGGCGGACTCGGGGCTCGGCCGGGAGGTGGTGGACGGTTTCGCGTCCGCCGGGCTCGGCACGCTGGCCCCCGCCGAGGTCGCCGAATACCTCGGCCTGCGCCCCACTTGGGTGGATTCCACCTCCGTCGGCGGTTCGACCTGGGAGGTCATGGCGGCGCACGCGGCGGACGCGATAGCCGCCGGCCACGCCAACGCCGTGCTCCTCGTCTACGGCTCCACGGCCCGCGCGGACGTCAAGGCGGGCCGGCGGACGGGCAATCTCTCCTTCGGTGCGCGCGGGCCGCTGCAGTTCGAGGTCCCGTACGGCCACACGCTCATCGCCAAGTACGCGATGGCCGCCCGGCGCCATATGCACCAATACGGCACGACGATCGAGCAGTTGGCGTCGGTGGCCGTCCAGGCGAGGGCCAACGCGGCGCTGAACCCGGAGGCGATGTTCCGTACGCCGATCACGGTCGACGAGGTGCTCGACGGTCCGATGATCGCGGACCCCTTCACCAAGCTGCACTGCTGTCTGCGCTCCGACGGGGGCGCGGCGGTGCTGCTGGTGGCCGAGGAGTACGTGCGGGACTGCCGTACGCGGCCGGTGTGGGTCCTCGGGACCGGGGAGCACGTCTCGCACGTCAGCATGTCGGAGTGGGCCGACTTCACGGTGTCCCCGGCGGCGGTGAGCGGGCGGATCGCCTTCGAGCGGGCGGGAGTTCGGCCGGAGGAGATGGACTTCGCGGAGATCTACGACGCATTCACCTATATGACGCTGGTGACGCTGGAGGACCTCGGCTTCTGCGGGAAGGGTGAGGGCGGCCCCTTCGTGGAGGCGGCGAAGGGACGGCTGAAGGTGGCGGGCGGTGAGCTGCCAGTCAACACGGACGGGGGCGGCCTGTCGGCCCAACACCCCGGGATGCGGGGGCTGTTCCTGCTGGTGGAGGCCGTACGGCAGCTGCGTGGGGACGTGGGCGAGGCGCGGCAGGTACGTACGGGGGACGGGCGGTTGCCGCGCCTCGCGGTGGCGTCGGGGACAGGCGGATGGTTCTGCTCGTCCGGGACGGTGGTGCTGGGAGCCGACTAGACGGACCGGACCGGCCAGTTGGTGGCCGTCCGTCAGACGAACGCGCGCCAGTCGGCGTGCAGTCGGTCGGAGAGGCGGACGGTGATGAACTCGTTGTTGTCCGCCTTGCCCGCCGTACGGCCGGACGAGAAGGGGAAGTTGTTGTCGTTCAGGACGGCGAGGGTGCGGTCGTCGAGCAGGACGACGTCCTCGATCGTCTGGAACGGGAAGGTGAAGGTCTCGCCGAAGCCGCCGAGCTTCTTCGGGTTGGCGATGTCCAGCAGGTCGGCGACGAGCGTCTTGTCCATCAGGCCGTCGCCGTTCCGGTCCCGGTTGTCGGCGAGGTAGATCCGCTTGAACTTGGCGGTGGCGCCCTGGCCGCCGTCCCGCTCGATGATCAGGAAACGGTGCTGGTCGACGGCGATGGCGTCGCCGATCGCGTTGGCGGGCGATTCGAGGCGGTAGGTCCAGTGCGTGCCGGTGTACTTCCGCTTCCGCAGGTCGAACTCGTTGAGCCGCAGGTCACCGGGGGTGTCGCCGGTGACGGTGCCTTCGAGGAGCGGGTAGAGGTGCCGTCCGTCGACGCCCCGGACCAGCCCCTCGAAGCCCTTGCTGCCGCCGAGGGTGGGCGTCTCGCCGTTCAGGTAGGGGTTCTCGGGAGCCTTGACGCCCGCGAGCGAGATGGGTGCGTCGAGGAGCCGCCCCTTCTTGTCGAAGTGCAGCAGGAACGGCCCGAACTCGTCGCCGAGCCAGTAGGTCCCGTCGTACGCCTTCACGATCGACTCGACGTCGAAGTCGGCGCCGGTGAGGACCCGGTCGGCGCGGGTGAGGGCGAAGGGGACGCGGTGGTACGGGTCGCTGAGGTTGAAGCCGCCGAGGACGGTGACCTTCCCGGTGCGGGTGTCCGGCTTGACGTGGTGGACGCGCAGCAGGAAGTCGGCGCTGTTCGCCTTTCCGCCGTAGCCGTTGTCGGACAGCACGTCGTACGTGCCGTCGTGCCGGTTGACGATGCCGCTGAAGCCCTGGACGGGCTGGCCGGCGAAGGGGGCGGCGATGCCGTTGAAGGGACCGGTGCCGATGGCGGCCCCGGAGGGCTCGCTGTTCGGGACGAAGGTCTCGGCGGGGAGGGCGGCGAAGCCGGTGAGGGTGGCCCGGCCGTACGTCGCGGGCGTTCTCCCGCCATGGGCCGCGCCCTCGGCGGAGGCGGGCGCCGCGAAACCGGCGGTCAGCGCGGCGGCGCTCAGCATGATCAGAAGTCTTCTCATGGCCCGCACGGTAGGGACACCCGGTGACGGCCGCCCCAACAGCAGGCGACGTTCCGGCCAGTCACCCGCTCCCCGCAACAGGCGTGCTCACGGGCGCAGTTCGGGAATCTCGTCCGCAGGCAGGACATCGGCGACACGCCACAGCCCGATCCAGCTCTTCGGCGCGACCGACTCGTCGAGAAGCACGGCGTTGACCTGGGGGTCGGGGTCGTCGCAGGCGTCGGCGACGACGGTGACCTTGAGGCCGGTGTCGACGGCCCACCGGGTGGTGGACAGCACGGTCCCGGACGTGGCAACTCCCGCGACGAGGATCCGCCCGACCCCGGCGGCCTCCAGCCGCTCCCGCAGATCGGTGCTGGCGAAGGCGCTGAAGCTGGTCTTGGTGAGCACGGTCTCGCCCTCGGCGGGGGCGAGGAGGGGGTGGATCTGCTCGCTCATGCCCTGCGGGACGACGTGGAAGACGGGCAGCCCGGCCGTACGGGCGGCACCGAGGGCACGCGCGGCGCGCTCGGCGACGGAGGGGTCGTGACTGAAGTTGTCGACAATGTAGGTGACGTAGTCGAGGGCGAGGAAGGCGGTGCCGGGGGTGGGAGTGGGGGTGGCCACGGGGTTCTCCTTGCTGCGGGGAGGAACGGGGCTAAAATCGGAGAGCACGCCCCGGTTAGCTGTCCACACCGTACCGGAGACCGCGCCCCGCTTAAAGCGGCGTACGAGATCGGCGTACGAGATTCACGACGAGGGAGACCCACAGATGCCGCCGGAGAACCCGAACCGCCCCCTGCGCGCCGACGCCCGCCGCAACCGGGACCGGCTGCTGGAGGTGGCGAGGGAGGCGTTCGCGGCGGAGGGGCTGTCGGTGTCCCTGGACGAGATCGCGCGCAGGGCGGGCGTGGGCCCGGGCACCCTGTACCGCCACTTCCCGACCAAGGAGGGCCTGTTCGAGGCGGTGGTCCACGAGCGACTCGACCCGCTCCTCGCCGAGGCGCGCGCGCTCTACGACGCGGAGGACCCGGGCGCGGCCCTGTTCACGATCCTGGACCGCCTGGTGACGGACGCAGTGACGAAGGCGGACCTGATCGACGCGATCGCCCACGCGGGCCCCGAGATCCAGGCAACGGCCGACGCGACCTCAGCCGACCTCCACCGCACGATCGGCCACTTGCTGACGCGGGCCCAGTCGGCGGGCACGGTTCGTGCCGATGTCGGCATCACGGACCTGATGGCCCTGCTGTCGGGCCTGCTACTGGCGCTACGGCACAGAGCGAACGCGGGGGCGGATCCAAGGTTGGCACTGACGGTGCTGTGCGACGGATTGAGGGCGCGAAGCGCCCGATAGGGGCGCGGGGAACTGCGCGACCAGCCCCAACGGCGCCGCACCCGGAATCAAACAAAACCCCTACGCACAAACCCCACAAAGCCCCCGATAGGTCACCTCGACCTGGGACACAGTGAAGCCGAAGCGTTCCTCCACGGGAAGGTCCGCCAGCGGGTCCCCCGCAGGATGCACATCCCTGATCGTCCCGCAGTTGGAGCAGATCAGATGCTGGTGGGGATGGTGCGCGTTCGGGTCGTACCGCTTGGCCCGACCATCCGTCGCCACCTCTATGACCTCACCCAGGGACACCAGCTCACCCAGGGTGTTGTAAACGGTCGCCCGAGAGATCTCCGGCAGCCGCTGAGCCGCACGCGCGTGCACCTCGTCAGCCGTCAGATGGACGTGTTCGCCGTCGAGGACCTCCGCGACGACACGCCGCTGGGAAGTCATCCGCCAGCCGCGTCCACGCAGTCGCTCCAGCAGGTCGCTCATATCGTTCACCTATTCAGGTTCGGCGGAATACACGGATTTTACCAGTGGGTGTCCGGGTTCCGATAGGGTACGGAATTGACGTACTTCTTGACTTGGACTCTGTCTATTGTAGGGTCGGTTTCAACGGTAGTCGCCCCACCCCCGCAGTAAGGATTTCCCATGTCTGAGAACCATGACGCGATCGTCACCGACGCGAAAACCGAGGGCACGGGTGGCTGCCCGGTCGCGCACACGCGTGCCCCGCACCCGACCCAGGGCGGCGGCAACCGCCAGTGGTGGCCCGAGTCGCTCAACCTGAAGATCCTCGCGAAGAACCCGGCCGTGTCGAACCCGCTGGGCGAGGAGTTCGACTACGCCGCCGCCTTCCAGACCCTCGACCTCCCCGCCGTCAAGCAGGACATCGCGGCGGTGCTGACGGACTCCAAGGACTGGTGGCCGGCCGACTTCGGGCACTACGGCCCGTTCATGATCCGTATGGCCTGGCACAGCGCGGGCACCTACCGCATCAGCGACGGCCGCGGTGGCGGCGGCGCCGGTCAGCAGCGCTTCGCCCCCCTGAACAGCTGGCCGGACAACGGCAACCTCGACAAGGCCCGCCGTCTGCTGTGGCCGGTCAAGAAGAAGTACGGCCAGAACCTCTCCTGGGCCGACCTGATGATCCTCGCGGGCAACGTCGCGCTGGAGACGATGGGCTTCGAGACCTTCGGCTTCGGCGGCGGACGCGCGGACGTGTGGGAGCCCGACGAGGACGTGTACTGGGGTCCCGAGAAGGTCTGGCTCGACGACGAGCGCTACACCGGCGACCGTGAGCTGGAGGAGCCCCTCGGCGCCGTCCAGATGGGCCTCATCTACGTCAACCCGGAGGGCCCCAACGGCAACCCGGACCCGATCGCCGCGGCCCGCGACATCCGCGAGACCTTCCGCCGTATGGCGATGAACGACGAGGAGACCGTCGCCCTCATCGCCGGCGGCCACACCTTCGGCAAGACCCACGGCGCCGGCCCGGCGGACGCCGTCGGCCCCGACCCCGAGGCCGCGCCGATCGAGCAGCAGGGCTTCGGCTGGAAGAGCTCGTACGGCTCCGGCAAGGGCGGCGACGCGATCACCAGTGGCCTTGAGGTCACCTGGACGAGCACGCCGGCCCAGTGGAGCAACGGCTTCTTCACGAACCTCTTCGAGTACGAGTACGAGCTGACGCAGAGCCCGGCCGGCGCCAACCAGTGGGTGGCGAAGAACGCCGAGGCGATCATCCCGGACGCGCACGACCCGTCGAAGACGAAGCTCCCGACGATGCTCACGACCGACCTGTCGCTGCGCTTCGACCCGGCCTACGCGGAGATCTCGCGCCGCTTCTACGAGAACCCGGACCAGTTCGCGGACGCCTTCGCCCGCGCCTGGTACAAGCTGACCCACCGTGACCTGGGCCCGGTCGTCCGCTACCTCGGCCCCGAGGTCCCCTCCGAGGTGCTGCTCTGGCAGGACCCGCTGCCCGAGGTGACGCACGAGCTGGTCGACGCCGCCGACGTCTCCGCCCTCAAGGCGCAGATCCTCAGCACCGGCCTCACCGTCTCCCAGCTGGTCTCCACCACCTGGGCGGCCACGTCCTCCTTCCGCGGCAGCGACAAGCGCGGCGGTGCCAACGGCGCCCGGATCCGTCTCCAGCCGCAGGCCGGCTGGGAGGTCAACCAGCCCGACGAGCTGGCCCAGGTGCTGCGCACCCTGGAAGGCGTCCAGGATGCCTTCAACTCCGCGCAGTCCGGCGGCAAGCAGATCTCGATCGCCGACGTGATCGTCCTCGCCGGTGCGGCGGGCGTCGAGAAGGCGGCCAAGGACGCGGGCTACGACATCGAGGTCCCGTTCACCCCGGGCCGCGCCGACGCGACGCAGGAGCAGACGGACGTCGAGTCCTTCGCCGCTCTCGAGCCGACCGCCGACGGGTTCCGCAACTACCTCGGCAAGGGCAACCGCCTCCCCGCCGAGTACCTGCTGCTCGACAAGGCCAACCTGCTCAACCTGAGCGCCCCCGAGCTGACCGTCCTCGTCGGCGGCCTGCGCGTCCTCGGCGCGAACCACCAGGGCTCCTCGCACGGCGTCTTCACCGACACCCCGGGCGTGCTGACGAACGACTTCTTCGTCAACCTGCTGGAGCTGGGCACGGAGTGGACGGCCACCTCCGAGGACAAGAACACCTTCGAGGGCCGCGACGAGTCCGGCCAGGTCAAGTGGACCGGCACCCGCGCCGACCTGGTCTTCGGCTCCAACTCGGAGCTGCGCGCGGTCGCCGAGGTCTACGCGAGCGACGACGCCAAGGAGAAGTTCGTCAAGGACTTCGTCAAGGCGTGGGTCAAGGTGTCGAACGCGGACCGCTTCGACCTCGTCTGATCCACAGCACAGCCGAGCACTGACGTCCGGGTCGGCCCTCACGGGTCGGCCCGGACGTTTTTCGTGGATGGCAGATACTCGTCCCCATGTCACCGCAACCCGACCTGCACGACCTGCTGCGAACCCTGCGGGTCTGGTCCCCCGAGGTCACGGAACTGCCCGCCTTCGACCCGGAGTCCGCCCCCGCCGACCCCCTCCCCCTCTTCACCGCCTGGTTCGCGGAGGCGGTGACGGCAGGCCAGCCCGAGCCGCACACCATGTCCCTCGCGACCTCGGACACGGCCGGCCTGCCCGACGTACGCACGGTGATGCTGCACGGCGCGGACGACGACGGCTGGTCCTTCGCCTCGCACTCCGGCAGCGCGAAGGGACGGCAGCTGGCGCAACGGCCGTACGCGGCACTGCACTTCTACTGGCCGGCGCTGGGCCGCCAGATCCGGCTGCGCGGCCCGGTGGAGTCGGCCCCTTCCTCCGAAGCACAGG
Source organism: Streptomyces geranii (assembly GCF_002954775.1). Taxonomy (GTDB): domain Bacteria; phylum Actinomycetota; class Actinomycetes; order Streptomycetales; family Streptomycetaceae; genus Streptomyces; species Streptomyces geranii. Next base: position 13,506 of record NZ_PJME01000026.1, read on the forward strand.
CCGATCTGCACGCACGCTCGACAGGTGCGCTGGCCGCCGCGCTGACCGGCCGGCAGAGTGAAGTGCTGGGCTCGCTGGAGGAGTTGGCGGACGGGTCGCGGGCCGCCTGGGAGCGGGCGCAGCGTGAGCCGGACGCCCCCGCGCCGACCTGGACGCTGTACCGACTGCGCCCGGAGGAGGCCGAGTTCTTCCAGGGAGACGCCCAGCGCCGCCACGTACGACTCAGGTACTACCGCGCGGATACGACCACGGGTTGGCTCAGGGAGCTGCTGTGGCCGTAGGGAAGTCGGGTTCCGGGTCCTTGTCCTGGGCGATCCGCCCGTGCAGGTGCACGTCCCGGAACACGTCCTGGCGGCCCTCCTCGAACATCGCGCCCCGCAGGGTCCCCTCGTAGCGGAATCCGCAGTGCTCGGCGACGCGGCAGGAGGCGCCGTGGCCGACGGCGTGGCCGAGTTCCAGGCGGTTGAGGCCGAGGACGTCGAAGACCCAGCGGGTGCCGAGGGCGAGAGCGCGGGTGGCGACGCGTCCGCCGCGGGCCTCGGGGAGGACCCAGTAGCCGACGCGGGCGACGCGGATGAAGGGGTCGATGTCGTTGACGCCGAGGTGGCCGAGTATCGCGCCGCTGGCGGAGTCGGTGACGCAGAAGGAGACCCGGGTGCCGTCGGCGGCGGTTCCGGAGCGGGTGCCGAGGGAGTCGCGGGCGCTGTCGAGGTCGGTGACCGGCTTCATCGGGGTGTTCCAGCGCCGGAAGTCGGGGTCGGTCAGCCCGCGCAGCCACGCGTCGACGTCGGTGTCGGAGTCCGCGCGCCACTGCCGCAGCCGGAGTCCGTTACCGAGCAGCTCGGGAAACTCGGGGACGGGATGGGCGAGGGACCGCTCATGAATTGGGGCCATCACCCCATTGAAGCCCGTACGGCTGTACGACTCCCACCCCGGGGACGGAACACGGGCACACCGTCCCGAAAGGCGACCTCCAGCCCCATCCCGACCCCCAACTCGCCTTCCGTGCAGTCGACCACCTCGGTCATCATCCGCGGCCCCTCGTCGAGATCGACGACGGCGGCGACGTACGGCGTCCGCTCCCCGAAGGGCGGCAGGTCGTTGCGGTGGACGACGGACCAGGTGTAGAGCGTGGCCAGCCCGCTCGCCCCCTCCCACGCCACGTCCTCGCCCCAACAGTGCGGGCAGAACTCCCGGGGGTAGTGATGCGCCAGCCCGCACGCCGCGCACCGCCGCACGAGCAGCCGCCCGTCGGCCGCCGCATCCCAGTAGGGGCGGGTGAAGGCGTCGACGTCGGGCAGGTCGAACCGGTCCTCGCGCATGTCCACGCCCCCCTGACAACCACCTGGATCTGACGGTACGTCAGCTCAGTATGGCCTCACCGGACCTTCATAACCAGGCCCCCTGCGCCACCCGACCCGCCCACCCTTCCCACGGTCGTGATCAATCCGCAACCGATTCCGAGCTTGACCGATACCTATCAAGTAACGACGCGCATACCCTCGGGCACATGACCGACTCCTCGACAGCGCCCTCGACCACGACCTCGACGGCTCCCGTGTACGTCATCGGCGGCGGACCCGGCGGGCTCGCCGTGGCGTACGCGCTGCGGGCCCAGGGCGTACGGGCCGTCGTGCTGGAGCGGGGCGAGCGGGTCGGCACCTCCTGGCGCCGCCACTACGACCGGCTGCACCTGCACACCACCCGCCGCCTCTCCTCGCTGCCCGGACTGGCGATGCCGCGCTCCTTCGGGCGGTGGGTGGCCCGCGACGACGTGGTCCGCTACCTCGACAAGTACGCCGAGCACCACGAGCTGGAGGTCGTCACCGGTGTCGAGGTGTCCCGGGTCGAGCGGACCGCCGACGGCACCGGCTGGCTGCTGCACGCCACCGGCGGACGCGAGCTGACCGGCAGCGCGGTCGTCGTCGCCACCGGCACCAACCACACCCCCCGTATCCCCGACTGGCCCGGCCGCGACGCCTACCGCGGCGAACTGCTGCACGCCGCCCAGTACCGCAACGCCACCCCCTACGCCGGCCGCGACGTCCTCGTCGTCGGCATCGGCAACACCGGCGCCGAGATCGCCGTCGACCTGGTGGAGGGCGGCGCCTCGCGCGTACGCCTGTCGGTCCGCACCGCCCCGCACATCGTCCGCCGGTCCACGGCCGGCTGGGCGGCCCAGTTCACGGGCATCCTCGTACGCCGCCTGCCGGTACGCCTGGTCGACAAGCTCGCCGGGCCGATGGCCAAGGTGAGCGTCCCCGACCTGTCCGCCCACGGCCTGCCCCGCCCCGACACGGGCCTGTACTCCCGCGTCACCGCCGGCTCGATCCCCGTCCAGGACGTCGGCCTCATCGACGCCGTACGCAAGGGCCGGGTCGAGATCGTGGCGGCGGTGGACTCCTTCGAGGACGGCAAGATCACCCTCGCCGACGGCACCCACATCGAACCGGACGCGGTGATCGCCGCGACGGGCTACCTCCGCGGCCTGGAGGGCCTGGTGGGCCACCTCGACGTCCTGGACCCCCGCGGCAAGCCGGTCGTACACGGGCCGCACTCCCCGAAGAACGCCCCCGGCCTCTACTTCACCGGTTACACCAACCCCATCAGCGGGATGTTCCGTGAGATGGCGATCGACGCGGCGAAGATCGCGAAGGTGATCGCCCGCCAGACCGCCGCCCGACGGTAACCGGCGGAGGACGACCGGGGGCGACTGAGGGCGACCGAGGGCGGCAACGGCGCCCACCATCACGCACCGACTCCGCCGGAGACGCCGAGAACGTCACAGCTTCTGTGTGCACAGCAGTTCCTGACGCAGTGTCAGTTCAGTAACCTGACACTGCGTCAGTTAATTGTGCTGTCACACAGGAGCGGGCGGACCGATGCTTGGATCAACCCACGGCACCCTCACCACCGACTCCCGCCGGGCCCGGGTCATCGCCTGCGGCGAGCAGCCTTCGCCGGTCGTGCACGGCAGGCCGGCCGATGTCGACGATCTCGACGTCGGCGGCCGGCCGCTGTACGCCGGCGTGCCCGATCTCGACCGCTTCTTCCGGCCCGAGTCCCTGGCGGTGGTCGGTGCCTCGGACGCCGAGGGGCGGCCGAACACCGGTATCACCCGGCAGTTGCTGGCGTGGGCCGAGCGGGTCGGTGCCCGGCTGCACCCGGTGCACCCGACCCGCGAGGCCGTCTTCGGCATACCCTGCTTCCCCTCTGTCGCGGACCTGCCCGAGCAGGTCGATCTGGCTGTGCTGCTGGTCGCCGACCCGCTCCCCGTGGTCGAGCAACTCGCCGAGGCCAAGGTGAAGTTCGCCGTCGCCTTCGCCTCCGGGTTCGCGGAGACCGGTGAGGCGGGCGCGGCGGCCCAGGCCCGGCTGACGGCCGCCGTCCGACGCGGCGGCATCCGTCTCCTCGGCCCCAACACCAACCTCAACGCCTTCGAGAACTTCCGCGACGACCTCGACGGCCCGGCGATCGCCCTGATCACCCAGTCCGGCCACCAGGGCCGCCCGGTCTTCGCGCTCCAGGAACTCGGCATCCGCCTCTCCCACTGGGCCCCCACCGGCAACGAGGCCGATCTGGAGACCGCCGACTTCATCTCCTACTTCTCCGAGCAGCCCGAGGTGGGCGCCATCGCCTGCTACGTCGAGGGCCTCAAGGACGGCCGCTCCTTTCTCCTGGCCGCCGACCGGGCCGCCCGGCGCGGGGTACCCGTCGTCGCGGTCAAGGTCGGCCGCACCGAGACCGGCGCCCGCACCGCCGCCTCCCACACCGGCAAACTGACCGGCGCCGACAAGGTGGTGGACGCGGCGATGCGGCAGTACGGCGTGATCCGCGTCGACGGACTCGACCAACTGCAGGACACCTCAGCCCTGTTGGCCCGCGCCCGGCGCCCGCTCGCCGACGGGGTCGCCGTCTATTCGATCTCGGGCGGCACGGGCGCGCACTTCGCGGACCTGGCGACGGAGGCTGGACTGCGGCTGCCGCAGCTGTCCACCGCCAAGCAGGCCGAACTGCACGAGTGGATACCCGGCTACCTGAACGTGGCCAACCCCATCGACAGCGGCGGGCACCCGGTCGGCGACTGGCGCGGCCGGAAGATCATCGACGCGATCCTCGCCGACCCCGAGGTGGGCGTCCTGGTCTGCCCCATCACCGGCCCCTTCCCCCCGATGAGCGACAAGCTCGCGCAGGACCTCGTGGACGCGGCCGAGCAGACCGACAAACTGGTGTGCGTGATCTGGGGGTCGCCGGTCGGCACGGAGCCGGCGTACCGCGAGACGCTCCTCGGCTCCTCCCGCGTGGCGACCTTCCGCACCTTCGCGAACTGCGTGACCGCGGTCCGCGCCCACCTCGACCACGCCCGCTTCACCGCCGCCTACCGCTCCCCCTTCGACGAGGCACCGCGCACCCCCTCGCCCAGCTTCCGCAAGGCGCGGGCACTGATGCGCCCGGGGCAGGCGCTGAGCGAGCACGCCGCCAAGCTGCTGCTTCGGGCGTACGGCATCCGCGTACCGCGTGAGCAGCTGGTGACCAGCGCGGCGGCGGCCGTGCGGGCGGCGGGGCTGGTGGGCTACCCGGTGGTGATGAAGGCGTCGGGCGGCCAGATCGCGCACAAGACGGAACTCGGGCTGGTGAAGATCGGGCTGACCTCGGCCAGCCAGGTCCGCGACGCCTACCGCGAGCTGACCGACATCGCCCGCTACGAGGGCGTGGACCTGGACGGCGTACTCGTGTGCCAGATGGTCGAGCGGGGCGTCGAGATGGTCGTCGGCGTCACGCACGACGACCTGTTCGGGCCGACGGTGACGGTCGGACTCGGCGGCGTACTGGTCGAGGTCCTCCAGGACACCGCCGTACGTGTGCCGCCCTTCGGCGAGGTCCAGGCGCGGGACATGCTGTCCGAACTGCGCGGGCGGGCCCTGCTGGACGGGGTCAGGGGGCGCCCCCCGGCCGACCTGGACGCGCTCGTCGAGGTCGTGATGCGGGTGCAGCGGATGGCGCTGGAACTCGGGGACGAGCTGGCGGAGCTGGACATCAATCCGCTGATGGTGCTGCCCAGGGGGCAGGGCGCGGTGGCGCTGGACGCGCTGGCGGTGTGCGGGCCTGGACCGGACGAGGACACCGACCAGCCACCACTCCAGCAGCTGCCCTAGCCACCGCACCGGCCACCGCAGGAAACGGAGCAGCACCCCCATGACTTCCTCCCCCGAAGAATCCGTTACGCCCGAAAAATCCGCTGATGCGGTTGAGTCATTGGTACTGCACGCCACTGACAATCAGGTCTCGTGGATCACCCTCAACCGCCCCGAAACCCTCAACGCCATCACCCCTGACCAGCGAGAACGCCTGATCCAACTTTTCTCGGAGGCCTCGGCGGACCCGGCCGTACGGGCCGTGGTCCTCACCGCGACGGGCAAGGGCTTCTGCACGGGCGCGGACCTGCGAGGCGGCGGGCAGCCGAAGGGCGGCGAACGGATCGCGGGCGACGTCGCGCGGGTCATCCGCCTGGGCGCCCAGCGCCTGATCTCAGCGGTCCTCGACTGCGAGAAGCCGGTGATAGCGGCGGTGAACGGCACGGCGGCCGGCCTCGGCGCGCATCTGGCCCTGGCCTGCGACCTGGTCCTGGCGGCCGAACAGGCAAGGTTCATCGAGGTGTTCGTCCGCCGGGCCCTGGTCCCGGACGGCGGCGGCGCCTACCTCCTCCCCCGTCTGATCGGCCCGCAGCGCGCGAAGGAACTGATGTTCTTCGGCGACGCGCTGACGGCCCCGGAGGCGGAACGCCTGGGCCTGGTCAACCGCGTCGTACCGCCCGAGGACCTCCACAAGACGGCCCGGGAATGGGCGGAACGCCTGGCCACCGGCCCGACCCGCACCCTCGCCCTCACGAAGCAGCTGATCAACGCCTCCCTGGACTCCGACCGGGCCACGGCCTTCGCCGCCGAGGCGACCGCCCAGGAGATCAACATGGGGACGGCGGACGCGAGGGAAGGGGTGGCGAGCTTCGTGGAGCGGCGAAGCCCGCGCTACGACGGGAATTGACGGCCCGTCAGGACGTGTCACCGAAGGGGTCCTTCACCTTCATGAGCGCTCGCGTCCGCTCACGGAGGACGGTGAGCGCCTCGCCGAAGGGAATACCCTCCCGCTTCCAGTGGTACGGCGTCCGGGTTCCGGCCCGCACCGCGCCCAGGTCCAGATCCAGATCGACCTCGACACCGACTTCCACCACGCACAGCCGCGGCCCGATCGAGAGCGCCGCGTAGAGGTCCACCACGCCGGGGTCGTCCAGACCCGGTTCGTCGACTCGGCCGAACCGGTGCGTGGAGCGCAGCTCGTACAGATCGCCCCGGCGCGCCAGCACCGCCTGGCTGAACGACCGGGGACGCTCACCGAAGTCGTAGTCCATGAGGAGTTGCGTCGTGAACTCGTCGAACTCCGCGTGGCAGGCGTGGAATTCCGCGACGAACGAGTGGATGCCGGTGCCGATGCCGGTGCTGCTGCCGTGATCGCGATCGTGGTCGTGGTCGTGATCCATGTGCGTACGCTCCGATCGGACGGTTATGTACCGTACAGGGCTTCACTTCTGACGATCCGTCAGCTCCAATGGAACCCATGTTGGGACAAGCGGGAATGGCGGCGGCTGCCGTCCGTTATCTCAGATCGGCCGGCTCGCCGACCGTCGCGGAGTCCGTCGAGGCGTTGCCCCGCCCTGACTTACGGGCGGTCGCCGACGACGAGCGGGCGCCGGTCCCCCCGGCCGAATTCCGGCGTGTCCTGGGCAACTTCGCGACCGGCGTCACCGTCATCACCGCCCCGCCCGCCGAAGGCGAGGCCACCCCGGCCGGCTTCGCCTGCCAGTCCTTCTCGGCCCTCTCCCTCGACCCGCCCCTCGTCGTCTTCATGGTCGGCCGTACGTCCAGGACCTGGCCGCTGATCGCCCGCGCGGGCGTCTTCTGCGTCAACGTACTGGGCGCCGACCAGGGCGAGTTGTGCCGCTCCTTCGCGGTGAGCGGGGCGGACAAGTTCGCGGGCGTCGACCACGAGCCGACGCCCGTCTCCGGCTCCCCGCGCCTGGCGGGCGCCGCCGCCTGGATCGACTGCACGATCCAGGCGGTGCACACGGGTGGGGATCATCTGATCGTGGTGGGGCGGGTGGAGGCGCTGGGGGCGGCCGACGGGGACGAGCCACCGCTGCTTTTCCATCGGGGCCGTTTCCTCTGACCCCGCCCCGAAGTCGGTCCGCCTCGATGCAGACCGAAGCCGTCTGCCACGCGGCTCCAGCACAGGAACCGATCGGGACGGAACAACCAAGGGCGACAGCTTGAACCTACCCGCCCCGCCGCTCCCGCCTGCGTCGGTACAGGAGCACGCACTTGACGAACGCGGTGGTCATGCCTACTCCGACGACCATGCGTATCAGGGCGCCGACCAGGCCGTCGGCCGTGGGGTCGAAAAGAACGGCACCCACGAAGCGCAGCAGGATTTCCGTGTAGAGGACGAGGGACACCAGCCCCAGCGGAACCCGGTGGGCAGGTTTCTCCGGTCGCCCTCCGTCCTCGCCCCGCGCGTCCTTCACAGTGTCCATTCCCGTCACCTCACCGGCCCGGTGCGCTCCGGCGCATCCTCGACCGGACGTAGACGGCCGCCGAGATCACCACGACGAGCACGACCATGTCTTCGGCCAAGGCCCCCAGCGCGTTCGGGACGGAGTGGCCGAAGCCGACGGCCGTCGTGAAGTGGGCGATCGCGACGGCCACGAGCACGAGAGCGAACCGCGGCAGCGAGAACCCTCGCTCCCGCCCGTCCGGCCCATCGGCCTTCTCCGGCCTCTCCGGCTTCTCCATGGCTTTCCAGCCCAGCCTCTCCTTGACGACCACCTTGGCCTCGGACACCGGCTACTGGCGTCCCCCATCGCGGCGACCGCGCCACGACCCAACCCGGCCGTCGTCAAGCATGCCCCTGGTCCTCCGCACCGGAGGCAAAGGTCTGGACAAGGGACAGGACAATACGACGGCGTACGAGATCGACCTCGGCGATCTTTACGGTGAGGGTGTCGCCGACCTCGATGGTGTCCTCGGGTGAATCGCCCAGCTCGCTGGTGTGCACCAGCCCCTCGAAGCCGTCCGGTCGGTCTTCGACGCGCACGAAGACGCCGAACGGCACGATCTTGGTGACCGGCCCGGTGACCACCTGCCCTGTTCGTCGCGCTACCTCCGGCAACGGGTCTTCCCGCACCGCTCGGAGCGACAGCGGTACCCGTTCCCGGATCATGTCGACGTCGAGGACCTCGGCCGTGATCTCCTGGCCGACGCTGACGACGTCGGACGGGTGGCCGAACGGACGCCAGGACAGCTCCGGAACATTGATCATCGCGGTGAAGCCGCCGATGTCCACGAAGGTGACGCCGAAGCCGGCGATGGTCTGCACCGTGCCGGTGACGACCTGGCCGCGCCGCAGGGTCTTCAGGAAGGCCCAGTCACGGTCGCCGGGCGTCGGTTCGGTCTGCCAGCGTGCGCGGAGAACGCCGTCGCTGTCGGGCAGCACAGCGGTGAACAGCGGGAGATCTTCACCGGCATACATGGATACGACACCGGCAGCACGCGCGCCGGCGAGGTGGGAGGTCACTGCCTCGAACTGGGTCTCGTCCACGACCGTGCTCGTGATCTGCCCGTCCTCGTCCTCCCGGACGATCTCCACCAGGCCTTCGTCGGGCAGCGCGGCCACGGCCTTGTCGACGTCGGTGAGCAGGTCCGGCCAAATCGCCAACTGTGCGCGTGGGGCCAGCTGGAAGCGCACGGTCTCGATGTTGTCGCGGGTCAGGCGATGCCACCGGGAGGCGTTGCCGGCGAAGATCTCCTCCAGGAACACCGCGCGGTGGGCGCTGACCGTCCACTGCAGGCGAGCCCAGAAGTCGGCGTCGGCCGGGCGCTGTACGTGCTGTGGATCGTCGGGGGCGAAGTCGTAGGGCGATGCGTCCAGGCGTTCCGGGAACAGCCCGAGCGAGCGCGTGCGGGCCAGCGCCGCTTCGCACGGCCGGCTGCTGCCCACGTAGAGGTACTGGTCCCAGCCGACGTGCACCGCGAACGACCCCTCCGCCTCCAGACGGCACCAGGCACCACTGTCGCGGAGCATGGCCCGTACGAGTTCCAGGGCGACCGCGATCGACACCGGCGCACCGTCGTGGAACCCGGCGAAGTCGGCGGGGACCAGACCGTAGCCGTCGACCGGTGCCTCCGGGCCGAAGTGACCGAAGCCCCCGATCTGCGGCTCACGGACGGCCAGTTGCCCGACACCGGTCTCCTCGGCGAAGGCGGCGACGGCCTGCAGATAGGCGGCCTCGACCGGCCCGCGGTCGCTGGTCGCGGGCTCGGCGCCGGTGTAGTGGCCGTTCGGATCGCGGTCGGCGGGGTCGTACTGGTGACCCGGTAGACGTAGGGAAGCACGTCACCGCCCGCCGGCGGGTGAGACCTTGCCACCACGGCCGGTGAGCGAGTCGACGATGTCACGGGCGTCGGACGGTGAGCGGGCAAGCCAGCCGGGCTCCGCGACGACGAGGGTGTCACCGGCGCACACGGCCGCGAGTGCCTGTGCCAGACCGGGCCGGTCGAGGTCACGGTCGCGGTCGGTTCCGGTCAGCCGATGGTCCGGATGGATCCGGTCCCCCTGGGCGTCCGGGGCGCCTGGGCCGCATCCCGCACAGCCGACGCGTTCAATCATGCCGGGAGCGTACGGCAAGCCGCGCTGAGCGACCGCCGAGTTGCCGCCCCTCCACCCCTCAGGCCGAGGCCGCGGCCGTAGCCGTACCCGCGGCCACCCCGCCCACCGGCCGCCGTCGAATCACCAACGCCATCAGCGCCGCCGCCGCACACAACGCCCCCGACGCGTACCAGACCACGTCGTACGACCCGAAGACATCCCGAGCCATACCCCCCAGGAACGCCACAAGCGCCGCCCCCACCTGGTGCGAAGCCAGCACCCAGCCGAAGACGATCGCGCTGTCGTCGCCGTAGTGCTCGCGGCACAGGGCGATCGTCGGTGGGACCGTGGCGACCCAGTCGAGGCCGTAGAAGACGATGAAGAAGATCATCGGGGGGTGGATCGACGGCGCCAGCAGCATGGGCAGGAACAGCAGCGAGACTCCGCGCAGCGCGTAGTACACCGCCAGGAGGCGGCGCGGCTCGTAGCGGTCGGTGAACCAGCCGGAGGCTATCGTGCCGACGACGTCGAAGACCCCGATCACCGCCAGCAGGGAAGCGGCGGCTGTGATGGGCATGCCGTGGTCGTGGGCCGCCGGTACGAAGTGGGTCTGGATCAGGCCGTTCGTCGAGGCTCCGCAGATCGCGAAGGTGCCGGCGAGGAGCCAGAACGGGCCCGTGCGTATCGCCGACAGCAGCACGCTCACCGTGCGGCGGGCCGCGCCCTGCACAGGGGGCGGCTTCGGTACGAACTCCTGCGCCCCGTACGGCTTCAGGCCCACGTCCGCCGGGTGGTCGCGCAGGAGGAGCCAGACGAAGGGGACGACCGTCAGGGCCGCCAGGGACACCGTCACCGCCGCCGGGCGCCAGTCGTACGTCTCGATGATCCACGACAGCAGCGGCAGGAAGATCAGCTGGCCGGAGGCCGAGGCCGCCGTCAGGATGCCCGTCACGAGGCCGCGCCGCTCGGTGAACCAGCGGTTGGTGACCGTCGCCGCGAAGGCCAGCGCCATCGAGCCGGTGCCCAGGCCCACCAACAGGCCCCAGCACAGCATCAGTTGCCAGGCCGCCGTCATCCAGACCGTCAGGCCCGATCCCAGCGCGATGACCGCGAGGGCGACCGCGACGACCCGCCGGATGCCGAAGCGGTCCATCAGCGCGGCGGCGAAGGGCGCGGTCAGCCCGTACAGCGCCAGGTTGATGGAGACGGCGGCGCCGATCGTGCCGCGCGACCAGTCGAACTCCTGGTGGAGCGGGTCGATGAGCAGGCCCGGCAGGGAGCGGAAGGCCGCGGCGCCGATGATCGTCACGAAGGCGACGGCGGCGACGAACCACGCCCGGTGCACGCGCGGGAGTCGCGGCGCCCGGCCGGGCTTCCGGAGATCGCCGGCGGCATCGGGTGTCTGTCTCGAAGTCGTCGTCACTCCTCAAGCTTCCGACCTGCGAACTCCCCGAACGAGTGGCCGGAAGGACAGCATTCGCTACGATCGGGCCATGGCCCACTCCCACTCCCACTCCGACCCGGACTTCCGCCCGCACCGCGTCGTCGTCCTCGCCCTCGACGGTCTCCTCCCCTTCGAGCTGGGCATCCCGCACCGCATCTTCGGCCGCCCCAAGGACGCCCGGGGCCGGCACCTTTACGAGGTCGTGACCTGCTCGATCCGTCCGCCGGGCCTCGTCGAGACCGACGCCGACTTCGCCATCCAGGTCGGCCACGGCCCCGAGGCCCTGGCCACCGCCGACACGGTCGTCGTCCCGGCGTCGTACGAACTCGGCCCGGTCTTCGAGCAGGGCGTGCTGACCGACGAACTGGCCGCCGCCCTCACCCACATCCGGCCCGGCACCCGCCTCGCCTCCATCTGCACCGGCGTGTACGTCCTCGCCGCCGCCGGTCTCCTCGACGGCCGCCCGGCGACCACGCACTGGGCCGACGCCGAGCACTTCCAGCGGACCTTCCCGAAGATCAAGGTCGACGCGGACGTCCTGTTCATCGACGACGGCGACGTGCTCACCTCGGCCGGCGTCGCCGCCGGGCTCGACCTGTGCCTGCACATGGTCCGCCGCGACCACGGCGCCGCCGTCGCCAACGAGGTCGCCCGGCGTACGGTCGTCCCGCCGCACCGGGACGGCGGGCAGGCGCAGTACATCCAACGCCCGGTGCCGGAACCCCAGTTGGCGACCACGACCACTGCCCGCGCCTGGGCACTCGGCCGCCTCCACGAACCCCTCCAGCTACGCGACCTGGCCGAGCAGGAGTCCATGTCGGTACGGACCTTCACGCGCCGTTTCCGGGAGGAGGTCGGCGTCAGCCCGGGCCAGTGGCTCACCCGGCAGCGCGTGGAACGGGCCCGGCATCTCCTGGAGTCCACCGACCTCTCCGTCGACCAGGTCGCCCGGGACGCGGGCTTCGGCACGGCCCAGTCGATGCGCCAGCATCTACAGGCAACCCTCGGCGTCACTCCTACCGCGTATCGCCGTACCTTCCGGTCCGGGGGTGCCTTCCGGTCCGGGGAGACCCTCCGGCCCAACGGCCCCTTCCAGCCCGGGGACTTGGAGGTGGCCGGGAGCGACCGGATCGGCACCCCGCACTGAGCCCCGTCCTGAACCCCGCCCCGCACCCCCACCCAAGCGAACCTCGCCCCACCACCCGACCCCCGTCAGCACCAGCGTCAGAGCCACGCCCGCCAGTACGGCCGTCGACGGCGCCGCCACCTGGAGGAGGGCGCCCGCGAGCGACCCCGCCGCCGCGTAACCGGCGCTGGCCGCCGCGTACATGACCGAGTAACCCGCGGCCAAAGCGTCCGCCGGAAGCGTCTCCCGCAGGGACAGGTTGCGGGTGACCAGCGCGCCCGACTGGAGCATGCCGCCCACCGCCAGCGCGGCGGCGATCCCTGCCGTGTTCGGGGTCAGCGCGGCGGCGGTCACGCAGACCGACATACCGCCGATCAGCACCGCGCTGCGGGTGCGCAGCCGCCCGGGCCAGGACCGTACGCCGTAGAGGAAGGCGCCCAGGCCCGCGCCCACCGCCAGGCCCGCCAGGATCGGGCCCGACCAGCCGACGCCTATCCCGCGCTGTTCCAGCAGGGCCGGCAGGACGAGTTCGGCCAGGCCCAGCAGGGTGAGCCCGGCGGCGCCCGTGACGTACACCGGCCAGGCGACGGCCAGCAGCCCGAGCAGCGAAGGTCCCTTCCGTCCTCCCGCCGTGCGGGGCTCGTCGTGGGCCGCCCAGCCCGCCGGGAGCAGCCACAGGCCGACGACCGACGTCAGCATCAGGGCGACGGCGAGGAGCAGCGGGACCCTCGGTGCCACGCCCAGCGCCAGGCCCGTGACAGCGGCCGGGGAGACCGCCCACACGCCCGAGGTCAGCATGGACTCGGCGGACAGCGCCTGTGTCACCGCGCGTGCGGGCACCAGTGCGGTGAGCATCGCGCGCAGTCCGCCCGCGACCGCGGCCGGCGGGCCACCGGCGAGGAACGCGAACGCGGCGAGGACCACGGGATGCGCGCCCGGCAGCGCCCCGAGCCCCACGAATCCGGCGGCCCCGGCCGTGAGCGCCGCCGCCAGCTGCGGTCGCGCCCGGTCGGGACGCAGCCGCAGCCCGATGAGCGGGGCGCCGATCATCTCCCCGACCACGAACGCGGCGGCGAGCGCGGCCCCCAGCGCATAGCCGCCCGGCCGTTCGCGCACCAGGAACACCAGGGCCAGCGGCGCCATGGCCACGGGCATGCGGGCGCCCACGGAGGTGCAGGCCCAGATCAGGACCTGCTTCGAGGCGACGTCGCGATAGCTCATGGCCCGAAGGTAGAGGCCGGGACCGACAATGCCCCAGCCGATTTCCGGCGCCTGTGGACAACTCCTGGCATGCCCGCGCCGAAGCCACCGCGACCGAGAACACCCCGAAGGACCCCGGAGGACGCCTCAAAGGCGCCTCAGAACGTCAGCACCCCCCGGGCCACCCGCCCCGCCTCCGCGTCCCCCACCGCCTTCTCGAAGTCCTCGACCGGATACGTCTCCGTCACCAACTCGTCGAGCAGCAGCCGCCCTTCGCGGTACAGCTCGGCGTACAGCGCGATGTCCCGCTGCGGTCGTGAGGACCCGTACCGGCAGCCCAGGATCGACTTGTCCAGGTACATCGAGGAGACGAGGAAGGACGCCTCGGCGCCCGCGGGCGGCACGCCCAGCAGCACCGCCTGCCCGTGCCGGTCCAGCAGGTCGATGGCCTGCCGTACGAGTTCCACGCGCCCCACACACTCGAACACGTGGTCGGCGCCGGGTGGCAGCACGTCCCGTACCCCCTCCGTGGACGTCAGGAAGTGGGTGGCGCCGAACCGCCGTGCCACCTCCTCCTTCGCCGGATTCGCGTCCACGGCGACGATCCGCAGCGCCCCCGCGATCCGCGCCCCCTGGAGGACGTTCAGCCCGACCCCGCCGGTACCGATCACCACGACCGTGTCCCCGCGGTCCACCTTGGCCCGGTTGAGCACGGCCCCCACCCCGGTCAGCACCCCGCAGCCGATGAGCGCGGCCGACGTCATCGGGATGTCCTTCGGTATCCGTACCGCCTGGACGGCCTTCACCACCGTCCGTTCCGCGAAGGCCGAGTTGGACGCGAACTGGAACACCGGCCGCCCGTCCCGCGTGAACGGCCGCCCCGGGCGACCGATCGCCTTCCGGCACATGGTCGGCCGCCCCCGGTCGCACTCCGCGCACGCCCCGCAGTTGGCGAGCGTCGACAGGGCCACGTGGTCCCCGGGCACGACATGCGTGACCCCGTCCCCGACGGCCTCCACCACGCCCGCGCCCTCGTGCCCGAGCACGACGGGAACGGGAAAGGGAATGGTCCCGTCGACGACGGACAGATCGCTGTGGCACAACCCGGCGGCCGAGACGGCGACCAGCACCTCCCCGGCCCCGGGCCCCCGCACCTCCAGATCATCGACGACCTGGACCTGCTTCCCGTCGAACAGCACACCGCGCATCAGCCAACCCCCTTGATTCCCTTGGACTCCCTGGGCAGACCGAGCACGCGCTCGGCGATGATCGTGCGCTGGATCTGGTCGGAGCCGCCGTAGATCGTGTCGGCCCGGGAGAACATGAACAGGTGCTGCGCCGCGTCGAGTTCGTACGGCGCCCCGGCCGACCAGTCCACCGGCCCGACCCCCGCAGCCGCCCCCCGCACCAGCACCGCCAGCTCCCCCAGCCGCTGGTGCCATCCGCCCCACAGCAGCTTGGCCACGTTCGCCGCGCCGCCGGCCTCCGCCGAACCCCCCAACGTCCGCAGGGCGTTCCAGCGCATCACTCGCAACTCGGCCCACTGGCGCACGAGTCGCTCCCGTACGACGGGATCCTCGACGGCGCCACTGTCGACGGCCGCCCGTAGGACCCGCCCCAACTCCCCGGCGAATCCGATCTGTTGGGCGAGCGTGGACACCCCGCGCTCGAACCCGAGCAGGCTCATCGCGACGCCCCAGCCGGCGCCCTCGCCGCCCACCACATGCTCGGCCCGCGCACAAGCCCCGTCGAAGAAGACCTCGTTGAACTCGCTGGTCCCGGTCAGCTGCCGAATGGGCCGCACCTCGATCCGCCCCGGCTGGTCCATGGGCACGAGCAGGAACGTCAGCCCGTGATGCCGCCGAGACCCCGCCTCCGTACGGGCCAACACGAAGCACCAGTCGGCCTCATGGGCGAGCGAGGTCCAGATCTTCTGCCCGGTGATCCGGTACGTCCCGTCACCGTCCCGCTCGGCCCTGGTGGTCACCCCGGCGAGATCGGACCCCGCCCCGGGTTCGCTGTACCCCTGGCACCACAGCTCCTCACCGGCGGCAACGGGCGGCAGAAACCGCCCCCGTTGCTCCTCGGTGCCGTGCGCGAGCAGCGTGGGAGCCAGCAGGTTCTCCCCGATGTGCCCGGACCGGGCAGGCGCCCCCGACCGCGCGTACTCCTCGGCCCAGACAACCTGCTGAGTCAGACAGAGCCTACGATTCCCGTACCCCTCCGCCCCCCAGGAGAGCCCGATCCACCCCGCTTTCCCGAGGGTGCGCTCCCAGGTAGGCCGGTCGAGCGTCCCGTCGACGTGCCCGGCAAGCCAGGCCCGCGCTTCCCGACGGAACTCCTCATCGCCGGAGCTGAATCCAAAATCCACAGGGGGCTCCCCTCCAAACGCCGGATGCCGACACCCACCCAGGGGCGCGGGGCTGTATCGATATGCGGCTACCGCCGCGTGGGCGCGACCAGCCACAACGCACCCGCACCCGCCACAAACCACAACCACCCCCCACCTACTGGGCGTTGGGCCGAGCCCCCTCCCGCGCAGCCCTCTCCATCTCCTCCAACCGCACAAGCATCGGCATCGGATCCACCCCCACAGACCCCGGCAAGAACTCCGCGATCCCCTCCGGCGTCCAACCGCCGGAGGCACCCGCGTACATCGCACGCAACTCCCTCGGCTGCGCCCACACCGCGATCTTCGGCCCGGCAACCGTGTACACCTGCCCGGTGACCCCCTGCTCCCGAGCCCGCTCGGACAGCAGGTACACCACCAGGGCCGCCACATCCTCCGGCTCGCCGATCTCCGCCAACTCCATGGGCACGTTGGCCGACATCCGCGTACGAGCCACCGGCGCGACCGCGTTCGCACTCACCCCGTACTTGTGCAGGCCCAGCGCAGCGCTCCGCACCAGCGAGATGATCCCGCCCTTTGCCGCGCTGTAGTTGGCCTGCGAGACCGACCCCTGGTGGTTCCCGCTGGTGAACCCGATCAGCGTGCCCGCCCGCTGTTTCCGCATCACCGCCGAAGCCGCCCGGAACACGGTGAACGTGCCCTTCAGATGCGTGGCGACGACCGGATCCCACTCGTCCTCGGACATGTTGAACAGCATCCGCTCACGCAGAATCCCGGCCACGCACACGACACCGTCGAGCCGTCCGTACGACGAGACCGCCACGTCGACCACCCGCTGACCGCCCGCCATGGTCGAGACGTCGTCGGCCACCGCGACCGCGTCCCCGCCCGCCGCCTCGATCTCCTTGACGACGCCCTCGGCGATCTCGCTGGTCGGGGAGGCGCCGTCCATCGACACCCCGTAGTCGTTGACGACGACCCGCGCTCCCTGCGCCGCCGCGCCCAGCGCGACCGCCCGGCCGATGCCCCGGCCCGCGCCCGTCACGGCGATCACCTTGCCTGCCAAGAAGTTCCCCATGTCCGGCCCCTTCCCGCGGTTTCTGACGGACCGTTAGATTTTATGACCCGTCAGATATCCGGAGGCAAGCCCCGGGAGGGACCGGACTCCAGAAAGGGCCCGGTCCCCAGGGAGGAACCGGTCTCCAGGAAGGAACCGGACTCATGTCATTGCCGGCCGAGTTCCAGGCCATCGCCAAACGCGTGAACAACTGGGGGCGTTGGGGGGCCGCCGACGAGATCGGCACCCTCAACCTCATCACCGACCAGGTCGTCCGCGAGGCCGCCGCGACCGTCCGTACCGGCCGCCGGGTCCCGCTCGCGCTGCCCCTGCAGCAGGACGGGGTGCAGACCGGGGCGATCCCGGGCCGGCTGAACCCCGTGCACGCGATGGTGCAGATCAACCAGGAGCTGTTCGGGCCGCCGGGCGACGCCGTCGCGACCAGCGACGACCTGGTGACCCTCGGCCTCCAGGCCGCGACCCACTGGGACGCGCTCGCGCACGCCTCGCACTCCGGGAAGCTCTACAACGGCCGTCCGGCGAGCAGCATCACCGCGCACTCCGGTGCCGAGTTCGTCGGGATCGACAAGGCGCGGCACGTCGTCTCGCGCGGGGTGCTGCTGGACGTGGCCCGCGCGCGGGGCGTCGACCGGCTCGGCGGGGGGCACGCGGTCACCCCGGAGGACCTGGAGGCGGCGGAGGAACTGGCGGGCACGCGCGTGCGTGCCGGTGACATCGTGCTCGTACGGACCGGGCAGATCCAGACCTATCTGGCCGGGGACAAGCAGGCGTACATGTATCCGTCGCCCGGGCTGTCGATCCGTACGCCGGAGTGGTTCCACGCGCGGGACGTCGCGGCGGTCGCGAACGACACGCTGACCTTCGAGATATTTCCGCCGGAGTCGGAGGATCTCTGGCTGCCCGTGCACGCGCTCGACCTGGTGGAGATGGGGATGCCGCAGGGCCAGAACTGGAATCTCGAAGAGTTGTCCACAGCCTGTGGACAAGAGGAGCGGTACGCGTTCCTGCTGTCGGCGACCCCGGAACCGTTCACGGGTGCCACGGGCAGTCCCGTGGCACCCGTGGCAATCCTCTAGGCCGTCCGGGCCCTCCCCCAGGCCCTTCCAGCCCTTCTCCTCGGCCGGCCGGCGGCACGCCATCGCCCACCCCAAGTACGGCACATCGCGCGCCGCCACCCGCCGTCGGCGTTCCCGCCCCACCCCCCGGTGGCCCCGAGGCGGTCGACGCCGAACCACGATCCGCACTCGCCGAGGGCTCCCGTCACCAAGCCCTCGCCGTCCCCTCCGGCGGATCGCGCTGGACACAAGCGTGTTCACCTGGTCACGTCACGTCAACACCCGTTCGGAGATTTATCACTTAAGCCCGTTTCGCCGGGGCCGCGCACAGGGGCACACCCCGGCGCACCGCACCACACCCGGCCCGGAAAACCGGCGTTTCTGCGCCGGTGCCCCACTGAGCGCCGGATCAACAGGACGCCAACAGGCCCTCGTCCCACACGGCCTCACGCGGCCTCACACGGCTTCGTACGCCGCCATGCCCCCGTACGCGGAAGCGGTGGCCGCCGTGGTGGTGGCCGCGGCCCCGGCCCCGTCGCCGCCTCCGTACGGCACGGGCGGCGCCGGACATCGGTCCAGCTCGCACCAGATGCGCTTGCCGAGGCCCTCGGGGCTCCAGCCCCACCGGTCGGCGAGGCCGTCGACCAGCTCCAGGCCGCGACCGTTGGTGTCGTCGCCGTCGGCATGCCGGGGCTCGGGCGCGCAGGGGCTCAGGTCGGCGACCTCAAGGCGGACGAACCCACCGGGCGTCTCCTGCGCGCCGGGGCCGCCCGGCGCGGCCGGTGCGCCCGGGGGGCCCGGGGGGCCCTGGAAGGACAGCCGCAGCACGGCCGGACACCCGGTGTGCACCACCGCGTTGGTGACCAGCTCGGAGACCAGGAGGATCAGCGTCTCGGACAGCGGCTCGTCGTCCGCCACCCCGGACCCGGCAAGCCGTGACCGCGCCCATCTCCGGGCCCGCCCCACCTCCGCGGGGTCGGGCCGGATCTCCAGCTGCACTTGAAGCACCTGCACCGCTCACACCATCCGAACCGGCGGACACATCGCCTCGCGCCGCACGAGGGCCACGATCGTAGCCATTTTCTGCATGCCCAGAACAACGGCTGGGCCAACGGCCAGATCAGGGATCACGGAACGTGAGTCCCTTACGAGAAAGCATGGTTGACGTACAGTCACCCCAACAAGCGCTTCGGGCATATTCCAACGCGAAGGAGTACGCCTGCGGGATACTGTGCGACGCTCGCCGCGCGAAGTCGAACAGGCGGGTAAGGAGCTCCGGCCCGCCCCACGAGCGGCGCGCACCGCCGGATCCGGGGCCGCCTCAGGGGCAACACCGGGACGGCTCGACCTCGGAACCACTCGCATCCCACAAAAGGTACCGGAGCGAACACGCGACTCCGGGCCGTGACGAGTCGTCCGAAGGACACAACCCGGTATCGACTCTCCGTGACCGCGAATCGACTCGATCACACTTCCATCACGCCACGATCCGCGACATGAATCCGGCCACCCTCGGCCAGCTCCCGCCACCCGCCCAGCTCCGGCCCCCGCTCACCCCGCCTCGGCCAGTAACCCGGCGGCGAGCAGCTCCTCACACTCCGTGACGGAACCGGGGCGCCGGGCCCGTACCCAGGCCCGTTTCAGATACAGATGGACGTCCGACTCCCAGGTGAAGCCCATCCCTCCGTGCACCTGGAGGCAGTCCCGGGCGCCGTGCACGGCCGCCTCGTCGGCGAGCAGCCGGGCCGCCGCGATGTCCGCCGGATCACCGGTGACGGCCGCCGCGTACACCACCGCCCGCGCCACCTCGACCCGCACCAGCATCCCGGCACACAACTGCTGCACCGCCTGGAACGCCCCGATCGGCCGCCCGAACTGCTCCCGGGTCCGCGCGTGTTCCACGGCCAGCTCGACCACCCGTGCGCCGGTCCCGAGCTGCTCGGCGGCGGTGAGAAGCGACTTCAGCGGTACGTCGACTGCGGCGCCGGAGTCCTGGACGGGCACCCGGTGCAGCGGCGTGAGCGGGTCCACGGACCGTACGGATACGGCCCCTTCGGCGTCCCCTCGGACGACGTCGGCGGCGGCCAGCCACTCCACCGTCCCGCCCGTGTCGACGTCGGTCACCACCGTCTCCCCGGTCGCCGCGCCCGGTACGGTGCCCGCCGCGAGCTGGGTGGCGATCAGCGGCCCGGGCAGCAGTACGCGCCCGGCCTCCTCGAAGGCCAACACCGCCTCGGGCAGCCCGAGTCCGACCCCGCCCGCCGCCTCCGGCAGCCGCAGCGCGAAGAACCCGGCGTCCCCCAACTCCCGCCACAGGTCCCGGTCGAGGGCGGGTGCGTCCGCCATGGCCGCCCGCAGCCGCTCGCGCCCGAAGCGGGCGGTCAGCAACTCCCGTACGCCCGTCCTCAACGCCCGCTGGTCCTCGGTGAGTTGGAAGCGCATGTGCGAGATCACCGCCCCTTCGGCAGGCCGAGAACCCGCTCGGCCACGATGTTGTGCTGGATCTGGGAGGTGCCGGCGGCGATCGTGTAGGAGAGGGAGGACAACCGGTCGAGCACCCAGGGCTGTTCGAGGTCGAGCGCCGCCGGGTCGCCCAGCACCTCGGCCGCCGCCTCGTACAGCTCCTGCCGGGCGTGCGAGTAGCGCAGCTTGAAGACCGAGCCGCCGACCCCGGGAACCGAGTCGCTCACGTTCCACTGCGTGAGCCGCCACAGCGCCCGGAACTCGGCGTTGAGGCGTCCGAGCCTGCGGCGGAGCACGGGGTCGTCCCAGCGGCCGTTCTCCCGTGCGGCCAGGGCGAGTTCGCCGAGCACGCGACGGCAGGCGACCACCTCGCCGACGAACGCCGTGCCGCGTTCGAAGGAGAGCGTCACCATGGTCACGCGCCAGCCGTCGTTCTCCGCGCCGACCCGGTTGGCCACCGGCACCCGGACCTCGTCGAGGAAGACCTCGGCGAACTCGTTGGACCCGGCGAGCGTGCGCAGCGGCCGTACGGTGATGCCCGGCGCGTCCATCGGCATGGCGAGCCAGGTGATCCCCCGGTGCTTGGGCGCGTCGGGGTCGGTGCG
Source organism: Streptomyces geranii (assembly GCF_002954775.1). Taxonomy (GTDB): domain Bacteria; phylum Actinomycetota; class Actinomycetes; order Streptomycetales; family Streptomycetaceae; genus Streptomyces; species Streptomyces geranii. Next base: position 34,523 of record NZ_PJME01000026.1, read on the forward strand.
GACCAACAGCTCGCACCAGTCGGCGACTTCGGCGTGCGAGGTCCAGATCTTCGAGCCGCTCACCACATAGTCGTCGCCGTCGCGCCGGGCGCGGGTGCGCAGTGCGGCGAGGTCCGAACCGGCGTCCGGCTCGCTGAAGCCCTGGCACCAGACCTCCTCGCCGCGCAGCACCGGCGGCAGCCAGCGCGCCTTCTGCTCCTCGGTCCCCTCGGCGGCGATGGTCGGCCCGGCGTGCAGCAACCCGACGAAGTTGGCGCCCACATAGGGCGCACCGGCCTTCTCGGTCTCCTCCAGGAAGATCATCCGTACGGCGGGTTCGGCGCCCCAGTGCACCTCGCCGTACCCGGCGTCGTAGAGCGTCCGCTGCCAGCCGAGGTCGTACGCGCGCCGCCCGGGCCAGTCGTCCGGAGAAGGTCTGTCCGGGAGGGAGGGGAGCGCCTTGGCCAGCCACTCCCGCAACCTGGCCCGGAATTCCGCCTCTTGGGGCGTGTCCGTGAGGTCCACTACTTGTCCAGGTCGAGGCCGAGCATGCGGATGGCGTTGCCGCGCATCAGCTTGTAGACGGTCTCGTCGTCGAGGCCCTTCACATGGTCGAGGGCAACCTCCTTGGTGTGCGGGAAAGTCGAGTCGACGTGCGGGTAGTCGGTCTCGAAGGTGGCGTTGTCCCGGCCGACGACGTCGATCGAGGCGACGCCGTGCTTGTCGCGGAAGAAGCAGCAGAAGATCTGCCGGTAGTAGTACGTGGAGGGGGGTTCGGGGATGAGGTCCCGCACGCCGCCCCAGGCGCGGTGCTCCTCCCACACGTCGTCGGCGCGCTCCAGGGCGTACGGAATCCAGCCCATCTGCCCTTCGCTGTAGGCGAGTTTGAGCGCCGGGAACTTCACCAGCACCCCGCTGAAAAGGAAGTCCATCATCGACGCCATCGCGTTGTTGAAGCTCAGCGAGGCCTGGACGGCGGGCGGGGCGTCCGGGGAGGCGGCGGGCATCTGGCTGCTGCTGCCGATGTGCATGTTGACGACCGTGCCGGTCTCCTCGCACACCGCGAAGAAGGGGTCCCAGTAACCGGAGTGGATCGAGGGCAGTCCGAGGTGCGTCGGGATCTCGGAGAACGTCACCGCGCGGACCCCGCGTGCGGCGTTGCGCCGGATCTCCGCGACCGCCAACTCGACGTCCCACAGCGGGATCAGGCACAGCGGAATGAGCCGGCCACCGCTGTCGCCGCACCACTCCTCGACCATCCAGTCGTTGTAGGCGCGGACGCAGGCGAGGGCGACCTCCTTGTCCCGCGCCTCGGCGAAGGTCTGCCCGCAGAAGCGCGGGAAGGTGGGGAAGCAGAGGGAGCCCTCGACATGGTTGAGGTCCATATCGGCGAGGCGGGCCTTGGGGTCCCAGCAGCCGCGCCGCATCTGCTCGCGGGTGATGCCGTCGAGAGTCATCTCGTCCCGGGAGAAGCCGACGGCCGCGATGATCCGCTTGTACGGGAACTGCAGGTCCTCGTACTGCCACCAGTCGGTGACCGGTCCTTCGGGGTCGGTCGTGATCCGGTACTTGCCGCCCACGTAGGCCAGTTCGCCGATTCCGGCGGTGAAGGGCTTGGGGCCCCGGTCGCGGTACTTGGCCGGGAGCCAGGTCTCGAAGAGGTGCGCGGGTTCGATCACGTGGTCGTCGACGCTGATGATGCGGGGCAGTTCGGTCATGGGTCCCCTCCGCCTGGCCGATGGGTGACTGACTTGATTATCTGACGGACCGTCAGTTCTGGCCGCCCCTAGAAGGTTAGTCCCGCGCCTATGGACCGACAAGGCGTCAAGCCCTACGCTCCCCGCACGATCTGACTGTTCGTCAGCTAACGCGCTTCGTCAGCCAGCAGGGGGCAGCCACGTGACCGACGTCGACACCGCACACGCCCTGGGTTCGGCCCGTACCCTCTGGGAGCTGGTCGCCCGCCGCGCCGAACTCACCCCGGACCGGCCCGTGTTCCTCCAGGAGGACCGCACCCTGACCTTCGGCGGGCTGCACGACAGCGCCGAGCGGGTGGCGGCGGGCCTGTACGGCATGGGCGTACGCCCCGGCACGGTCGTCGCCTGGCAGCTGCCCACCCGGATCGAGACGGCCGTGTTCTCCTTCGCGCTGGCCCGGCTCGGCGCCGTCCAGTCGCCGGTGATCCCCTTCTACCGGGACCGCGAAGTCGGCTTCGCCCTGCGGGAGTCGAAGGCGGAGTACTTCGCGGTCCCGGGCGCCTGGCGCGGCTTCGACCACACGGAGATGGCCGGACGGCTCGGCGCGAAGGGCGTCTTCGAGGCGTACGGGGAACTGCCCGAGGGAGACCCGGCGGTGCTGCCCGCGCCGCCGGCCGAGGGCACGTCCGTACGCTGGATCTACTGGACCTCGGGCACCACCTCGGACCCCAAGGGCGTGCTCCACACGGACCGTTCGCTGATCGCGGGCGGCTCCTGCCTGGCCCACGCGCTGCACCTCACGGCCGACGACGTGGGGTCGATGGCCTTCCCGTACGCGCACATCGCGGGCCCCGACTACACGGTGATGCTGCTGCTGTACGGCTTCCCCGCGGTGCTGTTCGAGCAGTTCGCGCTGCCGGACGCGCTGGCGGAGTACCGCGCACACGGGGTGACGGTGGCGGGCGGGTCGACGGCCTTCTACTCCATGTTCCTCGCCGAGCAGCGCAAGCAGCCGGGCGTGCCGGTGATCCCGTCGCTGCGGCTGCTCGCGGGCGGCGGGGCGCCGAAGCCGCCGGAGGTGTACCACTCCGTCGTACGGGAGATGGGGGTGCAGCTCACGCACGGGTACGGCATGACCGAGGTGCCGATGATCACCATGGGGTCGCCGGACGACACGGTCGACAATCTCGCGACGACCGAGGGCAGGCCCCCGGCGGGCATGGAGATCCGGATCGTCGACGGGGAGGTGCGGCTGCGCGGCGAGGCGGTCTGCCAGGGCTATCTCGACCCGGCGCAGAGCGCGGAGGCGTTCGACGCGGACGGGTTCCTGCGCACCGGTGACCTCGGTGAGGTGACGGCGAGCGGCCATCTGATCCTCACCGGGCGGCTGAAGGACGTGATCATCCGCAAGGGCGAGAACATCTCCGCCAAGGAGATCGAGGACCTGCTGCACACGCACCCCGGCGTCCAGGACGTCGCCGTGGTCGGGCTGCCGGACACGGAGCGCGGGGAGTTGGTCTGCGCGGTGGTGGAACAGCCCGACGGGGCCGGGGAGTTGACGCTGGGCGCGCTGACCTCGTACCTGCGCTCGGAAGGGCTGTCGGTCCACAAGCTGCCGGAGCGGCTCGAGGTGGTGGACGCCCTTCCTCGGGGGGAGACCCTGCGCAAGGTGCTCAAGTACAAGCTGCGCGAGCGCTATTCGGCGGCGGAGCCCGTGTCCGTCTCCGAGTCGGGGACGGTGAAGTAGCGGGCGAAGGCGTCGACGATCTCCGTCTCGCCGACCCGGCCGTCCGCGTCGGTGTCGAGGGTCGCGGCGGCCGTGGCGGCGATCTCCTCGGGCACGCCGAGCGCCCTGAGGACGCGCACGGTGTCCCCGACGGTGGCGGCGCCGTCGCTGTCCGGGTCCGCGACGGCGAGGGCCGCGTGCAGGAAGGGACGGGCGATCTCGGCGAACCGGGCGGGGTTGTCGCGCAGCCGCTTGACGGCGCCGTTGACGAACTCGTCGCGGGTGATCCGCTGGTCGCCGTCCCGGTCCGCTATCCCCGCCATGCCCTGCCAGAAGGCCTCGGCGCCGCCGTAGAGGGCCTGGCCCTTGTCGGACCGGGCGGGGGTGCCGAACTCGGCGAGCAGCGCCTTCGCCGCGACGTTGAAGTCCTCGCGGTCGATGTAGCCGTTGCCGTCCTGGTCGAAGGTGGCGAACCGGGCTGCGATCTTCCGCCCGTACTCGGAGGTGGGCATGTCTTTCGGGCCTGCCTTAGGTCTGCGTCTCGCGTCTGCGTCTTGCGTCTGCGTCGGGGTGTTCCGGGGTGTTTCTCGCACGGAGCGTACGACGCGCGGGTGACAACCGGGGCGGGAACGGGTCGGGAAGGCGGCGCCTGTACCAAGACCGGGGAAATTCCGGGACAACGGCGTCACGCGCGCGGGGAGGCCGGTAAGGGGGTGACGACGGGCGCGGTCACACGTGGGTGGGCGCCGTGAGCGGGACGGCGGCCTCGTCGGCGGCGGTGGCGAGGTCCGCGTAGACGTCGAAGAGGCGGCGTACGCCGAGGGCGCCGAGGACCCGGTTGACGTGGTGCGCGTGGGCGTTGTCCGCGATGCCCTGCGCGGGCAGGATCAGCCGAAGCCGACCCTGGCAGGAGCGCAGCAGGCGGCGGGTGGCGATGAGGACGCCGACGCCGCTGGAGTCGCAGAAGACGACCTCGGAGAGGTCGAGGACGATGCGGTGGCGCCCCTCGGCCACCGCGCCGTGCACCCGCTGGCGCAGCTCGGGTGAGGTGACCAGGTCCATCTCGCCGGACACCTGAAGCACGGTCCAGCCGCCGCGCTCGCCGTCGGTCACCTTGAACGCCACCATCACGCCTCTCGTTCGACTCGTCCGACTCCGACTCGTCCGACGGAAACGGAAGCCTCTCCTACGCTTCCTGTCGACGCGGCTGCCCAGTAGCCGTGCCATGAAACACCGCACATCTACTCGCCCTGGATCGCAAGAGACTTGCAAGCGGTTTGCAGGGGACTTGTTTCGGTCACCCGTGATCCTGTTCGATCGAAGATGACGCTTATTAGCTCAAACTCGGTCGATCTGCGCTGCTTCTCTACCATCCAGGGCGTCTCGGCGAGCGCACAATGCCCCAAAGCGGAGTGGGCTGTCAGAGGGGCCGACTACATTCGAGAAGAGGGCGGGCAACCGCCGGACCTGGACGGCTGTACGGGAAGGGGTGAAGGGACCGCATGGCGAAGAGGGACACACCGCCCCGCTGGGACCGCAAGATGCAGCAGCGGCTCGCGCGCGGGGAGGCGGCGGCGCTCGGTGAGCTGTACGACCGGTTCGCCTCGCTGGTCCACGGCCTCGCCCACCGCGTCCTGGACGACGAGGAGGCCGCCGACCGGATCACCCGCGAGGTCTTCGCCCATGTCTGGCAGCACCCCGACGCCTACGACCCCAAGCAGGGCCCCCTGCGCTCCTGGCTGGCCGCCCTGACCCACCGCCTCGCGGTACAGCGCCTGCGCCAGACGGAGACGGCGGCACTGGCCGGCACGGACGCGGACGCCCCGGAGGCGACCGGCGGCACCGGCTCGCCGAGAGCCCTGGAGGAACTGGAACGCCGGGTGCGCCGTGCCTCGGTCGCCGCCCGCGCGGACTACATCGTCACGTCGATGCCGGCCCCGCTGCGCGCCGCCCTGGAGCTGGCGTACTTCGACCGCCGCGACTACCGCCAGACCGCCGTCGACCTGGGCGTCACCGAGGCCGAGGCCCGCCGCCGCCTCCGCCTGGGCCTCCAGCTCCTGTCCACGGCCCACGACACCGGCGCGCCAGGAGCACCTCCCGAATACGGGGGTGCGGTGTGAGCGGCGCGGGACACGAGGACGGGGACTGGGAGGGGTACGGCCCCCAGAACCCCGGCAACGACAACGGGAACGGGAACGGGAACGGGCAGGACAACGGGGACGGCAAGGCACCGGGCCCCGGCGAGGGCCCGCCCCGCATACCGATGCCGCGCTCGTCGGTGGAGGACACGGGAGGCCCCCTGCCCGAATCACCCGACGTACTCCCCGTAGCCTCCGCACCTCCCGCGCCCCCCGCGCCCCTGGTCCTGGAACACGACGTGCTGAGGTCGCTGCTCGGGGCGTGGGCGCTGGCCGCGTGCGCGCCGGAGGAGACGCTGGCGGTGGAGGAGCACCTCGGGGAGTGCGGGTCGTGCGCGGACGAGGCACGGCGCCTCCGGGAGGCGGTGGAACTGCTCCAGCGCCCGGAACCCCTGGACCTGGACCCGACCCTGCGCACCCGCGTCCTGGAGGGCTGCCTGGAGCGCCGCCCGCCGCGCATCCCGGTGCCGGAGTGGGCGACTCCGTACGACGCGGAGACCGCCCGCCTGGACGCCCTGCTCCAGGACTTCGGCGACGCGGAATGGCACGCGCCCGTGCGGCTGCGCTGGTTCGAGGGCGACGAGCAGACGAGCCGCCGGACGACGGTCGCCGGTGTCATCGCGCATCTGCTGAGCGTGGACGGCATGGTCGCGGTGGCGCTGGGCCTGGACGACCCGGTCACGGGCGAGCAGCGGACACCGCAGGCGACGACCCCGGCGGGCCGCACGGAGGCGTACTGGCGGGCGTCGTACTTCCCGCCGACGCGCTCGGTCCGGATCCCCTGGCGGGAGCAGAGCCACAACATCGTCCGCACGGTCTCCTTCGCGGGCGACGGCTCGGGCAGGCTGCCGGTGCCGTACGGCGACTTCGAACTGCCGTTGCACGACGCGATGCTGGACCGCGCCTTCGAGTGCTGGGTGCACGCGGGCGACATCGCGGAGGCGGTCGACTACCCCTACGACCCGCCGGCCCCACGCCACCTGTACGGCATGATCGACCTGGCGGCCCGCATGCTCCCGGAGGCCTTGGCGGCCCGCCGCAGGGCGGGCCTGGCCGCCCCGAGCCGCACGACCCGCCACCTGGTCCCGGCGGGCGAACCGGGCCGCAGCCTCCGCCTGGAGATCGAGGGCTCGGGCGGCGGCGAATGGCTGATCCCCCTGGACTCCCCCGCCGCCCTCCCGTCGGCGGCCCACGAGGTGGCCCATGTGGCCCTGGACGGCGTGGAGTTCTGCCAACTGGCGGCGGGCCATGTCTCCCCGGAGGAGGCAGCGGCGGGCCAGGACGGCGACCGGGAGGCGATCAGGGACGTGCTGTTCGCGGCGGCCTCGCTCAGCCGGATGTAGGGCGGGCCCAGAAGTCCGGCAGGAGGACAGTGTCCCGGGACGAGGAATGACACGAAAATCTCTTGGCACCGCCCCAACCGAAAGGGACACTCCGGCACTGGGTAGGCTCTGCCTCCGGTGCCCCGGAGGGGCACCGGACAACAGCACGCTCCACCGTCGGAAGCGTGCCATGTAGAAGGGCACTGCGGGTGCTGACAGAGATGAACGGTCCTGGGTACATCTCGGACCTGGTGGACATCACGGACCTCCCTATGGATGTACTGGAGGACCTGCCGGACACCGTCCTCGCATCGGTGCTCCGGGATGTGCGGTCCCCCTCCGGCGAGCACCTCGCCGCGTTCACGTCCGCTCTCCTCTGACCACGCCGACCGGTCCCGCCCTCGCCCTCACCGTCTTTCGGCCAACTAAAATCCGTCCCCCCGCCGCGAGTTGAGCCTCGAACCCGTCGGGGTATCACGTTGCCACGCACGTATTCCCGGCTCACCGGTGCGATAGCCCGTCGACCGCCGGATACGTGGGCGAGGGGTGGCGTTGGAACGGGAACCGTACTTCTTCCTCAGTTACGCACGCCGGGACGACCGTGGTGACGCCTTCGTCAAACGGTTCTACGAGGACCTGGTCGCGGAGCTGGACGAGCTGGGCGCGGACTGCAGCGGGCAGCAGCCGTTCCGCGACGTCGAGCGGATCTCCCTGGGCATGGACTGGGAGAGAACACTCAGCCGTGAGGTCGGGCACTGCCGCGCCCTGGTGGCCCTGTGCTCACCCGCCTACGCCAACAGCCTCTACTGCGGCAAGGAGTGGGCGGCCTTCGAAGCCCGCCTGGTGAAGTACCGCGAACAGACCGACATCGACGTACCGGCGCTCATACCGGTCCTCTGGGCGCCCCCGCACGGTGCGATGCCGCCGGAGATGGGCCAGTACCAGTACTTCGAAGAGCCCATGGGCCAGGAGTACCTGGAGCAGGGAATGATGGGCCTGCTGCGCTCCGATCCGGGCGGCCGGGTCTACCGCACCGTCCTGCGGCTCGTCGCGAAGCGGGTGCGGTACGCCGCCGATCTCTTCCGGCTGCCCCGGGCGCCGGATCTCGACCTGCGCACCGTGCGCAGCCCCTTCGAGGGGTGGGAACCCACCGGGCACGGTGCGCGCACGACGGGGCACGTCCGGGTGTTCATCGCCGCCTGCGTCACCGGCCGTATGCCGACGGGCCGGTTACGGCGCGAGTACTACGGGCCCTCGCCGCTCGACTGGACGCCCTACCACCCTCCCGTCCATCCCACGGTGGCTCACCTCGCCCAGCGAGTGATCATCGACCAGGGGTGCACGACCAGCCTCGAAGTCGTCGACCGCACTCTCGCCGAGAAACTCGACTCCGCCAGGCACGACAACCAGACGAGTGTGCTGCTGGTCGACGCGTGGGCCGCCAGGGAAGGGCAGTACAGTGCCCCGCTGTCCGACTACGACCGGCAGAACCACCCGGTCACCGGAGTGCTCGTGCCCTCTCACGAGACGGATGAGGAGTCCGGCGACGAGAAGCTGTGGGCCGACCTCCGGCAGGTCTTCCGGCGCAACTGGATGCGGCGCAACGACCCCTACGATCCGCTGTTCCAGGTCCAGATCGAGCAGAGCCGTTTCGAGGACCGGCTGGCCCGGATGGTCGTCGTGGCCCAGCACAGACTGATGGAGAACGCGGTGCCGCGCCGGTTGCCCGCCGGACCGCCGGCACCTCCCATGCCGGGACGGAAGGAACCGCCCCCGCCCCCTCCGCCACGGCCCGACGACCCGGCCGAGCCGCCGGATCGCCCGCCCTCGCAGAAGGATCAGGACGATGACGACTGAGGCCGAGGCTCGGAGCACGGGCAGGATCGTCACCTTCTATTCGTACAAAGGTGGCACAGGGCGCACGATGGCCCTGGTCAACGTCGGCTGGATCATGGCCAGCAACGGCCTGCGGGTACTGCTGGTCGACTGGGACCTGGAGGCTCCGGGACTGCACCGCTACCTGCGTCCGTTCCTCCTCGATCCCAAGCTGCGGGACACCGACGGCCTGATCAACATGATGAACGCCTTCGTCGGACAGGTGATGCGGCCCGGGGACCCGGCGGATCCCGGCACGCGGACCACCGTGATGGGGGAGGCCGAACTGCGCTCCCACGCCCGGCTCGGCCCGTTCACGACCGGCCTGGACATGCGGCTCCCGTCCGGTGGCCGGCTCGACTTCCTGCCCGCGGGCCGCATCTCCCCCTCGTACTCCGCGGATGTCACCAGCTTCAACTGGCACGCCTTCTACGAACGTCTCGGCGGTGGCTCCTTCCTCCAGGTGCTGCGCGAGGAGATGAAGGCCTCGTACGACTACGTCCTCATCGACAGCCGGACCGGCATCAGCGACATCTCAGGCATCTGTACGACCGTCATGCCGGACGTCCTCGTCGACGGGTTCGTGCTGAACCACCAGAGCATCGAGGGCGGTCTCGACGTGGCGAGGTCGGTGGCCTCGGAGGTGCGGCACCCCGTGCGGATCCTCCCCGTGCCCATGCGGGTCGAGGACGGGGAGCAGGAACTGCTCGAATGGGGCCGGGATCTGGCCCGCCTGGAGTTCGCGCCGTTCCTCTCCTGGCTGGCGGAGGGCCGGCACGACGAGTACTGGGGAGAGGTCGAGATCCCGTACAAGAAGTACTACGCCTACGCCGAGATCCCGGCCACCGTCCGGGACCGGCCGTCCCAGCCGGGCAACCTGCTCGCGGCCTTCGAGCGGCTCACCGCGTGGATCACCGACGGCCGGGTGCGGTCCCTCGTCCCGCACCCGGAGGAGGAGCGCCAGGAGATGCGCGCCTCCTACTTCGACCCCAGGACGTCGTGGCCGCGCATCCATCTCAGCTACGCCCCGGCCGACCGCATGTGGGCCGAATGGGCCACGGCCCGGCTGGAGACCGCCGGATACCAGGTCTCCCTGCACAGCACCGCCGAACCTCACGCCAGGCTGCTGCCCGAGGTCACCGCGGTGCTGAAGGGGCAGGGTCGGCTGCTCGTCCTGCTCTCCCCCGAGTACACGGCGCAGCGGCGGGCCCAGGGCATCTGGAACCAGCTGAGAGAACACGAGAGCACCGACGGGTCGACGCTGCTGACGGTGCGCGTCCAGGAGCTCGACGTCCTGGCCCGGGGCCCCTTCGGCGGACGTCCCGCCGCCGACCTCACCCACTGCACCGCCGAGGAGGCGGAAGCACAACTGCTCTCGGTCGTCGGCCCGGCCCGCCGGGTCCGGGCCCCGGACAGCGGCGTCCCGGTCCCCGGCAGGCCCACACCGCCGTTCCCCGACACGGCGCCCACGGTGCAGCGGATGCCGTCCCGGAACGTCTCGTTCACCGGCCGGGGCGTGCTCCTGGAGAAGCTGCGCAACGGTTTCACCTCCGGCAGCACCACACAGGTCCTCTACGGCCTGGGCGGAATGGGCAAGACACAGATCACCCAGGAGTACGCGCACCGCTTCAAGGCGGCGTACGACGTGATCTGGTGGGTCCCCGCCGCGCAGCCCGGCCTGATCCGCCCGGCCCTCGCCGATCTCGCGCCCCGGCTGGGGCTGGAGACCGGCGAGGACGTGGCGAGCACCGCGGAGTCGGTGCTGAGGGCGCTGCGCCGGGGCGAGCCCTTCGACAGGTGGCTGCTGGTCTTCGACAACGCCGGGCGCCCCGAACAGCTGACCGAGTTGATACCGGCGGGCCCGGCCGGCGGGCACGTCCTGCTCAGCTCGCGCGACCGGACGTGGGTGAACGACGCGGGGCTGGTCGAGGTCGAGGTGTTCCAGCGGCAGGAGAGCACCGACCTGCTGCACCGCCTCAACGCGGGGCTCTCGGACTCCGACGCCGAGGAGATCGCCAGGGAACTGGGCGACCTGCCACTGGCCGTCGCGCAGGCCGCCGTCTGGCTCAGTGAGAGCAGCATGCCGGTGGCCACCTACCTGACCCTGCTCAAGGACCGCCTCACCAACATCCTCCAGACCACCCGGTTACCGGCCCGGGACTACCCTCAGTCGGCCGCGGCGACCTGGCGCCTCGCGGTGGACGAACTGCGCCGGGTCAACCTGGCAGCCGCCGAGATGCTGGAGATCTGCTGCTTCTTCGGACCCGACCCGATCCCGTTGCGGCTGCTCTACAGCAAGGCCGTCACCAAGGCGCTCACCCTGCCGCCGGGGGAGCCGCGCGACGAGATGGCCATCTCCCAACTGATGCGTGCCATCAACCGGTTCGGCCTCGCGAAGAGCGACCAGAGCAACGAGACCCTCACGGTGCACAGGCTGGTGCAGGCCGTCATCCGCGACGAGGTCGACGACGAGCGCAAGCCGCAGACCCGCGGTGTCGTGCACGCCGCGCTGGTGGACGCCAACCCGGGCGACCCCGACATCCCCGGGGACTGGGACCGCTACGCGCAACTGCTGCCCCATCTGAGCCCGAGTCACGCCGCCGAGAGCCCGGACCCCGAGGTACGCAAGTGGATCACCGACTCGGTGCGCTACCTGTGGAAGCGCGGCCTGCACACCGACGCACGGAACCTCGCGCAACGCACGCTGACCCGCTGGGAGACGTCCGGCATCGGGCACCCGGACGACCCGCAGACCCTGATGCTGCGGGTCCAGCTCGGCAACGTCCTGCGCTCGAAGGGGAGGCTGACGGAGGCGTACGAGACCGACCAGGACACCTTCGAGCGGTTCCGGCGCACCAAGGGCCCGGAGTACGCGCACACCCTCGCCGCCGCCGGGAACGTCGCCGCCGACCTGCGCGCCCTCGGCCGCTACCTGGAGGCCCGGGAGCTGGACCGGCAGACCCTCGACGGGGCGCTGCGGGTCCTGGGGGACGACCATCCGCGCACGCTGATGTACACCAACAACCTCGGGGTGTCGGAGTATCTGGCGGGCGATCGCCGGGCCGCCATGGCCTTCCACGAACGCGCCTACCGGCAGCAGAGCGAGGCGCGCGGCCGGGACAACTTCTACTCCCTGCAGTTCGCCGGCAACTACGCCCGTGACCTGCGCGAGACGGGAAGCCTGCGGGAGGCGCTGGAACTGCTGCGGACCACCGTCCGGTGGCACGAGCAGACCCTCGGGGACGGCCACATGGAGACGCTCAGGATCCGCCGCAACCTCGCCGTGGCCCTGCGCCGTTCCGGGGACTACGAGCAGGCCAGCAAGATCGACGAGGACATCCACGCCCGGTACGTCGAGGCACACGGCCCGGAGCACGCGGACACGCTCGCCGCGGCCTGCGGTCTCGCCTGCGATCTGGCCGCGCTCGGCAAACCGCAGCGGGCACGCGAACTGGCCGAGCGGGCGATGGACCGCTACGCCGCCTACCTGGGCGCGGAACACCCCGTCACGCTGGCCTGCGTCAACAACCTCTCGGTCTACCGTCGGCTGACGGGCGACACGGACTCCGCACGCGAGCTGTCCCGCGAGGCGCTGCGCCAGATGTCCCGGATCCTCGGGGAGAGCCACCCCTACGCCCTCAGCTGCATGGTCAACCACGCCAACGACCTCGCCCTGGCCGGCCTCGCCGAGGAGGCGGCCGACCTGGACCGGCGGGCCCAGCGGTACTTCCTCGACATCCTGGGCCCCGACCACTACGACACCATCGGCATCACCTCCAACCTGGCGCTCAGTCTGCGCGCCACCGGCCACACCGAGGAGGCGGAGCCACTGGCGGCCGAGGCGGCGCGGCGGGCCCAGGACGCCCTGGGCGAGGATCACCCCACCACCCGGACAGTGCTGTCGGGCAAACGAATAGATTCCGACATCGAACCGCCTACGACCTGATCAGAAGACCTCATCCGTCCCCACGGCCTCATCACTCCCGCCGGATCCCTACACTGGGCCGTCCCCAGCTGCCCACAAGAGCGATCGATCGATGCCGATGTCCGCCACCAGCGCCCCGCCCGCCGCACCGGCCGGCGAAACGGAGAGCGTGCCCTTCCGGCAGTTCCTGCTGAAGATCCACAGCCGGTGCAACCTCGCCTGCACGTACTGCTACATGTACGAGGCGGCCGACCAGAGCTGGCGGCAGCGGCCCAGGAGCATGGCGCCGGCGATCGTGCGCGGGGCGGCGCGATCGATCGCCGAGCACGCCCGGGAGCACGGGCTCGCCGAGGTGCACGTGGTCCTGCACGGCGGTGAGCCCCTGCTGGTCGGGGCGGAGCGCCTGGAGGAACTGCTCGGAACGGTCACGGAGGTTCTGGCCGGGAGCGCGACACCCCGGTTCACCATGCAGACCAACGGGATCCGGCTCGCCGAGGACCCCCGGCTGCTTCCCGTGCTCGACCGCTACGGCGTACGGATCGGGGTGAGCCTGGACGGCACCCCCGCCGACCACGACCGGCACCGCCGGCGGCCCGACGGGCGGGGCAGCCACGAGGCCACCGCGCGTGCGCTGGAACTGCTGAACGATCCGGCCCACCGGCACCTGTACGCCGGGCTGTTGTGCGTGATCGACACCGCCGCCGATCCGCTGGAGACGTACGAGGCGCTCCTGCGGTTCGCGCCGCCCCGGCTGGACCTGCTGCTCCCGCACGCCACCTGGCAGGCCCCGCCGCCCGGGCTCGCCGCCCGCACCTCGCCGCCCGCCGCACCTCCCCCACCGGGCGCGCAAGCCGGTCCCGCCCCGTACGCCGCCTGGCTGCGCACGGTCTTCGACCGCTGGTACGGCGCCCCCCGGCGGGAGACCGGGGTCCGGCTGTTCGAGGAGATCATGGCGTTGCTGCTCGGCGGCGGCGCCCGCAGCGAGTCGGTCGGGCTGACGCCCGTCGACCTGGTCGTCGTGGAGACCGACGGGGCGATCGAGCAGGCCGACTCGCTCAAGGTGAGCTACCCCGGGGCGCCCGGGACCGGGTTGCACGTGTCCCGGAACTCCTTCGCCGAAGCCGCCGCGCATCCCGCCTTCCGCGCCAGACAGCGCGGGTTCGCCGGGCTCGGCCCGGTCTGCCGCTCCTGCGTCCGCTCCCACGTCTGCGGCGGCGGCCTGTACGCCCACCGCTACGCCCCGGCGGGCGACCTCTTCTCGGCGCCCTCGGTGTACTGCGACGACCTGGCGGTCCTCGTCGACCACATCGGCGCCCGGCTGCGTCAGGACGTGGCCGAACTGACCGCGCCCCGACGGAAGGTGGCCCTATGAGAGCGGGGGCTCCCGCCACCGCCCGGCCGCCCGGCCGGCACACCGTCTCCGTCACCGACTTCACCGCCCTGTCCCGGGCCCGGGGCGGAGCCGGCGCCGTGGAACTGCTCCGGCGCGGACAGTTCAGCAAACGGCTGCTGATGCTGCGGGCGCTGCGGCTCGCGGCACAGGGGCGGCCGGAGGAAAGCACCGTCGAGGGGCTGTACCGCGAGCTGGTGGAGTTGTCGCGGCGGGATCGCGCCGCCCTGCGCGGGATCATGCTGCGGCCGTATGTGGACGAGGGGCTGGCCCGGGCGGTCACGGCGCTGGAACACGGTGAGCCCGTCGAGCTGGGCTGGCTGGAGCGGTCGGCGTCGGACCCCGGGCACGAGCCCTGGCGCCGCGTTCGCGCCGTCTGTGACGGGCGGGTTCTCGAACTGCGGCTCGCCGACAGCGGTCCCTTCCGCGAGGTCCACGGTCACACGCTCGCCGGACCGCTCACCGCCGGCCAGGCGGAGGACTGGACACGGGCACTGCGCGCCGCGTGGCCGGTGCTGGTGCGACGGCACCCCTGGCACGCGGAGGCGATCGCCGCCGGACTGACCGCGGTTGTCCCCCTGTTGCCCAACTCCGACGGCACGGAGGTGAGTTCGGCGGCCAGGAGAGCCTTCGGGGCCGTCGGCGCCTCGCTCCCGGACGATCCGGTGCTCCTCGCACTGACCCTCGTCCACGAGTTCCTGCACGTCCAACTCGGCGCTCTGCTCGACCTGTTGCCCCTGCACGGACCTCGGACGGACGCCCGCTACCACGCCCCGTGGCGCCCCGATCCACGGCCCGCCGGAGCGCTGCTGCAGGGGACGTACGCGCACCTGGGCGTGACGGACTTCTGGCGCACCGAGTTCGCCGCCGGCACGGGAGGCGCGCGGGCCCGGCGCGAGTACGACACCTGGCGCGGGCACACCGACACCGCCGCGGGCACCCTGCTCGACAGCGGTGAACTCCTGCCCGCGGGCGAACGGTTCGTGCGCGGGGTACGCGACGCCGTACGCCGCGGACCCGTGGTCACCGGATCGCTCCGCGGCCGGGCGGACCTGGCCGCCGAGCTGCGCGGGCTGGGGCTCCGTGCCGGGGACACCGTCCTCGTGCACTCCGCCCTGCACGCCGTCGGGCCCGTCTCGGGCGGCGCCGACACCATGGTGAACGCGCTCCTCGACGTGCTCGGGCCCGGCGGGACCCTCGTGACGTACACCCAGACACCCGACAACTCCCACCCGTCCCGCTGGGGTCTCACCCGGGGTTACTCGGTGCCCGAGGAGCGGTGGGAGGAGGAGCGGGACCGGATGCCCGCGTTCGATCCGCTCACCACCCCGAGCTTCGGCGTCGGCGTTCTCTCCGAGGCGGTGCGCACCCGTCCCGGCGCCCTGCGCAGCGCGCATCCGCAGAGCTCCTTCGCGGCACTCGGCGCACAGGCCGGATACATCACCTCCGACCACGCCCTCGACTGCCATCTGGGTGAGGACTCGCCGCTGGCCAGGCTGGAGAAGCTCGGCGCCCGGGTGCTGCTGCTCGGCGTCGGCTTCGGCTCGTGCACCGCCTTCCACCTGGCGGAGTACCGCATCCCGGGCCGCTCCCGGCGCACCTACTCCTGCGCCGTGGCCGCGCCGCTCCCGGAGGGCCGTCGCTGGCACGAGTACACCGATGTGCTCCTGGACTCCTCCCCGTTCCCGGAATTGGGGGCCGGGTACGAGAGCACCGGGACGGTACGCTCCGGCCGGATCGGCCGCGCCGACTGCCGGCTGTTCGACCTGGGCCAGGCGGTGACGTACGCCGTGGGATGGCTGGCACAGCGGCCCGCGCAGGAGTGAGGCGGCCGTCCCCCGGCGGTGTTCACCCGTCCCCGAACCTGATCCCCGCGACCACCGGAAGATGATCGCTGCCCGTGGCGGGCAGAGTGCGCAGGCCGGTCACGTCCGCCCCGCGCGCCAGCACGTGGTCGATCCGCGAAACCGGAAAGCCCGTCGGCCAGCTGAAGGCGAAGCGCCCTGTCGACGACTCCAGTCGCGAGGTCACCGGGGACAGTCCCCGGTCGTCCAGCGTGCCGTTGAGGTCGCCCAGCAGGAGCACCCTCTCCGCCCGCTCCCCCTCGACGGCCTCGCCCAGCAGCCCCGCGCTCTCGTCCCGGTTCTCGGACGCGAAGCCCGCCGGGCCCATCCGCACCGACGGCAGGTGGGCCACGTACACGGCGATCTCGCCCCACGGCGTGCGTGCCCCGGCTCTCAGCCCCCGGTCCCAGCCCTCGCCGATCCCCCTGGGCCTGATGTCCAGCAGTCGTACGTCCGTCAGCGGGTACCTCGACCACAGGCCGACCGTGCCCTCGACCGCGTGGTGGGGGTAGGCGGCGGCCAGCGTCCGCTCGTAGCGCGGTAGTTCGGAGGGGGTCAGCTCCTCCAGGGCGATCAGGTCCGGGGCCGCGTCCAGCAGCGCCTTCGCCGTGCCCTCCGGGTCGCCGTTCTCGTCGCTGACGTTGTGCTGCGCCACCGTGATGTCCGCCCGCTCGGCGTCCCCGGGGAGGAGCCTGCCGCCGAAGAGGTACGTCCAGACCGTCACCGGGAGCAGCAGGGCCACCAGCGCCGTGGCCGAGCGGCGCAGGACGGCCGCGAGCAGGAGTGCGGGGACCGCCAGTCCCAGCCACGGGAGGAACGCCTCCAGCAAGCTGCCCAGGTTGCCGAACGTGTTCGGCACCGCACGGGGGAAGGCCAGTACTGCCGCGGTCAGGGCGGCCGACGACGCCAGGACGCGTCCGCGGGTCCACCGCGTCCTGCCCTTCGCGTCCTGTCCCCGGCGCGACCGCCGCACCACCACCGCTACGCGAACACCACCGTTCGCCGGCCGTTCAGCAGGATCCTCCGCTCCGCGTGCCACTTCACCGCCCGCGCCAGCGCCTGGCACTCCACATCGCGGCCGATGGCCACCAGTTGGTCGGGCGTGACGTCGTGGGCGACGCGCTCGACCTCCTGCTCGATGATCGGGCCCTCGTCGAGGTCGGCCGTGACGTAGTGCGCCGTCGCGCCGATCAGTTTCACGCCCCGCGCGTGCGCCTGGTGGTACGGCTTCGCGCCCTTGAAGCTCGGCAGGAAGGAGTGGTGGATGTTGATGATCCGGCCGCTCAGCGCCTTGCACAGGTCGTCCGACAGCACCTGCATGTAGCGGGCCAGGACCACCAGCTCCACGTTCTCCGCCCGGACCAGCTCCAGCAGGCGTGCCTCCGCCTCCGCCTTCGTGTCCTTCGTCACCGGGATGTGGACGAACGGCACGTCGTACGAGGCGACCAGCTCGGCGAAGTCCGTGTGGTTGGAGACGACCGCCGCGATGTCGACCGGCAGCGCGCCGATACGGGCGCGGAAGAGCAGGTCGTTCAGGCAGTGGCCGAACTTGCTGACCATCAGGACGACCCGCATCCGGTCCTCGGCCCGGTGGATCTGCCACTCCATGTGGAACGCGTCACCGATCGCCGCGAAGCTCGCCCGCAGCTTCTCCACCGTCACCGGCGCCTCCGCCGAGAAGTGGACGCGCATGAAGAACAGTCCCGTGTCGTGGTCGCCGAACTGCTGGCTGTCCTCGATGTTGCAGCCGGTCATGAAGAGATAGCTCGACACGGCGTGCACGATGCCCTGCTTGTCGGGGCAGGAGAGGGTGAGGACGTACTGCTCGGAGTACGTCTCCGCGGGGGCCGTTGCCTGGCTGGACTGCTCGTTCATGCCGGACAGGGTCCCATATCCGTCCCGAACGGCCGACTTCCGTCCGCCACCCGGAACAACCCGACGGAGCCCTCAGCCCCTACGCCGAGCGCGTCAGGATCCGCAGTACCTCCAGCGTGCGCGGCGGTGTGTCCGGCTCCTCGCCGTCGCTCGCCGCCAGGCGTACGTGGGCGTCCCGGGCCGCGCGGACCGCCTCGGGCCAGCCCGCGTGGTCGAGGTAGGCCGAGACGGGCGCGTCCGGGCCGACCTGGTGCATGATCCGCAGGACACGGAGTACGGCGGTGTCGACGAGCGCGGCCTCCTGGGAGTCCCGGAAGATCGTGCCGACGTATTTCTCGGCGGACCAGCTGTCCAGCCAGGTGTCCTCGACCAGGCGGTACACGGCGTCGGTGACGTCCCCGTATCCGTCGACGCCGGCCAGCCAGACGTCTCGCTGGAACACCGGGTCGGAGAGCATGTGCAGCGCGGAGCGCACATTGCTGCGCCAGCGCCACCACGGCATGTCGTTGAGTGGCATGCCGCCCATGGTGGGGGAGCGACGGCCGCGACGGGAAGAGTCTTCCGAACCTTGCACGGTCATCGATCGTACGTTCCCTGTGAAAACGAGAACAACAGCCCCCGTAATTCACCTCCGCGTCACCGGATATTGACCAAGGGTGACACCCGGGTTGGCTGTGTGACGGAATCGTGCTTGTCCATGACCGGCAGGCGACGCACCCGCAGCACCTTCCGCACCTCCTCCCGCACAAGCACCTTCGGCACAAGCGCCTTCAGAGCAGGCACCTCCAGAATGAGCGCGCTCGCCCTGTGCGCCGCGCTCACCGCGGGCTGCGGGGCCATCCCCGGCTCCTCGGACGGCTCGGGGAGCGGTGACATCACCGTGATGACCTGGGCCCCCGAGGACACCGACGCGACCAACAAACCCGGCATGCCGGCCATGGCACAGGCGTACGCCCGCTGGATCAACGCCCAGGGCGGGCTGAACGGACGTAAGCTCAAGGTCCTGACCTGCAACGACCGCAACGACCGGGTGACCGCCGCGAAGTGCGCCCGGCGCGCGGCCGACGAGGACGTCGTCGCGGTCGTCGGCTCCTACAGCCAGTTCGGCGACGACTTCCTCGGCCCGCTGGCCTCCGCCGGAATCCCGTACATAGGCGGGTACGGCGTCACCAACGACGAGTTCACCAACCCGATGTCCTACCCGGTCAACGGCGGCTCCCCCGCCCTCCTCGCCGGCCTCGGCCAGGAACTCGCCGCCGTCTGCGGCCCGGTCGCCCTGATCCGCCCCGACTCCATCGCCGGCGACCAGCTGCCCGAACTGCTCGACGCCGGTCTGAAGGCGGGCGGGCACGCCCCGGCGCTGGACCAGCTGGCCGCCGAGGACGCCACCGAGTACTCGGCACAGGCGAAGCTCGCCCTCGAACGGACGACCGACGGCGAGGACGAGGGCGAGGGCGAGACCACGGACGGGAAGAAGGGCTGTGTGGTGCCGGCCCTGGGGGACCGGGTCAACACCTTCATGGACTCCTTCCGGCGCGACCGCGAGAACTACCCCGCCGTCAGCACCGCCACCGTCCTCGGCAGCGTCGACCAGACCGTGATCAACGCGAACGGCGGCAAGTCGGGCGCGTACGAGGGCTCGTACATCACCGGCTGGTACCCGGTGGCCAGCGACGCCCGCTGGGCGCAGATGAAGAAGGTCATCAGCGAAGAGGCCTTCGGCGACAACCGCATCGACCCGCAGGACGCGGGCGTGCAGACGACCTGGATCGCGTACACCGTCCTGAAGGCGGTCGTCGAGTCGCTGGACGGCCGCGAGGTGTCCTCGACCACCGTCCGGCGGGCCCTCGACGACGGCCTGGAGATCACCACCGGTGGCCTCACCCCGACCCTGCGCTGGCGCTTCCAGGACCCGCTCGCGGTGGTCGGCTTCCAGCGCCTGGTCAACGCGCGGGTGATCCTCCAGATCGTCCGCGACGGCCGGCTCGTCGCCGCCCGCGACGGCTTCGTCAACACGTCGAAGCTGCTGGAGAGCGCCCGGGACTGAGCCCCGGGCGGGGCCGGTCGGTTCAAGGCAGGTCAGTTCAGGTCAGGGCAGGTCAGAGCTGGGTGGACTGGCGTTCGGTCAGGCCGTACGTCTTCGCGATCGCGTTCCACAGCTCGGCCGCCCTGGCCTTCTGCGTGGTCGCGATGCCGCTCTGCTGGTTGCCCTTCTGGGTCTGGCCCGTGCTGCGGGCCTGGCCCTTCCGGCAGCCGTTCTTGCCTGCCGCCTGGTCGGCCCAGGCCGCGTAGTGGTTGTCGGCCGACTGGGACGCCTGCCACGCCTTGGTGAGGGCGGTGGTCAGCTCGGCGTGGTTCGGCAGCTTGTCGACGGCCAGCGACGACAGCCGGGTGACCAGTTCGCCGCGCTGCTGTCCGGCCGAGCGCAGGTCGGTGGCCGCCTGGCCGAGGTTGTCGCAGGACTTGACGTCCGCCACGGCGCTGATCACCGCGTCGCGGCTGTTGTTGCTGGTGGCGAGCAGCTTGTCCAGCTCGACGGCCTGCGCCTTCGCCGGGTCGGCGGCCGGGGCCGCGGACTCCTCCGGCGAGGCCGAGGACGTCGCCGCGACCGTCTTGTTGGCCGCGTCGTCGTCGCTGTCCCCGCCGCCGCTCAGCAGTGCGCCGGCGCCGATCCCGAGCACGGCGATACCGACCCCGACGGCCGCGATGACGGGCACCCGCGAACGCCGGCGCCCACCGTCCCGGTCGTCCAGGTCGTGGGGCGCGGCGCCCTGGAAGCCGTACGACGACTGCTGGGGGGCGTACGGCGCGGACTGCTGGTGCTGCTGATGCTGCTGGGCCTGGATGCGGGGCAGGTGCTGGGTGGCCGGGGCCGGGGCGCTCCGGCTGCCGGGACCGCTGCGGAAGAGGTTGTCGAAGTCGGACGGCGGCTGCCGGTCGTCGGGGCCGCCGTACGGCCCCGCGGGCACCGGCGGGATGTACTGCGTGGCCTGGGCGTCGGGGTGGGCGGGGGCCGCCTGCGGGACGCGCCCCAGGTAGGTGGTCGACTCGGCGTTCGCCTCGGGCGGCAGCGCGCCGGGCCCGACGGGCGGCAGGAACTGCGTCGCCGCCTCGTTCACGTGCGGGGCGACCGGCGGGAGGTACTGGGTGGCCGGGTCGACGACCGGGCCGGGGTTGCCGGGCACGGGCGGTATGTACTGGGTGACGCCCTCGTCGACGGGCGCCGGCAGCGGGGCACCGGGCGCGGCGGCGTACGGCCCGTACGCACCGGCGTGCGGCTCGTGGCCGTACGGCTGCTGCTGGTGCTGGGGCATGGGGGTGCCGCCGGTCGCGGGCGGCAGCGGCGCGGCGCCTTGCGGGGCCTGCGGCGGTACGGGGAGTTGGGCGCCCGGGGTCGGCTGGGCGCCGTAGCCGGGCTGCTCGGGCCAACCGCCCGTTGCCCTGGGGTCGTTGTGCCACGCCGGTGCCGACTGCGCCTGCTGCTCGGGCTGTTGCTGCGGCTGAGGCTGCGACGGGGGCTGGGGCTGGAACTGGCCCTGGTCGCCCCACTGTTGCTGGTGCTGCTGGTGCTGCGGGGTGTCGGGGGCCGCGGGCCAGTCGTCGGCCGCCGGGGCCTGCGGCGGCGCCTGGTGCTGGTACTGACCCTGCGGGTGGCCCTCGTACTGGCCCTGGTGACCTTCGTACTGGCCCTGGGGCTGGCCCTGGTACTGCTCCTGGCCCTGGGGCTGGTTCGTGTCCGGGCCCCACGGCTGTCCCCAGGACTGGCCGCCGGCCGGGTTCGGGGGTGGAGGTGGCGGGGTCTGGGCGGGGACGGGGCGGCCGACGCTGCTCCCCGTCATGCCCGGCAGCAGCGGTTCGCCGCCGTCGGAGGGCAGCACGATGCCTTCGCGCGCCACGCGCTGCGAGGGCTCCTCGCCCTGTCCACTCTGCGTCACCGGGACTCCTACTGATGGGGGACCTTCGGAATCGTCGGTTAACGCTACCGGGTCCCCGGAATCCCCTTTCACGCAGCACAGGACCAGACCACTCCCCCACCAGCACCTCAGCCGTTCGCTGTGTCTCCCGTCACGCTCCCGGTCACGCCGCCGCCCGCAGGTCCATCCGCGCCCCGAACTCCCGGACCACCGGTTCGTCGCGGTACGGCTCCAGGCGCAACTGCAGGTCCTCCAGGTACTCGGCGCCCCGGTTGGAGCGCAGGGTGCCCAGGAGTTCCACCGCGCGCATACCCGTGTGGCAGGCCTCCTCGACCTCGCGCTGCTGGACCTGTGCCGAGGCCAGGAGGACGAGGCCGATCGCCCGGCGCCTGGCCCGGGTCTCGGGGTGGCCGTCCAGCGACTCCTGGGCGCAGCGGGCCGCCGCCTCGGCCTGGCCGAGGTCTCGGTGGCAGTGCGCCAACTCGTCGGCCAGATAGGCCGCGTCGAAGTGCGCGATCCACGCCGGGTCGTCCCCGGACTCCGGATCGGCCGCGTCCAGCGCGTTCACCGCGCGCCCCGACGCCAGCTGGGCCGCCCGCGCGTCGCCCATCAACGCGTGCCCGCGGGCCTCCGCCGCGTAGAACATGGCCTCCGCGCGCGGGGTGACCCGGCCACGCGCCCCCTCCTGCGCCGCCCGCGCCAACTGGGCGATCTCGCGCGGGTTTCCGAGCTGCGCGGCGAGGTGGCTCATGGACGCGGCGAGTACGTACCCGCCGTACCCTCTGTCCCCGGCCGCCTGGGCGAGGCGGAGCGCCTGGATGTAGTAGCGCTGGGCGAGGCCCGGTTGGCCGGTGTCGACGGCCATGTACCCGGCGAGTTCGGTCAACCGTGCGACGGCGGCGAAGAGTTCACGGCCGACCGCCTCCCGGTACGAGCCCGCGAGCAGCCCGGAGACGACGCTGTTGAGGTAGTGCACGACGACCGGACGAACGTGCCCGCTGCCGTACTGGTGGTCGAGGTCGGTGAGCGCCTGCGTCATCGCGCGCACCGCGGCCACGTCCGACGGCCCCACGCGCGGCCCCGCCTGGCGGGCGACCTGGGAGTCCGGGGACGAGATCAGCCAGTCGCGGCTGGGCTCGACGAGCGCGGACGCGGCGACGGACGAACCGGAGAGGAAGTCCCGCCGGCCCACGTCGCTGCGCCACAGCTCACACACCTGCTCGATGGCGCCGAGGACGGTCGGCGAGAACTGGAGCCCGACGCCCGAGGCGAGGTTCTTGCCGTTGGCCATGCCGATCTCGTCGATCGTGACCGTACGGCCCAGCTTGCGGCCGAGGGCCTCGGCGATGATGGCGGGCGCCCGGCCCCTCGGCTGCTGTCCGCGCAGCCAACGCGCCACGGACGTCTTGTCGTACCGCAGATCGTGGCCGTGCTCGGCGCCGCACATGTTGACCCGGCGGGCCAGCCCGGCGTTCGAGCAGCCCGCTTCCTGGATGAGCGCCTGCAACCGTTCGTTCGGCTGCCGCGCGACGAGAGGCCTTGCGGCCATGGCGTACCCCCTGTGGCTGCGGTGCCCTGCCCACGCACCGAGTTGACGTGTCTTCCGTGCCCGGTTCCGGTGAACGGATCCGGCCTTGAAGATCAGTGCCCCGCACGCATGCCGAAAATGCGAGGCATACGAGGCTTACGAGGATTGCCGGGGTAAAGGCGGATGCCCGGCCCCTCCCCTGCCTACCCAGCCCCGCCCCGGATCCTCCTGCGCGCCCCCGCACGTGCATCCATGCGCCCCAGATGCGGAATCGATGCACCTCCCCCGCGCATGTGACATGCGTAACTCATGATTCCCACTAGAGTTGTGTTCATCGTGGAAGAGACCATCGCGGGCCCTGATGCTGCCCAAATCCCCAAGCAACGCGGCGAATCCCTCTTGGAAACCGCCGTCCGGTACGCCGAAGAGCGCCACTGGGACGTGTTTCCCGGTACGTGGCTGGAAGCAGTCGACGGGGTGCAGCGCTGCTCCTGCGGCGACGCCGCGTGCGCCCTGCCCGGCGCACATCCGACCCGGCCCGACTGGATCACGCAGGCCACGGGCAGTGCGACCGTCGCGCGCCGGCTGTGGACCGAACAGCCGACGGCGTCGATCCTGCTGCCTACCGGGCATACGTTCGATGCGATTGACGTGCCCGAGACGGCCGGGTTCCTCGCGCTGGCGCGCATGGAGCGGATGGAACTGACGCTGGGGCCGGTGATGTTGACGCCGGATCGGCGGATGCGGTTCTTCGTTCTTCCGGGGGCGTCTGTGAAGGTGCCTGATCTGGTGCGCAAGTTGGGGTGGGCGCCTGCTTCTCTCGACCTGGTCGCGCTGGGGGAGGGGGGCTATGTGGCCGCGCCGCCTACTCGGTACGGGTCCAAGGGGGCTGTGCAGTGGGCCTGCCGGCCTACGCCCGCGAACCGGTGGCTGCCGGATGCGGAGGAGTTGATCTCGCCGCTCGCTTATGCGTGCGGGCGGGATCGGTAAGTCGCCTATTGGGTTGCCTGGTTTCGGTCACAGGGCGGGTGCGGGTGCGTTGTGGCTGGTCGCGCAGTTCCCCGCGCCCCTAAAGGCCTCCCGCGCACCCTAAAAACCATATGGTGACCGCATGGTCAATGGTGCTGCCGTGCGCGTGCAGGGGCTCTGGAAGCGGTTTGGGCAGCAGGTTGCTGTTGCCGGGGTCGATCTGGAGTTGCCCGCGGGGAAGTTCGTGGGGCTTGTCGGGCCGAACGGGGCCGGGAAGACCACGACCCTGTCCATGGTGACCGGGCTGCTGCGGCCCGATCAGGGCACCGTGGAGGTCGTGGGGCACGACGTGTGGCGCGACCCCGTCGAGGTCAAGGCGCGGATCGGGGTGCTGCCCGAAGGGCTTCGGCTCTTCGAGCGGCTGTCCGGGCGTGAACTCCTCGGGTACTCGGGGCGGTTGCGCGGGCTGCCCGGTGCCGAGGTCGACAAACGGGCCGCTCAGCTGCTCGACGTCCTCGACCTGGCCGGGGCCCAGCACAAGCTCGTCGTCGACTACTCCACCGGCATGCGCAAGAAGATCGGTCTCGCCGCCGCTCTCCTCCACAATCCCGAAGTCCTGTTCCTCGACGAGCCGTTCGAGGGCGTGGACCCGGTGTCGGCGCAGATCATCAGGGGCGTGCTGGAGCGGTACACCGCCTCCGGCGCCACCGTCGTCTTCTCCTCGCATGTCATGGAGCTGGTCGAGTCGCTGTGCGACTGGGTCGCGGTGATGGCGGCCGGGCGCATCCGGGCGCACGGTCCGCTCGCCGAGGTGCGGGGCGACTCGCCCTCCCTCCAGCACGCGTTCCTCGAACTCGTCGGCGCGGGCGGGCGCGACCACGGCTCCCACCTCGACTGGCTGGGCGGCGGCGCCCGATGAGCACGGCGGAGTCGCTCACCCCGGTCGTCGTACGGCTCAAGCTGTCCCTGCTGCGCAACGGGCTGCGGCAGTCGGCGGGGCGGCGGGCCGCCTACATCTCCTCCGTGGTCGTCGTACTGCTGCTCGCCGCACTCCAGTTCCTCGGTCTGGTCGCTCTGCACGGCAGCGAGCACGCCGCGTCCGTGACCGTCATCCTGCTCGCGGTGATGGCGCTGGGCTGGGCCGTCATGCCGCTGTTCTTCCCCAGCGGCGACGAGACCCTCGACCCGACCCGCCTGGTGATGCTCCCGCTGCGGCCCCGGCCACTGGTCCGGGCGCTGCTCGTGGCCTCGCTCGTCGGGATAGGGCCGCTGTTCACGCTGTCGCTGCTCGTCGGGTCGGTGATCGCCGTGGCGCGCGGTGCGGTGGCGGCGGTCGTGTCGCTCGTCGCCGTACCGCTCGCGCTGCTCGTCTGCGTGGCGCTCGCACGGGCCGTCGCCGCCGCCAACATCCGGCTGCTCAGCAGCCGCAAGGGCCGCGATCTCGCCGTGCTGAGCGGGCTGGTCATCGCGATCGGCGCGCAGGTCGTCAACTTCGGCGCCCAGCAGCTCGGTTCGGCCGGGCTCGGGCAACTCGACCCGGCCGCCGAGGTGTTGGCGTGGGTGCCGCCCTCCTCGGTGATCGGGGCGGTGGACGCGGCGAGCGAAGGGTCGTACGGGGTCGCCGTCGCCCGACTCGCGGTCAGCGCGGGCGCGTTGGCGCTGCTGCTGGGGGCCTGGTCGCGCACCCTCACTCAGCTGATGACCTCCCCCGACGGGTCCACCCTCCAGGCCGCCGAGCCGTCCGGAACCCGGGAGCACGGCTCCGGCGGGCTGGGCCGGCTGCTGCCCGGCGGGCGGACCGGGACCGTCATGGAACGGAGTCTGCGGTACGCGTGGCGCGACCCCAAGACCAAGGCGGCGTGGGTGACTTCGCTGGCGATCGGGCTCATCGTGCCCGTGTTCAACGCCCTTCAGGGCACCGGCTCGATCTACTTCGCCTGCTTCGCCGCCGGGATGCTCGGCATCCAGATGTACAACCAGTTCGGCCAGGACACCTCCGCCTTCTGGATGGTCGCGATGACCATCTCGTCCACCCGCGACGCCTACGTCGAACTGCGCGGCCGGGCCCTGGCGTTGCTGCTGATCAGCCTGCCGTACGCCACCCTCGTCGTCGTCCTCACCACCGCGCTGCTCGACGACTGGGCCACCTTCCCGGAGGCGCTCGGGCTGTCCCTCGCCCTGCTCGGGGCGATGCTCGCGGCCGGGGCCTGGTCCTCCGCCCGGTTCCCCTACTCCATCCCGCAGGAGGGCTACAAGAACGTCGCCCACGGGCAGGCGGGGCTCGCCACCTTCTCCATCTTCGGCGGCATGATCGGCGCCGCCCTGCTCTGCGCCCCCGTCATCGCCCTCACCATCTGGCTGAACGTCGACTCCGGCGGCGACCGCTGGACCTGGCTCCTGCTGCCGATCGGCGCGTCCTACGGCACCCTCCTCACCCTCCTCGGCCTACGCCTGGCCGCCCCCCGCACAGCGGCCCGACTCCCGGAGATCCTGGCAGCGGTCAGCAGGGCCTGAACTTGCCCACGGCATAAGGGGTTTGGCACGCCGTTCGCGGGGAGGGACAGGGAGAGCGCCCCAAAGGGGCGCGAGGAACTGCGCGACCAGCCACGAAGGTGCCGCAGACGAACAACAACCGACACAGCCCGCCCAACCAGCGGAGCGCAAAAGCAGGGGGAGCCTGCGCATGGCCAAATGGTTCGGCAGATCCAAGTCCAGGGCCGACGACAAGGCCGAGGCCGAGGCCGAGCACCTCGAACCCCTCGGCGTCTCCGACGACCTACGGCTGGCATACGGCCGCACCGGCGACCCCAAGCTGCTGCGCGGCTCGATGCAGGCAGCCGAACTCGCCGTGGAGGTCTACCCGGTAGACGACCTCCGGCACGCCGCCGCCCTCTCCTCCCTGTGCATGCTGCACCGGCTGAGCTGGGAACGCGACCGTGGCGCCCCCGACCTGATCAAGGCCGTCGACTACGGCAGGCGGGCCGTCGACAAGTCCCCGCCCGGCGACCCGGAACTCCCCCGGCACATGTCCTCCCTGGCCACCGCCCTCCAGGAGGTCTACGACAGCACGGAGGACGAGGAGTCCATCGACGAGGCCATCGCTCTCTACCGAGGCTGCCTCGACCTGCTGCCCAAGGGCACCAGCACGCTCGGCGAACAGCGCGTCGGCCAGGAGTCCAACCTCGCCAACTCCCTGCTCCGCAAAGGGCGCAAGAGCCGCGACGCCGCCACCCTCGACGAGGCCGCCGAGCACGCCCGCGCGGCCCTGCGCGACACCCCCGAGGACCATCCGATGCACGCGATACGCCTCGTCAACCTCGGCGGTGTGCTCCTCGGGCTCGTCCAGACCGGCCGTCCCGAACACCTCGGCGCGGCCGAGGACATGTACGCGCGCGGACTGCGGGAACTCCCGGCGGGACACCCCTCGCGCGCCGGGGTCGAGCAGACGCTCGCCATGATCAAGGGCCTGCGCGCACAGTTCGGGATCTGACCGTGCGGGACCCCCGCCCGGCCGCCGAACTGACCCTGCTCGTCGAGGACTTCACCGGCCCCGACCACTGGCGCTGGGTCCTGACGGCACCCGACGGCACGGTCCTGGCCCGGCACGAGGTCCGCCTGGACCCGACCGGCCCGCAGTACGAGGCCTTCCTCGACCTGCCCGGATATCTGCGCCGGCACGCGGCCCCGGACGTACGGGCCGCGCGGGAGCGGGAGATCGTCCGGGAGGTGGGTACGTGGGTCGGCGCGGAGGTCCTGGGTCCGGTCGCGCCCGCGCTGCTGGCGGCGGCCCCTGCGGTCGTACGGGTCGTCGTGCCGGCGGACGTACCGGGCGCGCGGCGCCTGATGTCCGTACCCCTGGAACTGGCCCATGCGGCGGGGCGGCCGTTGGCCGTCCAGGACGTGACGCTCGTGACGCAGTTCGGCGCACGGCGCGAGGACGGGGACCGGGCGGACGGTCCGGTGCGTGTGCTGGCGCTGTTCAGTCTGCCCGAGGGCAGCCGGGCGCTGAACCTGCGGCGCGAACGGCTCGCGCTGACCCGGCTGTTCACCGAGGCGGCGGACGCCGGGCGCGCGGTGGAGGTGCGCACGCTGCAGTACGGGGTGACGCGCGAGCGGCTGCGTGAGGTACTGGCGCGGCCGGCCGGCTGGGACCTCGTCCATGTCTCCGGCCACGGCGCCCCCGGCGAACTCCTCCTGGAGACCGACGCCGGGCACCCCGACCGCGTCCGCGCACCCGAACTCGTCGACCTCCTCACCACCGCACGGGACGTCTCCCTCGTGACCCTGTCGGCCTGTTGGTCGGCGGCGGCCCCGGAACCGGTGGGCGAGGACACCGGGGAACCGGTCGTCGGGGCCGTCGCCGGGGACCTCGTCGAGCGCCTCGGGTGCGCGGTGCTGGCCATGCGGTACCCGGTGGAGGACGCGTTCGCCACCGCCCTCGCCGAGCGGCTCTACCGTCAACTGGTTGTCGGGGGGCGGGTGTTGCCCCGGGCGCTGGCAGCGGCGCTGGGTGAGCTGTCGGCGGAGGGCACCGAGGGGGCGGAGACGTCCGGTTCCGCACTGCGGGCGGCGACTCCGGCGCTGTTCGGGGCGCGGGCGGTGGGGTTGAGACTGAGGGCGCCCGAGGGGGCCGTACGGAGAGAGGCCGACGTCTCCGGGCAACTGCCGCCCGTGCCCGAGCACTTCGTCGGCCGGGTCGCCCTCCTCGCCCGCCTCGGCGCCGTACTGGCCCCCCGCAGCGGGCTCGCCGGGGTACTGCTGCAGGGCATGCCCGGGGCCGGGAAGACCGCGTGCGCAAGGGAGTTGGTGGCGACGCACGCGCACGCCTTCGAGCGGGCCGTCTGGTTCACCACGCCCCAGGAGCAGGAGGGGCGGCGGCATCAGGAGGGAGCCCTCGCCTCCTTCGCGCTGGCCCTGGAGGAGGCGGTGCCGGGGCTCCGCTGTCTGCACCTCTTGGACGCGGCCGAGGCCGACGGGTCGGCGGCGGCGGAGTTCACGGCCGCCGTGACCGCCTGGCTGGTGCGGGAGCGCGCACTCCTCGTCATCGACGGCATCGACGCCCTGCTGACCCCCGAACGGGCCTGGCGGGACCGGCGTTGGGGAGAACTCGTCGGCACGCTGTCCGGGCACTCCGGCGCGGGGCGGCTGATTCTGTGCGGGCGGGTACGGCCGCCCGGACTGGGACCGCGCCTGCGGACCGAACCGGTCGACCTGCTGACCCCGGACGAGACCCTGCTGCTCGCCCGCGAACTCCCCCACCTGGCCCGGCTGCTGGACGGCCGACTCCCCGGCACGACACCGGCGGCGGCCCGCCGACTGGCCACCGGGCTCCTCGAACTGGCCCAGGGCCACCCGAGGTTGCTGGAACTGGCCGACACCCAGGCCACCGACCCGGACCGCCTGACCCGACTGCTGACCGCCGGGAGCCGGGCATCGGCGCCCACCACGGGCGAGGGCGAGGACCAGGCCGAGGGCGAGGCCGAGGGTGACCAGTATCTGCGCGTGCTGCGCGCCTGGTCCGACGGCGTCGCCGCCGAACTCACCTCCGCCGACCGTGACTTGTTCCACGTCCTGTGCTGCCTGGAGGAGACCGACCGCAGCCGGGCGACCGTGGACCACAACTGGCCCGACCTACGCACCCAACTGGGGCACCCGGACACGTCGATCGAGGCGGCCCTGCGGACCCTGGTGGCCCACGGGCTGCTCACCCCGCGCCCGGGGCAGGCGTACGAGATCCAGGCCGCCGTGGCCGCCGAGGGGCGGGCGCGGGGCGGTGCGCGGGTCCGGGAGGTGGTCGACACGCGGCTGGCGGGGTACTGGCTGCGGGTGTTCGAGATGGCGTGGACCCGCGAGGGCACCGACGCCGAGGGCGCCCGACTGGCCGGACCGCTGCTCACGCACGCCGCGCTGGCCGCCGTGCCCTATCTGCTGCGGCTGCGGCAGGAGTTGTCCGCCGCGACACTGCTGGAAGCGGTACTGCGCCGGGACGTCTCGGCGCCGACGCGGGCGCGCGTACTGCCCCTGCTGCGCCGGATCGCCGCCCGCGCCGCGTCCGCGCCGGGCACCGGAGTCGTACCGCCGACGGAGGCGCTCGCGCGGGTGCTGAGCGAGATCGACCCGGCCGCCGCCGAACGCCACGAACGGGCCGCCCTGGCCTCGGCGTTGGCAAGCGGCGACCACTCCGCCGCCGCCACGGCGACCAGCGGCCTGGTCGACCTCTGCGTCCGCACCGGCCGCCTCACCGAGGCCCTCGCCCTTGCCGAACAGGGCGCCGAGCACGCCAGGTTGGCCGGCCTCGGCACCTGGACGACGCTCCTGTACGAGGTCCAGCGGCTGCACGTCCTGTCGCAGACCGACCGGGCCGGCGCGACCCTGGCCGAGGCCGACGCCCTGCACCGGCGGATGCGAGACGTGCCCCGAAAGCGCGGCCCCCGTGAGGGAGTTGACTGGTGGGAGGTCTGGGAGGAGCTGTGCGACACCGGGCAGCGCGCGGCGATCGAGGCCGAACAGTGGCGACGGGCGCTGGAGTACGGCGACGACGTGTGCGCCTCCAAACGGGCGCGCGGCGCACCGCCGACCGACTTCGCGGCGGCCCGGCTGCCCGCGTACATGCCGCTGCTGCGGCTCGGCCGTACCCAGGACGCGCTGCGGCTGCTGGAAGAGTGCCGACAAGTCTTCGAGGACGCCGGGGACTTCCTGTACCTGGGTGAGGTGTTCGGGGCGCTCGCCAACGTGGCGGACGCGCGCGGGCACGGCGAGGTGGCGATCGCGCGGGAGCGGGACAGCCTGCGGTACGCCTACCGGGCGGGCGTTCCCGCGGTCGTCGCGGTCGGGCACGCCAACCTGGGCACGTATCTGCACGGCCACGCGCGGGACGCGGCGGGCGCGGTCGCCCACCACCTCGCGGCGGCGCTGCTGGCCACGCTCAGCGGGGGCGGCCGGACGATGAACGCGGCGCTGTCCCTCGCGGGCGACCTCGGGGTGTTCGGGACGGAGGCCGAGGCCCAACTGCCTACGGACGTGGAGGAGTTGTGCGCCCGGGTCGCCGAGGTACCCGGCGTGGCCCTGGACCGGCTGCTGACCGGCCTCGACCCCGATCTCGCCCGCGCCCGGGAGACGCTCACCGCGCTGGTGCGGGAGGCGCGTGAACGGGTGGCGGCAGAGGGGGGATCGGCGGCGGAACAGGGGACGGGGGCGGGAGCGGGAGCGGGGGCGTACTGGCTCGGCGTCGTGCAGGCTGCGGCCTGGGGCATGGTCTGGGAGCCGGTGTTGGCGGCGCTGGTGGCCGCCGAGCGGCGCAACACGGCGGCGCAGGTGAAGCTGCGCCAGCACCTCGACCGACTCGCCGGGCTGGACGGGATGTTCGTCCCGCTGACCGTCGTACTGGCCCGGATCCAGGGCGGCGAGCGCGGGCCCGGTGTGCTCGCCGGGCTCGGGACCCTGGACGCCCGGGTGGCGGAACGCGCGCTGGACGCGCTGGCCGGCCGGGTGACCGTACCCGTCGAACTGTGGACGGTGATGCATCTCGGCATCGCCCTGGGCAGCTTCGTCGGCGCGGCCCTCGGCGAGGACGGGACCGGTGAGGTGACCCGCGAGAACCTGGACGGGTTCGCCTCGGACCCCTTCCTGGCGCAGCTGTCCTCGGTCCTGGACCGCGTCCTCTCCGGCGAACGCGACCCCGCGCTGGCCTCGGGGCTTCCGCAGCCGACCCAGCGGGCGGTGGTCGCGGCGGTGCTGCACTTCATCAACGACGCGGAAGGGGAGGGTGGTTGAGCGCTCGGCGGCTGGGACAATGTCTGCATGGCGGACGCCCCGAAGATCAACGACGTACGGCTGGGTGACAACGGCGTGCTGGAGTTCTACGACGGCACCGCGTGGGTGCTGTATCCGGACGTGCCCGATGACGACGGTCTGCCCCAGGCGCTGACCAAGGGCTCCCCTCTGGACGAGGACCCGCCCCGGTGACCACCGAGCCACCCCCGCCCAACCCCACCATGGTCACGGTCACCCCCTTCGACGCCCTTCCCTCCCCCCTCGACGCCGTACCCGAACTGCGGGCCGCCGCGCGGTGGATGATCGCCGCGTTCGGTGCCGTCGGGGTCGCGCTGGTGGGCGGTGGGCCGCTGGTGGCCGTGGGGAAGGTGCACGGGCTGGGCGAGGCGCTGGTCGCGGGCGGTGCGCTGCTCGTCGCGCTCGGCGGGGTGTGCCTGGCGATCTGGCAGGTCAGCAGGGTGCTCGTACCGCCGATCACCACCGCCGCCACGCTGAGCACCCCGGCGGCACGCGGTCTGCGCGAGCTGATCGACGCCTCCCCTGCCGACTTCTTCGGCTCGGCCGCGACCGGCGTGGACGACCTCCTGCGCCACCGCACGGTCGCCGTGAACATCCACCGCGCCCTGGCGACCGAGACGGACCCCGCCCGCCGGGACCTGCTCCACCGGCACCTGGCCCGGGCCCGGACCAACATCGCCCGCACGGACCCCTTCGTACGCTGGCTGCTGGCCATGACCCACGTCTGGCAGATCCGCACCACCTTCCACGAGGCCCGCCGCTGGTGCCTGTTGGCGGTGGCGCTGGTGGCAACTGGCGCAGTGGCATTCCTGACGGCGACAGGAGGCGCCCCTTAGGGGCGTGGGGCTGTATCCATATGCGGCTCCGCCGCGTGGGCGCGACAAGCCACGACGGCGCCGCGCCAAACCACTACCGCGCCAGCACCCCCTCCAGGAACGGCTCGATCGCCGCCCGCCAAGCCTCCGGCTGGTCGTAGTGCACGATGTGCCCGGCGTCAGCCACCTCCGCGTACTCCCCCCGAGGCAGCACCCGGACCATCTCCTGCGCCTCCGCCCGCCCCAACTCCCCGTCCAGCCCCCGCACCACCAACGCGGGACACTGAACCTGCGTCAACTCCTCCCAGTGCGCGTCCAACACCCACGTCTCCCGCGACTTCAGCATCTGCTCCGGCTCGAAGACGGGACGCCAGCCGTCGGCGGACTCCTGCATCACCTCGGCGTAGAACTCACCGCGCGACGGAGTCGGCCGCTCCACCCACGGATCGTCCTCGCCGAACCACTTGCGGACGTCGGCGAGGGTCGCGAAGGGCACCGGCCAGGCCTTGAACCAGTCCTCCCACTCCCGCTGGGAGGCCGCGCCGAGCGCGGAGGCCCGCATGTCGCAGACGACCAGGGCGCGCACCAGGTCGGGGCGTTTCGCGGCGAGCTGCCAGGCGGTCAGGGCGCCCATGGCGTGGCCGATGAGGACGACCGGGCCGAGGCCGAGCTGCTCTATCGCCGCCTCGGCGTCCGCGACGTACGCCTCGCGGGTGTAGATGTCACCGGGCGGACGGTCGCTCTGGCCGTGACCGCGCTGGTCGAGGGCGACGGCCCGGTGCCGCTCGCCGAGCCAGCGGGCGGCGGACGCCCAGTGCGAGCCGCGGCCCATGAGCCCGTGCAGTAACAGCACTCCGGGGGCCCGGTCGGGCTCCCCGGTCTTGGGAGGGTCGGCGAACTCCCAGGCGGCAAGGCGCACACCGCCCGCTCCGGTCACGTCGATACGCCGCGCCATAGGTCCTGGCACCCCCCTAGCTATCGAAGTTCCTCTGGTCGATTGCCCAGACTGGCTAGAATATCGAATGGCTATTCGAAAACACGGTCTCCGGCGCTAACACCCCTCGTTCGAGTGACCACGCTCCAGGAATGATCCGCGTGGCCGAGGGGAGACCTTCTGCGGGAGGCGGACCGCCCGGGGAAAGCGGTCCGAAGGGGATGACCCTGGGAGCTCGGGGCTCCGGGTCAGCACAGGGGAGGACAGGCCCCGGCGCCGCTTGGCGCCGGGGCCCTCTTCACGTCCGCGGCACATCCTCACGCTCCCCCTCCCCCGCCGGGCGGCACCACCGCCGTACCCGGCCAAGAGCCCCCAAGTCATATGCCTCTCGCGACAGCGTGGCACGCGAAACGTCCGAGCGCTGCGATTCCGCACACTCAATCTTGGATTGACGCCCCGGCGCGGCACGGGCCCCGGGACGCCGCAAGTTCCCCCTCGGTAACAGAAGTTGCGGTCACAGCAGGTACGGGCGCTCCCAGTCGGCGGATGCGGGTGCCACCGGTTCAGCAAGCGCGGGCGCCCTCGGTCAGCGCTTCGCCACGAACACGTGCGAGGCGACGTCCGCCTCCAGCTCGGCGGCCTCGCCGCCGCTGCCGACCAGCACCCCGCCGGCCGCCTCCGTCACGCTCACCACCGAACCGGGCTGCACACCCGCGCGACGCAGCGTGTACATCAGCTGCGCGTCCGTCTGGATGGGCTCGCCGATGCGGCGTACGACGACCGTCTTGCCCTCCACGCCCGGGTCGAGGTCGGCCAGGGAGACCATGCCCTCGTCCAGGAACGGGTCCGCGCCGTCCTTCTCGCCCAGCTCCTCCAGGCCCGGGATCGGGTTGCCGTACGGCGACTCGGTGGGGTGGCGCAGCAGTTCGAGCACGCGGCGCTCCACGGCCTCGCTCATCACGTGCTCCCAGCGGCACGCCTCCGCGTGGACCTGCTCCCACTCCAGGCCGATCACATCGACGAGCAGGCACTCCGCGAGGCGGTGCTTGCGCATGACGCGGGTGGCGAGGCGGCGGCCCTCGTCCGTCAGCTCCAGATGCCGGTCGCTGGCGACCGACACCAGACCGTCGCGCTCCATCCGGGCCACGGTCTGGCTGACCGTCGGGCCGCTCTGGTCCAGCCGCTCGGCGATCCGGGCGCGCATGGGGACCACACCTTCCTCCTCCAGCTCGAGGATGGTGCGGAGATACATCTCCGTCGTATCGATCAGTCCGGACATTCGTGCCCCTTGATGAGATGTGCCGGAGGCTCGACGGCTCCGGCGCGTGCGCTGGCCCTGGCTTCAATTCTGACGCATACCACTGACAACCGTGCCGCCGCGTTGAAACCAGGCGGTTACGGATCCCCGTGGCCGGGTAGACAGTGCGTTTCACCGAGGGTACGTGGCGGACCGGGCAAGCGGCGTTTGACAGGGAAGTGGTCCAGACCTCACCGTGATCGGCGACCGACACGGACCGACCTGGACCGAAGGGGCTTCACCCATGAGCGACAGCGAGTTGGCCGGGCAGTTCCTCGACGCCGCGATCGGGCTGCTGCGGCGGGTGCGCGACGAGGAGACGGAGGCCGTGACGGCCGCCGGCACGCTCGTCGCCGACACCGTGGCCGCCGGCGGCCGGCTGTTCGCCTTCGGCGCCGGACACTCCTCGCTCGCCGCGCAGGACATCGTCTACCGCGCGGGCGGCCTCGCCCTGATGAACCTGCTGGCCGTCCCCGGCGTCGTCGGCGTGGACGTCGTACCGGCCACCCTGGGCTCCGCCCTGGAGCGCGTCGAGGGCCTGGCGACGGCCGTCCTGGACACCTCCCCGCTGCGCGCGGGCGACGTACTCGTGATCATCTCCCTCTCCGGCCGCAACGCCCTCCCGGTGGAGATGGCGCTGCACGCGCGTGCCCTCGGGGTACGGGTCATCGGCGTGACCTCGGTGGCGTACGCGACGGAGACGACGCCCAGGAACGCCTCGGGCACCTTCCTCAAGGACCACTGCGACGTCGTACTGGACTCGAAGATCGCCCCCGGGGACGCCGTACTCACCCTGGAGTCCGTCCCCGCGCCCTTCGCCCCCGCCTCGACGGTCGTCACGTCGGCCGTGCTCCAGTCGGTCATGGCGACGGCGGCGGGCATCCTGGCGGACCGGGGCATCGAGCCCCCGCTGCTGCGCTCCGGCAACGTGGACGGCGGCCACGACTGGAACGCCCGCATCCTGAAGCAGTACGGCGACCGGATCTTCTACGAGCGCTGAGGCGGGCTGAGGGGACAGGTCGCCGTCGCTCACTTCCCGAGGGCGGCCAGGTCCAGGGCGGCGGCGATCCGTACGGCCACGTCCTCCGCGTACATCGCGTCCGCCCGCTCGAACTGGCTCCGCCCGGCGCCCCGCAGGAACGTCACCACGCCCAGGGTGCGCCCCCGGCTGCGCAGCACCGCGCACAGCGCGTGGACCGTGTCCGGCGGCCACTGGCGCTGCACGGCCCACGCGCGGGCCTGCTCGACGCCGTACGACCCGACGCTCGCCCGCACCGACCCGGACCGCTCCACGCACTGCACGGCCGGGTGTCCGTCGCCGTAGCGCACCGGCAGTCCGGCGTGCCCGGCGAGGACGCTGGGCCCGGGGGCCCCGGAGGGCGTGGCCGCGGCACGGACCAGGCGGACCGGCCCGCGCCCGTCACCGCTGGTCGAACCTCCGGGCGAACCGTCGGCCGCCGTGCCGCCGATGACGGCGATCCGGTCGATGAGCGCGTGGTCGGCGAAGCCAGCGAGGGCGAAGTCGAGGTGGACGGTCGCGGCCTCTGCGGGGTCCTCGCACTCGGCGGCGGCCCGCGCCGCGCGGTGCAGCTGGTTGGTACGGAACCGCAGCTGGGCGGAGTCCTGCTCGGTCTGCTTGGCCTCGGTGATGTCCTGGAACAGCCAGCCCACGCCGAGCGGAACCGGTTCCTCGGTGAGCGGCGAGGCCAGCCGCAGGAACCCGCTGCGCCAGCAGCGCCGCTTCTCGCCGTCGGGCGTCCGGACGCTCACCCACATCTCGGCGGGCGCGGGCGGCGCACCCTCGGCAAGGACGTGCGTCAGCGCGCTCTCCAGCTCCTCGACGCCCTGCGCGAGCAGCTCGCCGAGGGGCCGCCCGAGGACGGCGGTACGGCCGATGCCGAGCGCGCGGGCGGCGTGCGAGTTGACGACGGCGGGCCTGAGGTCCGCGTCGACGAGCACGACGCCCCAGCTGGCGTCCTCGAAGAGGGCCTCGCTCAGGGCGATGGACCGCTCCAGGTCGATCTGCGCGTGCACCTCGCTGAAGGCGCAGTACAGCCCGGCGGGCTTGCCGTCGGGCCCGCGCACGGCGGCGGACTGGGTGCGTACGAGAACGCGCCCGCCGTCCTTCGTCAAGAGGGCGAACTCGTGGACCTGGCGCCCCGGGGCGTGCATCGCGGACAGCAGCCGCCCCTCGATCTCCTCGGCGTCGGCGCTGCGCACGGCCCAGCCGGCGAAGCCGTGCCGTCCGACGGCTTCCTCCGCGCTCCAGCCGAGAATCCGCTCGGCCTCCCGGTTCCAGTGCGTGACGACGCCGTCGGCGTCGAAGGCGCACAGGGCGGCGTCCATGCCGTCGAGCAGGGCCGCGAGCAGGTCGGAGCCACCACCGTCCGAACCGACCGGACCGTCCGTACCGTCCCTCTCGGGCTCGTCCGGCCCCAGCTCGTCGGTGGTCCCACTACGCCGGGAAGCACTCACCTGGACCCCCTGCCGGCTGCGTCCGCACGTACCGCGCGACGGTTCGCTCACTCACCATCATTCAACTCGAACGTGACGCAGCACACATCGAGTTCCCCCAAGATTGATGGAAATCGTTGTACGGCGGAAATTCGCCGTAGTCCGGGAACAAGCCCCTCTTGCCCCTCCCACCCCCGGACCAAACCGACCGTCCGGAATGTCCACAGCCTCAGCCGCCGTCCTGGGCAAGCCGCAGATCGACCCAGACATCACTCGCCCCGTCGAGCACATAACGCTCGACCTCCACGAACCCGTGCCTGACCGCGAAGGCGAGCCCGTCATGATTGGCGGCCAGTACGACGGTCTCGATCCGTTCGGCCCCCAGCTCACGGGCGAGCGCGAGCCCGCGCGCGTACAGCTCGCCCCCGAACCCACGCCGCCGAAAACCGGGCAGCACGCGCGCGATGACGGTACCGACGGCCGACCCGCCGTCCCCACCGGGCGGCCGGACGGTGGAACACCCCACAAGGGCGTCCCCGAGATAGGCGACGTCCAGCCGATTCCGGGCACTGCGCGCGCGTACGTCGTCGAGGGACAGGGCGGCGGGCGGAACGATCAGATTATGGACGCGCTGCCAGTCACGAAGAAGAACGTCACCGGCACCGGCGCCAGTGCCGGCATCCACAGAGACGATACGAAGATCAGACACGACGCCAGAAAATCGCACACTCTGACGAAGGTCAACGGAATTCGAACCCGCTAACGTGCCGATCATGGCGGACTGGGACATACGACGGGCGACGGCACCGGACATCGAACCGCTGGCGGAACTACGCGCCACGGTGATGCGCCCGGACCTGGAACGACTCGGCCGCTACGACGAACACCGCGTCCGGCAACGCTTCCGGGACGGCTTCGACGCGGCCCACACCTGGGTGATCGAGGTGAACGGCGAACTGGCGGGCTGCGTGGCACTGCGCCCGGCGGAGGACGCGCACTGGCTGGAGCACTTCTATCTGACCCCCGGCTCCCAGGGAGCCGGCATCGGCTCGGCCGTACTGCGCGAACTCCTGCGGCGCTGCGACGAGAAGGGCGCCCGGATCCGCCTGGACGTCCTCCGGGGCAGCCCGGCGAGACGGCTGTACGAGCGGCACGGGTTCGTGAGGGAGAGCGCGGACGAGGTGGACGTGTTCATGGTCCGCGAGCGGCCATGACGGCCGACGGGGACGGCTCGGGCGGGATCGGGCGCGAAACGGGCTGCTGAACGAAGAGCCGGCCAACGCAGATCCGGTGAACGCAGATCCGGTGAACGCAGATCCGGCCGGCATGTGGGCGCTGCTGAAGCATCTGGGGCGCGTCGAGGGGGCTCGGCGGCGGTTCGATGTGTGACGGGTCCCGCCAAGCTCTCGGAAAATCAGTTGATGGGCGGCGGGTCGCTTCCTAGACTGTGGCCAACGCTGAAAGGAGGTGATCGGGTACATGAGTGTTATCCGGACGCGTGAGGTGGCTGCGGGCTAGCGGCTCGCCACCACATTCAGTGCGGTGCCGGACCGGCGTGGGTGAGTAACACGCAGCCGGCCGAAACCAACGCAGTCACCCGACCCGCGAGCTCGCCGGTGAGTCCGGCCGGCCCCTCCTCCAGAGGGACCGAGCTCGCGGGTCGCCTGCGTTCAGGGCTCCGGCCTAGGGCTTCAGGGTGCTCTTCGCCAGCTCGTACGCCGGCAGCATCGCCTCGTGTTCCTCGGTGTCCAGGCCGCCGAGGTGTACGACGATCGAGCCCCGCGGGGTCGTCACCGCCAGGGCGCGCTCCTTCTTCGGGGTCTCCTGGAACTCGTCCGAGTAGACGTACTGCACCTCGGCGCCGGTGAGGCCGTTCGTCGTGAACTCGGTGTACTTCGCCTTGCTCGCGCCCTTGTCGGCCGTCACGAAGGCCTGCAGCAGCGTGCGTGCGTCGGCGGCGGCGCCCGGGTCCGCCGTCCAGGCGCGCAGGAAGCCGATGTGGCCGGCGGGCTTCGCGTCCACCTCGCAGGCCAGGGACACCGGACCCTGGCTCAGGGAGCCGTCCACCGCTTCCGCCGTCCACTTCTCGGCCGTGTCGAAGGTGACCGGGAGTTCGCAGGCCGAGCCCGCGGCTCCGATCGTGCTGCCGCTCTCCGCGCTCGCGTCGTCCTTCGTCGCCGATGACGTCGGCTTCGCTTCCTTGTCCGGCGCCTCCGTGCAGCCCGTCAGGGCTGCCGTCAACAGTGCCGCCAGGACCAGCCCGCGCCCCGCGTTCCCCGCTCCGACCAGCATGTGCCGTGTCTCCCCTCGTTCGGGCGGTCACGCTATCGGAGCCGTGGCCTCCCTCCTCCAGAGGGACCGGGTTCGCGCATCGCCTGCGTCAGCGGCGGTCGGTGGCACGTGGGTGACCCGTCCCCGCGAAGGTGATCCAGCAGGTCTCGCGGGAGATGTCCAGGAGATACCAGACGCGTCCGCCACTGGTCACCTCGATCTGCCACTGCTCGCAGGTCTGTCCGCGGTGGGTGCCGTGGGCCAGGCTGCCCTTGAGGCGGTGGTGGCGTGGTGTCTCGGTGGACGGTCTGGGGTCTGGGGTCTGGGGTCTGGGGTCTGTGCGCATGACGAGCCAGGCGCTGTAGGTGTTCTCCTGTGCCTGCCGGGCAAGGTTCTCCCAGCCCTTGGCCGAGGCGGCGTCCGCGAAGCGGACCTACCAGTGCCCCTCCGGCGCAGGCGGCGCGGCCCGGTCTCCGCGCCCCGCGCTCACACGACGTCCCGCGGGTCCGGGACAGGACCGTAGTCGTCGCCGTGGTCCCCGGTCAGTACGGCCAGGAGGTCCGGGTCCGAGTAGACCTCGGCCGTGTGTTGCCAGGCGACGAGCAGCTGTGCGACGGACGCGCTGTTGCCGACGGAGTCGGCGGCCCGCATGGTGTCGACCAGTTCTACGGCGAAGGCGTGCACGTCAGGCTCGGGCAGGAAGCGTACCCACGGAAACGCGTCCGGCAGTATGTCCAGGAGCAGCTCGGTGCTGCCGGGCTCCCGGCGTGCCATCGCGGCCAGTATCCGGGTGGCGGCCGACACCACGGTCCGGTCCTGCTCGGCGCGTGCCGCTGTGGTGAGGACCAGGTCCTCGCCGTCCCTGCGGTGCAGCAGCAGCCGTGACGATTCCTTGAGGCGGGCGAGCGTCTGCTTGTTCTTGTTCACCAGCTCGGAGAAGTTCACTGCCGCGTTGTCGGTCGCCATGACTTTGAAAGTACTTCGAAACCCATGGCGCCGCCATCACCCGGAAGGGGGACCTGCCCTCTTCCGGGTGGACCGGACGAAGGGGGCTCAGCTCGCGATGTCCCCGTACCCCTCGATCGCCTGCGGCTCCCGCGTCCCCGGTCCGATGTAGCGGGCCGACGGGCGTACGAGCCTGCCCGTGCGCTTCTGCTCCAGGATGTGGGCCGACCAGCCCGCCGTACGGGCGCACGTGAACATGGACGTGAACATGTGGGCCGGGACCTCCGCGAAGTCCAGCACGATCGCCGCCCAGAACTCGACGTTCGTCGCCAGGACCCGGTCCGGGCGGCGGGCGTGCAGCTCCGCCAGGGCCGCCTTCTCCAGGGCCTCCGCCACCTCGAAGCGCGGGGCGCCCAGATCGCGGGCCGTACGGCGCAGCACGCGCGCGCGTGGGTCCTCGGCCCGGTAGACGCGGTGGCCGAAGCCCATCAGGCGTTCGCCCTTGTCCAGGGCCTGCTTGACGTACGCGTCCGCGTCGCCCGTTCGTTCGATCTCCTCGATCATGCCCAGGACCCGGGACGGGGCGCCGCCGTGCAGCGGGCCGCTCATCGCGCCCACCGCTCCCGACAGTGCCGCCGCCACGTCCGCGCCCGTCGACGCGATCACCCTCGCCGTGAACGTCGACGCGTTCATGCCGTGCTCGGCCGCGCTCGTCCAGTACGCGTCCACCGCGGCCACGTGCTTCGGGTCCGGCTCGCCGCGCCAGCGGATCATGAAGCGCTCCACGACCGACTGGGCCTTGTCGATCTCCCGCTGCGGCACCATCGCGTTGCCCTGGCCGCGCGCCGACTGGGCGACGTACGACAGCGCCATCACGGCCGCGCGGGCCAGGTCGTCGCGGGCCGTCCGCTCGTCGATGTCCAGGAGCGGGCGCAGGCCCCAGACCGGCGCCAGCATCGCCAGCGCCGACTGGACGTCCACCCGGATGTCGCCCGAGTGCACCGGGATCGGGAACGGCTCGGCCGGCGGCAGGCCGGGGTTGAAGGCGCCGTCGACCAGCAGGCCCCAGACGTTGCCGAAGGAGACATGGCCGACCAGGTCCTCGATGTCGACGCCCCGGTACCGGAGTGCGCCGCCCTCCTTGTCCGGTTCGGCGATCTCCGTCTCGAACGCGACTACTCCCTCAAGTCCGGGTACGAAGTCGGACATCAGGCGGCTCCTCTTGATGTGTACGACAGGTGTGCGACGGGTGTGTGACAGATGTACGGTCCTGCGGCCTGGGTGCGCGAAATTCTTCTGTCCGGCTCGGCTCCACGGCCCATTCCGCGTTGCTCGCGGTCCGAAACGGTCAACAGCACGATATCCCCGAGTGCCACCTTTGGGGAGCCCCTGCGGCACTCAGTGCCATGTGCGGTCGCTCGATGCCGCTCGGTGACGTCGCCGATACGGCAGGATGACCATGTGACCGATCGCCATGATCCCCGCGACGCCGCCGCCCCGCTCGACCCCGCCGCCATGCGCAAGCAGTACCGCGCCGACGGCCTCGCCGAGACCGAGCTGGCCGACGGGCCCATGGAGCAGTTCGCGCGCTGGTTCCGGCAGGCCGCCGAGGACGCCGGGCTCCTCGAACCCAACGCCATGGTCGTCTCCACGGTCGACGCCGAGGGCCGCCCCTCCTCCCGTACCGTCCTGCTCAAGCGGTACGACGACCAGGGCTTCGTCTTCTTCACCAACTACGGCTCCCGCAAGGGCCGCGACCTCGCCGTCAGTCCGTACGTCTCGCTGCTCTTCCCCTGGCTCCCGCTGGCCCGCCAGGTCGTCGTCACCGGCGTCGCCCGCCGTACCGGACGGGACGAGACCGCCGCCTACTTCCGTACCCGGCCGCACGGCTCCCAGCTCGGCGCCTGGGCGAGCGAGCAGTCCTCGGTGATCCGCTCCCGGGACGAACTCGACGCCTCGTACGCCGAGTTGGCCGCCCGGTATCCGGAGGGCGAGCAGGTCCCCGTACCGCCGAACTGGGGCGGCTTCCGGGTCGCCCCGGAGACCGTGGAGTTCTGGCAGGGGCGCGAGAACCGCCTGCACGACCGGCTGCGGTACGTCGCCGAGGCGGACGGGGGCTGGCGCGTCGAGCGCCTCAGTCCCTGATCAGCCACAACGAACAGCGCCCTGGCCCCTGATCGGCCACAGCGAGCGCGAGAACGATCAGGGTCGGTCCAGGGACTCGTCCAGCAGCTTCGCCCACTGCGCCACCACCCGGTCCCGTCGCCCCCCGTCGTCCGTGAGCAGGTTCGCCAGGCCCAGGCCGCGGGACATGTCCAACAGGCCCTGGACCGTCTCCCGTACGCCCGGCCGGGACTCGTCCGCGCCCAGCAGTTCCACCGCGATCCGGTGGGTCTCGCGGCCCACGTGGGCCTCCAACTCCGTGACGCGCGAGCGCAGTTGCTCCTCGTTCGAGGCGGCCACCCAGAGGTGCAGGGCGGCACGGAAGAGCGGGCCGGTGTAGAGGTCGACCAGGGCGGCGACCACCGCGCGGCGGTCGGCGGCGCCGTCGGGGAAGAGGGCGCGCAGGGCGGTGGAGCGTTCCTCGGCGACGTACTCGACGGCGGCCGTGAAGAGGTCCTCGCGGGTACGGAAGTGGTGCTGGGCGGCGCCCCGGGAGACGCCCGCGCGTTCGGCGACGACGGAGACCGTGGAGCCCGCCCAGCCGTGTTCGGCGAGGCAGGACACGGCCGCCTCCAGGAGGCGCTGGCGGGTGGCCCGGCTGCGGTCCTGCTTCGGCGCGCGCTGCGTCCGGGGGGCGCTCTCGGTGGCTACAACTTCCATGCCGGGTCCCGTCGTTCGAGGAAGGCCGTCATCCCCTCGCGGGCCTCGGCGGAGGCGAACAGCCGTGCCGACAGGGCGGTCAGCTCGGCGGTGTCCCGGTCGAAGATCTCCAGCACCTTAGCCGTGAGCAGCCGCTTGGTCTCCGCCAGGGCACCCGGTGCCGCCCGGCGCAGCCCGTCGAGGACCGGCTCCAGGGCCGCGTCCACGTCCTCGGCGGCCTCCGTGAGCAGGCCGCAGCGGGCGGCCTCCACGGCGTCGAAACGGTCGCCGGTGAGGTAGTGGCGGGCGGCGGCGCGCGGGTCGAGGCGGGGCAGGAGCGGCATCGATATGACGGCGGGCGCGACTCCGATCCGTACCTCCGTGAAGGCGAAGGAGGACCCGGGCCCCGCGATCGCGAGGTCGCACGCGCCCAGGAGGCCGAGGCCGCCCGCCCGTACGTGGCCCGTCACCCGGGCGATCACCGGTTTCGGCAGCTCCAGCAGCTGCCGGAGGAGGCCGACGAAGGCCGCCGGGTCGGGGGGCTGCTTCAGGTCGGCGCCCGCGCAGAACGTGTTCCCGGTGTGGGTGAGCACGACCGCGCGTACGTTCGAATCCTTGCCGCAGTCCGTCAGCGCCGCCGCCAGGTCCCGTACGAGGTCCGCGGAGAGGGCGTTGCGGGTCGCGGGGGCGTCCAGGGTGAGGGTGGCGATGCCACGCGCGCGCGTGGCGGCCACTACCGGTGTCACGTCTTGTCCCTCGTCTCCCTCAACCGGCGGCGCAGGATCTTGCCCGAGGCCGCCCTCGGCACGCCGTCGATGAAGGTCACCTGGCGGACGCGTTTGTACGGGGCGACGCGCTCGGCGACGTACATCATCACCTCTCCTTCGGAGAGGTCGGTGGCGGACGGCTGGCGGACCACGTACGCGTGCGGCACCTCGTTCTTGTCGGCGTTGTAGACGCCGATGACGGCCGCGTCGGCGATGCCGGGGTGGGTGAGGAGGAGGGCTTCGAGTTCGGCGGGGGCCACCTGGAAGCCCTTGTACTTGATCAGTTCCTTGACCCGGTCGACCACGAACAGCCAGCCGTCGGCGTCGACGCGGCCCACGTCCCCGGTGTGCAGCCAGCCGTCCTCGTCGATCATCGCGGCCGTCGCCTCGGGGTTGCCGAGGTAGCCCTTCATCACCTGGGGGCCGCGGATGGCGATCTCGCCCGCCTCACCGGCGGCGGCGTCCTCGTCGGGGTCGTCCAGGGACAGGACGCGCATCTCGGTGCTGGGGAGGAGCCTGCCGACCGTGCCGGGCGGAGCG
The DNA here is from genome assembly GCF_002954775.1 of Streptomyces geranii. GTDB lineage: Bacteria > Actinomycetota > Actinomycetes > Streptomycetales > Streptomycetaceae > Streptomyces > Streptomyces geranii. The sequence continues at coordinate 79,321 of NZ_PJME01000026.1, forward strand.
GTGCTCATGTCGTCGAGGGGGACTATGTGGGTGCCCGGGGAGAGTTCCGTCATGCCGTACGCCTGGCCGACCGGCGGCAGCCCGAGCCGGGCGGAGCAGGCGGCGGCGAGGGCCGCGTCCAGGGGAGCGGCGGAGCTGAGGACGTACTCCAGGGACGACAGGTCGTACCGCTCAACGGCCGGGTGCTTGGCGAGGGCCAGGACGATCGGCGGGGCGACGAACAGGCCGGTGATGCGGTGCTTCTCGATGGCGGCGAGGAAGGTGTCGAGGTCGAAGCGCGGCAGGACGACTACGGTGGCGCCCCGTTTCAGGGGCATGTTCATGAGAGCGGTCAAACCGTAGATGTGAAAGAAGGGGAGTACTGCGAGGATGCGGTCACCTGGGCCCATGCGGATGGCCGGCGCGAGTTGGGCGAGGTTCGTGGCGATGGAGCGGTGGGTGAGCATGACGCCCTTGGGGACGCCGGTCGTGCCGGACGAGTACGGGAGGGCGGCGATGTCCTCCGCCGGGTCGATGTCGATCTCCGGTTCGGGGGCCGTCGAGGCCAGCATGTCGATGAGGGAGCGGTGTCCGGGCGCGGTGTCGCAGACGAAGATCTCCCGTACGCCGCCCGCCCGTTCGGCCGCGGCGCGGGCCGTCTCCAGGAGCGGGGAGACGGTGACGATCCAGTCGGCGGCCGAGTCGCGCAGCTGCCCCGCGAACTCCTCGGCGGTGGCCAGCGGATGCACGGTCGTGACGGCGGCACCCGCGCGCGTGGCGGCGTAGAAGGCGGTCGGGAAGGCGATCGTGTTCGGGCTGTGCAGGGCGAGGACATCACCCTTGCGGACCCCCGCCTCGGCGAGTCCGGCGGCTATCCGCCGGTGGAACCGGTCGAGTTGGTCGTACGTGAGGGTCGTACCGTCGACTCCGTCGATGAGGGCGGGCGCCTCGCCGAACTCGGCGGCCCTGCCCAACACCGCCTCGTGGATGGGGAGTTCGACGGGCTCTGTGTCTGCGTACTCGCTGCGGAACATCCTTGGTTCCTCCTCGCCTGTGCAAGGCTGCACGGCTCTCAGTACGACTTGGGCAGGCCCAGGGTCTGGTGGGAGACGTAGTTGAGAATCATCTCCCGGCTCACCGGAGCAATACGAGCCACGCGGGCGACCGTTATCAACGAGGCGAGCCCGAATTCCCGGGTGAGGCCGTTGCCGCCGAGGGTGTGCACGGCCTGGTCGACCGCCTTCACACAGGCCTCCCCCGCCGCGTACTTGGCCATGTTGGCCGCCTCGCCCGCGCCGACGTCGTCACCGGCGTCGTAGAGGGCCGCCGCCTTCTGCATCATCAGGCGGGCCAGTTCGAGTTCGATGTGCGCCTGGGCGAGGGGGTGCGCGACGGCCTGGTGGGCGCCGATCGGCGCATTCCAGACGGTGCGTTCGGTGGCGTAGCGGACGGCCTCGCCGAGCGCGTACCGGCCGATGCCGATGGCGAACGCGGCCGTCATGATGCGCTCCGGGTTGAGCCCGGCGAAGAGCTGCAGCAGGCCCGCGTCCTCGTCGCCGACGAGCGCGTCGGCGGGCAGCCGTACGTCGTCGAGGGTCAACTCGAACTGTTTCTCCGGGGATTCGAGGTCCATGTCGATCTGGCGCCGGGTGAAGCCTTCGGCGTCGCGCGGGACGATGAAGAGGCAGGGCTTGAGGCGGCCGGTACGGGAGTCCTCGGTACGGCCGACTATCAGCACCGCGTCCGCGATGTCCACGCCCGAGATGAACACCTTGCGGCCGGTCAGGAGCCAGTCGCCGGTGTCCGGGTCGCGGCGGGCGGTGGTGGTGATGCGGTGGCTGTTGGAGCCGGCGTCGGGTTCGGTGATACCGAAGGCCATCGTGCGGGTGCCTTCGGCGATTCCGGGGAGCCAGGCCTGTTTCTGGGCTTCCGTGCCGAAGCGGGCGATCACTGTGCCGCAGATCGCCGGGGAGACGATGAGCATGAGGAGCGGGCAGCCTGCGGCGCCCAACTCCTCCAGGATGATGGAGAGTTCGGTGATGCCTCCGCCGCCGCCTCCGTAGGCCTCGGGGAGGTTGGCGCCCAGGTAGCCGAGTTTCGCTGCCTCGGACCAGAGTTCGTCCGTGTGGCCTCCGGCGGCTACGACCCTGGTGACGTATTCGCGGCCGTAGCGGTTGCCGAGGGCGGCTACTGCGGTGCGTAGTGCTTTGTGTTCGTCGGATTCGATTGCTGCTGTGGTCATGAAGAGTCCTAAGGGGGAAGGGGGTTCTGTTGTGCGGTGCGTGCCGGTGCGTCGTGGCTGGTCGCGCCCCGCGGCGGAGCCGCAGATTAGATACAGCCCCGCGCCCCTAGGTCTGCTCCACTACTGCCAGCAACATGCCGGGCTCCACCTGTTGTCCAGGGATGGCGTGAAGTGCTGTGAGCGTGCCTGTCGTTGGGGCCGTGATCTTGTGTTCCATCTTCATCGCCTCCAGCCACAGGAGGGGCTCTCCGGCCTGTACAGGGGACCCTGCCGCCAGGCCCTCCGCCAGCCTCACCACCGTGCCGGGCATGGGGGCCAGGAGGGAGCCTGGGGCGTGTTGGGGCTTCGGGTCGGGGAAGCGGGGCAGCGGGGTGAGGGTCGTGTTGTTGACGTTGATCTGGTCCGGGTAGCTCGTGACCTCGAACTTCCTTCTTACGCCCGCCACTTCGAGTACGACGAGACTCGCGTCGGCGTACACGACCCGCACGCCGTCCGCTGTCAGGCCCTCTCGGGTGTGGCGGTACGCAACCTCATGCTCCTCGCCCGCTGTCGTCGCGTACCGCTTCAGCTGGGGCCGGCCGTGGACGTTGCGCCAGCCGCCGAAGCGGGAGCGGCCGTGGGCGTCGGCGAGGGCTGCCGCCAGGGGGGCGTGCGGGTCGGGGGCCGGTGTCGTCAGGGCGGGGAGGTGGCGGTCGTAGAAGGACGTGGTCATGCGTGCCGTCGTGAACTCCTCGTGGCGCAGGGAGCGGACGAGGAGGTCGCGGTTCGTGGTCGGGCCGTGGATCGTCGCCCGTTCGAGGGCGCCCGCCAGCTTGCGGGCCGCCTCCGCGCGCGTGGGGGCGTGTACGACGACCTTGGCGAGCATCGGGTCGTAGTGGACGGGGATCGGGTCTCCGTCGGCGTAGCCGGTGTCGAGGCGTACGCCCTCCGCGGGTACGGCCAGGCGGTGCAGGGTGCCGGTCTGGGGGGTCCAGTCCTGGGCGGGGTTCTCGGCGTACAGGCGGGCCTCGATCGCGTGGCCGCGTGCGGGTGGGGGGTCGGCGGTGAGGGCCTGGCCTTCCGCCACACGGAGTTGGAGGGCCACCAGGTCGATGCCGAACACCGCCTCCGTGACCGGGTGTTCGACCTGGAGGCGGGTGTTCATCTCCAGGAAGTGCGCCTTGCCGTCATCCCCGACCAGGAACTCGACCGTGCCCGCGCCCGTGTAGTCGACGGCGCGGGTCGCCCGTATCGCCAACTCGTGCAGTTCGTGCGTGAGTTGCTCGGGGAGGTTCGGTGCCGGGGACTCCTCGACGACCTTCTGGTGGCGGCGCTGGAGGGAGCAGTCCCGGGTGCCGAGGGCCCATACCGTGCCGTGGGTGTCGGCCAGGATCTGGACCTCGACATGTCGGCCGCCCTCGACGTACGGCTCGACGAACACCTCGCCGTCGCCGAAGGCGCTCTGGGCCTCGGCCCGGGCCGCCGCCGACTCGGCGGGCAGGTCGGCGAGTTCGCGTACGACGCGCATGCCTCGGCCGCCGCCGCCCGCCGCCGCCTTCACCAACACCGGGAGGTCGGACTCCGTGACGTCCGCGATGTCCGTGAGCGGTTTCAGGCCCATGAGCTGCTTCGCGCGCGTCTTGGACGCCATCGCCTCGATCGCGGCCGGGGGCGGGCCGATCCAGACCAGTCCCGCGTCGAGTACGGCCTGCGCGAAGTCGGCGTTCTCGGACAGGAAGCCGTATCCGGGGTGCACGGCGTCCGCGCCCGCCGCCAGCGCCGCCGCGACGATCAGGTCGCCGCGCAGATACGTGTCCGCGGAGGCCGCCCCCGGCAGTCGTACCGCCGCGTCGGCCACGCGCGTGTGGAGGGCGTTCTCGTCGGCGTCGGAGTGCACGGCGACCGTGCGGATGCCCAGTTCACGGCAGGTGCGGAAGATACGGCAGGCGATCTCGCCGCGGTTCGCCACCAGTACGGAAGTAATCATGAGTCTCACATCCGGAAGACGCCGAAGCCACCACGCGCACCCTCGTAGGGCGCGGTGTGGATGGCCGACAGGCACAGGCCGAGGACGGTTCGGGTGTCGCGCGGGTCGATGACGCCGTCGTCGTACAGCCGCCCGGAGAGGAACATGGGCAGCGACTCGGACTCGATCTGCTGCTCGACCATCGCGCGCAGGGCGGCGTCCGCGTCCTCGTCGTACGGCTGGCCCTTCGCCGTCGCCGACTGCCGGGCCACGATCGAGAGGACGCCCGCGAGTTGCTGCGGGCCCATCACCGCCGACTTGGCGCTGGGCCAGGCGAAGAGGAAGCGCGGGTCGTAGGCCCGCCCGCACATGCCGTAGTGGCCGGCGCCGTACGAGGCACCCATGAGCAACGAGAGGTGCGGGACACGGGAGTTGGAGACCGCGTTGATCATCATCGCGCCGTGCTTGATGATGCCGCCCTGTTCGTACTCCTTGCCGACCATGTAGCCGGTGGTGTTGTGGAGGAAGAGGAGGGGGATGTCGCGCTGGTTGGCCAACTGGATGAACTGGGCCGCCTTTTGGGACTCCTCGCTGAACAACACCCCTTGCGCGTTGGCGAGGATGCCGACCGGGTAGCCGTGCAGGGCGGCCCAGCCGGTGACGAGGCTGGTGCCGTAGAGGGGCTTGAACTCGTCGAAGTCGGAGGCGTCGACGACACGGGCGATGACCTCGCGGGGGTCGAAGGGGGTCCGGAGGTCGCCCGGGACGATGCCGAGGAGTTCCTCGGGGTCGTACTTGGGGGGCTGCACATCGGCGGGGCTCGGATCGGCGTACGCCTTGCGGTGGTTGAGGCGGGCGACGACCCGGCGGGCCTGGCGGAGGGCGTCGTGCTCGTCGAGGGCGAAGTAGTCCGCGAGGCCCGACACGCGCGCGTGCATCTCGGCGCCGCCGAGCGACTCGTCGTCGCTATCCTCGCCGGTGGCCATCTTGACGAGGGGCGGCCCGCCGAGGAACACCTTGGCGCGCTCCTTGACCATGATGACGTGGTCGGACATACCGGGGATGTACGCCCCACCGGCCGTCGAATTCCCGAACACCACTGCCACCGTGGGGATTCCGGCGGCGGAGAGCCGGGTGAGGTCGCGGAAGACGGCCCCGCCGGGGATGAAGATCTCCTTCTGGGACGGCAGATCGGCGCCGCCGGACTCGACGAGGCTGATGCAGGGCAGCCGGTTGGCGAGCGCGATGTCGTTGGCGCGCAGCGCCTTCTTCAGGCTCCAGGGGTTGCTGGCGCCGCCGCGCACGGTCGGGTCGTTGGCCGTGATCAGGCACTCCACGCCCTCGACGACGCCGATTCCGGTGACGAGCGAGGCCCCGACCGCGTACTCGCTCCCCCAGGCCGCGAGCGGCGACAGCTCCAGGAAGGGGGTGTCGGGGTCGAGGAGCAGCTCGATGCGCTCGCGGGCGAGCAGTTTGCCGCGCGCGTGATGCCGGGCGATGTACTTCTCGCCGCCGCCGGCAAGGGCTTTGGCGTGTTCGGTGTCGAGGGCGGCGAGTTTGGCGAGCATGGACTCGCGGTGGGCGGTGTGGTCGGCGCCGGTCGTGTCCAGGGCCGAGGTCAGGACCGTCACAGGAGGGCCTCCGGTATGTCTACGTGCCGGGAGCGCAGCCACTCGCCGAGCGCCTTGGCCTGCGGATCGAAACGGTGCTGCGCGGCCACGCCCTCACCGAGGACGCCCTCGACGGTGAAGTTGAGGGCGCGCAGGTGCGGGAGGGGGTGTCGTACGACGGTCAAGTCGGCGGTCTCCGGGAGCAGTTCGCGGAAGAGGGTGGTCGTGAGGGTGTGGGCGAGCCAGGCCCAGGCCTCGTCCGTGCGGGCCCAGACACCGACGTTGGCGTCACCGCCCTTGTCACCGCTGCGGGCGCCGGCGAGGAGGCCGAGGGGGGCGCGGCGGGTCGGGCCGGGAGGCAAGGGTGCGGGCAGGGGTGCCTCTGGTGGCGGTTCCAGTACGAGGGTGTCGTGCGGCGGGGGTACCGGGATCCGGCGTCCGTCGTGGAGGACGGCCACGTGGTCCACCGCGTCCTGGGGGATGTACCGCGCCTCGAACACGCCGTAGGGGGCGCCTTTCCCGGGGGGTGCCAGGACGTGGAACCCGGGGTAGCTGGCGAGGGCGAGTTCGACGGCGGCTCCGCTCAACGCCCGGCCGACGGGGGCCTGTTCGGGGTCGCGTACGACGAGCCGGAGCAGGGCGCTCGCGGTCTCCTCGGTGTCGGCGTCGGGGCGGTCGGTGCGCACCAGGGTCCAACCGACCTCGGCGGGGCGGGACTTGACGGCGTCGAGGGCGGCTTCCAGCTGGTCGCGGACCAGGGCGGCCTTGGCCTCGATGTCGAGCCCGGTCAGGACGAACGTGACCTCGTTGCGGAACCCGCCGAGCCGGTTGACACCCAACTTGAGCGTGGGCGGGGGCGCTTCGCCGCGTACGCCGTGGATGCGCACCCGGTCGGGGCCCTCCTGGACGAGCCGGACGGTGTCGAGCCGGGCGGTGACGTCCGGGCCCGCGTACCGGGCGCCCTGGGTCTCGTACAGGAGCTGCGCGGTCACCGTGCCGACGTCGACGAAGCCGCCCGTGCCGGGGTGTTTGGTGATGACGGCGGTGCCGTCCTCGTGGAGTTCGGCGAGCGGGAAACCGGGGCGCCGGACGTCCCGGGCGCCCTCGGCGAAGAACGCGTAGTTGCCGCCGGTCGCCTGCGCGCCGCACTCCAGCACATGTCCGGCGACCACCGCGCCCGCGAGCCTGTCGTGGTCGCCCGGGCTCCAGCCGAAGTGGGCGGCGGCAGGACCGGCGACCAGGGCCGCGTCGGTGACCCGGCCGGTGACGACGACGTCCGCGCCCTCGCGCAGACAGGCGGCTATGCCGAAGGCGCCCAAGTAGGCGTGTGCGGCGAGGCTGTCGGGGTGCCGGTCGGTGAGGTCGTCGCCCTCGACGTGGGCGACCCGGACCGGGATGCCGAGCCGGTCGGCCAACTGCCTCACCGCGTCGGCGAGTCCGGCGGGGTTGAGGCCGCCCGCGTTGGCGACGATCCGTACCCCGCACTCATGGGCGAGCCCGAGGCACTCCTCCAACTGCCGCAGGAAGGTACGGGCGTACCCGGCGGACGGGTCCTTGAGGCGGTCGCGGCCGAGGATGAGCATCGTCAGCTCGGCGAGGTAGTCGCCGGTGAGGACGTCGAGTTCGCCGCCGGTGAGCATCTCGCGCATGGCGTCGAAGCGGTCGCCGTAGAAGCCGGAGGCGTTGCCTATGCGGAGCGGGGCTGTCACCGCGTACTCCCCTTCGGTGCGCGGCCGTTGCCCGGTGGGCCCGCGAAGGCCTGGGCGATGTCGAGCCAGCGGTCCGCGTCCTCGCCCTCGGCGTGGAGGTCGAGGTCGGCGCGGTGGGCGCGCTGGGTGACCAGGAGGCAGAAGTCGACGGCGGAACCGGTGACCCGGCCGACCGCGTGCTTCGGGTCCTCCGGGCCGTAGGTCCACAACTCCCCGTCCGGGCCGACCAGTTCCACGCTGAACTCGTCGAACGGCGGGTTCAGCCCGTGCATGCCGAACGCGAAGTCGCGGGTGCGGACGCCGAGTCGGGCGATGTGCCGGAGGCGGGCGGTGGGGGCGATCCGGGGTACGCCCAGCGCGTCGGCGACGTCCAGGCCGTGGGCCCAGGTCTCCATCAGCCGGGCGGTCGCCATGGACGCGGTGGACATCGGCGGCCCGTACCAGGGGAACCGCGCCCCGTCCGGTGCCGCGCGCAGGGCGTCCACCAGGGCCGTACGCCCGGCCCGCCAGTCCGCGAGCAGCCGCTCGGGCGGCTTCCCGGCGCCCTCCTCGGCGCCGTTGTCGACGAAGTCGCCGGGCGCGAGCAGCGCCTTCTCCACCTCCCGGTCGAAGGCGGCCCGGTCGGTCAGGGCCAGCACGGACGAACGGTCGGTCCAGGCGAGGTGGGCGATCTGGTGGGCGACGGTCCAGGAGGGGGCGGGGCTGTCGAGGGCCCACTGCTCGCCGCTCAACTCGGCGACCAGCTCGTCGAGTCGGTCGCCCTCCTCACACAGATCGTCGATCACGGCCGACGGGTCGGACACGGGCGCTTCCCTTCGGGCAGGACGGGGTGCCGGGCGTTGCGGTGTGGTGCGGTCCGTGCTCGCAGCATGGCACCGACACCAGAAACAAGCAAGCGTGCTTGTATGTGAATCGGGTGGTGCCGAGCGGAGCAGCGCCACGTGGAGCGCTGCCGCGTGGGGCACAGTGATCGCATGACCGCACCTGATCCTGAGTTCCTGCCCGGACTCGAGTTGTCACGGATCTTCTATACGGAGGCCGTCCGGCCGATTCTCGATCGGGAGCATCCGGGGCTCGTGCACGCCGCCGCCCGGGTCGGTACGGGGTCCGAGGTGCTGGGGTTCGACAGCCCGAGGTCGGCGGACCACGAGTGGGGTCCGCGGCTGGATCTGTTCCTCTCGGCGGACGATGTCGCCACGCACGAAGCCGGACTGCGGCGGCTCCTGAGCGAGCAACTGCCCAAGCAGGTAAGGGGCTGGCCGACGCACTTCCGGCCGGGCACCCCCGAAGACCCGGTGGGCGTCATGGAGTTGACCGACGGGCCGGTGAACCACCGGGTCTCCGTGAACGAGGTCGACGGCTGGCTCGGCGCCCAACTCGGCGTCGGCGCGGGCGCCTCGGGCCTCACGGCGGCCGACTGGCTCGCCCTGCCCCAGCAGAGGCTCGCCGAGGTGACCGGCGGTGCCGTCTTCCACGACGGGCCCGGTACGCTCACGGCCGCGCGGGCGCGGCTGGCCTGGTACCCGGAGCAGGTGTGGCGGTATCTGCTGGCCTGCCAGTGGCAACGGATCTCCCAGGAGGAGGCGTTCGTCGGGCGCTGCGCGGAGGCCGGTGACGAACTCGGCTCGGCCGTGGTGGCCGCCCGGCTCGTGCGGGACCTGATGCGGCTGTGCCTGCTGCTGGGGCGGACGTACGCGCCGTACGGGAAGTGGCTCGGCAGCGCCTTCCGCCAACTGCCGGTGGCGGACGCCCTGTTGCCCTCGCTCCAGGGGGCGGTGACGGCGTCGGAGTACCCGGCGCGGGAGCGGCATCTGTGCGACGCGTACGAGATCGTGGCGGCGCTGCAGAACCGTACGGGCCTCGCGGAGCCGGTGGATCCGACGCGGCGGGCGTACCACAGCCGGCCGTTCCAGGTGCTGCACGCGGAGCGGTTCGCGCGGGCGCTCGTCCGGACGGTCACCGATCCCGGGCTGCGGGACCTGCCCCTGACCGGAAGTGTGGACCAGTGGGCGGACAGCACCGATTTCCTGGTCCGGCACCAGGAAATTGAGGTGCGGCGGCGCTGACCCCGGCAGTACGGTCCGCCGGTGGACAACGCCGACACCGCACCTGACGTGAACGACGAGGACGGCTACTTCGGGGAACCCGTGGCCGCGAAGTACGACGATCCCGCCTCCGACATGTTCGCCACGGCCACCGTCGAGTCGACGGTCGATCTCCTGGCCGGACTGGCAGGCGAGGGCCGGGCTCTCGAACTCGGGATCGGGACCGGACGTATCGCCGTCCCCCTGGCGCGGCGCGGAGTCGAGGTGCACGGGATCGACATGTCCCGGGCGATGGTGGCGCGGTTGCGGGCCAAGCCGGGCGGGGACGCGATCGGGGTGACGATCGGGGACTTCTCGGCGGCGCGGGCCGCGACGACCGACGGGGAGTTCTCCCTGGCGTACCTCGTCTACAACACGATCATGAACCTGACCTCGCAGGAGGCCCAGGTGGCGTGCTTCCGCAATGTCGCGGCACACCTGGCGCCCGGCGGGACGTTCGTCATCGAGGTCGGGGTGCCCAAGCTGCGGAATCTGCCGCCCGGACGGAACGTCGTACCGTTCCACACGAGTCCGACGCGCTGGGCCTTCGACATCTACGACTGCGCCACCCAGAACACCAGCTCGAACTATGTCGAGGTGGTGGACGGACGGGGGTCGTACCGGTCGATCCCCTTCCGGTACGTGTGGCCGTCCGAGCTGGATCTGATGGCGCAGTTGGCCGGAATGCGGCTGCGCGAGCGGTGGGAGGGGTGGGCGCGGGAGCCGTTCACCGGCGAGAGCACGAAGCATGTGTCGGTGTGGGAGAAGCCCGTCTGACGCCGAAGTCGCGTGCGAGAAAAGGCAGTTGGGGAGTGGTGCCGTCGATCCGACGGCAAAACCACTGTCCCGTGACACGTCAATCACAGCTGCGGCTCCTAGGTTCCCGTGCCCATGACAGAGAACCGCAGGTACAAGAAATACCGGGCCCGTCGGGTGCTGGCCGTCGGCACTCTCGGCGCCTTGGCGCTCGGGTCGACCGTCGTCGCCATGGCCTCGGCCACCGGGACGTTCACCGCAGCCGCCGCCGAATGCTCGGGCGCCCTCTCCTTCACCCAGTTCGACACCTCCGCCGCGACCGGCGACAACCCCCGGCACGTGGTGACCGGGGATCTCGACGGTGACGGGAACGCGGACGTCGTCGCCGCCAACAACGACGGCAACTCGCTGTCCGTGCTGCTGGGCAACGGGGACGGCACCTTCGGCGCGGCCACCGAGTACGCCGTGGGCGCGCACCCGTACCAGTCCGTGATCGCCGACTTCGACGCCGACGGCAACCCGGACATCGCCACCGCCGACTTCAACGGCGGCACCGTAAGCGTGCTGTTGGGGTCCGGCGAGGGCGTGTTCGGGACGGCCACGCAGTACACCGTCGGCTCGGGCGCCCGCTCGCTCGTCGCCGGTGACCTCGACGACGACGGCAAGCTGGATCTGGCGGTGGCCGAGGAGTCGGGCGGCGGGGTGAGTCTGCTGTTCGGCGACGGCGCCGGGGCGTTCACCGCCGACATCGAGGCGGTGACCGTCACCCGGCCGCACGGTCTCGTCCTCACCGACTTCGACAGCGACGGCGACCTGGACATCGCCACCGCGAGCGTCGCCACCGCCGGCGGGGTCAGCGTGGCCCTCGGCAACGGCGACGGGACCTTCGGCGCGGTCACGGAGTACGGCAGCGTCAAGCGCCTCTACTCCATCACCCAGGGCGACTTCGACGGGGACGGGACCGTCGATCTGGCCACCATCAGCAACGGCTCCAACACCCTGGAGGTCTACGCCGGGAACGGCGACGGCACCTTTCAGGACTCCGTCGCCTACACGACGCCCGCGCTCCCGGTCGCCGTCAACTCCGCGGATCTGGACGGCGACGGCGTCACCGATCTCCTCGTCTCCTCCCTCAACGGCAACTCCGTGACCGCCTTCCAGGGCACCTCGGGCGGCGCCCTCGACGAGCTGACGGAGCTTGCCGCGCCCGGCGCGTACGAGGCGGCAGCCGCCGATCTGACCTCCGACGGGACGCAGGATCTCGTCGTGGCGAGCAGCAGCGGTGACGAAGTGGACGTATTCACCGGGTCCTGCGACTGACAATTCCGGGCCATTCTTACGTATTCCCAGGTGAACGAGTGGTGCCCGGCTTGGGGGCTGGGCGCCGCTCGTTCACCTCGAACCGTCCCGCCAGGGCCGGTTGGCCGACCGTCAGCGTGATCGCGCCGCTGCCCCGGCCCGCAGTTTGCCTCCAGACCCACACACTGTCGACAGTTGAGCCTTAATTCAAAGGTTCACCCCTTGACTGGGCCCTAGTGTCGACACTAGGAAGGTGTACGTCTACGAGGAGGACCACATGACCGATTCCGCTTGCCGACTCTCCGGCAAGGTCGCTCTCGTCACCGGCGCGGGTGCCGGGATCGGCCAGGGGTGTGCGCTGCTCTTCGCCGCGCAGGGCGCGACCGTCGTCGGCTGCGATCTCGATCCGGCGGCGGCCGGGCGGACCCAGAAGCTGGCCGCGGAACGGGGGTTGGCCCTCGATGTGCACGCTCCGCTCGACATGACGGTCCCCGACGACGCCCGGCGGTTCGCGGACGAGGCGTACGAGCGGTACGGGCGGGTGGATGTGCTGGTCACCGCCGGTGCGATCGCCCCTCGTATGGCGCCGGCCGCCGAGATGGACTTCGAGGAGCAGTGGACGCCGACGATGCGCGGCGAGGTCGATGTCGTCTTCCTGCCGGTGCGGGCCGCGTGGCCGCACCTGGTGGCGTCCGGCGGCGGGTCCATCGTCAACTTCGCCTCGGTGAACGCCTTTCGGGGCAGCGGCACCTTCGGGATGGTCGCGCACTGCGCGGGCAAGTCTGCGGTACTCGGGATGACCCGCCAGCTCGCCGTCGAGGGCGGTCCGGCGGGCATCCGGGCCAACACCATCTCCCCCGGCATGGTCCGCACCCCGGCCACGGAGTCGGCGGGCGCCCACGAGGGAGCCGCCCGTGAAGCCCTGCTCGCGCGTATTCCGCTGGGCCGGGTCGGCACCCCCGAGGACATCGCCTGGTGTGCCGTCTATCTGGCGTCGGACGAGTCGGCGTGGGTGACAGGCGGCAACTTCCCCGTGGACGGCGGGGTATTGGCGAAGTGAGACGGGCGCCGGATCTCAACCGCCTTCCAGGAAGCCGCCGTTCAGCAGACCGCCGGTCAGGAGGCCGCCGTTCGGCGCCGGCGCGTCGGCTTCCGGCCGCGTCCGGCGGCGTCCTGCTCCAACTGCTCCTCCACCGCCCGCAGCGCCCGGACCGTCGCACCGGCGATCAGCGCCGACGCCAGCTCCCCGTCGCGCTCCTCGCAGGCCTGGAGCAGGCGCTCCTGGTCGTCGACGCTGTAGGCGAGGCGCCCGGCGCGGGTCAGGCTCAGGTGGCGCAGCATCAGCGTGCGCAGCGCGAGGGAGTCGAGGATCTGCTTCAGGGTGCTGTTGCCGACGATCTCCGTCATCCGCTCCTGGAGCTGGACATGGCTCCAGAAGTACGCGTCCACGTCACCGTCGTCGGCCAGTTTCCGCATCCGCCCGACCCGCAGCCGCAGTTCGGCCAGCTCCTCGTCGGAGGCGCGCTCGACGAGCAACCCGGCCAGCATCGAGAGGAGTTGGCGGCGCACCTGGTAGATGTCGCGGATGTCCTGGAGGGAGGGCGCGGCGACCCGGGGGCGGCGACGCGCCTTCATCTCGACCAGGCCCTCCTGTTCGAGCACCATCAGCGCCTCGCGCACGGGCGTACGGCTGGTGTCGAACCGGCGTGACAGATCGACGCTGTTGAGGTCCTGGCCCGGCTCCAGCCGACCCTCGATGATGCCCGACCCCACCCACTCGGCGATCTGCGCGACCAACGGCTCACGCCTGTCCCGCAGGCGCAGCAGGCGCGCGAGCACCACGACGTGCGTGTCCTCATCCTCTTCGGCAGCCATCCGGCGATTCTCCCTGACTCAGAGCGACACACAGCAAACACACGGTGTCGACACTATCCCACTCTCCAGCCGACATATACCCCACCGTTCGAGCTTCTGTCGACAGACACCCCAGTCAACCATTACCCCAGGAGGAACGATGCAGAGAGATCCCAGCCGACGTGCCGTCGTCGGCGGCGCCGCGCTCGCGGGCCTCACCGCCATGAGTACGGGCACCGCACACGCGGCGACAGCCGCGTCCGGACCGGCCGCGCCCTGGACCCCCGTACCCCTGCCCGAGCAGGTCGCCGTCACCGAGTACCAGGTGCCCGTCGCCGGGGGCGGCAGCCTGTGGGCCTGGGACACCGGCGGCGAAGGGCAGCCGGTGATCCTGCTCCACCCCGGCTCCGGCAGCGGCGAGAGCTGGCCCTACCAGCAGCCGGTGTTCGCCGCCGCGGGCTTCCGCGTCATCGGCTACTCGCGGCGCGGCGCGTACGGCTCGGTGGCCGGCACCCGCGCCGACTCCGACACCGCCTCCGGGGACCTCAACACCCTCGCCGACCACCTCGGCCTGGACCGCTTCCACCTCTCCGGCTCGGCGGCGGGCGGCTACGTCGCCGTCGACTACGCCCTGTCGTACGGCGACCGCCTGTACGGACTCACCGTGTCCAGCAGCAAGATGGGCGTCACGGACGCGGAGTACGCGGAGCTGGAACAGCTGCTGCAGCCCGACCCGTTCGGCGACCTGCCCGCCGACTTCAAGGAGCTGGGCCCCTCCTACCGGGGCGGCGACCGCGTGGGCGTGGCGGCCTGGCTGGACATCAACTCCCGCGCCAGGACGGCCGATTCCTTCCCCCAGTCGCTCGCCAACACGGTCACCTGGGCCTCCCTGGAGACCCTCACCATGCCGGTCCAGCTCCTCGTCGGGGACGGCGACCTCTACAGCCCGCCGTCGCTGATGCGCCTCAACGCCCAGCACATCCAGGACGTGCAGTTCCATGTCATCCGCGAGTCGGGCCACAACCCGCACTGGGAGCAGTCCGTGCAGTGGAACCGCCTGCTGGTCAACTTCCTCCGCCGCTCGGGGCGTTAGTCCCGTCGGACGCCCGCACGTCCAGGGCCACCAGGAAGCGGGACACCATGTTGTACGCGGCCACGGTGGCGGTCAGCTCGACGAGTTCCGCGTCGCCGAAGTCGGCACGCAGGGCGTCGAACAGCTCGTCCGGGACATGCACGTCGCGGGTCATCGCATCGGTGTACGCGATGACCCGCGCCCGGCGTACGTCGCCCAGCGCGGGCTTCTCCTCCCGCAGAGCGGCCAACTCGGCGTCCCCCATGCCCGCTTCACGCGCCGGGCCCTCGTGGGCGGCCCATTCGTACGGGGCCCGGTTGAGGACGGCGATCCGCATGACGACCAGTTCCCTGATGTCGGCGGGCAGCGCGATCCGCTGCCGTATCGCACCGAGAAGACTGTTCCAGCCGTCGGCCAACTGGGGGCTGTGCAGCAGCATGTGGTCCAAGGGGCGGAGGGCGCCGCCGCGCCGGGCGCGGATACGGTCGGCGATCTCGCCGGACCCTTCGGTGCCGGGGAGTCGTGCCACGGGAGGTCTCTCCTAGCGGGGGGAGCAGAAGGGGATCGGAGGGGAGATCAGAGGAGGCGGGGATCAGAAGGGGCGGGGATCAGAAGGGGCGGGGATCAGAAGGGGCGGGGATCAGAGGGGGCGGGGCAGGCTCGCCAGCAGCCGCATCGCGTCGAGTCGTTCGACGTGCCCCAGCTCCACGGGGGCCGCCTCACCGCCGAAGACCATCGCCTCGGCGCCGGTGAACCGGGGCCAACTTGGCGCGGCTCCGACCCCGTTGGGGTCCCCCGTCTCGATGAAGCGCACCCAGGTGTCCGCCATGGTGCGGGCCAGCGAGCGGTCGGCCTCGCTCCAGGGCCAGGGTCTGGCGGCCAAGTTGTCCAGCGCGTACGGGAGTTCGGCGGTGTGGAAGACGCCGTATCCCGGCAGACCGTCACGGGGCGGGGCCACTTCGAGGTCGGGTGGCAGTGGGGGCGTACGGGTGAACCGGTACAGCCAGGTGGGCGCGACGGCGCTGTGGGCCCGCGCCCAGTGCCACACGGGGTACGTGAACCGGCTCTCGCCGGTGAACCGGCGTGCCGTACGGCGGACTTGGTCGCCGTCGCGCAGGGGGTACAGCTCGTCGGTGCCCGGCTCGACGGGCAGGCGGCGTACGGCGTCCAGGGTCGCGTAGACCGATCCCTCGTCGGAGTTGGTGCCGACGAGCAGGGGTACGGGGTGCTGGTGTCCGGCGGCGAAGACGTCGTCGCTCGGGGCGGTGAGGGCCCTGCCGTCGACGACCGGGCCGAAGTGGCCCTTCAGGACCAGCTCGACGCCGTCGGTACGGCGCAACCCGGCGATGTCCGGGTCCCCGAACCCTCCCGCTGCCCCGAACTCCCTTGCCCAGCTCAGCCCTTGTCGCTGGGCGGCGGCCTGGTCCGGGAGCGGGCCCTCCGCCCGTCCGATGCCGGAGGCGCTCTGGCCGATCGCGGCCCGGAAGAGGGGGCGGGCCATTGTCGAGGCCATGAGGTGGCAGATGTGGGCCGCTCCGGCCGAGTTGCCCGCGAGGGTGACGCGGGCGGGGTCGCCGCCGAAGTGGGCGATGTTCTCCTGGACCCAGGTCAGGGCCGCGACGATGTCCAGGAGGCCGTAGTTGCCGGACGCGCCGAGGTCGTCCTCGGCGGCCAGGGCCGGGTGGGCGAGGAAACCGAGGGCGCCCAGGCGGTGGTTGAGGGTCACGACGACCACGCCCCGGCGGGCCAGTGAGCGGCCGTCGTGGATCTCCTGGCCGCCGTGGCCGTAGCGGTTGCCGCCGCCGTGGATCCAGACCATCACCGGCAGACCGCCGCCGCCCGGTTCCGGGGTCCAGACGTTGAGGTAGAGGCAGTCCTCGCTCATCACCAGGGCCCGGCGGTCGGCGAAGTTGGCGTGGTACATGATCGAGTCGCGGGGCGGCTGCGGTTGCAGGGGCGCGGGGCCGAAGTCGTACGCGGGACGCTCGCCGTCCCACCTGGCGGGCGCCGCCGGTGGCCGCCAGCGCAGGGCGCCGACGGGCGGCGCCGCGAAGGGGATACCCCGGAAGACGGCCACCTCGCCCTCCCAACGCCCGCTCAGCCGACCGGCGTTCGTGCGGGCCCGGATCGCCGTGTCCGAGGCGGTCGCCCGGCCGTTCGCCCGTCCGGTCACCTGGCCGCCCGGTCCTTGTGCAGCCGTCCGTCCTTCATGATCACCGCGAGTCGGTCGCGGTCCTGGAGGACGCGGATGTCGGCCAACGGGTCACCGTCGACGAGCACGAGGTCGGCGAGGAACCCCGCCCGGACCAGGCCGAGTTGGCCGCCGAGGCCCATCACCTCGCCGCCGTACCCGGTGGCCGCGCGCAGGGCCTCGGCCGGGGTGAAGCCGAACCAGTCGACGAAGAGTTCGAGGTCGCGGAGGTTACGGCCCACCGGGTTCCAGGCGAAGCCGTAGTCGCCGCCGGGGACGACCCGGACGCCGCGCCTGACCAGCTCGGGCACGACCTGGCGTACGGCGTCGTGGGTGGCCCGCACCTCCATGCCGGGCTCGGGTTCGCTGCCCGCTTCGTGGAGGTTGGCGTGGATGATGCCGGGGGTCGGCGCGACGAAGATCCGGTCGCGGGCGGCTTCGAGGAGGTCGAGGGCCTCCTCGTCGGCGAACGTGCAGTGGTAGACGGCACGGATGCCGTGCCGTACGGCCATCTTGATCGACTCGGCGGCGTGTGCGTGCGCGGTGAGCCAGACGCCGTGTTTCTCCGCCGTGCGGGAGGCGGCGGCGACCTCCTCGTCCGTGAACTGGACGATCCGCGAGGTGCCTTGCACGACGGCACTCTCCCCGGAGAGGGACAACTTGACGATGTCGACGCCGAGTTCGGCCATGCCGGTCACGAAGCGGGACACCGACTCGGGGTCGGACGCACGGCCGTCGATGCCGGGGAAGTCGTAGACACCGGGCTCGACCATGCCCGCGCTGCCCTCCCAGGAGGCGGCCTTCAGCCGTGGCCCGGGCATCCAGCCCTCGGCGAACGCCTTGCGGGCCGCGATCTCCGTGCCGGGCAGCCGGTTGCCGCCGGAGTACGCGCTGGTGATCCCGTGGTCGAGCAGGACCCGGCCCGCGTGGGCCACCAACAGGGCCTTCTCCTCAGGGGGTTCGTCGCGGCGCCGGGAGAGGTGCTCGACGGTGGAGCCGAAGCCGAGGTGGGCGTGGGCGTCGACCAGGCCGGGGAGGAGGGTGCCTCCGCCGCCGTCGATCACTCGGGCGCCGGTGCTCAGGTCGCGCGGGATCCGGTCGGACACCTCGGTGATGCGGTTGCCCTCGACGAGCACCTCGGCGGGGAAGGGGTCGTGTCCGGTGCCGTCGAAGACCCGGATGTCGGTGAAGAGGGTGCGGGTCATGGGGTCGCCCTCCGGAAGCGGTGCCGCATCTCGCCGACTCCCCCGATGCGGCTGACCAGTTCGTCGTCGGGGGTGAGAAACCGCTGCGGTGTGCGGCGGTTGCCGACGCCCGCCGGGGTGCCCGTGAAGATGAGGTCGCCGGGGAGCAGGGTGCAGAACTCGCTCAGGTACGAGACGAGTTGGGGGATCGGGAAGATCATGCTGCCGGTGCGGTCGTACTGGACGACCTCGCCGTTCAGTTCGCAGGTCAGTTCCAGGTCGTCCCGGTGGCCGGCGGCGTCGATCTCGTCGAGGCTGACGAGGGCGGGGCCGATGGGGCCGAATCCGGGGTGCGACTTGCCGAGCGAGAACTGGGCCGGATGACCTGCCAGTTGAGCTGTCCGCTCGGACAGGTCCTGGCCGACCGTGAGGGCGACGACCGGGTCCCAGCCCTTCTCCACGGGCACCTTGTGCGCCTCGCGGCCGATGACCGCGACCAGTTCCAGCTCCCAGTCGACGTTGCCCGGCGGCAGGTCGATCGTGGTGTACGGGCCGGTGAGACAGGTGGGGAACTTGGTGAAGACGAGGGGGGCCGAGGGTTCCTCGTAGCCCGCTTCCGCTGTGTGGGGGCGGTAGTTGAGGGCCACGGCGAAGATCTGGCGGGGGGCGGGGATAAGGCCGGGTGCCTGGAGGTCGGCCGGGTCGTAGGGGCGGGCGCCCGTGGCGGACCTCGACGACCAGTCGAGCAGGTCGTTCCAGTGCGTGAAGAGGTCGGTCGCGAACTCGGCCGGGACCGCAATCGCGCCCTCTTCCGTCAACAGGACCGGATGGCCCGCTAGTTGTGCGATGCGCATCGGCTCAGGCTTCCCATTGCCCGGCGGGCGGCTCTTCAGTGCCGTAAGCGTCCTTCCAGGACAGCACCGGGTTGCGCAGCACGCCCAAGCCCTCGATCTCGGCCTCGACGACGTCACCGGGCTTGAGGTAGTTCGCGAAGGGGTCCGGGGTGCTCGCGGCGACGCCGGCGATCGTGCCCGTGGTGATGATGTCGCCCGCGCTGTAGATCTGCGGCGAGTGGTAGGCGACCAGTTGCGGGATCGAGACCGACATCCGCGAGGTGTTCGACTTCTGGCGTACGTCGCCGTTGACCCGTAGCTCCATGTCGAGGTCGTGCGGGTCGTCGATCTCGTCCGCCGTGACGATGTACGGGCCGATCGGGCAGAACGTGTCGATGGCCTTGGAGAAGGAGAAGACCCCGGACTCCATCTCCCGGCGCTGGATGTCACGCGCGGTGATGTCGTTGAACACCAGGTAGCCCGCGATGTGTTCGGCGGCCTGCTCGGCGGAGAAGAACTTGCCGGGTTTGCCTATGACGACGGCGAGTTCGAGTTCGTAGTCCAGTTCCCGGGTGAGGTTCGCCGGGTAGACGATCGGGTCCTCCGGGCCGATGACCGCGTCGACGTTCTGGAAGAAGACGATGCCCTTGTTGACCGGGTGGGACCAGTCGACCCGGACCAGATCCTCGTGGTGCTCACGGAAGTTGCCGGCCGTGTGGAAGAACTTCTTCGGCACGATCGGGGCCCGCAGCCGTACGTCCGCGAGCGCGAACGTCCGCCCGGTTTCGCGGACTTGGCCCTCGTGCGCGAAGAACGCACGCGTCGAGGGCACCGCCAGCTCCACGACCGTCTCCCCGTCGAGCCGTCCCACCAGTCCCTCGTCGAACGTCACCAGCTTCATCGAATCTCCGACCTCGCTCAACCACGGTCAACCACGGTTAACCATCACAAGCCTTAACTGTCGACAGACAGCCTGCCTATGGCGCTGTTTGGCGTCAATAGATGCGTCAAGTGTGGACACAAATCCGGGTCGTGGCTTACCGTCCGGACCATGCGCGCTACTTGGGACTTCACGGGAACGCGGGCGCTGGTCGCCGGTGCGGGTGGTATCGGCGCGGCGGTGGCCGGGGCGCTGGCCTCGGCGGGGGCGGCGGTGCTCGTCCTCGACATCGACAAGGCGAAACTCGACCGGCTCCAGCAGGAGACCTCCGGTTTCGTCAGTGGGCTGGCCGTCGACCTCACCTCGGCGGACGCCTGCCGGACCGCTGTCGGCCGTACGGTCGAACTCCTCGGCGGGATAGACGTGTTCGTACACGCCGTGGGCGTCAACGACCGGCGTCCGGTGCTGGAGACACCCGACGAGGTGTGGGAGCGGATCACCGCGATCAACCTCGACAGCGCCTTCTGGCTGGGCCGGGCCGTCGGCGCGGTGATGGTGCCCGCCGGGTACGGGCGGATCGTGTACCTGTCCTCCGTCTCGGGGCTGCTCGCGCACGCGGACCACTCCCCGTACGCGGCGACCAAGGGCGGCGTCAACCAGCTGATGCGGGTGATGGCAC
The DNA here is from genome assembly GCF_002954775.1 of Streptomyces geranii. GTDB lineage: Bacteria > Actinomycetota > Actinomycetes > Streptomycetales > Streptomycetaceae > Streptomyces > Streptomyces geranii. The sequence goes on from NZ_PJME01000026.1 coordinate 99,638, forward strand.
GCGAGTGGGCGCCAACCGGAGTCACCGTCAACGCGGTTGCCCCCGGCTACACCGAGACCGAGCTGACCCGCGCCTACCTCGCCCGGCCCGGCGTACGCGCCTCCCTGGAGTCCCTCGTCCCCGCCGGACGCCTCGGGCGGCCCGCCGACCTCACCGGCCCCGTCCTCTTCCTCTCCTCCGACGAGTCGGCGTTCGTCACCGGACAGGTGCTGTACGCCGACGGCGGGCGGACCCTCGTATGACAGCCAACCCCCCGAACTCTGTGAACGGAGCCCGCATGAACCCCGTACTCGAACGCTTCGCCGGCCAGACCGTCCTCGTCACCGGTGCCGGTACCGGGTTCGGTGCCGAGATCGCCGTCCGGGCCGCGCAGGAGGGTGCGGATGTCGCGGTCCACTACCGCAGCTCCCGGGCGGGCGCCGAAGCAACTGCGCAGCGGGTGACGGAACTTGGCCGCAAGGCCTTCGTCGTGCAGGCGGACATCGCCGAGCACGAGCAGATCAAGCGCCTCGCCGACGAGGTCTGGGCGCACTTCGGTCGCCTCGACGTGGCCGTGAACAACGTCGGTGACGTGGCCCGCGAGCAGATGTCCTGGCGGGACATCACCGAGGAGTCCATCGACCACGTCCTCGCCGTCGACATCAAGGGCACGCTGCTGTGCACGCACGAGTTCGGGGCGCGGATGCTGGAGCAGGAGGGGGGCGGTTCGATCGTGAACGTCGGCTCCACCGTGGTCGTACGGGGGAGTGCGCGTGCGCCGCAGTACGCCGCCGCGAAGTACGGGATCATCGGGCTGACCAAGTCGTATGCGCAAGCGTTCGCGCCTCGGGTGCGGGTGAATGTCTTCGCGCCGGGGTTCATCGAGACGGCGGCGACGCTGGGGCGGGACGACTGGAAGGGTGGGCGGGGGGAGGTGTTGCGGGCGGCCACTCCTATGGGGCGGATTCCGGGGCCTGAGGAGTTGGCGGGGACCGCGTTGTTCTTGGCTACGGAGGACGCGCGGCATATTACGGGTGGGTTCCTGATTGCTGATGGGGGTTACAACATGGTGGGGGCGTGATGGTGGGGGTAGTTGGTCGGATGCGGGTCGGTGGGGGCTGGTCGCGCAGTTCCCCGCGCCCCTAGGTACGTACCCCTGCGCCCTGTTGAGAAGTTGCTCCCTTCCTCCAAACCCAAGAACTCCGGCCCCCGGGAATCGGTTCGCATCCAATTCCGGGGGCCGGTCCTTGTGTTGGGGTGTCAGGCGACCGTCAGGGTGATCGCGCCCGTGTAGGAGGTGCCCGCCGTGATGGCGGTGGTCGTGCCGTTGACCGTCAGGGTTGCCGTCTTGCCGGTGGGGGCCTGGATGGTGGCCCCGCTCGCCAGGGTGAGGGCGCTCAGGTACGACGTGCCGGTCACCGTCCAGGTCGTGCCGGAGCCCAGGGTGACCAGGACGCCGTTGTTCACCACCGCGCCGGGGGTGTTGGTGACCTCGCTGATCTCGCGGTACTCCGTGGAGGTGATCGTCGAGACGGTGTGCTTGGCGGTGGACGCGGAGATGATGCCCTCGACCGTCGAGCGGGTGAAGGACAGGGACAGGTTCTGGCCCTGGATGCTCGCGTTGCCGCCACCCCGGACCGAGTTGTAGAAGTCGCCGGTCAGGGCGATGTCCGTGAAGGTGCCCTTCGCGTCGGTGGACTGGGACGAAGTCGTCGTCCAGGACGAGGACTTGGTGGGGGTGCCGGTCGGTTCGGTGTACGTGCCTATCGTCTCCGTCTTCCATGCCTTGCCGGAGACCGTGACGCTGCTCGGCCGGTCGGAGTCCATCAGCTGGAAGACGACTCCGTTGCCGGGGTTGATGGTCGCGCCGTCGGAGCCGTCGGCCGTGACGGTGCCCGCGACCGCCTTGCACATGAACGCCGTCTCGCCGGTGTTGACCTGGGTGCCGCCGTCGATGGTGACCGACCCGGCCGCGTACCAGAGGACCATGAAGCGGCCGGAGTTGATGACCGTCGAGCGTTCGGGGAGGGCGCTCAACTCGGCGCTGGTGAGGCCGAGTTCTAGCGAGTCGTTCAGGTCGGCCACCGCGTCCGCGGTGCTGTCGCCGTAGTGGGCCGAGGCGCCCCAGTGGATGAGGGCGTAGTCGCCTACGTCGAAGGCGCAGCCGAGGAAGTGTTCGGTGACGTTGCCGATGGCGTACGAGCCGTAGCCCTGGCCGCCCGTGTTGGCGATGCTGCTGTTGATCGCGGTGAGCGTGCAGTAGCTGCCGCCGTCGACCGAGAGGGCACCCCATTTCTCCGAGGAGATCGAGGAGTTGACGAAGGACAGCTTGGTGCTCGCGCCGAGCAGGTTGGTCGTACGGACGTTGCCGGACAGGCCCAGCATCCACGGGACGGTGATCATGTACCGGGTGTCACCGGTGCCGGCGGACGGGTACTCGGCCGGGACGGTGCCGTCGGCGCAGTGCAGCGTGGAGTTCTTGACGACGACGTTGGCGGTGGCGTCGGCGATGACGGCGGTACGGACCACGCCCTCGTTGCTGACGGTCGCGCCGTCCACGACGAGGGTCGTACCCGCCCCCGTGCCGACGATGGCGGCGCCGTAACCTGCGAAGTCGCAGCGGCCGTTGCCGACGTACGCCACCTGCGGGTTCGTGAGCGTGTAGGTGCCGCCGCCCGCGACGTACACGCCGTTGAACGCCTCGCCGTCCGACAGCAGCCGGATGTCGCTCGCGCCCGTGTCGGTGACGGTGCCGCCGAGGACCGCCGACGGGACCGACTTGGCCTCGTCCACGCCGTCGGCGTCCACGTACAGGGCCTGGCGGAAGGGGAAGGTGAGGTCGTCGTAGGCGACGTCGGTGGCCTCGGCGACGGTCAGGACGACCGTTCCGGAGTAGGTGCCTGCCGCGATGGCGGTCGCCACCCCGCCGTAGCCGTCGGTGAGTTCGGCCAGCTCGCTGCCGGTCTCCACCCCGTTGACGGTGAGGCTGAGGCTGTGGCCGTCCGGGACGGCGATGGCACCGCCCTCCTCGATGACGAGCGCACCCGCCGTGGTGGTCTCGGTGAGCGTCAGGGTCTCCCCCGCCGCGACGGTGATCGTGTCGGCGGCGGCGGCACGGGCGGTGGCCGGTGCGAGGACCGGCGGCGCCAGCAGTCCGGCGACCGCCACGAGGAGGGCGCGATTGCGGGACCGGTAGCTGATGTTGGTGCGCAGCACTGTGAACTCCCAGGATTGGATGGGTTTTTGGGCAGGGGGAAGCGACGCTTGGCGTCAGCCGGGAGAAAGGCGTGAAGGGGGAAGGTGGGGGGGGTGGGTCTAGTGGTGGGGGTGGGCCTAGTGGGCGACCGACTCCGTCAAGTCCGGCTGGTCCGGGGTGCGTTCGCCTCTGATGCGGGACAGCACTCGGGTACGCAGTTCGGTGAACCGGGGGTCCGCGCGGGTGGTGAGCTGGTCGCGGTCGGTGCCCAGGGGGATCGTCAGGGTCTCCAGGACCGCCGTGGGTCTGCCGCCCAGGACGACGACCCGGTCGCCGAGGTAGACGGCCTCGTCGATGTCGTGCGTGACCACGACCACCGTGATGCCCAGGCGACCGCGCAGCTCCAGGGTGAGATCCTCCAGGTCGAAGCGGGACTGGGCGTCGACCGAGCCGAACGGCTCGTCCATCAGCAACACCGGGGCGTCGTAGGCCAGTCCGCGTGCGATGGCGACCCGCTGCTGCATGCCGCCGGACAGCTGCCAGGGGTACTTCTCCCCGACATTCGACAGCCCGACCGCCTCCAGGCACTCGGCCGCCCGCTGCCGCCGTACCGCCTTCTTCACGCCCCGGCCCTGGAGCGGGAAGGCGACGTTGTCCCACACCCGCATCCAGGGGAGCAGGGAGCCGCGGTAGTCCTGCGAGACGACCGCGATGTCGGCGTGCGGGGCCGTCAGCGGCAACTCCCCGTAGCGCACGGTCCCTTCGGAGGGCGGGGTGAGGCCGGCCAGGCAGCGCAGCAGTGTCGTCTTGCCCGCGCCCGAGGGGCCGACGACGCACACCACTTCCCCCGGGTCCACCCGCAGCGACAGTCCGCCCAGCACCCGGTGTTCCTGTGTGCCCCGCCCGAAGCTCATGCCTACGTTCTCGACGTGCAGGCTGGATCCGCGTGTCATACGACGACTCCGTTGCTCGTGGCGCGTTCCGTGGCGGGCTTGTGCGCGGGGGGAGTTGGCGGGCGCACCGCTCGTCGTGCGCGTGGTGCCCGTTGGTGGTACCAGCCCAGCAGGGCGTGTTCGACGAGCAGGAGCAGCACGCTCAGCAGGTAGCCGAGGACGCCGATCAGGATCGTGCCCGCCCAGGTCTCGGCGACATGGAAGCTGGACCCGCTCTGCAGGATGAAGTTGCCGAGCCCGACCGGTGATCCGTAGATCTCGCTGACCACCATCAGGACGACGGCGATCGACAGCGCGACCCGGATGCCGGCCAGGATCTGCGGCAGCGCGCCGGGCAAGGTGACCCGGCGCAGCCGCAGTTGCCAGGGGATGCGGTAGCCGCGTGCGGTCTCGTGGACCGCCGGGCCGATCGCCTGTACTCCGCTGACGGTGTTGAGGAGGATCGGCCACACCGAACCCAGGAAGATCAGGAAGACCTTGGGGCCGGAGCCGATGCCCAGGGTGAGGATGATGACGGGCACGAAGCCGACGGTCGGGGTGGCGCGGGCGAAGTCGAGCAGGGGGCCGGTGGCCAGGCGCAGGGTGCGGATCTCGCCGATGACGAGGCCCGCGCCGACGCCGACGACCGTGGCGAGGGCCAGGCCGAGGACGATGTTGCGGAGGCTGAACCACAGGTCGCCGACCAGTCCGCCGTGCAGCAGTTCGGTCCACAGCACGCCGAGGACCTCGGTCAGGGGCGGGAAGTAGAAGCTGGTGCTGCCCGCCGTGGCGACCAGCAGGACCGCGAACACCAGGGCGGGGAGCCAGAGTCGGCGCAGGAGCGGCTGCCAGAAGGTCCAGGTCGTGGGGTTCATCCGGCTACTCCCCTCCGGGGTGCGTGGGCGGTCGCCAGCGCAGCAGCCGGTGTTCGGCGAGCTGCGCCAGCATGGTGATCGCGTAGCCGATGGCACCGGCGGTGAGGATGTAGGCGTACGCCCGTGCCGATACGCCCGCCTGCTGGGACTCCATGATCATGTGGCCGATGCCCGGCAGGGTCGTGAGGACCTCGACGCCGATCGCCACCAGCACGGAGGTGGTCGCGGCCAGCCGCAGTCCCGTCATGATCGACGGGACCGCGCCGGGCAGGATCACCCGGCGGAAGCGGAGCAGGCGGGGGACGCGGTAGGACCGTACGGTCTCGTGGACCGCCGGAGTCACGCTGCGGGCGCCGTACTGGGCTTGCAGCAGGACCGGGAACACGCAGGCGATGAAGACAACTGTCGCCTTCATGCCCGGAGTTGAGCCCAGGACCAGCAGGAACACCGGCAGCAGGGCGATCACCGGGAAGGACCGCAGGATCTCCGTCAGCAGCCGTGAGGACTCCTCGGCCGCCGCGTACACCCCGGTCACCAGGCCCACCGGGATGCCGACGGCGACGGCGACGACCAGTCCGGTCACCGCGCCGCGCAGGGTGTCGCCGACGGCCTGCCAGAAGGTCCCGCCGCCGACCAGGTCGGTGAACTCGGCGGCGACGGAGGCCGGTCCGGGCAGCGCGGTCGAACTCACCACGCCCAGCGCCGCGATGAGCGCCCACAGCGCCAGTACGGCTGCCAGGGCGCCGAGTTGCAGGAGCCGTACCCTCCCCATCGGGTTACTCATCGCCGGTGACGGTCGGCGCCTGGTCCCAGTACACGGCGTCGTCCGCCGGCTCCTTGTCGAGCAGATCGAACTCGTGCATCTTGGTGATCACCGTGCGCATCACCGTCGTGTCGAGGCTCTTGTCGTAGAAGTTGATGTCGTGCGCGTCGATGAACTCGGCCGGTACCTGGGTGTACTTCTTGTCGATCGCCTTGACCGCCTCGGGGTTGGCGTTGGCGTAGGTGATCGCCTTGGCGACGGCGTCGATGAACTTCTTCGCGGTGCCGGCGTTCGCGGACAGGTACTCCTCGCTGGAGAAGAGGACGCCCTGGACCATGCCGGGCAGGTCGTTCATGCCGTTGCCGACCGAGCGCAGGCCGCTGTCCTTTGCGGCGAAGTAGAACGGGCCGAAGGAGAAGATCGCGTCCGTCTTGCCGGAGGTGGCCGCGTCGGTGAGCGAAGTCGTGGGCAGGGCGACGAACTTGACCTTCGACGGGTCGCCGCCGTCCTTCTGCACGAGGTACTCGCAGATGAACTGGATGGTCCCGCCGAGCGCCGAGATGCCGACCGTCCTGCCTTCGAGATCGGCGAACGACGTGATCGCGCTGTCCTTCTTCACCAGCAGACCGTCGGTGGGGTCGGTCTTCGTCGTCGCGGACTGCAGACCGGTCACGATGCGGATCGGCATGTCCTGGGCGGCGCCCTTGAGGAAGCCGGAGCTGTCGGTCATCGCGAACTGGGCCTCGCCGTTGAGGACGGAGGGCGCGTTCTGCGAGGTGTCCTGCGCACCGGCCTTGATGGTGACGTCGAGCCCCGCGTCCTCGAAGTACCCCTGCTGCTCGGCGATGTAGAGCGGTTCGAAGATCGCGCCGTTGGACCGCAGCACGGTGATCTTCGGCTTGCCGTCGGCGGTGGTCGCGGTCGCGGCCTCCCCGCCGCACGCGGTGGCCATGGACAGGACGACGGCGGTGGCGGTGGCGGCGAGGAGGGCGGGACGCCCTGCGTTTCTCTTCATGGAACGGCTCTTCCTCACGAAGGTAGGAATCGGGACAGTACTGTCGACACTTTTTGCGTTCAAGGGGTCCGACATTCAAAGATTCTGTGTATCTGCCGACACTAATGAGCTGGAAAGTCGTACAGCTCCGCCGGGTTGTCGATCAGCAGCCGTCTGAGGTGCGCCGGGTCCGGGGCGATCCGCTCAACGAGGTCGACGAGCAGCCCGTCGTCGGGCGCGTCGCCGACGATGTTGACGTGCGGATAGTCGGTCCCCCACACCACCCGCTCGGGCGCGTGGGCGACCAGCGAGGCGGCGAGTCCGACGGCGTCGGCATAGGGCGGCCCCTGCCGCGAAATCCGGTCCACACCACTGACCTTGACCCACACCTGCCCGGTGTCGAGCAGCGCGCGCAGAGTGCGCAGCGCCGGTCCGTCGCGACCGGCGGCGAGATCGACCCGCCCGATGTGATCGACGACCACACGTCCCGGCAGGGCTCGTACGAGGCTCTCCAGTACGGCGATCTCCTCGCCCCGCACATGGAGTTGGGCCGCCCAGCCGAGGCCGTCGACGCGTTCGAGGACGGTGTCGATCTCGGCTCGGGTCGGCGGAGTCCGCAGGTGGGGAAGGAAGTTGAGCCGGAAGGCCCGTACGCCGGCCCGGTGCAGCTCCTCGACCTGGGCGCGGCCGGTCCGCTCACCGACCAGGGCGACCCCGCGCAGCCGCCCGCCCCCGCCCGCCAGGGCGTCCAGCAGCACGCGATGGTCGTACCCGTGACAGGAGGACTGCACGACGACTGCCCGGGTGACGCCCAAGTGCCTGTGCAGGGAGTGCAGTTGCTCCTTGGGGGCGTCGTACGGCGTGAAGGTGCGGTCGGGCGCGTACGGGAAGACGTCGGCCGGACCGAAGATGTGACAGTGGGCGTCGCAACTGCCGGGCGGGAGCCGGAGCTTGGGCGTGCGCGGGGAGGGGTGCGGGGGCGGGCAGCCGGGCGAGGGGGCCGGGGCGACGGACTGTACGGCGACCTGGGGCTGTACGGCGACGGTCTGGGCTGCGGTCTGGGCTGCGGGGTGAACAGCCGCTTGAGCAGCGGGCTTTGCGGTGGCCTGGGCGGCGGGCACGTGCTGAAGTGCCGACAGCGGCTGGACGGTCGGCTCAGTCACAGCGTGCCGTCATTCCGCCGTCGACCACGATCTCCGTACCGGTGACGAACCGCGCCTCGTCGGACGCCAGGAACAGTGCCGCGTACGCCGTGTCGCGGCCGTCGCCCATGAAGCCGAGCGGGATACGGGCCTGCCGCTGGGCGAGCAGCTTCGCCACGTCCCCGCCCGCGCGCTGCCCGGCGAGGCGGGCCTCGACCATCGGGGTGTGCAACTGCCCCGGGACGACGGTGTTCACGCGGATGCCCTCGGGCCCGTACTGCACGGCGGTGACCCGGGACAGCTGGATGACCGCCGCCTTCGCCGACGCGTACCCGACCTGCCCCGCGCCGGTCCAGCGCAGCCCGGAGCAGGACGCGGTGTTGACGATGGCCCCTCCGCCGCCGCGCCGCATCGCCGGGATGACGTACTTGCAGGCGAGGAACGCGCTGGTGAGGTTGGTGCGCAGCTGGCTGTCCCAGTCCGCCAGGCTCAGCTCGACCGCGCCGCCGGGCAGCGAGCCGCCGACGTTGTTGACGAGGATGTCGATCCGGCCGGCGAGGCGTTCGCACTCCTCGAAGTAGGCCTGGACGGCTGCGGGTTCGGTGACGTCGAGCAGTTGGGTACGGACGCTGCCGCCCTCGTCGCGGATCTGCCGCGCGGTTTCCTCCAGCGCGTCCTTGTCCCGGTCGGTCAGGTGAACGGCCGCGCCTTCCCGGGCGAAGATCACGGCGGTGGCCCGGCCGTTGCCCCACCCGGGCCCGACACTGCCGGCGCCACTGACGACGGCGACCTTCCCAGCGAGCCGCCCCGGCGGCGCACCGCGCGGCCTGTCGGGGTGGGCGTCTGGCGCGTCTTGGATCACAGGAGTCTCCCTGGTCTGTCGGCCTCGGAACCTGCCGACAGTCTTAGCCAAGTGTCGACAGAAAGTAAACATCGAGGGAGCTGTGAGCGAGAACAGGCGGGAGTATTGCCATTGGTGTCGACAGAGAGCTTGGATAGGGAGTGCGCACACCAGCCCCGCGCCCGGAGGGACGCCGATGCAGAAGCCGCCCGTGTTCACCCCCGAGGAGGTCGCCCGCTTCCGCGCCGAACTCGCCGCACGCCGGGCGCCGGGCGCGTACGAGCCCGGCCGCTGGTCGGTGAGCCCGCTCAACCGCCTTACGGACGTGGTCGGTTCACCGCCGGAGTCGGTACGGCTGCGGGACGCGACCCTGCGCTCGATGGAGACCCTGCCGGGAGTCACGGCCTCGGCGCCGCAAAAGGCGGAGTTTCTCAGGCAGTTGGTAGGAACGGGCGTACCGGAGGTCGTCACCGCCGGACTGGCCGGACGCGACGACGACGCCCTGAAGGCCGAGATCGCCCTGGCCAAGGGCGAGAACGAGGACTGCCGGCTGGTCTGCCCGCTGATGCGCTCCCCGGCGGACATCGACCGTGCGGCGGCGGCCGGTTACGACGCCGTGCAGGTGTGGGTGCAGGGCTTCGGCGAGACGTCGCTGATCTACCAGCCCGCGGTGTACGCCGCCGCGTGGCGGGGCGAGGAGTGGCGGCGCCCGGAGACCCCGCGCGACCGAAGTGCCGTACTGGAGAGGGCGGTTGCCCTGGTCACCCACGCCAGGTCGGTCGGCCTGGACGTGATCGTCCCGCTGCTGATGGTGTCGTACGCCACGGAGGAGAGCCACGCGGAGTCGGTCAACGTGCTCGCCGGGGCGGGGGCCACCGAACTGACCCTGTTCGACGGCCCGGGCGCACTGACCCCGGAGGCGTACGGCCACCTGGTCCGCCGCACGCGTGAACTGGCCCCCGGGGTCGAGGTTGGCCTGCATCCGCACAACACCTTCGGCCTGGCGGTCGGTTGCGCGGTGACCGCGGTCCAGGCAGGCGCCGGCGCCGTGGAACTGTCGGTCAACGGCTACTGCGGCGGCCCCGGCAACGCCGACCTGGCGGCCACCGCGCTGGCCTTCGAGGCGCTGTACGGCGTACGCACGGGGATCCGGACGGAGTCCCTGACACAACTGGCGCGCACGGCGGAGCGGTTGACGGGATACGAGACGGCCTGGAACCACCCGGTGACGGGCACGCACGCCTTCTGCTGGGGCGGCATGGACCTCATCACCCAGGAGACGGAGATCGACTCCCTGCTGCACAACTGCCTGGAGCCCGCTCTGGTGGGCAACGAACGCAGGATCCCCTTCACACCGGACAGCGGCCCCTACACCCTGGCCGACCGGATGGCGGAGCTGGGCACCAACGACCTCACGCCCACGCAGGTCGATGAACTCCTGGCAAGGGCACGTGAGTTGATGAGAGCGGAGGGCCGTCTGGCCACGGACGAGGACTTGGCGTCCCTGGCCGAGGAGATCGGCTCCCGATGAGCACCCCCCGCCTTCGTCGCCTTGCGCCTGTGGAACTGACCGACACCCAAAGGAAGTTGCACGCGACGATCACCGGCGGCCCCCGGGCGAGAGGCCCGCAGAGTTTCGCGCTGACCGACGCCGAGGGGCGGCTGCACGGCCCGTTCAACGCGATGCTGCTGAGCCCCGAGCTGGGGAGGGCTCTCCAGGAGCTGGGGGCGGCGATCAGATACGCCTCACAACTACCGGCCCGCACAAGGGAGATGGCGATCCTGGTGGTGGCCGCGTCCTGGGACAGCGCCTTCGAGCGTCACGCCCACGAACGGGTCGGCGCGGCGGTCGGCCTGACGGAACCCGAACTGCTGGCCCTGCGCGAGGGAGCCGACCCCGGCTTCACGGACCCCCTGGAACACGCGGCCTGGGAACTCACCCGCACGCTGGTCGACGCGGGCGGCACGCTGACCGACGAGGAGTACGAGCGGGCTCGGGGCGCCCTGGACGAACGTACCCTCTTCGAACTGTCCACGCTCGTCGGCTACTACGGCACGCTGGCGCTGCAACTCCGCCTGTTCGCGGTACCGGCACCGCCAGGGCCACCGAATCCGAGCCCGAGCCCGGCACCGGCCGATTGAAGCCGTCCCCGTGGAATGCGGGGCCCAGGACGGGCAGTTACCCCATCCATGACCCAAGGCCCCGCACCCCGCGTCCTGTCCGACGAAGCGCTCTCCGACCTCCTGGCCAAGCACCAGTTCGGCACGCTGGCCACCAACAAGCGCAGCGGCCACCCCCACTTGACCACCATGGCCTACAGCTGGGACCCGGACACCCGAACCCTCCGCTTCTCCACCACGGCGGACCGGGTCAAGGTCAGGCACCTGCGCCGCGACCCGCGTGCGGCGCTGCATGTGCCGGGCGGCGATGTCTGGTCGTTCGCCGTCGCGGAGGGCGAGGCGGAGGCGTCGGGGATCACGACGGTGCCGGGGGACGCGGTGGGCCGGGAGTTGCTGGGGATCGTCCCGGCGGCGGCCGGACTGGACGACGAACAGGCGTTCCTGGAGCGGCAGGTGGCCGAGCGGAGACTGGTGATCCGTCTGAAGGTAGGCCTGCTGTACGGGACGGCGCTGGACATCGAGGAGTAGGGCAGCCGCTCCTAGGCCTCCAGCTCAAGTGGTCTGCGCGGCGCGGGCAACGAGGGCGGTCCGGCCGACCCGTCGTCGGTACCGGCCGGGTCCCTCTTCCGGCGTACCTGGGTCCGCACCGCGCCCATGCTCGCCACGATGACCAGGGAGATCGCGAGGGACTCGGGGACCGAGAGTGCCTGGTTCAGGATCAGGAAGCCGGCGACGGCCGCGACGGCCGGTTCGAGGCTCATCAGGACCGCGAAGGTGGAGGCGGGCAGGCGGCGCAGGGCGAGGAGTTCGAGGGTGTACGGCAGCACGGAGGACAGGACGCCGACCGCCGCGCCGAGTGCCGCGGTGGTCGGGTCGAGCAGTCTGCCGCCGGACTCGACGACGCCCAGGGGCAGGAACGCGAGCGCGGCGACGACCATGGCGAGCGCCAGCCCGTCGGCCTGGGGGAACCGTCGTCCCGTACGGGAACTCAGGACGATGTACGCCGCCCACATGGCACCGGCGCTGAGCGCGAAGGCGGCCCCTACGGGATCGAGGGTGTTGAAGCCGCCCCCACCGAGCAGGAAGACACCGGCGAGGGCGAGCCCGGCCCAGGCGAGGTTGAGGGCGCGTCGGGAGGCGATGACGGACAGGACGAGGGGGCCGAGCACCTCCAGGGTGACGGCGGGTCCGAGGGGGATGCGGCCGATGGCCTGGTAGAAGAGGCCGTTCATGGCGGCCATGGTGAGGCCGAAGAGGAGGACCACTCCCCAGTCGCCGCGCGAGTATCCGCGCACCTTGGGGCGGCAGACGAGCATCATGATCACGGCGGCGGCCACGAGTCGCAGCGTCACGATCCCGAAGGCGCCGGCCCTGGGCAGCAGGGTCACGGCGAGCGCGCCGCCGAACTGCACGGATATCCCGCCGGACAGCACGAGCCCGACGGCCCCGAGGGTCCCCCACCCCTTGCGCGCCCCCCGGTGCCGCCCCCGAGAGCCCCCGGGGGCGGGCTCGACGACAGCGGGCAGACCGCCGGCAGGCCGAGCCGAACCGGACACCACCGGTCCGACGACGGCAGCCCACGAGGGCAGACGCTCAGCGCTGGGCATCTTCACACGGCCTTCCCAGGATTTATGCGCGATCTTCGTACAATGCGATGCACCTTCCCGTCCAGAGTAGTGGACTAGAAAGCGCATGCGAACCCACGTACACCGACGTCACCGAACGATCGGCGGGAAGGGGAGGCGGCCGGGCTACCCCGCCGCCTCGGGACCGGCGGGCGCGGGGGTGGTTCTCCCGGCTCCGACTCCCCTCCTCAGTCCTCTCCGCAGCCCTCTCCTCAGTCCCCTCTTCAGTCCTCTCCCCCGGCCTCCTCCCTCAATCCCTCCGCCAGCACCTCCGCCAGATGCCGCCCCCGCACCCCCGCCAACTGCTCAAGCTGCGTCCGGCAGGAGAAGCCGTCCGCCAGTACCACCGCACCCTCCCCCGCATCCCGCACCGCAGGCAGCAGGCGTTCCTCCGCGCAGGCCGTCGAGACCTCGTAGTGGCCCTTCTCGAAGCCGAAGTTGCCCGCCAACCCGCAGCAGCCGCCCGTCAGTTCGCCCATCAGGCCCGCTGCCTCGCGCAGGCGGCGGTCCGGGTCGTCGCCCAGTACCGCGTGCTGGTGGCAGTGGGTCTGGCCGGTCGTCGGGCGGTTCAGGCGGGGCGGGGTCCAGTCGGGGGCCTGCTGTTCCAGGGTCTCCGCGAAGGTGCGGACCGCGTCCGCCAGCCGTCGGGCGCGTGGGTCCCCGGGCAGCAGTTCCGGCAGGTCCGTGCGCAGGGCCGCCGCGCAGCTCGGTTCCAGCACCACCACCGGCGTACCCGCTTCCAGCACCGGTTCCATCGTGTCCAGCGTGCGGCGCAACACCGCCCGGGCCCGGTCCAGTTGGCCCGTCGAGACGTACGTCAGGCCGCAGCAGACCCGGGTGCGGGAACGGCCGCCCGTCGGGGGCAGCTCCACCTCCAGGCCCGCCGCCTCCAGGACACGTACCGCCGCCTGCCCCACCGACGGCGTCAAGTGTTCCGTGAAGGTGTCCGGCCACAGCACCACCCTCCGGTCGCCGCCGGCCTTCCCCCGAGCCCGGAGCCGCTTCCTCCACCAGCCGCTGAACGTCTCCCCCGCCAGCACCGGAATCCCCCGCTCCGGCGCGATTCCGCCCAGCCGTTTCCCCAGTGCCGCCAACACCCGTACCGACGCCAGGGAGTTGACCAGCCGCGCCGTACGCGTGCGTGCGACCGCGCCCAGCCACACCGGCAGCCAGCCCATCGCGTAGTGCGCCGCCGGGCGCAGGCGGCCCGCCCAGTGGTGGTGGAGGAACTCCGCCTTGTACGTGGCCATGTCGACCTCGACCGGGCAGTCCGAGCGGCAGCCCTTGCAGGAGAGGCACAGGTCGAGGGCGTCGTGGACCTCCTGTGAGCGCCAGCCGTCCGTGATCACCTCGCCCGCGAGCATCTCGTGCAGCAGCCGGGCCCGTCCGCGCGTGGAGTGCTCCTCCTCGCCCGTCACCCGGAACGACGGGCACATCACGTCCGTACCCCCCGAGTCTCCCGAACCCGCCGCGGGCGTACGGCACTTGGCCACCCCCACGCACCTGCTCACCGCCGCCGCGAAGTTCCCGCCGTCCGCCGGGTAGCCGAACGCCACGTCCACCGGCTGCCGGGGGAGGACCGCGAAGCGGAGGTTCTCGTCGAGGCGGGCCGGGCGGACCAGCATGCCGGGGTTCAGGAGGTCGTCCGGGTCCCAGAGGGCCTTCGTGCGCTCGAAGAGGGCGATCACCTCGGGGGCGTACATCTTCGGCAGGAGTTCCGCGCGGGCCTGGCCGTCGCCGTGTTCGCCCGACAGCGAGCCGCCGTGCGCCACCACCAGCTCCGCCAGCTCCTCCGAGAAGCGGCGGAAGCGGGCCACCCCGGGGGTCGTCAGCAGGTCGAAGTCGATGCGTACATGGATGCAGCCGTCGCCGAAATGGCCGTACGGGGTGCCCCGGAGGCCGTGCGCCCGCAGCAGTGCCCTGAACTCCCGCAGGTACGCGCCCAGTCGGGGCGGCGGGACCGCGCAGTCCTCCCAGCCGGGCCAGGCCTCCGTGCCGTCCGGCATCCGCGTCGCTGTGCCGCTCGCGTCCTCGCGGATGCGCCACAGGGCGCGTTGACCGGCCGGGTCGGACATCACGAGGGCGTCCATGACGTCCGCCGCGCGCACGATCGCCTCCGCACGCGCGCGTGCCTCTCCCTCGGCCGCGCCGCCCGTCTCCACGAACAGCCAGGCCCCGCCCCGGGGCAGGTCGGTGGCGGTGCGGACCAGGTCGGCGGCCATGCCCTCGACCGTCAGCGGGCCGTACGGCAGCAGGCCCGCCGCCGCTTCCGCCGCCGCGCTCTCGTCGGCGTACGCCAGCACGGCCAGCGCACGCGCGCGGGGGGCCTCGACCAGGCTGACGACCGCCTCCGTGACGATCCCCAGGGTGCCCTCGGAGCCGCAGAAGGAGCGGGCGACGTCGGCGCCCTTCTCGGGGAGCAGCGCGTCCAGCGCGTACCCCGAGATACGGCGCGGGAGGTGCGGGAAGCCCGTGCGCAGCCGGGCCAACTCGCCCTCCGCCAGCTGTCGCAGGCCCTCCGGGGCGCCCGCCCAGTCGCGGCCGAGGCGGAGCCGGTCGCCGCGCGCGCGGAGCACCGTCAGCTCGCGCACACTGTCCGCGGTCGTGCCCCAGGCGACCGAGTGCGGGCCGCAGGAGTTGTTGCCGATCATGCCGCCGAGCGTGCAGCGGCCGTGCGTCGACGGGTCGGGGCCGAAGCGCAGTCCGTGCGGGGCGGCGGCCTCCTGGAGGCGATCAAGGACCAGGCCCGGCTGAACCAGCGCCGTGCGGTCCTCGTGATTGAGGGAGAGGAGTTGGTTCATGTGCCGGGTGAAGTCCAGAACGACGCCTGTTCCCGTCGCCTGGCCCGCGATCGACGTGCCTCCGCCGCGCGCGACCACCGGCACGCCGTGCGCCCGGCAGACGGCGAGCACCGCGGCCACGTCGTCCGCGTCGCGCGGGGCGACCACGCCAAGCGGCACGCGCCGGTAGTTCGACGCGTCCATGGTGGTCAGCGCCCGGGACGTGGCGTCGAAATCGACCTCGCCCCGGACGGTCCCGCGCAGTTCCGCCTCCAGCGGCCGAAGATCCGTCATGCCCCCAGCATGCATCCCACCACTGACAGTGACCGCCCGATGCGGTCAGGGCGACCCGGGAAGCATGGACAGTTTGTGCCGACCGAACCCGAACACCGCAATTTCGATCACCAATTCCCCTATAGTGACGGCGAATTGAACACCATCAGTCACTTCTCGCTCACTGATCGATCACCTGCGGATCGATCACACCGACCGCACGGGAACCGACCGAGGACCGCTTGATGACCGCGCCCCGCCAACCCGGCGAACGCTCCGCCCGCCGCGCCGTCCTGCCCGCCACGCTGCTCACCGCCGTACTCGCCGCGCTCGCGGTGGCCGGCGCGGTGGCCCGGGCCCCGGACGAGGCGCGCGTCCCGCTCGCCCTGGGCGGGGCCGGAGCCACGCTGCTACTGTGCACGGCCGTCGCCCTGGCGGCGCGCGGCATCGGCACCTCCCGCCTCCTGCGCGAACGCCTCACGACCGTCACCGACGACGCCGGCCGCCTGCTGCACGACCGGGCCCGCCTCACCGAGGAGCTGAACCAGGTACGCGCCGGGATGGCCGCCGACCTGGAACGCGAGCACGCGCACGTGGCCGACGACCTCGCCCGCGAACGCGCCCGCCTCACCGAGGCCTCCGCCCAGGAGTTCACCCGGCTCCAGCAGGACAAGGCGTACGAGATCACCTTCCTCACCGAGGAGAACGCCCGGCTCACCGAGGAGCTGCGCCGGGCCGGCCAGGAGCGGGCGGCGGCTCTCGCGGCCACCGCCAACGCGGCCGGACGTATGCAGGCGCTGGCCACGAGCACGCTCGCCGACCTGCGCGCCATGGAGGACCGGTACACGGACGACGACGTCGTCGCCGACCTCCTCCACCTCGACCACCGCACCGCCCAGGCGGGCCGTCTCGCCGACTCGATCGCCGTCCTCTCGGGCGCCCGCTCCGGCCGCCGCTGGGCCCGCCCGATCGTCATGGAATCGATTCTGCGCGGCGCCATGGGCCGCATCTGCGGGTACCAGCGCGTGCGCGTGCACTCCGCCAGCGACGCCGCCGTCGCCGGACACGCCGCCGAGGGCGTCATGCACGCGCTCGCCGAACTCCTCGACAACGCCGCGAGCTTCTCGCCGCCGACCGCCGAGGTCCACGTGTACGTCGAGGAGGTCCCCGCCGGGGTCATCGTCTCCGTCGAGGACAGCGGCCTCGTCATGAGCGAGGTGCAGTTGCGGCGCGCGGAGCGGGCCGTCTCCGGGGAGGACGGCGAGCGGGGAGAGCGCGGTGAACGTGGCGGCAGGGCCGACAAGGGCGGTGGCCGGGGCGCCGACACCCTCGGGCTCGGGCTCGGCGGCCTGACCGGCACCCGTCTCGGGCTGCTGGTCGTCGGCCGACTGTCCCGCAAGTACGGCCTCAAGGTCTCCTTCCGCCCCTCGGCACGCGGCGGCACCGGCGTCCTGATGCTCATCCCGCAGGACATCCTGGCCGGGGACGTGCTGCCCGCGGAGCCCCTGCCGACACCGCCGGTGCGCACGGCACCGCCGACGCCGTCGACATCGGAGGCCCCCTCCGCCCCGCCGGCTCCCGTGCCCACTCCCGGTGAGCCCTGGGAGACGCGTTCCAGGGAGCAGCAGCAGGAGGAAGAGGAGCAGCGTCCGCGGGTGTCGTACGCGGAGGAGACCCACGCGGAGTGGCCGTATCCGGAGGGGCCGTACGCGGAGGCGTCTTACGGGGAGACGTCCTACGCGGAGGGGCCCTACGGGGAGGCGTCGTACGCGGACGCGGCCTCCGCCGTGGACACGGCTTCCGCGCGGGACACGTACACGGGGACGTCGTACGCGGACACACCCTCCGCGCGGGACACGTACGCGGAGCAGCCGTACCCGGAGACCTCCTACGCGGAGACGGCCTCCGCACAGGACACGTACACGGAACGCCCGTACACGGAGACCTCCTACGCGGATGTGCCCTCCGCTCCGGAGACGTACCGGGACCAGCGGTACGAGGAACGGGCGTACGCGGACCAGGACCAGGACCAAGGCCGGGCTTATCCGGATCAGGCCTACCCGGACCGGACGTACCCGGTCGCGGACCAAGACCCGGGCTCGGGCTCGGGCTCGGACTCAGACCTGGACCTGGACCCGGCCTACGCCGAGCAGTCCTACGCCGCCTCCCGTGCCTCCGTCAGTGACCTGGACCCCGACCCCGTACCCACCCACGAGTCCCCCGCCCGCGCGCCCGAGCCCTCGGAGGGCACCACCGCGGACGTGCCTTCGCTCGTGCTGCCGAAGCGGCGCCGGGGGCAGACGCTCGCCGAGGCCGAGCGGGCCCGGGTGGCGATGCGGGCCGACGAGTCGCGGTTCTCCATTCCGCTCGCGCCGCCCGACCCCGAACCCGACGACACGCGCGCGCGTGTGGCGCGTTTCGGGACGTTCCGGCAGGCAGTGCGGGGTGTCGTGCCGGACCAGGCGGCCCTCCAGGGCAGCGCGTACCCGGAAGGGGCACCCGCCGCCCCGTCCCCGGCGGAAGCCGAGCCCGCACCACCCACCTCCCACCCGGAAGGCGACCTCACCTGATGACCGGCACCGACACTGGCCTCGGCCCCGGCCCGACGACCGCCGACGAGAAGCTGGCCTGGCTAATCGAGGGCCTGCTGGAGCGCACCCCGGGTGCCCGGCACGCGCTCGTGCTGTCCCGGGACGGCCTGAAGCTGTGCCGTACGCCGGAGCTGACCGTCGACCAGGCGGACCAGCTCGCCGCGATCGCCGCCGGGATCCAGTCGCTGTCGCACGGCGCGTCCATGGAGTTCGGGGACGGCAGCGGAGGGGTGCGTTCCGCGATGACGGAGTTCTACGGCGGGGTGCTGTTCATCGTCGAGGCGGGACAGGGGGCGCACCTCGCGGTCGTCACCGCCGAGGACGCGGACGCCGGGCTCGTCGGCCACAACATGAGCGAACTCGTCGAGCAGCTCGGGGACCATCTACGCGCGCAACCCCGGACAGCCCGGTCCCGTACCGCATGAGCGGACCGGTGGGGCAGCCGGACGGCAGAGGGCCGGGAAACGGGGGGACCGGAAACGGGAGGGCGGTGAACGGGGAGCCGAGGAACGGGGTGCCGAGGAACGCGTGGCCAGGGAACGGAAGGCCGGTGAACGGAAGGCCGGTGAACGGGAGGTCGGTGAACGGGAGGTCGGTGAACGGGAGGTCGGTGAACCGTCCGGGAAGGGACGATTCTCCTGACCGGCTCTACACCCTCACCGGCGGGCGCAGCCGCACCGCGTCCGACAATCCGTTCGACCTGGTGACGCTGGTGGTCGCCGAGTGCGCTCCGGGGCCGGGGATGCAGTCCGAGCACGCGGCGATCCTGCGGCTGGCCGAGCGTCCGACGGCGGTGGTGGAGGTCGCCGCGACGCTGCGGCTGCCGGTGGGCATCACCCGGGTGCTGCTCGCCGACCTCCTCGCGGCGGGCCGCGTCAGCGCCCGCCACCCGCGCCGGACCGCCATCACCGACCCCGACATCCTGGAGCAGGTGCTCGTTGGACTCCGCAACCTCTGACCCCGCGGCGCCGGGCGACCCCGCCCCACGGCCGCCGCTGCGCGCGTCCGCCGACAACGGGCTGAAGATCGTGGTCGTCGGCGGCTTCGGCGTCGGCAAGACGACGCTCGTGCGGTCGGTGAGCGAGATACGTCCGCTCAGCACCGAGGAGACGATGACGATGGCCGGCGAGGCCGTCGACGACGTCAGCGCGGTGCGCGACAAGGACGCGACGACCGTCGCCTTCGACTTCGGCCGCATCACGCTCGACGCCCGCAATGTGCTGTACCTGTTCGGCGCACCGGGCCAGGAACGCTTCTGGTTCCTCTGGGAGCGGCTGTTCACCGGCGCGCTCGGCGCGGTCGTCCTGGTCGACACCCGCCGCCTGGACGACTCCTGGTACGCCATCGACCGCCTCGAACGCAACGGCACCCCGTTCGTCGTGGCCCGCAACGACTTCGGCGACCGGGACCCGGGCGGCCGGGACTTCGCCGGGCGGGACATCCGCGACGCCCTCGACCTCGATCCCGACGTACCCCTCGTACACTGCGACGCGCGCGCCCGCGGTTCGAGCAAGCGGGTGCTGATCGCGCTCGTGGAACACGCGCGACTCCGCCACCGACACGCACAATCACCGCCGTACGACGGTCAAGTGCCCGCCCATCACGAGGAGTTGCCCCTGTGAGCGCCCATGTCCCGCTCAGCGGCCCCCGGTTCAGGACCGAACCCGACAGGCTGTACCGGGAGATGCGCGGCGAGCACGGTCCGGTGGCACCGGTGCTGCTCGACGGGGACGTACCGGCGTGGCTGGTGCTCGGCTACCGCGAGCTGCACCAAGTCACCGGTGATCCCGTGCTGTTCAGCCGGGACTCGGAGCTGTGGAACCAGTGGGAGAGGATTCCGCCGGACTGGCCGCACCTGCCGATGATCGGCCGTGGCCAGCCCTCGATCCTCTACACCGTCGGCGAACGCCACCGGGAGCGGGCGGCGATGATCGGCAGCGCGCTGGAGGAGGCCGATCCGGTCGAACTGCGGGCGTACACCGAGCAGTTCGCGGACGAGCTGATCGACGCCGTCTGCGCCCGGGGCGAGGCGGACCTGGTCAAGGAGTACGCGACGCGGCTGCCGGTGCGGGTCATGGCCCGGCTCTTCGGCTTCACCGACGAGGAGGCGCCCGGCCTGGTCGCCGCCGCGACCGACATGGTCGACGGGCGGGAGGCCGGAGCGACAGGACAGCGTCATCTGGTCGCGTCGATGGGGCAGTTGGTGACGGACCGCAGGATGCGCCCCGCCGACGACGTGGTCTCGCGCCTGCTCGCGAACCCGTACGGCTTCACGGACGAGGAGATCGCGCACGACCTGATGATCATGGTCGCGGCGGGGAACGAGCCGACCGCCGGCTGGATCGGCAACTCGTTGCGCCTGATGCTCACGGACGAACGGTTCGCGGCCTCCCTGTTCGGCGGGCGCAGCAGCGTCGCCGACGCCATGAACGAGGTGCTGTGGGAGGACGCGCCCGTGCAGACCATGCCGGGCCGCTGGGCGTCCCGCGACACCCGGCTGGGCGGCCGGCACATCCGTACGGGTGATCTGCTCCTCCTGGGCCTCCAGGGCGCCAACTCCGACCCCCAGGTCCGCACCGCGGGCTCCCCTCTCACCGGCGGCAACAACGCCCACTTCTCCTTCGGGCACGGGGAGCACCGGTGTCCGTTCCCGGCGCAGGAGGTCGCGGAGGTCATCGCCCGCACCGGCATCGAGGTCGTGCTGGACCGCCTCCCCGACATCGATCTGGCGGTCCCGGCCGGGACGTTGAGCCGCCGCCCGTCCCCGTGGCTGCGGACGCTCACGGAACTGCCGGTGCGCTTCACCCCGACGCCGCCGCTGGGCACCGTACCGAGGTAGACCAGGCCGGACCGGACCGAGTCGCACCGGGGTTGTACGAGCGGCGTAGCACTGGGGTGCTACCGCTCGGGATTAGGGTTCCGGGGCGGGCTCCCGGCTTGTCGACGACGCAGGTTTCAGCCCGTCCGGCGTTCGAGGACGAGGCCGTCCAGGCCGAAACGGGGGTCTGGGGGCGGCAGCCCCCAGCACGACGCCCACCCCCCGACCCCGCCCAACCCGCGGAGCGCGTCTCACCGGACGGACCACGTTTCCTCCACGTTTCGAGAAACGGCTACGCTCCCCCCGTGGCTGAGATCCAGATTCCCGCTGACATCAAGCCCGCCGACGGACGTTTCGGCGCGGGCCCCTCCAAGGTGCGGACGGAAGCGCTGGACGCGCTGGCCGCCACCGGTAGCTCCCTCCTCGGTACCTCCCACCGCCAGGCCCCGGTCAAGAACCTGGTCGGCAAGGTGCGCGAGGGCATCTCCGCGCTGTTCGGGCTCCCCGACGGCTACGAGGTGATCCTCGGCAACGGCGGCTCGACCGCGTTCTGGGACGTCGCGACGCACGGCCTGATCGAGAACAAGTCGCAGCACCTCACCTTCGGTGAGTTCAGCTCGAAGTTCGCGAAGGCCGCGGGGCTCGCTCCCTGGCTCGCCGACCCGACGGTCATCTCCTCCGACCCGGGCACCCACCCGGACCCGGCGGCCGAGGCGGGCGTCGACGTCTACGCCTTCACGCACAACGAGACGTCCACCGGCGTCGCCGCCCCCCTCAAGCGCGTACCGGGCGCCGACGACGGCTCCCTCGTCCTCGTGGACGCCACGTCCGGCGCCGGCGGCCTGCCCGTCGACATCTCCGAGACGGACGTCTACTACTTCGCCCCGCAGAAGTCCTTCGCGGCGGACGGCGGCCTCTGGCTCGCCGCGTTCTCCCCGGCCGCGATCGAGCGCGCCGAGCGGATCCACGCGAGCGGACGCCACATCCCGGAGTTCTTCAGCCTGCCCACCGCGATCGACAACTCGCGCAAGAACCAGACGTACAACACCCCGGCCCTCGCCACCCTGTTCCTCCTCAACGAGCAGCTGGAGTGGATCAACGGCCAGGGCGGCCTGGACTGGGCCGTGCGCCGCACCGCCACCTCGGCCCGTACGCTGTACGGCTGGGCGGAGGACGTCAAGTACGCGAACCCGTTCGTCACCGACCCGGCCAAGCGCTCGCAGGTCATCGGCACGATCGACTTCACGGACGACGTCGACGCCGCCGCGGTCGCCAAGGTCCTGCGCGCCAACGGCATCGTCGACACCGAGCCCTACCGCAAGCTCGGCCGCAACCAGCTCCGCGTGGCGATGTTCCCGGCGGTCGACCCGGCGGACATCGAGGCGCTGACGAAGTCCATCGACTACGTGATCGAGAAGCTCTGACCTTTCCCGTACGGCCGAGGGGGCACCCAGTGACCAGCACCGGGTGCCCCCTCGTCGTGCATACGGGAGCCGGGCTCCAGAGCGGTCACGGAGTCGGTGCGAGCCTCTCGTACACGGTCACCCGCCGCCCGCGGACCTCCCCGTCCGACACCGGCGTGAAGTACTCCTCCAGCACCGCCGCCTTCACCCGGTCCCGCTCCGCCGACACCGGCCTCGCCACCCCCGCCGCGTCCGTGACCAGCACGATCCGCCGCTGTGCGAGCATCGCGGCCCGGATCCGGGCGGCTCCCGCCTCCACCCCCTTCAGCGTCCCGGACTCCTCCGGGCTCCGGGCGAGGGCGATGTCGCGCAGGCCGGTGAAGGCGTCGGGGGAGACCAGCCGGGTGTCCCGCCGTGCCGCCGGTATGTAGACGACGGCGTCCCCGGGCCGCTTCACGTCCCGTATCTCGGCGGCTGCCGCCAGGACGTCGTCCACCCGGCTCTCCGGCGCCCGCTTGGCCAGCAGCTGCGGCAGCAGCGCCGCCGTCGCGACGGCGAGCAGCGCGGGGAGGACCCAGGGCGCGGCTCTCGGCGAACGCCGCGCGGTCGCCCGTACCGCCGCATCGACGATCACCCCGATCAGCAGCGCGAGCCCGAGCAGGCTGAACAGGACGTACCGGTCCACGAACAGCGGCTGCGCCAGGGAGAGTCCGACCAGACCGACCTGCGGTACGGCCAGCAGCGGCAGCCCGACGGCCGCCACCGACAACCGCCCCGCCCTACGCCGGTCCAGCCGGGCGCCGATCCCGCCGATCGCCAGCAGGACGGCCGGCCCGATCAGCATGTGCCAGGTCAACGGCGGTATCCAGGACACCTGTACGGACTGGCGGCGGCTGAAGAGGATCAGCGGCAGCACGCCGGCCAGCGCCGCCGACGCGGCCACCGTCCAGCGGATCCGGACCTCGCGACCGGCTCGCGCCCACAACAGGGTCACCAGATGCGCCGGAAGGATCAGCAGGGAGAGCCAGTTGAGCAGCCCGCACACGAGAACCACACCGCCGTACGCCACCCAGTGGCGCAGCGTGCCGCGCCCCCGGAGCACGGTCACGAGCAGCAGGGTCGCGATGCCGGCCCCGGCGGCGACGAACGCGAACGGCCTGCCCTCCTGGAGGTAGAACTGCACGGCGGGCAGCAGCCCGAACGCCAGCCCGCCCCCCAACCCCGTCCAGGGCCCGCCCAGTCGGCACCCGACGACCGCGACACACCCGGCGGCCACCGCCATGGCCAGCACGGAGGGCAGCCGCAGGGTCGTCGTGGACGCCCCGAAGCACTCGAACAGGCCGTGCATGAACAGGTAGTAGAGCCCGTGTACGACGTCGACGTGCTCCAGCATGCGCAGAATGTCCCCGGTGGACCGCTGGGCCACCTGCCAGGTCGCGGCCTCGTCCCGCCACACACTCTCCTCCCGGGAGAGCCCCCAGAGGCCAAGGGCGATGGTCCACAGCACCGGAACCGCCCACAGGTGAGGAGGGCGGCGCCAGACGTTGTACAGAGATGTCATGTTGTGATGACCATGGGGTGAGGAGTGTTGTGACGGGCCCGACGGTGGTGCGGGGCCCTGGAAGACGGCGGATCGGCGGACATGGTTGTGCCCCGATTCCGGGTGGTTCCGGAACCGGGGCAACCGACCCTTTTCGGGCCCTCTCACTCCCGCGCCTCAACGCCTCATGTCGCCGTGCACGTCACCGCCGGCACACCCCCACCCCCCGGCGCTCCCCCGAACCCGAGACTCGCCGAACCACCCACCGCCACACTCCCGTTGTGAGCCGCGTTCACAGCCGTCACCGTCGCGCCGGTCTGTGTGTACGTCGCGTTCCACATGCTCGTGACCGTCTGTGAACCGGGCCAGGTCCACTTCACCTGCCAGGACTTGAGCGCCACCGTCCCCGAATTGGTCACCTTCACCTCGGCGTTGAACCCGCCACCCCAGTCACTGCTCACGGCATAGGTGGCAGCGCAGGTCGCCGTACCACCGCCACCGCCACCACCCCCTCCGCCGCCGCTCCCGGGAAAGCCCGGCGCCTTCACGCTCGCCAGGTAGCCGTTCTTCACGGTGTCCACCGTCACCCAGTCGTCCTTCAGAATCCCGCCCGTGTCACCGGAGTTGGGGTTCCAGGACCAGAAGGTCCAGTGGAAGGAGTCCGCGCCGTACGTCGCCGTCGGCCGCAGGTACTCCACCAGCGCCGCCAGCCAGCGCTGGTCCACCGTCGACGCCAGGGTCGTACCGAACTCCCCGACCCACACCGGCGCGATGTTCTGCTTGAAGATGTAGCCCCAGTACTTGTCCCAGATCCCCGGCATGTTCGCGGGGAAGGCCGGGTCGCTGAACCAGCTCTGCTGGGCCACGCTCGTCGCGTAGTCGTGGGCCGAGTACACCACCCGGTTGGCCACGTCCAGTTGGACCGGGTACTGCGCGACCCCCATGAGGTTGCCGCCCCACCAGCCGGAGACCCCGTTGAAGGTCTGCACGCCCTCCACGAAGACGAGCAGCTGCGGATTCACGGCGAGGACAGCGTTGCCCGCCCGTTGAGCCGCCAGCCGCCAGTCCCGCGTCGTGTCGCCGCAGCCCCAACAGGCCGGATCATGCGGCTCGTTGTGCAGATCGATGCCTACGACCGCGTCCTGACCGGAGTAACGCGTCGCCAGCGCCCGGAGGTTGGCGATCCACGTCGACTCGGGCACCGCCGCCGTGTACCAGAGCGCCGACTGCCCGCCCGCGTCAGGCCGGTGCCGGTCCAGGATGACCTTGAGGCCGCTCTGACCGGCGTACGCGACCAGCTTGTCCATGATCTGGAGGGAGTTCAGCCCTTGCAGGTCGGCGTTCTTGCCGCTGCTGAAGTCGATGCTGTTGGGGACGGTGGAGGACTTGAAGATGTCGTCGCTGTACGGCAGCCGGATGGTGTTGTAGCCGAGCGACTTCATCTGGTCGATCATGCTCTTGTAGTCGCGCGACCAGAGGCCGTGCACCACGTAGTTGCCGGTCTCGAAGCCGAACCAGTTGATCCCGGCGATCCGGACCGGCTGCCCGGCCGCGTCCAGGATCTGCCGCCCACTGGTGTGCCAGTAACCGGCACCGGCGTCCGCCGCACGGACATCCGCCGCACCGGCGGCCTGGACCCCGGCCCCCAGCGGCAGCAGCAGCGCGGCGACGCCGGCCACCAGCACTCTTCGTAAGGTACGGAAGCGGAACATGTCGCTCGTTCCTCTCGGGAGGCGCGGCCCCGGACTCGTTGGGAGCGCTCCCACGCACCGCGCACCTCCCAGAGAACTGGCACACCATGCTCACGTCAAGATGCGCGGCGGTACGCGGTGCCTCACCGACTCAGCTTCTGGAACCTCCGTACCGCCAACGGCAAGTTGTGCCTCCTGGGGGATAACCCCCAGACCCCCAGCCGAAAGTCAGCGGCTGAGCTTCTTGAATCGCCGCACCGCCAACGGCAGGAAGACAAGCGTCAGTACGGCAGGCCACACGCCCGCCATCAGCAGCGCGTGCCCCTCCACCCACGAGTCACCGCTGCCCACCGGCGTCCCGAACAGTTCGCGTGCCGCAGCCGCCGTGGACGAGATCGGGTTCCACGCGGCCACGAACCCCAGCCAGTCCGGCATGAGTTGGGGGGCGACGAAGATGCTGGAGATCATCGTCAGCGGGAAGGCGACGGCGAACAGGCCGCCCGCCGCCTCCGGGTTGGGCACGATCAGGCCCAGCCACACGCCGATCCAGATCAGCGAGAACCGCAGCCACAGCAGCAGCCCGAACGCGGCCACGAAGCCGAGCCCGCCCTCCGGGCGCCAGCCCATCGCGAACGCGGTGAGCATCATGATGCCCAACTCCGCGCAGGCGACGACCAGATCGGTGACCCCGCGCCCGGCGACCACCGCCGAGGGCGCCATCGGCATCGAGCGGAAGCGGTCGATGACCCCCTTCGTCACGTCGTACACCACGATGGTCGCCGTGTTGATGAACCCGAAGGCCATCGTCATCGCGAACATCCCCGGCATCAGGAAGTCCTTGTAGTCCCCGCCGCCCGGGACCGTCATCGCGCTGCCGAAGACATATCCGTACAGCAGCACGGAGAGGATCGGGAAGCCCAACTGCCAGGCGATGCTGATGGGTTGGCGCCGGTAGTGGGTCAGGCCGCGCCGGACCACGTTCCAGCAGTCGGAGAGCAGCCAGTAGGTACGGCCGCGCCCCTCCACCCCGCTGACGTCCACAGCACTCATGCCGCTGCCCCCTTCTCCTCGTTCTCCGTACGGTGTCCCGTCAGCCGCAGGAACACGTCGTCGAGGCTCGGCCTGCGCAGCCCGATGTCCTCGACCGGAATGCCCTCGTCCTGGAGGGTGCGGGCGACCTCGGTGAGCGCCGAGACCCGGTCGGTCACCGGGGCGTGCACCCTCAACTCGGTCTCGTCGGACTCGGGTTCGCCGTCCGAGACCCGGGCGACCACCTTCACCACCCTCGGGATGTCGGCCCGCTCGGTCACGACGACCTCGATCCGGTCGCCGCCGATCGTGTTCTTCAGCCCGTCCGGGGTGTCGTCCGCGATGGCCCGCCCCTGGTCGATCACGGTGATCCGGGAGGCCAGCTTGTCGGCCTCCTCCAGATACTGCGTGGTCAGCAGCACCGTCGTCCCACCGGCCACCAACTCCCTTACGGAGTCCCAGACCTCACCCCGGCTGCGCGGATCGAGCCCGGTCGTCGGCTCGTCGAGGAACAGCACGGAAGGAGCCAGGATCATCGAGGCGGCCAGGTCGAGCCGACGCCGCATGCCCCCGCTGTACTTGTCGACGCCCTTGTCCGCCGCGTCGGTCAGATCGAACTGCTCCAGCAACTCGGTGGCCCGCTGCCGGGCCCGCCGTCCGCCCAGATGGAACAACCGCCCGAACATCTCCAGGTTCTGGCGTCCCGTCAACACCTCGTCCACAGCCGCGTACTGGCCGGTCAGGCCGATCCGCGCCCGCACCTCGCGCGGCTGGCGGGCCACGTCCAGGCCCGCCACGGTCGCCTGCCCGCCGTCCAGCCGGACGAGCGTGGACAGGATGCGCACCGCCGTGGTCTTGCCCGCGCCGTTCGGCCCGAGCAGCCCGTGCACGGTCCCCTCGCGCACGGCCAGGTCGAACCCGTCCAGGGCGCGCTTCTCGCCGTACCGCTTCTCCAACGCCTCGGCCCGTACCGCGAATCCGCCGGTCATAGCCCCTCCGCCCGTCACCGACAACGGCCGTCGGCACCACCGCCGACGGCAACTGTGTACACCGTACTCGGTTAAGCGTACGGCGTACACGGTTTTATTCTCGGCGCCCGGCCCTGGAATTAAGCTGAACCGCATGAAGAGCGGCGGCGGCAGCGGTGACGGTACGCAGACCAGTGGCAGCGGTGATGTCACCCGCACCCTCCAGCTGCTGTGGGACACGGGCCGGCGCCCCAGCCGGGGTCCCAAGCCGGGCCTCTCGATCGACCGGATCGTGGAAGCGGCCGTCCGGATCGCGGACGAGGAGGGGCTGGACGCGGTCTCGATGCGCCGCGTCGCCACCGCCCTCGGCACCGCGACCATGGCGCTGTACCGCTACGTCCCCGGCAAGGGCGAGCTGCTCGACCTGATGCTCGACCGCGTCCAGCGCCCCGACCACAACCCGGCCACCCTCGGTGACGGCGGCTGGCGCGCGACCCTGGAGGCGATGGCCCACGCCACCCTCGACCTCTACCGCCGCCACCCCTGGCTGCTCCAGGTCAACCAGTCCCGCCCGATCCTGGGCCCCAGCGCGCTCGACGGGATGGAGGCGATCCTGTCGCGCATCAAGCCGATGGGCCTGTCCGACCCCGAGCTGGTGTCGGCGGTCATCATGATCGACGGTTACGTCGTCGGCGCCGCGCGCACCCAGGTCTACCAGCGGGAGGCCGAGCGCCGTACGGGCCTCACGGACGCCGAGTTCTGGCAGGCCCACCTGCCGGTCCTCACGGAGATCATGGCCACCGGCCGCTACCCGGTCCTCGCCGCCCTGAGCCCCGACGCGTGGGGCCCCGCCTTCGACCACTTCGAGTTCGGGCTGCAGCGCATCCTGGACGGCCTGGAGGTCTGGGTCGACCGACAGGCGCGGAAGCAGTAGCAGTAGCAGTAGCAGCGGTGAGGGTGACAAACCGTGCTTCCGGTGCCTCCATGGAGGCATGAGGACCACGCCCCCGAGCCCCGGACTCGCGCCCTTCGTCAAGCAGTGGGCCGTCCTGCTCACCAGCCACCGCAAGGACGGCAGCGGCGTCGGCACCCCCGTGAACATCGTCGTCGAGGGTGACCACGCGTACTTCCGCACCCCCGCCAACGCCTGGAAGACCGGGCGCCTGCGCGACGACCCGACGGTGGAGATCGCCCCGTGCACCGCGCGCGGCGCCCCCACCG
Source organism: Streptomyces geranii (assembly GCF_002954775.1). GTDB lineage: Bacteria > Actinomycetota > Actinomycetes > Streptomycetales > Streptomycetaceae > Streptomyces > Streptomyces geranii. The sequence goes on from NZ_PJME01000026.1 coordinate 128,420, forward strand.
GCCCCGAGGTCCACGCCCACGCCCGCCTGCTGGACCACGGCGGCCCCGAGGACCGGCACGCGGCGAGCCTGCTGCGCCGCAAGTACCCGGTCACGCACGGCGTCCTGGCCCCCCTGGCCCACCGCGTGATGGGCACCCCGACGCTCCACTACGAGCTGCGGGTACGGGAGGAACAGGCCGAACGAGAGGTACGGGAGGACTGACGCGCCGAGGGTCCCCGGCGCCGTCCGCCCGGGGAACCCTCCTGACCGCCGTCACGCCGACGCCAGCGCCTCCGTCGGTGGCAGCCGGGCCGCCCGGACCGCCGGGTAGAAGCCCGCGAGGCCGCCGATGACGAGCGTCGCGGCGATCCCGCCGGCCATCGCCCAGGCCGGTACGACGGCGGGCCAGCCCTGGTAGGAGGCGTAGCCGCCGGTCACCCCGATGCCGAGCAGCAGCCCGCCGAGCCCGCCCAGCGCCGACAGCAGCAGCGACTCGCACAGGAACTGCGTACGGATCTGCCCCTTGGTCGCGCCCATCGAGCGGCGCAGTCCGATCTCGGAGCGGCGCTCCAGGACCGAGATGACCATGGTGTTGGCGACCCCGACCCCGCCGACCAGCAGCGCGACCGCGCCGAGCCCGAGGAGCAGCCCGGCGAGGGTCTCGTCGGTGGCCTCCTTGGCGGCGATGGCGTCGGAGGGCCGGGAGACCTGGACCGCCGACGGGTCCTCCGGATTCGCGGTGGCACCCAGCACCGACTGGACATCCGCTACGGAGGTTTCGGCGGCCCGCGTGTACACGGTGGTCGCGTAGCCGTCGAAGCCGAGCAGCTCCTCGGCGACGGGCCAGCCGACCAGGGCCGCCGAGTCCATCGCGGGCACCAACTCGTTGGAGGCGAGGATTCCCACGACCGTGAACCAGCGTCCACCGAGCCAGACTTGGACCTCGGCACCCGTGTCGTGCACGCCGAGTTGGTCGGCGGCGGCCGAACCCAGCACCACCGCCGGGTAGTCGGCGTTGGCCGCGTTCAGCCACCGGCCCTCGGCGACCTCGGCCCCGACGGTCGCGGGCAGTGCCGTACGGGCCGCGTAGACGCCGATGCCGCCGCTGCGCTCGCTGGGCACCCGGTCGTTGCGGTACACCTTGGCGTCGGTCAGCCCGACCGCCGAGACGGACTCGACGGGCCCGATCCGGCCGACCATGTCCTCGGCGGCGTCCGGGAGATGGGCCTCGCCCCCGCCGAAGGACTGCCCCGGCCGCACGGTCAGCAGGTTGGTGCCGAGCGCGTCGAGCTTGCGGTTCAGCTCCTCCTGGCTGGACGTCGAGATGCCGACGACGCCGATCATCGCCGCGATGCCGATGGCGATGCCGAGCGCGGAGAGGAACACCCGCATCGGGCGCGAGTGCAGCCCCGAACCGGCGACCCGGAACACGTCGACGGGCCGGAGACGGGCGGGCCGGGGTGCCCGTGCGGGCACCCGCACGGGGTCCAGGGCCGTGGCGGTCATGCCCGTACTCCCTCAAGCTCGGGGCGCTGGTGGGTGTCGTACTCGATGTGGCCGTCCCTGACCCGGACCTCGCGCGGGAGCGAGGCCGCGATGTCCCGGTCGTGGGTGATGACGACGACCGTCGTGCCCGCCTCGTGCAGATCCCGCAGCAGTCGCATGACGACCGCGCCGGAGCGGGAGTCGAGGGCGCCGGTCGGCTCGTCGGCGAGGAGCAGGGGCGGGTCTCCGGCGACCGCGCGGGCGATGGCGACGCGCTGTTTCTCGCCGCCGGAGAGCTGGTGCGGCTCGTGGTCGAGCCGGTGCCCGAGGCCGACCCGGACCAGCGCCCGCCGGGCGAGCAGTCTGCGCTCGGCGCGCGACCGGCCGCCGTACAGCAGGCCCTCGGCGACGCAGTCCAACGCCGTTACGCCGGGCGCCAGATGGAACTGCTGGAAGACGAACCCGATGGTCCGGGCGCGCAGCGCGGACAGCTCGCGGTCGCTGAGCCGGGCGACCTCGTGGCCGTCGACGCGCACGGTCCCGGCGGTCGGCCGGTCCAGAGTCCCCATGATGTTCAGGAGAGTCGACTTGCCGGAGCCCGACGGGCCGACGACGGCGAGGAGTTCACCCCGCTCGACCACCAGCCCGGCACCGCGCAGGGCGGCCACCTCGCCGTACGACTTGGTCACGCCCGCCAACTCCACGATGGGGTAGGTCACTTGGGCACCCCGACCTTCAGGCCCGCCGAGACTCCGGCGCCCGAGACCTCGACCATGCCACCGGCGAACATCCCGGTGTCCACGGCGAGATACTCGCTCCCGGCGGCCGTGACCCGCTCCACCGCGTACCCGCCCTCGCGCAGCGCGACCAGCGCCTCGACCGGCACCGCGAGGACGTTCTTGCGGGTCTCCGCCCGGAAGTCGACGTCGACGGGGGCGGCCTGGTAACGCCCCAGCTTCTGCTGGTCGTCGACAGTGAGCGTGACCGGGAGGGTGGGGTCGGAGGCGGCGGCCGTACCGGAGGACTGGCCGCCGGTGGCGGTGCCGGTGGCCGCCGAGGTGACGGCCGTGCCCACCTCGCTGACCTCGGCCTCGACGGTACGTCCGTCGGGCAGCTTCACCGTCGCCCTCGTACCGTCACCGGAGACCAGGTCCTCGTCCTTGACGTCGAGTTCGACGGTCACCGTCCGCACGGTCCCGGTCCAGCTGAGGACCGTACCGCCGACCACCCCGCCCAGGGTGCCCTGCACCTCGGCGACCCGCCGCGCGCCGGGTGCGACGACCGCGTCCCCGGCGCCGACCCTGCCGGTCCCGGCCCGGCCGAGGTCCGTCTGCCAGTCCCGTACGGCGTCGGCGGTGCCCTCGGTGTAGGTGTCGTCCACGGTGAACCCGGTGTAGCCGAGCGCGGCGAGGTTCTTCTCCAGCACCTGGACGTCCCGGCCCTCGGCGCCGACGTCGAGGGTCCGGTAGAGCGGGGTGGCGCCGTACAGGAGGGGCACCGCCTGCTCGTTCAGCCGGTACACGGTCTGCCCGCGCTTCACGGTGTCCCCGGCACTGGGCAGCCAGGTCAACACGCCCTGCCCTACGGCCTGTACGGGGGTGCTGTCGCCGTAGCCGAGGGTGCCGTCCAGGGTCTCGCTGCGGGTGAGGTCGGTGCGCTGGACGGTCGCGGTCCTCACGGGCCCGGAGGCCGCGCCCGACGACGTACCGTCCGGGTCTCCGCCGCCGAAGGCCCCGGTCGCGGCGGCCACGGCGACGGCGGTGACGCCGAGGGAGGCGAGCAGGGTGAGGGCGATCCGAAGGGGTCGTCGGCGCCCGCCCGTTCGGGCGGCACCTACCTCGCTCACCCCGTCGGAAGCCACCGCGACCGTGTTCTCGACGTCCTCGATGTCCTCGACGTTCTCGACGTTCTCGACGTTCTCGACGTTCTCGATCAGGTCACTCACTACGAACCCCCGCCGAAGCCGAGTCGGTCGCGGCAGGCGTCCAGCGCGGTGTCGAAGTCGGGGTCGCCCGTGGGCACCGACTCCGGGGTGAAGCCGTCCGGTCCGGGGTCGGCCATGTCGACGCCGTTGTCCCGCATGCACTGCGCGAACTTCTGCTGCTGCTCGGTGTCCGGCGCCTGCGACGCCTGGTCCTGCAAGGACTGCGGCGCCTTGTCCTGGCAGGCCTGGAAGGCGCTCATGAGCTTGTCCCGGTCGGTGTCGGCGGTGGCGAGCGCCCGGAGGTTCAGCTCACCGGTCACCGGATCGGGGTCCTCGACCTCAAGCCCCTCCCCCCGCAGACAGTCCACGAACTCCTGCGCCTGCTCGACCTCGTCCTTGTCGGAGGCGGCGGCCGTCTCCCCGCCCGAGCCACCACCGCCCGCGCTCTCGGCCACCGAAGCGATCCCGGGCCCGTCGTCGTCCCCGCCCCCGCCACAACCGGCCAGCAGCCCGGCCGCGAGCAGTACGGCGGCGGTCGCGGCCGGTATCCGGCGCGTCAGCCTCCTGCGCATCCTCGCCTCTTCTCATCACGTCACGGGTTGTTCCATGACGAGGAGAAGGCTGGCCGGGCAGCGTCAGGGGACCCTGCGCCGAACCTCAAAGCAAGCTGGTAATCCGCGCCGGGACCGGCACATCGGCCCCCTCCAACGGCAGCAGCACCCGAAACACGGCCCCCGCCGTCCCCTCCCCGGCGGCAAGATCGACCCGCCCCCCGTGCGCCCCCGCGAGCGCCGCCACGATCGACAGCCCGAGCCCGCTCCCCGCGGTCTCGGCACTGCCCCGGGCCCGCGCACCGTCGACCCGGTAGAGCCGTTCGAAGACGTACGGGGCATGCGCGGCCGGCACTCCGTCCCCGCTGTCGGCCACCTCGACGAGCCCGACGGGCACCCCAGGCGGCAACGCCTCCCCGGCGGCAGCCGCGACCGGCCCGAGGTCGAGGGGCCGTACGACATCGACCCGCACGCTGATCCGCGCGTCCGGCGGGGTGTGCCGGTCGGCGTTGGAGAGCAGGTTCCCGAGCACCTGCCGCAGCCGCAGCGTGTCCCCGGGCACCACCACGGGCCGCATGGCCCCCACCAGCCGTACGTCACGCCCCGGCGAACGGGCGTGCAGATCCCGTACGACGTCTGCGGCCAGCTCCAGCAGATCCACCGGCCGCCGCTCCAGCTCGCGCCGCTCGTCGAGCCGGGCGAGCAGCAGCAGGTCCTCGACCAGGACGCCCATCCGGGCCGCCTCCGCCTCGATCCGGCGCAGCGCGTCCGTACGGTCGCCGCCGCGCCGGCTGAGTTCGGCGAAGCCGCGGATGGAGGTGAGCGGGGTGCGCAGTTCGTGGGAGGCGTCGGCGAGGAAGCGGCGCAGGCGTCTCTCGGAGGCGGTGCGGGCGGCGATCTCGTGCTCCAGGCGGGCGAGCATGGCGTTCATGGCGCCGCCGAGCCGCCCGGGTTCGGTGTGCGGGTCGGTGCCGTCGACCCGGCGCCTGAAGTCCCCAGCGGCGATGGCGTCGGCGGTGGCCTCCATCCGGGTCAGGGGCCGCAGCCCGGCCCGTACGACGAGCGCGGCGACGCCCGCGAGCCCGGCGAGGACGACGAAGGTCACCAACAGGTCGATGAGCAGCAGGCGTTCGGTGGTCTCGGCCACGTCGGCGAGGGAGACGGCGGTGACCAGCAGGGTGCCGCCGCCCACCGTGCGCACGGCGACCCGCCAGTCGGCGCCCGACTCCCCTGGCACGGTGAACACCTCGTCGGTACGGGCGGCGAGCCCCTCCCGGTCCGGCAGCACCGGGCCCGGGCCCTCGGGGTCGCTGGGGACGCCGGTACGACCGCCGCCGGCCTCGTAGACGTACAACCGGAAGTCACCGCCGAAGCGTTCCGCGAGGAAGGCGACGACGGTCTCCTCGCTGCGGGCGAAGTCCACGCGCCCGGTGACCAGTTGCTCGGCCGCGCCGTCGCCGACGGGGCCGCCGCCACCCACGTCGATGTTGGTGTCGACCCGGTCGATGAGGTAGTTCTGCAGCAGCACCAGTCCGACGGCGTTCGCGGCGACCAGTGCGAGCGCGGCGAGGGCGGTGGCGGCGAAGGCGAGCCGAGCGCGCAGGGACCAGTGCCTGAGCTGACGCCACTGACGCAAGTGATGCGAGCGCCTCAACCGGGGCCCGGGCCTGGTCACTTGGGCGCCCGGAGCACGTAACCGACCCCGCGCAGGGTGTGGATGAGGGGCGCGGCCCCGGCCGAGTCGATCTTCTTGCGGAGGTAGTAGACGTAGCTCTCGACGATCCGGGTGTCGCCGCCGAAGTCGTAGCCCCAGACCCGCTCCAGGATCTGCGCCTTGCTGACGACCCGGCCCGCGTTCTCCAGCAGATAGCGGAGCATACGGAACTCGGTTGCCGACAGCTCCAGTTCACGCCCGTCGCGCCGAACGGCGTGGGCGGCGGCGTCGAGTTCGACTCCCGCGCAACGCAGTACGGGATCGGACGCGGGCTCACCGCGCCGGGTGCGCCGGAGGATGGCCCGCACGCGCAGCACGACCTCTTCGAGGCTGAACGGCTTGGTGACGTAGTCGTCGCCCCCGGCCGACAGCCCCTCGACGCGGTCGCGCACGGTGTCGCGGGCGGTGAGGAACAGTACGGGCACCTCCCGCCCGTCGTGCCGCAGCATACGGGCGACCTCGTAGCCGTCCATGTCGGGCAGCATCACGTCGAGGACGACGAGGTCGGGCGGCGCCGAGAGCACGGCGTTGAGCGCCTCGACCCCGCCGGCGGCGACGGTGACGTCGAAGCCGACGAGGCGGAAGGTCTCGGACAGCAGATCGCGGATGTTCTGCTCGTCGTCGACGACGAGGAGCCGGGGTGGGCTGGTCACCCCCCAGACCTACCGGGGCCACCTCAAAGGAACCTGAGAACTCCCTGTGGAATCCCTTGAACTCCCTGTGGGCCACTGAAACGACCCGCGGGCCCACGCCCCAACCCGCGTGCTAAGCCGGCGGCTTCCGCCGAAGCCGCTTGAGCCCGAAGTAGCCGAGGAAGAGCACGGCGACAGCGATGGCCCCGTTCTTGACCTTCCCCTCGGACCCACCACCCCCGTCCGACGCGGAACTCCCGCTCCCAGAGGGCGACTTGGGGTTACCGGAGGCATCGTACGAAGGAGCGTCCTCGGCCTCGACCCCGCTCTCGGCGCCCTCGCTGCCGTACAGGATCTTCGACCCGTCACGGCTGTAGGTGAGCGACTCGCCCTGTCCCTGGAGGGGCACGTCGAGCTGTCCCTCCCGCTTGAGCTTGCCGTCGTTCCAGGCGTAGGCGACGCCGCCGAAGTAGCCGCGTACGGCCAACTGCCGTCCGTCGGGGGAGAACGCGGCGTCGGTGGCCCACATGTCGACGGCGGCGACGGGCCGGAAGACGTTGGTGCCGGAGGAGGAGAGCTGGGCCGGGCCCGCGTACAGATGCCCGCCGTCCTCCTGCTTGTCGATGATGTAGACGCGCCCGGTCTTCGGATGGACGACGAGGGACTCGGCGTCGCGCGAGCCGTCCGAGTACTTCACGACGTACTGCGTGGCGCGGATCGTCTGGTCCTTGAGCACCTTGGGCTCGGCCAGCCGATAGATCCAGACATAATCCCAGGTCACACCGTCGTTGTCGCCGATGTCGCCGACGTAGATCTGGTTGTCGGGCCCGATGGAGATGGCCTCGATGTCCCGGGGCGTGCCGACGCCGCTCATGGTGATCGTGGCGACGGTCCGCCCCGTCGCGCTGTCGACGGCGTACAGATAGGCGCCGTCGTCGCTGTCGTTGTGGGTCCAGTAGACGCCCGGGTGCAGCCGGGAGGCGGCGAGACCGCTGGACTCGGTGATCCGCGGGTCCTTGATGGTGAAACCCTCGTCACCATCGGCAGCGGAGGCGGGCGCGGCGAGCACCCCGACGAGTAGGCCCCCGGCAAGGAGGGCGAGCGATCGGCGCATGCCCTCAAGCGTGCCATCCCGGCGGTCGATACGCGGTGGTTGACGGGGCATACGACGAAGCACCGGGCGGGGCCGATGCCCACAAACCTGACGTACACCTGACACCCGGGTGGCCGGGCTCACACTCCCCACCCGCCCCACACGCCTCCCCCGATCCCCCGCGATCCCGCATCATGAGCGGATGCTCAGGTTGATGCCCGTAGGCGACTCCATGACCATCGGCAGCGCCGGCGAACACACCTGGCGCTACCGCCTGTGGCAGCACCTGCGGGAGACGTACGGCGGCCCGTTCCGGATCGTGGGCCCGCGCGAGACGCTGTACGACAAGGCGACGAACGCCTCCGACTCGTACGAGTACGCCGACCCGGAGTTCCCCCGCGCCCATCTGGCCGGCTGGGGCGAGGGCTGGCAGCACATGACCCCACTGATCGCGGACGCGGTACGCGTCCACAAGCCGGACGTCCTGCTGGTCTCCCTGGGCCTGATCGACCTGGGCTTCTACACGGACGCCGACCAGACGGCGGAGAACGCCCGCCTCTTCGTGGCCGAGGCCCGCAGCTCCAACCCGCGCATCGCCATCGCCCTCCTCCCGGTGATCCCCAACGTCCGCGCGGAGACGGACCCGCCCTTCGCCGCCCAGGTCGTCCGCTTCAACGAACTCCTCGCGAAAACGGCGGCCGACCTGGACGAACCCCGCTCCCCACTGCTCCTGACGTCACCCCCGCCCACGTACGACATCCACCAGGACACGTACGACGGGACACACCCGAACGCGAGCGGCGAGCACAAGATCGCGGGGGCGTTCGCGGGGGCGATGTACCAGGCATGGGATGTGGGTCAGCCGTACCTGGCCGGAACGGACTGACCGAATCCGGGCATGCCATGGTCACCGTGCGTATCGTTGTACTGCACGGCTGCGTTCGTCCGGGGCGCGGCCGGGGAGGAGTGCCACGGTGACCGTCCTTGAAGAAAGGATCGAGATGGCCGACATCGCCGACAGCGCCGACAGCGCCGACAGCGCCGACAACAGCGACAACAGCGACAACAGCGACAACAGCGACAACAGCGACAAGCTGACGCTCGACATGATGTACGAGTGGCTTGAGAAGAGCCCCATCCCCGACGGATACAGGGTCGAGATCGTCGGAGGGAACATCTTCATGTCGCCGCAGCGGGACACCCACTGGGAGATCATCGCAGCCATCTACGACCAGCTGCGCACCAAGTACCCGCGCAAGCGCGTGAAGTCCGACGTCCGCATCGACTACCCGGGCCACCTCAACGGCTTCTCCTCCGACGTGACGCTCATGGCCGAAGGCGCCGAGAAGGGCGACAACGGCCTGTGGCGCCACGCGGACGTCGCGTTCGTCGCCGAGGTGATCTCGAAGAAGACGGCCGTGAACGACTACGGCCCCAAGAAGGCCGCGTACGCCGAGGCCGAAGTCCCCGTCTATCTCATCGCCGACCCCTACCAGGGCAGGTGCTTCCTCTACACCCACCCGAAGAACGGCGAGTACGCGACCGAGACGAAGCTCGCTTTCGGGGACGACGTGGACCTCGGCGACACCGTCGTCGACCTCACCCTCAAGACCGACGAGTTCCCCCGCGACTAGGACCGCCACAAAGCGGCCCACGGACCACGGATCCTGAGCGGAGTCCCCCGCCCGCACAACCCACCCTTGCTTAGAGCGCACTCCACGACGTTGGCTGAACAGTCATGAAGTACACGCAGCTCGGACGCACAGGACTCAAGGTCAGCCGACTCGTCCTCGGGACCATGAACTTCGGCCCCCAGACCGACGAGGCCGACAGCCACGCGATCATGGACGCGGCCCTGGACACGGGGATCAACTTCTTCGACACCGCCAACGTCTATGGCTGGGGCGAGAACAAGGGCCGTACGGAAGAGATCATCGGCAACTGGTTCGCCAAGGGCGACGACCGCCGTGACCGGGTGGTCCTCGCCACCAAGGTGTACGGCAACATGGCCGCCGAAGGCGACGCCTGGCCCAACCACGACAAGTTGTCGGCGCTGAACATCCGCCGCGCGGTGGACGCGTCGCTCAAGCGCCTCCGCACCGACTACATCGACGTCTACCAGTTCCACCACATCGACCGCTCGACCCCCTTCGACGAGATCTGGCAGGCCGTCGACGTCCTGGTCCAGCAGGGCAAGATCCTCTACGCGGGATCGTCCAACTTCCCCGGCTACAAGATCGCCCAGGCCAACGAGACCGCCGCCCGGCGCGGCGGCACCATCGGCCTCGTCAGCGAGCAGTGCCTCTACAACCTCGCCGAACGCCGCGCCGAGATGGAGGTCATCCCGGCCGCGCAGGAGTACGGCCTAGGGGTCATCCCCTGGTCACCGCTGCACGGCGGCCTGCTCGGCGGCGTCATCAAGAAGGAGGTCCAGGGCGGCCGACGCGCGAGTGGCCGCGCGGCGGACACCCTCGCCGACCCCACCGCACGCGCGCAGGTCCAGTCGTACGAGGACCTGCTGGACAAGCACGGCATCGAGCCCGGCGAGGCGGCCCTGGCCTGGCTGCTCACCCGCCCCGGCGTGACCGGCCCGATCGTCGGCCCGCGCACGGCCGAGCAGTTGGAGTCGGCGGTACGGGCGTCCGAGCTGGAGCTGAGCGAGGAACTGCTGACCGCGCTGGACGAGATCTTCCCGGGCCCCGGCCCGTCACCGGAGGCGTTCGCCTGGTAGCCGGGCGGCAGCTGCAAAGGGCGAGCGGCGGCCGGTGGACAACTTGCGCGGAACCGCGCCTAGGTCACTTCCCGACCGCCGCCGCCACAGCCACGACGACGAACATCAGCACGAGTGCACCGGCCATCACCCGGTTCCGGATCTTCGGATTCACACCACCGAGCCTAGCTGTCTCCCGCCGGGGGGTGTCCGGCGCCCCGGGGCGGGCGACGCTTGGGGGAGTTTTTCCCACCCACCCACCCGTTTACTGCCTCTTACCCAGCCCAGGTCGGGGCACCTCAGCCCGACCGGCGCTTGGGGGCGAGGCCGTTCAGGCGGAGTTTTCCCACCCACCCACCCGTTTACTGCCTCTCACCCAGCCCAGGTCGGGGCACCTCAGCCCCTCCGGCGCTTGAGGGCGAGGCCGTTCAGGCCGAGCCTTTCCCGCCCACCCACCTGGCCGCCACCACCCACCCAGCCCGTCCGGCGTTTGAGGACGAGCGCGTTCAGCGCGACTAGCGGGGGTCTGGGGGCGCAGCCCCCAGGAACGGGATGGGACGGGTAGGGGCGGCGGGGGCGA